>CAWDNM010000006.1:0-1064963 GCA_963803785.1 uncultured Coriobacteriia bacterium
CCCCCACCAGGCGACTTGCGCCAGCCGGCCCGGGGCCGTCAGCGCCAGCGCCGCCGCGATCGGCAGCGCCAGCACGAGCAGCCCGGCCAGGAAGTTGGGATTGCCCAGGCTCGCGAAGGCGGACCCGAGGTAGAACGACGCGCTGCTGACGAGGTAGTTGGTCGGATCGAGCTTCGCGGTCTGCAGCAGCCCGTGAAGCGCCAGCAGGACCGCACCGAGCGCGAAGGCGCTCGCCAGCCGCCTGACGTACCGCGTGCGATCGCCCCAGCTGCAGCCCGGCGCCGAACAGCACGCGCGTAGAGGATGACGGTCGCAACGCCCTCGAGCCGCTCGGACTGGCCGAGCCACACGAGCGGCGTGTTCGCGAACAGCCGCGCAGAGACGATCGCCCACGCCGCCAGCGCACCCAGGAGCCACCAGGTGGGATCGCACAGCAGCTGGTTGCCCTTGGCCAGCATGATGGCGAGCACGAGCCAGACCGCCGCCGCCCCCACGAGCGCCATCGCGAACCGCGGCAGCGCGACATCGTCGTAGGTGAGCGGCTGCGCGCCCAGACCCAGCGCCGTCAGGTTCGTCCACGCCACGACGACCAGGAAGAGCGTGCCCGACAGGATCCAGGCCGCCGTGTTCGAGAGCCGGGTCACGCGCGCCTACAGCTTCCTCTTCGACCGTGCGCTCGCTGCGCCACCAGCAGCCGGTTGAGCGCGTTCGTGTACGCCTTCGCGCGACGCCACGATGATGTCGGAGTGCGCTCCTCGGCCGGTGAAGATGCGGCCGTCCTCGCTCGTCACGCGGATCGTGACCTCGCCGAGCGCGTCGATGCCGCGCGTGACGGCCTGCACGCTGAACTCGGTCAGGTCGTTGGGCACGTCGACGATGCGGTTGATCGCCTTGTAGACGGCGTCGACCGGACCGGTGCCGTGGCTCGAGTCGATGATGTGCTCGCCGTCCTCGGTGATGAGCTCGACGGTCGCCGTGGGGATGCCCGGCTCGCCGCTGGTGAAGTGGATCTGCTCGAGGTGGTAGAGCTCGTGCAGCGTGCGCTCGCTCTCGCCCACCAGCGCCTCGAGGTCCTCGTCGAGGACTTCCTTCTTCTTGTCGGCGAGCTCGAGGAACGCGGTGTGGACGCGCTCGAACTCCTCGTCGGGCAGCGTGTAGCCCAGCTCCTCGAGCCGGTGCTTGAGCGCGTGGCGGCCGCTCCGCGCCGTCAGCACGATCTCCGAGCCGCCCAGCGCCGACGTCCTTCGGGTCGATGATCTCGTAGGTCGAGCGCTCCTTGAGCACGCCGTCCTGGTGGATGCCGCTGGAGTGCGCGAACGCGTTGGCGCCCACGATCGCCTTGTTCGGCTGCACCAGGATGCCGGTGATGCTGCGAGACCAGCCGAGACGTGCGCGATGATCTCGCGGGTGTCGATGTCGGTGTGCACGCCGAGGATGTCGCCGCGCTGGCGGATCGCCATCACGACTTCCTCCATCGACGGTGTTGCCCGCGCGCTCGCCGATGCCGTTGACCGTGCACTCGACCTGCCGCGCGCCCGCCTTCACGCCCGCGAGCGCGTTGGCGGTCGCCATGCCGAGGTCGTTGTGGCAGTGCACCGCGATGATCGCGTTCTCGATGCCGCTGACGCTGCTCGCCGAGCCCGCCGATGAGCGCGCCGAACTCCTCGGGATAGGTGTAGCCGGTGGTGTCGGGGATGTTGACGACGGTCGCGCCGGCGGCGATGACCGCCTCGATCATGCGGTAGAGGAAGGCCGGCACTGCTCGGCCGGCGTCCTCGGCGTAGAACTCGACGTCCTCGACGAAGGTGCGGGCGAGCTTGACGGCCGCGACGGCGCGCTCGATCGCCTCGTCCTCGCTGATGCGCAGCTTGTCGCGCAGGTGCGACTGCGAGACGCCGATGCCCGTGTGGATGCGCGGGCGGGCGGCGGTCTTGAGCGCGGCGGCGGCGGTCTCGATGTCGTTGGGGACGGCGCGCGTCAGGCCGCAGACGATCGCCGCGTCGCCCACCTCGGCGCCGATGCGCTGCACGCTCTCGAAGTCGCCGGGGCTCGAGACCGGGAAGCCGGCCTCGATGACGTCGACGCCCAGGCGCACGAGCTGGCGGGCGATCTCGAGCTTCTCCTCGGTGTTCATGGACGCGCCCGGCGACTGCTCGCCGTCGCGCAGGGTGGTGTCGAAGATGAAGACGCGGTCGGTGGCGATGCGGGCGGGTGCTCGGAAGTGTTCACGGGATGCTCCTCGGGTTGCGGTGCGAAGCAGGCGGCGAGGGCCGGCCGTCACCGTCAGCAGACGGCGGCCGGCTGGATAAGTCGCGCGTCCAGAGCGAGGATGTGAGCTGCGAAGTCATGCGTGGAGTATAGTCGACCGCGCGCATGGGCGTAGCGGCTGATTCCGCGGACGGTCGAGCCGCGAGGCGTCAGCGGGGGCTGGCCGCGATCGCGGCCTCGGAGTGGCACACGTCCTTGCAGAAGTCCCTCGTGGCGATGGTACGCGTACTGCAGGTGGCACGAGTCGCAGCCTTGCAGCGCTGGCGCCTCGGTGACTGTTCGGCCATTGCCGAGGTGCCTCCGTGCGCCTTGCCCATCAACGACGTATGGCACTGCGTGCACGGACGGCGTCGATGCCGTGTGACAACGGCCGCAGGCCTTGCCGCCGTTGTACCAGAGGTCGACCGCCGCGGCCCTCGCGTGCGCATGCGCCATGAACTCCGTTGTGTGCGGCATCCGAATACCGTGACACGGGTCGCAGTTCTTCTTCTCGTTGTGGCAACCGCCGAACACGACACCTCTCTGATCTGCTCGCTCTGAAACGACGTCGTGCGAGCACGCGTCGCATCGGCGACCTGCCCTGCGTGGCAGGTGATGCACGCCGACGACGCCTTGTTGTCGTCGTGGCATCGCAGGCACGGCTTCATGCCCGCGTTGTGGACGCTCACGATCCCGCCGCGCATCGTGTGGCAATCGATGCAGCTCGCCGACGCGGCCAGTGGCTCGGCGTGCGACATCTTGAGCCCGCGCTCCGCGTTGGTCGTCGTGCCGGACAACGACGCCGCGTGGCATGAGCTGCATGCGCGAGTCGTGACCTGGCCGTACTCCGGTCGTCGCCGACGCCCGCCGATGCGCTCGCAAGGTGCAGCAGCGCGCAGCGGGACTCCGGTCAAGTAGCGACCGACGACTCCTCCGCGGCTCGTGACACGACGACGCAGTCGACGTCCGCATGCGGGTCCGTGCCCTTGTCGGCCTTCGCGTGCTCCGCGGCAGGCCAGTGGCAGCTCTTGCAGAGCCCCGGGTCCGACGTGGTGTACCCGGCGGCCACCCACACCGCCGAGCAAGACCACCACGATCCCCACGCCGAGCACAAGCTCGCATCCTCGGACTCAGGGGCCTCGCGGCGTTCGAGCGGCGCGTCCGCTGGCCTTCTTGCTGGCCTTGCGGCGCCGTGCGGGCCCCTTGGTCTTCGGGGCCGCCAAGATGAACATGAGGCCGATGACCAGGATGATCAGCAGGAGAATGCCGATCGTCGCGTAGAGCAGGATGGCCACCCTCATGTTCGAGGCGGGGGAGATCAGGATCCGAGTGAAGGAGTCGATACGACTTGCGGAGAGGCGGTCGAGCATGCCGTTCATCACTGCGCCACCTCCCCCGGGACTGCGCTGCCGACGGCGCCGCCCGGGTGCACGTGCTTCACGTGGCAGTTCGTGCAGTCGGACTTGTCATGGCAGCGCGTGCACAGGTCAGGCTGCTCCTTCGAAGCCGCCGCATGCCGCCGAGTGAATCCTGCCGGGTGCGGCATCTCCGTCCCGTGACAGGCGTTGCAGAACGCGTCCTTGTGGCAGGACGCGCACCGCGCGTCGCCTTCGGTGGCATACGACGAGTGGACGTCGACGAAGTTCGGTTCATGCGGCACGCCCGCGCCATGGCAGTCGGCGCAGTCGCTCGCCGCGTGGCACACGGTGCACGTGGCGGCGTCCCCCATCCCGTGCGTGGTCTTCCACTTGGGACCGTGAGTCACGGCGAACGCCGCGAACTTGACGCGATCGGCGGCATCCCGGCCCTCGTGACACAGGTCGCACGTCCACGTTGCTTCGACTGCCACGTGACACTCGAGACAGCCATCCATGTCGTAGGACCGAACCCACCGAGTCGCGCTGCCATGTGCCGTCGAGGAGTGGCAGTCGGTGCACGAGGCGGTCGTGGCGCACGACGCGTGGTTGATCCTGATGCCGTTGGCGACGACCACGCCCTTGAGCACCTGCTCGTGGCACGCGCGTGCATCGCGAGTCCGGCACTGCGGCGGCGTCACGGTTCGCAACGCGCGGCTTGCGGGAAGTACGCGTGCAGCGGCCGCTGCAACGCGAACACGACCTGACCGAGCGCACCCGCCGGCACGTGGCAGCGCCGGCAGTCCACATCGGCATGCGGCGAAGCCTGCGTCTGTGCTCGGAAAGCATCGCGATCATGGCAGGAGGTGCACGGCTTCGGCCCAATGACACCGAAGACGCGCAAGCTCGAGCACGCACAGCACGACCAGCGCCGACGGCCGCCCACACGAGCCGCCTGCGGCGGCTCGTCGGCGTGACGGCGTCTGCGCGGCGCTGGGCGTCCTGCATGGGATCCTCGGGATTCGTTGGAATCGGTTGCGAGCATGTCACCCTCTTTGCCGGCTGCAGACACAGTTCGCGCCAAGCGCCCCAGAACCTTCCGCCTCCACGATAACGACAAGGTAGGAGCCGGCTCCCAGAAGGGAGCCGGCTCCCAGATCACGAGGTCGAGATGACCCTCGTCATTCGAGCAGTGTGCTAGTGCGTCAGGCCGATACCGTTGCCGGCACCGTCGCGGTGGCACTTCAGGCACTGGCCGTCGTAGGCCTTCTGGCCTGCAGGTGAGTTAGACGTGATGATGCGGTTCGCACCAAGAGCGCCAGACCAGCCGGACCAGATGCCGGGAACGCACGCTCGCGTTGAGCGTGACGTCGCCGCCCGTCGAAGCGGGCGTGACACCGTCGGGCAAGTACAGGTTCGTGGCACCGACAGCCGACTGGCCGTGCGGGAAGGTGAAGTTGCCCGGCGACGGTGTTGGCGCCGTCGGTCTGATCGTGGCAGCTCGTGCAGCCGGCGATCGGCGAGTACGAGGCAGCACCCGGAACCGCTGCGAACGTACCGGCGACGTGACCGGTCTTGGAGTCGCGGTTGTCGTTGCCGCCGAAGCCCAGAGCCTCTTCACCGGTGTTGTCGGTGCGATAGGCGTTGCCCGACGCGATGCCGGTCGCGTGGTTGCGGTTCTCCTTGATGCCCTTGTCGACGATCGCGTAGGAGGCCTCAGCGTGGCACTCGTCCTCGCCCGTGGACGGGTTGGAGGGACGACCGCAGGTCAGACCTGCGACCAGCGCGTGGGTCTCGTTGGCGTCCGGAGCGACACCGTGGATCAGGATGTCGCCGTCAGTCGTCGTGGACATGATGGAGGCGTTGTTCGAGACGAAGCGCTCGACAGCGGCGTCGGTGGCGCCCATGTCGTCGTAGACCGCGTCGAGGCCGCCGTAGGTGCCGTCGCCCTCGAGGTCCTCGTTGGCAGACTTGTTGAACAGCAGCTTGGCGGCGAACAGCTTGTACTTCGAGCTGTCAGCACCGTGCGGGTTGGTGGCGTGGCAGCGACGGGTGGCGCAACCGTAGCGGTGGCCGACCTCGTAGCCGATCTCCGGCGTGCCGCCGGTGCCATCCCAGTAGCCGTCAGCGATGAGGTCAAGAGCGCTGTCGTTGTGGGGGCCGCCACCGTTGGCGGCGCCGCCTGCAGCGGCCTTGTTGGTGATCGCGGCAACTCGTGCAGAGTCACTTGCGGCCATCCAAGCCGGGCTACCGACTGGGTAGAGCGGATCGGTCGGAGCGACCTCGGGAACCCAAACGGTGTTGTACGGGGTCCACGTGACGAGCTTGGTCGTGATGGCCGTGCCAGCGAGGTGGCAACAGCCGCACGTCGTGTTGTCGGTCGGCAGCAGCTTCGTGCCAGCTCCCGCTGCACGGTGGACGGAGTGGCAGATGCCGCACTTGGCGGTGTTGGCCAGGTAGTTGGCGTGCACGCCCGGGTTCGTCGGGGTTGGCGCCTAGAGTGCCGATGGCCGGTCCGCTGTCCCTTGGCCCCGGGGTAGTGGTCCACTGGTAGTAGTCGGTCTTGCCGCTGAAGAACCCGGCAGGGTGATAGCCCGGATCGTGACACGAACCGCACGCCACGTTGCCAGCCGAGATTGCGGCGACTACGGTGGGGTCAGTGCTCTCGTGGCACTTCTCGCAGTTGTTCTCGTGCTCCTCGGCGATGTTCGACTTTGTGGCAGTCCAGACAGTCCGGTCTAGCGACCCCGCCATCATGCGAGGCCGCATGCGCGCTGCCATTCGGGTGGCAGGTCGCGCAGCGCTTGTCACCGGCGGCGATTGCGTCAGTGACCGTCGTGTCGGAGGACTCGTGGCACTGCGCGCATTCCAGCGCCGGGTGGATCGGCAGGAGGTTGGTGCCTGGGTGGCAGCCGACATTCTGGCAGCTGACTGCGGGGACCGCGGTGGCGTGGAAGCCGACGTGGTCCACCTCGGCATCTGGATGGCACGTGGCGCAGCGCTTGTCACCGGCGGCGATAGCGTCCGTCACTGTCGTGTCGGTGGACTCGTGGCACTGCGCGCACGTCAGCGTCGAGTGGATCGGCAGCAGGTTAGTGCCAGGGTGGCAGCCAGTATCTTGGCAGCCGGCTGCAGGAATCGCAGTGTCGTGGAGGCTTTCATGCCCGCTGGTGACGTCGTGGCACGCCGAACACTCGGTGTTGCCGGCGGCGATGGCCGACGTGACGACGCGGGTCGGTGGAGCCGTGGCACGTGTTGCAGACGAACGTGCCGCCGGCGTCGGGCGTGCGGCCGTTGTGCTCGACGGTGATGGAGGGGTCGTGGCACGGCGTGCAGCCGGTGACGTCGGCCGGCGATGTGGTAGTCAGAGGGCGTGCCCGGGTGGCCGTCAGCTACGACGTGGCAGTCCGCGCACGGGTGGTCGTGCTCGTCGAGCGGGCTGCCCGGCGCATGGCAGCTGTCGCAGTTGACGTAGGTGACGGGCATGTCGCCGCCTGTGGAGATGACCACGAAGCTCGCAGCGATGGTGTGGTTCGGCGGAGACGTTGGTGAACGTGTAGGAGCGAAGGAGCTCCGACCGAGACACCGTCGACGAGCACGCTGGCGATCTGGTAGCCGGAGGCCGGCGTGATGGTGTAGGTCTGCGAGGCGCCGTAGGCGACGGTGGTGGCGCCGGCAGGTGCGATCGAGCCGCCGGCACCGGCGCGACGCGGTGACGGTGTAGGGACCGAACACGTCGGTGATGCCGGTGGCCGAGTAGGCGATGTCGTCGACCCACATGCTGCGCTGCGTAGTAGCTCCTCCAGCGCGTGCCGTGGGTGGCGGTGACGGTGATGGCCGCGAGCATCGGGATGGCGTAGCCGGTGGCACCCGGGGCCTTGAGCTGTGTCCAGGCGTCGGTGGCGCCGACGCGGCTCGAGAGCGTGTAGGTCTGGTCCGTGAAGTCCATGACGAGGCGGTACTGGGTCCAGCCGGTGGTGTAGGTGCCCACCGGGGTGTAGGCGTTGGTGGTGTAGCCGTTGGGGCTGCCGGCCTTGGAGGTGTAGACGGACAGCGCCCCGTTGTTCTGGAAGTTGCACGAGGAAGGCGCGGGCGGCGTTGTTGATGCTCGGGTCGATGTCGTCGACGATGCGTCCGGTGGTCGTGGTGTCGAAGTAGGTCCAGAAGCGGATCTCGGCGCCGTCTGAAGACATCGCGCCGGTCTCGGACTCGATGACACCGGTGTAGGCGGCGGCCGCGGTGCCCTGTATCCAGGCGGACTGCGTGCCGTTCTTGGCCCGGGCGTTGTCGTACTCGGCCTTAGCGGGCGCGCCGAACAGCGTCCAGGTGCCGGAGTCCAGCGCGGTGCCGTCGACTCCGTTCTCGAACCCGGCGTCGACGAGCGTGCCGGAGTCCGGCGGCGTGACGGTGCCCACGGTGGCCACGACGACACCCGAGCGCGCGCTCTCGTTACCGGTGGTGTCGACGGCTGAGACGGTGTAGGAGTACGGTGCCGTCGATGAGGAGCGCGTCGGTGTAGGCGGCGTGCCGGGATCGGCACGGGGGTCAGGAGCACCCCGTCGCGGTAGACCTTGTAGCCGGAGAGGTCGGGCTCGGTGTTGGCGTTCCAGGACAGGCGACGACCTGCGCGGTGCCCGGGGTGGCGGCAAGGCCGGTCGGCACGGCGGGCGGCGGTGGTGTCGGGGTCTGAGATGCCGCGTCGGCGAGTAGGCGATGTCGTCGACCCACCACTGCGCGGCGTAGTAGCTCCTCCACCGCGTGCCGTGGGTGGCGGTGACCGGAGATGGCCGAGAGCATCGGGATGGCGTAGCCGGTGGCGCCCGGCGGCCTTGATCGGCGTCCAGGCGTCGGCGGCGCTCGAGCGCGGCTCGAGAGCGTGTAGGTCTGGTCTGCGTGAAGTCCATGACGAGGCGGTACTGGGTCCAGCCGGTGGTGTAGGTGCCCACCGGGGTGTAGGCGTTGGTGGTGTAGCCGTCGGGGTTGCCGGCCTTGGAGGTGTAGACGGACAGCGCCCCGTTGTTCTGGAAGTTGACGAGGAAGGCGCGGGCGGCGTTGTTGATGCTCGGGTCGATGTCGTCGACGATGCGCTCTGGTGGTGGTGGTGTCGAAGTAGATCCAGAAGCGGATCTCGGCGCCGTCTGAAGACATCGCGCCGGTCTCGGTCTCGATGACACCGGCGTAGGCGGCGGCCGCGGTGCCCTGTATCCAGGCGGACAGTGAGCCGTTCTTGGCCCGCAGCGTGTCGTACTCGGCTTTCGCGGGGAGCGCCGAAGAGCGTCCAGATGCCTGAGTCGAGCGCGCGTGCCGTCGGTGCCGGACTCGAAGCCGGCATCGACGAGGGTGCCGGGCCCGGCGGCGAGCGCGGCACCTGCGGACGGCGAGCGACATGAGCACACCGAGCATCACAATACCCGCGACAAATCGCGGCCATCGAGTACGGCATCTCGCGGATGCTCGTCTCGAAACGAGCCGCGGGCACAAGGAAACCCCGAGCCGTTCTCCTGCGAACCTCAATTGTTTCGCCCCCCCAGGCAAAGCTTGCGAGGCTGAACGCGCCCCGCTGAATTTCAGCATGATGCGGAGTCAGAGCGCACGCAGCGACCGGCATCGCTCAAGCGCCCAGAACCCTGCGGTTCCACACGAATCCCAGGTGGGAGCCGGCTCCCGGCGGGAGCCGGATCTCCCTGTTCACGAGGTCGAGATGACCCTCGTCATTCGAGCGATGTACTACTTGGTCAGGCCGATACCATTGCCTGCACCATCGCGGTGGCACTTCAGGCACTGGCCGTCGTAGGCCTTGGTGGTGGAGCTCGGTGACCGTCTTGACCGTCGAGCGATGCCGCCCGACCAGCCGGACCAGATGCGCGAACGGACCATCGTGCCGGTGCCGCCGCCGACGGCAGTAGCGTTCGTGACACCAGTCGGGGTCTGACCGTGCGGGAACGTGAAGTTGCCCGCGACGGTGTTGGCCGAGTCGGTCTGATCGTGGCAGCTCGTGCAGCCGGCGATCGGCGCGTAGGAGCCATCGGCCGGAACCGCTGCGAACGAACCGGCGACGTGACCGGTCTTCGAGTCGCGGTTGTCGTTGCCACCGAAGCCCAGGAGCCTCTTCACCGGTGTTGTCGGTGCGGAAGAAGTTGTTGCTTCCGACCGTTTGGCGGCGTTGGGATACGCGGGCAAGGAGCCGTCGTTGCCAGAGATCTTGGTGGCGTGGTTGCGGTTCTCCTTGATGCCCTTGTCGACGATCGCGTAGGCGGCCTCAGCGTGGCACTCGTCCTCGCCCGTCGCCGGGTTCGAGGGACGACCGCAGGTGAGACCGGCCACGAGGGCGCGCTCTTCGTGGCGGCGTCCGGAGCGACACCGTTGATCAGGATGTCGCCGGCGGCCGTCGGGAGCGTGATGATGCCGTTGTTGGCATCGACGAAGCGCTGGACAGAAGCGTCGGTGGCGCCGAGGGCGTCATAGACAGCGTCGTCGCCGCCGTAGGTGCCGGTCCTTGTGCGGTGCCGTGCTCAGCGAGTCACTCGTCGTCGTCCTCGGCAACGGTGTTGTTGAACAGGAGCTTGGCCGCGAAGATCTTGTACTTCGAGCTGTTCGCACCGTGCGGGTTGGTCGCGTGGCAGCGGCGAGTGCAGCAGCCGTAGCGCGCGAACGGGTTCGGTCGAGTAGCTCGGCGTCGGCGGAGTGCTGATGCCGTCCCACTCGCCGTCCGCGTACAGCGTGTCGAGGCTGTCGTTGTGCGGACCGGCGCCGCCGGATGCCCACTCAGGCAGACTGCGGGTCGCCCGCTCTCCAGTTCATGTTCGAGCGACGCCCCACGTGATGATCTTGGCCGTGATGGCCGTGCCGCCGGTGTGGCAACCGGCGCACGAGGCGTCGGCGGTCGGCAGCAGCTTGGTGCCAGCGCCGGCCGCGCGGTGGACGGAGTGGCACATGCCGCACTTGGCGGTCGTGGCCAGGTAGTTGGCGTGCGCGCCCGGATTGGTCGGGTTGTCGCCGATGGTTCTTACAGCCCGAAGCTACCCATGCGGTACCGGGAGTCGGGCTACCGGTCGGATTCGACCACGTGTAGTAGTCCACGCCGCCCTTGAAGAACTTGCCTGTCGTCGCAGACGCGCTCGTCGCGAAGGCGACGGTCAGCGCGAGCACGAGCACGACGACGAGAAGTGTTCGTTTCATGAATCCCCCTTGTAGTCATTGGCAGTATGTCCTTGCTTGCTCGTACACCTCCTGTCCGCAAGGAACTAGCGGCCACTCAGTCGCGTACCCCCGCACGCCGACTGGCCAACAGGTATGTCTCAGCCCGCCGACTTGGCGGGCGATCCGGCAGATCGAGTATACCTTAACGACCTTAATAGCGTTCTACAAGTCCTGCGTGTCGAATCACTCTCTATCCGCAGTTGTCGATGCAACCGCGAGGCACTGAAGGGCGTGATGAGCGAGCGTGCAGCGCCGCACGTCCGGCGCCGAGTCCTCCTTGGCTGACCCGGACACCACGTCGCTCGCTCGGCTCCGGCTCATCGGTCTCGTCGCTGCCCGCCGCCTGCGCACGAAGTGCACGATGACGAAGGCCGCGACTGCGATGAGAAGCAGCAGCAGCGGGAACCAGCACGCACGCAACGGGCCGGCCATCGCGCGACCGACTGTCGCGGCTACGCCCGCGGCAAGGCCCGCGCTTGAGCCGGGAATCCGCACGATCTGGACGCGGCGATTCAAGGCGTCGGCCACGGTGAACCAGTCCCTGCCCGAGTCGTAGCTCACGCTCACGGGGTAGAAGAACTGCCCGTCCTCGGCGCCGTAGTCACCGTACTTGCCGATGAACTTGCCCGTCTTGGGGTCGAAGACCGCCATGGCGCAGTCGTACATGTCGATGACGACCACTCGGCCGGCCCCGTCGACCGTCAACCCGAGCGGGAGCTGCAGGGCATCGTCCCCCTTCAGTACGGTATCGCTCGGTTCCTTGGACGTCAGCATGTTGTTGGTCAGCTCGGCTGAGTTTGCCGGCACGCCGGTCCGGATGATCCAGCGGACGCTCGCCGTTCGGCTCGTACGCGCTCAGCCGATTGTTGTAGGAGTCGGAAACGTAGACGCTCCCATCCGGTCCGAACGCGATTCCGTGCACGTAGTCGAACTGCTCGGGGCCCTTGCCGCGCGACCCCTTGACGCCCAGGGGCTTGCCCGTCTTGTCGAGCACCGCGAATCCCGACACCGAGCCGACAGCGATCCTGTCCTCGCTGACCGCCACCGAAACGGGCTGTGGCACGCTGAACGTCCCGCCGTCCTTGCCGTTCGGCCAGAGCACGTGGATTCGATCGAGCGTCGTCTCGCAGATGTAGATGCGCCCGTCCGGCCCGACGGCGATTCGGGACGGCGAGCTGATCGGCGATGACGGATCGACCGATGTGAGGGAACCGAGGTAGCGACCGTCCGGACTGAAGTGCATGAGGCTCGACAGTTCGGTTCACGTCGGTGACCCAGATCGTGCCGTCGTCGTCCGGGACAGCTGCTTGGGTCTGACCGAAGAGATCCTTCGGGAGCTGCGACGTGCCGTAGATCGACCGGATCCACGTGATTCCGCGAGTCGCAACCGGCTTGCTACTGGTGCCGGACGTCGTCGGCACGCACTGCGCTGTAGAGCAGGTAGCCGGCGAGCCCGAGCAGGAGGATGAGAATGACCAGTACGAGCGCGAGCGCGCGCCGCGCTCGGCGGTGCTTGACGGACGGAGCGGGAGCGTCGGTCGGCCGAGCTGCTGTCGTGTCGCTCATTGCGCGACTCCTATCCTCTTCAGTCCGGCCTTTGCCTCTTCGTCATACGGCACGAACTTGAGCGCCGCTCGGAAGTCCTTCTCGGCGCCAGTCTTGTCGTTCAGTGCGGCCTTGGCGTTACCGCGGTCGATGAGGATGTCAGACGCGGTCGGGATCTTGACTATGTAGATGTCGAACATCGCGACTGCGTCTTTCCAGCGACGCAACTGAGTCAGGGCGGACGCCTTCACCAGGGCGGCGTTGTAGTAGTCAGCGCCGTAGCCTGCGCTCTTGATCGTGGCCGCCGTCTCGCCCGCCTTGGCGAGGCGAGCTTCGTATTCCT
The DNA here is from genome assembly GCA_963803785.1 of uncultured Coriobacteriia bacterium. Classification (GTDB taxonomy): domain Bacteria; phylum Actinomycetota; class Coriobacteriia; order Anaerosomatales; family JAAXUF01; genus CAWDNM01. The sequence continues at coordinate 12,691 of CAWDNM010000006.1, forward strand.
TGACGTAGCTCTTCATGGCCTTGTCCGCCATGCTCGCGGCGTCCTCGTACTGCGCGTCAGCAGAAAGCAGCCTTGCTTCCGCAAGATCCAGGGCGGCAACGGGTGCCGTCGCACTCACGCTGGCGCGAGCCTGCCCAAGCGAGATGCGGGCCGCAGGTAGGTTCCCTGCGGCAATGAGCGCGTTGATGTACGGGAGCCAGCGCCACACCGTTCGCGCCTTGTGCGCTCTTGGAGGCGATCATGAGCTGCCGCTCGGCGGCGGACCGCGGCCCCGGTGGGCGCAGTGACCCCGGTTGCCAGGACTCCGATTGCTGCCGCCAGGAAGAGAATCACGAGACCGAGCAGCGGCGAACACCATGACGCGCACGACCGGGTCTGCGAGCAGGCCCGGCTGTTCGGAGAGCGCGGCTCCTCCAACAGTTCCGGCGGATCCTCAGGAATCGGCGTGGCGTCGCTCATCGACGTCCTCCTGCTTGATGGCTCGTTGCGACAGGTGCCAGAGGCTGGTGCCCTCTACTCAGATTCGCCTCAAAGGAGGCAACGCCCTGCAAGGAAAGCGCGGCGCGAGGCCTCTTCACAGAATCAACGCAACTGGCGAACGAGTCGCTGCGACCTGGGCGCCGTCACGCCAGGAGCGTTCGCAGCGACCTCCGGTAGCCCCGCGAGCATGCCGAGGGCCACACCGGCGCGCCGGTGCGGCCCTCGAATCGAACCGCTCTCCGCCGGACGTCCCGCGCAGCAGGACCGTCTCGGCGGTTCGTCTCCTTACGTATCCCTACAGCTCCACGTACCAGGCGTCGTCCACGTCCGGCGCCTCGGCGATCACGCTGCGAGCGTCTCGGGCGAGCACGGCGTCGACGGTTGATGCCCATGAGCGCCTGGCCGCCGGCCTCCTTGCGGCCGACCTCCATCGTCGCGATGTTGACGTGGTCTCGCCGATGATCGTGCCGACCTTGCCGATCACGCCGGGACGGTCCCGTAGAGGAAGAACGCCATGCTCTTGCTCGGCGCCATGTCCAGGTCGTAGCCGAACAGCGACACGATGCGCGGCTGGTCCTTCTTGCCGAGGAGCGCCGCAGCCGATCTCGACCGGGCCGTGCGGCGTGACCGCGCGCAGGACGAGCATCGAGACGTAGTCGTGGGTCTCGGCGCGCTTGGTCTCGGTGATCTTGATGCCGCGCTGCTCGGCGAGGTACTCGGCGTTGACGAAGTTGACGCCCTCGTCGCTGGCGCGCGTGAGCAGGCCCTTGATGGCGGCGGTGCGCACGATGCGGGTGTCGTCGTCGGCGAGCGCACCGACGGTGAGGACGTCGAGCTCCTCGACGCCGCCGTGCGCGAGCTGGGCGAGCATGCGTGCCCATGTCCTGCGCGAGGTCGATGTAGGGGCCGACCTTCTCCATGACTTCCTGCGAGACCGGCGCGACGTTGACGGCGGTCGGGACCATGCGGCCCTCGAGGCCGAGCACGACGTACTCGGCGATCTGCTCGCCGGCGCGGTCCTGCGCTTCGGCCGTGGACGCGCCGAGGTGCGGCGTGAGGACGACGTTGTCGAACTCGATGAGCGGCGAGTCGGTGCACGGCTCGACCTCGAAGACGTCGATGCCGGCGCCGGCGACCTTGCCGGAGCGGATCGCGTCGGCGAGCGCGGGCACCTGGTAGATGCCGCCGCGGGCGGTGTTGATCAGGCGCACGCCGTCCTTCATCTGCGCGAACTGCTCGGCGCCGAACATGCCGATCGTGTCCTTGGTCTTGGGCAGGTGCACGGTGATGAAGTCGGCGAGCGGCAGCAGCTCGTCGACCGTCTCGTAGAGGGTGACGCCCATCTTGGCGGCGCGCTCCTCGGAGGTGTAGGGGTCGTAGCCGATGAGCTTCATGCCGAAGCCGCGGGCGCGCTCGGCGACGAGCGAGCCGATGCGGCCCAGGCCGATGACGGCGAGCGTCTTCTCGTAGAGCTCGGCGCCGGTGAACTTGGAGCGCTCCCACTTGCCGCGGTGCATGACTGGCGTTGGCCTGCGGCGTCTTGCGCGCGACGGCGAGCATGAGCGCCATGGTCTGCTCGGCGGCCGACACGATGTTGGAGGTCGGCGCGTTGCAGACGATGATGCCGCGCTCGGTGGCGGCGTCGACGTCGACGTTGTCCACGCCCACGCCCGCGCGGCCGATGATCTTGAGGTTCACGCCGGCCTCGATGACCTCGCGCGTGGCCTGCGTGGCCGAGCGCACGATGAGCGCGTCGTAGGCGGGAATCTGCGTCGACGAGCTGCTCCGGCGTCAGGTCGGTCTTGACGTCGACGTCGAACTTCTCCTTGAGGAGCTCGATGCCGCTTGGGGCGATCTGCTCGGCGACAAGTACCTTCATGCGGTTCCCCTACCCTTCCATGAATACTGATTCGGCGGCGACGACGCCGGCGCCGCGGGTGAACTCGAAGCCCAGCTCGGCGAGCGTCATCTCGAGCGCGGTGAGCGTGGTGATGATGTCGAACTCGCCGAAGTAGCCCAGGTGACCGATGCGGATGATCTTGCCGACGTAGTCGTCCTGGCCGCCGGCGATGGTGACGCCGTACTTGTTCTTGAGGATGGAGACGACCTTCTTGCCGTCGATGCCCTCGGGCACCCACGCCGGCGTGACCGCGCTGCCGCGGCCCTCGGGCGGCGCGAACAGCTTCAGGCCGAGCGCCTCGCAGCCGCGGCGCGTGGCCTCGGCGAGCTTGGAGTGGCGGGCGATCGTGTTCTCGATGCCCTCCTCGCGGATCATCTTGAGCGACTCGTTGAGGCCGAGGACGAGCGTGACGGCCGGGGTGAACGGCGTCGTGTCCTTGGCGACGTTCTTCTGGTAGCTCATCCAGTCGAAGTAGAACTTCGGCAGGGTCGAGCGCTCGTAGGCCTTCCACGCCTTCTTGCTGACGGTGCAGGCGGCCAGGCCCGGCGGGAGCATGAGCCCCTTCTGCGAGCCGGTCATGACGACGTCGAGGCCCCACTCGTCGGTCTTGCACTCGACGGCGCCGATGCCGGTGATCGAGTCGACGATGAGCACGACGTCCTCGAGCGGCTTCACGATCTCGCCGATGGCCTTCACGTCGTTGAGCACGCCGGTCGAGGTCTCGGACTGCGTGACGATGACGCCGCGCGCCTCGGGGTGCTCGGCGAGCGCCTTGGCGACGTCGGCCGGGTTGACGACGGTCGTCCAGCCGTACTGCAGGTCGACGACGGTCAGGCCGTACGTCTCGGCGATCTTCTTCTGGCGGTCGCCGAACTTGCCGTTGCGGCACACGATGACGGTGTCACCGGCGCGAGAAGCAGTTCACGATCGCGGACTCCATGACGCCCGTGCCCGAGCAGGCGAACAGCAGCACGTCGGCCTCGGTCTGGAAGACGTACTTCAGGTTGACGATCGCCTCGGCGAACGCCGCCGAGAAGTCCGGCGTGCGGTGGTGGATGATCGGTGCGGCCATCTTGAGCATGACCTCGGCGGGTACCGGGGTGGGTCCCGGGGTCATCAGGTACTTCTTCTGCATCTCACTCTCCTACGTGTCCAGGCATTGGGCGGGACGGCGTTTGGCGCACAAGCGGCACGAAGTGTCCGCTCGATGCGCCAAGACGCGTAGTGGCGCGGGCTGCGCCCGCGTCCCTACGCGTCCTTCTTGATCCAGGAGAACATCGAGCGCAGCTCGCCGCCGACTTCCTCGACGTAGGCCTCGGCGTGGATGCGGCGCATCGACTTGAACCAGGGCTGACCGGCCTTGTTCTCGAGGATCCAGTCGCGGGCGAAGGTGCCGTTCTGGATGTTCCACAGCGCCTCGGCCATCGCCTCGCGCGTGTCGTCGGTGATGATCTTGGGGCCGGTGTAGTAGTCGCCGTACTCGGCGGTGTTGGAGATGGAGTCGCGCATCTTGGCCATGCCGCCCTCGAACATGAGGTCGACGATGAGCTTGACCTCGTGCAGGCACTCGAAGTACGCGATCTCGGGCTGGTAGCCCGCCTCGACGAGCGTGTCGAAGCCCGCCTGGATCAGGTGGGTCAGGCCGCCGCAGAGCACGACCTGCTCGCCGAAGAGGTCGGTCTCGGTCTCCTCGGTGAAGGTGGTCTCGATGACGCCGGCACGCGCGCCGCCGATGCCCCACGCGTAGGACTTCGCGAGCGCCCACGCGCCGCCGGTCGCGTCCTGGTGGACGGCGATGACGTTGGGGACGCCGGAGCCCTCGGTGTAGACGCGGCGGACCATGTGGCCCGGGCCCTTGGGGGCGATCATGATGACGTCGACAGCCCTCGGGCGCGACGATCTGGTCGAAGCGGATGTTGAAGCCGTGCGCGAACGCGAGCGCCTTGCCCGGGGTCATCGACTCGTGGATCTCCGAGTAGTACGTGTGCGACTGGGTCTCGTCCGGGGTCAGGATCATGACGAGGTCGGCCTCGGCGGCCGCTTCGCGCGGGGTCATGACCTTGAGGCCGGCTTCCTTGGCCTTGTCCCAGTTCTTCGAGCCGGTGCGCAGGCCGACGCGAACGTCGACGCCCGAGTCGTGCAGGTTCAGCGCGTGCGCGTGGCCCTGGCTACCGTAGCCGATGACCGCGACCTTCTTGCCCTTGATGATTGCCGGGTCGCAGTCCTTCTCGTAGTAGATAACTGCCATGTTCGGTGTGCCTCCAAAGGTTCGTCGTGCCTGACTGATGTCTCCGAGCAGTTCGTGTATGTGGTCAACGCGCTAGGCGTCCCGCGAGCCGCGGGAAAGCGCGATCTTGCCGGTTCTGGCGAGCTCCTTGATGCCGTACGCGCGGAAGAGGTCCTCCATCGCCTGGATCTTGTCCGAGGAGCCGGTCGCCTCGATGGTCAGCGAGTTGCGGCCGACGTCGATGATCTTGGCTCGGAAGACGTTCGCGATCTCGATGATCTCGTGACGCCGCTCGGGCGCCGCGTTGACCTTGAACAGCACGAGCTCGCGGTCGATCGAGTCGGCCGGGTCGAGGTCCTGGATCTTGATGACGTTGATGAGCTTGTGCAGCTGCTTGGTGATCTGCTCGACCGGGGTGTCCTCGGCGCTCACCACGATCGTGATGCGCGAGAGCGTGGGGTCCTCGGTGGGACCGACCGCGAGCGAGTCGATGTTGAAGCCGCGGCGCGCGAACAGTGACGTGACGCGGGTGAGCACGCCTGACTTGTTCTCGACGAGCACTGAGAGTGTGTGCTTCATGGCTACTCCCACACCTCCTCAAGCAAGTCGTCATCGAGCATGTCGGATACGGGAGCGCCCGGCACACCGCCGAGCATCTCGTCGATGGAGCCGCCGGGGGCGACCATCGGGAACACGCACTCCTCGCGCTCGACGCGCACGTCCACGAAGGCGGGGCCGTCGTGGTCGAACGCCTCGGCGAGCGTGGCCTCGAGGTCGGCCGGGTCGGTCACGCGCAGACCCTTCCAGCCGTACGCCTCGGCGAGCTTCACGAAGTCGGGGCAGTTCTGGTCGAGCACCGACGACGCGTAGCGCTTGCCGTAGAACAGCTCCTGCCACTGGCGCACCATGCCCAGGTAGCCGTTGTTGAGCACGACCACCTTGACCGGGATGTCGTTGATCTTGCAGGTCGCCATCTCCTGGCTGTTCATCTGGATCGAGCCGTCACCGGCGATGTCGATGACGAGGTGGTCAGGCTTGCCGACCGCCGCGCCCATCGCCGCCGGCAGACCGAAGCCCATCGTGCCCAGACCTCCCGAGGAGACCCACGTGCGCGGCTCGGTGAGGTGCGTGTACTGGCACGCCCACATCTGGTTCTGGCCGACCTCGGTGCAGATGATGCGCTTGCGGTCCTTGGTCATCCGGTCGATGACCTGCACGACGTGCTCGGGGGCGATGGAGTTCTCGCTCTCGGTGTAGTGCAGCGGGAACTGCTTGCGCCAGTCGTCGATCGCGCGCACCCACGCCTCGGTCTTGGGCTCGGCGCCGGTCTTGCGCAGCTCGGCGACGAGGCCGGCGAGGATCGGCTTGGCCTCGCCCACGATCGGCACGTCGACCGCCTTGTTCTTGCCGATCTCGGCCGGGTCGACGTCGACGTGGATGACCTTGGCCTTGCTCGCGAACGCCGAGAGCTTGCCGGTCACGCGGTCGTCGAAGCGCACGCCCACCGCGATGAGCAGGTCGGTCTCGGTGATGGTGTAGTTGGTGTACTTGGCGCCGTGCATGCCGGGCATCCCGAGGCTCAGGTGGTGATCCTCCGGGAAGGCTCCCTTGCCCATGAGCGTGGCGACGACCGGCAGCTGCATGAGCTCGGCGAGCTCCTTGAGCTCCTTGGACGCCCCCGAGGAGAGCACGCCGCCGCCCGCGTACAGCAGCGGCCTGCGGGCCTTGGCGATGAGGTTCGCGGCCTGCTTGATCTGGCGGCTGTGGCCCTTGGTGGTGGGCTTGTAGCCGGGCAGGTTGACCGTCTCGGGATACTCGAAGTCGAGCTCACCCTTGCTCACGTCGACGGGGATGTCGATGAGCACGGGGCCCGGACGTCCGGTCGAGGCGATGTGGAACGCCTCCTTGATGACCTCGGGGATGTCCGCCGCATGCGTCAGCAGGTAGTTGTGCTTGGTGATCGGAAGCGTGATGCCCGTGATGTCGGACTCCTGGAACGCGTCCGTGCCGAGAACCGCCTGCGAGACCTGGGCGGTGATGACCACCATCGGAATCGAGTCCATGTAGGCGTTCGCGAGACCCGTGATGGTGTTGGTCGCTCCCGGACCGCTCGTCACGAGCGCCGGCGCGATGCGGCCCGTGGCACGCGCGTAGCCGTCGGACGCGTGAACCGCGCCCTGCTCGTGGCGCGGCAGGATCGTTCTGATCTGCTTGCTGTCGAACAGGGCGTCGAAGATCGGAAGTGCGACGCCACCCGGATAGCCGAAGATCGTGTCGACGCCTTCGGCCTCCAGACATCGCACCAGAGCTTCGGCGCCGGTGATGCGCTCACTCATGACAGCACCGCCCCCTTGTCTGCACTCGAAACCAGCTTTGCGTAGCGTGCGAGCACGCCCGTGGTGACGCGCGGCGCCGGTGGCTGCCACGCGGCCGCGCGAGCGGCGAGTTCCTGCGTCGTCGACGTGGAGCGTGAGCTTCGCCGCGTCGATGTCGACCGTGATGGTGTCGCCCTCGACCACGAGCGCGATCGGGCCGCCCGCCGCCGCCTCGGGCGAGACGTGACCGACGGCCGGGCCCTTCGTGGCGCCGGAGAAGCGGCCGTCGGTGATGAGCGCGCAGGTGGTGGCGAGCGCCGGCATCCCCGAGATCGCCGAGGTCGGCGTGAGCATCTCGCGCATGCCCGGCCCGCCCTTGGGGCCCTCGTAGCGGATGACGACGATGTCGCCCGGCTTGACGCCCCCGCCGAGAATCGCCGCGACCGCGCTCTCCTCGGTCTCGAAGACGCGGGCCGGGCCGGTCGTGACGCGCATCTCCTTGGGAACCGCGGACTGCTTGACCACCGCGCCGTCGGGAGCGAGGTTGCCGCGCAGCACGCGCAGGCCGCCCTCGGGGTAGTAGGCGTTCTCGAGCGTGTGGACGACGGTGCCGTCGGCATCGCGCGCCCCGTCGACGATCTCGCCCATCGTCTGACCGTTGACGGTCATCGCGTCGCGCTCCACAAGCCCGCGCTTGTCGAGCTCGCGCATGATCGTGGGGATGCCGCCGACCGCGTAGAGGTCCTCCATGTGCAGGTTGCTCGCCGGGCTGATGCGCACCAGGTTCGGCGTCTTGGCGCTGACGGCCGCCCAGTCATCGAGCGTGACGTCGGCGCCGGCCTCGTGCGCGATCGCCGTGAGGTGCAGCACCGTGTTGGAGCTGCCGCCGAACGCCATGTCGAGCGACATCGCGTTCTTGATCGCATCGGCGGTCATGATCTGGCGCGCAGTGACGCCGGCGGCGTGCAGCTCCATGACCCGCATGCCCGCCTTCTTCGCCAGCCGGATCCGCTCCGAGTAGACCGCCGGGATGGTGCCGTTGCCCGGCAGGCCGATGCCGATCGCCTCGACCAGGCAGTTCATCGAGTTCGCGGTGAAGAGCCCGGCGCAGCTGCCGCAGGTGGGGCAGGCGTGCTCCTCGAGCGTCGAGCAGGTCCTCTTCGGACATGGCGCCGCGCGTGACCTTGCCCGACGGCGGTGAAGACGGTGTCGAGGTCGACCGCCTCGCCCTTGGGGCCGCGGCCGGCCATCATCGGGCCGCCGGAGATGACGACGGTGGGGATGTCGAGCCGCGCGGCCGCCATGAGCATGCCCGGGATGACCTTGTCGCAGTTGGGGATGAGCACGACCGCGTCGAAGGCGTGCGCGGAGACCGCGAGCTCGACGGAGTCGGCGATGACCTCGCGGCTCGGCAGCGAGGCGCGCATGCCGGCGTGGTTCATCGCGATGCCGTCGCATACGCCGATGGTCGAGATCTCGAACGGGGTGCCGCCGGCCATGTAGATGCCGGCCTTGACGGCCTCGCCGAGCTTGTCGAGCATCAGGTGGCCGGGGATGATGTCGTTCTTCGAGTTGATGACGGCGACAAGCGGCCGGTTGATCTCCTCGTCGGTCAGACCGTCAGCCTTGAGCAGGCTTCGGTGCGGCGCCTTGGAGAGGCCACCTTTCATGCGGTCGCTGTTCAGCTGCATGCCACGCCCTTCCCGTTTCGGGTAGGCGACGCCGCGCTCCTCGGCCGCACGGGTGTGATGACGCGACCGCCAGGCGGCAGGGCGCCGGCGGGTCGTCGAGACTTCAGCAAGATGGGGTCACAAGACGACGAAACCGCGGAAAGCGTATGCAGTCGCCCCGTGCCGGGACGAAAGCTGTTGCTTCCGCGGTGCCACCCCGCTTGGCGCCCGGGTGTCTCGGCCTCGTCGGAAACGACGAAGCGAAGCGGGCGCCCACTCGTACGGCAGGTAACGGATGCCACCGACCCGGCCTACTTGTCCCGGTGCCCTGCGAAGGTCGTTCGCGTGCGGGTCCCGGTCGTTCTTCCGGATGGCTCAGGGGCGAGATTCGAAGCGTCCTGCGCCGGCTTCCACCACTGACCGGCTCTCTGAAGCGAGGATTGGCCTCTACTTTCCCCGTCAACGCCTGATTGCGCTGTTCGGTTGTGTGCGGATACTAGCGCAGCCGCCGCGCGCCCGCAACCTCGGCAAACGCGACCCGGGCGCTCGCTCGCCTACAGCGTCGCGCCCTCGACCAGCTTCTTGCGGTGACGCCCTTTGAGGTCGGAGAGCCACAGCGACGTCGTCTGTCCCTGGAACGCGTTGCCCTCGATGAAGATGATGCCCTTGCCGTCCTTGCTCCAGCCCAGCGCGTAGCCGTCACGCCGCCCCGAGATCGCGGTCGGCGTGCCGCCGCTCGTCGGGACCGTCCACAGCCTCGAGTACCCGTCGTCGCCGTCGGCGGCGAACAGAAGCTTCTTGCCGTCGGGCGAGAGCATCAGCTCACCGTAGGTCACCGACGAGCTGCCCGCTGGATTATCGACCGACGAGCTTGACCTTCTTCTTGCCGTCGTAGGCAGACCGACCAGATCGCCGAGCTGCCCGCCGCCGAGACGGTCGACACGAACACGCGGTCCCGCCCGATCGCGATCGCCACCGGCTCGCCGGATGGTACCTGGAACGTCGTCCCGGCTCCTCCGGAGAGTCTCGACACCGAGATGGTCGGCGTCGTGACGTCCTCGGTGGGCAGGACGGCCACGGTCTGGTTGTCGGGCGAGACCGCGACGCCGGCGCCCTGCACGAACTCGCTTGCCGCCCCGCTGGCCCGGTCCAGACGTCCAGACGTGCGCGGTGCCGTCCTTGTCGGCGCGCACGAAGAGCACCGCCGAGGAGTCGGGTAGCCACACCGGCAGCGACCGCCTCGGCAGTAAGCCCCGGAGTCGCCGGCGAGCTGGCGAGCAGGTGCTGCCCCACCGAGGCCACCACGAGCTTGCCGTTCTCGATCGCGGCCACCGATGCGGCCGTCGGGCGACAGCGCGTAGTTGGTGCCCATGACGTGCATCGGGCGTCTTGAACTTGCCGTTCTCGCTGGCGATGTAGAGCGTCTTGCCCAGATGGAACGCGATTCGGCGCCCCGCGGACGGCGCGGTGGTGCTCACCGCCGGACGGGGGTGGCGGCATGACGACGCTCGACGGCACGGTGGCCGGTGCCGCGGGACTCGTGGTCGCCACGCCCGCCGATGAGGTCGCGGGCGCGGTAGCCGTCGAGGTGTCCACGACCGCGGTCGGAGGCGGGAACGAACGCCCCCGGCGGGAGCGGCCGCGTGAGCGCCCATGCCGCGGCCCCTACCATGCGCCACGCGCAAGCACGCCTGCCACGGCGACGATCGCCATGTGCAGCTTCTGCTCGCTGGTGCGTGGAGTCCGTGTCGCCATTGCGGTTGCTGGCCTTTCGGGTCGTGCCTGGTGCTGCTAGAGCGCCTCGATGAGTGCGTCGGCGTACGCCTGCGTGCCCACGCAGCCGTCCGTGCTGCCGGTCACCGAGCGCTTGATGTCGTAGGTGACCTTCTCGCCCTTGCCGATGACGGTGCGAACCGCCGCCAGCACGCGGTCGGCCGCATCGGTCTCGCCGAGGTGCTTGAGCATCAGCATCGCCGAGAGGATCTCGGCGGTGGGGTTAGCCATATCCTTGCCAGCGTACTTCGGCGCCGAGCCGTGCACCGGCTCGAAGACCGCGCACTCGGTCCCGATGTTGGCCCCCATCGCGATACCCAGCCCGCCGATGAGCCCGGCCGAGAGGTCGCGAGATGATGTCGCCGTACAGGTTCGGCAGCACGAGCACGTCCCACCACTCGGGGTGCAGCACGAGCTGCATGCAGGTGGCGTCGACGATGTAGTCCTCGAACTCGATGCCGGAGTCCTTGTACTCCTCGGCGACCTCGCGGGCGACCTTGAGGAACAGGCCGTCGCTCATCTTGAGGATGTTGGCCTTGTGGACCGCGGTGACCTTCTTGCGGCCGTTGGCGATGGCGTAGTCGAAGGCGTAGCTCACGATGCGCTCGGTGCCCGTGATCGAGATCGGCTTGATGCGAGAGGCCGGAGTCGGGGCGGATGATGCCGGCGCCGCGGTCGGCGGCGAACTTGATGAGGTCGGCGGCGTCCTGCGAGCCCTGCTCGAACTCGATGCCGGCGTAGAGGTCCTCGGTGTTCTCTCGGACGATGACGAGGTCGATGTCGTCGTAGCGCGCGCCGTTGCCGGCGATCGAGAACGCGGGACGCAGGCACGCGTACAGGTCGAGCTCCTTGCGGATGGCGACGTTCACGCTGCGGAAGCCGGTGCCGACGGGCGTGGTGATCGGGCCCTTGATGGCGACCTTGTTCTTGCGGATGGAGTCGAGCGTGGACTCCGGCAGCGGCGTGCCGTACTTGTCGATGAGGTCGGCGCCGGCCTCGGCGATCTCCCAGGCGATGTCGACGCCGGTCGCCTCGACGACGCGACACATCGCGGTCGTGAGCTCGGGGCCGATGCCGTCTCCGGGGATGAGTGTGACGGTGTGCTTGGCCATGCGGTGTTTCCTCCTGGGTCTGTGGCGGCTCACAGTGTCCGCCAGCGGACTCGTGCCACGGGTGCGCGGGCGCACACGTGCATTGGCGATTGTACGCGACGGCTCGCGGTTGCGACTACGCGCGTTGATGGCAGGGGCTCGAACGGGCGACCGACGGTCAGGCAGGCAACCCGATCGTGACCCGGGTTCCGTGACCCGGCTCGCTCTCAAGCTCGAACGTCCCGCCCAGGTGTCGCGTGCGCTCTCTCACGCTGAAGAGGCCGAATCCGCCCGGCACGCCCTCGGGCCGTTGCTGATCGGGGTCGACACCCACGCCCTGGTCCTCGACAGTCAGCACGACGTCTCCGCCCACCACGTCGAGACTGATCCACGCCGCCTGCGTCTTGGCGTGCTTGACGACGTTGGCCAGCAGCTCACGTGCCGTCCGAAGAAGAAGGCACTCATCTCCTCGCCCACGCTGACCTCTTCGCTCACCGAGACCGTCACATCGAGCCCGTGCTGTTGACGCGCGCGCTCGCCAAGCCAGTGGAGCGCGGGACCGATACCCAGTTCGTAGAGAACCGGCGGCGAGAGCTCGGTGGTGATGGCGCGCGTCTCCTCTGATGGCATCGTCGAGCAGAGGCAGGCTCGCGCTCGCCTCTTCGACGGCCTCCGGGCGCTCGATCGAGCGCGGCGCTCAGATGCATCCGGGCGACAGCGAGTGACTGACTCACACGGTCGTGCAGCTCCTCGGCGAGCCGGCGTCGCTCGCGGTCTTCGGCGCTGACCAAGTCGGCCGACAGCGCGCTGAGCCGCTCCAGATACTCGCGCTCGCGCTCGGCGTTGCGATGGCGCTCGGTGACGTCGCGAGCGACGACGAGGAACTGGGTGCCGTCGGCGTCGATCGGCCTGACCGATGCCTCGGCATCGAAGATGGAGCCGTCCCGCCTCACGAACTGCAGCTCGGTGTCGTAGCGGCCTCGCTCTTCGATCTGGCCGCGAACACGCCGAACGATCTCGTCGATAGGAGTGCGCTCCGGGTCTAGGTCGATCGCGGAGCGGCCGAGAAGTCCGTCGGCACCGTAGCCGAACATCCGCTCAGCAGGTTCGTTCGCGCTCAGGATCGTCAGGTCGCTGCGGCGCAGAACGATGACTGCTGAGTCGATGAGGCTGAGCAGCCGCTCGACGAAGCCGAGCGATTCGGCGAGTTCGCGTTCACGCGTGTTGCGCTCGGTGACGTCGCGAATGACCATCGCGGTCGCGTCTTCGGCCAGCGGGAACAGCCGCGCCTCGAACTGCTGCTCCGTGGTGTCATGGTTGACGGTGTACTCGACCGTCGTCGTCTCGCCGGTCTCGTGTGACTCGATCGCGCCTTGCCGCATCTCCTCAGCATGGTCCGGCGGGAAGATCTGCATCGCATGCTTACCTAGCACCGCGTCGAGTTCGACGAGGAACGCCTCACTTGAGACCGCCTTCACGTCGAGGATGGTGCCGTCGGTGTTCACGCGCACGTAGGTGTCGCGCAGCATCCTGACGACCGCGTCGAACTCCTCGGCACGTCGCTCCAACTCCTGCCTCAACGCGGCGCGGTCGGTGATGTCCTCGCCCATCGCGGTCGCGCCGCTCGGGCGGCCGTCGCGGTCATACAGTGTCGCGGTCTGCAGCTCCAGGAGGCGCACCTCGCCTCCGGCGTTCTTGACGTGAACTCGGAAACTGCGCGGAATCTCGCGCCCGGACATGTGGTCGCGGTGCGCGATCATCATCCGGCGGCGTTCGTCCCCCCACAGCAGCTGGGTGAACGGGGTGCGCAGGAGCTGGGCTTCGGTCTTGCCGGCAAGCTCGCAGAGCGCGGAACTCACGTACGTGAAGCGGCCGACCTGATCGATCTTCATCGCGATGCGGCCACCGGCCTCGACCATCTCTCGGAAGCCGGACTCAGCATGCCTAGCGGCCTGCTCGGCGACCTTCTGCTCCGTGACGTCGAGCAGAATCCCTCTCTGTAGCAGCCGGTTCTCGCCCTCGCGCTGCGGCGTGATTATCTCGCGCACCCACACCAAGGCGCCGTTGCGATGCACCATCCGGTAGGTGATCTCATGCGTCTCGAGCCGCTCGGTCATCTGGTCGATGAGGCTGCTGACCCACCCCAAGTCCTCGGGGTGAACGTGGTTGGTCCAGAACAGGGGTGCGAGCCACGCTTCAGTTGGGTAGCCGAGCAGCGCCTCTGCGCCCTCGGACACGAAGGTGTAGACCTCGGCCGTGAAGTCGTACTCCCAGATCACGCCACCGATTGCGTTGACGAGATCTTCGAGGTGACCCGCACGCGCGTCGTCGTGAGTATGGCCTTGCTCGTCCATCGCATCCTCGGGCTCACGGTTCCCAGACGGGGCGGCACGGAAGCGCGGCGGCGGCGCCGACGCGTCTGTGCGCACCACTAGACTACCCCGAGAACGCGTTCCGCGATGCGCTCGAGCGTGACCACCTCGTCAACGGCGCCGAGGCTCACCGCTTCCTTGGGCATGCCGTAGACCACGCAGGACGCTTCGTCCTGCGCGAACGTGCGGGCACCGGCATCGTGCATCATCTTGAGGCCTGCCGCGCCGTCGTGCCCCATGCCGGTCATGATCACGCCGACGGCATTGCTCCCCGCGTAGCGCGCCACGGACTTGAACAGCACGTCGATCGAGGGCCGGTGGCCCGAGACGAGCGGGCCCGAACGCACCTGCACGCGGTAGCTCGCTCCGTCTCGGCGCAGCACCATGTGGGTGTTGCCGGGCGCGATGAGGGCGCATCCGACGCACACGCTGTCGCCGTCGCGCGCCTCCCTGACGTCGATGGCGCACTCTGAGGACAGGCGGTTGGCGAACGCCGCCGTGAAGTGCTCCGGCATGTGCTGCGCGATGACGATGCCGGGCGCATCGGCGGGCATCGTGACGAGCACCCGCCTGAGGGCATGGGTGCCGCCGATGGACGCGCCCAGCGCGACGACCTTGTTCGTGGTCCGCGTAAGGACCGCGTGGCGCACCGGAGCCGGCGTCAAGGCCGGCGTGCGCACCTGCGCGAACGCTGCCGCGCGGACGCGAACGGCGAGCTGCACGGAAAGGTCGCCCACGGAGTACGCGGGACCGGGCTTGCCCAAGACGTCGACGGCACCGGCGTCGAGCGCTGCCAGCGCCAGGTCGCTTCCCGCGGGAGTGAGCGACGAGACCACGATGACCGGCATGGGGTGATAGCGCATCAGTTTGCGCAGGAAGGTCAGCCCGTCCATGCGCGGCATCTCGAGGTCGAGCGTGATCACGTCGGGCTGGAGTTCGACGATCAGATCGCGAGCCGAGTACGGATCCGCGGCGCTCGCCACGACCTCGATGCCTTCAGCAGCATCCAGCTCGCGCGACAGGATCTGGCGAACGAGGGCCGAGTCATCGACCACGAGTACCCGCACCGGTCGCCCGGCGATGATGTCGAGTGCGTTTGCCACCTCGGCGCTGGCTAGCTCACGAGCTCGAGAGCGCGCAAGTCCGAGCGTGACGAGCACGGGCCGACCCTCGACGAGATAGATACGAACACTCCCGTCGGCAAGCACCCGGTCCCACTCGGCACGGTCGAGCCTGGTGATCACGGGCGGGTGTAGGTCGGTGTGGACGTCGGGCTCCACGTGGGTCGCCAGGTGACCGGCCGCGATGTTCGCGATCTCTCCGAGCGTGTCTGCGCCACGCTGGCGCGCATCCGGGTCGTTGATGTCGGTGCCGAGGATGTTGGCCGCGAGCTCCGTGCACAGATCGGCAGGCGCCGAGATGGACATCGTGCCGCTCGCCGCGCCGCTGAACGTGATCGTCGCGCGAAGCAGGTGCTCCCCCGGCTCCGGCGCATCTGCCGCCTCGATGGGCTCTGGGTAGACGAACGCGAAGGTCTCGAGCACGGGTCCGAGAACGGCGTCGACGTGCTCGTGCTGCAGTCGACTCAGACGGGCCAGCGCTGCGTGAGCTCGTTGATCACGTCACGGATCTCCTCGGGAGTGAAGGGCTTGCGCACCCATGCGGTGATGCCGCACCGGGCCAGCTCCTCCATGCGGGAGGTCGCGCCCTCGCTCGACACGACGATCACCGGGATGTCCGCGGTGGCAGGATGCTCGCGCATGCGGTCGATCATCTCGGCGCCGTTCATCACGGGCATGTTGATGTCGGCGAGCACCACGTCGATCCACGACTCGTGCATGATATCGAGCGCCTCGCGGCCGTTTGATGCCTCGAAGAGGTGTGCGACCGGCACCGCGGCGAGCCGCAGCGTGCGCGCGATCATCGCCCGGATCACGTCTGAGTCGTCCACTACCAGGATGTTGTAAGCCATCTAGTTGCTCCTTGCTCGGCCGCCGCTAGAGTTCGCGGACGGTTCCTTCCGACTTGACGAGGGTTCGTCCCGTACCGATGTCGAGGTAGATCGTTCGCGACACCGCACCGCCGACGTCTTCGGCGGCGATGAGGATCTCGTTCTTCCAGAGCACTTTGCGCACGACGGCGAAGTTGCGCTCGCCGATGCGAAACAGGTTGTCGCGGTCGACCTGCGATGCCGCCCCTGCCACCTTCGCGGTCAGGTTCGCTCGCGTCGCCCCGAGGTTGAACAGCGTCTGCACGAGCAGCTGTGCGCCCGTGTCGGTGTACATCGCGGGAATCTGGGCGGCCTTCTCGGGATTGGCTCGTCGAGGCCGGCATCATCGCGTGCAGCATGCCGCCGACACCCGCGACCGGGTCGTGGAGCACGAGCCCCACGCAGCTTCCCAGCGAGTAGGTGACGAGCGTGTCGGCGGCATCGCCGGAAACCGCGTACTCTGATATGCCGATGACGTGCTCCACCCCGCTCACGCCTTCCGGTAGATCGACGGGCGGACGTACTTGAAGTCGCTGATCATGCCGGCGAGCGACTCGGCGTGGCCCACGAAGAGCAGCCCGCCGGGCTTGAGCAGCCGATGCGACTCGTCGAGCAGCCGCATCCTGACGACGTCATCGAAGTAGATCATCACGTTGCGGCAGAACACCGCGTCGAGCGGGCCCTTCATGGGAAACGGCGGTGCCGAGAGGTTCAGGCGGCGAAAGACCACCATGTCCCGCAGCGTCTTCTTGGGCTCCCACACTCGGTCGGCCCCGCTGCCACGCACGTCGAACCAGCGTTCGCGCAGGTCCTGCGGCACGGGCTCCATCCGGCGCGTGTCGTAGCGAGCCGTCTTGCAGGTGGCGAGGGCCTCGGTAGAGATGTCGGTCGCCAGGATGCGGATGTCGACATCCGGGTACGGGAGCGCCTCCCTGAGCACCATCGCCAGGGAGTACGGCTCCTCGCCCGTCGAGCAGGCCGCGCTCCAGAACCGGAAGCGGCGCTGCCCGGCGGCGTACCACTCGTTGACCGCATCACCGATGTGGTCGAAGTGGTGCGACTCGCGGAAGTAGCTCGTCACGTTCGTCGATACCGCGTCGAGCAGCCCCACGACCTCGTCGCCGTTCTCCTCGAGATAGTGCAGGTAGTGCTCGTAGTCGCGAATCCCGAGGACGCGCATGCGCTTGCCGACCCTCGCCGAGACGAGCGCCTCTTTGCGCTCCGAGAGCGAGATACCGCTCGTCTCGTAGACGATCTCACGCAGCCGGTCGAATGTTGTCTGCTCCATGACGGGTGTCATCTGTCTGGTCGGCGCCTAGAAGTCGGCGAGGTCGTCGTCGTCGAGCGGGATGATCGACTCGGGTGAGGACTGCACGGCCGGCGTCGCGGTATGGGCACGAGCGACCGCCAGATGTGCTCTCGGAGCGCGGCCTCCCGCCGATCCACCTCGAGTGGCGTTGCCAGCGGTGGCCGCGGCAGCGGTAACCGCAGGCGCGTCCGCTGAGTTGGCGCCACGCACGACCGTGATCAGCATGCCGACCATCTCCATGAGCTCCTTGGCCTGGGCCGAGAGCTCTTCGCTGGCCGAGGCGGACTCTTCCGCGTTGGCGGCGTTGGACTGGGTGACGCGGTCCATCTGGGCGACGGCGGTGTTGACCTGCTCGATGCCCTGGGCCTGCTCCTCGCTCGCGGCGGCGATCTCGCTGGCGAGCAGCGTGACGCGGCCGACCGACGAGGCGATCTGGTCCAGCGCGGTGGAGACCTCCGTGGATGTCACGACGCCCTTGTCGGCGCGCTGCTGGCTCTCCTCGATCAGGGCCGAGGTGTTCTTGGCTGCCTCGGCGGAACGCTGCGCGAGCGTGCGGACCTCCTCGGCCACGACGGCGAAGCCCTTGCCGGCCTCACCGGCGCGTGCGGCCTCGACGGCGGCGTTGAGCGCGAGCAGGTTCGTCTGGAAGGCGATCTCGTCGATCGTCTTGATGATCTTGGCGGTGCGGTCGGAGCTCTCCTTGATGAGCTCGATCGCGCCGGTCATCTCGTTGACTGCCGCCACGCCGCGGACCGCAGCTTCCTGCGCCTCGCGCGACATCGCGTCGGCCTGACGGGAGTTGTCGGCGCTTTGCCGCGTCATGCTCGACATCTCCTCGAGCGACGACGACGTCTCCTCGAGGTTGGCAGCCTGCTCGGAGGCGCCCTCGGCAAGCGAGCTCGAAGACGAAGCGACCTGGCCGCTGGCGCTCGAGACCTGCTCGGCGCCGGCGGTGAGGCTGGCGATGACCCGGTCAATCGGCTTGGTGATGGAGCGCGTGACGAGAATTCCGAGCCCGATGGCGGCCACCAGCGCGACCAGCGCACAGACCAGCAGCAGGAGCTCGGCCGCTCGCTGAGTGGCATCGGCAGTAGCCATGCTTGTCTTGGCGGCTTCGTCCTCGATCACGATGATCTTGTCGACCGTCTTGTTCAGCGCATCGAGCGCGTCGCGCTCTGCGCCGGTGTTGAGTTTGTAGGCAGCGACCTCGTCGCGTGCCGCCGTGGCCATGTACTCGTCGTGCAGGGTTTGCCAGGCTGCAAACTGGGTGTTGTAGTCGCTCCAGAGAGCCTTGAGTTCGTCGGTCTTGGCTGCCTTGTCGTAGTCGGCAGCCTCCTTCTTGACGGTCTCGATCAGCTTCGCACTCTTGGTGGTGAGATGCTCGATCTCGGCCGTGTCCTTACCGTCGCCGAAGTTGTCATCCAGCGCCAGCAGCAGACCGCGCTCCTGCGCCTTGACGTCGTTCAACGAACCGTCGATGACTTGAATCGACTGGATGGCCGGCAGATTGTCCTCGGCGATCGTGTCTGCTCCGACCATGATCATCGACATGCCCCGGTAACCGACGACCGCCACGATTCCCACGATCACCGCCACCATGATGAAGCTGACGATGAGCCTTGTTCCGATACTCCAGTTCTTGATCATCAGTTACCCTCCTCCTGTGCCACGTCTGGCGTTGAATTCGTCAGTGCAATGCGACTGACATCTGCGAGCTCCCGCGCGCTCAGAACCCTGTCGATGTCGAGAAGCAGTACGACACGTCCCTCGAGACGGCCCACGCCCTTGATGAAGGACGTGTCGATCTCGGTTCCGAACTCGGGTGTCGCTTCGATGGCATCGGCCACGAGGTCGGTGACGTCCGACACCTCATCGACGATGACACCCATGACCGCCGACCCGCCCTCTGTGCGATCGACGCGTACGACGACGATGCAGGTCCGCTCGTCCATCGCGGATGCCGGCATGCCGAACGCGAGCCGCAAGTCCACGACGGGGATGACCCGGCCGCGAAGATTGACGACGCCCGCAACGAACTCGGGCATCCGCGGAACCCGCGTGACGGGCATGATGCCGACGATCTCCTGGACCCGCATGATCTCGAGACCGTAGTGCTCGCTTGCCAGGTCGAACGTGAGGTACTTGCCGGCCTGCGCAATGCCGGCCACTGCTGTTGTGGTCATCTTCATCCCTCCTAGAAGTCAGTCAGGTCGTCGTTGTCCAGCGGTATGACCGCCTCGGGGTTGTGCCGGGCGGGTGCGACCGCCGCACGCGCAGGTGCAGCCGTGACGCGCCCGCGTGGCACGCTTGCCGATGCGTACGAGGTCACCTGGGCGTTCCGTGACGCCGCCTTCGCACCACGCACGGTCGTGATGAGCACCGACACCATGTCGTTGAGCTCGCGCGCCTGCGCGGAGAGCTCCTCGCTCGCCGAGGCGGACTCCTCGGCGTTGGCGGCGTTGGACTGTGTGACGCGGTCCATCTGGGCGACCGAGGAGTTGACCTGCTCGATACCCTGGGCCTGCTCCTCGCTTGCAGCAGCGATCTCGCTCGCGAGCTGTGTGACCTGGTCGACCGACGTGGCGATCTGGGCGAGCGCCTCAGCGACCTCCATCGAGGTGGTGACGCCCTTGTCGGCGCGCAGCTGGCTCTCCTCGATCAGCGCGGATGTGTTCTTGGCGGCCTCGGCGGATCGCTGGGCCAGCGAGCGGACCTCCTCGGCGACGACCGCGAAGCCCTTGCCGGCGTCACCGGCGCGCGCTGCCTCAACGGCGGCGTTGAGGGCGAGCAGGTTGGTCTGGAAGGCGATCTCGTCGATCGTCTTGATGATCTTGGCGGTGCGGTCAGAGCTGTCCTTGATCTGGCCGATCGCGTCGCCCATGTCGCCGACGGCGGCGACGCCGCGGACGGCGGCCTCCTGCGCCTCGCGGGCCTTGGCGTCGGCCGAGCGCGAGTTGTCGGCGTTCTGACGGGTCATGCCGGTCATCTCCTCGAGCGACGAGGACGTCTCCTCGAGGTTGGCGGCCTGCTCGGACGCCCCGTCCGCGAGCAGGTTCGAGGTCGACGCGACCTGGGCGCTCGCGCTCGTGACCGAGTCGGCACCGGCGGTGAGACTCGCGATGACGCGCTCGAGCGGCCTGGTGACAGAACGCGTGATCACGAATCCGAGGCCGACAGCGAGCAGCAGCCCGAATCCGAGTGTCAGGGCCTGCAGCGCAGCAGCACGCGATTGCGCCTGCTCGGCGGCCCGAAGCTGAGCGGCGGCCCGAGCCTCTTCCCCGGCGATCATCTTGTCGAGGATTTCGACCACCCGGTAGTACGCGTCATCCTCGGCGCCGTTGAAGACGGCCTCGGATCGCTTGATCAGCGCCGTGTCGGACTTCTTCTTGCCCTCCACCCACAGCGCGAGCGTCTGGTCGTCGAGTCGGGCAAGCTCGCTCCAGGCTTCCTTGATCTCGGGCACGAGCGCCTTGTTGGATTCCGCAACCGTGCCGGCCCCGTACTTTTCAAGCGCTTCTGCGGCGTCCTTGTTGTTCTGGGCGCGTTCGTCGATGTACGCCTGAACCTCGGGGTCGTCTATGTCCGCCATGAGCATGACCGACTGCGTGTAGGTGTACATCGACTCCTTCATCGCCTGGAACGTGCGCAGTGTGTTGAGACCCGGAAGTGCCTCGTTGGCGATGGTGCGTGCCGGGTGCAGAATGCTCTGCATCCCCGCGTAGCCGATAGCGCCCACTGCACCGAGCAAGATAGCCATCAGGGCGAACCCGATGCCTAGCTTGGTGCTGATCCGAAGTCCGTTGAACCACTTCATCCGTACTACTCCCTAGTTCGCTACTTCTGCACCACGCTGCGCGTGGCGCACGAGCCCTGCCGCGTCGAGAATCAACCCGACACGGCCATCGGGCATGATGGCTCCGCCGGCGACGCCGGGCTGATCGGGCAGCCCCTCGCCGAGCGGTTTGATCACGGTCTGTTGCTGGCCGAGAAGTTCGCACGCGACGAGCCCGGCGTGTGAGCCGTTGTCGTCGACGATCACGACCACGGCCTGGGTCAAGTCGGTCTCGGCGTCCGTCGTGCCGAAGAGCCGGTGGAGCCGGATGACGGGAACGAGTTCGGCGCCCAGCGAGAGCATCTCGCCACGGCCCACCACGCTCGTGATCTGCTCGGCGGTGGGGCGCACGGAGCGCAGGATCGAGAGCAGCGGCACCACGTAGCGCTCCTCGCCAACCCGAAGCGTCATGCCGTCGATGATCGCGAGCGTGAGGGGTAGTCGGATCTCGAGCGTGGTGCCCTCACCCGCACGGCTTCGCAGATCGATGCGACCGCGCAGTTCCTCGACGGTCCGCTTGACGACGTCCATGCCGACCCCGCGGCCGGATACGTCGGTGACCTGCTTGGCGGTTGAGAAGCCGGGAGCGAAGAGCACGTCGAGCAGAGCACGCTCGTCAGGACGCTCATCCTCGCCCAGAAGCCCACGCTCGCGAGCGCGCCTGACGACCGCCTCGAAGTCGACACCGCGCCCGTCGTCGACCACCTCGACGTGAATCGCGCCACCCGCGTGAAACGCGCGCAGCTCCACACGACCGCGGGCAGGCTTGCCTGCGGCGACGCGCTCCTCGGGCGACTCGATGCCGTGGTCGACGGCGTTGCGAAGTGCGTGCACCAGCGGGTCGGAGATGCGGTCGACGACGATCTTGTCGAGCTCGGTATCTTCGCCCGACAGCACGAACTCGACGTCCTTGCCCGCCTTGGTGGCTACGTCACGCACCAGCCGGGCCATGCGGCGGAACGTCGCCCGCAGCGGCACCATCCGTAGCGAGGTCGCCATCTGCTGCAGCTCGCGAGTGATCTTGTCGAGTCGCTCGATCTGGCTCTCGAGCACGGCGGCGTCAGTGCCCGCACGCGTCGAAGCCGACACCATCGACTCCGCGATCACCATCTCGCCGATCGCGTCGAGCAGGGAGTCGAGCCGGCCCTCCTCGATGCGCACGCTGCCGGTTCGCATAGCCGAAGTGTTCGCCGGAAGGGAGCCGGGGCCAGTCGCCTGGTTGCCCGCGGCTGCGACGTCATCGCCCTCGGTACCCGCGCTGGAATCAGCGGGAGCCTCGGCTTGTGGTGCGCTCAGCCCCGCTGCCTCAGCCACGAGCGCCCGCATGAGGTCGACTGCCGAGAACAGCGCCGGGAGGCTACCCTCATCGACCGCCGAGCCGGTCTTGCGGGGCTCGGCGAGCAGGGACTCCGTGTCGTGTGCAAGCTCGGATACGGCATCGAGCGCGAGGAAGCCCGCCATGCCCTTGATGGTGTGAAACGCGCGGAAGACCGCATCGATGGCGTCTGAATCCGAAGGGTCGGCCTCGAGCGCCAGCAGACGCTCATCGGCGTCGTCGAGGTGCTCGGCCGCGCGCACGGCGAAGTCGAGCAGGAGCTCCTCGTCGCCTGCCAACGGCATCGCCGTCGCTGGTGCAGCCGGTGCGACAGCACGCGCCGGCTTGGACGCAGGTGAGGGCTGCGGCGCCTGGACTGCGGGTTGCGTCACGCTCGGCTGACTGGCGTCATCCGGCGTCCCGCCCGCGACACGCACGGCGCGGTCGGCCTCGCTGCGCGCGGCGCCGAACGCGGTCTCGATCACCCCGATGGCTGCGACGTCACCGCGCTCAAGACGCCGAGCGGCCGTGACACACTCCTGTGCGGGGTGCCCGTCCACGGCGTCGTCGCCGAACCACTCGGCGATCGCCACGAGCCGCTCGACGAGCTCCGCGATGGAGTCCTCCTCGGCGGGATCGAACATGATGAGTGACTCGGCGGCTGCGTCGAACAGCAGCTCGTGCCCTGAGGCGCGACCGCTCATGCTCGTGCCCGTGGTGATGTGGTGATGCCCATGCGTGCTCCCCGCGTCGACCCCCATGCGGCTTCGGTGCCGCACAGGTCATTTCGTCGGCGCGGGTCGCAGCGGGCAACATCGGGAAGTGACACGGATGGGCAGAGGCATTCCCTGACCCGTGACTCAGGTATTGGAGCGCATCGCGATTGAGCGGGAGGCGAAGCGGCCGCCGTTGACGACTATCCGTCTAGCGTGGCGAGGCCTTCTCGGAGGGCGTACTTGATGAGGCCGGCGATGTTGTAGATGCCGAGCTTGTCCATGATCTGCCGGCGGTGCGTCTCGACCGTCTTGACGCTCAGATGGAGCTGGGCGGCGATCTCTTTGGTAGACAGTCCCTCGCCGATGAGCCGCAGGACCTCGATCTCGCGCCGCGATAGCCCGCGCGTGGACTGCTGTGCCGCAGTGTCGGAGTTGCCCGCCATCCGACGTACGTAGTCGTCGAGCACCACTCCGGCCACGCTCGGCGACAAGTAGCGCTGCCCCGAGGCCACGGCGCGAATCGCGTCCGCGAGCTCCTCGAAGGCGCCGTCCTTGAGCAGGTAGCCGCTCGCACCGGCGGCGAGCATTTCGGAAACGTAGCGCTGGTCGGAGTGCATGGACAGCGCGATGACCCTGGCGTCGGGGCGTGCCGCAAGCAGCTCTCGCGTGGCGTCGATGCCGTTGAGGTCGCGCATGCCGATGTCCATCACCACGACATCGGGCGACAGCTCGTCGACGACGCGAAGCGCGTCGCGGCCATCGTCGGCCTCGCCGACGACCTCTATGCCGTCGACCTTCGCGAGCATGCTTTGCAGCCCATCGCGCACGATCTTGTGGTCATCGACGAGCACAACACGGATGGCCATTGGTTTCGCTTCCGATCGGGAGCTTCACACCGCCCCGGTCCAATCCCCAACCGCACTATACCTCTCGCCAGGCGATAGGCGGTATGCGGCACCTTCGCCCCCGCGCGCGTTCTGAACGGCCTGAGGGGAAACCCGAGTCAAGAATCAGGAATCTCCCGATGGGGAACGGCTGCGCCCGTACCGACGATAGATGTGAGCAAGAGCTCAGGGGGCCGGGGCGGCAAGAGCACCGGCGGGAAGCCACGGGAGCTGGAGAACACATGACCACGAAGTCCTGCAAGATCCTGCTCGTCGACGACGAGCCATTCATTCTGTCGTGCACGGCGCAGTTGCTGCGTGGGGCGGGATACGAAGTCCACACGTGCGAGCAGTGGGCCGGCGTCGCCGCAGTCGTGCGCGCCGAGGAGCCCGATCTCATCCTCATGGACTACAACATGCCGTCCCTCAAAGGCGACGACCTGTGCCTCATCCTCAAGCGCAACGTCATGCAGGACAACCTGAGGATCATGATCTTCTCGTCCGAGCCCGAGACCGATCTCATCCAGATCACCCGCCGCTGTCGCGCTGACGGCTACATCAAGAAGAACCTCCCCGGACACGTCTTGCTTGCCCGCGTCGAGGAGGCGTTGACCCAGGTCAGCGTCGCCTGAACTGAAGGCGCGTAGACACGCCATCCTCCCTCCCCGCTATGTAGCGAAGCCCGTCCCCCCGGGCTTCGCTACATGCGTTTCCAGGGAGAGACGGGCCTCGATTCGAAGCTCAGTGTGTTGTGGCTACTCCGCCTTCTTCTTCCTGCCGCGCTTCTTCGGCGCGGCCTGCACGATGCTCGTGGAACGGCGCTTGAGCAGCCCCTTGCCGTTCTCGGAATCGAACAGCATGCGCTCGGCAGCCGCGATCTTGACGGCATCGGACGCCCCGCCGGTCACGAGCTCGATGACGCTGGTGAGCATCGCGGGGTACTCGGCGTCACCGTGGTAGCAGCGGATGGCCTCGTCGACAAGCGGCCACACGCGGTCCGAGCGGTGCGCGGTCGTGGCGCCATAGGTGCACATCAGCCTGAACGCCGCGAGGCGAACCACGCCGGATTCCTCATCGTGCAGCGCCGTCTCCGCGCCGCCGAGGGCCTTGTCGACCAGGCGCGCGTCCACGGGCACGAGCTTCTCGAACGTGCCGAGAACCTCCCACCGCGTCTGCGACTCGGGGCGGTGAAGCGCGTCGGTCAGCTCGCCGGCGTACGGCTTGAGCAGCGTCGCGTCGATGTCTGCGATGCAGCGAACGACAGCCGCGGCTGACTGGCGCGCGCGCCGGTCGTCGCCCGCAAGCGCATCGATGATCTCCTGCAGGAGCTTGGGGTCGGAAACGGCGCGTTCGGCCAGCTCGGTCTTGTTCGCATCGGCCGAGAAGCCTTTCTTTTCTGCCATGGGTCACTCCGGTATCGAAGAGGAAGGGTCGTCGGGTGTATTCCCCAACGGCCGCGTGAGACGCGGCTTGAGCGCCGCGAGATTATAGCAGAAGTCCCGGCGACACTCGGCGCGGCATCACACGTCGTCCGAGGCAAACGCATCCGCAGCCAGCCTGCGCACGTGGTCGCGCACGCGCGACTGGCCACGGCTCTGTCAGCTCCTCGAAGCGGTCGCAGTCGCCCGCGTACAGCGCACGGCTCGCCTCCTCGAAGCCCGGCTGGTTGCCGGCGAGCACGATCGCGAAGCGGTAGGTCGCATCTTGGGCCGCTCGCCGCCGGTCGCCGGCGCCGTTGGCCTTTCGCGCGCTCTCAACCAGCTTGCGCAGCGTGACCGAAGCCCCGCCCGGCTGAGTAGCCAGCCACTCCCAATGCCGGGGCAGCAGCGTCACTTCGCGAGCCACCACCCCGAGCTTGGGCCGCCCTGGCGATCGCGGAGTTGGTGCCGGCTCCGGCTGAGCGACGCCGAGCCGGGCCAGCACGTCATCCACGCTCCCACGAAAGTCGACCTCGACCGGCTCACTCGTGGCGGCATCGAAGATGAGCACAGTCGCATCGGACGAGTCGTCCAGAACGCGCTTCGCCGCGCGCGCGACTTCGTTGAGGGTGCCGTGCGCCACGAGCGTCGGTGCCGGCAAACGCGATACAGGGGCGGCTGGACTGGGTGTTCATCGGTGACTCCTCGGCGGTCGGTGGATGCCGAGGGGATATTACCCGGGTAAAACCATCGAGTCAATATCATCCGGATAAAACTCCGCGATGCGCTCGCGAATCCGTGGCCCGCCCTACTGTCGCGTGACCTCCACGTCGACGTTGGCGTGCTGCCCCGCCTCGACGAGCGCCGCGATCCAGTCAGCGTCCTCCAGCCCGGGCGGCACCATGACCAGCGCGCTCATGTTGAACAGCGTCAGCCCGCTGACCGGTGCGCGCGACGTGCAGCGTCTCCATCGACTCGATGCTGATACCACGCTGCGAGAGCCCGGCCGCGATGTCGTGGATGATGCCTTCGTGGTCGGCGCCTTCGACCTCGACCGCATACGGCGACCAGCCGTCGAACGACTGCAGCCGTGCCTGAGTCGGTAGGGGTCGTCGTGACCTTGTAGCCGTGATCCGTCAGGTACTCGAGCGCGCCCTCGAGCTCGCCGAACTTCTCGGCTGAGAGCGACAGCAGCACCAGCATCGCGAACTCGCCGCCAAGCCGGGCCATGCGGCTCGTCTCGACGTTACCCCCCAAGCCGAGAAGCACGCCGGTGACCTCTTCGACGATCCCGACGCGGTCGGAACCGGTGAGCGTGAAGACGACTGTGCTGCGCATGGGGCAGATCCCTTCTCGGCGCTGGCGGTGCGTGCGATGGTCGCTGGATTCAGTCTATCCGAACCCTGCCGCAAGGACTCTACCCGGCGGCCGTCGCGAGCTGGGCGCCCCACTCGCGGGCCCGGTCGAGCTCGCCGTCTTTGAGCGGACCATATCTGCCGGTCACGATGAACGCGCGGGGCTCATCGACGACGCGGTAGCCTGCCGCCGCCAGCTGGCTCGAGATCTTCTTGGCAGCACTGCCCGGGGACCACCATATGCGGGTCTCGAACCCGGCGCAGCAACCCGACCCCTTCGGCAGGCCCTCAAGCCACGAGCGCATCAGCGGCGCCGAGAGGTCGGGCGAGCTCTTCATGTCTGCGGGATTCTTGCTGATGCCGTCGCGCATCGCCTGGGTCGGGAGGCTGAAGCCGAGCAGTGGCGCACCCCCGACGATGAGGTCGGCGGCCATGGCGTCCTCGCTGGTCGCCTCGGCCGTCGAGAGCGCACGCGCGCCGGGGCCGATTCCCTCGGCGATCGCTCGCGCGATCGCGGCGGTGTTTCCCCACAACGACTCGTACACGACTACTGCGTTCACGACGCTTCCTCCGATCCGATGACGGCATCCAAGGCCTCGCTGAGCGTAACGCTCGCGGGCGCGCCTGTCGTCCCCTGGATCTCCCCGCGCTCGAGCATCGCCGCAACCTCGCTGTTCGCCCCGCACAGGGCGACCGTGACGCCACGCTTCTCGAGCGCGTCGATGGCGTCCTTGAGCGCGACGAGCCCGCTCAGGTCGATGAACGGCACGTTCGCGAGCTTGATGATGATTGCGTCGGGAACCGTGTCCGTGTGCACCAGCGCGCTCTCGAACTCCTCGATGGCACCGAAGAAGAACGGGCCGTCGACGGAGTAGACGAGCACCCCCTCGGGAATGCGGGCGGCCTGCTCGGCGCTCAAGCGACCTGCGAGTTCGTCATCGGCGAGCATCCGTACTTCGACTGCGCCGGTCATGCGGCGGAAGAAGTTCAGCAGCGACAGGATGACGCCCACCTCGACGGCGATGGAGATGTCGGCGAACACGGCGAGCAGTAGGGTGACGAACATGATCGCCACGTCCATGCGGGGAGCTCGTGCCGCGGTGCGAGCGACTCGGCCCATCTGGCTCATGTTGAACGCGACCACGAACAGGATCGCGGCAAGTGTCGTGAGCGGAACGAAGACCGCCAGGGGCGCCAGCACCAGCAGGAACAGCACGATCGTGGCCGCATGAGCGATGCCGGCGACCGGGCTGTCGCCACCGTGCCTGATGCTCGTCGCAGTGCGCGCGATCGCGCCGGTGGCCGCGAAGCCGCCAAAGAACGACGTGCCGATGTTGGCGATCCCCTGCCCGACGAGCTCCTGGTTGGGGTCGTGCCTGGTGCCCAGCATGCCGTCAGCCACCGTCGCCGAGAGCAGCGACTCGATCGCGCCGAGCATCGCCACCGCGATGGCCGGCTGGAGCAGCTCGGCCATGGAGCCCAGCGCGAGATGCGGGATCGTCAGTGGCGGCAGGCCGCGGGGTATGCCGCCGAAGACGGAGCCGATGGTGGCGACCCCGGCCGGGTGCCATATCGCGACGGCAGCCGTGGCTCCGGCAAGCGCGACCATCGGACCCGGCACCTTGCCCACGACCGGTATCCGGGACCACAGCGCGACCACGAGCAGGCTGACTATGCCCAGCACCGTCGTCGTGGGGTCGAGCTGCGGCAGAGCGGCGATCAGCGCCGGAAGCTTGGTGAACAGTCCGTCCCCGGCCACCTTCGGCAGGCCGAAGAAGTTCTCCAGCTGCCCGACGAAGATCACCACCGCGATGCCGGCCGTGAAGCCCAAGATGACCGATTCCGGGATGAACCTGATCATCGCGCCCAGCCGAGAAAGCCCCAGCAACAGCAGGAGTACGCCCGCCATCAGCGTGACGACCTGCAACCCCGCGAACCCGTACTTCGTGGTCACGCTGAGCAGCAGGATGGCGAACGCCCCCGTCGGCCCGGCGATCTGGACGCGAGTTCCGCCCAGCAGCGTCACGAGCAGCCCGGCTACGAGCGCGGTGTACAGCCCCTGCTGCGGCAGCGCCCCCGAGGCGATAGCGAACGCCATCGCAAGCGGCAGCGCAACGACGCCGACCACGACGCCGGCCAGGACGTTGCGGACCAGTGAATCGCGTCGGATGAGCCCGGCGCGCCATGCTTCGAGAATCGCAGGCACGTTGCTCCAGAGAACGAGTTTGGTGGATACCTCACCTTAGCACTCGGCCTCGAGTCGGCCCGACCGCTCGGCGGCGCCAGCACGCCGTCCGGCCGCGCGCGCCGGCGGGGCTTCGCCCGCCTACCCGCCAAACCTGCGCGTAGCCCTCTCGCGCGCCTTGGCCGCCTCGACCTCGCGATCTTTGGGAGGCGCATGCGTGACAAGCTCGCCGAGAAGAACCGACGACGCCCGCGCGATCTCATCGACCGCGCGGGCGAACGCCGCTTCGTTGGCAGCGGACGGCGAACCGAATCCGCTGATCTTCCTCACGTACTGCGTCGCGGCTGCGCGAACCTCATCGTCAGTGGCCGGGGGCTCGAAGTTGTAGAGCACCCTGATGTTGCGACACACGCCGACCACCTCCGGGGAATCGCAGCGCCCGTTACTGTGCTGGCGTCACGTCGACAAGCTCGACCTCGAACTTGAGCGTGGCGCCGCCCGGAATCGTGCCGTCCGGGGTGCCCTGCGCGCCGTAGCCCTTCTCGGCCGGGATGATGAGCACGCGCTTGCCGCCGACCTTCATGCCGGCAACGCCCTCGTCCCAGCCCTGAATGACCTCGCCGGCTCCCAGCACGAACGGGAACGGCTGGCCTCTGTCCAGTGACGAGTCGAACTTGGTGCCGTCCATCAGGTAGCCGGTGTAGTGCATGGTCGCCGTGTCGCCGGGCTTGACCTCAGCGCCCTTGCCCACCACGGTGTCCTCGATCTTCAGCTCGGTGACGGTCTCCATCTCGGGAGCCGGTGCCGGTGCCGCGGCCGGAGTCTCCGCAGGAGTGCTCGCGGGCTCAGCGGGCGGTGCTGGCGAGCAAGCCGTCGTCATCACGACGAGCCCGGCAAGCGCGCCGAGAAGAAGCGCCGCGCGCAAGCCGTTTCGGTTGGATCGGTATGTCACGTTGACCTCCTGGCTGATGTGCTGATCTGTCGGTCGATTCTAGCAGCCACCGGCTCCACGGCTCGGCAGCCCGCACGTCGCGTCGCACTCGCTTCCTACTGCGGCACCTCGCTCAGCGGGATCCCGAGCGCGGCGGCCACGCCGGCGCCGTAGGCCGGGTCGGCCTTGAGGCAGTTGCCGATGTGGCGGATCTTGACCTCCTTGGGCGCGTCGCCCATTGCGCGCGCGGTGTTCTCGAACAGCACCTGCTGCTGCTCGGGCGTCATCAGGCGGAAGAGCTTGCCCGGCTGCTCGTAGTAGTTGTCGTCGTCGGCACGGAAGTCCCAGTGGTCGGCCGCACCCTCGAGCGCCAGCGGCGGCTCGGCGAAGTCCGGCTGCTGCTCCCACTCGCCGTAGCTGTTGGGCTCGTAGCCCAGCGTCGCGCCGTAGTTGCCGTCGACCCGCATCTGCGCCATCGCGGCTGTAGCCGTGGACCGGGCAGCGTCGCCGCGTTGACCGGGATGAGGTGGTGGTTCACGCCGAGGCGGTAGCGCTGGGCGTCACCGTACGAGAACAGCCGGCCCTGCAGCATCTTGTCGGGCGAGAAGCCGATGCCCGGCACGACGCTGGCGGGGTTGAACGCCGCCTGCTCCACGTCGGCGAAGTAGTTGTCGGGATTGCGGTTGAGCTCCATCTCGCCGACCTCGATGAGCGGGTACTCGCCCTTGTACCAGACCTTCGTCAGGTCGAATGGGTTGTACGGCATCTTGGCGGCGTCGGCCTCGGGCATGACCTGGATCATCAGCTTCCACCTGGGGAAGTCGCCCGCGTCGATGGCGTCCATCAGGTCGCGCTGGTGGCTCTCACGGTCCTTGCCCACGAGGGCCTCGGCCTCTGCGTCGGTGAGGTTCTTGATGCCCTGCTCGCAGCGCCAGTGGAACTTGACCCAGAAGCGCTCGTTGGCGGCGTTGATCATCGAGAAGGTGTGACTGCCGAACCCGTGCATGTGGCGGTAGCTCGCGGGAAGTCCACGGTCGCTCATGAGGATCGTGACCTGGTGCAGCGCCTCGGGCAGCGACGTCCAGAAGTCCCAGTTGTTGCTCGCGCTACGCATGTTCGTGCGCGGGTCGCGCTTCACGGCGTGGTTGAGGTCCGGGAACTTGAGCGGGTCGCGCAGGAAGAACACCGGCGTGTTGTTGCCCACGAGGTCCCAGTTGCCCTCCTCGGTGTACATCTTCACGGCGAAGCCGCGGATGTCGCGCTCCGCGTCGGCCGCACCGCGCTCGCCGGCCACGGTCGAGAAGCGGACGAACAGGTCGGTCTTCTTGCCGACCTCCGAGAAGACCTTGGCCTTGGTGTACCTGGTGATGTCGTTGGTGACCGTGAAGGTGCCGAACGCGCCCGAGCCCTTGGCGTGCATCCTGCGCTCCGGGATGACCTCGCGGTCGAAGTTCGCGAGCTTCTCGAGATACCAGACGTCCTGAAGAAGGACCGGCCCTCGCGGCCCGGCGGTCATCGTGTTCTGGTTGTCGGGTACCGGCGCCCCGAAGTTGGTGGTGAGTTTCTTCGAATCGCTCACAGCGAAACCCCCTTCTGATCGTTGTGCCGACGGGCGGCAAGCGACGGGCGTGCCCGTTCGGTGTACCCGCAAACGGCCGCCGGTGGTCGGTACGCGCGGAACTCGTGCGAACCCGGCACGCTAGACCAGCGCTGTGGTTGCTCCCGTGTCGATTCCGACCGTCGCCAGCTTGCCCGCTTCGCACGCCTCGAGCACCAGCGTGCCGGCGCTGTCGTCGTATGACTCGAGCAACTCGTCGAGGCTGACGGTCCGGTCGTCGATGCTGAATCGAGTTGCCGCGTCAGTCGCGGCGATGTGCATCAGCTCGCGTTGGCCCCCCGGCGAGGTCAGCGGCAGCTTGAATACGAGTGTCGTGTCCGGACGGCCCACCCGCAGCTTGACCCTGTCCCCACCGAGATAGCGCCCGGCCGGTAGTCGCCGACCGAGCCGGACACGCAGCCGCTGCAGCCCCGTCGATACGAGGTCCCGCCGGTCCGCCCATTCGAGCAGCGCCACGCCCGCGAAGAGCAGCGCGACAATGGTGACGTTGAGTGGGTCCACGGTGTCACCCCGCTCGGCTGGCTTCGCTACTTCGGCGGCTTGCTGAGGTTCTCGGCGACTCTGAACTCGACGATCCGGCGGATCAGATCCGCGGGCAGGGGCTGGCCCAGAGGGAACTGGACGGAGCCTTTGCCCTGCTTGTAGGGCGCAAGCTCGTCCTTGAACGCCTCCATGCCGCTCGGCACGGGGTAGAACCCGGTGTGCTTGGCGAAACCGGCGAAGTGCACGAGGTGCCGGCCGTTGAGGTCGAATGTCGGGATCGCGTAGCTGATCGTCTCGATCGCCTCGGGGGGAGCGGTCTGTCTGATGATCGCCCGCATCTCCTCAAGCACCTTCTGGTGCTCTGGTGGGAACCCCGCGATGTACTCGTCGATCGCGCCTGCGGTCGGCCGCTGTGTCATCCTCTTCACCCCGCCTGTCGCTCGTGTCGGGTCGGCCATTCGGCCGGTTGTCGCGGTCTTTCTCCTTGATGTATTCCCGTCGAAACCCGCACTCGATGCAGCGCGCGCGATGCCGAGCCTCGCCGAATCGCGTTCGGCAAACGCCCCAGGGAGGGTCGCGTTGGGTACCTACGTCGAGAGAACCTCGACCTTGGGAGTGCCCGATGAACGGGATGCATCGTCTTGTCGTAGCGGTATCCGTCGCTGCCTGCGCCCTTGCTGTGGCGGGATGCACAGCCAGCGCCCCGCCCGCGCCCGCGCCCGCGCCCACACCTACGCCCAACCCTGCGACCTCACCTCCGGCGCAGGCCGAACCCGCCGCCCTCTTCGACGAGATCAAGGCTGCGGGCTACACGTCGTGGAAACCGGCGCCCGGATACGAAACGCTACAACCTGCCAAGGGACCACACGGTGAAGAGGTGCAGGTCTTCCTCGACCCGGCCGCCGAGAAGGGACTCGCCGACGGCGGCGCTCAGTGGCCGATGGACGCAGTGATCGTCAAGGACATCTACCAAGGCGGCGAACTGATTCAGATCGCCGCGATGAAGAAGACGGCTGATGGCTGGTACTGGGGCGAGTGGACCGCTCAGGGGGAGCCGGTTGCAGAGGGTCTGGCGATCGAGCCCTGCCAGAGCTGCCACGCGAGTGGAACCGACGGCACGCTCAGCGTCCAACTCAAGTAGCCGACGTCCCGGCCTTCCGGGCCGGCCTCAGCCGAAACGCCGACCAAGTCTCGTCGATGCCGATAAGGCCGAGCGGTCGCATGCCCAGCTTCTCGGCGACCGCCCAGACGGAGTCTCGGTTCATGTCGAGACCCGCCGCCGATGAGCCCTTGCGGAAGCAGACCCATATCACGGCGCCGGGCGCGAGTGCGGCAACCGCCGGGGGCATCTGGGTCTCGAGTTCGACACGGGTGCTCACGAAGAGAAACACGAGCTGGGCCTTCGACGGCGCTTCGAACGAGACGCCCTCGGGCAGCCCCATGGACTCGACAACGCCCGGCACCGAGTTGAGCACGGCGATCGTCGTGCCCGGCTTGATGCGCGCCTTCTCGGCGGCGCTTTTCTCGGGCATCAGGCCTCCTGTCGGTCATGGTGAGCTGGGCGGGTTCGCCGCTCAGCCAATCAAACACTACCACCTGGCGACCAGCCCCGTCCTTCGTGGCACGGAGTGTGCAGAATGGTTTGATTCGAGGCTACAACCACACACACCCGCTAGCGCACGCACATCGCAACGGGATTCTCGGAAGGGACGACAGATGGCCACCAAGCAACTCGACGCCAGAGGGCTGCGCTGCCCGCAGCCGATCCAGGCGATCATCACATCCATGCACGAGACGGCGCCCGGCGACGTTCTCGAGGTAACCGCAGACTGCAACACGTTCGAGGACGACGTCCGCAAGTGGGCCCAGCGGACCGGACGGACGCTACTCGCCATCACGCGCAGCGGGGATGCCCTCGTCGCTCAGATACAGCTCTAGACGGGCTTCTGCGCCACCCTCAGAGGGAGTCCGCACCGAACTCGCACGCTAGCTGAGTGAATCCAGCAGGCGTCTCAGCCTGCTGATGTCGAGATCCGCCACGTAGAGCGCCGCCAGTGTGCCCTCGATGATGAGAATCGGCAGCAGCGCGAAGAAGATAGCCGCCTGCACGAGGACTTCGGCCGGGATCACGTCGAGAAACCGCAACGGTGACTCCCACGAGAACTCGAGGCCCGGAACCCTGCTGAGCGCGACGCCCGTCAATACGAGCGCGGCGAGCACGGTCCCTCCGCTGAGCAGCCACGGGCCCCATCGCCTCATGCCCTGTGCTCGCCGCAGGTCCTCCTCCAGGCTCTCCCGGCCAAACTCGTGCCCTCGACGCACGTAGCGGGCGTCGTACCACGACCGCAGGGTCGCGTTGTCCGTGAGGCTGTCGCGTCGAACCCTGTCGCGCGAGTCGGCGACCGCGGCCGCGAGGACCACTATCACCAGCACTATCATCAGCACCGCACCCACGAGACGCGCCCCCGAACTTCGCCGCGGTCGTTACTCGTACGTGCCGTGCAACGGGCACTCGGTCCGACCGTCCTTCAGAATGTATGCCTCGGGCCGATCGGGGCACCGTGGCACCGGAGGAGGCAGCAGGGCCTCGGCACCGAGAGGCGCGGAGGCGAGCGGGCTGCTCTCGTCCACAGGGCCGTCGAGCTGGGCCATCGTGTTGGGGGGACCGGCTTCGACGTACGCGAACGCGGCGGCCTCGATGAATCGCTGGTTGGCGTAGCAGCGCGCCTTCGAGGCGGCCTGCGCGCTCGATGCTCGCCACCATACGCCGGCGGCGACGATCACCACGACCACGGCCAGTGCGATCCACAACCACCGCAGCTTGCTGCCCGAACCAGACGCGCCCATGATCCTCCTCATCCGGCCGCTTCAGCCGGCTCTCGATGCTGCGCGGCTGGTCGAACGCCGCCCGGTGCGTGACGACGCCCGCGCCGTCCTCCGCAGTCTACCTTCTCAACGTCACGTTGGGCGCGCGGGAGCATCCATCGTGGCGTATTCCTCAAGCCTCAGAACCGAGCAGCTCTCCGAGAACCCCGCGGGCGGCACGCCCAGCCCCTGGATCATCCGGGTCCAGAAGTTCACCTGCGCGATCGTGCTGGCGAGCACGACCATCTCACGTTCCGAGAAGGTCGCGAGTAGCTCGCCGAGCAGTACGGAGTCCATCGCGATCGGGGTCGCGGTCAGCGCCCGTGCGTAACGCAGCGCCAGCCGCTCATCAGGGCTGAGGCTGTCGGCCTCGTCGACGTCCCTCCGCCCCTGAAGCACTTCGATCTCGCTGTCGCTGATGCCGGAGTCGGCAAAGCCCTCGGCGTTCATGTCGATGCAAAACGCGCACGACGCCGCGAACGACACCTGCAACCGCACGAGCTTGAGCAGGCGTGCGGTGGCCTTGCCATCGTCATGCGCGACGAGGCCCTCCATGACGCCGGCGCCGATCGCCGCCTTGGGATACCAGGCGAGCAGCCGGGCCGCGAGCATCGGTTTGCCGGTCTTGCGCTCGGCCACCCACGTCCCGAGACGAAGCACCAGCGGTATCCGCGCGGGCGGTTCTATGTAGGCCTTCACCCGGTTTCTCCTCTTCTCCGCAGCTACGCCCTCCAAGAGCGGCAGCTCTGTCCGGAGGCAAAATAGAAGATACTACGAAGGAACGGCACGACCGAGCGGTCGAGCAGCTCGGCAATCCGATCAGGGGGAGGTCGAAACCGATGCGGGCGAGCGGAAAGACTCTGGTAGTGACCGGCGGCGGAAACGGTATCGGTCGGGAGCTGGTGCTCGAACTGCTGAACAGGGGCGCCAGGGTTGCCGCTCTCGACGTCAGCGAGGCAGGGCTTCAGGAGACGGTCCGGCTTGCCGGTGCGAAGAGCGACGAGGTCTCGACGCACCTCGTGGACATCACGGACCGAGCCGCGGTCGAGGCGCTGCCTTCCGCTGTCATCTCGGCGCACGGCCAGGTCGACGGAGTGATCAACTGTGCCGGCATCATCCAGCCGTTCGTTCGATTCAACGACCTCGGCTACGACGCCATCGACCGGATCATCAACGTGAATCTCTACGGGACGATTCACACGTGCAAGGCGCTGCTGCCGCACCTTCTGAAGCGTCCGGAGGCCCACATCGTCAACGTCTCGAGCATGGGTGGATTCGTGCCCGTCCCCGGTCAGACGATGTACGGCGTCACCAAGGCGGGCGTGATGCTCCTGACAGAAGGTCTCCACTCCGAACTCGCCGATACGAACGTCGAGGTGACCGTCGTCTTCCCGGGAGCGGTCGCGACGAACATCTCCCAGAACTCCGGAGTCGCTTCCCCCGGAGGCGCGGCCGCCGACAAGGCCGCCACCAGCATCAAGATGTCCGAGCCAAGCGCGGTTGCCCGGATGATCCTCGACGGCATGGAGCGGAACGCATACCGAGTGATGGCGGGCTCGGATGCGAAGATGATGGACCGGCTGACTCGCCTGTCGCCGCTGAGGGCAGCTACGATCATCTACCAGCAGATGAGGGAACTGCTGCCGTCGTAGTCAGTCGCAGGGCCCTGTCCGGCGAACCCTCTAGCGTGCCACTGCCGAGCGATAGTTCAGATACACCATGCCGTTGTCGAAGCGGCGCTCCTCCAACAGCTCGAGGTTGAGCCGAACTCCCTCCGGAAGTGATCGGGTGCCGCCTCCAACCACGACCGGGACGACGAAGAACTGATACTCATCGACCAATCCCGCTGCGATCGCCTGAGCGGCGAGGTTTGGGCCACCGATTGCGATGTCGCCCGTGACTTCTCGTTTCATCCTGAGAATCGCCTCCGGGTCGAACTGCCGCTCGATCCGCGTGCGCGAAGTGTGGACCTCGTCCAGCGTCGTGGAGTAGACGATCTTGCTGGCAGCCCGCCACATGTTCCCGTAGTCCTCGATGAACGGCGGCTCGTCCCCGGCCGTGCCCAACGTCTCCCACACCGCCATCACCTCGTACATCCGACGGCCAAACAGGTACGTGCCCACGCGACGTTCGAGGTCGTTGATGAAGCTATGCACTCCCTCGTCCGGCTCGGCCCAGTCGAACTTGCCCGCCTCGTCAGCGACGTAGCCGTCGAGCGACTCGAGCGCCGAGTACACCAGCTTGGCCATGGGGGGCCACCTCCATCAGGTCTGCGGTCCGGCGAGCCAGTCGCAATGACTACGAGACTCCCAGCAGCGAATACGCGGCGTACGCGGACGCCGGTGCGTAGATCGCCTCGGACAGGATGCCGAGCCATGCCTCTCGCCAAGTACTCCTGCCCGAAATCGCGTCGCCGACCTCGCTCGCGGCGAACATCCCGAACCAGATCAGCCCATAGAGAAGCCAGCGATCGACCCACACCGTGGCGGTCAATTGGAGCAGGAGCACGAAGGCGATCGCCGTCCCGAGCTTCGTGACCAGGATGCCGAGCAAGAACTGCCGAGGAGATGACTCCGTCGGGCAACTCCACGCCCCCGAGCGCGCTCGCCGTCCCGTAGACCAGCAGGGGCACGACGTAGATGATCGCGAGCACGGCCATAGTCGCCAGCACGAATGTCACCGACCCACCTCCACTTCCTAGCGCCGAATCATGCGCTCTCGAGCGCGGCAAACACCGCAGCGCGCGATGAGCGTCGCACCGGCCGCCCCGGGGTGCACGCCGTCGAACCTGAACGCCTCCGGATGGTCGGCCGTGGATGCGTGGACATCGATGAGTCCGCACCCGAGATCGCGCGCAAGCTCATCGATTGCGCCGCATATCTCCCCCAGCGCGCCTTCATCCATACCGTAGCGGACGTTCGCGCTCCGTCCGACTCTGAACAACGCCGGCGGCGTCAGCAGCCAGATGACGGGGCCGGACGCCAGCGACTGGTAGTGCACGACCAGGTCGCGGTAGTCGCTCGAGAAGCCATCCACGCCCTTCCAGTTGTCACCCCGTGCGTCGTTCGTTCCGAGCATGATGAGCACGATGTCGGGGTCGAAGGCGCCGCTCGAAGCGAACTCGTCGCTGTTCCAGTAGGGACGGTCGGCCGAACGCTGGGCCGCATGACCGTTGACCCCGAAGTTGCGCACGCAGAATCGATCGCCGAGCAGCGCCTGTAGCTGCGCGGGGTACGAGTGCTTCTTGCGGCGCCAGACGAACGTCCCGCGCGTGATGCTGTCTCCGACGCATGCGACCTTGACGACGGCCCCGGCCCCCTTGGAATCGACCGGAGGCACACCGCCAACCTTCGCTCGGCGTTGGTCACGCGGTCATTCCTGGCGCCTTCAGCTTCTGGTTGAGCTCGGCGACGGCCTGCTCGAGATCCTCGGCGGTCCGCATCGTGGTGGCCGTGGGGACGCTCGTCGTGACGAAGTGCTGCGCGTACGGGAAGCACGCCGCCTCGAACGGCATCGGGTCCAGCATGGTTCCGCCGAACGTGTTGGTGCACAGCGAGATGTCGTCGAGCGGGAGCTTCAGCGCCCGCGCCATCTCCTTCGGGTCGAACACCAGGCTGAACGGCTTGGTGCATTGCTGCAGCTCACCGCCGTAGTCGACCGAGAGGTTGCCTTCGACCCACAGGCGCTGATCGAGCTCGGTGAGCACGCCGTTGTTCAGGTCGGCGACCAGCGCGAGGCTGTTCGCCGACTGCGCGCTCGCCACGTCAACGATGACCTCTCCCGCATACGACGTCGTGACCACCGAATGCGAAGTGCTCGGGCCGATGAAGCCCTGGCTCGGGTCGTAGCTGTGCGTGTTGCTCTCGTACTCGCCGATGATCCACGAGAGAAGCCCCGTCTTGCAGTTCTCGGCGATGAGGTAGAACTCCACACGGCTTCCCCAGAAGACGTTCGTGTGAACGTTGAAGGCGCTGATGATCGCGCAGGGTCGCGCGGGGGTGCCGCTGAACATCGCCGAGGGGAACAGGCTGTAGTTCGGCGGCAGCAGCCGCTCGGCCGCTTCCGTGTCGACGATCTCGAACGCGAGGAACACGGCGTACGGCTCGACGACGAAGCTCATGTACGGGTTGGTGCGCGCCCCTCGGTTGACGACGTAGCGCTGGAGACGGAGCGGCAGCTTGCGGAGAAACGCGCCCCCCATGGTCGTGGTCGCGACCTTCTCGGGCACGACCATCTTCTCGGTGTTCTTGATGTAGCGCCGAAGGTCCTCGACCCGCATGTTCTCTCCTCGCGACGTGCCCGAATCCCGGCGTCCGACCAAGCTTGCGCGTGTGACGCGCGCCCTGCACCTCCATGGTAGCCCAGCGCGTGACCGTGTCGGGCCTCATCCTTCTAGTCCCGCCTGAAGTGCACTCGCTACATTGGAGTCATGATGTCGGCGCTCTCCGCCTCCGAATGGGAACGTAGAACCACAGCGCGAGTCCATTTCCGAAGTCCAGAAGGAGGGGCAGCCGTGCCCTACACAGTCGATTTCGAGAACGTGTCCGCGGCGGGCCTGGAGTCCTCGCCCGTGGCGGAGGCACTTGCCGGGCTGCGTGCCAATGAGGCGCGGTACTTCATGAACAAGTACAAGCACGCGTTCACGGTCGTGCCGGCCAGCGAGAGCCAGGACACACTCGACTACGTCAACCGGATCCTCAAAGAGGAGCGTGACATCGAGTTCGCCGCGAAGCCTTTGGAGACGTCACGCTTCGAGGTGGAGGGAATCCGCATGGCCTACGTGTTCTACGAGGACGGTCTCGCGGTAAACGTGATGTACACGATCGACAATCCCAAGAAGCGCGCTGTCGGCTTCAAGCTCTCCGAAGGAATGGACGTGCCCAAGGAGCTCGCCGAGAAGTTCAAGTTCGCCCGGCAGAAGTCCAAGCTCGCCGGTACGATCCGGGGCTCGTTCTTCGTGATCAAGGGCGAGTACTAGCCGGGGTCGGTTGAGCTCCCTGCATCATTCGGGATGACTCGTGTCGTGATCGGGGACCCTTCGACCAGCGTCGGCAGTATCTTCGAGAGGACCCACCCATTCGTCCTCAGGTAGCTCTTGCCGTTCACGTTCATGCTCCACGGCCAGGTCTGGTCGCCTGTGGGGGTGAAGGAACGTACCAGCGTGTCGCCGCGATACTGCTCGATGATGCACTCGCTGTTCTTCATGCGTGCGTTCACCTCCGGTTGTCCCCACCGCTAGATGCTGGCACTCGCGAACTCCCGTACAAGTGGGGCTTGCCTCACTGACTACTCTGTGCTACTATGTACCAGTAGCTAGTAGTGCTCAGTAGCTCGAGGAGGCGTTCCGTGGGCAAACAGATGACGGAGATGCTCAAGGGCACGCTGGAGGGCATCGTTCTCGCGATCCTGTACGGAACGGCCCGCCTACGGCTACGAGATCACGGCGCGGTTGCGGGAGATGGGCTTCTCGGACATCGCCGAGGGCACCGTCTACGCGCTGCTCGTCAGGATCGAGCAGAGAGGCCTCGTCGACGTTGAGAAGCACCCGTCCGAGAAGGGGCCGCCGCGCAAGGTGTACTCGCTGAACGTTCGAGGGACGGGCGTATCTCGAAGAGTTCTGGAGGACCTGGAGCTTCCTCACAGAGCGTACTCGAACAGCTACACGAAGGAGAGGACTAATCATGGCCAACTGGATCGAAGCCGTCACCGGGTCGCTCGAGCAGAAGAAGCAGTACAAGCGGCACAAGGCGCGCATCGATGCGCTTCCCGAGCCGTACGGCACGGCCGCGAAGGCGTTGCGAGCGGTACTTCATGTACTACGGGGGCATCGACGGACGGCGACACCCTCATGACGATGATGGGCGACCATCGTCGAGCTCTGGGAGCGCGCCGCCGCGGACGGCACACCGGTGCGCGCGATCGTCGGCGAGGACCCGGTCGAGTTCGCCGAGACGTTCGCCCATGCGTACAACGGCACGCAGTGGATCGACAAGGAACGCGCGCGCCTGATCAAGTCGATCGAGGATGCGGAGCGAGGCGAGCAGCAATGACCACGGATGCAGCGATCCGCGTGCAGGGCCTCGAGAAGTCGTACAAGGAACTGAAGGTGCTGCGCGGCGTGGACTTCGACGTGGCGCGGGGCAGCATCTTCGCCCTGCTCGGCTCGAACGGGGCGGGCAAGACGACAGTCGTGAACATCCTGTCGACGCTGCTCAAGGCCGACGCGGGTACCGCCAGCGTCGACGGCTTCGATGTCGCCACGCAGGCGCCGAACGTGCGTGAGTCCATCAGCCTCACCGGGCAGTTCGCGGCGGTCGACGAAATCCTCAGCGGGCGGGAGAACCTCGTGCTGGTCGCCCGGCTGCGGCACCTCACAGAACCCGGTGCACGATCGCGGACGAGCTGCTCGAGCGCTTCTCGCTGACCGACGCGGCCGCGCGCAAGGTGTCGACGTACTCGGGCGGCATGCGTCGCCGTCTCGATATCGCGATGAGCCTCATCGGGAATCCGCCGGTCATCTTTCTCGACGAGCCGACGACCGGGCTCGATCCCCAGGCGCGCGTCGAAGTGTGGCGGACGGTCAAGCGAGCTCGACCGAGCGCGGCACGACGGTGCTGCTCACGACGCAGGCTCTAGACGAGGCCGAGCATCTCGCCGAGCGAATCGCGATCCTCCACGAGGGTCGGATCATCGTGAACGACACCCTCGCCGAGCTGAAGCTGCTGCTGCCGCCCGCCAAGGTCGAGTACGTTGAGAAGCAGCCGACCCTCGAGGACATCTTCCTCGCGATCGTCGGCGCTGGCGGCCATGACGGCGAAGCCGGGAGTGCCGACAGCACGGCGCGGACGAGTGAGGAAAGCACGATGAACACGCACTTCTTCGGCGATACCGCCGTTCTGACGGGACGATCCCTGCGTCATATCACGCGCAG
This sequence comes from uncultured Coriobacteriia bacterium, assembly GCA_963803785.1. Taxonomy (GTDB): domain Bacteria; phylum Actinomycetota; class Coriobacteriia; order Anaerosomatales; family JAAXUF01; genus CAWDNM01. The sequence continues at coordinate 54,351 of CAWDNM010000006.1, forward strand.
CCTGGACACCATCATCACGACCACGATCATGCCGATCGCATTCCTGCTGCTGTTCGTCTTCGTGTTCGGCGGCGCGATCAACACGGGGTCAGACTCCTCCTATGTGAACTACCTGCTGCCCGGCATTCTGCTCATAACGGTTGCTTCGGGCGTCGCCTACACCGCATACCGCCTCTTCTTGGACATGCAGACGCGGAGTCTTCGGGCGGTTTCACTCCATGCCGATCGCACGGTCGTCTGTGCTGTGGGCGCATGTGCTGACCTCGCTGGTCGCCAACATGATGCTCACTGTGAGCAGCACGTCTCTCGTCGACGGCCAACCGCGCCCAACATGTCCGCTAGAATGTCCGCCAGGTACGAGTAGGGAGATGAGTCATGGAGGACGACAGCGCCCACATTCCCGTCACCTTCGAGCACTGCGACCACGTCGAGGGTCCCTTCTACCACGGGACCAAGTCCGTTCTGGCGGTGGGCGACCTGCTCGTTCCTGGGTACGGCTCCAACTTCGAGGATAACAGGGTGTCGAACAACATCTACTTCACTGCCACCCTGGATGCCGCCGTCTGGGGAGCGGAACTGGCGAAGGGCGAGGGCACTGGCCGGATCTACATCGTCGAACCCACCGGCCCCTTCGAGGACGACCCCAACCTGACCAACAAGCGCTTCCCCGGCAACCCCACCAAGTCATACCGAACCCGAGAACCGCTGCGGGTCGTCGGCGAGGCAGAGGGCTGGGAGGGCCATCCCCCCGAAGTACTGCAGGCCATGAGGGACCATCTGGCCGAGCTGGAACGTCAGGGACTGGCAACCATCGACGACTAGCTCTGGGCGTCACTGCACACCGGTGCCACACCTCGTCACGTCGTGCCCCACCCGGGCAACTCGCTGGCCTGCTTCACCCACTCAGCGAACTGCGCCTCATCGAACTGGCCGTCCTCGTAGATGTTGAGATAGCGGACATTCTCGTCCTTCGACTCGACCGGCGGCAGCGGCTCCAGCGAAGTTCCGTTGAAGAACGCCACCTTCACGTACTTCGCGAAGCAGTGGAAGTTGAGGAACCAGCCCCGTCCCTCCATGCCGTAGAAGGGCGAATTCCAGCGCACCGCCTTTCGCGCGTTCGGGGCCGCCGCAACGATGATCGCGTCCAACCGCCGGCCGACGTCTCTCTTCCAGCCCGGCATGGCGGCGATATAGGCCTGCACGGGAGCATCGCCGTCAGCCTTAGCGATTTGAGGGTTGCCGCCAGAAAGTAGGACCGGCTCGGCCGCCTTCCCGGACTTCCCGTTCAGCTTGTCTGCCATTGTCGGCCTCCCGAATCGTGAGCTCCTCGACAACGTGACTAGTTCCCGCAGCAGGTGCTTCGTTGCGCCCCCGTCAGCCTCTGGCGCCGCGCCACGACAGCCGGAGCCGCCCCAGCACGCAGCACCAGCCAGGCGCCGAGCAGGATGCCCACCCCAGCCACTGCGATCACGGGCGCAGGCCGTTCGCCAAGTACCACCGCCGCCAGCGCGATACCGAAGAGCGGCTGGGTGAACTGGATCGAGGCGATACGACTGATCCCGCCCTTGGCCAGCGCCCAATACCACGCGATGTAGCCGAGCACCGACGTGAGCAGGGCCAGCACGAGCAGCGACGCCCAAGCCGCCGCGCCGGCGTGCGGAATGCCCGTGCGCGCGAGTGACCACGCCATGAGCGGGAGCAGCAGGATCGCCGAGAACGACACGCCCCACAGCGTCGTCGGTACGGCTGCGTAGCCGCGCTGAGACAAGCGTGCGCCGGCGACGTATCCCATCGCACAGACAGCAGATGATGCGAGCACGACCAGATCACCCGACGGACTCGAGCCGGCCGAGGCACCGGCCGTGCGCCACACGATCACGATCGCCTCGCTGGCGAGCGCAAGCGTGCATCCCGCGATCCAGGTCCGTGAGACCCGACGTCGCTCGACGAGCGTCCCGAACAAGCTCGTGAACACGGGAAGCGTCGCGAGGATGAGAGCCCCGTGCAGCGCGGAGGTGGCGTGCTGCCCCACCGTGTACATGAGTGGGAACGCGATGAACGCAGCGAATCCCGAGAACGCCAGGAGCTGCCGGCCGCGCGTGTCCGACGGCAGGGGCTGGCGCATGAGCAACGCCAGCGGGAGCGCGAGACAGCCCGCGAGCACGGTGCGCAGAATCCCGACGAGCAGCGGATCGATCTGCTCGGCGGCGACCTTCGAGAACAACGGAGTGCCGCCCCATACGACCATGGTTGCCAATGCCACGACCACGGGTAGCGCGGAGTGGTCGGGCGGTCTTTGCGTGTCCACGTGAGTTGCGTCGTCCTGCATGTCGTCACTTTCAATCGAAGACTGTCATCTGGCGAACGAGGTCGAGCGTGGCGCATGAGCGGCGGCGATGCGCTGGAACGTGGCGCGCGGCCTACATCATACGGGTGTTTGCGCCGTCCGCTCGATGCACCTGTTTGCTCGGCGCCGACTGTGGAGACAAACGGTCTGACTCCAACCGAAGGGAGCGCTCCGATGCCCCAGTACGGGATGATCGTCTACGCGCCGGCGCCTGCGGACCCAAACGCCTTGTCTGCCGAGTACCTGGCAGCGATCGACGACTACCCCGCGAAGGCGAAGTCCCTGGGCGGAAAGGTGCTGGGCGGGAGCTACTTCCCTAAGGAGCGGGGATTCGCCCTTGACCCGAGTACGGCGGCGATGACGGCGCAAGGCGACGAGATCCGCAGCGGGACGCTGCTCGAGTCCGACTTGACGGTGTCAGCCTTCTACGTGGTGGCGGCGCCGAACATCGACGTTGCCGTACAGATCGCCGCACTCCATCCTGCGACCCGCGAAGGCGGAGTCGAAGTCAGGCCGCTGTTCGTTCCGAAAGGCCAAGTGCAGGACGACTACGCCGACTAGCGCCACGCGGCCGCTACTCAGTCCAACCAACAGCCCGAGGAGGCCGCAATGGCAGCACACTCACCGGCGGGTCCGCTCATGGCGGAGCACCGAGTCATCGAGCGGATGCTCGCGATCCTCGAAACGCAGCTCGGCGTGATCGCCGAGACGCGAACCGTGGACCCCGCCGTCATCGACACGGCAGTCGACTTCATCCGGACGTACGCCGACCGCTGTCACCACGGCAAGGAGGAGGACATCCTCTTCCGACGGCTCGCCGACAAGCCTCTCGACGACGAGCTGGCCGGCGTCATGGCGGGACTCGTGGAGGATCACGTGCGCGGACGATCGATGACCCGCAGCCTCGTCGAAGCCAACACCCGGTACCGATCCGGCGACGTCGCGGCGCTCGGCGAGATTGAATCGTGCGTGCGCGAGCTGGTTGAGTTCTACCCGGTTCACATCGCGAAGGAGGACCGGCACTTCTTCAAGCCGTGCCTCGAATACTTCACGGACGCCGAGAAGGACGCGATGCTCGCCGACTTCGACGAGTTCGACAGGCAGCTCATCCACGAGAAGTACCGCGGCATCGTCGAGAGCCTGGAGCAGGCTCGTTAGGCGTGCGCGGACGTGCTCAGCGTCTGCTTGCCATATCTCCTGAACAGCCAGGCGACGAACAACCACGTCACGCCCGCGGTCGCTAACGGGACCATCGGGCTCAGCACGACCAACGCCACCACCGCGTTCGTCACGTTGCACCAACCGTGCAGAAGCACATTCATCGCGGTGCTCTCAGCGGAGTTGTGCAGCCACGCATGTACGTAGCCCATTGCGATGATGCTCATGGTGAAGCCGGCAAGAACGAGCGGCAGCTGCCACGCTGGCATGCCGCGGTACAGGTACAGCATGTAGGGCAAGTGCCAGCCCGCCCAGATGAGACCCAGATACCAGCTGGCGTTCTCTGCGGAATGCGAGCGCTGCAAGAGCGGCAAGGCGAATCCCCGCCACCCGGGCTCCTCCATCCCACTCGTGAGAACCTGAGTCACGGCCATCGCAGTGAGCACCGCGAACGTGGGGAGGCCTCCAACCACCAGCTTCCCTCCCAGGGCGAGGCTCAGTGCCGTGACGAGCGCGGCCAAGGCCAGCGGCGCGAGCAGTACGAACGCGTACCAGCCGGGAGCGACTCTGAACCTGACGATGGATCTCGCCCACGACCTCAGCTCACCGCGATCGCGTCCGCGCAGCAGAACCACGAGCGCGGCGAGCGCCGGCCCGTAGACCGCTAGCTGGAAGCACACTCCCATCCCAAGCTGCAGCGGTGTGAGCGCGGCCCACGCGCCGAATCCCCGGTCGAGGGTTGGAAGCGCCCAGCCTGATGAAGCCGAGTAGACCAGCGGCGGGATCCACAACGCCCAGGTGACGGCGTATGCGATGAGGACATAGGAAACCAGGCTGGCCTTGTCTGGACCAGGCATGCGCTGCTTGGTGTTGCTGACCGACTCCCCCAATGAATGCACCGCCCTCCGAGCAGCCCTCGCTCTGCCAAAGGTGTTGGCATGAGAGGGTCCCATGCCGTGTTTCAGTCTAGCGCTGAAGCCGTCCGCTCGACGCGCTGGTCAGGTGAACCGGGCCACGGCGGCAGGCACGTCAGGTAGTCCGGATGCGCTCCCTTGATCCACGCGTAACCTGATTCCACTCTCGTCACTCGCAGCAACCTGGTCCCGATGGCCCACCATGCGACACCGGCGAGCATGAGAGCGCATCCCGCTGCCACCCAGATCGCGTTGGAGGAACCACCGCTTGCGGCGATGAGAAGTCCGGCCGCGAAAGCGAAGGACGCACCGATGTTCGTGACACGCCTCCGGTCCAGCATCGCGGCGCGAGAGGCCACACGTGGTCTCGATGCTGCTGGCGAACATGAAGAGATGGATCACGTACACGCCGGGGACGAGGACCAAGGCCGCGTACCACGCCGGCCTGTGCCAGTAGAGTCGCGTGGTCAGAAACCCGGCGATCGGCTCGTTGGTCACGATGCACCGGCGAGGAAGCGCCGCCCCGCGCTCGATGACGAGCAGCTCGCCGTCACGCCAGGCGCCCACCGTGTCGCAGCGGTCACCGTCGACCTGCAGTTCTTGATGCGAGAGCAATGCCTTCACGGCCTCCTGTGCCACCTAGCTCCGCCACGTGTCCGCGCACGCCATGACGAGTCGCGTCATCAGATTGTAGGAGAGGCTGCGCTTCTTGATCTGGTTGACGGTGCCCGAGACGTACAGGTCCAACGCAGGGACGTAGTAGAGCACCGCCCCTGAAGCGCCGGAGTGGCCGACCATGGGCGGCACCTCCTTGAAGAGCGTGTAGTAGCGCGGCAGCGCGAACCGCATCATGCCGACTCCGTACTCGAGCGGAGGAAACACCGGGTTCCACGTCTCCTGCATCTCGTCCAGGTACGCAGTCGGGAACAGGCGACCTGTCATGAAGGCCTGGAGAAACGTGATGCCGTCCAGGGCTGTTGAGACGATGCCGCCGTCCGCCCGTACCGAAGCCATGGCCTGCGGGATGGCCACAGGCCGCTCGCCGTAGAGCATCGCAGCGACACTCCCGTAGCGGTCGATGGTCTCCCGTGTGAACGGGTAGGTGTCGGCGAGGCCGAGCGGGCCGAGTATGCGTTCCTGCAGCGCGTCCTCGTACGTGCTGCCGGTGAGGGCCTCGACGACAGCGCCCAGCAGCTGGAAGTTCGTGTCCGAGTAGAACGCCTTGCCGGGAGTCGATGGCGCGAACTTGGGCGACAGCTGCTCCTTGGTGATACGCAGCACGTCGTCGAACGTCCAGCCGAAGTCCTGGCGCAGAGCGTCCCCTATCTGCGTGGAGCCGTCGCGGCGGCGCTGCTCGAAGTAGTCTGCGATACCGGAGGTGTGACTGAGCAGCTCAGCGACGGTGATCCGGTTGCCGGAGTCCGTGCCCTTCAGCACGTGGATGCCCGACATGATCGAGGAATCCAAGTAGTCCACGACGGGGGCATCCAGATCAAGCCGGCCTTCGCTGCGTAACTGCATGATGAGCGCGGTCACGTAGAGCTTGGTCGTGCTCGCGATGAAGTACTGCGAAGTGGAGTCCGAGGACGACCACTCGCAGCGCCAGTCGCGGCTAGGCGACACGAGGGCGAAGCGTACCGAATTCGTGTCACGGCGTGAATCGTACTTGGCAACGAGTTGCGACAGCCTGCGCTCGAGAGCCTGCGCGTCGTCTACCACGAGCATGATTGCGTCCAATCTGTCGATTGCTCACCTGCCGGCCGACCGGCGTCGGGCACGGTCTTCGACGCCTAGCGATCCACTTCCTCAGCCAGACCCTGGCCCCGTGCAGCCAGTGCAACCCGAATCTGCCCGATCGCCTTCGCGCCCATTCCATGCAGGCGGTACAACTCAGACTCGCGAACCTGCGTCAGCTGCTCGAGCTGCGTGATGCCGGCCCGGGTGAGTGCTCGGCGAGCAGGGCTCGATAATCCCTCTGGCAGGTCATTGATCGGTTCAGACATGCGGCCTCCGTTCACAGACTCAGTTGGACTTCCTCTTCTTCGGCTTGGGAGCAGGAAGCTCGTGCTCCGTCAGACGGATCAGCTCAGTCAGCCATACCCGATCGTCCAGGCGATCCTCGATGAGAAAGTGCGGCTTGGCGCCGGAATACGGCGGTGATTCAACGGGTTCTCCGATGAACGCTCGTCCGGCCTCAGTCGGTCGAACGAACAATTGGTCGTTGCACACGAGGGCGACGACCTTGTGATCGGAGTAGATGGCCCACTCGCCAAACATCTTGCGCGAGGTGACTTCGCCGGCATCGCCGGCCTGGTCGCAGACGTACGCGACGAAGCCCGGATCCGAGGACACGCCGAACCTCCTGTCAGGTATGAGTCCAGTACCGACGGTGACTTAGGACATTACACGAGGCGGAGAAATCGTTAGGATCTCCGTGATTCGCGCGCGGCGTAGGCCGCCTCCACCTTGGCGAGATGATCACCCACATGATCGTTCACAACGCCGAGGTGTTCTGCGGGAGCGTAAGGCCGAGAGCCCGCCTTGTACGGAATCAAGGTGACGCGCGGGCTGAAGATCGACTTCTCGATCACGTCCTGTGCGCAGATCAAGCGCGTCAACAAATTCTCGATCGAGCAGCCTTCAGCCTCGTCCGCGGCGCGCCGACCAAGTTCAGCGTAGGTCTATCGCGCGACACACACGCCAGTTCATCCCTCGGTGCGACACAGATCGCGTGGTCAGAGATGGTCACAGGGCACGCTCACGCAAGCTGCAGCAAACCGCCGATAGCCGAGTAGAGGAGCAGCACGCCGAGCACCGCGAGTACTGCGGCGGTGATCATCGAGCCGTTGTCGCCCAGCCAGAGCCTGGCAGCGGCGAGCGAGTCCCCCGAGCGGTCTGGGGCGATCACGGCGAGGGCGACCGGTACCGTGACGCTCAGGCTCGCAAGGATGACGAACAGCAGCAGCGTGATCCACTCCACCGCCAGGCTGGAGGATGCCCCCAGAATCGCGAGCACACCCGCGACGACAAAGGCCAGCGTCTTGGGGTTGAGCGAAGCATACGCCGCCGCTACCAAGAAGGCGCGAGGAGCGGAGAGGCCCGTGAGCGAGCGCATCCAGCTCGGCATTTCATCGGCACCGGCGGACTTGGATTGCTTGCGCCACTTGGCTAATGCCCAGATGACGAGCACCACGCCCAACACCAGCTTCGCAACGAGCGTCGGCGTCGATGGTCCGCCCAGCAGCTCGCTCACATCGCCGAGAAGCATGGCCGCAGAGCCGATCACCAGCAGACCAGCCAGCCAGCCCCCCGCGAATGCCAGCGCCTTTGGCCGCGAGGTAGACGCCAGGACGATTGACGCGATGATGGCGGGCGGATTGAAGGCAACGCCAGCGGCAGCCAAGAGCAGCTCGACGATGAGGGTTCCGGTCAGCAGTGCCACCCGCCCATCTTCTCGATGCGGTTAACGCGGTGGTCATGAGCGGAGGCCCATGCGGCTAACGCGAGTCTACCGTTCGCCGTCCGCTTGATGTCTTCGTGAGGTGCCGACTCGCATGCTGCCAGTGAGGAACTAGCCGATCCGCTGCGAGCCTCGTGCGACCATGCCCCAGACAAACACCACTACCCACAGGACCCAAGCTGCGAGCGCCCATTTGGACAGCGCACGCAGGGCCGTGTCGTTTGCGGCCTTCAGCGCCTGCGACCCAGCGACGGCGATGGCGAGCATCCCAAACAGCGCTGCGAAAGCCACGACCGTGTGGAGCAGGTCCGAGAGCGGCGAGATGTCGAGCCCACCGGCGGCAATCGCCATCATCGCTGTCGCCAGGACATCGAATCCAAACCCGATCCAGATGTAGGTGACGTGTCGTCGCTGGAGGGACTTGGCGCGGAAGGCGCCCCAGGTCGCCAACGAATACAGCACGAGCGCGACCAGGAGTGCGACGAGACCGACGATGATGTTGACTGGCATGGACTCCCCTTTCCCGCGAACACCCCAAACGCCCCCGCGCTGGAGTGAGCCTAGCGCCTTGGACATGAGCGGCGGCCCATGCCTTCCAGGTCAGTCTACCTTCCACAGCCCCTCGACGCCCTTGTTGGGCGCGATCAGACCCCATACCAGACGGCGTAGCCACGCTTCCGAAGGCTCTCCGCTCGCTTGACCTCAGCTGCTTCAGCCAGCTTGCGGGTCTCGTACCCCTGCCAATTCGCGTAGAGGCGCGGCATCAACTGGATGGCGTACTCGCGCACGTAGCGGTTCGACCTGTAGCCATCGAGATGCTGCTGGTAGCGCTTCTCAGGAGCGAGGTAGGTAGAGCCGACGTACACGCATGGCTTGTCAGCCCGCATGTAGGGATTCGCGTCGACGAACTTGTTGTGCTGCAAGACGTCGCGACTCAGCTCGATCACGTAGACGTTGTATGTCGTCTTCCGCCGTGCCACGAGGTTCCTCCATCCACGCCCAGCGCGTCAGCTTGCCACGCGCCCACCTACGGTGACGAGCATCAATCATGCGACCCCATTCTCGCTATGCTCGCGAGCCTGCGTCTCGAAGTGGTTGGACGCGTACCAGTCCCCACCCCGCACCACCTCGACCAGGCTCGCGACGGGATAGGCGATGAACAGGAGTGCTCCCCAGCGCTCGAACTGCCGAACGTGGACCAGCTCGTGCGACCGGAGCTCGTCGAGTACTGACATGCTCCTTCCGAGGATGACGTGCCCGAGGGTGATGGCATCAAACGGGATACGGCGCTTGCGGCCGGACGGACTCGAGAAAGCCACCTCCAGCACACCGGATCGCGATCGCGGCGAGGCGCCGAGCATCAGCAGTGGCAGCGCGAACACCAAACCGACGGCCGAGGCCGGCGAAGCCCAGATATATCCGGCGAATCGCCTGAGTCGACTTGGCACGTGGGTCCACCTGTCTGAGTTGTCGAACGAAAGCCGCCCGGCCAACAAACCAGCCTTGCGTGCGCCTGGCGCGTTGCGTACGAGCGCACGCCGATGCGCTCTCAGGTCAGTCTACCTTCTGGTGTTGTGCTCGATGCCTCTGTTGGGCCGCTGGGTCACGGTCCGAAGATGTCTTCCGGCGCCCCATGTGCACGCGCCCACTCCTGCCCCGGAAAGTCGGTCGACCCGACCTCGAACTCGAGCACCTGCCAGCCTGTGTCGGTGCGCTCAAGCAGCGCGAGCACCTGCTCATCGAACGCGCCGGCCTCTACCGCGGCCGAGTACTTAGGTATCGCCGAGAAGTCGATCTGATCACCGGATTCGGTCAACGGGGCGGCGGTCACGGCCGCGAAGGGCAGCCTGATCGACACCGTCTGTGCGACGAGAGACACAGGCTGCCCGGTCTCACTCGTGACGACCGCATCGACGGCCTCCAGAACCGCGGCGCGCTCTGAGGAGACTGTCGGCGCAGGCGAGACAGGCTGCACGCCAGGCGTGTTCTCGGCCGACGGGCGTGCGGTGCAGCCGACGACTGACAGCCCCAACGCGCCGATGAAGACCAGCGACCAGAACCCTCTCATCGATCCTCCAAACGAGTCGCCAGCCTGACGTGCTAGGCATGAGCGGCGGTCAAGACCGTTCGGTTGATACTACCCGACGCCATCAGCTCGATCTCGTTGTCCGACGCTCGCAGTCGGTTCCCATGCTCAGACAGTAGCCAACGCATCAATCAAGGCGTCAACGTCCGCGCTGTTGTTGTAGGGCGCGAGCGAGACCCTGATCCGTCCGTTGCGAACTCCACACACGATGCTATTGCGACGCAACGCGTCTATCGCTCCTTCCACACCGAGTTCCGAGTGGGCGAGCGATACTATGTGGGGCGAAGCCGATGCGTCCTCCGAAGCTCGAAATGGCGTCCATCCTTGTGCCCGCGCGCCCTGGATGAGTCTCTGCGAGAGCTGGCGCGAGTGTGCGTCAAGTCGACTCCCTCCCAAAGACGCCAGGTGGTCGAGTGCCGTCGTGAGGCCGGCCATCGAGATGTAGGACATCGTCGACTGCGTGAAGCGTCTCGCATCGGCGGCGAAATGCAGGCTTGTGGCTTCGAAGTCAAAGGGGCTGTCGGTTCCAAACCAGCCCGTGAGTGGTGGATCTTGTTGAAGCAAGCTGGGAGACACTGCGGAGAGTGCAACACCGCCGTGACCCCCCAGCCACTTGTATCCGCTGGTGACAACCGCATCCGCATTCCAACGCCGCGAGTCTACCTTCAGGATTCCTGCCGATTGGGTCGCGTCCACGACTAGCCGTGCGCCGACACGCGCACACGCTTCGCTCAAGCGGGGAACGTCAACCATGGATCCGGTGGAGAACTGAACGCAGCTGACCGCCACAACGGCCGTATGACTGTCTATTCCATCGACAAGCACATCGGTGAGATTCTCGGTCGCGGTGTCGTCAACGAAACGGAGAAGGCAATCGTTCTCAGCCGCATACCGGATCCAAGGTCGCGTGAGCGCCGGAAAATCGGTCGCCACGGCAACAATGGAACTGCCGGAAGTCGGGCGGATCAAGAAAGGGAGTTGGCCGAGCAGCTCGCTGGCGCTCGCCGTGATGGCGAGCTGATCGGCAGGGCAATTCAGGAGGCTCGCGCCGCGCTGACGCAACGACTCGAAGAATCCCACCTCTTCCTCGTCGGTCATTCTGAGATTGCCGTGACGTCCCGTGTTGTCGAGGAAATCATGCATTGACCTCACGGCTGGCTGGCCAATCAGACCCAGTGAAGCCTGGTTGAGATAGACGCACTCGCTGAGGCTGGGATAGCTTGAACGATCCGCGAGTGCGTCGATCATGAAACCCGCCTTTGACTGATTCGAATCCTCATGGTCGGCTGAGCGGTCGCGCTGCTGCGTCCAACATCACGCACTCGCCTGGCGCAGAATCTTCTCGATCGCTTTCCCTCGTGCGAGCTCATCGACCAACTTGTCCAGATAGCGGATCTTCCGCATCAACGGATCCTCGACGTCTTCGACACGCACGCCACACACTACGCCCTTGATGAGTGAGGCGTTCGGGTTGAGGGCCGGGGCCTGCTCGAAGAAGGCCGCAAAGTCGACCTGCGCTTCGAGCTGTCGTTGCAGCCCCGGACGGTCGTACCCGGTCAACCAGAAGATGATTTGGTCGACCTCATCCTTCGTACGGCCCTTCCGCTCCGCCTTCTGAACGTAGAGCGGGTACACCTTCGCAAACTGCATGGCAAACACGCGCTGCTCGTTCAAGGTCGCGTATTCCCCCTTTATCGATCATGTCCAGCCAGGTCTGGCGTTCTTTCCACCGAGCGTGTCAGGCATGAGCGGCGGCCGATTCCTCGCTTGAGTCCCCTTCAGAGTACAACCTCATGCGCGTCAGGTTGAAGCGCTTTCTAGGCGGCCGAGCGACTTGCGCATCGCCACCCGTCCGGCACGTTCCAGACCCATTGCAGACTCCTCTGAGAGTCTTCGAAGGAGGTCCTCATCGAGTTCGCTCTCCGGTATCACCACGAAACCGATACGAGCGTAGAACGGCGCATTCCATGGGACGTCGCGGAAGGTGGTGAGGGTGACTTCGGTGTAGCCGTTGTGCAGCGCCCAGTTCTCGACCGCCTCGACAAGCGCCGATCCCACACCCTTGCGACCGTGCTCCGGAAGCACATCGAGTTCGTCGAGATGCACGCGCCGTCCGCAGACGCTGGCAACGGCAAACCCAATCGGGTCGCCCGCTGATGCGAGGGCCACCCAGAGTAGACCCGAACGTTGTGCTGCCGCGAGGGTGTCCGCCGCGGTGACATGCGACAGCACCGATTGAGGTAGCGAATCGCCGAACCTGGTGGCCGCCGCGCGCTCGATGGCGGGCAGATGGGCAACGTGCTCAGGACCGGCCAACACGACGGCCCAATCGATGCTCATCGAGCCGCCTCCATCCGTCCACGTGGTGCGCATGAGCATGAGCAGACGCGCCCGTGCCTCGCATTAGTCTAGCGCTGACGCCGTTCGCTCGATGCCCTGCTTAGGCACTCTCGTGTCCCGTGGGACGGAGAATCGCCGTCGTGATGGCCAACGCCCCCGCCGAGACATCTGCTGCAACACACACGAAGAGGAGGGTCGTGACGGCCTGCATCGAATCCCCCGCCTCGCGAAATGCAAGGGCGGCGTCGCTGAGGACAAACCCTAGAAGCAGCACCGCGATGCCCGTGACCACGAGGCCGGAGGTTGAGATCCTGTTTCGGCTCTTCGACAGCGTGGCAATGAGCACCAGGACCAGAGCCGCAAGCAGGTGAAGGCCTACCGCCATCCAGAAGGCCGGCACCGCATCCTCGGGGCTGATGCCCGGAGCGGCGGAGTCACGAACCGGCGGAATCACGCCGCCTGCCAATACGACCGCCACCACGACCACGAGTACGACACACACTGTGAGCATCAATCGCCACGGCACTGGACTGGATGCCATGTCTCCCGCCCTCCCTTGACGCGCCCACTGATTCGAGTCTAAGTCCGCCGCGAACGGTGCTAGGGCTGCAGCACTCCGAACATCGACAGCAGGTTCTCCATGAAGTAGGACGCGAACGGAATCGCGGCCACGACGAGAACCGCGACGTCGATCGCCCTGCGATGGCCGCTCTTCCAGCTCAGGAAGCTGATGAGTAGTGCCGCAGGAATGAAGATGAGATCGACCAAGTCCTGCTTGTAGCTGAGGTTCAGGAACGGCTCCATCCCCACAAGCGTCTGGCCCCACTTCTGCAGCACGGGCTGCAGACCCCATGCGCCGAAGAAGAGCATGTCAGAGAGCCAAGAAAGGAACGCCACGCTCGTAAGCCCAATTGCCCAGAATCGAATTGCATTGCCCCCGGACCTCGTCGATCCGCCCTCTGTGACGACTGGTACCGTGGTTGTCGACATGCTGTTCGCCCCCCACCAGACACGACGACTCAGAAGCACTTCGCTTCTGCAGCGTGAGTATTCCCCGGTCCCGTGCCTGGAAACGATGCGGCGACTTCGTGCCGCCCGATGGGCTTCACGTGCTAGGCATGGGCCGCCGCCCACGCCTTGCATCAGTCCAGCGCTGACGCCGCCCGCTCGATGCCTTTGCTAGGCACGTGATGCCTCGCGCGCCTCGCGAAGTATCTCGAACCCGCCCCTGACCACGATCACCGCGATCACAGCACCTACTACGAGGTCCGGCAGACGCGAACCGAGCAGCCACACCAGCGCACCGGACACGATGACGCCGACGTTCGCGATCACGTCGTTGGCCGAGAAGATGTAGGACGCCCGCATGTGCACCCCGCCTTCACGATGCCGCGCGACGAGAATCAGGCAGGTCACGTTCGCGGCAAGCGCCACGAGGCCCATGCCCATCATCAGGGCGCTGACCGGCTCGCTGCCGTAGACCAGGCGCCTCATCACGTCCACCATGACGCCCACGCCGAGCGCGATTTGGAGCACGCCACTTACAGTTGCGGCCCTTGCTTGGAGCCGCAGTGAACGGCCCACGGCGAGAAGGACGATCGCGTACACGGAGGCGTCGGCAAGCATGTCCAGAGAGTCGGCCACGAGGCCCGCGGCGTCTGCGACATACCCGGTCACGGCCTCGATGAGGAACATGGCGCCGTTGATGGCGAGAAGGATCCACAACGTCTGTCGCTCAAGTTCAGCGGCCTCGTCGAGCTCGCTCTCCTCAACAGACACGGAATCCCCCATGTGTCTAACGCGGTAGGCATGAGCGGCGGCCCATGATCTACTCGTCGATTCTAGCTGACGCCGTCCGCTCGATGCCTTTGCTAGCCCGCGACCCGAGCCATCAGCAGGTCATGCTGCACGTCGTCGCCGAGGACGAACTCTGCCTCGCCGACGACTTCGAAGCCCCACTTCGAGTAGAAGGCGATCGCTCGAGCGTTGCGATCCCAAGAAGCGAGCCAGACGACGTCGCAACCGCGTGCCACCGCTTCGTCCAGACACGCCACCATGAGTGCCGCGCCCACGCCACGCCCGATCCACGGAGCGTCTGCGTAGAACCTGGCGATCTCAGCGGGACGGGCACTGCGGACGCACTCAGGCGCGGGTCCGAAGCGCAACCGGGAGTAGCCAGCCACCGCGCCCCCCACCTGCGCAATTAGGAAGGTGGAGGACGGGTCAGCCAGTTCACGCGTCTGGATGTCGACGCCGAACGCGCTCGCCAGGTACGCGGCCATGTCCGTCTCGTTGTTGTCCGCAGCGAATGCGTCGCGGAAGGTGCGACTGCCCAGCTCAGATAGCAGCGGAGCATCGGCAGCGGTCGCTGTGCGGATCTCGATGCTCGCGGAGTCCACCTCGAGTGCTCCCTACCGATGCGACCCGTCGCCCTAACGTGTTGGGCATGAGCGGCGGCCCATGCCTCTCATGAGTGTATCGCTTGCGCCGTCCGCTCGATGCCGTTGTTGGAGGGCGTCCACGTCTGGCCGCTGACACTACCACTCGCCTGTCCAACCGCAGCCGCGGTGGCCTTCGTCATCAGCAGCGAGACGCCGACCCAAACGAACCAGGCGATCTGCAGCAGGCCGTAGGCGATCGCGGCATCATGCAGCGGCGGGACCACCGAGGCGAGGGCGACAACGCCGAGTGCGACGCCGAACCAGCCGAGGACCTGGGCAGTGCGCCGCTCCTCAGCGCCACCATGCTCACGAGCAGGACCCACAGCCCGCCGAGAATCTCGCCGCCGGCTCCACCAAGCGCCAACGAGACCGGCTCGATCGCCTGCCACACCTGCTGGGCCTGCGCAGGGTCCGTCTTGGCCAGCGTCACGATCGTGGTCATGCCGTAGTTCCAGACCATCCCACTTGTGACCAGCGCCACCGACCACAGCAGGCCGATGGCAGTGGCGACACGCATCGTTGAGGGCGCGGCCGCCTTCAGCCTGTCGTACAGTGCGAACGCCAGCACACCGAGCGCGATGCCGAAGAGCACGTAGGTGCCGAGGTACATCGCGTACATACTCGAGTAGTTGTCGATGATGACGGCCACCTTGTCCGCCCCGGTGGTCGCACCCTGGTAGTCGGTGACGAGCAGGAAGTAGGGCATCGCAGCGATATACGCGAGCGCGAGATAGATCGCCGCCGCGCCTCCTGCCTTCTGCCGCCGGGCGTCATTGCGGGTCGTTGTCTCCATTTCCGTCCCCTCCGTTTCTGGCCAAGAGCGCTTGCACGCTCGGCCACGAACGCTATACTTACTAAGTAAGCATAGTTTCGCACTTACTTAGTAAGTATGTCAACCCGTAGGAGTGAAATGGCCAAACAGACTCCCAAAGGCGCAGAACAGACCGCGCCTCGCCCTCCCCTGAATCGAGATCGTATCCTCGCCGCGGCGGTGCAGATCGCCGATGAACGAGGGGTCGGCGCGGTCACGATGCGCGAGGTAGCGTCGCGGCTAGGGGTGGAAGCGATGTCGCTCTACAACCACGTCGCGAACAAGGACGACATCCTCGACGGTATGGCCGATTTCGTGGCCGAGCAGTTCGATCTGCCGGAAGACGTCAACAGCTGGCGCGAGGCGATGCGCCGACGAGCCCTCTCTGCTCACGAGGTCTTCGGCCGCCACCCTTGGGCGCCGATGCTCTTCGACTCGCGCGAGTCGAGCGGTCCGGCGAGACTCCACTACTTCGACTGGGTGCTGGGCAAGCTGATGACGGCCGGCTTCTCAGTGGATGGCGCAGCGCGCGCGTTCTCACTGCTCGACAGCTACATCTACGGCTTCGGCATGCAGCAGTTCAACTTCTCCGGCGACAGCGAGGCCGCGCCTGAGGAGATGGCCGAGGCGATTCTGGAGTACATCCCCGTCGAGACGTACCCGTACCTGCACCGGATGGCGTCGCATGCGATGCAGGTGGGCTACGACGCCGAGGCCGACTTCGACTTCGGACTCGAGATCATCCTCGATGGCCTGGAGCGGATCCTCGACGAGTCGCGACCGGAGTAGCAGAGCGAGCAGCTCTGCTCGCCTCAGGCTTCAGAGCACATCGCAGCGAGCTTCCTCGCAGTGTTGACGTTCCTCGTGGTCATTCGAGCGTACGAGCTGTGTCCGGCGATCTTGGTGATGTGGCTGCGGTTGTAGTTCTCCCGCTTGATGTTCCAGACGATGGCCCCGGGCGTGTAGTAGATGGTCAGGAACTCCATCTTCACCGGCAGCTCAGACACGAGACCCGGCTTGTCCACATCACTGAATAGGTAGGCGACATAGGTCTGTTGGCCAGCATCGCTTTCCCATTCGCCGGGTATCGATTCCGCGATCGAGACGATCTCCGCCGCCGTCTTGATCAGTACAGGGATTGGTTGGCCGAAGGCCCCCGCGAGCGCAACCTCGACCAAGCGCGCAAGTTCGACGGTGCCCATCGACGAGCTGAAGACCACGTTGCCTGAGTTCAGATAGGTGACCACATCAATCAGGCCGAGACCTTCGAGAAGAGCCTTCAGGTCCTTCATGGACACCCGGGCGCCCTTACCGACATTCACGCCGCGCAATAGTGCAACGTACCTCACGGATGCCTGCCTTCCGACGCCGGTGAAGGGGTGCCCGGCTGGGCCTTCCGACGGCTCGTCCTGCCCCATCGGTCTGCCTAACGTGTTAGGCATCAGCGGCGGTCAATACCGCTCAGGTTGATACTACCTGACGCCGTCCGCTCGATGCCTTTGTCGGGCGAGCGCGGCGGACGTCATTGTTTAAGTAACTTACCTAATGGCACGCGGGTTGCAGATGCCCGGGCATGACAGAAGACACACGACAAGACACGATGCGTCGCATCAGCGACTGCCTGCTCGCAATCCGTCGACTTGAGCGACGGTCGTCGCCCGGCGACGCATCCGGCTGCAACATCACTCCCGCGCAAGGCTCACTGGTTCACGAGGTCGCACTCGCAGGTACCGCCGGCGCCACAACGGGCAATCTCGCTGGGCGACTAGGGATCTCAACCAGCGCGGTCTCACAGCTCGTGGATGGACTTGCGGCGAACGAAGTGGTGAGACGAGATGAGGACTCCGAGGACCGACGAAGGGTCAGAGTCCGCCTTACCAAGCATGGAGAGAACCTCTACCGGCAGTTCGACAATGCCCGCATGGCGCAGACCGAAGACCTCGTGTCGCCACTGGACGATGACGAAGCGCAACGTCTAGCCGAACTGCTGGAGAGAGTGACCCAAGGACGACAGACCTAGTTCAAGACGAGAAGGGAAACACGATGTCTGTACTTAGCACAGCGCTCTACACCGTCACGACCGAGGCTGAAGCCGAGCAGTTCACCGCGATGGTGCCGGGCATGAGCGCCGCCTACGCAAGCCAGCCCGGGTTCGAGAGACTGGTGGTGGCGCGCGATGTTATGGACCCGCTCACGATCGTGACGATGTCGTGGTGGGAGTCCGGCGAAGCGGCCGATGCGTGGACCAAGAGCCAGGACTACCGCGCTGCGAAGAATGATTCCGGCGGACAGGGGCTGAAGGCCAAAATGGAGTTCGGCCGCTGGGTCACCGCTGACTAGCGTCTGCCCAACGTGTTGGGCATGAGCAGCGACCCATGCCTGTCAGGTCAGCCTACCTTCCGTGGTCCGCTCGATGCCTATTTTCGACGCATGGCATGCGGGTGCGATCAGAACCGCGGCGGGGCGCCACAGGCCGACCGTGGCGCCAGACATGCTATGCCAGCAAGATACTCGCGATGGCGGCGCCAAGCGCCTCGGCACTTATGCCTGGGTCGCCACATGCAATCACGCGCCCGAAGCCAGTAGCGCCCTCGTGAACCTGGTTGCCGTCGAGGGTCGCGATGATACGGCCGAAGCTGCCGGTTCCCTCGCGGATCTGACTTCCGTCAACGGTCGCAATGACACGACCGAAGCTACCCATGCCTTCACGAACCTGTCTGCCGTCGACTGTGGCCATGACGCGGCCACGGGTACCCATACCCTCGCGCACTTGGCTCCCGTCGACTGTCGCAATCACACGGCCACACGCGCCGGCCCCCTCGTATACCTGCAATCCGACCCCTCCCCCGAGGTTGCGTCGAACGTGTTAGGCATGAGCGGCGGCCCATGCCTCGCTTCAGTCTAGCGCTGACGCCGTCCGCTCGATGCCTTTGTTGGACGGCCCGAGCGACATCAGCGCCCGGCACCGCCCGTGACTACGCAACTGTGACGACGATGTTCCCCAACTTCTGCCCGGTTTCGGCGTACCGGTGGGCCTCGGCCATCTGCTCCAGTGGGAAGCGTCGGTCGATGACCGGGCGCACCTTCCCCGCGTCGACCAAGCCCGCCAGGTAAGCGAGGTCTTCGCTCGCTTCGCCCGACCCCGCAATGAACACCCGCTTCTCGCTGCCCCTCGAAGCCCACTTGGCGCGAACGATCTGCATGAAGCCCGGATTGGCCATGAGCAGGCATCCGTTCTCCGTCAACGACCGCACCATGCGACCAGACGGAGTGTTGCGGACGACGTCGAAGATGACGTCGTAGGTCTCAGGACCGTCGGTGAAGTCCTCGTGGGCGTAGTCGATGACGCGGTCCGCGCCGATCGTGCGGAGCATCTCGAGCTTCGGCGCACTGTCCACCGCGGTCACGTGAGCCCCGAGGAGCTTGGCGAGTTGGACGGCGTACGAGCCGAAGCTGCCTCCCGCTCCGTTGACAAGGACCCTGTGCCCGCTCTGGACTCCGCCCTTTCGCAGGAACCGCAGCGCCTCGCCGCCACCGTAGGGTACGGCCGCAGCATCCTCATAACTCAGGCTCGCTGGCATCGTCGTGATCGCCCCAGTCTGGGGGTTCTCTCGCAGGCAGAGGTACTCCGCATACGCTCCAAGCCCGACACCCGTCGCCGCGAAGACCCGGTCACCCTTCCGCAGAGACCGGACGTCTTTGCCTACCGACTCGACATCACCTGCGAGCTCCTGACCAAGCACGGGTTGCCTCGGCCTGATGATGCCGAACGCCAGCCGCATGGGCAGCCATATCCAGGGGGCGAAGTCGAACTTCCGCAGCTCGCAATCGGCCGTGCTCACCGTAGTGGCGCGGATTCGAACCAGCACCTCGTTGTCCTTCGGAACAGGCTTCGCCACGTCCCGAAGTTGAAGGACATCTGGTGGTCCGTAACCGGTGCACGCTACTGCTCTCATGAGTCTCCGGTCGGTTCGTTCTCAGCGTTCCGTATCCGTCCGTCCAACGTGCTAGCTCAGCCAACGCAGGGCGAACCCACTACTCTGCCTTGCCGCCAAGCAGTGCGCGGTAGACCCCTCCGCCAGCGATTCCGCCCAGCACGGGGACGAGTATGAAGAGCCAGAGCTGCTGAATCGCCCAGCCACCTACGAACAGAGCGGGGCCGATGCTGCGGGCCGGATTGACCGAGAGGTTCGTAACCGGAATCCCGATCAGATGGATGAGCGTCAAACAGAGACCGATGGCGACAGGGGCGAAACCCTTGGGAGCCCGCTCGTCGGTCGCCCCCATGATGACGAGCAGGAACATGAAGGTCAGCACGAACTCTGCAACCAGCGCAGATACCAGCCCGTACCCACCCGGCGAGTGCGCGCCGTACCCGTTGGCCGCGAAGCCGTCCGCGAGCGAGAAGCCCGGTCCCCCGCTGGCGATGACGTAGAGCACGCCCGCCGCCGCAATGGCCGCGATGATCTGGGTGACGATGTAGGGTGCAAGCTCCTTCGCGCCGAAGCGCTTGCCCGCCCACAGGCCCAGCGACACCGCCGGGTTGAAATGCCCGCCGGAGATGTGTCCGACGGCGAACGCCATCGTCAGAACGGTGAGTCCGAACGCGAGTGACACGCCCAGCCAGCCGATGCCCACGTCTTTGACGCCCGCAGCCAACACCGCACTTCCGCATCCCCCGAAGACAAGCCAGAACGTGCCGAAGAACTCCGCCCCCAGTTTGCGAATCACTAGCGTCCCCTCGTCAAGGCCGCTGATGCGGCTTGGCCATACCCGGAGAGTATCGAAGCTATGTCCCCCGGGGCAAATCCGTGCCGACACCGTGTACTGCTAACGTGTTGGGCATGAGCGGCGGTCAATGCCGCTCACGTTGAACTACCTGACGCCGTCCGCTCGATGCCGTTGTTGGAAAGCAGGCGCTACCCGGGATCGGCTTGCAGGGCGGCCAGCAACTCACCCGGCGTGAACACGGGCAACGTGGCGCGCGTGAAGTCCTTGCCGTTGCGAGTCACTATGGCGCCGACCCCCACCGAGCGGGCCGCCTCATGCAACACGGCGTCCTCGTAGTCCGAGAATCCGGAGTCCAGCGCGTTGCGCAGCATCTCGCGGTCAACGCATGCGACGTCGAAGATCGCGAGCAGCTCGCGGATGTACGCTGCAGCCTCAGTAGCGCCCACCGTCTTTGACGCGAGGTAGTGGATGGTGGTCACCGTGGTCGAGCAGACCACACCGTCGAGTCCGCTCGAGTCGACCAGGCTCAGCAGTCGTTCCGCCGAGTCCACGAATGGCTCCCGCGCGAGAAGGTGGTCGAGGACCACGTTGGTGTCGAAGAGCACCCTCACAGGTACTTGTCCTCGAGGTGGCGGCGATAGTCGGCCTCACTCAGCCTCGAGCCCGCGAGCACGCCGCGCAGGGCACGGACACGGGGCGTGACCTCGACGCCGGCATCATGCGCATCGATCAGGGCGAAGAAGTCCGCAACCAGCTGCGAGACGGAACGGCCAGACTCAGCCGAGTGGCGCTTGGCGCGGGCGATCAGATCCTCGTCCAGCCGCAAAGTGAGTTTCGTGTTCACCGGAAGACCTCCTGACGTACAATATCGCTGCAATGATACGTCAGACCTGAGCGACGGACAAGGTCTTGCCTGTCTTTCCGACGTGTGTAGGCATGAGCGGCGGGCCCAAGCCTCGCGGTCGAGTCTACCTGTCGCCGTCCGCTCGATGCCTTTGTTAGGGCGCTTCAGCCTCATCAGTCTCAACCTGAACACGCCCAAACACCTTGGCCAGCAGAAGAAATGCGATGGCTCCGGCTGCCCCCCAGCCGAGAATGCCGATGATGATGCCCTGTTCAGGTGAAACCGCAAGCCAAATCAAACCCGCGAGACACAAGGCACCACTCAGGATCATCACAGCACGTAGTGCGTTTCTGAGTCTGTCCCCGCCGAAGACCGGTGCCGCCACAAGCATCGATATCCCGAAGAACCAGTCCCAGACGAAGTTGTCCAAGATGAATGCGGGAACCGGCCACTTGCAGGGGAGGAACACGGCGCGCCACGACTCCGAGAACAACTCTGGCTGACTACTCACGAGCAGGAGCATGAAGTTGATGCAGGAGGTGATGGCCACGCAAGCGATCATGAAGGCGAGAGCCGCGAGGGCATGCGCCTTGCGCAGAGGTGAGGCATAGGCGTGCACTGCGACCATCGAGAGCACCAGGAACGGCCCCATCACGACGACCAGCAGGGCCATGATCGAGAGATAGGGCCCGCTCTCGACAGGCCTCCCCTGTGATGCGAAAGCGAGCCCCGACACGATCGCGTAGACCTCGACCACGATGAAGGCCATCCACGCAACGGCAATTCCGAAACGCCTCGCGCGTACAGCGAAAGTCGGATCTGGGGTGAGCTCGGGACTCGCCATGCTCGGTGCCCCCTTGTCGCCCTAACGTGTTAGGCATGAGCGGCGGCCCATGCCGTTGCAGGTTGATTCTACCGTGCGCCGTCCGCTCGATGCCTTTGTTAGAAGTCGGCCCGAGGGCCGCTACGACGCCTTGTGCTCGAGCTTCTCAGCGATCCACACCTTGATGACGGACTGGCGGGTGACGCCGAGTCGCTTGGCCTCACGATCGAGCGACTCCACCATCCACGAGGGGAAGTCGACGTTGACCCGGCGAGCAGTCTGCCCGGGGCGGCGCGCCGAGGACATGTCGAGCTCGCTGGTGATGTCCTCACCCGCGTCGAACCTGCTATCGAACTCGTCAGCTTTCATAGATGGCGACCTCCTCTGTCCGCGAACGTCGCACCGAGATGATGCGCACACGCTGCTCCCGATACGTGATGACCGCCGAGTAGTGCCTGCCGTCGATCATGCCGACGACCAGGAACCGCGGTTCATCGGTCGTGCGCGCCGGGATCTCGATGAGCAATTCGTCGAACCACAGCTCCTGCGCCCGCACGAAGTCGATGCCGTGCTTGGCGGCGTTCGCCTGACTCTTGGCCTCGTCGAACTCGAACTCCACCGAGGAACCTCCATGACGCGATTACGGTATAGAAAGTATACCAATCTGGTCAGATGTTCAACCCGGATGAAGGATGCCGCTGTACTTCCAACGTGTTAGGCATGAGCGGCGGCCCATGCCCTACTGGTTGATACTACCTGACGCCGTCCGCTCGATGCCTTTGTTGGGCGTTTCCAGGCAGCCCGGGATCCATCAGGCGCTCGCTTCGCCACACTCTCACAACAGTGACCGCATCGTCGTCGCGCCGGTAGACGATCCGAAACGGCGGATGCTCGAGTTCGCGCAGCCAGAGAGTGTCGAACTCCGCGGCCACCTTACCGCTGTCCGGGAACGTGTTCAGCTGGCGCAGGCGATCCCGGATCTCAGTGACGAGTCGCACGCCGACATGGGGCGCGCCCTGAGATGCGTACCACTCGATGATGTCAGCGAGATCGTCGCGTGCCGATTGGGCCAGATCGACCCGCACGCTACCCATCATTCGATACCGAGCGAGCGCATGGCGTCGTCAAGTGACATGACCCGCCCGGCCTCGACATCAGCCAATCCCGCGACGACAGCGCGCATGAAATCGCGCTCTTCCTGGGCGGCCTCGAACTCGCCGAGAGCCTGGACGACGGCGACGCCACGGCCGTGGCTGGTGAGCAGCACCGGGCGACCGGTCTCATCGATACGGCGGACGACCCTGCCCGGATTGACCTTCATATCACCGAGAGGTACGACGTCCTCCGAGAATCTCACCGTTGAACTGCGCATGAGGCCTCCAAACCGCATCACTATTATGGTGCTGATTGTAGCACCATACCGAAGTCAGGAATACGCCCAACGTGTTAGGCATGAGCGGCGGTCAATGCCTCTCAGGTTGATACTACCTGACGCCGTCCGCTCGATGCCTTTGTTGGGCAGGCGCCGATGACGCAGCGGGTGCGGAGAGTCCTAGGCCTTCTTCACGAACTCCGACTTGAGCCCCATCGCTCCGATGCCATCTACTTTGCAGTCGATGTTGTGATCACCCTCGACAAGCCGGATGTTGCGAATCTTAGTGCCGACTTTGGCGACCGATGAGGTCCCCTTTGATCTTGAGATCCTTGATGAGGGTCACGCTGTCGCCGTCGCTGAGCGCGTTGCCGTTAGCATCGCGCACCACGAGAACGTCGGCGGTTACGCCGCCGCCAGCATCCACGCAACGTCGCGGTCCCGCCGCGCCGATGGGCCACTCGTGCTCACACTCTGGACAGACGTGCAGGTTACCGTCGTCATAGACGAAGCCCGAGTTGCATTCCGGGCAGATGGGAGTGTCGCTCAGAAAGGCACGGCTTTCGTTCCCAAGGGACAGCGAGGACGTAGCGAGCGCGATGACTAGCTGGCGTGAGATGCGCGAAGACGATCTCAGTCCGGCGAATACGAAGAACAGCACGAGACCAGAAGCTCCAGCGGCCTAGAGCCGACACGCAGTATGGTCGCTGCGCGCTATGGTCTCGTCCGTTGAGGCGTTGACGCGCCCGGCACGGCGCATGCCACGCGCGGTGACGAGCCAGAATCAGGTGACGCCACGAGCGCCAAGATCAGAACAGCGCGGCGGCCATGGTAGCGCCAGCGCTCCCCGGGTTTGCGATACGGACGCGTTCAAGAGTCCACGCGCCCAACAGTCCGACGACCGTCCCGCGCCAATCGTGAGAACGACCTCCCAGAGAGCGGACCAAACAGTCCACTCCGCAGTGACCGATGCGGCCAGAAACGGTGCAAGCGCCGCATACACGAGCACAACCAGGAGGTTGTCCGCGGCGCCAGCCAAGCATGATCACACCGGTGTCGAACTCACCATGAGTCAGCGAGTATATTCCGAGGACCGCAGCCACCGTCGCGCCGCCCAGCGAGCCGAACATTCGGCCCTGCCAGTAGAGGCTGCGCAGCCCCACCTTGTCTTGCGCCATGCGCATCCGCTGCTTTCTCGGTCTGCCCAACGTGTTAGGCATGAGCGGCGGTCAACACCGCTCAGGTTGATACTAGCTGACGCCGTCCGCTCGATGCCTTTGTTCGATGCCCGGCATTACCTTCCGAGCACTACATCCAGACCGTACAGGATGAGCTCGAGCTTGGCGTCCGGGAGCTTGCCGATGGGGTCTTGGAGCGAGTCGCGGTCGACCGTCATGATCTGGCTCACGTTGGCGACGGAGTCCTTGGGAAGCCCGGTGACTTCAGCGGTCAGGAGCACGTTGCCCGGTGCGTCCGCCCACCGCAGGTGGTCGTGAGCGCAACCGCGCGACTGTTCGATCCTCGGTCGACCGTCATGATCTGGCTCACGTTGGCGACGGAGTCCTTGGGAAGCCCGGTGACTTCAGCGGTCAGGAGCACGTTGCCCGGTGCGTCCGCCCACCGCAGGTTGGTCGTGAGCGCAACACACACGACTGTTGCGATCTTGCTGCGGTTGAACGAGTCGCTCTGCACAACGACCACGGGACGCCGATAACCCGGCGCCGAACCCACGGGCTCGCCGAGGTCGGTCCACCAGACCTCACCCTGGGAGATCACCATTCGGAGTTCTCGAGGACACGACGGGCCGCGGCACGCGCGAAGTCGGAATCGGGTTCAAGACCAGTCTCGACGAGCGAGTCGAGCGCCGCGGTCACGCTGTCGGACGAGTGCCGCGCGACGTACTCACGCACGGCGCGCGTGTAGAGCTGACTGCGCGACTGCTTGGTCTCACGAGCAAGCTGGTCAGCCTCGCTGAACACAGAGAGTTGAGTGTGTAGTCGGCGGACCTGCTGCGATGGAAGGCATCGCAGGCAAGTCGCGATGTGCTGAACAAGCCGTATCCGGAGTCAAGATAGGCGTCATCTGGGATGGAGATTGCTGTCTTCATACCGCGAGTATAACCGCGCGCGCGAATCCTAACAACCGCCGAAAGCGTCACAGTAGGTGCATCGAACGTGTTAGGCATGAGCGGCGGTCAATACCGCTCAGGGTGATACTACCTGACGCCGTCCGCTCGATGCCTTGGTTCGACCTACCCGTAGTGACTCCACATGCGCAGAACCTTCACCACGTGCTCATCAGCGAGGACCTGGTAGACGAGCCGGTGCTGGATGTTGATGCGCCGAGAGTACGCCCCGCTGAGATCGCCGACGAGCTTCTCAAACGGAGGCGGCGTGTGGAATGGATCCTCTTCGAGCACGCCGAGAAGTGACTGCGCCTTGGCTTTGAGGCCAGCGGCGGCAAGGAGCTTCGCGTCTTTCTGCGCAGCCTTCGTGTAGACGAGACGCCAGGTCACCAGTCGAGCTTGTCTTCGAGCTCGACGGCCGGCGTGCTCATACCCTCGAGAAGCGACTCGCGCATACCCGGAATCGAGACTAGGTACAGGGTCTCTTGCACGGCACGCCAATCGTCCTCGCTGACGAGCATGGCACTGCCCCGCTTGCCGGTGATCTGAACCGGCTCATGCGAGTCGGTGACGTCATCGATGAGCTTGTAGAGCGACTTGCGGGCCTCGGTGGCGGTGATGCTGGTCATTGGACACTCCCTTGTACGACCGTACGCAATACCGTACGCTCCGAGAGCTGCCGAGTCAACCGCGCGGGGTTAGGTCGAACGTGTTAGGCATGAGCGGCGGCCCATGCCTACCAGGTGAGTCTACCTTCCGCCGTCCGCTCGATGCCTTTGTTGGACGGACTCCGCCTCAGACGACATCCGCGTGCAGGACGAGTCCACTTCGCGCGGGAGTGCAGGCATCGAGCACCTCGAACGAGACGGCTTCGCCGAAGTTGACGACGTCCTGGGCAGGCCGGTGACCGTCGCCGACAACAGCACGTTGCCGGGCATGACGTGCCAAGCGAAGGTGCTGGTCCGTCGAAACGCAGACGATCGAGGACGATTCGGCTGCGGCGTGAACGAGTCGCTCTGCGACGACCACGACCGGACGACGGAAGCCAGGCGCGGAACCTACCGGCGTCGGCCGAGATCGGCCGAGCAGACGTGACCCTGAGAGATGGCCATTCAGAACGCTCGAGACAGAACGGCGGCAGTCTTGGCGAAGGCGGAGACGGAGTCCTCGGCGACGAGGCATCGAGGGCGATGGCTCACGATGTTGCCGCGAGTGGCCGCGACGTATTCGCGCACGGCGCGCGTGTAGAGTTGCCTGCGCGACTGCTTGCGTCTCGCGGGAAGCTCGTCGGCCTCGCTGAACACATCGTCAGGCATGGAGTCGGTGGCACCATACCGAAAGTATGACCGCGTGAATACCGGGACGGCAGCCGCCGAGAATCGGCATCGGGGCGTGCATCGAACGTGTTAGGCATGAGCGGCGGCCCATGCCGTTGCAGGTTGATTCTACCGTGCGACCGTCCGCTCGATGCCTTTGTTCGACACCAGCCAGAACGGCTGCTACGGCAGGTACCACTGCTCCAACGCTGCGATCTCGCCATCGACCATCGTGAGGCATACGGCGGTTGGTCATTCCAGTGCTGGACGTACCGCCCAGGCGACAGATTCATCGGGGCGACCGGTCCTCGAGCAGCCCGTGCGGCTGCAGACACATGACTGCGGGATCGCCGATGCAAGGCGAGGGGCAGGGACTGCGCGTGAACGTGATGATTGCGGCTCAAGGAGAACTCGGTGGAGTGGTCCGGGGTGAGCGCATCGAAGGTGATGGTGATGCCACCGGCGGACTGCCGCACGCGCTTGATCTCCACCATGTAGGTGCCGGAACCGACATCGCCCCGCGGCTCTTTGGCGATCGACGGCGAGCGTTCCGTGAGCAAGCGCTGCAGTCCGCGCACCTGAGATTCGAGTGCCACGACACGGGACTCCGCAACAGAAGCCGTGCTCTGCCGAGCTGGAGGCGCCGACACTCCACGGGGCGGCTCCTGGCGCGCAGCCGCCGAGCAACAACGACACCGCCAGACCGGACACGGCAAGGCCGACTACCGCACGACGCATAGCTCCCCCTGTGTGTCGAACGTGTTGCGCATGACCCGCGCGCCGAGCGTTTCCATGTTAACCCAGCGCTTCGGCGCGTCGGGTTGATGCGTTTGTTAGGACGCCCCTCCCCGTCAGCCGCCGTTCGGCAGTCGCAAGGCCCATGGCCACATCGAGCTCGCGAACCGCCGGGAGTGACCAGGCCGATCAGCTCCCATCACCGCTATGAGCACGCCCGAGATCGCGAACCAGCGAGCCACGCCCACCCGCTCTGCGAGCGGGCCTGCCACCAGCAACCCGATCGGGGCCGCAAGCATCGCGATGGTCATGTAGAGCGACATCACACGCCCCAGCTTCGCTGGGTCGATGAGCCCCTGGAACATCGCGGTGATCGGAGCGCCGAAGAGCGGAACCGAGAATCCCATCACGACGCACAGCACCACGAAGACCCAGAATGCGGATGTCGGGAGCATGCCCGAGGCTGCAAGCATGCCGCCACGAGAAGGATGCCTGCGCCGATGAGCTGCACGCCGGAGAAGCGCTGCGACATCACGCCGATCGCCATCGACCCGACGAGCATTCCCGCACCGAACGCGACCTCAACGTAGCTCGCCGCGGCGGCATCTCCGCTGAAGTGCGAGAACGTCATCAGCGGGAACAGCGCGTTGAGCGGCATGTACAGAAGCGTGACGATCGCGAGCACGAGCGTCAGATCGAACAGTCCTCTGTGTCGAATCAGCTCACGCCAGCCATCGACGAACTCGACGACGAAGTCGATGCGCTGCTGACTCGCTCTCATCTCTCTCGGGGTTGGGGATGCGAACCATCAGGAGCGATACGACGGCAATCCGGGCCCCGAGGATGTCGACCATCATGACTACCGAGATCGACGTGGCCGCCATCATGAAGGCCCCCAGCACCGGTCCGGCCATCGCCACGCCCGAGCTCATGAAGAAGTTCCAGCCGGCAACTCGCATCAGCTGGTCCGACGGCACGTACATGGGAACCGCGGCCTGGCTCGCCGGAGTGTGGAACGCCGCACAGCGGACCGCAGCCCGATGGCGAACATGATGGCCGCAACCGACGGTGCACCTTCTGCGAACGCGAGCAAGAGCCAGACACTCGTGGCAGCGATCAGCAGATCGGCGACGATCATCGTGAGTCGTCGATCCCATCGGTCGACGAAGGGGCCGGCGATTGGCCCGAGAACGGCCTGCGGCAGGATCGCTGCGATCGAGGCGTACGCGAGGATTGATGCGGAACCGGTCTCAGCGGTCAGCCACCACACGAGTGAGAAGTTGACTGCGGAACTCCCCAGAAGGGAGAAGGCCTGCCCGGTGAAGATGATGAGGAAAGTGCGGAGCCAGCTGTCGGTGCGAGTATTCATGACGTCTCCAAGAAGAAAGGCACGGACGGACGCGCCCCGGTGGGGCGGCGAGATGATGTCCGGACCCCGACCAGCGGGGTCACTGCGCTAGCGGAGACGCCTCAATGCATTCTGGACTCCTGGACTCGCAGCGACTCTGGGCATTCGAGTAGCAGCGAACTATAGGCGAGCAGCTCGGTCCTCGTGAAGACCTTGCGTCTGGTCGTCCTAACGTGTTAGGCATGAGCGGCGGTCAAGACCGCTCAGGTCGATACTACCTGACGCCGTCCGCTCGATGCCTTTGTTAGCCGGACATCTCGCCGGTCGATGCACCCACTCTCGACGAGATGACGAGAGCCGTGATGGAGGCGGCCAGTAGGGTCGCACCCACCGCGGTGACGGCCAACGAGGCGGGGGTGGCGTCACCGCTCACGGCCATCCAGTTGCGCCAGTAGCTCGGCCCGTCGAACGCGGCCTTGGAATAGATGAATACCCCGAGGGTGACGACTGCGAGCACCCGCGAGGGCCAGCGCCCGGCCACAATGAGCAGGACGCAGATCGCCCCGACGAGCACGAGCCCGACTCCTGTGCCCGTGATGTCCTGCCATCGAGCCCAAGACGGCAAACCCCACACGAACTCGACCAAGTAGGCGCTCTTGGCGTTCCCGGTGATGGTCCCCCACACGGTCGGCAGCGTCGCGAGGCTAAGCAGAATCCCGGCGACCCCCGTGACACGCAGCGCCAACTTCACTGACCCTCGCAGATCCGAACTCATGATGCCCCGCCCCCAGGCCTCGGTCGCGTCGTTCCGGCTAACGTGTTAGGCATGAGCGGCGGCCAATACCGCTCGGGTTGATACTACCTGACGCCGTCCGCTCGATGCCTTTGTTCGACGCGCTCATGCAGGACGTCCACGCCTGCCGAACGAGCCATCAGTGTGATCCCCAAGGCCGCAAGGAAGATGCCCTGCAAGCCCCGTATCGCGATTGCGGCGACCTCAATACTCACGAGGCTCGGCCACCCGGGGAGCAGCTGCAGCGTCAAGATGAGCAGTGCGACTCCCCACGCCACCCCAACCCAACAGATCCACTGGGCGACCAGCCTGGACCTGAGTAGACCAAACCCAAGGAGAAGCGCAACTGCCAACTGACAAAGCTGGAAGATCCACATGCCCGCGGATTCAGACAGCGACCCCGCATCGCTGGGGCCGATCTGAATCCACAGGTTGTACGAGACGGCTTCTCCTATAGCGGCCAGCAACGCGAGCAGCAACACCGGCTCTCCGGCGGTGTCCTTCGCCAACCTCCACAACTCGTAGATGAGCCAGACCTCTGCCGCCGAGGCGACAACTATCACGACCGCCAACAGGGCCGAGCTGTGGAAGCTGGCTGGAACCACTCCGAGAACCAACTGTCGCAGTGCCAGCAGCAACGCAATCGCGCCGACGATCGTCAATCGGCTGCGACGGCGTCGCGCAGAACCCGCACTTTCGGATGTCGTGACCCTCGTATCCGCCATTCGACCCCCAGTCGACGGCTGCGTCGAACGTGTTAGGCATGAGCGGCGGTCAAGACCGCTCAGGTTGATACTACCTGACGCCGTCCGCTCGATGCCTTTGTTAGGCGCCGAACGCTTCGGGCCCATCGCCCCGCGGGATTTCGTGGCGTGGCCTGGCAAGTGCGAGGACACGAGGGTCCACGACCGCCGATGGCACGTTCAGCCGGATACGGTTCGCAAGAAGGTCGATGCGCTCGGGGCTGGCGCGCTGGAGTCCAAGAATGATGTTCTTGTGGTCCCAAACAGGGCTGTCGTGAGGCGGCGTGAGGGGGTGCAAGCGAAGCAGCGCATATGCGAAGGTGGGTCGCGGTCCCTCGACGCCGAGGATGACCGCCTTCCCAGTCCACAAGAGGGTCATAGGCGAAGGCCCTAGGTCTACCCGGCGAACCTGACTCCACTCGTGGAACTCGTCCGCAACCACTCCCGCATCATCGAAGTCCCACGCATCGTTGTACGCCAGTGTCAGGTCCCAGATGAAGAATGCCAGTAGCGAGAGCGTGACGAAGACATCGAAGGGGAAGAAGGCCAGACGCGTGAAGTACAGGAACACCGGGATAAGCGCAAGGCACGCCAGCTGCAGAATAATCATGCGCCGGATCAGCGTACGCCGCCGAAGTGCCGGCGCACCGTGGTCCACGTGACGCTCCCTCACGTCCCCTCCCAGTTGTCCGTGCGCCTAACGTGTTAGGCGTGGGCGGCGGTAATGCCGCTCCGGTTGATACTACCTGACGCCGTCCGCTCGATGCCTTTGTTAGGCTCCGGCAGCAGCGCTCAATCGGTCATTGCCTTGATCTTGAGCATCCGTGAGCGGCAGCTCGACCACTCGCCCACCCCGCCGGTTACCGCGTTCCTTGAGACGATGCGCCACCCCGCCACATCACCGACATGGTCGGCGATGGTCCTCGCA
Source organism: uncultured Coriobacteriia bacterium (assembly GCA_963803785.1). Taxonomy (GTDB): domain Bacteria; phylum Actinomycetota; class Coriobacteriia; order Anaerosomatales; family JAAXUF01; genus CAWDNM01. Next base: position 85,666 of record CAWDNM010000006.1, read on the forward strand.
ATCTCGATAGTGTCGTCGTCGGGCCAGGTTCGTCGCGATTGACTGGCGGTACCGGTGGCTGGCCCCGGCCCGATCCAAGGCGTGTACCAGAGCGTGACATCCATCCCGGAGACAGAGACTCGGACGGGGTAGCGGAGCCTTCGTATATTCCTGAACCACGACTCGACATCTCGCCGAATCGCGGCCGCACGTCCGCTTTCCTACGGCAGCGTCGTGTCCACACCCCGGACATGGGGAGCACACCCGCACACACAAGCGCAATCAGGATGCAAAGCACACAGCTACTCTGGCGATTGCGGTGCAAGAGATCGACCCCCAGGTATGCCTAACGTGTTAGGCATGAGCGGCGGTCAAGACCGCTCAGGTTGATACTACCTGACGCCGTCCGCTCGATGCCTTTGTTCGACAGGCGGCGGCGCGCAGCTCAGGGATCGACGACGCCTGCGCTTGCCGCCGTCTTCGACAATGTACACGGCGTCAACATCCTGCCTTCGTGGGGACGCGATCGCGAAGGCCCCGATGTGCCACCGAAGGAGCGAACCACGAACCTGGACTGTCATCACTCCCTCGGTGATTTCAGCGCGGTAGCTGTGATCGAGAATGCACCGGCGAGGCGGAACGAACCATTGATTTCGACGAGGCCGGGTGACAACTGCACCGACTTGACAGCCACCACTCCAGTCGGGACGGTGCTACCACGGATGACGTCGCTAGCCACGAAAGCGGCAGCCGCACCCATCACGAGAAGGAGCGCGGCAGCTCCGATCGAGCAGGGCCTTCCTGCGACGTGAACGAGCTGGCGCAACCAGGCTCAACTTGGCTCCACTCGCGATGGCTTCTCAGGCCGGTTGGTCCCAGCTCTGGCGAACGCGTTAGGCATGAGCGGCGGCCCATGCCGTTGCAGGTTGATTCTACCTTGCGGCCGTCCGCTCGATGCCTTTGTTAGGCACCGCGAGGTGGCCGGCGGAGCACGCAGGCAGCACAGTGTCTACCCGAGCAAGCCGATGGCTCCACGCACCAAACCGACGACCAGGAAGACCCCGACTGCGGCAACAAACGCCCAGAACAGGATAGAGAGAAGCCACCCGAGAATGGATGTCGGCCGACTCATAATCCCATCCGAGTCGGCCTCCGGGAGCCTGCCCGTCATGCGCACCCAAAGATGGGCCAGGTAGTTGTTGCGATCCAACCCGAGCACCCCCGTCTCAGGAACCAGGCTGTCGTGTGCCTAACGTGTTAGGCATGAGCGGCGGTCAAGACCGCTCAGGTCGATACTACCTGACGCCGTCCGCTCGATGCCTTTGTTAGGCAGACCCCACTGGGCCCATCTGCACGCTGGGATCCATGCGCGGCGCACGCGGATCAACGACCGAAGCGGTTGTCACCGGGAGTCCCCCTCCCAACGAGCTGATAAAGCGCGATGATCCATCCGATGAGCGGGACAGCAGCGGATCAGAGATCCACCAGCCGCTGCGCCCTCCGTCATGCAAACGGCGCACGCTTACGGCGATGCCGGGAATGAGCGTGATGAATGCGAAGATGCCGCTGATTGGCCCGAGCTCGCTCCACGAGGACGTCAAGCCAAGCGCCAGATCAGCGCCGCTCAGAGCGTTACCGACAAGTGCGTTGATGAGCGAGAACGTCCAAAACTCGCGCAGCGTCGCTCGCCCACGCAACGTCCCGTACTTCCGGTACGACTGGGTATAGAGCCACCACACGCGCTGCATCAATCCGGCCCCAGGCGCTAGGGCTTCGTCTGGCGCGGGCGGCTCTTTGCGGACCGCATTGAGAACGATCGCAAGTGGCACCAGCGTCACCGCAAGCACGACAACGAACTCCGCAGTCCCCAAACCGAGAATCACAACATCCCCTAGCGACTGGCGTACGCCGCGCGCACGTTCTGCCTAACGTCATAGGCATGAGCGGCGGTCAACACCGCTCAGGTTGATACTACCTGACGCCGTCCGCTCGATGCCTTTGTTCGACAGCGAACTCGACGGGCGCGACTCGCGACACCATCCAAGTCGTCATCCCGAGTGAGCAGCACACCACAAAGGCGACCAAGAACGGCACCGGATTCCAGTCGGGAGTCGAGGCGGTCGCGACGCCGTAGGCACACGCCGGAATCCCGACAGCGAGTGCCCAGCGCTGCAAGGCCGGATGGAGACTCCCTGAACGCCGCCAGCGCCAGGCCACGAGCGTCGGAATCGCCGCGGTGACTAGCGCCGCCGCATAGACCCACCAGCCGAGAGAGTCGGGAAGATCCGTCACGACGAGCAACCAAGACGCGAACTCTCCGACGAGGCCGGCAATCAGCCAAGCCACGATCATGGTTGCCGAGACTGAGAGCACGAGGCGACCAATCCTGGACGACACGGGTCTCCCTGTCTGTCGAACGTCTTGCGCATGAGCGGCGGTCAAACGCTTGCGTCATGCGCCTCTGACCTTTGGTTCCCTCATGCGCTCGTCGCATGAGACGGCGCGTGCGCCGTCCGCTCGATGCGCTTGTTAGTGTAGCGCTCGAGGCGGTCGGCTCTTCAGTGTCCGCGATGCGGCGCATCGCGGCGCTCACCCGGAGTACCTGAAGGGATGGACCGCCGCAGGACCGAACGACTCCCGGCCGCGAGTGGCGCTTGCGCACCTCTGGTCTTCCAGGCGCCCGCGGTCGTGGCGTCACACTAACGTGTTGGGCATGAGCGGCGGTCAAGACCGCTCAGGTTGATACTACCTGACGCCGTCCGCTCGATGCCTTTGTTGGGCGGAGATGCCCGTGCCGGCTACGCGCCCCCCTGCTCCAACGGCTGACCCATTCGCAAACCGAGACCCAAAGGCAAAGGCGCCGCCTGAATGACCACGCGCGGCTTGCCATGAGCGCGCTTGAAGATCTTCCGGCAGCAGGCTTGGGCCGAGACGCCACACCATCTTGACGTTGGTCGGTACTCCCCTTCTGGCGGCACCGTAGGCCAGCACGTTGTCCATGAGCTGGACCAAAGCGATCGACTGCCCCCGCGCGTTGGCGCTCATCAAGCTGTGCGTGATCCAACACCCAGCTGGCGGGTGTCTCTTCGGGTGTCGCACGACGCACGTACGCATAGGACGGCACGAAGACAGATTCGCCGTCCTCGCCCACCGCACCCATCGAGCCCGATCCAGGGAAGAAGACGCCGTCACGATGCGATACCGCCAGCCCGTGCTTGTAGGCATTGAACAGCGGAGAGGACTTGACCACGTCCGCCGCGAAGCGAAGCCATTCGACCGCGACCGAGTAGATAACCTCAGGGTCTTCGAGACCGGCATCATAGTCCGGGATTCCGACACCAAACAGAATCTCAGGGACCAGCTCATCAAGTCCACGATCGCCAGATGGCAATTGCATGACACCATCAAGCACCTGACCCGCGATCTCGTACGTCACGCCCAAACCCTTGAGTTCGGCCAACCGCAGCCACGGACAGCTCGTTCCTTCCGCGTGGACGTAGAACAGCCGGAGAAGCGTTTCGCTTGCATGATGCGAAAGCGCGAGCAACTCGAGTTTGGCGACCTCACGCAGGTCGTCTGGTTCGAGTTCCTCCATCGCCAGCTCCACGTCATTCACAAGATTCCGCCGCTTCCGCAACAGCTCGGTGAGATCACCGTCTCCGTCGTCTGCGGCAAGCGCGATCATCAGGCGAGTGTTGAAGTGACCGTGCGGGTACTTGCCATAGAACTCGCCATTCACCCTGACGATATCGTCGGGGTGCACTTCGTCGAGTCGGCTGACTGGTATCACCATAGGTCCCCCACTGGCTCGCGATCTTCCGCCCAACGTGTTAGGCATAAGCGGCGGCCCATGCCGTTGCAGGTTGATTCTACCTTGCGGCCGTCCGCTCGATGCCTTTGTTAGATGTGTCCAGCCCGGATTCCAGTCAACACCGCGATGACGACTACTGCGGTGACAGCCAGCGCGATGGCGGCCTGCCACCCCTTGGATACCTGCACGGGCTTCTCGCGTGCCTGGCGGACATCCGGGCACGCGCCGAAATGTGCGTCGAACTCGCGCCGACCGGGAATCACTGGTTGCCAAGCGCTCGCCTCTGCCTGCCGGCACCAATGAAGGCGCGCGCGCCGCTCCAAGTCGACGATCTCCAGTGGAGCCACAGTGCGCGTGGATACTCCCCCTCGACGGACATCAACACGGGGTCGGCACCGCCTTGGGCGTCAGGCACCATCACGATGTAGGCGGGTGGACTGCCCCACGTCCAGCCGATAGGAACGGCACCGAGTTCGTTCGCCGCCCTCCGCAGCTCAGCATCGACACGCCTCTCGCGTCTGAGCAGGACAAGTGGCGGAATAACCAGCACGGCAGACGGAATCGCGATGGCCATGAGCAGGACGAGTCCTGAGGCATCCAGTGTCCGCCAGATGATCCAGTCCTCCCGACTACATCTAACGTGTTAGGCATGAGCGGAGGCCCATACCTTCCATCAGTCTAGCGCTGACGCCTTCCGCTCGATGCCTTTGTTAGATGCGCCAGTGCTACTTGTGAGGAACCAGCCTCACGTGATCCAGCCCCTCGTAGGAGAAGAACTGCGTGTTGTCTTCATACGACTCGCTCAGGAAGTCAGCCGTTTCACACAGGAAGACGTACGTGTCCCGGTACCAGGGCTCCCGGTCCGGAATACCAAGCATCAATCCGTCTTGGGCATGCAAGAGAGACCCGAGCCGGCCATTGATTTCGTTCGTGCGTCGCTGGTCGAGAGGGCGATACTCACCGATCTTCGACCACTCGCCCGTCACCTCATGCCGAACCTCGACGTCGTGAGGGAAGGCCGAGTCGGGCGCGAGCTGGCGGAGATTCGCGACCTTCTTGCTGGCAGAGTACTCATCCAGCATGCGGTTCGAGGCGGAGGCGGAGAACATGAGCTCGAGTTGAGTGATTCGCTCAAGTGCAAAGCGCAGCTCCAGCGCCGAGTAGAGGAGTTCGGACAGGTCGCCGCGTTCGAGAATCCGGCGGGCGCGCTTGATGTGTTCGCGCGGACTGCCCGTTAGGGTGCTGCCACTGCGCTTGGCAGCGCGAAGTATGCGCTCGAAGCCGGCCACCAAACCCCCGATGCTGCATCTAACGTGTTAGGCATGAGCGGCGGTCAATACCGCTCCGGTTGATACTACCTGACGCCGTCCGCTCGATGCCGTTGTTAGGCGTCTTGGGTAGCTGCTATAGCCACCGACGCCGGAAGGAGCGGAAGTGGACGGATGGTGTCGGCCTGCGCTGGAGACGCCAGAGCCGACAGGTGGTGGATGCGGGAGCCGTCGATCTTCGACGGGTGTCCGTCTAGTTTCGGTAGGTCAGCGTCCACGTAAGTCAGGTACAGATAGCGCCATCCCTCACGGAGCCAGGTGGTCTCACCCGTGACCGTCTTCAGCGCAGCGGCGGCCAGCTCCGGGTCCTTGAGGAGCATCACCCCGTCCGCATCCGAGCTGTAGATCAACCGACGGTGAGCGCCGCGATACGATCGATCTAGCGCATACAGGGTCGTGAGCATGCAGGCCGCAATGAGTGTGGCTGCGAGCAGCACGAGTCCCAAACTGACGAGATCGATTCCGAAGTTCCCTGTGACGTTCTCATACGTCCAGAACGCGAAGAGCGCGATCACGACGCCGACGATCCGCTCATCGTGATCGAATAGATCACGCACCTGTCCGCCTGCGCTGTTGACCGTAGCGAGCATGGCTCTGACCGGCTGCATGACCTTGAACAGATCGGTGGTCCATCGGACCCCGTCGTATCGGAATCGAGCCAGGAGATTCGCGAATACCGCGCGTTTCAGTCGCAGGTCGCCCCGCTCGACGAGCGCCTGTGTCACGGCGATGACCGGCGCCTCAGTCGTCCGGCCCATCACGAACGCGTTCAGCGCGACATGATCGGGAATCACGAAGAGTCTGGCACCAGACTCACCCCCGCGGCGATCGCCATATCGCGCAAGGCAGTGACCGTGTCGGGCTGCTCGTCAGACGTGGCGGGCCGCGCACCGATAGAGATGAGATGCGGCAACACCGACAGTCGGGTGGTGACAGTGACATAGATGACGCCCGAAAGGACGGAGAAGAGGACGGCGATCACACTCTGTTGCGGCAAGCCCTCCAACGCGACCAAGAGTCGAGCGTCGACGGAGCTCCTAGGAGCACTGACTACTAGCGATTCCACTGCGACAAGCATGCAGAGGACCGATAGCGATGCTCCCAGCACCCATATCGCGAGTAGCGTCCCGAGCATGCCCGCTCTGCGCAGCCTCTGTCGCTCAATCGCCTGCCAGAGGGTAGTGCGGAATGCCACGATGCCTCCGTCGCGTCTCTGTCGGTGCGCCTAACAATGAAATCTACGGTCAATCTACGCCACCAGTGTAGTGGTTCCGCTTCCGTGTAAGGCGAATGCTGCTAGCACGGCCCGACTATGCCGTTCGATCCCTGACCAGGACATCGATCTCACAATCGAGGATTCTCAACAGCGTCAGCATGCTGTCCACGGTCTTGGCGTAGTTGGTCTGATCGATCGAGCCGGTAGAACTGCGCCGGCGATGTGCCCAGGCGTCGAATGATTTCCCGTTTGGATAGGCCTGAACTCTGTATTCGCTTCTGGCCTCGACCGTAAGCTGGAACAGAAGCATGTCTCGCATGTAGTCTGGGATCCCGGTTGTACTCCAACGCTTGCTCACCGTGGACGTAGCCCTCAGCACCGGAAGCCGAGAAGTAGACGAACCCCTCGTATGCGGTTTCTCGGTCAATTTCGAGGGAGACGATTGGATCACTCGGAGTCGGCACCAGCTCGGACTTCGCGTAGGGAAAGAGGTACGTCTTCCGCCCAGCGAAATCTCGAAGGCCCGTTTGTGATTGTTTGCTCTGACCGAGTCGATTCTCACAGCCGACCCTCTCTTCGCAACTCCCGGATCAAGCGAAGCGACCCGCGGCGTGGCCACTCCCTCGAGGGCCTCATCAAGACGGAGGCTCCACTTCAGAACCAGCCTGCCGTCACGGTAGACATGGACGTGTCGGGGTTCGTGGTCCCCGACCCAAGTGAGAAACAGATAGCCCCCGCGCCGAATCCGTGTCACGGTCTTGCGTACCTTTCATGGTAGCACTTACAGTCACAGGCGACAAAGCCGGCCTGCGTCCTCACGCTTCTGCGGTCCATGTAAGCCTCAACTCAGAGGTGGTCGAACGGGCTGCGAACTCCTCGGCCGCCTTTGTTGAGGACGTGGGTGTAGATCATCGTGGTGCTGACACTCCGGTGGCCGAGCAGCTCCTGGATCGTTCGGATGTCGTAGCCGCTTTCGAGCAGGTGTGTCGCGAAGGAGTGCCGCAGGGTGTGGCAGCTGACGCGCTTGGTCATGTCTGAGCCGTCGCGCGGCGTCCTTCACCGCTCGCTGGAGCACCGTCTCGTGCACGTGATGGCGGCCCTGCTCGCCGGTGCCCGTGTCCTTCCAGCGCGTCGCCTGCGGAAACACCCACTGCCAGCGCCACTCCCGCGGCGCGTTCGGATACTTCCGGTCGAGCGCGTCGGGCAGCACCACCCTCCCCCACCCCTCGGCGAGGTCCCGCTCGTGAATCGCCCGCGCTCGGCGCAGCTGGTCGCGCAACGGGGGCTTGAGCTGCTCGGGCAGCATCGACACGCGGTCCTTGCCGCCCTTGCCGTCGCGTACCGTGATCTCGTTCATCTCGAAGTCGATGTCGAGCACGCGCAGCTGCAGACACTCCATGAGCCGCAGCCCGGCGCCGTAGAGCAGCGACGCCATCAGCCACGTCTCGCCCTCCATCTGCCCGAGCACCGCACGCACTTCCTCGCGCGTGAGCACGACCGGCAGGTGCTTTGGGCTTGCGCGCCCGGACGATGTCGCCGAGATCGCCGAGCTCGTAGAAGAGCACGTGACGGTAGAGGAAGAGGATCGCGCACAGCGCCTGGGTCTGCGTCGAGGCGCTGACCTTCTCCTCCACCGCCAGGTGCGTGAGGAACGCGTTGATCTCGGGCTCGGTCATCTCGGCGGGGTGGCGGAGGTTGTGGAAGTGGATGTAGCGCTTCACCCAGAGGCAGTACGCCTTCTCGGTGCGCTTGCTGTAGTGGCGCGAGCGCAGCGCCTCGCGCATCTCGTCCATGAGGCGTGGCGACATCGTCCGCCTGTTCCCTCGTACCGCGAGGCAGAAGGTAGCGCCCGCGCCCACCCGGGCCTGTACCCGAGCAACGCCCGGGCAAGCCACAGGCGGTGCCGACTTTGCGATGCGGCACCTCACGCCGGCTCCTCGCTCTCGACCTCCAACGTGCGCCGAGCGCGCCTCGGATATGGGCTGCGGCCTGAGATGTGGTAGCCCTGCCCGTACGTCACTCCGTAGTCGCGCAACCATGTCGAGTGTCTCGGCGTCCTCGATGAACTCGGCGGTCGACGCGATGCCGAACCCGTCGCACAGCTCGATGATCGCTCGCACGACATGCTGGTCCTGTCGGCTGTTGCAGATGTTCTGCACGTACGCACCGTCGATCTTGAGGCAGTCGATGGGCAGGTTCCGCAGGTAGTAGAAGGACGAGAAGCCGGAGCCGAAGTCGTCGAGCGCGACGCGGCAGCCCAGGCGCTTGAGCGTCTCGATGAACTCGCGCGCCTTGCCCATGTCGGCGACCGCCGCCGTCTCGGTGATCTCGATGCCAAGCAGCGACGGATCGACTGCCCGTGCGAATGAGTTCTGACTCTATGAGCGTCAGGAGCGCTTGATCCGAGAATGCGACTCCCGAGAGGTTCACGTCGAGGCGACACGGCTCCTCGGGGCTCGATGTCATCGAGATGAGGTCGATCGCGCGGCGCACCATCCACCTGTCGATCTCGGCGATCTGCCCGGTGCGCTCGGCGACCGGCAGGAACACGCCCGGGAGGATGAGCGCGCCGTCCGGGTCTTCCATCCTGAGCAGCAGTTCGTAGCGGTCGACCGCGCCGCTCTGAGGTCGAGCACGGGCTGCGCGTGCACCACGAAACCGTCGTTGCGCAGCGCCTGCTCGATGAGTATCGCCCAGTCGAGCCTGGACCTGCAGGTCGGTCTGCCACCCCTCGCTCGGCTGGTACACGCAGTACTGGTTGCGACCGTCCTGCTTGGCTCGGTACATCGCAAGGTCCGCGCGGGAGAGGACCTCGCCGGGCTCGATGCGTGTTCGGGGAAGACCACGATCCCGATCGAGGCCGTCACGTCACTTCGCGCAGAGCGATTTGGAACGAGGCACTCACCGATGTCTTTGAGAAGCCGCGCCGCGCACACGACCGCCTCGTCTTGCGTGGCGCTGGGGAGCAGACACGGCGAACTCATCGCCGCCGATACGAGCGAGCATGCTGCCCGCACGCAGGTTCCGACTCGAGCATCCTCGGGCCAGCCCGGTCAGCACTTCGTCTCCGACACTGTGACCGAGCGAGTCGTTGATGTCCTTGAAGTAGTCCAGGTCGAACCAGAGCACCGCACCGGACTGGGATTCCGGGCCGATCGTTCTCGAGATCTTGTCGAGTTGCGCTTCGAAGAGCCGTCGGTTGGGCAGACCCGGTGAGATGGTCGATGGTCGCCAGATGCACGAGCTGCTCCTCGAAGAGCTTGCGATCGGTCACGTCCCGCACGATCCACTGGACCCCGTGTGGCGCGCCCCCCTCCGAGACCATGGGCGAGGAGCTGATCTCCACCTGTACGGATAGCCGCGGGCGCGCGCGAGCCTGACCTCGAAGGATTCCGTGGCGCCAAGCTCCAGCGCCCTGCGGAAGCGCAGTGCGGTCGCATCGAGCACATCCGCCGGTAGCAGCGCCGTGTAGGGAAGCGTGGTCAGTTCCTCCACCTTCATCCCGGTCAGTCTGGCTGCTCGCGGATTCGCGAAGGTGATGCATCCGCTTGCATCGATGCCGAAGACGGCATCTGCCATGTGGTCGATCAGCTCTCGGTACCGCTGTTCCGACGCGCGTGCCTGCTCCTCGGCCCGAGCGCGCTCACCGACCTCCTGGCGCTGGCGGTAGAGCGCATTGCCGACGACCGACGTCGAGACGACGCCGAACGCGATCAGCGCGAAGCCGAGCAGACGCGAAGCGTCGCTCCCGACCTGGTGGATCGTGCGCGGTATCGTCACCTCGAGGTCGAAGGCCGGTCGGCCCGCGAAGTCCGGAAGTCTCGCCAGGCCCGCGACTTCGCTGTCGCTCAGGGGCACGACGGCCGGGGAGCTCGTGGTGATCGCTGCCGATGTCTCGGCGCACTCCGCCCAAGGCGGTGACACTCTCATCGGCCGAGCGGATCGCTATCGCGAGATGCGTGAGCCTCGACAGCGCCTCGGCTTCAGCGTCGTCCAGCAGGCGCCCGGTCATGAGGAACGAGCGGGCCGCCTTCGAGTTGTCGCTGTTGGTGACGGGCTGCGTCGCGAAGAGGAGCGGGCCCGTGCAGTGACGATGATGCCGCTGCCCTTGGTCTGGCTCGGGTCGTAGCCCGCGGCGAGCTTCCCGGACTTGACGATGTCGACGACGTAGTCCGGCACCGGCCGCGGCTGGCCGCTGGCCACGTCCACACCCCGTCCTTCGACGGAACGCCGATCGGGATTCGCGATGGCCATGAAGTCGACGCCGAGGCTTGCCATCGACTCGGGCAGGAAGTTTTCGTCGATGTAGGACGGGTAGCGCCCCTGCACGTATTCGTACGTGTCGTCCCACGCTGCGTAGTCAGCCACCGAGCGGCTCAAACGGTCGACCCGGTTGACTATGGCGTCGTGCGCACGACTGACGGCCACCTGGATGTCGTGACGTTCAAGCTGCTCGTAGCTGCGAGAGCTGATCGTGTAGGTGGTCCAATACAGGGCGAGCCCCAGGGCGGCGATCAGCAAAACGACCGAGACGAGGCCGCCCAATGCCGACTTTCCTGTGAGCCCCAAGGGGCGCCGGCTGGTCATCTGATCATCCATGCGGGGACGGGGCACATCACGTCCAGAAGTAACTACCCGCATTGTGCACTTCGGCATGCGCATCAAGGGACTTGAGCCGGGCGGCTCCGTGCCGCCCGGCGACCTGCAGTGGTCGGCGGAAGCCGCTCCCCTACAGGTTGAACCCGCCGTGCTTCTTGAAGTGCTCGGCGAGGCCACCGTCGGCCAGCAGCTGCGCCATGACCGGCGGCAGCGGCGGGAACTCGATGTCGGTGCCCTGCGTCAGGTTCTTCAGCACGCCGTTCTCGAGGTCGACGACCAGCTCGTCACCGTCGTTGATCAGATCGGTGTCGCACTCGATGACCGGCAGGCCGGTGTTGATCGCGTTGCGGTAGAAGATGCGCGCGAACGTCTTGGCGATGACGGCCTTGGTGTTGGAGTGGATCAGCACCAGCGGCGCCTGCTCGCGGCTCGAGCCCATCCCGAAGTTCGTGCCCGCGACGAGGAAGCCGCCCTCCGGCTTGACCTTGTCGTAGTAGTTCGGGTCGAGCTCCTCCATGGCGTGGTGCGCCATGACTTCCATGTCGTTGCTCTTGAACTTGTACTTGCCGCTGATGATGTAGTCGGTGTTGATGTCGTCGCCGTACTTGAAGGCTTTGGCCTTGAGTTCCATGTCGTGTCTCCCTGTCCTCGGTCGCGAGCGCGGTCGCGGGTTCCGGGGTCGCCTAGCCGGCGAAGTACTTGCGCGGGTCGGTGATCTTGCCCTCGATCACGGACGCGGCCACCGTGGCCGGACTGCCGAGGTAGATGAACGAGTTGCTGTTGCCCATGCGGCCCTTGAAGTTGCGGTTGGCCGTCGAGATGACGTTCTCGCCGTCGCTCGGCACGCCGTTGTGCGTGCCCACGCACGGACCGCAGCCCGGCGTCACGAGCGCAGCGCCGGCCTCGACGAGCGTCTGCACGTAGCCGGCCTCGATCGCCTCGAGCAGGATGCGCCGAGACGCCGGCGCGACGATGAAGCGCACGTCCGGGTGGACCTTGCGGCCCTTGAGGATGCTCGCTGCGATCGCGAAGTCCTCGAGGCGGCCGTTGGTGCAGGTGCCCAGAACGCCCTCGGCGATCGGGGTGCCCTCGACCTCTTCGATCGGGACGACGTTGTCGACCGCGTGCGGCTTGGCGATCTGCGGGCCGATGGCGTTGGTGTCGTAGACGATCTCGGTCTTGTAGACGGCGTCGGCGTCGGCGTTCTGCGGCGCCGGCGTCTTCTCGCCGCGACCCTCGAACCACGCGAGCGTCTTGTCGTCGGCGTTCATGAGGCCGGCCTTCGCGCCGACCTCGATCGCCATGTTGCGAGATGGTCATGCGCGCCTCGACCGACAGGTCGTCGATGACGGGACCGTGGAACTCGATGGCCTCGTACGTCGCGCCGTCCGCACCGATCTTGCCGGCGAGGAACAGGATGAGGTCCTTGGAGAACACGCCCGGCTGCAGCTCGCCCTCGTAGGTGACCTTCATGGTGTCGGGCACCTTGAACCACAGCTTGCCCGAGGCCATCGCGGCCGCGCCGTCGGTGCGAGCCGACGCCGGTCGAGAACACGTTGATCGCGCCGTACGTGCAGGTGTGCGAGTCGCAGCCGACCATCAGGTCGCCGGCGACGACGTGGCCCTTCTCGGGGATGAGCTGGTGGCACACGCCCTCGCCCACGTCGTAGACGGTGGCGCCGGTGCGCTTGCCGAACTCGCGCATCATCGTGTGGAGCGCGCTCACGCCTTCGATCGGGCTCGGCGAGCTGTGGTCCATGACCACGGCGACCTTCTTCGGGTCGAAGACCTCGGTGACGCCCATCTTCTCGAGCGCCTTGATGGCCAGCGGCGACGTGCCGTCCTGCCCCATCACGAAGTCGACGTCCGCGATGACGATGTCACCGGCGTGCGCATCAGTACCAGAGTGTGCCGAGAAGATCTTCTCGGCGATTGTCTTTCCGGACAAAGGTGTCAGCCTCCTAGTCGATTCCGACGTCAGGGGTCGCGAAAGTGCGGAAAAGCGCCCCGAGCGTGGAGAGGCATTGTACTGCATCGTGCTGGAGCGTGTCAGGTCGAGGAGTCGACCGCCGCGGCGTCTTCTCGGCGTGCCTCGAAGCGCAGCACGAGCAGGCGCGTGAGTTCGGCGCCCCACAGCGCGACGAGGCTCGAGTAGTAGATCCAGACGATGAGGACGACGAAGAACTGGAACGTCCCGAACACGCTGAACCGCTCGGTGGTGCTCAGGTACGTCGACAGGGCGGTCTCGCCCACGAGGAACAGCCCTGCGGTGATGAGCGCCCCGGGTGCGACGTCGCGCCACTTGAGCTTGCGGTCGGGCACCACGGTGAACGCGACTTCGAAGAGGAGCGCTGCGGCGACGAAGACGACGACGCCCCGGGCGAGCAGCGTCAACCCGATCCCGGTCAGCTCGATGCCGAGCGCCTCGATGTAGGAGAGCGCGATCGAGCCGAACATGACCACCACCGCGCTGAGGATGATCGCGGCGAGCAACGCCAACGCCGCCACGGCCAGGAGCGCGAGCGAAAGGGCGTTCGAGCGCAGGAAACCGCGCACCGGCGTGTGCTTCGGGGGGCGTCTTCCAGATCACCTCGAGCGCTCCGACGAACTGGCCGAACACGCTCATGCCGGCAGCGATGACCACGACCACCAGCACCTAGGGCGCGTACGAACCGGCCCAGTTCGTGACCTGCGCGAGCGCCGCCGACGCCGTGCCGGTCGCCTCTGACGCGCCCACGCCGACCGCAGCAGTGCTCCACTCTCGCGCCGAGCAGGCCGAGCACCGCGTTGACGATCAGCAGCACCGGCGCGAGCGCGAGCAGCAGGAAGTACGACATCGCGGCCGCTCGGCGAGGCACGTCGTCGGCGTCGAAGTGCTCGAACGTCTCCACGACCAGCGCCCAGGTGTTTCGCAGCAGGCCCATCGCGCTCCTAGCAGTTCCGCCCACGGCGGCACGTGCTGGCCGGCCCGCTTGAGTTCGCTGCGGTTGATCTGGGCGCGGCGGTCGTAGACAGCCAGCGTGTCCCAGAACTTCGCCGAGTGGTCCATCACGAGCGTGTGCGCGAGCTCGTGCAGCATGAGCGTGCGCACGAGGTGGTTGGGCAGGAACACGAGGTTGCGGTTGAGAGAGATCGTCTTGCTGCGACGAGCACGAGCCCCAGCGCGAGCGCACGTTGCGCACGCGGGCGCCGGCGTAGGGAAGCTCCACCTCGGCCGAGACCTCGGCGAGCATCGGCAGCAGCTCGCTCGCGTGCCGTGCGGTCGAGCCAGCGCGAGAGTGCCGCGAGGCACGCCTCGCCGTCGTCGATGTTGCCGGTCACCGCGATCACGCCGCCGTCGGTACGCGCCTTGCAGCCCGCAGCCCGCGTCGCGCGGTACTCCACCGGCCACTCCTCGTCGAGTGCGCGGAGCACGACCGTGTCCGGCAGCAGCGCGTCGGGTCCGCCCGCGTGCAGCGCGCGCTTCTCGGCGACTCGCGCGAGTGCGGTCTCGGCCCACTCGCGCTTCTCGGCGACGATCGCGTCGGTGTCGCCGGTCCAGCGCTCGGGGACGACGAGCGACGAGGCCGTCGCGCGGCGTCACGGTCAGGCGCACGAGGCGCGCCTTCGTGCTGCGGCGCACGGTGTAGGGCGGGAGCGCGGTGGCGGTCATGAGGCGTCCTCGGCGTCGGAGGCACACTCCGTGATGCGGCGGGTCGGCGCGTCGTCGGCGTGGCGGATCAGCCAGCACTCGTGGACGCCGGGCGTGCGCTCGAAGTCGCGCGGGATCGTCTTGCCGGTGATGTTCTCGGCGGTCAGGCCCGCTGCTTCGAGCGAGGCGACGCCCATCTGGAACTTGCGGCGGTTGCACGAGAACACGAGCGTGCCGCCCGGCCTCGAGGATGTAGGCGATGCGGGTGATGAGGTAGACGTGGTCGCGCTGCACGTCCCAGGTGTCGGCCATGCGCTTGGAGTTCGAGAACGTGGGCGGGTCGCAGAAGATGAGGTTGTAGCGCTCCCCGCCCGCCCGAGCCGCCTCGAGCCACTTCATGACGTCGGCCTGCACGCGCCGGTGCGCCGGCAGCCCGAACCCGTTGGCGGCCAGGTTGCGCCCGGCCCACTCGGTGTAGGTCGCCGACATGTCGACGGTGGTCGTCTCGGTGGCGCCGCCGGCCGCGGCGTACACGCTCGCCGTGCCGGTGTACGCGAACAGGTTGAGGAAGCGCTGCCCCTCGGCCATGTCGCGCACCATGCCGCGAGTCGTCCGGTGGTCGAGGAATATCCCCGTGTCGAGGTAGTCCGAGAAGTTCACCTCGAACGTCAGTCCGCCCTCCTCGACCACCCCCTTCGCGCCATGCCGAGCAAACCGCGTGTACTGCGACGTCCCGCGCTGGCGCTCGCGCACCTTGAGGAACACGTCGCGCTCGTCCACGCCGAGAACCTCGGGCGCGATCGCGAGCACGTCGTCGAGGCGCGAGAGCGCCTTCGACGGGTCGATCTCGGGAGGCGGCGCGTACTCGGCGATGTGCGCCCAGCGCTTGCCGGCGTCGCGGCCGGAGCCGTTGTAGACGTCGACGGCCACGGCGTAATCAGGAAGATCGGCGTCGTAGACGCGGTAGCAGGTGACGCCGGACTTCCTTGCCCACTTCTCGGTGTGCTTGAGGGTCTTCCGCAGGCGGTTCGGCGAATGCGATTGCAGCGTCGTCGAGGACCCTGGCGGGCGCCGCTGGCGCCGTGGCACTGCGCGAACGGTCCTCGCCGGGGGCCCTGGCCGCTTCGCGGCCCACCCCGGCTGCGGAGTGTTCGCTTCGCGCCCCGCCGCCATCGTCGCGTGCACTGGCCTCGGACACGCCACGACCGCAGCCGGCTCGCCCACTCTGAAGATCCTGACGGGCGCCTCGATCCGGCCGTTGTAGAGCGGTGTGCTGCCGCTCTAGCGGGAGGCCTAGGCCCCTCTCGAGATTGCCGTCGGAGGTGATGACGGCTAGTTCCCAGCCGTCGAAGCCGGCTCGCAGGCTGCGCGGCTAGCTCGGCGTAGAGGGCGGGCAGCCCGGCTCGCGAGCCGATTCGCTCGCCGTAGGGCGGGTTGGTCGCGACCAGACCGGGCGCTTCGCCGGCGCCCTCGACGGGCTGCAGGTCGGCTACGGCGCACTCGGTGACGCGTGATCTGGCCTTCGAGGCCGGCTCGGCGGATGGCGTTCTTGGCGACGGCGAGGGCTCGCGGGTCGGAGTCGGAGGCGGCGATCGGCGGGAGCGCGGCGAGGCCGGCTTCTCGGCGGTCGGCGGCTTTGTCGAGCAGGCGCGCCCAGAGCGGCGGCGTCGTGGCCGAGCCACTTGGTGAAGCCCCAGCGGCGGCGGGTCAGGCCCGGCGCGATGTCGCCGGCGATCAGCGCGGCCTCGATCGCGAGCGTGCCGGAGCCGCACATCGGGTCGCAGAACGCTCCGCCCGGCCGCGGCGATCTCGCGCCAGCCCGCCACGCCCAGAACGGCGGCGGCGAGGTTCTCCTTGATGGGCGCCTCGACCTGGACGCCGGGCTCGCGGTAGCCGCGCTGGTGCAGCTTGGGGCCGGACAGGTCGATGGAGATGACGGCCTTGTCGGCGCGCACCACGACGTTGATGAGCAGGTCGGGCTCGACGGTGTCGACGTTGGGACGCCGGCCGGCGAGGTTGGTGAACCGGTCGGCGATCGCGTCTTTGACGCGCACCGCGGTGAACTGCGTGTTGCGAAGCGCGTCGTTGACGCCGGTGGCGTCGACCGCGATCGTGCCGTCGGGGCTGACGTGGTCCTCCCACGGCATCGCGCGGACGGCCTCGTAGAGCTCATCGGCGGTCGTGCACGGGACGCGCGCCAGCGTGATGAGCACGCGCGAGGCGATGCGCGACCACAGCAGCGCCTTGTAGCCGCTCTCGAGCGGCCCGCTGAACGACACGCCCGAGGTCAGCGGCCGCACGCCCCGAATCCGCGCCGAGCGCAGCTCATCGCCGAGGAGTGCTTCGGTGCCTTTGGGGCAGGGAGCGAAGAAGTCGAGGCGGTCCGTCACTTGGCCCGCATGAGCTTGGCGATCGAGGAGCGCACAGTCAGTCCGATCACGTTGTAGCCGCCAAACACGCGTACCTTGCCGATACCCGCGCGCTGCTCGGAAATCTCGGTCGCAGCACCAGAGTACAGCTTCGTGCCCGGCGTGAAGAGCAGCAGCGACCCTGCCTGGCCCTGCGCGACGCCGCATGCGAGCGTCGCCCTTCAGCTGCGGTGCCGGACGCCACGCCGAGCCGGTTCCAGGTCAGGCCGGCGTCCGTGATGCGCGCGCCGTGATGCGACCATCAGCGAGCGCCGTGCGGTAGCGGATTCGCACCGACCTTGCGCACGACGGTGATGCCGCGCTTCTTGAGCGTTCGTGACACGGCGACTCGACATCGAGCTCGGTGCCGCCCACGACGTAGACCCGCTTGATGCCGGTCTTCTTCAGCGCGTCGAGCGTCGCGGCCGGCACGGTGGTCTTGCGCGTCAGCAGAATCGGCCGCGCGGTCTTCGCAGCGATCGGCGAGACGGCGACACCGTCGGCGAACGACGTCGCTGCCCACGAGGTAGGCGGCATCGACGGTGCGCTTGGAATCGCGCGCGAGGCTGACCGCCGTGATGGCGGCGCTTCGCCGCCGTGACGTAGCGGTCCGCCCCGTTCACCCGAACGACCTCGGGGCCGAGCGAGGCGATCTTCTCGGTGACGGCGGTGGCGACCGACGATCGCCCGCCCATGACGTAGACCCGCGCCGGCTTCAGCCGCTTGATGGTCGGCGGAGGCCGTCGACGGACAGCGACGACGTCGAACGTCATCAGCAGCGGACCATCGGCCGCGCCCGCGAGCGCGGCGCCGCCCAGGTTGCCCGTCCACGTGCTCGCTGCTGCTGATCACGAGCGCGTCGACCGTGGGCGTACTCGTCGGCGGGAAGCGACACGCGCGATGCCGCGACCGCCGTGTCGTAGTCGGTCGAGGCCGTAGATCGACTCGCTGGTAGTCGGGGTAGAAGTCGTCGATCTTCTTGTAGCGGTACGGCGTAGTAGCCCCACGCGTACATGTCGGAGTACGTCCGGGTCGTCTCGACGCAGCCGTAGTCCGTGCCTCGCTCTTCGTAGCCCTTGAACTGCTTCTTGGTCGAGTCGACCCAGCGCGACGAAGAGCAGCACGTGGCTGCCGCTTCTTCAGCATGACGTCACCCGGCAGTAGTGCCGACTTCGAGATCGTGGTGAGCACCGATGGCGACAGCGAGCGGGTCGTCAGCGAGAGCGTGGCGTCCTTGGAGTTCTTGAGGCCCAGGCACATCGACACGTAGCCCGAGCAGTCGGTGCGGTACCCGTTCGCCATCGCGTGCGCTTCTGCGCGGCCGTCTTGCTCCGGAAGCAGCGTGCCGTCGAGCGTCGCCCAGCGCGTCTGGCTGTACGGCACGTTCTTGTCGACCCACACCTTGCCGCGAGCGAGCACGGCGTCTCGCGGATATGCCGAGCGCAGCGGCCGGCATGAGGACCACGAGGATGAGGGCGCCAAGAAGGGCGCGAGAGATGAATCGTGAGTGGTGCATTGCTCTTCCGCCTCGGGCTTCGATGACTGCTACAGGTGGGCGTGAGTGCTCTGCTGACCGCCCACTAGTCTACCATCGTCGGCCACACTCTGCCTCTTGAGCAGCGCGTCGACCGCGCGGTGACACCCGTCACGCGCCGTGGTGCGCTCGCAACACGCGCCTGCTAGCCGGGGTTCGAGAAGCCCGTCGACCACGTACGTCCCGGAGCGCGGGTCCTTCTTGAGCACCACGAACCCGAGCTTCTCGGCGTCCTCGAGCAGCTGCGTGAACGACCGGTAGCCGTAGCTCGACTCGGAGAACTGGGGCTGCTTGCGCTTCATCGTGTCCTTGAGAAGCGAGCTGTGCATGACGCCCACGTTCTCGCGCTGGAGCGCCTCGATGGTGTCGAAGAGCAGCTGGAACGCCGGGCCGCTTCTTGCGCGGGATGTCCTGGCCGATCGGTCGGGACGCCGCCGGTCGACGCGCCGATGTCCTCGTAGTAGATGAACTCGTCGCAGTTGGCGGCGAGCAGGTCGCTCGTGGAGTCCTTCATGCCCACGCCCACGACGGTCTTGCCGTTCTCCTTGAGGCGCAGCACGAGCGGCGTGAAGTCCGAGTCACCCGAGACGATCACGAAGGTGTCG
The DNA here is from genome assembly GCA_963803785.1 of uncultured Coriobacteriia bacterium. GTDB lineage: Bacteria > Actinomycetota > Coriobacteriia > Anaerosomatales > JAAXUF01 > CAWDNM01. The sequence goes on from CAWDNM010000006.1 coordinate 104,777, forward strand.
ATGTGCTCCTTGGCGTAGCGAGAGCTCCATCGCGTCGACCACGAGCCGGATGTCGGCGGAGTTCTTGCCGGTCATGCCGCGCTCGGGGATCTCGGTCAGCTCGATGCCGAGCTCGTGCAGCCCGGTGTGAGTACTCGCTGAAGCGGCCCCAGTCGGCGTAGGCGCGCTTGGCGACGACCTTGCCCTTCTCGACGAGTCGCTCGAGCACGCGCTGCATGTCGAGCACGTCGGTCTTCTTCGCGCGTCGCCCTCCCCCACGCGGCGCGAGGCCCAGCGCGAGGTTCTCGAAGTCAATGAACACAGCGAGGCTGTGTGCGTCGTTCGTCATGGTGAGCTCCTCCTGAGGTGCGGATCCCCTATCCACATCATACAGATGCCCGGTTGCCGGTGTGCCACAACCATCAAGGGCGACGTCCACGATGCCCGGAAACGACAAGACCACACCGGCGCAGTGTGGCGGACAAGGAACGCGTATGTGTCGGAGCGACCGAGAGGCTAGCGAACCGTGATGTAGACGCGCTTGGACTTGGTCGTCACACCGTTGGCGGTGTGTACGGCCTGCAGCCGCCACTTGCCTTTGTGCGGGACGGAGACCGACGTCGAGAACTTGGCGTAGTAGGTCGACACCGAGCCGCGGCAAGCCTGACCGAGCGCTTCTTGACCCACCGGTGCGTCCGGGAGCTGTACAGCTCCCGGACGATGGTGGTCTTGGTCGGGCTGAGCGCCCGGACGACAACCGTCGCCCGGGCCGTGGAGCCGTAGCTCAACTTCGATGTGCTGGCCGTTGCCACGACGGTGCCCTTGACCGTGATGGCCGTCTGGTTCGAAACGGCTGCCTCACGTGTCGGGTCCGCGACGCACCGCATCTCGTAGGTGGCCGACTTCGCCGCACGGATCCTCATGTCGTAGGTCTTATACGTCTTGTTGTACGTGGCTGTCCCGATCTTGGCCCACGTGCCGCTCTGGTTGGACCAGACGGTCACCGGGGCCGTGGCCGTGGCCTTCACTCCGTTGACGAGGTAGCTGCTGCGCAGGGTGAAGTACCTGCCCACAGTGACCGCGCTCGAGGTGGAAACGAGCTTGATGACAGGCTGGACCTTCACGACCGCGGCAACGACCGCCTTGCCGGCAGGGCTCCAGTTGCCTGCTGCGTCGCGGGAGAACGCGGTGTAGTAGTAGGTGGTGCCGGTCGCGGCGTTCGCGTCCGTGGCGGATGTGGCCGATCCGTCGTAGAGGACGGTAGCGGCACCATCGCTCGGGCTCGCGGCGTAGCCGGCGGTCGAGCGAAGGACGCGCGTCGCGGTCGAGCCGTTGCCCGGGGTCCACGACACTGCGATGTTCGAGCCGCTCCGCGTGGCCGAGACGACCGGGGCAGCCGGGGCCGTGCGGTCAACGCTGATCGCATGGTGAGCGGCCGGACCCCAGTTGCCTGCGGCGTCGAGCGCACGCACGTGGAAGTACCAGGCGCCATCGGCGGTCACCGGCATCGACACGGAGGTCCCGACGCCTTCCGACGCCGCATCAGGCGTGGTGGCCGAATTCCGGTCGAATGCGTACGAGTAGCCGGCAACTCCGGACACGCCATCGGCCGCGCCGAACGAGAAGTCGGCGGTCGCGAGGTTGCTCGGCGCGTTCTGGTGCGAGGCGGAACTAATCGAGGGGGACGACGGGGCGTCGCTGTCGACCTTGAGCGGTGCGCTCTGGACGAACTCGACGTTGCCTGCGGCGTCGACCGAGTTGAAGTACAGCGTGTGAGAGCCCTGCAGCACGGATATCGGGCCGGCGTAGGTGTTCCAAGCCCCCGCGGTGCCGTCCCACTGGAAGTAGGTCGTGGCAGCCTCATCGACGCTGAGACCGACCTGGGCCGTTGTCATCCAGCCGCCCAGACCCGGCACGCCCGTCACGGCAGCGGTGGTGGTCGGTGCGTTGGTGTCCGCGGGAGGGACTTCCGGCAGGGCCACCACAGCCCGTGCTGACCAGTTGCCGGCCGCGTCACGCGCGAACAGGCTGTAGTAGACGGCCGTATCGGGAGCGGTGGCGTCGTGGTAGGTCTCCGCGGTCCCCTCGTAGATGTTGACCTGATCCATGGTGTCGCTCGCCGAGGTCGCGTAGCCGCTGGTCGAGCGCAGAACACGGACGCCGGCGAAGTCGGCATCAGACGGGATTCGTCCAGTAGAGCGTGGCGCTGCCTGTCCGTGCCACGGAGATCGCAGCGACCGGAGCCGGTGCGGTGGTGTCGGGCGGCGCGGGCACGTTGACGGTCACGGTTGTGGTCGTCGCGTTGCCGGCGGTGTCGACGACACGCGCGGTCAGGATGTGGGAGCCGACGGCCGCAGCCGAGGCGTCCCAGGTGCTGGTGTATGGGGCGGTTGTGTCGGTGCCCACGAGCACACCGTCGGCGCGGAACTCCACACGTGATACGGCGACGTTGTCAGAAGCGCTCGCCGAGAGAGCGACCGAACCCGAGACGACGGAGCCGGCGGTCGGCGCGGTGATCGCGACGACGGGAGCAGTGGTGTCGGGCGGCGTGACCACGTTGACGGCCACGGTCGAAGTCGCGGCGTTGCCGGCGGCGTCGAGGGCGCGGGCGGTCAGGGTGTGCGAGCCGATGGCCACGGTCGAGGTGTCCCAGACGCGGGTGTACGGGGCGATGTTGTCGCTGCCCACGAGCACACCGTCGGCGCGGAACTCTACGCTCGTGATTGTGACGTTGTCAGAGGCGGCGGCCGTGATGGCGACGAAGCCCAAGAGATTGGCGCCGGCGGTCGGGGCGGTGATCCCGACGGTCGGGGGCGTGGTGTCGGGCGGCGTGGGCACGTTGACGGCCACGGTCGAGGTCGCGGCGTTGCCGGCGGCGTCGATGGCGCGTGCGGTCAGGACGTGCGATCCGACAGTGGCGGCCGAAGCATCCCACATGAACCCGTACGGGGCGGCGGTGTCCACTTCAGAGCACGTTACCGTCGACCCTGAACTCGACGCTGGATGACGCCGACGTTGTCAGACGCGGTTGCGACGGGATTCACCCAGCCGGTGACCGTGGCGCCGTTGAGCGGCTGCGTGATGTTGACAGTCGGTGCGGTGGTATCGGTGGGGACCGTCGCGTTCACGTTGACACTCACGCTGGCGTTGGCGGCATTATCAGCAGCGTCGATCGCGCGAGCCTGAATGGTGTGTGAACCGGCGCTGGCCGCCGAGGCGTCCCAGGTGCTCGCGTACGGGGCGCTCGCATCGGTGCCGACGAGCACGCCGTCGACGCGGAACTCGACGCGTGCGACGCCGACGTTGTCACTGGCCGACGCGGCAAGCGCGACCGAGCCAGACACCGTGGTTCCGTTGGTGGGGGCAGTCATCGCGACGGTCGGGACCGTGGTGTCGGCGGGCGGAGGTGTCGTTCCCGCGTGCACATACGGGCCGATATCCATGGCACCCGTGCGGGCGGTGCCGTCGAGGTCGCCGATCGGGCTGGTAGACGCCGTGATTCCGGCGCCGATGAGCGGGCTTCCGGCAGCAGGGTGCAGGTCGGCATCGACCCCGTAGCGTGTGGCCGCCGAGAAGTCCGCGTTCACCAGCATCGGGTTGGAGGTGACGAAGCTGCCGGCCTGGCTGCGTGCCCACGTGGGAAGCGCGGAGTACCCGACGAACGCGTTGTTCGACGATCCGGTGAAGTCTCGGCCGCCGTACTCGAGCGAACGGGTGTTGGGCCAGTTGATGACGCAGTTCTTGTAGACGACCTTGTCGGGCAATGATGGCGAACCGCCGTTGAAGTAGCAGTTGTCGAAGTAGACGGTCAGGCCCGCCCCGCCGGAGTACGAGAACACTCCGTGGGTGAGCGGATCGGTGCTCGGCTGCGCCATCATCCACACGACGTTCTTGAACTGGTAGCTGCGTGTCCGGCCGTCGGAGTTGTTCGACGAGACGCCGAGACCGAGCGAGTGTCGCCCATCCCACGAGTGCGTCGTGTTCATCGAGCCGAAGCGGCAGTCCTCGACGAGCAGGTTGTCGGGACCCTGTGCTGCGGTGCTTCCCGTGTAGGCCATGATCGCGTCGGAGTGCTTGAGCCCAGTGGCCGCGTGGTCGTACTCCTGCCAGACGTCGATGACGACGCGGCGCATGGTCATGTTCGGGCCACAGAAGCGCACCCCGTCCCCGTCAAAGATGTTGTCGTCCATGTTCCAGCCGGCGGGGCCGTGAATGTAGCCGTCCTCGATGAGGACGCCCTTGCCCGTCCCGAGGGCCATCTGGTTGCTGGTGATGCCTGCGCTTCCACCGAAGCCCGAGATGTCGAATCGGGTGATCGTGGTGTTCGAGACGTTCCTGCCGATGACGACGCCGTCTTGCCGAACGTTCAGCCCGTCGGCCACGTCGGGACGGCCGATCACGAAGTTCGTCAGCGTGTTGCCCGAAGATCGTCTTCGAGTCGGTCAGCGTGACGCCGGACCCGCGCGAGCACGTATGGACGTGGAAGCCCGAGATCGTGTTGTTGTTGCCTTCAACCTGTATCTGACCAGGAGGCGGCGCCCAAGCCGACGAGATGCTCGTCGATCCGGGGGTGATCACGAATCCGAGCGTCGCCGGATCGAGGTAGCTCCCGCCGCCCGTGAACGTCAGGTAGTTGCCCGCGACGACGAAGCCTTCCGAGAACGTGACCCGCTCGCCGGGATACGGTTGGAAGGTCACGGCGTTGCCTGAGGCGCCCGAGCGCGAGAAGGTGGGCCGCCCGGGATAGGTGCCCCCGCGGATGATGACGGTATCGCCTGCGGCGTATGCCGCGACGGCGGTGGACATCGAGCAGGGAGTGGTACTGCTGATGGACTGCGACCAGGTCGCGGTGCCGGATGGCGAAACGTAGTGGATCGTGTCTGCCGCCAGCGCCGGAGCCGGCTGCGCCAAAGACCCGAGACTGAACGAGAATGCGATACACACTGCCATGATGACGCGAACGCCCTTGTGCGCCGCGGACCGCAGATGGGACATCCGCGGTCCGCGTGTGGTGATTCCGGCTGGGAAGGTGCGGGTTACTCGGACTAGCATTACGAACTCCTGTCAACTATTGAACGGCGACTGCTGCGTCCTCCAGTGCATCGGGTGGCGCAGCGCCGAAGGTGAGGCAGTGCGAACACGTGAGTGTGACTTTCGTCACCAATCGAGCGTTGGACGGGCATCAGCATGGTCGCCTGCCGACCCTCGAAGTGTGAGATTCGTCACACTACGGGCGGGGCGAGGCGCGCCCTTGCTACCCCCATCAGGGGGAACGTGTGCTTGTGGAGAATGGGTGGAGGAGACCGAATCGACCAAGATCTAGGCGGTCGGCTTCGCCGCCAGAGGAGGCTGATGCTATCCTTGCCTAGGGGCACCAAGCGTGATCGAGGTGGGATAGCGCGTCAGACTCGGGGGGCAGAGCATCCATGAGAAGTGATGCCATCGCAGTGGAGGAACGGCGGCTCGAGGGAATCGAAGAGCTCGCCGATTATCCTTGGTTCAAGGAACGCCACCGGATCTTTCCGGCCGTGTTCGAGAATCGCTCGCACGAGCGGATCATCGACTTGTCCGCGGGCGTGGGCTGCGCCGCGATCAGGGTCAAGGAACAGTACAACGACGGGATCATCTGTAACGACATCACTCCCACGTGCCTCAAGGTCTTGAGGAAGCTCGGCCTCAACACCGTCTCGTTCAGCCTCGACGACCCAGGCTCGCCATTCCCGTTCCCCGACGCCTCGTTCGACTGCGTCATCTCGATGGTCACCATCGAGCATCTGACCAACGTCGACCATTTCCTCAAGGAGGCGTACCGGATACTGGCGCCGGGGGGGTACCTGTACATCTCAGCTCCCAACTATGCCGCGCCGGAATACGCGCTGAAGCTCCTGATGACCGGGCGCTCATTCCACGACCCTCTCGGCCCAGAGGAGGATCGCTACGAGTTCTTCGGTCACATCCGGTACTTCACGTACAAGACGCTTCGCGACTATGTCGACTCGTTTGGATTCAGACTCGATAGCGTCTACATCGCACGTCCGGAAGGCAGCTCCAGGTACCTCGACCTCTACGAGCGGGCGCGGTGGAAGGCACTGACGTATCGCTACCTCATGACCGCCCGCCACCATCTCTCTGCCCCCACGCTGGGCCTCGGAGCCCATCCTGTGCTACCAGAAGGCGGTCCGAACGGAAGCAAGGTCCGCAAGGTCGTTCTCTAATGCACGGCGAGGTCTTCTGGCTGTGCCCGCTGACGATGAGCCGTCACCGAGGTCTCCCGGGCCAATTCTCCGCCAGCCGAGAAGAGCTACTCCCTCTACGAGGACGTCGAGTACGAGGAGTACTGGGACGACCCGGCGCAGGTCGGCAAGACGCGCTTGAGAAGCGACTGATCTCTGGAGATGCTGCCGGCGCTCGGTCGTCGAATCATCGACGTCGGGTGCGGATACGGGCGGCTCGCCCCGTGCTACGTCGATCGCTTCAGCGAGGTCGTGCTCTACGACGGCTCGATGTCACTCTCACGACGGCCCACGAGGCCTGGGTGATCGGGCCGTCATCGTGGCCGGCGACGTGGGCCGTCTCCCGTTCAAGGCCGCGTCGTTCGACAACATGCTGAGCATCCGAGTGCTCCAGCACATGCAGGATCTCGATGGAGCGATCAGGGCATACGTCGCGTGCTCGCGAGCGATGGGCAGTTGCTCTTCTCGTATCACAACAAGCGCAACGCTCACCGGATTCTCCCCTACCCGAAGGTCGCGACGAATCGCCGATCCGTTCTCGCGCGAGTCGGCCGAGGTCAGCCCCACCCTCATCTCGCACCATCCCGAGCGGATGGATGCGATGCTCGGCGATGCCGGATTCACGCCGACCGGACTACCGGGGGGCCGTCGTCGTGAACTCCGTCGCAACACTCACCGAGAAGTTCGGCGCGGCCCAGAACCGTCGGGCCTGAAATGGGCCACGTTCACCGGCGGCACCGGCTGGCCCCCTGGTTGATCGGCCGCAGCGCGCGCCGTCGTCGGCGACGAACTCCGCCCGGGGCCTCACTCGAAGAGTTGCTCGAGTGCCCGTCGTGCCACGGCGACGTGAGGCGGTTGGACGAGTCGTATGAGTGCACAGCGTGTGGTTCGAGACTACCCGTCCGTTGACGGAATCGTCGACTTCCGACTCTAAGGAGCGGAGTGGCGCGAACCCGACGCCCGGTACCGGTGACACGCTCGCTGCCCACCCGCGGTGCTGTGCCCGCTCGACGACCACATGGGCCTCGACATCGCACGCAGCCTGTCGTCCAAAGGCGTGGCGGTCTACGGCATCGACACAGACCAGCACATTCCGGGCAGACACTCTGACGCCTTGACGTTCGTTCATTGCCCCTTCTCGGAGAAGAGCGAGGAGGAGCGCTACATCGACTTCTTGGTGGAGTTCGGCAAGGGGCTGGGGACGCCGAGCGGTCCTGTACCCGCTCAGTGACCGTCACGTGCTGCTGTGCTCGCAGTATCGCGACGAAGCTCGCTCCCTACTACGAGTACGTCATGTCACCGCACGCGTCGATGGTCGAGCTCACCACGAAGGACGGACTCGACGCCGGCGTCGCGCGAGTTCTCGATACCCGCGCCGCATGACGTACTTCATGTCGGCGGACTCCGACATTCGCGAGGTTGCACAGAGACGTCACCTTCCCGGCGATTCTGAAGCCGACGGAGAGCACCTACTGGCATTCGCGCGAGATCACGCAGCTGCTCCGGAAGGGGCTCTTCGAGGGGCGCGCCAAGGTCATCCTGTGCCACAGCCCCGAGGAGCTCGTGGATGCGTTCGAGCGCATCGCCGCTTACGACCCTCGCATGATCGTCCAGGAGGTCATCCCGGGCGAGGACAGTCGGCTGGTGTACGCCGCCTTCTACGCCGACCGTTCGAGCCGGGCCGCTCGGGTACTTCTCGGGACGCAAGCATCGAGTGATTCCGACCGGCTTCGGGTCGGCGAGCTTCGTGGAGACGTTCGCCGACCCCGTTCTCAAGGAGCTCGTGTTCCGAACCCTGTCCGCCGTGGGCTACCAGGGCCTCGGCGGGCTCGAGTTCAAACACGACCCGCGCGACGGACAGTACAAGCTCATCGAGTTCAACACGCGATTCGGCATGTGGGACGGGCTCGGGTGTTCGTTGCGGCGTCGATCTTGCCGTGGATCTCGCTACCGAGACGCGCTGGGAATTCCCGTGGAGCCCCAGTTGGATTTCACCGAAGGCATGCAGTGGGTGGACTGGCAGCGCGACGTTCGCGCGTTCATCGACTACCGCAGGCAAGGGTGAGCTCACCTTCGGGCAGTGGCGCCGCTCGCTTCGGGGACCCAAGATGTTCGCGATCTACTCGAGCAGCGACTGGAAGCCCGGTGTCGCGTTCACGTGGGAACTTGTGGAAACTCGCGTCGAGAACCCTGCGGTGGTCCCGGCATCCTGCGCCCGAGAGGCCGGCGGGTGCGCGTCCTAGAGGGAAGCCGGCGCGCGTGACGGGTGCGTGCGCACGAGAATGCCAGCTGCGATCGACGACCCCCGGTGGCTCGAGTTCGTCGAGTCACACCCTGACGCTACGCCGTTCCACCTCCCCGCGTGGGCCGCCCTCATCGCCGAGTGCTACCGCTTCGAGGCGTTCGTGCTGGCGATGCGCGACACCGACGGAGGCGAGATCCTCGCAGGAGCTCCCGACGGTGGCCGTTCGCTCCCCGCTCGGCCGACTTCGATGGGTCTCGCTTCCCTTCTCGGACTCGTGTCCCGTGCTCGTGCGCCGAGATGTCGCTCAGGTCGACGTCGTGCGAGGCACTCAGGGAGTACGTTCTCGCCGGCCACGCGCGGGAACTCGAGGTGCGGACGAGTCTCCCGGCGGCGGACGACGTGTACCCCGTGCCTGTCGGCTACATTCACCGACTGGCGCTACCCCGAAGACCCGGCCGATCTGCACCCCGCAAAGGCCAGCGTCACGGCCGCAATCGTGCGATCCGCAGCGGCTTCCAGGTCTCCCGCGGCACTTCGGCTGAGGATGTCGCGACGTTCTACCGACTTCAGACCCTCACGAGGCGTCGCCACGGCGTGCCCGTGCAGCCGCGGCGCTTCTTCGATCTGATTCACGAACGGCTGCTGGAGCAGGGTCACGGCTTCGTGCTGACCGCGACGCTGGACGGCGAGGTGGTGGCGGCGAGCGTCTACCTGCAGCCACAACGGCACGCTCGTCGCGAAGTACTACGGATCGGACCCGAGCCATCCGGACTGCCGGGGCCGGATACCTCATCGACTGGGAGAGCATGGTCACCGGCTGTGCAGAGGGTTACCACACGCTGGACATGGGTCGCAGCGACCCGAACGCCGACGGCCTGCGCCTCTACAAGACGTCGTTGGGCGCAGAGGAGATGCCGCTCGTCTACTCGCATATCTCGCGCACGCCACCGGGCGAACGCCGCCCAGGTGTTGGGGGATTGCCCCAGCGAATCATTCGCCGCTCTCCCTTGTGGGTCTGTCGCGCACTCGGCGAGCTCCTGTATCGGTGGGCAGCATGAGATCGGACGCGCGCGCGAGGATCGCTAGGATCCCTATGGGGGACCCCGGGTGGCTCGAGTTCGTCGAGTCGCACCCTGGCGCCACGCCGTTCCACCTCCCCGCGTGGGCCACCCTCATCGCCGACTGCTACCGCTTCGAGGCCTTCGTGCTGGCGATGCGCGACACCGATGGTGAGATCTTGGCGGGCGTGCCTACAGTGGCCGTCCGCTCCCCCCTCGGTCGGCTCCGGTGGGTGTCGCTGCCCTTCTCGGACTCGTGTCCCGTGCTCGTTCGCCACGACGTCGCCGCGGCCGACGTGGCGCAGGCGCTCAGGGAATACGCGCTCGCCGGCCCCGCGCGGGAACTCGAGGTGCGGACGAGCCTGCCCGAGGCCGACGACGTGCACCCGGTGGAGGTCGGCTACGACCATCTTGCTGGCACTTGCCCCGAGACCCTGCCGATCTGCACCCCAACAAAGGCCATCGCTACAGCCGCAATCGCGCTGCTCGAAAGGGCGTCCAGGTCTCTCGCGGCTGTTCAGCGCAGGATGTCGCGACGTTCTACCGGCTCCAGACACTGACGAGACGGCGTCACGGTGTGCCGGTCCAGCCGCGCCGCTTCTTCGACCTGATCGGGGAGCGCCTCCTTGCGACACGGGCACGGCTTCGTGGCGACCGCGACACTCGACGGCGAAGCGGTGGCCTCGGGTCTCTATCTGAGTCACAACGGCACGCTGGTGGCGAAGTACTACGGATCTGACCCCGTTCACGCCGACTGTCGGTGCCGGCTACCTGATCGAATGGGAGGTGATGGTCAACGGCGTGCGCTGAGGGCTACCACACGCTGGACATGGGGCGTACCGACCCGGATGGAGATGGGCTGCGCCTCTACAAGTCCGGGTGGGGCACCTGCGAACGACCGCTCATCTACACGCACATCTCTCGCACGCCACCCAGTGACCGGATCCAGGGTGTCGGAGCCTTGCCCCAGAGGATCATCCGGAGCTCGCCCAGTTACGTCTGCCGCGGGCTCGGCGAGCTCCTCTATCGGTGGACCGCATGATGTTGCCATCGGCTGTAGCGAGTCCCGAACCGCACGCAGCCGATACGCGAGAGGACTCTCGATGAGTGGCTCCGGTAAGCGAGTCTGGATCGACCTGGACAACACGCCGCACGTGCCGTTCTTCATTCCTATCGCGCGCGAACTGGAGGAACGGGGCCACACGGTCCTCCTGACGGCTCGAGACGCCTACGGGGTGTGCGACCTCGCTGACGAGCTTGGTGTCCGGTACATCAAGATCGGCCGGCACTACGGCAAGAACCTCGTCAAGAAGGTCCTCGGTCTGCTCTGGCGCTCCGTGCAGCTCACGCCGTTCTGCTTACGGCAGAAGCCCGACTTGGCGCTTTCACATGGCTCCCGATCTCAGATCCTCCTGTGCAACCTGTTGAGGATCCCGACCATCGCGATCGACGACTACGAACACGGGAAGTCGATACCGTTTGCGCGGCCGAAGTGGCTGATGATGCCCGACGCGCTGACCGACAGCGAGCTCGCCGGAGCGACGACCTTGCGACGGTACTATCACGGCATCAAGGAGGACGTCTACGTCCCGGAGTTCCAGCCGGACCCGTCGATCCTGGATGAACTGGGGCTTCGCGACGCCGAAGTGGTCGTGACCGTACGCCCGCCCGCGAGCCAAGCGCACTACCATAACCCCGAGGGCAGCCTTCTGCTCGTGGAGTTGATGTCCAGGATCGTGAACACCCCCGGCGTTCGGGCGGTGTTCCTTCCGCGGACCCGGTCCGAAGGCGACGAACTGCGGGTGGACTACCCCGGCTGGTTCGAGGGGGACAAGACGATCATCCCTTCACACGCGCTCAACGGCCTGAATCTGCTGTGGTACTCCGATCTGGCCGTCAGCGGAGGCGGAACGATGAATCGCGAAGCCGCTTCGCTCGGCATTCCGGTCTACAGCATCTTCCGAGGCAAGATGGGGGCGGTCGACCGGAAGCTCGAACAAGAGGGCCGCCTGACCATGATCGGCGACGCCGAAGCCGTACGGACGAAGATCAAGCTCACGCCTCGCGACAAAGGCGGAGCACCCGATGCGTCCCCACGACAGGCACTTCTCGATATCTTGCGGCACCTCGAGGAGATTCTGCGGGTGGAGTGCGGGAATCAGTAGTCCCGTTCGGGAGCGACGAGTTCCAGTCGGCCTGACGATTGCAGCACGGCCGTGCCCAGAGAGCCGCCCTCCCCGCCAGCGGTAGCCGCTGGGGCCGCATGTGCGCGCGCACGCCACCAGCGCGCCAGGTCACGGGGCAGAGGCGTCCATGCACCGGACTCGGCGACGACGTCGAGGAGGGCTCGGTAGTGCGCCTCGTTCTCAGCCAGCCCGATGTACCCGGCCGAAGGATCCGGGTGCGCGAGCACGCACGCCATCCCGTGCGACGCTCTGACCAGCTCGATCTTCGTCAGCCACGTCTGCGCGTCGTCCTCGCCGAGAAGCCCGAACAGTGTGTGGTCCTGCGGTAGCGTGATCGGCAGTTCAACCATCTCGCCGATCTGGAATGGAAAGAAGGACGCGCACCCTCCCGGCTGCGGCTCGAAGGGTGCCGTGTCCGCGACGGACGAGTCGTACTCGAATCCGAGCAGGTGGAACCACTCCTGGTTGCGATACGTTGCAGGCGAGCGAAAGCCCGACGCGCCCCATTGGCGACCGCACTCGTTGATGGTGACGATGCGCTCCAGGAATGTGGACCACTTCGAGAAGAGCATACCGTCGTGCGTGTAGCCGTGGACCCCGATCTCGAGGCCGGCCGCTCGCATCTGCTCGAGCAGCGAGCCTGGTATCTCATAGTCGAGCGGTACGAGGTTGAAGGATGAGCGCAGGCCCCGCGCCCGCTCGATCTCGGCGACGTGAAGGACTCGTGCGAGCCCGCCGGCCGTCTCAACGTCGTGGGTCAACGCGACCGCCCAGGGGTGTCGATCCGGCCAGAACCACGCGAACTGTAGCTCCTGCCGACCGGTGGCCCGCATGACCAAGGACAGGAGGAACCGTTGCAGAAGGTCGAGGCTGTCGTCGCTCGGCCATTCGAGGAAGCGCTCGGCGTCCTCGACCCGACGGCGCAGCAGCTTCCGAAGCCGGACCCTCACGCCCGTCGGGATCAGGCGCCTGAAGACCTTGTAGTACGACGAGAGCACCGGCTGCGGCAAGACCGTCTTGCTCGCGGCGGGCACGTACTCCTCCCGCCAGAATGCCTCGATCGCCGCGTTCGGATCGAAAGGCATGGTGACGCCATGCTCACCCGGGTGCCACAGGACGTACGAGTGGTGCCGCCCCGATGGGTCGACGATGTCGGCCAGGACCTCTGCAGCGGACGGGACCTCGTCGATCGGGTGGACCGCCGCGAAGAGCGCGAACCGCGTTGCGCCACAGCGCACCTGGTAGGGCTTTGGGTCTGAGTCCACCCGCCACGCCGTGATGCCGCGCGACGGAGCAGCGCCCGGGTCGCCATAGCGGGCCAGCGAATCGAGTTCCTGGGCCCCCATCAACGGCTTCCAGAAGGTGATGGCGTGCTGAAGTGGGTTGCTGCTCACGGACCGTCCTTGCCGAGCAGGGACCGAATCTCGGTCATGTCGCCGAGGTTGCGAAGACGCTGCATCTGCGTGCGCCGCAAGTACGCGATCGTCGCGGGGTCGGCGCTCCTCGGCGGCCTCTTGATGCAGGCCCCCAAGTACCCGACCACGAAGGCGATGCTGTTGAGGACGTAGGGCTTGGTCGTCGAGTAGCGCGCGCCACGCACGAACGCAAAGACCGGGTGGTAGCCGAGCAGGTACGCCCCCTTGCCCCCGCGAGCGAATCCTTTGAGCTGGCCCCCCCGGCTCCCGGTGGGCCTGAGATGCTCGACCGGGTAGTCGAAGCTGCCGGTGCGCCACCCGGCCATCTGGGCCTCCAGGACATCCAGCCCGTCCCATCCGTAGACCGGTTTGATCCCGCCTATCTCGCGGAAGCACGCCATCCGATAGACCTTCGTGGGGCCACGGACGTGAGACTGGGGATTCCACTCGACGCACCGCTCACCCTTGAGCGTCGCGTAGCAGTAGCCGCCCGCGATTCCCAGGCGTTCGTCTCGCTCGAACTCGTCCATGAGTGACGCGAAGTAGTCGGGTCCAAAGGCCAGATCGCCATCGAGCTTCACGATGAAGTCGACCGAGTCCAGATCCACCTCGCGAAGTCCGTGATTGAAGGCGATCGCCTCGGCTGCCCAAAGTAGCCTGTCCGACGACGTCGCGGAATCATCGTTGCTCACCGAATGGAGGTGTATGTAGTCATGTCGCTCGGCAAATTCCCCGACGATCGAGGCGGTCTCGTCCGTGGACCCGTCGTCGACAATCACCCAGTCCACCGGCGGTTCTACTTGCCTCGTGACCGACTCGAGCGTCTGGCGGATGACCGTGGCTTCGTTGCGGACGGGCGAGACGATCGCGTAGCGCCGTCGTGAGTTCTCGACCATGACTGAAACTCAACCTCCGCCCGGATGTCCGGCAGCGACTACTCGGCCCTCACCATCGCGAGCAACCTGCTGCCAGAGACACAAGGGGGTCGTCACCAGGATTCGGTACTGCCGTGATGCCGTGCGACTCCCCCGGGGCTGATTGTATCCCAAACACGCGCTGCTAGAGCTCTCGAACGCGAGCGCCGAGCTCGGTCTCGCCTGATGCGGGATTACCTCACGGTCACGTAGTCGTATCGATTCGACCATGCGGCCGCATGCCCGCTGTCGGCGCTCGCGTACGCACGCAGCCGCCATGTGCCCTTGAGCTTCAACCGAACCTTGCCCGAGTACTTGCTGTGACTCGCGGAGTCGCGCACCTTGGCCGCGACGTAGCCGTAGGGCTTCCAACCGCCGGCCCGGGTCTTCCTCCACGCATAGACCCGCACTGGCGATGATCCCGCAGCGTGGCGTGGCTTCAGCCACCCGGTGACCGTGTACCGCCTGGTCCTCGACATATACTTGGGGGCGACCGGCGTCGCCACTGAGGCCCTGGGAATCACTGCAACCGGCGCGATCGCCGGTTTCAAGAACCCGTCGCCCGCGTAGTGGACCGTGAACGTCGTCCGTCGCCCCGCGACAACCTCCACGGACGCGACGTAGGTTCCCGCACGTGCCCCCCGGGAAGTCTCTGCCGTCATCGAGGTCACGACGCCGTCGGATCGCCGAACGACTAGGCTCTTGCGGCCGATTCCTCCGCCATTGGCGTCGATCAGTCGAACGCGGAGCACGGCTGGTGCGGCATAGGATGCAACGATGGAACTCGGAGCCACGATGCGGGTTCTCGGGTCCTGGGTGACCCCTGTCCGCGCCGACCATTCGCCTGATGAACTCCGAGCGAATGCCGTGTAGTACGTCACCGCGCTCACTGTCGGATGGTCCGTGTATGCGCTGCCCGAACCCTCGTAGATCACCCGCTGGGTGTTCGTCTCGGCGGGCGAGGATGCGAAGCCTGTCGTGGAACGAAGGATGCGAACCGACGAGAAGCCGGGCGAGGTCGGATTGGTCCAGGTGAGCGATACGGACGCTGTTGGGGCCGCCCTGAACGACGTGATCGGATCAGGCACGGGACCCGAATAGGCGTACGGCCCGATGTCCATCGTCCCCGTGCGGGCGGCGCCGTCGAGGTCGCCGACCGGGCTGGTCGTTGCCGTGATCCCCGCGTTCACGAGAGGGCTCTTCTCCGTGGGGTGCAGGTCAGCGTCGAGCCCGTAGCGTGTGGCCGCCGAGAAGTCCGCGTTCACCAGCATGGGGTTGGAGGTGACGAAGCTGCCGGTCTGGCTGCGCGCCCACGTGGGAAGCGCGGAGTACCCGACGAACGCGTTGTGCGACGACCCGGTGAAGTTGCCGCCGCCGTACTCGAGCGAACGGTTGTTGGGCCAGTTGATGACGCAGTTCTTGTAGATGACCCTCGCAGGCAACGACGGCGAACCGCCTTTGAAGTAACAGTTGTCGAAGTAGACGGCCAGGCCCGCCCCGCCCGAGTATGAGAAGACGCCGTGCGCGGTCGGGTCGGTGGTCGGCTGCGCCATCATCCACACGACGTTCTTGAACTGGTAGCTGCGTGTCCGGCCGTCGGAGTTGTTCGACGAGACGCCGAGACCGAGCGAGTGTCGCCCATCCCACGAGTGCGTCGTGTTCATCGAGCCGAAGCGGCAGTCCTCGACGAGCAGGTTGTCGGGACCCTGTGCTGCGGTGCTTCCCGTGTAGGCCATGATCGCGTCGGAGTGCTTGAGCCCAGTGGCCGCGTGGTCGTACTCCTGCCAGACGTCGATGACGACGCGGCGCATGGTCATGTTCGGGCCACAGAAGCGCACCCCGTCACCATCCGAGATGTTGTTGCCCATGAACCAACCCGCGGGGCCGTGGATGTAGCCGTCCTCGATAAGGACGCCCTTGCCCGTCCCGAGGGCCATCTGGTTGCTGGTGATACCCGCGCTTCCACCGAAGCCCGAGATGTCGAACCGGGAGATCGTAGTGTTCGAGACGTTCCTGCCGATCACAACCCCGTCGTGCTGGATGTTGAGCCCGTCGGCCACGTCGGGACGGCCGATCACGAAGTTCGTCAGCGCGTTGCCCGAGATCGTGTTCGAGTCCGAGAGCGAGACTCCGGCACCGCGTGAACACGTGTGGACATGGAAGCCCGATATCGTGTTGTTGCTGCCAGACACGAATACCTGGCCCATTGCGGGTGCGTACCCGGACGAGATGCTCGTCGATCCGGGGGTGATCACGAATCCGAGCGTCGCCGGATCGAGGCGGCTCCCGCCACCCGTGAACGTCAGGTAGTCGCCCGCAACGACGAAGCCTTCCGAGAACGTGACCCGCTCGCCGGGATACGGCTGGAAGGTCACGGCGTTGCCTGAGGCGCCCGAGCGCGAGAAGGTGGGCCGCCCGGGATAGGTGCCGCCACGGATGATGACGGTATCGCCCGCGGCGTAGGCCGCAACGGCGGTAGACATGGAGCAGGGGGTGGCGCCGTCCACGGACTGCGCCCACGTCGCCATGCCGGAGGGCGATACGTAGTGGGTTGAGCCGGCGGCGAGCGCCGGAACGTGTCCGGCCTCTGCGGCACATCCGACGAGCAGCGACGGCATCACGAACGCCAGCGTGATAAGGAGCCTTGTGAGTCGCTTCACGTTCCACCCGCCTTCCGCCAGTCGCACTGTGAACTGGTCGGTCACTCGCTCACCCGGTCGCTACTCTGTTCGAGTCTTCGGCAGCCCGGTACCCGCACTCAAGTGGGTGTTTGCCCGGGAGAGGTGGCAGTTGGGTTGGGACTCGAACGACCGACGTATCACGGAGAGCAGGATCGGATTGAGCTGAAACGTCGGGAGCTCATACTGCGCGCACCATAAGGTGTGGTGGTGTGGGTGTCAATCCACAAAATATGGTAGAGCTGGCCGGAAGCCGCCGCAGCACCGATGATCTTGCCGGCGGCCCGCCGCCGTTCGGGACTCCCCCGCCGGGGCATGTTTCACGGCGCTGCCGGAATCCTGTGCTCGACTATGGCCTGCCAGGCGACGTCGGCGCGCGCGTCCCAGGAGTTGCGGGCAGCCAGCTCGATGCGGGTGGCTCGGCGGTTCGCATCAGAGCGCTCGCGCGACGCCTCCTCGCACAGACGCACGAACTCAGCCGGGTCAGAGGCGATGTGCACTTCGGTGAGGGTCGCGACCTCCCTGAGAGCTGTCGACACTACGGGCAGCCCGGCAGCCAGGTACTCGTACACCTTGATCGGGTTGGTATCTTCGGTCAGCCCATTGAGCTTGAACGGGATGATCGCCACCTCGAACGCCTCGAGGTAGGCGGGAATGTCCTCATAGGACCGCGGCCCGAGCAGGGTGACGTTCGGGAGTCCGGATACCAGCCGGAGCGCGCTCGCATCTCCGCTGTTCTTGGTCCCGAACACCGGCCCGATCAGCACGAGCGACCAGTCGGGCCGAGACAGAGCAAGGGTCCGCAACAACTCAAAGTCAACCCAGTCGGCAACCGCGCCGACGTACCCGATGATGGGTTGCCGCAGCTGAGCGATGTCGCGCGGCACGAGGTGCCCCGCGGGCGCGAAGTGTTCGACGTCCGCACCGTTGCGAACCAGGAGGACGCGACCGGTAGCGGTTCGGCGACAGGACTCGAACAGCCCGGCGGCGGAGCAGAAGACGATATCGGCGCGTGCGATCAGGTCCTTCTCGGTGTCCGTGATGAGGGATCGGAACCTGCCATCAGACATTGCATGGGGGAAGTCGGACCAACGGTCGATACAGTCGTACACAAGCAGCGAACCGCGCCCGTCGGTCGGTGGCCTCTCGATCGGCAGAGGGTGCGTCGCCCACACTGCGGGCGAGGTGATCCCGAGGCGCTCTGCGGCCCGGTATGCGCGGCGTGCCGCCCGCCGGTGCTGGCCCACCCCGACGGCACGAAGCAAACCCGCCGGGAGCAGGCCCGAGATCCGATTCAACGGCACGAGCACCATCGAGCCGACGACGTGCAGCCCGGGTGCGACCTCATCGGAGTGCCGCGACAGCGCTCGGCGCAGCCGTTGGCGCGACTCTGCTGAGAGCGCCGTTCTCCAGTTCTTGACGAGCGACGTGAACGACAGGTCTGGCTCGACGTAGACCACGGGAACGCGCTTCGAGAGACGAAGCATGAGCTGCCACGGTCGCTTGACGTCGCGCCCCAGCGTGTCGACGCTGAAGCAGATGATGCCGTCTACTCCCCGCGGGACCACGATGCGCTCCTCAGGTTCGTCAGGGCCGACTTCAGCATCTTCCAGTCCTCGGGCGGCACGGCTCTGAGCACCAGAATGCCTACCAGGTACGACGCGATTCCGACTGGTACGAGCACCAGCAGACTCCGGCCGCCGAGCACCTGCAGCACGCCAGCCATCGCGGCGCCCGCGAGGAGCGCTTTCCCCGGCATGCCAAATCGTAGCGCTCGCGTCAGCGACCGGGGAAGGAACGAGTAGTTCAGGCAGATCACTGCAGCCTCGGTGACGACCGTCGCGATGGCCGCACCCACGCCGCCCACCGCCGGGATCAAGAGGAAGTTGACTCCGACGTTGAGAAACGCCGCGATTCCGGCTGTCAAAGCGAGCTTGCGCTGCCCCTCGGTGGCGATCAGCAACTGCACGAAGACGCCGTTCGCATACATGAGTGCGACCCCCACAGAAAGCACTCGCAGCATGGGGACGGACGACGCGAACTGCGGACCGTAGAGCACCGCCACGATCTCATCGGACAGCACGCAGGTACCGAGCGCGAGCGGGATGCCCACGACGAGCAGCAGATCGAGTCCCTTCTGAGCTGCCGAGGCAAGCGCGTCATCCGCCTCTGCGGACAATCGGCAAAACAGGGGGAAGAGGGCGAACAAGAATGCCTTCGGGAGGATGTAGGTCGCCTGGAACAGCCGGTAGACCGCCCCGTAGTACCCGACGACCGCGTCGGACTGCAGAAGTGACAGGATCACCACGTCCACCCGAAAGTAGACGGCCCCGAAGAACGCAACGGAGAAGAACGGGAGTGCGCGGATGAGCAACCCGCGCAGTTCGAGACCCTGCCACCCTGCGCTCACATCGCGCCGTCGTGCAAGCCGGCTGAACCACCAGAGGTCGAGCGCGAGGCCGGCGCCCGCACCCACTACCGTGACTATCGCGAGTGCGAGGACGCCATAGCCCAAGAGCAAGGCCGTGACGCCGAGAACGACATAGAGCGCCTTCTCGACCACCGTGGTGATTGCGACCCATTGCATCCGATCGTGCGCCTGCAGGACCGCGATCACCAGTGAGCTTTCTGCCGAGAAGAGCACGCCGACGGCAAGAATCGCAATGGCGATCTGTGTCTCAACCGGGTATTGGGCCACGCGAGCGAACGCGGCCACGACCACGAGGCCCACGACCCAAAGACCGCCCTTCAACACGGCGGCGTTGATGAGGTACATCTTCGCCTGCTGGCGATTCCGAGAGACTTCGCGGGCGACCAGAGAGTTCAGCCCGAACTCCACGAGAATCGACATGATCCCGGTGATGGAGAGTGCCAGGTAGAAACGTCCGTAGCCCGTCGGTCCCAGGTACCGCGGCATCATCACCGTCATGACGAACGATAGAGCCCACGTCGCGGCCTCGGCGCCAAAGAGCGCGAATCCTCCGGAGACCGCGTCCCGGGTCTGCTCGGCAACCTTCTCGCGGGCCTCCGCGTCGGGCTTGGGGGTCACTCCGCACGCCCTAGACCCAAGGCGCTAGCTCGCCTTCGGCCGACAGATGGACTTGGGCGGAATCGGCCATGGAGGCCCTGCCGCGAGTCACTCGGACGCACTGGCGACCTCCGCATTCTCCAGCGCAGGAAGCGTCGCGAGCATCCCCACGAGTACGCCGAGAAAGACCATATTGCGGGCGTAGGTGAGCTGGAGATCCACCGTTGAGACGATCAGCTGCATGGCCACAGCAGCGGTTACCAGACCGGCGACCGCCTTGTGGTACGCAGGGGTGCTCGTGCGGAAGACCACGCCGCCAAACGCGATGAGGCCGCCAAACACCGCCCAGAAGAGCGCGAATCCGAGCGTGCCCATGACCGCCCAGATCCAGAAGACCGAGTTGTGCGCGATGACGTCGGCGAACTCCCACTTGAGGATGGCGATCCCGTTCTGCCCCGGCTGCTGGAAGGGCCTTCCGAAACCCAGACCCATGAGCGGGCGTGCGCGAATCGACTGCATCAGATTCAGCTCCTCGACCACCCGGTAGTGACTCGAGCCGATATCCTCAGCGGTCTGAGGCGCAACGATCGACCTGACCACCCTCGCGGGGAAGCCGATCGGCCCTGACAGGTCCCATCCAACGGCGACAGTCAGCGCGACCGCGAGCAGTACCGGTACCACCCACTTGACGATGGGTTCGCGCCGGGTGCGATCCGTCATCACAAGCGCCGCCAGAACCACAAGGCCGACGCCGAGAGCCGCATAAGCCGCTCTGCGATCGGCCTTCACGAAGGTGAAGGCCATGAAGGGAGTGAATGCCAGTAGCACGGCACGTTGCTTTGGTGAGGTCCGATAGAGCAGGAGCGCGACAAGGAACACGACCATCCACGCCATGAACACGGCGTCCTCGTGTGCCGCGACCCCCTGCGTGTCGGTGGCGCTGATCTGAAGGATTGCGAAGTAGTTCCACACGCCTTGGAGCGACTTGGCGCCTATCGCCGCGATGGCAACCCAAAGAAGGAGGCGCACGTCACGCTCGGAGGCGAGGACCTGCGGAACGATGAGCACGACGAGACAGAAGTACACCGGGGCCCTCAGCTCCCAGACCGCGACGCTGAGGGCTCCACCCGCCAGCAGACCGTACGCGAGCCAGGCGACCAGGGAAGCCGAGAGGACAGCCACGGGCACCGAGAGCGGATTCGGACGCACAGGCGCCTTCCCGAGAATCGCCTTGAGGGTCACGACCCCTGCAACGATGGCGAGCATCACCTCGAGAGGGCTGGCCTTGAACCCGCCGTTGGCCATCGTCGCCGATGCACTCGAGAAGAACGGCACGAGCAATGTCAGCGGCCGATACACACCAATCTCAAACTGCTCAAAGAGCAGCGTAGGCAGCAGCACCAACGCTACGCCCAGCACCGGCCGCCACCAGGTCACCATCGTGAATGCGACACCGACGCAGAAGAGGACCGCGAGCCAACCCGGCGGGAACGCAAAGAGCAGGATTGCCACCGCGACAGATAGGGCCGTCGCAAGGACTGTGGCATTTCGCACACGATTCTGCGCTGTGCCACGGTACTGATTGATTGAGCGGACGCCGTCTGCGGCCATTGCATCCAACCGTCTTTTGGAGTTGGGCTAGTAGAGAGCCAGATACACGACCGCCGCGCAGAAGGCGAGGACGAACAGGCTCGCGTAGACGCCTACGCCGACTCGTTCGACGGTCAAGCCGAGCGTCAGTGCACATCCAAGAAGAAACAGGACCAGCGGCATGGCTACTCACACTCCGTTAAGGATGACGCCCATGATCGGGGTGCCTTCAAGGAGTTCTGTGGCACGAGCCACGTCCTCGCGTGGCGTGAGGCCGGACCGCAGGACGATGATCGCCCCGTCCGCGGACCGGCAGATCGATGACGCGTCGACGGCAGTGAGAAGGGGCGGGCAATCGACGATCGTGTAGTCGAAGCGCTCACGCAGGTCCTGCAATCGGGCCTTGGTCGCCGAGGACGTCATCAATTGAGTGGGTTGAGCCATTCCAAGCCCGCTTGGCAAGAACCAGAGGTTGGGGACCGACGTGCGAACTGCACGCACTCCGACCCCGGGCGACAGTGCGGCAGCGCCCTCAGCCGCTGCCAGGAGTTCGTGCAGGCCCGGTCCGATTGGCACCCCGAGCATCTCGTGGAGTGCCGGACGCCTGAGGTTGGCGTCGACGAGCAGTACGCTCTTGGTCGTGTTCGTCGCCAAGGCGACGGCCGCCCCGACGCACACAGTCGAAACACCTTCACCAGAGACCGAACTCGTTACCGCGAGGACGAAGTGCTCCGTGTCTCCGGCAGCCAGAAGCCGGACTGCCACCCGCTCGTAATGCGCGACGTCTTCCGCCCGAGCAAGGACGTCAGGACGAGACTGCACGGGGCCGGGGCCGCCACGTCGTTTGCCACAACACCCCCAGCCGCCTCCACAGCGGAGACGGCCTGTACGAATCCGGGATGCTGCGCCTCACCGGCGAGTTGCGTCTGCGCTGGCTGACCGGTCATGCTCGCTTCGCCCCCCGAGGGCTGAGCGGGATCTCCGCCAATACCGGCAGGTCGAGCGTCTCCTCGACCTCGCGCTCACTGTGCAGCGTGCGGTCGTTGTACTCGGCCCAAGCGACAACGATGGCGCCCACCACGACGGCAGCGACCAACGCCAAGAAGCTGAGAGCAGCATCCGTCGCATCGAAAAGGACACTGGTGCGACCGGCTCATCCATGGTCCGGAATCCAGTGGTGTAGCGGTCTTCCTGCAGATTCGACACGACCCGAGCTTGTCCGAGATCGGCCAGCGACTGGTCGTAGAGCTGTTGGGCATAGTCGGCGGCCAGCTTGAGCCGTGCGTACTCGGTCTGTACCGCCGGCGATGCGGTTATCCTCGTCGCAGTGAGCACCCTCTCGGCCATGTCAAGCTGCCGGGTTTCGGGTGTTTCTCTCTGAACGCCTGCAGTTGTTCATTCGCGGCCTCGAGCTGCCGCGGTACGGTCAGACTGCTGTGCGAACAGGTCCGTCGTCTTCTCACTCTGCTGCCTGACCGCAGTCTTGACCCGGTCGACGAACTCGCTGGTCGTGCTCTTCGCAACGGCCACGGCCTCGTCAGGGCTTCGACCGAGGAACGTCACCCTCACGGCGTTGGGGCCGACGACTTCGATCGAGGTGTTCTTGCGGACGTAATCGATCGTTTTCGCGCGACCGCGCGCCGTGTCCATGCGCGACTGAAGCTGCGTCTTGCCGATGACCGCGAGACGAACTCCGGTCTGCATCAACTGCCGCAAGCGCGTGCGTCTCGTCTGAATCGGTGTGTCGCTCGACGAGCCGGCCCCATGCTGTTGCAGAACTGACGAGACGCTGGAGTTCGAATCGAGCCAGATCGTAGAGTCGGCCTTGTAGCTGCGCAGAAAGATGAAGCTGAAGACTACGGGCACAACGAAGACGATCGGAAACGGAATCAGGAACAGCCACTTGCGTCGTCGCAGAATCTCGATGGCCTGTCTCATGGCTCATCCCCTCTCGGGTGTCATTGTGCCACTTAGCGTCGCACCGCGCCGTACGGGTGATCCAGCAGTCCGGGCTCGCACGTCAGGTCCGCCACCGCTCGTGTCACCCTCGCCGGGTTCCCCACGACTACCATTCCCGCAGGCACGTCGCGCGTGACCACCGAGCCGGCGCCCACCAGTGCACCCTCTCCGATCACAACGCCGGGCAAGATGGTCGAGTTCGAGCCGATATGTGCGCCCCGCTTCACCACGGCACCACCGACGCACTCTTCATAGCGCGGGCACGGAGGATGAGGATCGTCCGCAAATACCACATTCGGCGCGATGAACACGTCATCCTCTACGGTCACGAGTTCGAGGAAGCACCCCGTGTGGATTCGCACCCGATTGCCGATGCGGTTGCCGGCCTCGAGCACCGCGTTGGTGCCAATGGAGACGTCATCGCCGATGACGTTGTCTTCGCGAATGGACACGCCTTGGCCGGACTGGAAGCGGTCGCCGATGATGGTGCCGGCGTAGAGCGTGGTGAACGGTCGGATCACGCTGTCGGCGCCGACCTGCAGCTCGCGTTCGCCAGCGACCGCGCCCCTGGGGGGAACCCCGAGGGCGCAGTCACCGATGACCCGGGTCCCTGACCCCAAGGTCACCCCCGCTGGAAGTGCATCCGAGAATCCCGTTGCGGCTGAGTCCATTGCCCCGCCTTCAGTCGTTAGTCATGCGCAAGTGTTGCGGGAGCAGCGACCGCCCGAGCGGGTGCTCGAGTCCGGGAATGACAGGCTGCCGACTCGCCTCCGACGGATGGGCGTCGTGGTACCGCATCCAGTTCTCCGCCTGCTCGAGCGCGCGCACGACGCGCAATCCGCTCGCGCCGTCGGTCTTGGGCACTGCGCCAGTGCGGACGCAATCAAGAAAGTGCTGCGCCTCATCGCGCAGCGGTTCACGTGCCTCCAAGTGCGGCGAGACGATGTCGCCGGTGCGGTAGGACATCTGGAACTCACCGAACGATCCGGGCTCGATGAGGTTCACACCGTGGTCGAACACCTTGACCTTCTCGACACTCTCCGTGTCGTCGTAGACAAGCATCTTCTTGCTGCCTACCACGAGTGTTCGACGAAGCTTGACCGGTGAGAGCCACGACAGCTGAACTTCGGCGATGCAGCCGGACGGGAATCTCATCGTCATGAACGCCACGTCGGGAATGTCGCACTTGACGCAACCGCGCCCAAACGCGGCGAGATGCTCGGGCTCCTCGCCGAGCCAGTCGAACAGGATGGAGAAGTCATGGGGGGCGAGGTCCCAGATGACGCTCACGTCCTTCTGGTGCAGCCCCAAGTTGATCCGGCTCGACGAGATGTAGTAGACGTCACCGAGCTCACCGGATGCGATGAGATCCTTTATGGCGATGACCGGCGCGCTGAACTCGAAGGTGTGACCGACCATCAACGTCAATCGTCTCGAGTTGGCTGCCGAGACAAGGGCGCGGCCCTCGGCGACACTCGCGGTCATCGGCTTCTCGACGAACACGTGCTTTCCGGCCTCCAACGCGGCCATCGCGAGCGGGAAGTGGGTGCTGATCGGCGTGGCAATGATCACCGCCGTGACATCAGGATCGCCGAGCACGTCGGAGTAGTCCTCAGTCACCAGCACAGCGGGATAGCGGCTCTTGGCCCTTGCCAGCTTGCCGGTGTCGCGGTCGCAGACCCACTTCACCTGCACGCCGCCCAACTCCATGTAGTTGCGCAAGAGGTTGGGACCCCAGTACCCGTAGCCGACAAGAGCCACGGTCAGCATGTCGTTGCCCATCACCACGCCCCCCTCCCGCCGAGGACCGCCCTCGGCGTCCGTGCCAGAATCCTCAGGTCCAACCCCAGCGACCATGTGTCGATGTACTCGATATCCAACTCGACCATCTCGTCGAACGTGGTCATGCACCGTCCGCTGACCTGCCAGAGCCCCGTGATTCCGGGCCTGCATTCCAAGCGCCGAAGAGCCCGCGCCGAGTACAGCTCCACTTCGTAGGGAAGCGGCGGGCGCGGTCCGACCAGCGACATATCGCCCGTCAGGACGTTGAAGAGCTGAGGCAGTTCATCGATGCTCGTCCGCCTCAGTAGCCCACCCAGCTTCGTGAGCCGGGGGTCGTTCTCGATCTTGAACGAGCCCGTGTCGCCCTTCAGCTCCTCCGAGGGCTTCGTGATCAGGCTCTCCACATACCGGCGATGGATCTCCGGGTCGTTGCCGTCGACCATCGTCCGGAACTTGTAGAACGTGAACGGCTGGGCGTCCTTGCCGAGCCTGGTCTGCCTGAAGAGCGCGGGTCCCTTCGATTCGAGCCGAACGGCGACGGCGACCAGCAACAAGAACGGGCTCAGCAACAGCAGTCCAGCTAACGCGACGGTGAAGTCGATTGCGCGCTTTGCCGCAAGCTGCAGGTACGAGCGATTCCGCCGCGGCCCTCGCGTCGACCGCCGCACCCTGGGCCGGCAAGGCGCGCTCGAACTGCGTATCGCGCATGACGTCAGACATCGGTCACCTCCGCAACTGCCTCGGCCACACGGGCCACTTCCTGTTCCAGCAGGAACGGATACATCGGCAGGGACACCATCGACATCGCTGCCGCTTCTGCGATCGGGAACTCGCCGGGCAGATAGCCCAGGTCCGAGAAGGCCGGCTCCAGATGGAGCGGCACCGCGTAGTGGATGCCTGTCTGTATCCCGCGCTCCATCAGCGCCTGTCGCACGCGATCGCGGTCACGAACGCGAACGACATAGAGATGGAAGACGTGGTTCACTCCATCGGATCTTCCCGGCAGCACTGCGGATGTGGAACCCAGCAGCTCGTCATAGAGCGCCGCCGAGTCCATCCTCATCTGATTCCAGCGATCCAGATGGGGCAGCTTCTCGCTGAGGAATGCCGCCTGCATCCCGTGCAGCCGGCTACAGTACCCAGGTTCGACGTGTAGTCGCGAGGAATCCTCGCCGTGGCTCCGCAGCGACCGAACCCGAGCGGCGATCGCTGGATCGTCAGTGGTGACGATTCCGCCGTCGCCCAAGGCGCCGAGGTTCTTGCTGGGATAGAAGCTGAAACAGCCCGCGTCGCCGAGCCCTCCCACGCGATCCGCTCCGCAGTAGGCTCCGTGGGCCTGGCACGCGTCCTCGATTACCTTGATTCCCGCGCGCTGCGCGATGCTCGTGAGCCGGGTCATGTCCACCGGCTGGCCGTAGAGGTGTACGGGAATGACCGCGCGGGTCCTGCTCGTGAGGGCGGCCTCGAGCGCATCCAGATCCATCAGGAGGGTGCGCTCATCGACATCCACGAACACCGGTCGCGCACCGGCCATCAGGATCGCCTCCGCGGTCGCAGCGAAGGTGTTGACCGCGGTGATGACCTCGTCGCCCGGTCCTATGCCGGCAGCGCGAAGCGCGAAGTGCAGCGCGTCAGTTCCGGACCCCACACCGATGGCGTGATCCACACCGATGTAGTCGGCGAAGCTCGCTTCGAACTGATCGAGCTGTTTGCTGAGGGTGAAGCCACCCTCGTCGACGACCGACCGGAACGACGACTCGAGCGAATCGCCCAAGTCGCGGTGCAGCCGTCGCAAATCGACGAATGGGACGGTCTGACCCGCCTCACTCAAGGCTGAATGTACGCCCATATAGTCGCGCCCCCAATTCCCACTGGTGCTCCCCCTGAGCACCCTGAGCGGAACTGCGCGCTTCCCGGGCTACGAACTCGGCCTGTACCCAGACCGGTTGCTGCGATTGGAAAACCCCACGTCAGCCGACCGCTCTTGCTTCCCTAGTCTACCCGCTGGCAAGGCCTCTCAACCGTCCCCGAGGATAGAGTTGGAAGTTTCAGTTTACCTCAGGATTCCGCCAGCGCAAACCTGGATGTTCGATCGCGCATCCGGCTCATGCCTCCGGATAGCCGAGCAGGATGCGAATCGCGGCGTGCGCCTCGTGCGCGGCGGCGACCATCACGCGTGAAGCGAGCAGCGGGTGGCCCTCGCGCACGTCGCTTCGCAGGTCGCCCACCAGGTAGAAGCCGTCGCCGATGCGCTCCGTGACGATGTCGTTCGCCGAGTCGACGCCCGCGAGCCCCGACGCGCTCACGAGCGGCGTGTCCGGCAACTCCTCGAGTGCGGCGTTCGCGATCATCGCCTTGACCTCGGCGCGGTCGGCCGCCTCGATGATGACGTCGGCGCCTCCCACGAGCGCCGCGAGATTCTCGGCGCGTCACGCACTCGGTGTGAACGTGCAGCACGACGTCGGGGTAGATGCGCACGAGGGTGTCTCGGCGAGGGCGGTGGCCTTGTGCTGGCCCAGCTGGTCCCGGAAGAACATCTGGCGGTTGAGGTTGGACTCCTCGACCACGTCGAAGTCGATGAGCGTCAGCTCGCCGCACACCGCTGCGCACGAGCATCGCCGCGGCGTTGCTGCCCAGGCCCCCGCAGCCGATGACCGCGACGTGCGACGCAGCCAGTCGGGCGCGCAGTGCGGGATCGTCGGTGGGCTCGAGCGGCTCGAAGCAGGCGGGTCCGTCGGTCACGGCGCTAGCCCCCCGCAACCGGCGGGAAGATCGCGAGACGGTCGCCGTCGGAGAGCACGGTGTCCTCGGGCGCGTGCCTGCCGTTGATGAACACGACGCGCGGGTCGTCGGGCAGGCCGAGCGTGGCGATCACGTCGGCGATCCGTGGTCCCGGGCTCGAGGTCGAACGGGCGCGGGCTGCGGCCACCCTGGCCGTCCGGCTGGTAGTCGGAGAGGTACGCGAAGAGTGCGACGTCGACTGTCATGTGGCTCAGGGTACCCCGAAGCGCCGAACGGACCCGCACCGCATGCGCGGTGCGGGTCCGTTCGTGTCAGCGCTGCTAGGCGAGACCCATCTCCTTTGCGGTCTCAGGCACGAAGTCGAACACGCTGTCGAGATCGGCGTCGGTGACGGTGAAGACCACGTTGTGCGGCGGGAGCTTCTCGGTCTTGAAGTACGCCGGCAGACGGTCGTCGGCGGCGGTGAAGCCGGCGCGCTCGTTGTAGAGGCGCTCCATCGTCAGGACCTCTTTGCCCATCTGCATCAGGGCGGCCGCGTCATACTCGACGCCCGTGTGGGCCTGGAGCATGTCGTGGATGGCGACGAACGCGTCCGGGATGTCGAGGACCGGGAACGCGACGAAGATGCACAGCCCCAGCGAGTCGAGCATGGCCGTCGCGATCTGCAGGTTGCGCGAGAGGTCGACCTGGCCCTCGGGCGACAGCGGATCGACCGTGCCGCCGACGCCGAGGATGTTGGCGGTGATGGTGTAGCCGGCCGTGTGGTCCGCACCCTGCGGGGTGGTGGCGTACGTCACGCCGATGCCCTGGACCGAGCGCGGGTCGTAGGCGGGCATGGACTGGTGCTTCACGACCGGGACGCGCGCGACGCCGAACTTCGTGCCCAGCGGCCTCGCCGCCGTCCCACAGCACCTTGTCCTCGAGCCCGTCCTTGAGCGCCGCGAGCGCACCGGCTGCGTCGCCGAACTCGATGGCGCCGGACTCCATGTACACGGCCAGCGTCGCGCCCATCTCGATGGTGTCCAGTCCCAGGTCGCCGCACGCGCGGTCGAGCTCGGCGATGCTCGTCGAGGTCGTTGATGCCGCAGTCGGCACCGATCGACCATGCGGTCTCGTACTCCGGACCCTTGGTCTTGTAGTGGCCGTCCTTGTCGACCCAGTACCGCGAGCACTTGATGACGCAGCCGCTGCTGCAGCCGTGGCTCACGTTGCCGCCGCGCTCGAGGATCGTCGCGCGCTGGCGTCTCGCCGCCGATCGCGTCGGCGAACTCGAACGTTCCCGAGGAGAAGTTGCGGGTCGGCAGGCCGCCGGCCTCGGACAGGATGTTGGTCAGCACGTTGGTGCCGTACATCGGCAGGCCGGTGCCGGACACGCCGTGCTCCTTGAGCGCGGTCGTGAAGCGCTTCGATGGCGGCGACGAACGCTTCCTTGTCGGCGTGCTCGAGGAAGCTTGCGCCCTTGTCGGAGACGACGATGGCCTTGAGGCCCTTGCTGCCCATGACCGCGCCCAGACCACCGCGACCGGCGAAGCGGTTCGGGTAGCCCTTCGGGTCGGAGATGGCGATGCCGGCGGCCTTGGCGAGCGCCTCGCCGGCGGGTCCGTTCGTGACGGTCGCGTAGCGGTCGCCCTCGGGGCGCGTCGCCGCGATGGCGTCGACGGTCTCGTAGTTGCCCAGCCCGGCCCACGCGTCGGCACGCTCGAGCTTGACGCGTGCGGTCGGCCTCGATGGTGAGCGTGTAGCGCGCGCTCGCGATCGGCCGGCTTGCCGGTGACGACGACGGCCGCGATGCCGAGACGTGCCAGCGAGTGCGCGACCTGGCCGCCCGAGTTCGACTCCTTGATGCCGCCGGTGAGCGGGCTCTTCGCGCCCACGGACAGACGACCGCCGTTGGGGGCCGTCGTCCCGCCGAGCATGCCGGGCGAGAACACCAAGAGCGTTGGCCGGCCCGAGAGGATCCGAGTCGGCGGGCACCTCGTTGTAGACGATCGCATCGGTCAGGGCACGACCGCCGTACAGCGCCCATCCCTCAGGAAGCGGTTCCCACGAGGTCGAGAGATCGGTCATGTTCACGCGCAGGATATCCCTCATCACAACTCCTTCACTCGAAGCCTGCATCACATCGCACCTTCCATAGGTACCCGATTCCGGCCAAGAGTCCTTCCTTTCTCGGTGAGAACCCTTTTGCAGCGGGGCACCGAGGCCGATACTGCAAGGAGACACACACGCGACGAGACCGTGGGGGACCCGTGGCCGACAGGAGCAAGCTCGACTCGAACTTCATCTCGCTCGTACTCTCGGTCAGCGGGCGCGTTCGCCCGATCGACCTGCACGCGATTCCGGAGGCCGACCGCGCCAACGCGCTCCAGACCTTCTACCAGGAGAATGCGGCCACGATGCCGTTGCACTTCGACGGCACGGACCTGGTGAAGGGCGCTGGATCGGGCGCAGCACCAGCCACCGCCCCCGCCCCGCAGCCGACCGCGGTCGCCGACATGCCCGCCGAGCCGTTCGTCTCGGACTACGGCCCCGCAACCGACGCCGCCACACCGGCTGCCGCGCCCGCCGACACCACCATCCCGTCGGACTTCGCGGCTCCGGTGCCTGACGCCCCTGCCGCACCAGCCGGGGACCTCTTCGAGATTCCGCCGCCGCCCCCCGCCGAGGCCCCCAGTGCCGAGTGGACAGGCGACGTCCCCGTAGGCGAGCCCCAGTTCCCCGCCGACAAGGTCTCGTTCCTCTGGTGGCTGCTGCCCGTGATCTTCACGTGGCTTGGCGGCCTGATCGCCTTCTTCCTGCTGCGCAAGAAGAACCCGAAGGCAGCCAAGGCGATGCTCATCACGGGCATCGTGCTCACCGTGGTCTTCGCACTGGCAGGTGTGGCGGCGGTCGTCGGGACTGGGCCTGCTCGCGGTGCCGGGTCTGTCTTAGGTAGACGAGCCTGACCTCCGGGCAGTCCGTACGGCCTCGCCGAAATCAGCCGAGCTGATCTTCAGCTCATCGAGGCAAGGCTCGGCCGCGTCCGCACGAACCAAGGATTGCAGGTCGAGTGCGCGACGCATGCAGTTGTATGCAGCCTCGCGAGCAACGAACGCGATATCGGCGCCCGATAGACCGTGAAGCTCCCGAGCGAGAACGCTGAGATCGACGTCGTCGTCCAGGGGACTGTTCCTAGTGGCGATTTCGAGTATCTTGCCGCACCCCTCGACGGACGGCTTCAGGACCTCGATGGTGTAGTCGAAGCGTCCCGGTCTCAACAGGGCATCGTCGAGCAACTCCGGCCTGTTGGTGCTTCCGATAACGGTCACCCGGCCCCTGTCGCCGATACCGTCCATTAGGCTGAGCAGCTGGTTCAGGAAGTCGTCCTGATGGCGGACACTCTCGCCACCTGTCCGTGACTGGCCGATGGCATCGATCTCGTCGAAGAAGATTATCGACGGCTCCAACCGCGACGCCGCATCGAACACGGCCCGCAGTCGCTCTTCTGACTGGCCAACGTATCGTCCCATCAGCTCGTTGGCCGATAACGAGATGAAGTTGGCGTCTGTCTCACCGGCGATCGCCTTTGCGATGAGGGTCTTGCCGCACCCCGGCGGTCCGTACAGCAGCACACCCCTGTGGGGCTTGATTCCCATGTGGGCGAAGAGCTGCGGCTGCCTCATCGGGCAGCTCGATGACCTCACGGATCGTCTGAACGATCTCGTCGATGCCGCCAACGTCGTCGAAACTGACTTCCGGAACGTGCCGGTCGACGGTGTCTTGCTGAGGTGTGAGCCGGCGTTCGGCCACTGGGCGTTCGGCCGCGGGCCTCACCCCGACCGCACTTTGCGAGATGGTGCAGCCATCCGCGTGATCCTCGTAAATGACCTCCCACGCGTTCGAGGCCGAAGGGTCG
The DNA here is from genome assembly GCA_963803785.1 of uncultured Coriobacteriia bacterium. GTDB lineage: Bacteria > Actinomycetota > Coriobacteriia > Anaerosomatales > JAAXUF01 > CAWDNM01. The sequence continues at coordinate 136,481 of CAWDNM010000006.1, forward strand.
ATCACATCCGGCAGGGCGTCCACCGCTGCGGACACGCGCTGGAAGTCGAACTGTGGACAGAACGAAAGACCCGCGCGCTCGGCCTCTTTCTGAAGGGCGTCGCGGATGTGCTCCTTGCGGACGACGAAACGCCCGTCGGCGTCGAACGCACCGAAGTCCCACCAGCCTGTGGGCGGCGTACCAAAGGAGTAACGAGGGGCAGCGGGCTCGCGCTCTGTGGCCGACAGGTAGCGACAGCCCCAGCCTTGGCCGCCCGAATGTGACTTCTCACAGTAGCGACCCGGCTGTGGCGAGACTTCTCGCTTGTCGGCGCATTCGACGTAGCGAACCAGCGTGTACAAGTCGTGGAACGCTCCGGGCCTGCCGTCGATGAGGAACTCCGCCGACCTCCACCCGGAGATACCGTCCCACAGCCGGCGCAGGTGCTTGTACTCCGCGGACAGTTGCGGTGATTCCACCCGAACCGAGTTGTACGGCGCGTCCTGACTCGCCTCCTGAAAACCACTGAACTGCTGTGCGGCTCTCAGGACCTTGGCGTAGCTGGCGGAAGTGGACTGTCCGAAACGAATCTCGACGTACCCCAGCATGTTGGCTCCTAGGCGCTGCGGATGCAGCAGTCGTAACCTGCTACTGCGCGCGCACGACCTCGCACCGGACCTGGCCCACGCCCGCGCTCTTCAGGCCGATGGTGGCGGCCGCGCGCTTGGTCAGGTCGATGACGCGGCCCTTACCGTACGGGCCACGATCGGTGACGGTCACGATGACGCGCTTTCCTCGGAAGGTCACGGCCACGCGCGTGCCGAACGGCAGCGACTTGTGCGCGCAGGTGAACTCGTTCTCGTTGAACGCGCGACCCGACGCGGTCTTCATGTTCGGGCGGACGTTGCCGTACCACGTCGCCACTCCCGAGAACTTGAGTCCCGACGGCGCGTACTTCTTGGGCTGCCCGGCGAGCACGCGCGTACTTCCCGCTGCGCCCCTCGACCGTCGCCCACGCGAGCGACGACGGGTTCGCCGGCGGCCGCGTCTTGACCTTCGGCCCGCTGTTGGTCGTGCCGGCCTGCAACGCCGAGGAGACCTTCGCGGAGAGCGAGTCGGCGTAGCGCTGTTGGGCGTTGATCTCAGCCTGGGCCTTGGTGCGCCGCGCGGCCACCTGGGCGACCTGCGCAGCTTGAACGCGCTCGCGGTCGGCGAGTGAGGTGGCGAGCTTGCGGGCCTCAGCGCGGTCGCGCTTGATGCCGCCGATCACCTCGGCATCGCGATTCGCGATGCGAGAGAGTGCGAGCAACCTCGATGCGAACGCGTCGATCGATGGCGCGGACAGCAACGCCTCGGCGAACCCGTTGCCGTCGGTTCGGTAGAGGAAGTTGACCTCGGCCGAGAGCCGCTTCTGCCCCTGCTCCATCGACGAGGTCAGCTCTTCGATCCGCTTGCGATTCGACTTGATCTGGGCGCGCGTCTTGGCGAGGTCCGCTGCCGCCGCGTCGTACTGCGACATGGCCGAAGAGAGTTGCCCCTGCATGGTGTCGATGCGGGCCTTGGCGGCAGCCGCCTGCTGCTGGACCGCAGCGGAGGGCGCGCCGTACGCGAGCACCGGCGTGATGGTCGCGACGATCATGCACACAAGCGCCGTCGCGCGCATCGCTTGGTGTCGGGACAGGTACAAAGAGCCTCCGCGGGCAGCCGGTCAGGTCGGTCGCGACATGCTGGAAGGCGAAACGGCTGTGACGAGCGCGACCGAAAAAGGATACCACCCTCGCGCGGGGATGGTCGCGCGGCGCGCTCGGGTACAAAGAACCCAAGTGGTTCTCGGCAGAGACGGAGTTGGCATGGGCGACGAAAACCCGCAGGTGATCATGTACTGCCGCTCGTGGTGCGGCGACTGCCGCCGTGCACGGGCATGGCTGCAGGAGCACGACATCCCCTACGTCGAGATCGACGTCGACGAAGACTCCGACGCGCGGTCGAAAGCCGCGGGGCACAACGAAGGCAGGCTCCACACTCCCACCTTCGAGATCGGCAAAGACGCGTGCGTCGACTTCCGTCCCGAGAAGCTCAAGGAGCTGCTTGGCATCGAGTAGTCGCTCGGCAGCGGCGCGGCGAGCGACGAACGACCCGGAGGCCTACTCGGCAGCCGGGTCGTCGTGCGTTTCGGCCTGCTCGGTCGCATCGGCCGCTTCCGCCTCGGGCGCCTCGAGCGGCTCCACGCCGGTCACCCGGTCGATCGAACGCCACACGCCGATGCTCTCCGCGTAGCCGTACTTCAGGCCGGTGATCGCGCCGCCCATCGCGCCGAGCGATCCGTAGGCGAGCCACGGCCAGCCGAGCACCAGGCCGGCGAAGTCGGCGAGCATGCACACGACCACCGCCGCACCGTTGAGCGCCCAGTAGCGTTTGCGGGCGTCCGCGAACCCGCTCGCCCAGGCCGAAGCCCTGCCGCCATACCCGCCGAGCAGCCCGACGAGACACCGCCAGCACGATGAAGACCATCGTCACGCTACGCGCCCTTCGCGGTGGTGGTACGGGCACGCGGGTTGACCCCGGCGCGCTCGCGCGCAGCGTCGGACGCGTAGAGGAGCCACAGCGCCTGCGTCCCGAGGTTCGCACCGCCGTTGCACTCGAGGTGCTCGTAGAGCCGCTTGGCGGTCGCGAGTCCCGGCAGGTCGAGCCCCATCTCGTCGGCGGAATCGAGCGCGATGCGCATGTCCTTCACGAAGTGCTTCACGTAGAAGCCCGGAGCGAAGTTGCCGTCCAGTATCCGCGGCGCGAGGTTGGCGAGCGACCAGCTCGCCGCCGAACCGGCGCCGATCGAGTCGAGCACGCGGCGCGGATCGAGCCCGGCATGCTCGGCGTACGCGAGCGACTCCACGGTCGCGAGCATCGAGCCGGCGATCGCGACCTGGTTCGCCATCTTCGTGTGCTGACCGGCGCCCGGCCCGCCCTGCAGGATCACGTTGCCGCCCATCACCGCCAGCACCGGCTCGACCCGGGCGAACGCATCGGCATCGCCGCCGCACCATGATCGTCAGCGTCGCGTTCTTCGCGCCGATGTCGCCACCGGAGACCGGCGCGTCGAGCGCCGCGATGCCCCGCTCGGCCGCGGCCTTGGCGACCCGCGCGGCGAGCGCGGGCGAGGACGTGGTCATGTCGACGAGCACCGCGCCGTCGCGCGCGCGCTCGACGATGCCGCCCGGCGCGAGGTAGATCTCCTCGACGTCGACCGGGTAGCCCACCATCGTGATGACGACGTCGGCATCGGCCGCGGCTTCGCCCGGCGACTCGGCCCAGCCGCGCCCCGCGCTCGCAGCAGCGGCTCGGCCTTCTCGGCGGTTCGGTTGAAGACCGACGAGCGGGTAGCCGGCGTCCATGAGGTGGCCGGCCATCGACAGCCCCATCACGCCGGTGCCGATGAACGCGATCTTGGTTTCACTCGGTGTGGCCATCAGCTGTGCCCTTTCGTCGGGGAGTTCGGGTGCGAGCGCTTCGACGCGCGTGTAGACGATGCTGAATCCGAGCCGTTCCATGTTGCGCTGACTCGCCGAGCCGGGCAACGCCTCCGTGAGCGCGAGCTCGCATCCGGCGTCGCGCGCCAGCTCGAGCCGCGCGCGCTGGATCGCGCCCTGCACGCCTCGGCGGCGAAACTGCGGCAGCGTCGTGTCGGCGGTCAGCCACCCGATGCCGTCACGCACGTGCAGCTCTCCGGTGCCGGCCGGCTGCCCGTCGACGTAGCCGATGAGGAGGCGCACGCCGGGCACGGTGACGGCGGCCTGGCCCAGCCGCAGCTCGGCCGCGCGACGGGTCCTCCGGCGCCGAGAAGCCGTTGGCGACCAGGATCGCCCACAGCTCGCGCTCGTCTTCGCTGTGCGCGCGAGACGGATCTCGACACCGGCCGGCGCGGGCGCGAACTCCTCGGCGGGGTCGATGTCGCGCACGAGCACGTTCTCGAACGCGCTCGGCTACCCAGCCGCCGGCTTCGAGGAGCTTCGTGAGCGACGGATCGACGAGCGGCGCCACCGCCATCGCCGGGCGCTCGCCGCGGTCGCGGAAGAAGCGCTCGAGCTCGGCGATCTCCTCGGCGTGGACCTCGCCGTTCACGCCCGAGGCCCATCGCGCCGTTGACCGGCGAGCCGTGCTCGAGGAACGCCGCGACACCACCGGCGACGTCGATCGCCGCGGCGCCCAGCTCGGGGAACCGCTCGGCGTAGCCGGCGACGAACGCGCGCTGGCTCCATGCGCCCAAGCCCTCGATGCGTCTGGCCAGCGCGATGTCGGCGAATCGGTTCACGTACCTCCCCCACTGCGGTTGCGCGGCTTCGTCGTGCTGGACTAGCTTAGGGTACGCTTCAACCAGCCCGAGCCGCACCGAAGAAAGGCCCGACGTGCCCGAGACCACACCCGCCGAGAACACCAGCGGCCCCGCCACCGCGCTGGCAGACCCGCCGCAGCCGCCGACCACGCCGCCGGGCTCCGTCGCGAGCGGCACGCCGGAGCCGAAGCGCAAGCGCACCGGGCGTCATCGTGGCGGTCGTGCGCGAGCCTGGTCGCCGTCGCGTTCCTGGTGGCGGTCGTGCTCCTCGTCATGCGCTCGAGCGGTGGCAGCGGCGTCGTCGACACCGCGGCGACCAGGGCCGCGTACGACTCCGCCATGCAGAAGGCGGGCGTCGACGCTCAACGTACCCCGGCGCAGCCCGTCGAGCTGACGAGCGTCGTGCCGACCGGCTCGCACCCCTTCTCAGCGACGTTCTCGGCCGACGAGTTGGCTGCGCTCCTCACCACCTTCGTCTACGAGTACGACGTCGCGGGCACTCGGATCGCGCTTCGCGACGTGCGACTCAGCTCCTCGGCGCCCGGCGTCGCCGACATGTCCGCGAGCGTCAGCGCCAACGGCAGCACCTACTCGGGGTCGGTCACGCTGCCGCTCACGCTTCGCGTCGGGGCGCGTTAGCACCACGGGGGTGACGGCCCTGACCGCGGAGGGGTTTCCCGCCAACGACGGGCAGAAGGCCCATGGCCGGAGACGCGCTCATCGACTACTTCAACGCCTACCTCGCAGCAGCGCCGGGGCTGACGATCGAGTCGGCGAGCATCGGAGCCGACGGGGTGAGCGTCACCGGCACGGCGCCGGACAGCATCACGTTCCCGTAGGCGCGGCCGGGCTACTCGGCGAGCTTGTGCAGGAGCCAGGCCATGTTCTCGCCGATGTTGACCATGTTGCGCATGCCCTCGGCGTCGTCCTCGACCTCGCCCGGCAGCCGGCCGTAGGCCATGTTCCAGTACGTCGAGCCGACGATGAGCATCTGGCTGATGAGGAAGAAGTGGTTGATGCTGTCGACGACGTGGATCGCGCCGCCGCGGCGCACGGCGACGACCGCAGCACCCGGCTTGCGCACGAAGAAGCCGCCGTTGCCCATCGAGACGTAGCCGACGCGGTCGATGACGGCCTTGAGCTCGGGCGTGAGGTCGGCGAAGTAGGTGGGGCTGCCCAAGATGAGCCCGTCGGCGTCGCGCACGCGGTCGATGACCTCGTTGCCGAAGTCGCGCCGCCCGTGGCACTGCCCGTCCGCCTTCTCGCGGCACTTGCCGCACGCGGTGCAGCCCCGGATGTCCTTGCCCGCCAGCTTGATGAGCTCGCACTCGATGCCCGCCTCGCGTAGCGGCCCGAACACGGTCTCGATGAGCACGCGCGGTGTTGCTGTCCCTGCGCGCGGAACCGTTGACGGCGACGACCTTCATGGCGCGTTCCTCCCCCGATGACTGCCCCGACAAAAGAAGTGCGGACCCGGTGCCGCGGGTCCGCAAACCTAGTCTGTCTTCGTGTTCTACCGCTTCGAGCTCCGCCGGCGTCTTGGCCAGCGCGGCCTTCCAGTAGATACGATCAGCGTATGCAAGCGCCGTGCCGACGGCGACGTAGATGACGGCAAGCACGTCTCGGCCCCACGGGATGATGTCGCGGCTGTCGGCGAGAATCGAGCGCCGCAACGCGATGCCGCCGCCCATCATCACCAGGATGAACAGCCACGACTTCACCGAGAAGAACCCGAAGTAGCACGCCTTGCCCGCGCTCGTGGATGCGGGCGACGGCCTTGCGCGCGTAGTTGCTCAGGATGTAGCGCTCCTTGGTGAAGCCGATCACGAGCGCGACGACGACGATGGGGATGAGCCAGCGGTCGTGCAGGAACTGCACGCCGCGGACGAGCAGGATGCTCGCACCCACCAGCCACACGATCGCCGCCGAGAAGAGCTGCACGCGCACGCCGGCGCGCGGCGTCAGACGGTCGAGCCACGCCGGAACGCTTGGACTTCTTGACGGGCGCCGGTGTGGTGAGCGAGTTTTCGGTCATGCGCGGCATTCTAGCAAGCGGGCAGCCGAACGCCGAGGTTCTAGCCACCAAGACGCACCGCAACGAGCGCAATCGCGGCGAGCGCGACGAGGACTCCCGCGATCCCGAGCACGCGCAGCAGCAGCGTGAGCCCCGATTCGCTCCAGCCGCGCGCCTTCCAGCTGCCGCGCGTCAGCAGCACGCGCGCCATCGGCCTGGCCTTCCAGACGAGAAAGCCGAAGTACACCCCCGCCACGGCCGCGAGGAATCCGAGTAGACCCCACTTCACTGCCGGGTTCATCGCTCACGCTCCGTTCCCCAGAACACGCACGCGACCATGCCCGGCCCGGTGTGCGAACCGATGACCGGGCCCACCTCGACGTGCACGACTTCGCCGATGTCGGCCCGGGCTCTCGAAGCAGCTCCTCGAGCGCGTGCGCGTCGGGTTCGCTGTCGGCGTGCGCGATCACGACCGTCTGCCCGGCAGCGCCATCTGCGCGCTCAGCGAAGATGTCGGCCACCGCGCGCAGCGACTTCTTGCGACCGCGCGCGAGCTTGTCGATGACGAGCGCGCCACGCGGTCGAGCTTGAGGACCGGGCGCACGTCGAGCATCGCTGCCGGCCGCGGCCGCCACGTCGGAGATGCGACCGCCCCGCCGCAGGTGCTCGAGCGTCTCGAGGGTGAAGTAGCCGTTGATCCGCTGCTTGTTCGCCTCGGCCCACGACGCGATCTCTGCGGCGGTTGCACCGGACTCGTGCAGACGACCGGCCTCGAGCACGAGCAGCGCCTGGGCCGTCGACGCGCAGCAGCTGTCGACGATGTGGATCTCGGCGTCGGGGAACTCTGCAAGCACCGCTTCCCGCGCGATGAACGACGAGTCGAACGTGCCCGACAGCGCCGACGTGAAGCTCAGGAACACGGCCGGCGTGCCGGATTCCGCCGCCCTGCCGAACGCGGACAGGTACGCGGTCATCGGCACCTGAGCCGTCGTGGGAAGGGCGCCGCGCACGCATCGCCGTCGAAGAACGCCGAGTGCGACAGCGAGTCGCCCAGGTCGTCGAGGTGCTCGACGTCGTCGAGCATGAACGGGAACGCCAGCACCTCGATGCCGTACCGGTCGACGGTCGCGCGGGGAAGGTCGCAGCAGGAATCGGTGATCAGCGCACAGCGGTACTCGCTCACGCCCATGCTCGCTCGGTCTCGTAGACGATCGCCGACCGCCGGGCCCACGTGCAGGCCGATGACCGGGCTGACCGGGATGATCTCGACCGGGGCGACCGACCATCGGCTCGATCTGCTCGCGTGCGAACGCCTCGGCCGAGCCGGGCTCGCCGATGTAGTGCACGATCACCTGGCGCAGCCCGTACGCCTCGATATCCTCGGTGAACTTGGCGGCGATCTCGGACAGCGCCCGGCTGTGCGTGCGCACCTTGGCAAACGTCGTCGTCTCGCCGTTCTTCGACGGTCAGGATCGGCCTGATCTGCAGCAGCCCGCCGAGCAGCGCAGACGCGTGCGCCGATACGGCCACCGCGGCGCAGGTACTCCAGCGTCTCGGGCGTGAAGAGGTACCGGGTGCGGCGAGCGTGTCACGAGCGAGTCTCGATGCACCGCTCGAGGCTCTCGCCCGCGCTGGCCGCGCTGGCCGCGGCGAGTACGCCGAAGCCCTTGCTCCATCGAGTTCGAGCCACTGTCGAGGAGCTCGATACGGGCACCGGGGTGGTCTCGGCGAGAACCATGTCGGCAGCGATGCGCGCCGCCTGCGAACGTGCCGCTCATCTTGCGTCGACACGAAGACGCCGAGCACGTCTGTGCCCTGCTCGATCGCGCGGGCTGAAGGCGGTCGACGAACGACTCGACCGAGGGCTGCGAGGACGTGGGCAGCGTGCGCATGTCCTCGAGGCGCCTGTAGAAGCTCGCGACGTCCATGTCGAGCTCGCGTTGGTTGGTCTCGCCGTCGTTGATGTAGAGCGAGACGACCTCGATCCCGGCTTCGCGTGCGACGCCCGCGGGAATCGACGCAAGCGAGTCGGTGACGACGCGGACGGTCATGCGGTGCCTCCCGCCCCGGCAGCCATGCCCGCTCGCCGCCACACGCGCTCGGTCTCGTAGATGATCGCCACGACCGGGCCCACGTGCAGCCCGACGACGGGGCTGACCGGCAGCACCCTGACCGGGCGGCCGATGAGTGGCTCGATGCGCTCCCGTGCGAACCGCTCGGCCGGATCGGACTCGCCGATGTAGTGCACGATCACCTGGCGCAGGCCGTACGCGGCGATGTCGTCTGAGAACTGCTTCACGATCGCGTCGAGCGCACGGCGGCGCGAGCGAACCTTCGCGAACTCCGACGTCTCGCCGTTCTCGACGGTCAGGATCGGCTTGATCTGCAGCAGCCCGCCGATCAGTGCAGAAGCCGCGCCGATACGACCGCCCCGGCGCAGGTACTCGAGGCTCTCGGGCGCGAACAGGAAGCGTGTGCGCTCGAGCGTCTCGCGCGCGAGTTCCATGCATCGCTCGATGGGCTCGCCCGCGTTCGCCGCTCGTGCGGCAGCGAGGACACCGAAGCCCTCCATCATCGAGTTCGAGCCCGTGTCGAGCAGCTCGATGCGCGACCCGGGCTTCTCGGCGAGTACCATGTCGGCGGCGATGCGCGCGGACTCGAGCGTGCCGCTCATCTTGTGCGACACAAGCACGCCGAGGACCTCCGAGCCATGCTCGAGTCCTCGACGAAACGCCTGGACGAACGACTCGACAGAGGGTTGGGACGACGTGGGCAGAATGCGCATGTCGCGAATCCGCTCGTAGAAGCTCGCAACATCCATGTCCAGCTCGCGCCGGTTGGTCTCGCCGTCGTGAACGAAGAGCGAAACGACCTCGATACGCTCTTCCTGAATCTCATGCTCAGGAATCGATGCGACGGAGTCGGTCACGACACGGACGGCCATTGGGTTCCCCAGGTGAACTAGTCAGTCAGACGGCTCCTACTACGATACACGAGCGAACGCTGGCGTCGCGACTCTCATCGTTATACGGTATGCGCCTAATCTTATGCATGTAGTGGCTCGGCGCGCCGTCGTCCGCGCTTCAGGGAATGGGATACACATGAGCGCAGCACTCACAGACCCGGTCGGCCGAACGATCGTCATCGCCCTGGGCGGCAACGCGATGGCTCGAGCCGACGACGTCCCCGGTATCGAATCGCAGTTCCGCCGAGCAGACGAGGCTATGGCCCACGTGGCTGCGCTCGTCGCCGAAGGCGCCCACGTCGTGGTGACGCACGGCAACGGGCCCGTCGTGGGCGACATCCTCATGCGCAACGAGGCGGCCTGCGACGTCATCCCGCCGATGCCGCTCTACATCGCAGACGCCGACTCCGAGGGCGGCATCGGCCTGATGCTCCAGCAGGTCCTCGGCAACCGGCTCAAGCTGCGCGGCGTGGTCATCCCCGTCGCCACCGTCGTCACCCAGGTCGTCGTCGCCGAGGACGACCCCGCGTTCGACAACCCCACCAAGCCCATCGGCCCGCGCTACCCGCTCGAAGAGGCCCGTCGCCTCGCCGACGAGCGCGGCTGGCAGATCGCCGAGGAGAAGGGCCGCGGTTGGCGCCGCGTCGTCCCCTCCCCCCGCCCGCAGCGCGTCATCGAGACGCCGGCAGTCCGCGCGCTCGTGAAGGCCGGCGTCGTCGCGATCGCCGCCGGTGGTGGCGGCGTGCCGGTCATCGAAGCTGCCGACGGCACGCTGACCGGCGTCGATGCCGTCATCGACAAGGACTGGGCAAGCGCCGTACTCGCCGCCGAGATCTCCGCCGAGGCGTTCGTCATCCTCATGGAAGCCGACGCGGTCTACAGAGGCTGGGGCACCCCCGAGCAGCGCCGCATCGACCGCATGACGCCGGCCGAGGCCCGCGAGCTGCTCGAGAGCGGCGAGCTCCCCGTAGGCAGCATCGGCCCCAAAGTGGCCGCCGCCGCCTGGTTCGCCGAGAAGACCGGCAACGACGCCCTCATCTGCCGTGGCGAGGACCTCACGGCCGCGCTTTCCGGGCGAGCGGGCACCCGATTCTCTTCACAATGATGTGTGAAATCTCGTAACAAGTTGTGAATTCTCGCAAACCCACTACCGCGTATCTGCGTCTTGGGGGTATACAGGTCATGCGACCGGCGCACGGAGGAGACCCGGTCGCAGTCTGAGTACGGAGGGGATTCATGAAGTCGACGGCCAATCGCTCTGCGTCTGACCCGTTCGACCAGGACCGCACTGCGGTCTCTCGCTGGTGACCCGTCTCTCGATGTTCCCGGCATGCTCGCCGGTCGCATCGGCGACCTGTACGCATCCGAGGAGCGCTCCAGCCGCCGCGAGCGCACCGACCGGCTCATGCGGCAGGCTGCCGAGCCCGCTAGGAGTAATCGCACCCGCTCGCTTCCAGCCGCCCGGAGGCACCACGTGCCGCCGGGCGGCTGTGCGTCACCTCGCAACAACCGGCCGCGAGCTTCGACGCGCGAACCTCGTCACGGCATGACACGGGCCCGCTCGGCGACGATACTGTGACGTGACAGCCGATCGACCAACCCACCGGGGGCGACATGTGCCAGTTCTGCGTTGAGCACGGCGAGGGAAAGCGCTGGTACCTCCAGGCGCAGAACTACTCGGCGGATCTCAACAGCGACCTGGAGCGCCGCGCCTACGTCGTCAAATTCATCAGCGGCTTCGACGACGATGCGCGCCAAGGCCGTGACCGCCGGCGAAGTGCTTCAAGAAGCTCCCGCGCCCGGTCGCGCGTCTGGGCAAGAAGATGATCTCCGACCACCAGCAGAAGAACCACTTCGGTCAGCCGCTGCCCATCGAGGACGTCGAGCAGGTGCTCGACCTGGCCACGCAGCATCACCGTCATCCCCTGCATCTGCCGCATGCACGAGCCCAACCGCACCGCCGATGAGGTCTGCGTCCTGGTGACGACGCAGCCCGGTCGACAGCGTGCTGACCGAAGGCTTCAAGGACTACGACGGCGGGCCCGATCTCGACGACTTCCACAAGGTCACCAAAGAACGAGGCCATGGGCCTCATGCGCGCCTGCGAGGAGAGGGCCTCATGCACTCGATCTGGACGTTCAAGACGCCGTACACGGCGGCGATCTGCAACTGCAACGTCAGCAGCGGTTGCATGGCGATGAAGCTCACCTCCAGCTACGACATCAAGGTCATGTGGCGCGGCGAGACCGTCGCGGCGCTCGACTCCGAGATCGTGCACCCGCTGCGGCGCGTGCGCAAAGGTCTGCCCGTTCTCGGCGATCACGCGCGAGCCGCGGGAGCGTCACCCTCCACGCCGAGAAGTGCTGGGGCTGCGGCATCTGCCGCTCGTCGTGTGCGCAGAATGCGATCACGCTCACTGAGCGCACCACGGTACCGGCGGTCGCAAACCTCTGGTAGCCGCCCCGTCCGCGAGCTCGCGCTGACGCACGCTCGGAAACAGGGCAGCCCGCCGGCGTGGGATGACGCCGGCGGGCACCTACACCCGTTGTACCGCACTTGTGTTGCGGAGACGTTACAGCCGGGGCCTGAATTCCGCCGACGGCACGAGAAGGCCGTGCGGACGGTCTACGAGCTCACCGGTCCACCGCCGTGCCGCCCCTGCGCTCGCCGATGCCCTGGCAGCCGCCGCTTGGCCACGATGAACGCTGCGGCAGTGGCCGCGTCGAACGCATCGCCCTTGCCACTCGAGTTGGCAAGTATCGCCTGACCCAGGGCTATCCGCTTCGCGTGCTCGTCGTCGTCATCACACGTCGCGGCCACGAACGAGCCGAGGAGCAGCCCGTCGTCGCGCCATACCTCGACCACGTACTCCCACTGCCAGCGGGATTGCACGCCCGTCGACACCCACGGTGGGGCGTCGTCCGTCGGCGAGGCGATGCGGTCGAACCGGGGGTCCTCGCGCTGTGGCCAGGGTGGCTCAGACGGCTGCGCGACCCACGACAACACGCCGAGTGCGGTCTGAGCGACGCCCTCGTCAGCGTCCGAACACGCCGCCTCGAGCCACTCCGTGCGGTCGCGGCAGTCGACGTTGGCGAGCATGCGACACCGCGCGCAACCTCGTCACCCTGCTTGTGGACCGCAACGCGCGCATCAGCACCCGAAGCGCGCGGGGGTCGTGTTCCTCAAACGCCATGCGATCACCTCCCACGCGCACGTTAGCGCGCGGGTCTGACACGCGCTGCGGCGCAGAGGCTCGTTCCGCGGGGAGGTGGCTAGGGCTTGACCGTGATCTGAATCTGGACCTCGCCGCCCTCGACGACATCGTCGCCCGACAGCGGCCACTGGCTTCTGACGATGCCGGCCGGCTGGGTGCCCTTCGGCGCGTAGCTGAGAACGACCTCGAGCCCGAGCGCTCTCGAGCTTGCGCTCCGCCGCCGACTGCGACAGACCGGTGAGCTGGGGCACCGTCACTGTGGGCTGCGATCCCGGCCGTTGCTGTACGAGCAGCCCAACGGTACCGCCCTGCTCGAGCAGCGCACCGCCGGTGGGATTCTGCTGAAACACCGTGTTCGCCGGCTTCGACGTCCCGTAGACGACGGTGACCGAAGCACGATAGCCGGCGGCCTGGATCGCCGAAACGGCAGCGGAGCGGGTCATGCCCGACGACATCAGGCACCCCGGCCTCGGCCTCATCGGCCCCGGTTGCGACTTCGCTTTCCAGCTCGGTGATGACTCCGCCGTCCGGCGTCGCCGGCACCACGCGCGAGACCGTGACCTTCACCGCATCCGGCCCGTTGCTCACGCCGTCGAGATACTGCCAGAGGAGCCAGATGATGAGGAGCAGGACAATCGCAAGCGCGAACCACGGCCATACAGACGAGCGCTTCCTGCGCGGCTCCTGCTGGTCCATGGGTACTTCGGCTCCCTGGACGACCTCGTCCTCAGGCCCGACGTCCTGCGTCATCGTTCCCCTCGCATCTCGTAGAACGGGCGCTGCGTTGCAGGCTCAGTGTACCTTCCGCGCCGCCCCGTGCCGAGTGGACGGGCTACTCGCCCGGAACGACCGCCACGCCCCAGCCGGTGCCGGTGTGGGTCGCGATCACGGAACCGGTTTCGTAGATGACGAGTTCGGTCGCGGTGAACCGCGACTCGATCTCCTCGGCGAGCTTCTGGGCGCGCTCGAGGGCCAGTGCGTGCCCGATGGCGAACTTGCCGCTCGTGGCCGAACCCATCTGCGCCGAGACCCAATCGATGCGTGTGGCGCAAGCGCCGCCTTCTCGCCGCGGTTGCGCTCGAGCGGCACGAACTCCCCGTTCGCATCCACCGTGAGCGTCACCTTCAGATTCAGCATGGCCCCGAGAAACGCCCCGACCTTGCCGATGCGACCACCGCGGGCGAGATTGTCCAGTGAGTCGAGACCGACGATCTGCTTGACCCGCGTCACGCACGTGGTCCAGTCGAGCGAGGGCAGCCTGCGGAGTGAGTCCCTCGGCGGCAGCCTCGGCCGCGTCGAGCACCTGCCAGGCCAGACCCCACGAGAGGTTGCTTCGAGTCGAAGATGTGCACGCGACCCGGCGAACTGCTCGGCGGCCGCCCGTGCTGAGCTGAGCGTGCCGGAGAGGTGCTCGGAGATGTGGACGGACACCACGTTCTCGGCGACCTCGAGGGCCCGCTCGTACGCCTCGGCGAACAGTCCGATCGACGGCTGCGAAGTCGTCGGCAACGCCGGCGCGCTTCTCATCCGGTCGAAGAACTCCTGCTGCGTGAGCCGGCCATCCGGAATGGTCTCCTCGCCGAAGGTGACCGAGAGCGGAACCACCGTGATGTCTCGCTCTGCGGCCATAGCCGGGGTCGATGTCGGCGGTGCTGTCGGTGATGACCGCGAACGAACGCGCTCGGATGCTGTCGGAAGCCACTGCAGTCCCCCACTCTCATGGCGTGCCGGGCGTCACGTCTGCTGAGGTGAGCGTAGCAGAGGCGCGGTCGCTCGGGCAGTCGGATGGCCGTGCCAGCGTTCACAGAACCCTAACACTACGAAAACCCAGTGCGAACCCGAGCCCGCTTCTGCGGGCCGATACTCTCAGTAAGCAGTACTGACGCGAACTCAGATCGCGCCGGATGCGAGGAAAGGAGAGGGCAATGTCAATCATTCTCGTGGCCGTGCTCATCATTGGCGGGCTTGTCAGCGCGGTCGTCGTGACCATTGGCATCCCCGTCCTCGTCGGCCTCATGGCGTACGACGTGTTTGAGTCTCGTGACCTCGCTCCCGCGGCCGTTCCGGCCGACGCAGAGCACCGCATTCAGCTCGAGCGTGGCTTCGCACGCGGGTTCGTCATCGCGGGCGGGCTCTTCTGGGCCGTCGCCACGTTCGCAGGTCTCCACATCTTCGGCGACACCGGCGTCGCCGCCGCGATGCTCGGCGCGTTCTTCCCCCTCGTGGCAACGCTCGCGACCCTCGTCATCGGCTGGTACTACGAGCGCTTCGCAGCCGTGCTGCTCGTGCTCGCTTCGTTCGCCGCGGTCGTCTGGGGCGTCTCGGCATCCTTCGAGATGGGCGTCTGGATCATCATGACCATCGCGCTCATCGGTCCGATGATGACCGCCGCCACTGCTCTTCTGGATGGCCCGCAGGGAGCAGGAAGCCCTCGAGTTCAGCCTCGCCTCACGCGGCGAGCTGGCGCCGATCGCCTCTTCGGATGGCCAGCAGTACTAGCGCACCGACAGATCCGATCATCACCGAAGGCCGGCGGAAACGCCGGCCTTCGTCGTTGTTGGCGCATGAAGGCGTACGCTACTCCAGATCGCAAGCCGCCGAGAGGAACTTGGTGAGCGTCTCGGCGATGGGCCAGTAGTCGTCGAACGCGGGCACGGAAAGCACCGTGACCGCGCCGAAGCGCTTGTGCATCGCGGTGATCTTGGCGATGCCCGCGTCGTTCTTGCCCAGCTCGGCAAGGTACTTGTCCTCGAAGGTCCCGATCTTTCGCGGGTTCTTGCTCATCCACTTGCGCAGGCTCTCGGTCGGCCCGAGCGACTTGACCCAGTCGGCTCCGGCCCCCTTGCCGCGGGGCAGGCCGGCCGGCCACTGGTTCACGACGATGATGCGGTAGCCGTCGCCTTTGGCGGCCGGGGCGTAGCGCTGACTTGGTCTGAATCACGAACGGCTCTTCTCTTCCGTGGATACGCGTGCGGGCGCTAGTGTGCGCGAAGCGAGCCCGCTGCGCCAGTCGGCGGACGTGCTACTTGCGCAGCCTCGCCACACCGCCCTTGACCGTGACGTGCGTGCCGCGGCCCCGGGACGTCGTCTTGATCTTGCCGAGGATGCGCGAGCGCGTTGCGCCGCTCGCGAGCACGGGCCGCCCGTACGGGTCGATGTGCGCCGGCCTCGCGACGACGTTGCTGACTCCCTTGGGTCCCAGCGTCAGCGACAGGATCATCGTGTCGTGGCCCTCGTCGCTGCCGGGCGAGAAGACGAAGTTGCCGAGCGAGTAGGCGATGAGCCCCTTCTTGTAGAACTCGACGCCTTCGATGACGTGCGGGTGGTGGCTGAGCACCAGGTTCGCACCCGCGCGAATCGCGGCCCGCCCGAACTTCACCTGCGTCGCCGTGGGCGTGTGGCGCCGCTCGATGCCCCAGTGAAACGAGACGATCACGTAGTCCGCCTTCTTGTTGGCGGCCTTGATCGCCCTGGTGACGGTGGCGAGACGTCTGCGTGTACGCGGTGCCCGGACCGCCCCGTGCCCGGCCTTGAACGACGCCGGGCCGATCTGCGAGTACGAGAGAAACGCGATCTTCGCCCCGTTGCGCGTGATGTAGGTCGGACGAAACGCCGACGCGCTGCTGCTGCCGGCGCCCGCGTGCCCGATCTTGTGCTTGTCGAGCAGCTTGATCGTGTCCTTGAGCGCGACAGGACCGTAGTCGCGCGCATGGTTGTTGCCCAGCGCGAGCAGGTCGAAACCGGCCCACTTCAGCCCGCCGATGGCGCCGACGGTGAGCCTCGGAAGGTGTACGTCTTGCCGGGAACGGGGCTGCCCCGCCTGGACAGCGCGCACTCGAGATTGCCGACCGTGACGTTCGCCTTCGCAAGCACCCCGTGCGTCGAAGCTGAACGGCGCCTTGGCACCACTGCCGGCGATCAGGCGCCTGACCGATGAGTCGAAGCACATGTCGCCGACCGCCGCGACCGTGATCGTCGGCACCACGGTGGCGCGTGGCTGCCGTGGATGCGCGCAGGCGAGCGAGCCGCGCGTCAGCTGCCGCGGTCGAGCGACGACCACGCGCGCACGCTCCCGATGACAGCCTCCGATGCAAGCGTGTCGATCGCGTGCGAGCCTCCGTATCCTGCTACGGTGAGACGATCTTTCCGTCGGTGTCGATCGTCAGCGTGAACGACGCGGGCACGGACGCGTTCTTGGGCGTGTAGGTCCACGTGTAGCTCGTCTTGCCGCCGGTGCCCTCGGTAGACGCTCGGCGAGTTGAGGTTGCTCGACGCTCTTGTAGACCTGCGGCGCCTTCTCTCGGAGCCGCTTCTTCGCCGCGATCAGGCCGGGGTTCGGCGGCGTGGCGGCCGAGGAGCCAACCGTGTCGTCGGGACCGAACTCGGCCACCAGCTGCTCACCCAGGCGCTCGGACACGCCGCCGGCAACGAATGCCCAGCCAGCGGCGATCAGAACGAAGACGAGCAGGAGGCGCAGCACGAAGCGCACGATACCGCCGGCGCGACCGCCGTGCCTCGGCTTGCCGGCGTTGCGCGGAGCGGCCGCGATGTTCGCGGCAACGAGTTCGGCAAGCGCGACGGCAAGCACGAGCGCCGCCGTCCACGCGACGGTCGAACCGGCCTGGAGCTGCGGGAAGAAGACGATGCCCGCAACCACGGTCAGAATGATCGACGACGATGGTGCCAAGCGTGAGCAGCGCGGAACGCAGGCTCGGCCCCTCGGCGGGTCCCGTGTGATGCCCGGCGAGTTCGCAGGCTTCTGGGAGCCGGAGCTTTCGATCCGTGCGTGGTCGGCGGCGGCACCGACAGCGCGGCCTGAGTCGACACGACGACGGCGGGGTCCGCCTGCCAGGGCCCGGCCGTCTCGTCTTCGTCGAAGTACGGGTTCTGTGCGCCGCTCGGCGACCATCGTCACGATCCGGTCGATGTCAGCGCCCGGTCAGCCTGCCCGCGTTTGGCGGGAAGCGTGCGGCGCGCCTCGAAGATCTCGGCGAGGCGCTCGACGCTCTTGACCTTCGCTGCGGTGACTTCGACGAGCGAGAGCCGCGAGATGTCGGCGCCGGCGAACACGACCGCGCTGCGAATCTCGTTCGGCTCGAGGCTCACGCCCGCGTCGGCGAGCGCCTGCTTGACGAGGTTCTCGTTGCCGGTGTTGAGGTAGAGCGGGTTGCGAAACTCGGTGACCTGACCGCCCTGGGAACGTCGCGGTCCACTTGCGTGTCGGTGTCGGTGCCCAGGATGGAGGCGCCTTCGTGAAGCTCGGCGTCGATGATCAGGACGCCGCAGCGGTCGACGACGACGTGGTCGACCACGGCACTGATGAGCCCGCGCGTGAACACGACGTTGTCGGCGACCGAGAACTCGTAGTGCGGCGCGAGGCGTTTCAGCTCAGCCGAGATGCGGCTGCTGCGCGGGGTGTGGCACGCTGTCGGACTGGGTCGTACACCGTTGGCCCCTCTGCCGGTGAGCGTGAGTCCAGTATCCTCAATCACACGGCGCCCGTTCAAGGGCTGCTGCCAGATCACCGTTGCTGGGCGTGCGCCGACGTACCCTGTAGTCTACGCGAGTGCGAGGTCGAGCACGGTCATGAGTGTGAAACCCAGAATCGCGGCCAGCACCGCGGCGTCCGCGTGGCCTGAGCGCTGGCACTCGGGGATGAGCTCCTCGATCACCACGTAGACCATCGCGCCGGCGGCGAACGCGAGCGCGTAGGGCAGCAGCGCCGTCGACAGCCGTGACCAGCACCGCCCCGGCGACCGCGGCGATCGGCTCCACGCGCCCGTCATCTGTCCGAGCATGAACCCGCCGGCGTCGTGACGCGCCTTCTCGGACGAGCATCATCGACACGGCGAGACCTTCCGGAAGGTTCTGCAGTCCGAGCCCGAGGCCCAGCGCGATCGCCGCGCCCACGCTGGCGTCCGGCACCCCCGCACCGGCGGCGCCCGCGGCGACACCGATCGCGAGACCCTCGGGAATGTGGTGCAGCGTGATCGCGAGCACGAGCAGCGTCGAGCGGCGCCAGCTCGTGACGATGCCCTCGTGGATCTGCACGCCGGGCATCAGCGAGTGGATGTGCGGCATGACCTTGTCCAGGCCCCACAGCGACAGGCCGCCGACCGCGAAGCCGAGCGCGGTCGGCAGCCACACGAGGCCGCCGCGGTCCTTCGCGATCGCGACCGACGGAGCGAGCAGCGACCAGAAGCTCGCCGCGAGCATGACTCCCGCGGAGAACCCGAGCAGCACGTCCATCCGCGCGATCCGACGGATTGCGGTGCAGGAACACGCCGGCCGCACCCACGGCGGTCATGAAGTAGGTGAACAGCCCGGTGAGGAAGGCGAGTATGATCGGGTTCGTGAGGTCCATGTCCCGAGGATAGCCGAACACGCTTCGTCTGACGCGCCCGGACGCTAGCTCATCGAGCTTCTTCTTCAGCACCTCGTTGACGACGGCAGGGTTGGCCTGGCCGCCCATCTCGCGCATGACCTGACCCACGAAGTAGCCGATGACCCCGGTCTTGCCGCCGCGGTACTGCTCGACCTGCCCGGGGTTCGCTGCCATGACGCGGTCGACGACCTCTTCGATCGCGCCGGTGTCGCTGACCTGCTTCATGCCCTTGAGCTCGACGATGGCGCCGGGCGCGTCTCCGGTCTCGGCCATCTCGGCGAAGACCTCCTTGGCCTGCTTGCTCGAGATCGTGCCGTCGTCGACGAGCTCGACCAGCTCGGCGACCATGCTCGGGACGATCCTGCTGTCGACGACGCCGATACCCTGCGGCGTTCAGGTACGCCGAGAGGTCGTTGAGCATCACGTTGCTGATCGCCTTGGCGCGCTCGGGCCCGGCGAGCAGCGACAGCCGCCTCGAAGAACTCGGCGAGGTCGATGTCGCCGGTCAGCACCGTCGCGTCGTGGCTCGGCAGGCCGTAGTCGGCGCGGAAGCGGGCGTGCTTGGCGTCGGGAAGCTCGGGCAGGCGGCCGCGGATCTCCTCGATGAACTCGTCGGAGAACTCGAAGGGCACCATGTCGGGCTCGGGGAAGTAGCGGTAGTCGTGCGCCTCTTCCTTGCTGCGCAGGCTGCTCGTGCGCTTGGCGCCGACGTCGTAGTGGCGCGTCTCCTGGATGACCGTGGCCGCCGGACTCGATGAGCTCGGCCTGGCGGACGATCTCGACGACGAGCCCGTCGTGCAGCGCCTTGAAGCTGTTCATGTTCTTGATCTCGGCCTTGGTGCCGAGCTCGGTCTCGCCGCGGCGTGCGAATCGACACGTTCGCGTCGACGCGCATCGAGCCCTCCTCCATGCTGCAGTCGCTGATGCCGAGCGACACCCAGATGAGCCGGAGCTTCTGCGCGAAGCGGCGCGCCTCTTCCGGCGTGCGGATGTCGGGCTCGCTCACGAGCTCGATGAGCGGCGTGCCCGCGCGGTTGAAGTCGACGAGCGAGTGCGTGGCGCCCGAGATGCGGCCCTCGCGTGCCGCCCACGTGGACCATCTTGCCGGTGTCCTCTTCGAGGTGGATGCGCGTGATGCCGATGCGCGTCGTGTAGCCGCGACCGTCCTCGAACGGGCGTGAGCGGCCCGGCCGTCGGCGGCCTTCTCGGCGTCGACACGCTCTGCGCGCCAGCGCGCCGTCGACCTCGATGTCGACGTAGCCGTCGGCACAGAACGGCAGGTCGTACTGGGAGATCTGGTAGTCCTTGGGCATGTCGGGATAGAAGTACTGCTTGCGGTGGAACTGGCTCCAGCGCGCGATCTCGCAGTTGGTCGCCAGGCCGCACAGCACCGTCGACTCGATGGCGGCCTGGTTGGGCACCGGCAGGGCGCCGGGCAGGCCGAGGCAGACGGGGCAGACGCGCGTGTTCGGCTCGCCGCCGAACGCCACGGGGCAGCCGCAGAACATCTTGGTGTTGAGCGCGGTGAGCTCGGTGTGTATCTCGAGTCCGATGACGGCTTCCCAGGTCTCGAGCACTTCGAGCAGGCGGTCCTTGGCCACGGGGGCTCCTTCGCGTGCGTGCGGCGCGTCGGCACTCGCTGGCGAGCAGCGGCCGGGTCGCCGGGGGTCGGTTTCGGTGCGCGTCCGATTCTACCCGAGCGGCGCGGCGGCGGGGCGGGTCATCGGCGAAAGCGCGCCGGACATCCGGCCGGGTCGATTCTCCGGCCGACGCTCGCGTAGCCCGTCGGCTCGGGTATAGACGGTAGTGAGGCCGCCTCGCGCGCATGACTCACGCGTCGGCCTCACGCATGTCAGACCACCGTAGGGAGGCAGCAACCATGACACTCGACGACACCGCCGGCATCGGCGCGCCCGAGCCCACAGACCAGCAGCCCGAGTCCGCCAGCGAGCCGCCTCGGCTCGCGTCCCACCTGTCGCGGCACGCTCGAGGGCGAGTCGGTTCAGGCGAGCCTGAGCGCGATCGGCTCCGTGCACGCGCGAGGAGTTCGAAGCGGTCGGCAGCGCCGTCGGCTTCGTCTCGGCGGGTGGCGATGCGACGATCACGGCGTCCTACGCGCCGATCGTGCACGCGAAGGGCGACATCCACGTCCGCCAGTCCTACACGAGCGCCGTCATCGCCGGCAGCGACATGGAGATCAGCCAGTCACTCGCACCCATCATCGTCGGCAAGCAGCTGTCGGTGCAGCAGGGCGGCGGCGTGGTGCTTCTCGCTGGCGAGGCGAGGTCAAGAACGGGTTCGTGGGCGTGCTGCTCTCGCCGAAGGCGACCGTCTCGGACGACTCGACGGTGCTGCTGTCGACCAAGGCCGCCATCATCATCGCGGCGGCTCTGTTCGGCGGCTTCGCGCTCGTTGCAGTGGTGATGGTGCTCGGCGCCCGCACGGTGATGACCTGGCGGCCCAACATCAACCTGCCCGAGCTGCCGGACTTCTCGGCGATCGCGCAGCACGTGCGCGATCGCTACGCAGCGTAGGTATGGTGACGCCTGCACGCACCTCAGACGGCCTATCGCACTCGAGAACACCTTCGGCGCGCCCAACTACCACCCGCTCCCGGTGGTGGCCGCTTCGGCGGCCGGCGCCTGGATCACCGACGTCAACGGCAAGCGCTACCTCGACTTCCTCTCGGCGTACTCCGCGCTGAACTTCGGGCACCGGCATCCGGCGCTGATCGCCGCGGCTCACAAGGCGCTCGACACGCTCACGCTCACGTCGCGCGCGATGCGTAACGACCAGCTCGGCCCGTTCCTGTCGGACTTGTGCGCGGCGACGGGCATGGAGATGGCCCTGCCGATGAACACCGGCGCCGAGGCGGTCGAGACCGCGGTCAAGACGGCCCGCAAGTGGGGCTACGAGGTCAAGGGCGTGCGACCGGGGCAGGCGAAGGTCGTCGTGTGCTCGAACAACTTCCACGGCCGCACGACCACCATCGTCAGCTTCTCGACCGACGCCTCGGCGCGCAGCGGGTTCGGGCCGTTCACGCCCGGCTTCCTCGTCGTCGAGTACGGCGATGCCGACGCACTCGCCGAGTGTCTGAGCAGCGACCCGGACGTCGTCGCGTTCCTCGTCGAGCCGGTGCAGGGCGAGGCCGGGGTCATCGTCCCGCCGGCCGGATACCTCACCCGGGTGCGCGAGCTGTGCTCCGCGCACGACGTGCTCATGATCGCCGACGAGATCCAGTCCGGATTCGGCCGCACCGGGAGCGACGTTCGCCTGCGAGCACGAGGGCGTCACGCCCGACATGTACTGTCTCGGCAAGGCGCTTGGCGGCGGCATCGTGGCCCTGTCGGCGGTCGTCTCCCGCCGCGACATACTCGGCGTGCTGACGCCCGGAACGCACGGCTCCACCTTCGGCGGCAACCCCCTGGCCTGCGCCATCGGCCGAGAAGTCCTCGCTCTGCTGCGCACGGGCGAGTACCAGGAGCGCTCGCGCGTCCCTCGGCGAGCACATGCTCTCGCGCCTGCGAGCGGAGGCGCCGGCGACGGTGCTGCGATGTCCGCGGCATCGGGCTGTGGGCCGGCGTCGAGCTGACCGCCGACGCGGGCCCGGCCGCGCCTATTGCGAGCGGATGCTCGAACGCGGCATCATCGTGAAGGACACGCAGGCGACGACGCTCAGACTCGCGCCGCCGCTCGTCATCGACCAGCTCGATCTCGACACGGCGCTCGACACGATCCTCGCCGTGCTCGCCGAGGGGATGTAGGGGTATACCTCTGATATGTCTGGTACGTCAGCGACGATTCGGGAGGCACTCATGGCTGACGACAAGAAGAACGACGCTGCAATTCGATCCCGCGGGCCTGATGGAGAACGCGTTCCTCATGGGCATCGGCGTGCTCGACATCACGCGCGAGAAGACAGAGGGCTTCGCCGCCGAACTCATCGAGCGCGGCAAGATGTCGCAGTCCGACGCCAAGAAGGTCGCCGACCGCGTGAGCGAGATGGCCGGAGAGCAGCAGGAGGCGGTCCGCAAGACCGTCGAGAAGGAGACGGCTCGGGTCATGAAGACCACCGGCGTCGTCACCAAGAACGAGGTCGACGACCTCAAGGCACAGATCGCCGAGCTCAAGGCGATGCTCGTGAGCCAAGGCGCGACGGTTCCGGAGGCCCGCCGCGGCTGACGTCGCCGACGCAAGCAAGCCGGACGAGTAAGCCGCGCTGCGGCCCCCGCCCGACGGATGCCTCCGTACAAGCATCTCGAGCGATATCGCCAGATCGTCGGCGTCCTTGCCGACGAGGGACTCGATGACTCGCTCGACGTAACAGGGCTGCGCAGATTCCAGCCGGTTCATCGTCGGCTGCGGCCCGAGCACGACTCGCGCCAGCCGTTCGGGCTGAGGCTGCGGCACACCCTCGAGCGGCTCGGCCCGACGTTCGTCAAGCTCGGCCAGGTCGCTTCGACGCGTCCCGACCTCATCCCCGATGACGTGGTCGCCGAGCTCCGCAAGCTCCAGGACGACGTCGCCCCGTTCCCGGATGCTCGAGGCGTTCGCCCTCATCGAGGCCGAGCTCGGCGGGTCCGATCGACGAGGTCTTCCTCGAGTTCGACCGCACGCCACTCGCCGCCGCGTCTCTCGGCCAGGTGTACGGCGCCAAGCTGCCGGACGGCACAGCCGTCGATCGTCAAGGTGCAGCGGCCCAACGTCGAGCACGTGGTCGAGGTCGACCTCGACATCCTCATCACGCAGGCGCGTTTCGTTGCGACGCACTCCGAGCTCGGGGCGCACTACGACGTCGTCGGCATCACGTCGCGAGTTCGCCGAGGCGGTCCGCGGAGAACTGGACTACCACGCCGAAGGCTGCGAACGCCGAGCGTCTCGGGCAGATGTTCGCCGATGACGACACCGTCGCGTTCCCGCAGGTCTTCTGGGAGTTCTCGACGAACTCGCGTGCTGACGCTCGAGCGCATCGAGGGCCTGCCCTTCAACAAGCCCGAAGCGCTCACCGAAGCCGGCATGGACCGGGCCGAGCTGGCCCGCCGGGGCATCTACTGCTACCTCGAGCAGATCTTCATGCACGGCTTCTACCACGGCGATCCGCACCCGGGAAACCTGTTCGCGCTGGCTGACGGCCGGGTCGGCTTCACGGACTTCGGCCGGTGCGGCACGATCTCGCAGGTTGGCCGAGACCAGCTGGCCGACCTGTTCATGTCGATCGTCGATGACGACGTCGCGCTCGCGGTCGACACTCTGTTCACCGCCGCCGGCAGCCCGGGCGAGATCGACGTCGCCGAGCTCGAGCGCGAGGTCAGCCACCTCATCACGAAGTACTACAACAAGTCGCTGAACCAGATTCGTATGGGCGACCTGATCAACGAGGTCATGGCCCTCGTCCGCAACCACCACCTCGCGATCTCGAGCGAGCTCGCGATGCTGCTCACGACGCTCGTCGTGCTCGAGGGCCTCGGCCGGCTGCTCGACCCCGACTTCGACTTCGTGGCGGTCACGACGCCTTTCGCGCGAAGCTCACCGCCGCCCGCATGGAGCCGGCGGCCCTGACGCGCACGTTCATGCAGTCGCTGCGCCGCTTCGTCAACATCGGCCAGGACCTGCCCGAGTCGCTCACGCGCTTCCTTCGCCGAGCAGGACAGGGCGAGTTCCGCATCGCCGTGCACCCGATCGGCTTCGAGCCCATGCTCAAGCGCTTCGAGGAGGCCTCCAACCGGCTGTCCTTCGCCCTGGTGGTCTCGGCGTTCGTCATCGGGCTGTCGCTGCTGCTCTCGCGCACGGAGCTGCCCGACGCGTTCGTCTGGATCGCCCGGATCGCCTGGGCTGCCGCTGTCGGCGTCGGGAGCTGGTTCTTCATCTCGGCACTCAACGCCCGCTACCGCAACAAGTAGCGCCGGCCACCGCACGCGAACGAGGCCGCCTTTCGGGCGGCCTCGCGTGTTGGAGCTGTATCTGTGGCGCGTGTGCGCCGGCTTCTGGACTGGTTGGCCCTACGCGGCCGACGGGTGGTGCGTGCTGGAGTGGCTACCACCTCGATCCCGAGGGCGTCACGAACGGTCTCGCTCGACAGGTACACGAGAATCGCCAGGGCGAAGATCGCTGCGAGCACCGGCAGGACCGAGATGCCTGTCACGGACAGCTGGACCACGCTGAAGACGAGGCTCACGCCCCAGACAATCAGGCCGGTGATCCACGACCACGACTTGAGCGACAGCGCTCCGATCCCGAAGGCTATGGCCATCACGCCGATCACCAGGCTGAGCACGCCGGTCCCCAGAAGCATGGCCGGCGACATGCCAGACACGACACCGAGAATCAGAGGCGTGCGAAGACCGGTGAATCCGAGATAGCCCAAGGACGCCAGCAACTGTATGCCGCCGCCGATGATGGCGAGTATCGATACCACGGTGATGCCGACTGGACGCTTCATTGTCGGCCTCCTTCCAAACGAACCGGCTGACGCCGGTATCGCGACTCTTTGAATCGCGCGGATATTCGTTGGTGCGTTTGTACCAACATCCCCGCAAAGTTAAACCCCCTGGGGTATTAGCACCCAGGGGGTCTGTTCGTGGCCGCGGCAGCGGCGCTTCGGGTCTGCGCCTGAACTAGCCGAGCGCCGCCTTGAGCTTGTCGATGGCGCCGGTCTCGAGCTCGCTCGTCCCGTTCGACGCGCTGGCGACCGAGTCGGCCAGGCCGAGGATGAAGGCCTTGAAGGCGTCGAGGTCCTCCGGTGCCTTCTCGGCGACGAGAGCGACGGCCTCGGTCACGTGCTCGAGCGTCGGCGTCTCGAGGTTGGCGGCGTTGGGCTTCTCGCCCTTCTCGTACTTCGCGCGGGCGTCGTGCGCAAGGTCGCGAATGAGCAGGCTCGGCGCGTCCTTCGCCTGCGCGGCGACGAACTTGCCGGCGTGACCGGCCTCCTTGAACGCCTCCCAGAATCCGGGGTCGACCATCGACAGGTACACGATCGTGTCGGTGCTCGCCATCTGGAGCGTCTGCCACTCTTCGGCCGAGAACGTGTCCTTTGTCGCCATGCTGGTGCCTCCTGTGTTGGTCGAAACGGTCATCTCACAGCCTGGGCGCGTACGGTGCGCCCCATGTTGCTACCCGCACGACGAGCGGGCTCCGCAGGTCGAGCGCGAGATCGCGCTCGATGGCCGCCGCCGCTCGGAACACCTTCGCCTCGGCGAAGTAGTCACCGATGATCTGCAACCCGATCGGAAGCTTCACGCCGTCTTCCTCGGCGAACCCGCAGGGCACGTTGATGGCGCAGTTGCCCGCGAGGTTGACCGGGATCGTGAAGATGTCGGCGAGGTACATCGTCAGCGGGTCGCTCTTCTCGCCGAACTTCCACGCGACCTGCGGCGAGGTCGGGGTGAGCAGCACGTCGAAGTCCGCGAACGCCGCGGTGAACTCGCTCGCGATGAGCGTGCGCGCCTTCTGCGCCTGGCCGTAGTACGCGTCGTAGTAGCCTGCCGAGAGCGCGTAGGTGCCGAGCATGATGCGGCGCTTCGCCTCGGTGCCGAAGCCCTCGGCGCGGCTGCGCATGTACAGGTCGAGCGTGTCGGTGGGCGCATCGACACGGTGGCCGTAGCGGATGCCGTCGAAGCGCGCGAGGTTCGAGGACGCCTCGGCGGGGCCGATGATGTAGTAGGCGGCCAGACCGTGCTGGCTCGTGGGCAGGTAGACCTCGCCGACGTCGGCGCCCATCGCCGCGAAGCGCGCCGCGGCGTCGAGCACGCTCTGGCGGACCGCCGGTGTCACGCCGTCCATGGCGAGCATGTCGCTGCACGATGCCGATGCGCATGCCCGAGACGTCGGCGTCGCGCGCCGCCGAGACGAACTCCTCGTCGGTGCGCTCGACGCTCGTGGCGTCCATCGGGTCCTTGCCGCAGATCGCCTCGAGCACGCGCGCGCTGTCCTCGATGGTGCGCGAGAACGGGCCGATCTGGTCGAGCGAGCTCGCGAACGCGACGCAGCCGTAGCGGCTGACGCGCCCGTAGGTCGGCTTGAGCGCCACCGTGCCGGTCATCGCGCCCGGCTGGCGGATCGAGCCGCCGGTGTCGGAGCCGAGCGTCACCGTCGCCAGGCCGGCGGCGACCGCCGCCGCGCTGCCCGCGCTCGATCCACCCGGGATGCGGCCGAGGTCCCACGGGTTCTTCGCGGGCCCGGTCGCGCTCGTCTCGCCCGAGCTGCCGAAGGCGAACTCGTCCATGTTGCACTTGCCGAGGGGCAGCACGCCCGCCGCGACCAGGCGTGCGACCGCGGTGCAGTCGTAGGCGCTCTCGTAGTTCGCGAGGATACGGCTCGAGCACGTCGTCCGGGTGCCGACGAGGTTCATGTTGTCCTTGAACGCCGCAGGCACGCCCGCCAGCGCGCGGAAGCTCCTCGCCCGCCGCAACGAGCGCGTCGATCTTGTCGGCGGCGGCGTAGGCGAGATCGGGCGTCACCTGGTTGAGCGCGTGCACGTCGGCGCTCGAGCGCGTCGATGCGCGCCAGCGCCGACTCGGCGACCTCGCGAGCCGAGAACTCCTTGCGGGCGATCGCGCGCGTGATGTCGGCAGCATTCCACGCCGAGAGGTTCAGGTCGCTCACGCGTCGTCACCGCCACCCGTGATCTGCGGGATGAGGAACGCGCCGTCCTGCTCGGCAGGGGCGTTCATGAGCGCCATCTTCGCGCGACAGGCCGGGCACGACGACGTCGTCTCGGGTGACGTTGAAGACGGGAATCGCGTGGGCGGTCGGGGGCACGCTCGCCAGGTCGAGCTGCTGGATCGAGTCGATGTGGCCGAGGATCGAGTTCAGGTCGCCTTGCAGGCTCGTGACCTCGTCATCGGTCAGCGCGAGGCGAGCGAGCATCGCCACGTGGCGAACCTCCTGCTCGGAGAGGGACATGCGCGGGTCCTTTCAGGCGACGGGGCGAACGGACGCGCCTCGCGAAACGGCGTGAGAACAGACGGCTACCATCATACTCAACCGGCTGCGACGCGTGTTCACCGGCTGGTGGCGAATGCAGCGGCGACCGCGGTCGCGTTGTAGAGCACATGGAGCGCCACGGCAGGCCACAGCGAGCGACTCGTCCAGGTCAGCCAGCCGAGCGCGATGCCCAGGACGGCCGTCGGCACGATCATCCACAGGCTCGCGTGGAACCCCGCGTAGAGCAGCGACGTGATGCCGATACCCCACCACATCCCCAACCGGTCGCCCAGAGCGGGCAGCACGATACCGCGAAACGCGATCTCCTCGGCGAACGGCGCGGCGATCGCCACGAGTGCGAACGCGACCAAAAGCCCGACCGGGCCGCCGCCGAAGATGCCGGCAAGATCGCTCGAAAGGCGCTCAGGCTGGACGATGCCCGCGGCCTGCATGGCGAGTCGGTAGGTGATCGAGAACGCTTCACACGCGATCAACAGCGCGACGACCAGCCCCGCCGAGCCGAGCACCGACGGGCGCTCGACGCTGCGGTCGGTCTCGACTCGCCGCAGGCCGAAGGCCACCGCCGCGGCGACACCGTGGCGACCGGCGAGCCAGCCGAACGAGGCGATCTGCGCGATGTAGAACGCCGCGAGCACCACCGCGCGCACCACCATCTTGCCGAGCTGGGGCATCAGCGCGACCTGGTCCAGCGCGAGTACGGCGTTCTTCGCGACCAGCGCGAGCAGCATGATCGCGAGCACGGCGCCCACGTCGACGAGCGTCCACGCGACCGCCGCGCCGCTCGAGTCGAGCGCGCGGGCAGCGGGCTTCGAGGCGGGCGCCTTGGCGGGAGCACCCGGACCGGACGCAGGGCGTGCGGCGGCGATACCGGGGGTCGGCTCGGCGAGCTTCGCGCCCTTTGCCTTCGCGGCCGTCTTCGCCTGCTTGACCGGCTTAGCCGCGTTGGCCGGCTTGGTTCCCTTGGCGGCCCTCT
Source organism: uncultured Coriobacteriia bacterium (assembly GCA_963803785.1). Lineage (GTDB taxonomy): Bacteria > Actinomycetota > Coriobacteriia > Anaerosomatales > JAAXUF01 > CAWDNM01. Next base: position 165,281 of record CAWDNM010000006.1, read on the forward strand.
CCGCGGCCCTGCGCACCGCCTTGGCCTCGGCCCGCGAGCCGACGACGACCTTGTTGACCTCGGCGAGCGGCACCGTCGACTTCGCCGAGCTCGATCTGAGCGGCACCACACGGCTGACGATGGCCTTGCGATTGCACGACCTCGACGCACTTCAGGCAGCCTTCGCACTTGCGCCAGTCGACGTAGATGAACGCCGCGCCCACCTTGATGGCGCCGTGCGGGCAGGCGGCTTTGCAGGCCCCACACTGGTCGCAGCGGTCTTCGAACAGGGTCAGGTGCTGGCTCGAACCGCTCACACGACGCCGCTTTCGCGCAGCACCAGCACAGCGAGAACGCCGAGGCCGTTAAACGCCGAGTGGCATGCGATCGCCACCCAGAGCGATCTCGATCGCACGAAGAGCATCGGCGAGCGTCCAGCCCACGAGCAGGATCGGAACGAACGAGAACGGGTTGAGATGCATCGCCGCGAACACCACCGTCGTGATCACGACCGCCCAACGCTCGCCAAGCCGGCCCGCGAGCGACGGCAGAAGCACGCCTCGAAACACCGTCTCCTCGACGATCGGCGCGCCGATCACGACGATGAAGACCAGGGCCGCCGTGCCGAGGATCGTCCGAGGAAAGTACTTCATCGGGTTGGAGTCCCAGCCGGGCAGGCGCCAGCGCATCGCGAACAGGAAGCCGGCGTATGCGGTCGCCACCAGACGCAATCCGAACGCCGAGGCCGCAGCGATGGCCACCCACTGCCACAAGCTCGGCACGCGGCGCAGACCGACTGACTGCGCGAAGCCGACGCTTCGCTCGATTCGCGAAGAGCGCCACGATGCCAAGCTCGATGCCGTATGCGGTGACGAAGATCGCCAGGATCGCGAGCGATACCCCCGTCGCATCCAGCCCCGAACCAGGCAGGGCGCGCAGCCCGCGACTGGCGAGCAGATTGATTCCGGCGACGGCGAGCACGAGGGTGACGGCGAACCGCACCGGCCAGACGAGCGCTGTCAGTGGTGCCGGGGCGCCAGGGGCCGCCGAGGACTCGGGACCCATGGCGGCGTATGCATCGGACTCCGGCCCGGTGATTCCGGGCACCTCGGAGCTCACTGCGCGGCCTTCTCGGCGGCGGCGTCGAGCAGTGGCGAGTAGTCGGCGAAGACACGGCTGGTGCGCAGCACGAGCTCAGTCCGCCGCCGCTTCGCCGAGACGACCTCGCGGGCGAAGCGCTCGCGGGACTCGGCATCGGTATCGGCGAGCCGGTGGTAGTCGGCCGAGAGTCGGCGTGTCGAGCCGTGGCTGTCGGCGATGAGCGCGACGCCGTAGGCGAAGAACGCCGCGAGGCACAGGTAGGCGATCCACTCGTACAGCGAGAGCCACGGCAGCCCGTACGAACCGCGCTCGAACGGCGTCCAGAGGATCCGCACCGGCAGCCAGTACAGCCCCGACCAAGCGAGGATGGCGAGTGCGACCGGCATCAGGGCGACGCCGATGCATGCCCACAGCGCGTGGCGATAGCGGGTCGCCTCACCGTGCAGCTCGTCTTCGACCCGGTCGACGACAGCGGAAGGGGCGGCGTCCGCGGCCAAGACGGCGGCATCGGGGCGCCGCTTCATCGTGGAACCGGCCAGCCGCGCATCGATCCAGAGCATCGCCAGGTCGCGTTTCACGGTCTTGGGGGCGTCTCGGCGGGCACGCTCCTCGGGTGCGGGCGTGCTCACGACGCCGCGCCGTTCGCGGGTGGCTCGCCGGACTCGAGCACGCGGACGAGGTCGTTCTCGGCTAGCACCGGCACGCCGAGTTCGACGGCCTTGTCGTACTTGCTGCCGGCATCCTCGCCCACGACCACGAACGACGTCTTCTTGCTGACGCTGCCCGACACCTTCGCGCCGAGGGCCTTGAGCGCCGCGCCGGCTTCATCTCGCGTGAACCGGGTGAGCGCGCCGGTCAGCACGAACGTCAGCCCGGCGAGCGTCTGCGGGCGAAGCGGCTCGCGGCGCTCCTCGGCGAGCACGACGCCCGCTGCGCGGAGCCTGCCAAGCACCTCGACGTTGTCGGGGTTGTCGAAGAACGCGCGGATGCTCGCGGCGATCTTGGGCCCGATGCCCTCGACGCTCGCGAGCGGGTCGGCGGCGAGCGCAGCTGCGATCGACAGCCCCTCGCCCGCCTGTGGTGGCGCGGTACGCGCGGCCGCCTCGATCGCGTCGATCGACCCGAACGCCGCTGCAAGCGCCTCGCCCACGGTCGCGCCGACGTGCCGGATGCCGAGCCCGAACAGCAGCCGCGAAAGTGGCCGCGTCTTGCTGGCCTCGATGCTGGCCACGAGCTTCGCGGCGACCGTCGCGCCGAGCACGACCGGCGAGCCATCGATCTTGACGCGACCCATGTCGAGCGCTGCGAGCTGTTCGACGGTGAGGGTGTAGAAGTCGGCGACGTCGTGAAGCGCGTCCGTCTCGGAGAGGCGGGTGATGATCTCGGTGCCCATGCCGTCGATGTCGGCGGCCCCTCGGCTCGCCCAGTGGCCGAGTCGCTCGAGCGCCTGCGCCGGGCAGCTCACGTTGGTGCAGCGCACGGCGACCTCGCCCGGCTCGCGCCACGTGGGGCCGCCGCAGCTGGGGCAGTGCATGGGTGCGGTCCACTCGGCGGTGCCGTCGGGGCGCAGGCCGATCACCGGGCCAACGACCTCGGGGATGACGTCGCCGGCCTTGCGCACGACGATGGTGTCGCCCACGCGCACGTCCTTGCGGCGGATCTCGTCTTCGTTGTGGAGCGTGGCGCGCGCGATCGTCGAACCCGAGACGGTCACGGGGTCGAACTCGGCGAGCGGGGTGAGCACGCCGGTGCGCCCGACCTGAACACGGATCTCGCGCAGGACGGTCGTCTTCTCCTCGGGCGGGAACTTGAAGGCGATCGCCCAGCGTGGCGCCTTGCTCGTGTAGCCGAGCTCGTCTTGCAGGGCGAGCGAATCGATCTTCACGACAACGCCGTCGATCTCGTAGGGCAGCTCGTCGCGCTTCTCGAGTGCCGCGGCGCAAAACGCGTGCACCGCCGCAGGGTCAGCACATGTGGTGACGTCCGGGTTCACTCGGAAGCCCGCCTCCCGAAGCCACGAGAGCACCTCGCTCTGGCGGCCGAGCCCCAGCGCGCGGGGATCGGCGATGGCGTACATGAAGGTGGCCAGATCGCGGCTCGCGGTGATGGCGGGGTCCTTCTGGCGCACGCTGCCGGCGGCGGCGTTGCGCGGGTTGGCGAAGGGCGAGGAACCGGCGAGGTCCTGCTCCTCATTCAGCCGTTCGAAACTCGCCTTGGGCATGTAGATCTCGCCCCGCACCTCAACCGGCGCATCCGGGGCGTTCGCCCCCGCAGTCGGCAACAACCTCAGCGGCACGTCGCGAACGGTCCGGATGTTGACGGTCACGTCCTCGCCGCTGCGCCCGTCACCGCGCGTAGCCGCACGGACCAGGGTCCCCGCGGCGTAGGTAAGCGCGAGCGAACTCCCGTCGATCTTGAGCTCGCACACGAACTCGCACGAGCGATCGCCGAGCGCGTCACGGACTCGCGCGAGCCACGCGTCCAGTTCGTCGAGGTCCATCGCGTTGTCGAGCGAGTACATGCGCGAGGCGTGCGCCACCGAGGCGAACTGCGAGCTGGGCGCCTCCCCGACACGCTGGGTGGGTGAATCGGCGGTCACCAGCGCGGGATAGGTGGCCTCGATAGCCTCGAGCTCGCGCACGAGCGAGTCGTAGGCGGCGTCGGTTATCTCGGGACGGTCGAGCGCGTAGTAGCGGTGCGCGTGATACTCGATCTCGCTGCGCAGCTGCGCGGCCCGAACCGAGGCGTCGTCATATGTCGCGGGAATTTCGGGCACGGCTCGTGTTGCCCTACTCGTCGTCGCCGCGGAGCTTCTGGACGTGCACCGGCCCGACCTCGTAGATGATGACCTCGGGCACGAAACGCTGCGGACGTTCTGCCTCGTAGATCCACGCGTCCGTCAGCGTCACCTTGAAGAACGTGCCGCCGGGCGCCGGAACCGGCTCCACGTCGACGCCGTTGCTCAGGTAGGCACGCAGCTCGGTCTCGATGTAGTACTGAAAGACGCGGATCGCGTCCTGGTATTCGTTGTAGAGCTTGAGCCGCTTCTCGGCTTCGTACATGTCCAGCTCGTCGATGCTGTCCACGAGCAACCCCTCTCGGTTCGAACCGGCAGCCGTCTCTTGCGACGCACCGCCGTTGCCGTCCTGCCCATTCTATCCCGCCTCGCGGCGGAGCACCGCGTGATTTGGCACGGACGAACCGCCAGCCGTGCCTAGAAACGCTGAGGCGCACGCTCAATGAAGAACGTGCGCCTCAGACCACATGAAGAAGAACCGTCGGGCGCCACCCGACGACCCCCACGAGCAGTATAGCGAGTTCGCGGGCTTTGCATAACGTCAGAACCCGGGTGAATTGCCGAGCGGGGCTCGCGCGAACGGACAGGAGATGACGAATAGCCGTTTCGGGGACATAGTTGGTAGGACCGCAATGCGAAGGATTGCCCATGCGAGACATCATTGAGCTGTGCATAGAACTCGATACCGCCGCGATAGACACCTACGCAAGACTCGCGGAAAGCTGCCAGGACCCAGAGATGGCGAGACTCTTCGAGAGGATGGGCATCGAGGAGCAGGCTCACGTCGGGTGGTGGAATGAGCTGCTCGAGGCCTGGGAAGCGGGCTTGGTGCCTCCGATTGCCGACGAGGAAGACCTGAGGACGTCGCTGCAGGAACTCGCACAGGATGTCCGCGAGGCAGTTCCCGTCGACTGCTCCACGCTATCGGTCGACGAGATGCTATCGATCGCGGCCCGCCTCGAGTTCTACATGCTCGACCCCGCCTTCGCGGAGCTGATCGACCTCATCAGGCCGAACAAGCAGGTCGATGCGCGCGACGCCTACTCCCGCCACATCATGCGGCTTGTCGACGCCATCGAGGCCCGGCACGCCAGCACGGCGCTCTCGAACTTCCTGGCCCGCGCGCTCTCCAGGACGCTGCGCGACCAGCAGCGCCTGAGCAAGCTCGCCACGCAGGACGCGCTCACCGGCCTGTACAACCGGCGCGGATTCTACGGCTACCTCTCCCAGTGGACGGCGTACGCCACTCGCTACGGTCACGCGCTCTCGGTGCTCCTCGTCGACATCGACCGGTTCAAGACCATCAACGACCGCTTCGGGCATCCCGACGGGCGATACGGCGCTCAAGACTGTCGCAGACGCGATGCGTGGTGCCGTTCGCACCTCCGACCTCGTGGGACGCTATGGTGGCGACGAGTTCGCGATTCTCGCGCCCGACACCGCTCCCGCCGAACTCGAGCAGCTGATGGACCGGGTCTTGACCGCGATTCGCGAGACGCAGCTCAACCTGGGCGACGAGAAAGCGCGCAGCTCACCGTTAGCGTCGGCGGGGCGTACGTCAGCGACGGCATCCCCGTCACCCCGGAGCAACTACTGGCCGCCGCAGACCAAGGCCTCTACGACGGCCAAGGCAGCAGGCCGCGACCAGGCTGCCGCGCCGCGCAACGCCACAGAAGTCTAGTCTGCCGACGAGTCCGAGGCACAACCAGGAGCGGTCGCCTCGTCCGCGAGTTCCTGCGCGTGATAGCTCGAACGCACGAACGGCGCGCTCGCAACCGCCGAGAACCCCATCGCGTACGCGTCCTTGGCCAGCTGCGCGAAGACCGCTGGCTCCACGAACTCGGTCACCGGAAGGTGGGCCGCGCTCGGCCTCAGATACTGTCCGAGCGTGAGCATGGAAACCCCGTGGGCGAGCAGATCCTCCATCACCTCGCGCACCTCGTCGGGCGTCTCGCCCAGACCGAGCATGACGCCGGACTTCGTGGGCAGTTCCGGCTGCGTCTCCCGGACGCGTTTCAGAACCCTCAGGGAGCGCTCGTACACGGCTCCCGGGCGAACTTCCTCGTAGAGTCGAGGCACCGTTTCGAGGTTGTGGTTGTAGACGTCGGGCAGCGCAGCGGCGACGGAATCGACGCTTGTCTCTCGACCGGCGAAATCGCTGGTGAGGACCTCGATCGCCACGCCGGGGACCGCCGCCCGAACCACGGAGATGGTTTCGGCGAAATGGGAGGCGCCACCGTCATCGAGGTCGTCTCGCGTCACCGAGGTGATGACGACGTGGCGCAGGCCCATACGCGCGGCCGCACTGGCAACGCGCTGGGGCTCACGGGGGTCCAGCGGCGCGGGCTGTCGAGTCTCGACGGCGCAGAAGCGACACCCTCGGGTGCAGGCATCGCCCATGATCAGGAACGTCGCCGTGCCCTCGCTGAAGCATTCCGAGCGGTTGGGGCACTTGGCTGACTGGCAGACCGTGTTGAGCTCGAGCTCCTCGAGCAGGCCGCTCACCACATTCGCCTTGCCGGAGAGCGCGATCGGGCGCCGGAGCCATACAGGCAGACGTGCGTTCGGAAACGCCGTGTTTGTAGTCGCTCAATACCTCACCCTGAAGCCGCTTTCGGCCGATACAACGTTGAGGCATCGTACCACCGTGCGCTCGACGGTCGCCGTACGCCGTTTCTCGGGCGTTTCTGCGCGCGCGACTCATTTCTAATGCTCGTGTGGTACCTTTCAGTGGGGTAGTCCTTTGCTCGTGTCATCTGCCGGGGTCAGCTCGATACTAGGGGAGCTCAGTGAGTACACGCAGTGGGGTTCAATCGCTCGTCCGTACGTCCGATCGGGTGCTTCGCCTCTTCCTCTCATTCGCACTTGTCTTCAGCTACGTGCAGTTACGGCAGCTCATAGCCCCCGCTCCGGTCTCCGCTGCACCCGCCGCGCTGAGCGTGAGTGCCTCCGTTTCGGCAAAACCGCTCTTGGGCGGTCAGGCGACGGTGCGTGTGACGGTGACGAACACCGACACCACCGACAAGGCGTACAACATCTCGCTGTCCAACCTGATCTCGAGCAGCCGGCCGGCCTCGACCAGCCCACAGGCGGTCGCGACGTTCGTCTCGGCGAGTGACGGGAACGGCAACCTCCCCGCGACGTCGGTATCCACGTCCCCCACCACGGGCGACACCACCGTCCGGTTCGTCGACATCCGCGACCTCGCGCCGGGAGAGTCGTTCTCGGTCGACATGCTTCTCGATATCTCGGACGACACCAAGTGGAAGGTCGGCGACTTCATCACCAACGCCGTCACTGTGGGCGGCAACACCATCCCCAACCAGACGATTCCGGACATCACGCCCCCCACGGTGAACGCGAACGCGAAGGTCGTCCCGATCGTCATCAAGAGCAAGGCCGCGCACCAGTCCACCGGCGTCGAGCAGGCCACGGGCACCGGACCGGCGAGGCGCTACTACTACACGATCGACGTTCAGAACAACTACGTCGGCAACACGCAGAGCGTGGTCGTGACCGACACGGTGCCGGACGGCATCGAGTACCTGGGACCGCACGGCGCGAGCCCCGCTCCGACGAGCGTGTCCCGTGACGCCTCGAGCGGCGTGACAACGCTCGTGTGGAATCTCGGGGAGATGGCGACCAGCGCTTCCCAGCAGCTCGCCTACGACGCCGGGATCCGCTACGACTACTTCGGCACCAACAACGGCGGAGTGAACCGCTCCGATGCCACGACGCTCACGACGGCGACCGCCGGAGCGCCGATTCTGACCTCAGGCGGCGTGAAGAAGAACTTCACGAACCACGTGACGCTCGAGGGTTCGTGGCTCTCGAGCCCGGCGACCGACACCGCGCAAGCCAATGTCACAGGCGCCGCGCTCACCATCTCGAAGGGTGGCTCGCCGAGCTCGGGTGGCCTGGGCACCGTCATCGACTACACGCTCACGTACGCGACGTCGCAGTACTACTCGGCGGTCGCGACGCAGGGGCTCGTACTCGTGCACGACCATCTGCCGGATGGGCAGGTGCTGGATACTTCGACGATCGTGCCCGCCCCGTCGTCGATCACAACCAACACCGATGGCTCGACCGACATCACCTGGACGGTCGGCCCGGTCGCCAACACGAGCGGCGGCACGATCACCTTCAAGGCTGTCGTGGACAACCTGTGGGAGCAGCCGGCCTACGCTCTTGACCCGATCGTCTCGGGCGACTCGATGACCAACACGGCCGACATCCACGGCATCTGCCAAGACGAAGTCGACCTCGCGCGCCCGCTGCTCGACACCACGACAAACGTGAGCGCGGGCTTCTCAACGAGTCTGCCGACGATCGAGAAGTACATGAGCGACCCGAGGACGAGCACGCTCGCCAAGGACCTGACCATGAGCATCGGCGACACGTCGACGGTCGTCGTGCGCTTCAACACCAGCGACGGCGCGACGCCGCTGAAGACCGACATCAACATGGGCAACATCGAGCTGACGGACTGGCTCCCCGTGGGTATGGCGCTGGTGCCGGGTTCGGTCGAAGTGACCTACTCGGCAGCCAGCGACTTCACGCTGCCGACCACCGGCACTCCCCCGCCGCTGAACATCGGCTCGACCCCGACCACGCTCGCGGTCGCCGACATCACCGGCGCACAGTGGTACCTCGGCAACGTGTCCCCGCACGGATGGTGGCAGGCGGAGTTCGAGGTCGTCATCGTCGACACGCCGCAGATCAGCGACGGCGAGATCGTCGCGAACCTGTGGAAGCTCACTGGCTCCAACACGTTCGGGACGCCGTACTCGCAGCGCGATCAGGCGATGGTCACGTACGCGGCACCGTGCTCACCCTGGACAAGATCGGTCGCGCCGCCCTCCCGCTGACCGGCGGTTCGACGGTGCCCTACACCATCGTCGTCGAGAACACGGGTGGCGGCGATGCGCAGCAGGTGAGCATCATCGACACGCTCCCCGTGGGGATGCGCGCCACCGCGCCGACCGTCACGAGCGTCAGCATCGACTCGACACCGCTCGTCGGCGGCACCGACTACGTCACCTCGTGGAACGGGGCGACCGGCGAACTCGGCATCTCGTTGCAGCAAGGCGCCGTACTCACGCCGCTTCCCGGCGGCTCGAGCGCTCACCATCGAATACGATGCGGTGGTCGACGCCGGCCAGCCCGCAGGCGTCGTCACTCCCCAACACCGCCACGGTCTCGTACAGCACTCGCTCCACGCCCGACGGCCACGTGACACCGGGTTCCAACGATGTAGCTGAAATCAACACCGATGACGCGTCGATCACCATCGACGGCTGCACGATCTCCAAGTCGGGTCCCGCCGGACCGTTCACGATCGGCGACCGCTACACCTACAACCTCGACGTGACCGTGCCCGCTCGGACGGTCGCATTCTGGCCGACGGTCACCGACGCACTCAACCGCGAAGGGTTCATCGCGACCGGGACGCCCACGATCACGACCCTCGCCGGGGCGCCGCTGACTGTCGCCTCATTCGCGAACACGGCAACGGCTCCCGTCCGCAGCACGCCGGCGAGCGGTAGCACGCTCTTCACGTTCGATCTGAGCGACCCCATCGACAACTCGAACTCCGGCAGCGCCTACACGTTCCGGATATCGTTCGACGTCATCTTCACCGCGACGCGCGGGGCCGGCTCGTGGGAGTTCCCGCCCCCCGCAACCGCGTACTCGGCCAACGATACCGGCCGAATCCTCTGGAACACGGTGCACTCGGCAGCTCGCGCCACGAACTCCTCGGCGGTTTCGAACGTCGTCTCCACCTCGTTCAACCAGCCGCTCCTCACGACGGTCAAGTCGATCGTCACGACGGTCACGCCCGGGCCCTTCGTGGGCGGTCAGGACATCCTCTACCGGGTTCGCGTCACCAACACCGGCAGCTCGCGGGCGTATGGTGTGAGCTTCGTGGACACGATGCCCGCGGCGTCCTCATCGGCGACGCTGACGCTCGCGCAGCTCAGCGGCGTGGGTGACGTCAGACCGAACATGTCGCTGACATCGACGACAACGGTCCTGCGCGGGTCGTTCGACTCGGCGGTGTCCATCGGAACCACGCAGACGCTCACGCTCGAGTACCGGGTGACACTCGCTCCCAACGTTGGAGCGGGCGTGAACCTCACCAACACCGCCGACCTGAACTGGGCGAGCCTGCCGAGCACACCGACCGGCTCGCGCACGTACAACGACGGAGCTTACGAGAACTGGACGGCGGACACCTCGAGCGTCACCACCGCAGCGGCGCCCGCGACGATCACGAAACGGGCCTCGACGGCCGGTGATATCCGCATCGGCGACACGGTGACGTACTCGATCGACTGCACGGTCCCGGCGAACACGGTGATGTGGTGGCCCACGATCAGCGACCGCCTCGACAAGCGCGGCGGGAGCTACGTATCGCAGTCCGCGACGATCACGACGCGGGCCAACCCGCCGTCAGTCCCGGCCACGTTCAGCGTGACCTCGACGCCCACCGTCACGCTCACCTCCGGCAACTCGACGACGTACGGTTGGGCGCTCGCCGATCCGATCGACAACTCCGGCAACCCGCTTCCGTATGCGTTCACGCTTTCGTTCACCGTGCGCTACAACGGCCTGAACGGCGCGAATTGGGAGATGTGGCCCGCGGGGACAGCCAATCCGGGGAACTCGCTCAACGACACAGCGTCCGTCGCGTGGCGCGACGTGTCGGCTGGGGGGCCCACCCCGAACCACGCCATCACCTCGAACTCGGTTGCGACCACCGTGCGGCAGCCGCTCATCCGCACCGTGAAGTCGATCGTCACCACGGTGACGCCGCCGCCGTTCGTGGGCGGGAGCCCCATCCGCTACCGCATCACCATGACGAACCCCGGCTACAACCGGGCCTACGACATCGTCATGACCGACACCTTCCCCGCCGAGGTTCAGAGCGCGGTACTGGCTTCTGCGACCCTCTCGGGCGTCGGTTCGATCATGAGCTCGGTGACGGTCGTCACGGCTCTTCCGACAAGCACGGTGACGTTCGACCAGAGCGTCTCGATGTGGCACCACGCAGACGATCACCCTCGACTACGACTGCGTGCTCGCGCCCACGGTGGGCGCCGGCGCGACGCTCACCAACAACGCCGACGCCAACTGGTCGACCCAACCGGGTGTCGTCACCGGGGAGCGCGTCTACAACGACTCCGCACGGGAAGGCGCGAACTGGACGCAAGACACCACCAGTGTCTCGACCTCGACACCACCGGCGACGTTCTCGAAGGTCATCTCGGGGGCGACGACCGGCACAATCGGCTCGGCGGTGGTCTATTCGCTGAACACGACGGTGCCGGCCAACGAGACGGCCTATTCGCTCGTGGTCACCGATACCGTTCCCGACTACCTCACCGTCGTCGCCGCCAACGCGTCGCTGCCGGGCACGGTCACGATCGGCACCCCGGGAGCGAGCGGCACGCTCGTCACGTACGCCGGCGGCGACATCGCGGGTGGCGCGACGCCGACGACCGTCTCGGTGACGCTGTTCTGTCAGGTTCGCGATCTGCGCTACAGCGGTCCTGCCGTCCCGTCCGGCGCGTTCAACAACAGCGCGTTGCTGGCGTGGCGCACACGGGCAAGTGGAGGCACCACGGTGACCGCCGCCGGCGGACCGGTCGCCTTCACGGTCGTCCAGCCCAACCTCACGCTCACGAAGAGCGTCACGCCTACTACCGCGGGACCCGGCGACTCGGTCACCTATACGAGCGTGGTCACGAACACCGGTAACTCTCCCGCGTACGAGCTGCGCTGGAGCGACATCGCTGACGCTCAACTCACGACGCCCACCCTCGTTGCGGTTAAGCCGAGCGGTCTCGCGACGCTCACAGCCGGCACCGACTTCACGACCGCATCGACGGCCACCTCGCTAAGCGTCCTCTTCGATCAGCCGAGCAGCCCGCGGATCGATCCGGGCCAGACGGTCACGATCACCTGGACCGCCTCGGCGGTTGCGGGCATCCGCAACGGCGCGTCGATGCCGGACACGGCGACCATCAACTCGTACACGTCGCTGCCGGCCACCTCGGTCGCGCGCACGTACGCCTCGGTCAGCGCGACGCGTGCCGTGACCGGGCTCTCGCCCGCACTCGTCACCAGCAAGAGCGTCTTGGGCGGGGCGAACGCCGCCTACCCACTCAGGGGCGACACCGTCCGCTTCCGCTACACCGTGCGCAACGTCGGCACGGCGCCCGCGACGGCTGTCACTGCCACCGACACACTGCCGACCGATCTGAGCTACGTCGCGGGGACGACCTTGGCGAGCTGGCCGAGCGGCTCTTCGACCAGTGACCCCACCGGCGGAACAGGGCCAACGCTGAACTGGGCACCGGGCGTCACGCTCCAGCCCGGTCAGACGCTCACCATCGACTTCGACACGCTCGTCAGCGCGACCGCGGCCACCGGCACCGTCGTGAACACGGCGACCGCCGGCGCGACCGACATGCTCGGCGCACCCGTCCCGGCCAACGCCTCGAGCTGGGTCGCCAGCGACACCGACACGCTCGACCGCTCGACCGCGCCGGTGCGCATCGTGCAGCCGGGCGTCGCGCTCGCCAAGGTACTCGCGACCGGCGGCGACCAGTACGTGCAGGTGGGCCAGCAGACCGGCTTCCGCGTCACCGTCGTCAACACCGGGGACACGACGCTGACACCCACCAGCGTCACCGACACGTACGACTCGAGCGTGCTGCAGTACGTCTCGGCAAGTGTGGCTCCTTCGAGCACGGCTGCGGACACGATCGTCTGGAACAGCTTCGGGAGTGTCGCGCCGGGCGCATCGAGAAGCGTGAACGTCACGTTCACCGTGCTCTCGCAGCCCGCGAGCAATGTCGCGACCAACTACGCCAGCGTGGTGGCCACGGACCAGTTCAGCCATCCCGTGCCCGGCACCCAGGACACCGCGACCGTCAACGTCACCCGGCCACTCGTCAGCGTGAGCAAGGCGCGGCGTTCAGGACAGGACACCACCATCCAAGTGGGCCAGCCGGTCGGCTTCGACCTGACCGTGACCAACTCCGGTGACCAGACGCTCACCGTCGTGCCGCTCGTCGACACGTTCAATGCGACCTACCTGACGTACTCCACGGCGAGTGTCGCCGCAAGCAGCACCGGCGCCGGCAGCGTCACGTGGAACAACGTCGCATCGCTCGGCAGCGACGGCGTGCTCGCACCGGGCGCTTCGGTGACGATCGTCGCGACGTTCACCGCGGCCGCCGTGCCGCCGACCAGCATCACAACCGACACCGCGTCGATCAACGGCGCGAACGTCCGAGACATCCACAACGACTCGACGCCTTCGACCTCCTCGGCGAGCTCGATCGCGATCACGGCGCCGTCGGTGACGGTGGTCAAGACGCGCATCGTCGGGCAGGATCCGCAGATCCAGGTGGGTCAGACCGTCAGCTACCGGCTTACCGTCACCAACAGCGGCGACACCGCGCTTGCGACGATCCCGCTGTCCGACGCGTGGGACAGCGCTGCCCTCGGCTCACCTGTCTCTGCGCCCGCAGGCACCTTCGGTGCGGGAACGGGTAGCTGGACGCTCGGTCCGCTGGCTCCCGGCGCTTCGACGGTCGTGACGCTCACGCTCACGGCGCTCTCCGTGCCCGCCGGCCAGGTCACGACCGACACCGCCACGGTGTCGGGCACGGACGTCAACGGCGACCCGGCAACCGGCGGCAGCTCGAGTGCGGATGTGCGCATCACGGCGCCCGCCGTCGCGATCACCAAGTCGCTTCACGCCGGCCAGGACCCGCAGATCCAGGTTGGCGAGACCGTGGCGTTCGACATCGCCGTCACCAACACCGGTGACACCGCGCTGAGCACCGTCCCCGTCACCGATACGTACGACTCGGCGGCCCTCACCTACACCACTGCGACGGTCGCGCCGAGCAGTGCAGGCGCAGGAACGATCTCGTGGAACAACATCGGCGCACTGGCCGTCGGACAGACGACGACGGTGACGGTCACGTTCACCGCAGCGTCGGTGCCCGCGGGTCAGGTCACCACCGACACCGCCGGCGTGTTCACCACCACCGACGTCTACGGCGACCACCCTGCGGATGTGAACTCCTCGGCGAGCGTTACCATCACCCGCCCGGGGGTCAGCATCTCCAAGGTCCGCCACGCGGGCCAGGATGCTCAGATACAGCTGGGTGAGACGGTCACGTACGACATCACCGTCACCAACACCGGCGACACGACGCTGCAGGCGCTGACCGTGGGAGACGCGTGGGACGGCGCGTACCTCGCGTTCGACAACGCCTCACCTCGCGCCCGTGTCAGGCAGCTCGGGCGCGACGTGGACGCTCGGCCCGCTGGCGCCGACCGCCAGCCAGACGCTCGAGCTGACGCTCAGGGCGACCGCCTGGCCGGCCTCGCTCACGACGACCGACGTCGCGAGCGTGACCGCCACAGACACCAACGGCGATCCGGCAACCACCACGCCGAGCGCTGCGAGCGTCATGATCACGAACCCGGATGTCGCGGTCGCGAAGTCACTCGCGATCGGGCAGGACCCGCAGATCCAGGTGGGCGAGACGGTCACGTTCGACCTGCGCATCAGCAACACCGGCAACGTGGCGCTCGCGAGCGTGCCGGTGACCGACACGTTCGACTCGGCAGCGCTGGCCTTCACGACCGCGACTGTCGCGCCGGACGCCACCGGCACCGGCAGCTTGGCCTGGAGCAACGTCGGGCCGCTTGCTGCGGGCCAGACCACGATCATCGCGGTCACCTTCACGGCGCTTGCGGTGCCCGCGGGCCAGGTCACGGTCGACGATCTGGCGACCTCGGGGGGCACCGACATCTACGGCGATCCCGTTCCCAGTGACAACGCGACCTCCTCGATCCGCATCACGGCACCCAACCTCGCGGTCGCCAAGGCGCTCCATACCGGTCAGGACACGGCCGTCCAGGCAGGCGACCCCGTCCTGTTCGACCTCACCGTCACCAACACCGGCGACACCACGCTGACCACGGTGCCGCTCGACGATACCTACGACGCAACGCGACTCGCGTACCTGAGCGCCTCCCCCTCCGAGAACACCTCGGCGCCGGGGACGGTCCACTGGAACAACCTCGGACCGCTTGGCCCGGGTGAGTCCGCGACCGTCGTCACGACGTTCGAAGCGGTATGGAACAACGGCGGGCAGGTCGCTACCAACACCGCGACCGCACCGCCGGCGACCGATGAGTACGGCGACCTCACGACCACTCAGACCGCCAACGCCGGCCTGAAGGTCACCAACCCCGCACTCACGCTCACCAAGACGCGCGTGACCGATGCGGCGATCCAGACGAGCGAGACGGTCTCGTTCGACCTCACCGTGACCAACAGCGGTGACACGACGCTGACCACGGTGCCGCTGACCGACACGTGGGACGCGGCCTACCTGCTCTTCAGTTCCTCCCTGCCGGTCACGGTCGCGGGCTCCGGCTTCGCGTCATGGGACGTGGCACCGATCGGACCTGGTGACTCGGCCACGGTGAGCTTGACGCTCGTGGCGCTGCAGCCGGTGCCGGGTCTGACCACCATCGACACCGCCACCGTCGTCGGAGCCTTCGACGAGAACGGCGACCCGGCCAACGACGACATCGCGACCGACTCGGTCGACATCACCAAGCCCGGCGTGGCGGTCAACAAGGTGCTGCACGCCGGCCAGGACCCGCAGGTCCGGGTGGGCGACACCGTCGCCTTCGACATCGGCGTGACCAACACCGGCGACACGACACTGACCACCGTGCCGCTCAACGACACCTACGACTCGGCGGTGTTCAGCTTCGCGACGGCCACGGTCACGCCCGACACCACGGCGGCGGGCACGGTCCGCTGGGACAACGTCGGGCCTCTGCTCGTCGGCCAGACGACCACCCTCACCGTCACGTTCGACGCGATCGCGACCAGCGGTGACAGCGTCGATGTCGCGGCCGTCACCAGCGTCACCGACATCAACAACGATCCTGCCCCTGACGCCTCCGACGAGGCCACGGCACGCGTCACCGCGCCGAGCATCTCGGTAGTCAAGACGCTCGCCTCCGGGCACGACCACGAGATCCAGGCTGGCCAGACCGCCGTCTTCGAACTCGCTGTGACCAACACCGGGGACACGACGCTGACCGCCATACCGCTTGACGACACGTGGGACGGCGCCGTCTTCGAGTACACCGCTGCGACCCCCGCCACCGACACCGTCAACCCGACGAGTGCCCAGTGGACCAACATCGGTCCGCTCGCCCCAGGCGTGACCACGACCGTCACCGTCACACTCACGGCGCTCCTCGCCCCCGCGGGCCTCATCTCGACCGACACCGCGACCGTCTCGGGAACCGACGAGTTCGGTGACCCCGCCGCCGAGACCAGCTCCTCGGCCGCCGTGCTCGTCACCAGACCCTCGGTCACCCTCACCAAGTCCCGCCACGCAGGCCAGGACACAGAGATCCAGGTGGGCCAGACGGTCGCCTTCGACCTCGTGGTCACCAACTCCGGCGACACTACACTCGCCACTGTGCCGATGAGTGACACGTTCGACTCGGCGGCTCTCTCGTTCACCACGGCCACGGTCGCACCCGACACCACCGGCGCCGGCAGCATCGACTGGAACAACGTCGGGCCGCTCGCACAGGGCGATTCGACCACGGTCACCGTCACGTTCACCGCTATCGCCGTCCCAGCCGGACAGGTCACGACCGACACGGCTGCGGTCACCGGCGTGCGCGACGTGTTCAACGACCCGGCACCGGACGACGGTGACTCCGCCGATGTCCGCATCACCAACCCCGATGTCGCGATCGACAAGAAGCTCCACGCGGGCCAGGACACAGCGGTGCAGGCCGGGGAGAGTGTGGTGTTCGACGTCGTCGTCACCAACACCGGGGACACGACGCTCACCACGGTGCCCGTCCACGACATGTACGACCCGGCGGTACTCTCGTTCACCTCTGCAAGCCCCGGCGAGTCCTCCGCGGGCGCCGGCATGATCATGTGGGACAACGTCGGCCCGCTCGATCCCGGCCAGTCGACGACAGTCACCGTGACCTTCTCGGCGATCACCAACCCCCCGGGCCAGGTGACCGATAACATGGCCGGCGCGCACTCGGTCGTCGACCAGTACGGTGACTCGCCGAACGACGTCGAAGCGACCGCCACCGTGAAGGTCACCGCCCCCTCGCTGACGCTGGACAAGGCGACGGCCGCAGGCCAGGACCCGTACATCCAGAGCGGCCAGACGGTCACGTTCGACCTGACCGTCACCAACTCCGGCGACACCACGCTGACCAGCGTTCCGCTCGCCGACACTTGGGACAACACCAACCTGAACTACACGTCATCGACGTGGCCACTGTCCGCGCAGGTCGGCGGCACCGCGTCATGGGACGTCGGCCCGATGGGCCCCGGCACCTCACGCACGATCCAGCTGGTCCTGACCGCCGTCGGCAGTCATCCGCCGCACACCCTCACCGACACGGCAACCGTGACCAGCGCCGCCGATGAGAACGCGGATCCGGCCAACGACGCCACCGACACCGCCACCGTCGAACTCACCCGCGGTGGGGTCGACGTGGACAAGTCGCTCGCCGCCGGTCAGGACCCCGTCGTCCAGGTGGGCCAGACGGTCACCTACGACATCACGGTCACCAACACCGGCGACATCGACCTCGCGACCGTGCCGCTGGCCGATGAGTTCGACTCGGCGGTCTTCGCGTTCACGACGGCCACCGTCGCTCCCAGCGCTGCGGCGGCCGACACGGTCTCGTGGAGCAACGTCGGTCCGCTGGCGGTCGGTGAGACCACCACCGTCACGGTCACGATGACCGCGGTCGGCACGAGCGACCTGCGCGCGAGCGTGGACACCGCGACCGTCATCGGGAGCTCGCGACATCAACGACGACCCTGCGGCCGGCGGCCATGACACGGCAGACGCCACCGTCACGCGCCCCGGCGTCGACGTCGAGAAGGTCCTGGCGAGTGGCCAGGCAGCCAACGTCCCGCTCGGCGCCCAGGTCACCTACGACCTCGTCGTCACCAACACCGGCGACACGACGCTGACCACCGTCCCGCTCGCCGACACCTTCGACCCGGCGCAGCTCGCGCTCGTCTCGACGTCGGTGCACCCGACCGAGCGCTCCGCTGCCGGGCGTCGTGAGCTGGCCGAACGTCGCCTCGCCTCTCGGCATTGCGCCGGGTGCGTCGGTTCGCGTGCCGGTCACCTTCCGCACGCTCGTCGCCGGACCCAACATCCCCAACGTCGCGACTGTCACGGGGGCAGTCGACACATTCGGCGACCCGGCGACCAACGCAGCCGATACCAACTCCACCCTCGGCGTCTACGATGCCGGCAGGTTCGTCATCTCGAAGACGGCGGACCCCGCCGGCGGCACCATCGTCCTGCCCGGCGACACGATCACCTACACCCTGTCGTGGAACAACACGCAGCAGGTCACCGTGCCCGACGTGCGTCATCACCGACCCGCTCCCGGCATCGGTCGACTACACCGCCGGCTCGATGAGGCTCGGCACGACGAGCCAGACCGATGCCGCTGACGCCGACGCGGGCAGCTTCGACCGCCCGTCGCGCACCGTGAGCTTCCGCCTCGGCGACGTGAGCGCGATGTCGAGCGGTACGGCGACGTTCAAGGTCGTCGGTCGGCCCCGAGAAGCGTCTCCAGGGCCGGCGTCATGAACCATGCGCGCTCTACAAGAGCTCGAACGATGCGACGCTCGGTGTGGCCGGACCGGTCTTCCACCCGGTCGACCCGTTCACCATCACCAAGTCCGGCAGGGACATCAACGGCGGGAAGCTCAAGGGCGGCGACGTCATCGAGTGGAAGATCACCGTCACCAATACCGGCCTGACGCAGACAACCCACGTCGTCGTCACCGACACGGTTCCCGACACCACCACCTACGTGAAGCGCAGTATCCGCGGGAGGGGCGCCGACGACTCCAAGCAACCGAAGCTCCGGTGGGACATCGGCACGATGGCGGTGGGCGAGAACGCAGGTTGTCACGTTCCGATCGCGGGTCAAGAAGGGCCTCCCCGCCGGAACTCGGATCAGGAACCAGGCCGTGGTCAGGTCAGACCAGAGCCGCCCGAAGAAGTCGGACAACCCCAAGACCTCGACGAACGGCGACCCGACCATCCTCGTCGCACGCACGAGCGGCTCCGAGGGCTGGCGTATTCCGCTGGGCGCGGGCCTGATTCTCCTGGTAGCGGCCTTGTGGCTGTGGCCGCGACGAAGAAGGCTGGCGCCGATTGCCGCGGACCGACGAGTCTCGAACCAGAAGGCGGGTGATCGCAATGTCTAACCTCCGCAACCTGCGCTCGAGCACCATCGCACGAGTGGCGCTCAGCCTCGTCCTCGTGGTCGCCGCCGTCGGCCTGTTCGCATGGGACAGCGACTTCGCGCTCGGTCTCAAGCTCAAGCTCAACCGCCACGCTCGGCCCACGTACGCCACGAGGCTCCTGCCCAAGCTCGATCCGCTGCGCGCCAAGATCGTGGGCAACAGGGTCGTCTCGGACCCCGTGAGCATCGACAGCCGGGTCTTCGGCGGGTCGAACTCCGGTCCCGCGCTCTCCAAGGGCGTGTGGATCGATCCCAGCGGAAGCACGCCGGGCAAGGGCGAGCCGATCGTCATCGCGGGCCACCGCACGACGAACCACTTCGCGACCTTGCATCTCCTCAAGCGGGGCATGCCGGTGATCGTGTACTGGCAGGGCAAGGAGTACGACTACATCGTCACCCGCGTGAAGCCCATCGAGGGATCGAGCGGCATCAACATCCAGAAGGACGCACCGGGCAGCGGCGAGCGTCTGATTCTCTACACCTGCCTGCCGAAGTCGCAGGGCGACAAGCGCCACGTCGTCGTCGCGGTCCCGTACAAGCCGAAGAAGTAGCCACCTGACACCGCACCGACGCGACAACAAGCGACCCCCGCCGCCGAGAAGGCTGCGGGGGTCGCGTACGTTGCGGCTCGGTGCTACCTCGAGTGATCGCGTGCCGGTGCCCGCTAGCCGACTGACGGCGATGACCTCGATCTCGACGCTCGCGGCCTTCGGCAGCGCCTTCGACGGCGACCGTCGAACGCGCCGGGAACGGCTCGGCGAAGAACTCGGCGTAGACGCCGTTCATCTTGGCGAAGTCGTCCATGTCGGTCAGGAACACGGTGGTCTTGACGACGTTGTCGAGCGTGAGCCCGGCAGCCTCAAGCACCGCCGAGACGTTCGTGAGCACCTGCCGGGTCTGGCAACCGACGCAGCCTTCGACGAGCTCGCCCGTCTCGGGAACGATCGGGGTCTGGCCCGAGCAGTACACGAAGTCGCCCACGCGAATGGCGGCGGAGTAGGGGCCGAGGGCGGCCGGGGCCTTCTCGGCGACGATGGCGGTCTTGGTGGTCATGGGTGCTCCTTGAGTCGGTGCGGGTGGACTAGTGCGAGGTGCCGGTCTTGTTGGCGGCCTCGAGGCAGGCGAACTTGATGACCTCGCTCAGCGTGGGGTGGCCGAAGACCGAGTGGCCCACCTGCGCGACGGTCATGCCCGCGCTCATGGGAATCGAGATCTCCTGGATGAGCTCGGCGGCGTTGGGACCGACGATCTGAGCGCCGACGATGCGGCCGGTGCCGTTCTCGGCGACGATCTGCACGAAGCCGTCGGCGTGCCCCTCGCCGAGCGCCTTGCCGTTGCCGCGCGAACTTCATGACGACCTGGACGCAGTCGATGCCGCGCTCCTTGGCGCCGTCGCGGGTCGAGCCCACGACGCCGATGCCGGGCTCGGTGTAGACGGCCGCAGGCACGAACGCGAGGTTGACGGACGCGGTCGGCGCCTCGCCGCGCAGCTCCGCGACCGCATTGCGAGCAGCAGCCTCACCCTCGGCCTCGGCCACGTGCGCCAGCATCATCCCGCCGATGAGATCGCCGATGGCGTAGACGCCGGCGACGTTCGTGCGGTAGAACTCGTCGACCTTGACGGCGGCGCGGTCCATCTCGATGCCCGCCTCGGGGAAGCCGAAGCCCAGCCCGTTCGGGCGGCGTCCGGGCGCGCTCAGCACCACGTCGGCCTCGAGTGTCGCACCGTCGGTGAGCGTCGCGGTCACGCGCTCCCCCGCCTGCGCGACCGAGTCGACGGCGACGCCCAGGTGGAACACCACGCCGAGCGCCTCGAGCGCCTTTTGCGCCTCGCGCTGGACGCGCTTGTCGTTGCCGGGCAGCACGGCCGGCGTGAGCTCGACGACGTGCACCGGTCGAGCCGAAGTTGGCGTACGCATCGGCGAACTCGAGCCCGATCACGCCGCCACCGATGATGACGATCTCGGCGGGGATGTCGCCCAACGCCGTGGCCTCGTCGCTCGTCCAGACGCGCGAGAGCGAGTGGTCGATGTTGGGAAGCAGGAACGGCACCGAGCCGGTCGCCAGGATGACGGCGTCGGCCTCGACGGTGCGGTCGAGCCGTCGGTGGCTGCGACGCTGATGGTCTTGGGGCCGGTCAGCGTGCCGTCGCCGTAGACGACCTCGACCTTGAGCCGCTTCGCGGAGCCCTCGATCTGGCCCACGAGCTCGTCGACGACACCCTCCTTGCGGGCGCGAAGCGCGGGGACGTCGACGGTGGCGGTCGTCGGCGACCAGTCCGTAGTCAGCGGCATGCCGCGTGTCGCCCACGATGTGTGCGGAGCGAAGAATCGTCTTGGTGGGGATGCAGCCCCAGTTCAGGCACGTTCCGCCCAACCGCTCACGTTCGACGAGCGTCACTTCCGCGCCAAGCCGGGCCGCCTCGAACGCCGCCGAGTAGCCGCCGGGGCCTCCACCAAGTACTGCGATACGCATCGCGTATCCTCCGAACCCTGATTCTTGGGGCAACAGTGCGAGGAATTCTAGCACGCAGGTCAGGCTCCGCGCGCTCGACCACGGCAGCCTCGGCGTCGCATGGAAACCACGCGCCCTATCCGGCGGCCCCGTGGGCTGGAGTCGGCCGACGTCAGTTGGGGTAGTTTCTCAATGGACGTCCCGTTGATCGGAGCCTTGCATGTACGAGTTCTTCCCAACCAGCGAACGAGTGATCGAGGCGCGCGCAGTGCTGGCGACGGGCCATTTCGGCGATCTCGAGGCACTCATGGGTGTCGCCGAACTACGCACTCCGAGCGATGCGGACCTCGACCAGCTCATCGATGAGTTCCAGGCACTCGCGAGTGAGCTCGGACTGAACGACGCGGGCGGGAGCCTGGGCTTCGTCGTGCTCGTCCCTGTCACCGTGAATCGCATCACGCACACGACGCCCGTGCTCGTCGACACGGAGTTCCGCGAGCTCTCCTTCACCAGCCATCCCGAACTCGGTGCCGGCGCGATATCCGCCGAACTCCTCGTCGAGAACCCACGCTTGGTCGCCGATGTCCGAGACGAGCTTCTCGGCGTGATAGCCACCTGGCACAACCGGGCCGCCGACGAGGAGTAGCCACGCGGTCGACCGCACGCGAAAGCCCCGCACGGCACCTGCCGAGCGGGGCTTTGCTGACTCACGTACGGGCCGCGCTTGCAGCCACTACTTCACCTTCACCGTCTTGCCTCCGACAGAGTCGGTAATCGCGTATGAAGTGCTGCCGGGCCAAACAGCGTACAGCTTCCAAGTGCCCTTGCTCGGTAGCCTGATCGACTTACGATACTTTGTCGTCGACGCCGACGGATACGAGACCTTCGGCAGGTAGTAGGTCTTGGTGGTCGAGCCCTTCTTCGCCAAGATCTTCATCTTCTGCGAAGTCGTGATCTTGCGAGTCGCGCCCACAGCCACGCTGAGTCGGACGCCCTTCTTCACGGACGACTTCGACACGGGAACCGTGATGGTCACGTTCTTCGACTCGCCCGCGACCGCCATGTCGATGTAGACCGTGTAGCTCTGGCCACCGAGGTACGGAAGCCACGTGCTCGTCGCATCAGCCGAGTAGAACATGCCCTTGGGATCGATCGCAGACTCCTTGTACTTGACGCCGGCACCTCGCAGGCCCGCGAACGTCGCGGACCCGTACTTGCCGGCGGTCTTCGAGAACGTCTGGATGCTTTCCGGCCCATCGGACTTCTGCTGGACGATGACGTAGCTACCGGCGAGACGCGTGTAGGGGTGCCCAGCACGGCGCACCACGGTCTTCATCGTCGCGCCGGCAGTGAGGCTCTGGTTCACCGTCGTGAAGCTGGCGTTGGAGACACCAAAGGTGTTGGCGTCCGCCATGCTCGCATCGTTGTTCGCCCACTGCTCCCCGTACTTGCCGGTCGGATCCGTGAACTTGAGCTTGTAGTTGTCAGCGTCATCCAAGAAGAGCATGTAGCCGCCGTCGGCACTCGTGACGGCGCTCCACACGTATGACCCGTCAGCCGCGTTGAACGCGCTGACGACGATGCCCTTCACTGCCCCGGTCGTTCCTGCGTCAGTGACGGTGCCCTTGATTCCCTCAAAGAAGAAGAGCGGCGGGATGACAATCGGCCCGATGATCGGCTTGATGATGGGCCCGATTGGCGGGAGCACCGCGTGAGCAGGCACGACCCACGCGAGCATCAGAACCACGGCAATCAGAACCGTCACCCACCTCGCGCTGCGGAGTGGCTTCAACATCATGTAGACCCCCTTCTACTTCGCCGGCGCAACCAAGCGCCGATCCGTGCCCAGATAGAGGGTTCTTCCCCAGCGCGCATCGGTTTGCCACACTGCAGCGCATCATCCGGCGTGCGCCCTCGACGCCCTGCCGCCAAGCACGTGATGGCGGCGCACGAACTGGCCCGCCGCGTGATTCGGCTAGCTCAGCCCTGCATCCTCGATGATGCGCACGACCGCGTCGTCCGCCCCCAGCGGCATGATGTGCACGCCATCGGCGACATCGCGCAGCTCACGGACCTGCTCGGTGGCGATGGCGATCGCCTCGTCAAGCGGCTTCTCGGCTGCGGTGATGCGGTCCGTGATCCAGTCCGGGACCATGAGGCCGGCGAGGCGCTCGTTGATGAACTTGATGACGCGCGGGCTCTTGAAGAGCAGGACGCCGGCGATGAGCTTGGCGCCGGTGGGCTTGAGCGTCTCGGCGGCGCGCACGAACTTGTCGATGTCGGTGACGGCCTGCGTCTGGAAGAACACCGCTCCCGCCTCGATCTTCTGGTAGGCGCGCTCGAGCTGAATCTCCCACGGCTCGGCCTCGGGAAACAGCGCGCCGCCGATGAAAAAGTCGGTGCCACCGTCCAGTGCCGAGCCGTTCATGTCGACGCCGGCGTTCATGTTGCGCGTGACCTCGAGCAGCAGCGTCGAGTCGAGGTCGAAGACGCCCTTGGCCTTGGGATGGTCACCACCGCGCGGGTCGTCCCCCGTCACGACGAGCACGTTCTCGAGCCCCAGCGTCCACGCCGCAAGCAAGTCGGACTGCAGCGCGAGGCGGTTTCTGTCCCGGCACGTCTGCTGGAAAATCGGCTCGCAGCCGTTCCCGTTCTCGAGCACCACGCGCGAGGCGGCCAGCGAAGAAAGGTGCAGCGTCGCACCCTGATTGTCGGTCACGTTGAGAGCGTGGCAGACCGGCGAGAGCTTGCGCACGCTTTCGAGCATCGCCGAGTAGTCCGTCCCGTGCGGAGGCGCGACTTCGCCGGTGATGACGAACTCGCCGCGGTCGAGCAGTTCGCGCAACCGGCTCACTTCTTGTCCTCTCGCAGCGAGATCGCGCCCGGCTTCAGCTTCGCCGAGAAGTCCTTCGCTTCGATCCGCGCCACGCGGCTTCTCCCCTGATCGTGGAGGCGCTGCTTGATCTTGACGTGGGCACATTCGCTGTCGCGCAGGACCTCGCACTTGCCTTCCCACATGCCGCCGCAGGGCCCGTTCAGCAGCCCCTTCGGGCAGGTGGTCACCGGACAGATGCCCGCGGTCTTGTCGAGCACGCAGTCGCCGCACATCTGGCAGCGCTCTTCGAACACACCGTGGCGGACGACGTTGCCGAGGAAGATGCTCTCGAGTCCCGGGTACACCGGCTTCTTGATCGCATCGGCAGCCGTCTGCACACCGGCGCCGCACGCGAGCACCAGCACGGCGTCGGCGGCGTCGATCTGCGTCTGGTGCTTGCGCATCTCGAGCTTGGTCCCACCGGTGTGGCACGCGACCGTACCCACAACCAGCCCGGTCACCTGAAAGCCCGCGGACTCGAGCGTCGACTTCGCCTTGAGCAGCTCGGCCTGGCCGCCCGTGTGCGCGACGGTCGCACACTCGCCGCAGCCCATCAGGAACACGGTCTTGGCGCCTTGCTCGTGGAGGTTGTCCTTGATCCGCGCCCACTCACGCGGCTTGGTGATGATCATCGTCTACGCCCGCTTCCCAAGAATCGCTTCGCGAACCACCGAGACGCACCCCGGCGCATCCGCCGAGTACCCCGCGCCGACTGAAGCGGCCCACTCTGGGGTGACCACCGCACCGCCCACGAACACCGGTGTGCTGGCGGCGCGCGCACGCACGGCCTCGACCGTGTCGCGCATCGCAGGTAGCGTCGTCGTCATCAGCGCCGAGAGGCACACCGCGTCCGCATCGGCAGCTGCCGCGACAACGGCATCGACAGCAACGTCAACGCCCAGGTCGACAACGTCGAAGACCCTGGCTCTCCAGCAGCGACACGCAGATGTCCTTGCCGATCGAGTGGATGTCGCCCTTCACCGTCGCGAACACCACGCGGCCCTCGCTCGAGTCCGCCGAGTCAGGCAGGTACGACTTCACACGCGCGACGGCGACCTTCATCGACTCGGCCGCGATCATCATCTGTGGCAGGAACACCTCGCCGCGGCCGTAGGCGTCGCCAAGCCGCTGGATCGCGGGCGTGAGCACGGCGCCGATGACCTCGGCCGCGGGAGTGCCAGCCTCGATGACGGCATCGACCAGCGCCGGCGCTGCGTCCGCGTCTCCTCGCAGCACCGCCGTCTCGAGCGCCACCTTCGGCTCGACGGCAACCGCGTCGACTCCACCCTCACCAGCGGCGACCAGCGCATCCGCGCCAGCGGCCGCAGCCTCGATCGCCGAGGAGAACGCAGCATCCCACGCGGCCCAGACGGTGTGGTGGGCGTCCGGGTCTACACCCGCCTCGCGCGCCTGGTTCGAGACGCGTACGGCCTCCATCACTACGTGGTCGTTCGGGTTGACGATGGCCGCAGAGAGCCCGCTTGCCGCAGCTGCTTCGAAGAAGGCCGCGTTGAGCAGGGCGCGGCGCGGTAGGCCGTGACTCACGTTGCTGACGCCGAGAATCGTAGCGAGTCCCGCTGCGTGTGCGCCCTCGAGCGCGGCCACGGTCGTGCGCGGCGCGTCCGCGTCGGTCGCAGCGGTCATGACCAACGCATCGACCACCAGCGCCTCATCGGCCACCCCGGCACCGTGCGCGGCCTCCCGGATGCGTTCGACTATCGCCACGCGGCCCTCGGCATCGCCGGGGATGCCGCTGTCATCGAGCGCAAGCACCACGACGGCCGCGCCATAGCGCGCAACAAGCGGCAGCACCGCTGCGATGGACGCGGCCTCACCGTTGACGCTGTTGACAAGCGCCCGGCCCGGGTAGACCCGCAGCGCCGCTTCGAGCGCAGCGAAGTCGGTGGTGTCGATGACGAGCGGCAGGTCGGTCGTCCCCACGAGCGCGAGTATCGCCGCAGGAAGCGCCGTCACGGCATCGACTCCGGCTGCGCCGACGTTGACGTCGAGCAGGTCGGCGCCCGCCGCCTGCTGCTCGGCCGCGAAGGAGCGCACGATGCTCATCGAGCCCGCACGCAGCTCCTCGGCAAGCGCCTTCTTGCCCGTCGGGTTGATGCGCTCTCCGACGACACGGACCGGCGACCCCGCTCCGAGCGTGACCAGGCCCCTCGGCCCGGCGACGACGGTCCCCGCGAACCCGCGGTCGGCTATCTCGACGCAGTCCTTGTCGGCGACGCCGTCGACGATGGCACCCGTGTAGGCCGGGGTCGAGCCGCAGCACGAGCCGATCACGGCAGCGCCGGCCTGGCGCGCGGCCACGGCGAATTCGTACAGGTCCTCCGGCGTGCCGGGGAAGACCGTGTTGCCCTCGTCGTCGAGGGTGGGAAGCCCGGCGTTGGGTTGCACGATGACCGGCAGCTTCGTGGCCTTCACCATACGCGCCAGCAGCGGGAGCATCTGCTCCGGCCCGAGTCCGCAGTTCAGTGACACCGCGTCGGCACCCGCCGCCTCGAGCACGACTGCAGCGACCTCAGGCTCGGTGCCCGAGATGTCCATGCGGCCGGAGAGCCCGAACGTGCAGCTCGCGAACACCGGCAGGTCGCAGACCGACTTGGCCGCGAGCACGGCACAGCGCGCCTCGGCGATGTCGGTCATCGTCTCGATGTAGATCGCGTCGGGGTCCTCGGCGGCCAGCGCAGCGGCTTGCTCGGCGAATGCGGCGAAGACCTCGTCGAAGGTCGCGGGGCCGAGCGGCTCCATGACCAGGCCCGTGGGACCCATGTCGGCGAAGACGTGAGGTGAGCCGTGGCTCTTGGCGATCCTGACGGCAGCACGGTTGAACTCGACGACGCGGTCGCCGTAGCCGTACTCGGCGAGCTTGGGACTCGAACCGCCGAAGGTGTTGGTGGTCGTGCAGTCGGCACCCGCCAGCTGATAGAAGCGGTGAACGTCACCGATCATCTCCGGCGCGGTGATGTTGAGCAGCTCCGGACACTCGCCGGCGGGCAGTCCCGCGCGCTGGAGCATCGTGCCCATGGCTCCGTCGAGGACGAGCACTTCGTGACCGATGCGCTTCATGATGTCCGGCATGCTTGAACCCCTCCACTCACCGGCGATGGACCTACCAGGTGCCTACAGGCACCTGAGACGCCATAGCGCGGCCGTGATGATCTCGTCGTGGTCGAATGCGAGCTTCGTCGGCAACTCATCGGCGAAGTGCCACGCGGCGTCAGCGGCATCGTCGCCCGCGACCACCGTGAGCGGCTCGAGACCGATGTCGGCAAGGTAGACCGCGGTGACGGTCCACCCGCGCGGGTCTCGGCCCGGATCGCCCCAGGTGCCGATCGGAACGAGCGGGCCTTCCCATATCAGCCCGGTCTCCTCGGCGAGTTCGCGGCGGGCGGCCTCGACAGGGCGCTCGCCTTCGTCGACGAAACCGCCCGGCAGCGCCCAGCAGCCGATGAATGGCTCGGCGCCGCGCTTGACCAGAAGCACCTTGCGCGCGGTCGCAGGACCGGCGAACACGACCGTGTCGACGGTGAAGGCGGGGCGCGCGTACTCGTAGGTGAACTGGCTCATGCTCACAGTGTAACGGACGCACGCCTCTGTCGAGCCGGACGAGCGGCCCGCAGCGCTACCTGATCCTTGCCCGCTTCTTCCCGCTCCACACGCTGTAGTAGCGCTTGCCCGAGATCGTTCGATACGCGCGGACCTTGAAGGCGTACCGCTTGCCCCTGGTCAACTTCGAGACCCTCTTGGACCTACCCGTGCCCTTGGTGGTCACAGTCTTCGAGCGTTTCCCGGCTCGCTTGTAGTTGACCTGATAGCCCGAGACGGTCCCCGCCACCGACTTCCTCCAGTAGACCCTCGCCCTGCCAACGCCACGGGCGACTCTGCTCAGGGTCACCCTAGGAGTGATTCTGACGGTCGTAGACAGGTCGAACGCGGAGGCGGTGATTGCGCCCACCGAGTTGGGAAGCGTGACGGTCTTGAGCGAGGGACAACCGTTGAAAGCCGTCGCCCCGATCGACGAGACCCTGCTTCCAAGCTTGACGGTTCGAAGCGCCAGGCACCCGCTGAAGGTCGACGGCCCGACCGATACGACCGAGTTTCCGATCGTCGCGGTCTCGAGAGTCGAACACCCCTCGAACGCCCACGCACCGAGGAGGCTCACCGAGTCGGGTACCGAAACGCTCTTCAGATTCGAACAGCCCTTGAACGCACCGTCGCCGATCTTGGTGACGGTGCTTGGAATCGTCACGGATCCAAGCGAGACGCCGTCTTCGAAGGAGTACCACTCGATGACCGATACGCTGCGAGTACTGCCGTCTTCGAGCGGCATGATGGACGGAATGGTCAGCTGCGCGTCGGAGCCGAGGTAGTCATCGATTGAGACGCTACCGTCGCCGAGGATGGTGCACTCGTATCGGCCGTCAGCGGATTGGACCGCCGATGCCAGCTGAGGCGCGAGCGCAAAGGCGCACAGCGCGGCAGCCAGCACCAGTCCTGCTCGCGAGCCGATTCTTCTTGACACCATCATCCTTGATACCAACCTCTCAGCGAACCTTGAAGCCGCGCCAGCGGGAGATGCCTGACGAATACTCGTGATAGGGATCGACGATGCCACCGACGATCGTTGCGCGGACCCGGAAGGTCCCCTTCTTCTTCACCCGGGTCCTCACGCTCCACGCGCCCGTCGTCTTCGACTTCACCGACACCGTCTTGTACGACCTCCACACACCACGCCTCTTCTGCTGTATCCGCACCTTGACCGTTGCAGCGCGGCGAGGCGTGAGCGTACCGGTGAACCTGATCTTGCTCGTGCGCACCCGACGTCCACGGACCTTGGGGGTCGTGAGCTTGGCGGTGTGCTTGGTCGCGCTCAGTGTGATGTAGCGGGTGACCCTCCAGCTCCGAGCACCTCTGTTCGCGAAGCCTTCCGCAAGCTCCCCCTGCATGACCAGCTTGTACGATCCTGGCACCGAGGACGTGAACGCGTAGCTGCTGAGCGCCGGATAGCCGTCCGCGAACGTTCCCTTCGCGTTCCCCACGAGCTGCCAGTAGTGACTCGTGAAGCCGCTGCGGGTGCGAGCACGCAGGGCGGTCGGGGTAAGGGAGGTGATCCTGCGTCGCTTCGTCAGGTCGACCGGCGCTGACGCGAGCCGGTAGACCGCCACCGTGGACGCGCCGGCGAGTTGCGCGCTCCAGCTGATCGGGCTCGATTCGAGGGTGTAGTTGGCCACGCCACCCGGCGCCTGGAACCGAGCCTCGAACCGTCGCCGGTAGCGCCCGTCACCGTAGCGACTCGTCAGGGCCGCGCTCGGGGCATACCCGGATGTGGGACAGGCACTGGACACGTCCACCGGAGCGGTTACGACCACCGACACGACGGTCGGCACCGACATCGTCGCCCCACCATCGTAGTATTCGGTGCCGGTGAACGTGTAGCGAGCGCCCATCGGAGCGTAGAACCGAGCCCAGCGTGCGGGCGGGTAGAAGGTCTCGTTCTCGCGCCATGTCCGCTCGGCACTGGTTCCGCGATGAGCGTGATCAGCGTGCCCCTCGATGAGCGTGCCGGAATAGGAAGTCGCTGGATTCGTCCAACTCACCATGACAACGGAGCCTTGGGCCTGGGCGCGAAGGTCGGTGAGCGGTAGCGGCGTCAAGGTGCTGTGAGGAAGGATCGTCACACTGAGCGTGACGCTTTCCGTGGCAGAGGCAGAATGTGCTGCATCACTGAACGCGGGTGCGGCAGCGAACGCGACGCCGGCAAGGAGCACCAGGAACGCGAGCGAACTCAGCGCGCTCTTCACCGATGCCCCCCTTCGTGCCACGCCTTCCTGCATGTTCATGCTGCCTGAACCCCGTTCTCACAGTGCTGATAGCCCGTTACGCGTGCATGCTCAGAGACGTCGCTCGCTGAGTTTGGCGACGGCCTACTTCTATTGTCGGCGTAAACGGCCCTTGTCTGGACCATTTACTGCCCACGAAGTGGCCATACGGTACGCACGCGGACGACGGTTCCGTGCAGGGCTTGTCGCGCTGTCGTCCCTCCCGCTCCCCAATGCGAGGCGCTGGCCGTCGAGGACCGGCCGAGACGGTCGCGCTACACTGAACCGCCGCACCGCCGCTCGCCACGCCCCGACCCGGAGGTCCGTTCGTGCCCCAGATGTCTCAACGCGCCAAGGTCATCCTCGCGATGGGCATCCTCTACGTGGTCTGGGGCACCACGTATCTCGCCATCAAGGTCGGCCTCGACGCCGACCTGCCCCCGGCGTTGTTCGCCGGCGTGCGCCAGCTGCCGGCCGCAGCCATCATGTTCACCATCGCCTTCTGGCGCGGCTCTACCCTGCGCGTCACCCACCGCGACCTGCGTATCGCATGCATCGCGGGCATCCTGCTCATCGTCGGCGGCCAGTACTTCACCTACCTCGCCGAGCAAAACGTCCCCTCCGGCATCTCGGCGCTCGTCGTCGCGCTCATCCCGCTGTGGATCGCGCTCGCCGAGTCCGTCTTCCCCGACATGCAGCGCCCCGGTCGCCTGGGCTGGCTCGGGCTTGCGATCGGCTTCTCGGGACTCGGCATCCTGCTGTGGCCGAGGCTCGCGGGCGTCTCGGCGGGCAACCACGAGCTCATCGGCATCGGGACCCAGATCATCGGCACGTGGCTGTGGACCGCGGGGACCATCTACTCGAAGCGCAACCCCGCAAGCGCCGACAGCATGGTGCTGACCGCGTGGGAGATGCTCGTGGCGGGCGTGGTACTGCTGGGCATCGGTACGCTGCTCGGAGAGTGGCCGCAGTTTCAGCTCGACGCGAAGGGGCTCGGAGCGTTGCTGTACCTGATCGTCTTCGGCAGCGCCATCGCGTTCACTGCGTTCACCTATGCGCTCGGCCACCTACCTGCGAGCAAGGTGATGACATACGCATACGTGAACCCGGTCATCGCAGTCTTCGCGGGGGCACTGGCCGGTCGCATCGGCCTCGTCCCACCCGAGCCGATCACGGCTTCGACGCTGCTCGGGATGGTCGTCATCGTGGGCGGCGTCGCGCTCACGACCACGGCCCCCACGCTGCCCCCACGCCGCCCCCCGGCGACGCCTCAAGCAGCGGTTTTGGCCGCCGAACCCCTCGTGGAGCCGGTCCCGAGCGAGGTGTAGCGTCGGCTCCATTGGAGCGCTCTCATCTCCGTTTCATCGCTTCTCCACAGCCCGTTCATCGTGGCTCCTTCTGACAGCGCCATCCTCCAAAGTGCAAGCAACGCACCACGAGCCGAGAGGAGGCACACGATGGGACTCGCGATACTCGCACTTGCAGGACTTACCGGTGTCGCCGCAATCCTCATCGTCAGCGGCAACTCCCACGCATTCTCCGGCAACCACCTCGCCACGGCCGCAAGCCGCCCGGTCTCACCGCTGGACGAAGCCGAGCGGATTCTTGGTGGTCGGTACGCCCGAGGCGAGATCACTTCCGATGAGTACGCACGGATGATGACGATCCTTCGACGGTAGCTAACCCCGGACGGCGCACCCCCCTTCCGCGCCGTTTGTTCCCCCCCTCCTTGTGCGAAGCGGCCCGGTTTGGCAGAACCGGGTCGTTTCGCGTTTGGGGACGGATCGGTCCGGGTGCTGGAGTAGAATCGGGCGCAGTCAGCCACCCGAAATGCCGGGCCCAACCCACTCTGGAGACGTGCGTGTCCTCTGCGCTCCTTCGCTCGCTCAAGTTCGTGCGCGACTACCTGCTGTTCGCCGTTCTCGGCGTGCTGGCGGTTCTTGCGTCGGCCGCCGCCGACCTCGTCGGTCCCCAGATCCTGCGGCGCATCATCGATCAGGGAATCGGGAAGGCCGACTACCAGGTCATCTTCGCCGGAGCCGGATGGCTCGTCGTCGTGGCGGTCGCCGGCGGCGTGGCGAGCTTCCTCAGGGGGTACTTCTCGGCAAAGGCGAGCCATGGCTCGGCGTTTCAGATGCGCAACCAGATCTTCGACAAGCTGCAGCGGCTGAGCTTCGCCTACCACGACCGCGCGCAGACCGGGCAGCTGATCACGCGAGTGACGTCCGACGTCGACCAGGTGCGCGACTTCGTGGGCGGCGGGCTGGTGCAGGTGGTCTCGTCCGTGGTGATGCTCGTCGGTGCCGTGGTGCTGCTGTTCAGGATGAACGTGCAGCTGGCCGCCATCGCGACGCTCGTGGTACCGGCGACGATTCTCGTTCTGGTCGTCTTCGTCCGCCGGCTCGGGCCGATGTTCCGCGCACGCCAGCAGAAGCTCGCAGCGCTCAACACGGTGCTTCAGGAGAACGTCGCCGGCGCCCGCGTGGTTCGCGCCTTCGCCCGCGAGGAGTTCGAGATCGAACGCTACCGGCACGCCAACGCCGACCTGCTCGAGCAGGGACTGTCGGTGCGCCGCATGGTCGCCAACGCGTTCCCGCTCCTGTTCTCGGTGGGAACCATCGGGGTCGGCATCGTGACCGTGGCCGGCGCGGCCCAGATCATCGAAGGCACCCTGACCGTCGGCGAGCTCGTCGCGTTCTCCAGCTACATCTTCTTGCTGCTGAGCCCGCTGCTGACACTCGGCTTCGGCGCGACGGCCATCGCGCAGGCATCGGCATCCGCGGAGCGTCTCTTCGAG
The DNA here is from genome assembly GCA_963803785.1 of uncultured Coriobacteriia bacterium. Lineage (GTDB taxonomy): Bacteria > Actinomycetota > Coriobacteriia > Anaerosomatales > JAAXUF01 > CAWDNM01. The sequence continues at coordinate 198,496 of CAWDNM010000006.1, forward strand.
GTGCTCGACGCTTCCGAAGACGTCGCCGAGAACCCCGGCGCGACGCGAGCTGCCGCGCATGAGCGGCCGTGTGGAGCTGCGCGACGTCCACCTCCGCTATCCCGGCGCCGACGACGAGACCCTGTCCGGCGTGTCGCTCGTAGTCGAGCCCGACACGACGGTCGCCGTCGTCGGCGCTACCGGCTCGGGCAAGACGAGCCTCGTCAACCTCATCCCACGCTTCTACGACGCGACCGAAGGCGCGGTGCTCGTCGACGGGCACGACGTACGCGACGTCACCCTGAGCTCGCTCCGAGGCCAGATCGGCTTCGTCATGCAAGACAGCCTGCTCTTCAGCGGAACCGTCGCCGAGAACATCGCCTACGGCCGCCCCGATGCCACCGAGGCCGACATCGAAGCCGCGGCGACCGCGGCCCAAGCCGACGAGTTCGTGCGCGAGCTGCCGAACGGCTACGACACCCGCGTCGGCGAGCGCGGCATCAAGCTGTCGGGCGGACAGCGCCAGCGCATCGCCATCGCGCGTGCACTGCTGATCGATCCCCGCATCCTTGTGATGGACGACTCGACGTCGTCGGTCGACTCGACTACAGAGGCGGCGATCCGCTCGCAGCTCGACACGCTGATGCGCGGGCGCACCACCTTCATCGTCGCCCAGCGCATGTCGACCGCGAAGCGAGCCGACGTGGTCCTGGTCATGGACGGCGGACGCCTCGTCGATCAGGGCACACACGCCGAGCTGCTCGAACGCAGCTGCCTGTACGCCGAGATCGCCGCGAGCCAGCTCGTGGCATCGGAGTACGACCGGATCGATTCCGGCGCGCAGCCCGCGAGCACGGACGGCGGTGAGACGCGATGACGCACCGCAGCCCCTCGTTGCGCTCGCTGGCCAAAGACGAGCGACCGGCGTCGACGCGGGACGTCGTCGTGCGACTGTCGCACTACCTCGCCCCCTACAAGCGTGATCTCGCGTTCGGAGCATTCTGGGTGCTCGCGTCGTCCGCGGCGGCGGCGGCCACGCCCGCGCTGACGGGGCTCATCATCAACATCGCAGTCGACTCCGCGGCCGCGGGAGAGACGTCGCTCGCCCCGCTGGCGGTTCCCGGAGTGGCCTTGGTGGGGGCGTCGGTCTTCGGATGGCTGGCCACCCGACAGCAGATCTTCACGCTGGGCACCGCCGGCCAGCGCGCGCTCTTCGGTGCGCGAAACGACGTCATCGCCAAGATCGAGGAACTCGACATCGGGTTCTTCGAGTCGGTGGAATCCGGCGACCTGATGAGCCGCCTCATCAACGACATCGCCCAGATCGACTCGTTCCTCTCGCAAGGGTTCAGACGCGTCTGGGCGCTCTGGTGGGCCTTGTCGCAACGCTCGTCGCGATGCTGTGGGTCAACTGGCAGCTCGCCCTAGCCACGCTACTGGTCGTTCCGGTGATGATCGTCGTCACCCGACTGTTCGGCATGGTTGCTCGCCGTGCGTTCCGTACGCGTCAGGAATCGATCGGCGACGTGAGCGCGACGCTTGCCGAGGAGCTCGATGGCATCAAGGTCGCCCAGGCGTTCAACCGCACCGACCGCAACCGCTCGCTCTTCACCGAGCGAAACGCTGCCAACCGGGACGCCAACGTCAACGCCGCCACGGTGTCGTCGGCGTTCTCGCCGGTGCTCAGCGTCATCTCGGCGATCGCGACGGCCCTTGTTGCGGCACTGGGAGGCTACTTCGCGGCCCAGCAGATCCTCACCATCGGCGTCGTCGTGGCCTTCTTCGCCTACGCGCGGCAGTTCTTCAACTCCGTGAGCCAACTCTCCTCCCTGTACTCCGATACGCAGTCGGCGCTGGCCGGTGGGGAGCGGGTCTTCGCCCTTCTCGATACGCCGGTCCACATCGCCGATGCTCCCGGCGCAAGCGAGCTGGGCCGGGTGGAAGGGCGTGTTGAGTACCGGGGTGTACGGTTCGGATACGGCACCGGTGACGAGATCCTCCACGGTATCGACCTCGACTGTTCCCGCAGGTCAGACCGTCGCCATCGTGGGAGCCACCGGCGCGGGCAAGACCACGCTCGTGAACTTGGTGCCTCGGTTCTACGACCCCACCAGCGGTGCCGTGCTCATCGACGGGCATGACTTGCGCGACGTCGGGCTGCACTCCATCCGACGCTCGTTCGGGATGGTCCTGCAGGACCCGTTCCTCTTCTCGGGAACGATCGCCGACAACATCCGCTACGGCGACCTCGATGCCACCGACGCCGAGATTCGCGAGGCTGCGAGGGTCTCAGGTGCCCTCGAATTCATCGAATCGCTCAATGACGGCTTTGACACGCGCGTCACAGGAGCGGGGGGCCACGCTGTCGACCGGTCAGCGTCAACTCATCGCCTTCGCCCGCGCGATCGTGGGCGATCCCGCGATTCTGATCCTCGACGAAGCGACCTCGTCGGTCGACACGCGCACAGAAATGACCATCCAGTCCGCGCTGCGCCGAATCCTCGAAGGCCGCACTGCGCTCATCATCGCGCACCGCCTCTCCACGGTCCGGGATGCCGACCGAATCCTTGTTCTGGAAGCCGGTCGAGTGGTCGAGGACGGGACCTACGCGGCGCTTCTGGACGCGGGCGGCACCTTTGCGGCCCTACACGAGGCGCAGTTCAGCGCGAGCTAGGGTTTCGGCTCGCCTCATTGCCATCAACCTTCAGTCGAGCCCGCTATCGCGCTCACTACCTGCGTCTTTGCGCTGAATCTCAACCATCACTTCAGCCTTGCATTTTATATATGCTTTGTCTACTATATGTCTTGTCCTATATGTTCCCGAGGGGCGGGGCATGTCTCTCGAACACGCGATTCTCGGATTCTTGAACACGCGTGCGCGTTCAGGCTATGACCTGAAGACGCGCTGCTTCGATGTTGAGGCGAAAGCCTTCTGGAGCGCCGACCAGGCCCAGATATATCGGACGTTGGAGCGGCTCAAGGCCGCCCGGCTGGTCAACGCGACGGTGCGCCGCCAGTCAGGCAAGCCCGATCGCAAGCTCTACGAGATCACGCCTGCGGGACGAGACGCCTTCGCGCGATGGGAGACCACCGCAGCGCCCCTCTCGGCCCCCAGGGACGCCTTCCTGCTCCAGGTCTACTTCTCGGGAGAGGCGTCAGACGACGCGATCGTGACGCTGTTGTCCTCTCGGCGGGCCGACCACCAGGCCCGTCTGGACGGTCTGAGGGCCGAGGCCATCGAGCTTTCGAGGGATCACACGCTGCCCGCCCGCGTCGCCGCGATGCGGCAGGCGGCCTATGACGGGGCCATGGCGACCGAGCGCGCAACCATCGACTGGCTCGACGACATCCTGGAAGCAATCTCGGACGGGCTGCTGCCCGGGTCCGAGAATTCTTCGCCCGGTACGCAGAACCCCCTTTTCGGATGGGCGCCGGCATGACAAGCTGTGCCCAGGACACAAGGAGCGCATCGTGCTGATTGTCGCGATCGACGCAAGTCCAGTTCGTGGCGTAGTGAGCCAGTCCGTAGAAGAAGCGGCGCGCGCGGCAGAGACCGCTGGCGCGACGGTAGTTCGGGTTCGCCTCTCGGAGTTGAGCGTCCACTCCTGTACGGGGTGCGGCATGTGCCGCTACACCGGAGCCTGCAAGATCCCCGACGACCTACCTGAGCTGGCCGAACGCATCGGCGAAGCCGACGGCGTCATCTTCGGGCTCCCCTCCTACTTCCGCCGCCCGGACGCCTCGACGGCCGCGCTCCTCGGACGGATCAAGCGCTTCTTCCCCGACACGCGCCAGCTCGTGCTTCCCGGCGTCAGCCACCGCGACGTCCCCGCGGCACCGAGCGTGCGCGCCGCCAAGCGCGCCGTCATCATCACCGCGTGCGCCGCTCCGGAACCGCTCGCGACATTCTTCGGGTACACCACCGGTCCCATCCGAGAGTTGCGTGGCGCGCTGGACTCGGGCGGCATCCGCACCGTCGGTTCGCTCGCTCTGACGGGCGGCTGGGGTAGGCACCCGTTCGACGAGTGGGAGCGCGACAAGGCCTCGTCACTCGGACGGATGCTCGCCGGGAAGATCTAGCGCGCCGGGTCACCCGACGCCGGCCTCACCGGACGCCCGCTTCCTGCCGCCGGCCCGCTAGCCGAGAAGCTCGTCCATCACCCGGTGCCCGGGATCGAGGAGCAAGCCGGTCGCGGTCGCCTCGGCCTCGCTGTAGGCGCCCGCACCGTTGGGCTCGATGCCCGGGCCCCACACGATGAACGGCACCGGCTCTCCCACGTGCGTCTTGATGGCGATCGGCGTGGGGTGGTCCGGCATCGCGAGCACCCGGACGTCGCCGCGCGCCTCTGCGAGTGAGATGACGCGCGACATCACCTCCGCGTCGATCGCCTCGATGGCGGCCAGCTTCGCCGCCATGTCGCCAGCGTGGCCCTCCTCGTCCGGCGACTCCACGTGGATGACCACCAGGTCGTGATCCGCAAGCGCCGCGAGCGCACCCTCGGTCTGGCCCGCATAGTCGTTGTCCGAGCCGCCCGTCACTCCCGCGATGTCCAGCCTGTCCATCCCCGCCAACACCGCCAGCCCGCCGAGAAGGTCGACACCGCTCGTCATGGCCGCGGTCACGCCGCGCTTCTCGGCGAAGGGCACCATGCCGCTTGGCGCCACGCCCGGCCAGAACGGCCAGACGTCGGTGACGGGTAGCTTGCCATCCGCCTGGCGGCAACGGTTGATCGCGCTGTTCTCGAGCAGCGGCCTGGCGCGCCGCATGAAGTCGAGCAGCAGCTCGGCACCCGCGCCGGTGGGCAGGTGACCCTCGACGGGCTTGTCGGAGATGTCGTGTGGCGGCGTGTAGGCGAGTTCGAGCAGCTCAGGGTGGCCTTTGACCACGAGGATGTGGCGGTAGGCCACGCCGGGATAGAGCTTGAAGGTGTCGTCGTCGAGCCCCGTGGCGATGTCGCGGATGATCGCGTTGGACTCCTCGGTGGCGATGTGACCGCATGCGTAGGAACGCATGACGCCGTCCTCGATCGTGACGGTGTTGAGGCGCAGCGCGACCTCATCGGCGGCAAGCTCGATGCCCATGCTGGCGGCCTCGATCGCCCCGCGGCCCACGTAGTCGGCCACCGGGTCGTAGCCCAGGATCGACGTGCACGCCGCCGAGGACGACGGCTCCGCACCTGCGGGGACGGTGAGCGCCATGCCGACCCGCCCGGCTCTCGCCAGCGCGTCGAGGTTGGGGGTCGCCGCTGCCGCCAGCGTCGTGCGTCCGCCCAGTTCGTCCAGCGGCCAGCCGGCAGCGCCGTCAAGGATCACGACCACGTACTTCATGGAGCTCCTTCGTCCCGAGGTGAGTGCAAGCGTACCAGCCACCGCGAGTTGGTCGCCATTCGGAGTACGCGGCTGGTCGCCTGAGTCCCTCTCGGCTCGGCGCAGGCCCGAGCTCTGGCAGTCCGTTCCGCAGCTGCTCTATCCTTGCGTGGACGAACCCGCCCCTCCAGCGAGGAGAACCGCGTGCCCAACACCCCCGCGAACCCACGACGCGGCATGCTGCTCACGCTGCTCGCGGTGTTCGCGCTCCTGCTGCTTGTCGGCGTCGCGCTGGCGGCATGGTCGACCTTCAGCGCCGACCGCAAGGCCGAGACAGCGCGGAACGAGGTACCGATCCCGCGCGGCCAGCAGAGCACACCTGACCCGCCTGCCATCGGCGGGTCCACGAACCCTGCCCCATCCTCCACCCCCAGCGCGTCCAAGCCCGCCCCCACCGCCATGACTGAGGCGGAGTGGAACGCGCACATCACCGAGCAGTACCCCGGCTACCGCGTCAAGCAGCGCATCGAGGTCGCGGACCAGTGGCAGAAGGGCCTCGGTGGCGTGAACTACGTGCTCGTGAATGCGCGTCAGCCGGAGTTCACGCTACTCGTCAGCCTCGCGCGGGTGCGACCCCGAAGACCGCCTTGACGATCTTCCCGAAAACTACCTGACCGTGAGTCAGGGAGTCGCGACCTCCGACGTGCTCTTCTCGGCCGATGCGGCGCGGTTGACGCCCTATCTTGCCGACGACGCGCAAGATGCCATCATCGACGCCTTCGTCGCGAAGAAACCCGGGGTCGATGCCGTCGCCTTCAGCGGCTTTGGCGACGATGGCTCGATCAACTTCATGGTCTCGACCGGCCCCAAGGCGGTCAGTCGGGCCATCAAGTCCAGCTTCGACGCCGACTACGCCGTTGAGGGCGACATCCCGACGGGTCGTCGCAACGAGCAGGTCACCGTGCGGGTGATGCGCCTCTAGCTCGTCCGCACCCGCACGCCTCGGGTAGAATCCCCCTACACGTACCGTACCCGGCACGAAGCGAGCCCACCTGTGACAGTCACCACCGCCTACCGAGACACCCGCGGCCTCGACACCGCGCGCATGGCCTACACCGATGTCGTCGTGAAGGGCATCGCGCCCGGCGGCGGACTCTACGTCCCCGAGGAGCTCCCAGCGCTCTCGCTGCCCGAGATCCTGACCTTCTCCCAGATGCCGTACTGGCAGCGGGCCGCGGCCATCTTCTCGCGCTTTCGCGTCGATATCCCCGCCGACCGCGTAGACACCCTCATGCAGCAGGCGTACGGCGAGCAGTGGGACGACCCGCGCATCGCGCCGGTCGTCGAGGTCGTCGCCGGCATGCACGTGCTCGAGTTGTGGCATGGCCCCACGAGCGCGTTCAAGGACATGGCGCTCCAGTGCATGCCGCTGTTCTTCAGCGAGTCCGTCGAGCGCAAGCAGGAGCGCGGAGAGCTCGAAGACGACTTCCTCGTGCTGGTCGCCACGAGCGGTGACACCGGCAAGGCCGCCCTCGAAGGCTTCGCCGACCGGGCGCACACCAGCATCGTCGTCTTCTACCCGGCCGACGGGGTCTCCGACATCCAGCGCAAGCAGATGGTCACCCAGCGTGGCGCGAACGTAGGCGTCTTCGGCGTGCGCGGCAACTTCGACGACTGCCAGTCCGCCGTCAAGGCGGCGTTCGCCGACGAGGCCTTCACTGCCGAGCTGCACGAGAAGCACCGCCTGCGGCTCTCGAGCGCGAACTCCATCAACTGGGGCCGCCTCATGCCCCAGATCGTCTACTACGTGAGCGCGTACGCCGACATGGTCGCCGGCGGCGGCGTGAAGCCCGGCGAGGTCATGGACGTCTGCGTCCCGACGGGCAACTTCGGCAACATCCTCGGCGCCTACTACGCCCGCGAGATGGGCGTTCCCATCGGCCGGCTCATCTGCGCGAGCAACGAGAACAAGATCCTCGCGGACTTCATCGCGACCGGCGTCTACGACATCCGCGACCGCACGTTCGTGGTCACCCCCAGCCCGTCGATGGACATCCTGCTCTCGAGCAACCTCGAGCGCCTCCTCTATCACCTCGCAGGTCCCGAGGCCGTGTCCGGCTGGATGGCCGAGCTCGCCGAGAAGAAGCACTTCCAGGTCGATCCCGAGACGTTCAGGGCAGTGCGCGAGCTGCTCATCGGCGACTTCGTGACCAACGACGAGTCGCTCGCGACCGTCAAGCGCATCTGGGACGAAGCCGGCTACCTGATGGACCCGCACACCGCGGTCGCCTGGGAGGTCGCTGAGCGCACCCAGGGCGATGCACCGGTGCTCGTCGTCTCGACGGCCCACTGGGCGAAGTTCGGCGGCGACGTGCTCAAGGCGCTGCGCGGCGTCGCGTGCGCAGACTCGCTGCCCGAGGAGTACGCCGGGCTCACCGGCGTGGAGCTCCTGGCTCGCGTGCAGGAGATAGCGACGCGAAGGCGCTTGCGTTCCCAAGGCGCTCGCGGAACTCGACTCGGCGCCCGTACGCTTCGGCGACGTAGTCGACGCCGGACGCGAAGGCGTCGAGAGCGCGGTCAGGGAGTGGCTCGGCTAGCCACGCACTCCCCGGCCTCGCCACTCCGCACCATGGCGATGGGTACAAGCTGAGTATGTGAGCATACTCGGGGAGGTCGCCATGAACATAGGGATCATCGGGTCGGGCGCCGTCGGCAGGACACTTGGAGCAGGCTTCGTCAGCCGAGGCCACAAGGTCGTCATCGGCAGCCGGGAACCGGACCGTCCCGAGCTCGTGGCATGGCGTGAGGCCGCGGGCGAAGGTGCCTCGACCGGCTCTGACTTCGATGCGGCATCCTTCGGCGAGCTGATCGTCTTCGCGACGCGCTGGAGCGGTGCGGAGGAGGCGGTGGGGCTCTCTGGTCACGAGAACTTCGCCGGCAAGGTCGTGATCGACACGACCAACCCGATCGGGGACGACGAGGCGGGTCGGCTGATACTCGCGACCACTCCCAACTGCTCGGGAGCGGAACACCTGCAGCGCTGGCTGCCCGAGGCGCGGGTCGTCAAGGCGTTCAACTGGGTCGGCGCAGGAATGATGGTCGACCCCGAGTTCGAGGGCGGCCCGGCATCGGGGTTCCTGTGCGGAGACGACCCTGAGGCCAAGGCCGTGGTGGCGCAGATTCTGCGCGACTTCGGCTGGGATCCTGTCGACCTCGGCGACCTGGTCGCGGCGCGAGGGCTCGAACCGCTCGTGCTGACCTGGATGTCGTACGGCTGGGAGCACGGCACCTGGGACCACGCGTTCAAGATCGTTCGCAAGGGCTGACGCTCGCGCTACACTGTCGCTCCCGACAGAACACCAGTCCGAGAGGCCGAGCACCCAGCCCATGCCCGACGAAGACCGCGAACTCCTCGCCCGCTTCATGGACAGCCTGTTTCCGAGACGCCCCGCGCGTCCGGCGCCTCGACGTGCTCTTGCGCGCGCAGACCTACGACCTCCCCGAGATCCTCCTCGACATCGTGAACAATCTCCCGCCCGGCATGTACACGCGGCACCGGCTCGCCGACCAGCTCAACTCGGCGATCGTGGGGCACGGGCTCTCGAGGCGGTACGGAACGGTCGAGTAGGGACCCGAGAGTCCGCGGAGACCGCGACGACGCGCGCGTGCGGCTAGTCGTCGGCGGCGAGCGGCTTGAACACGCCGGCCGCAAGCTCCTGCTTCTCGTCCATCACCTCGACGCCCGCGTGAAGCCCAGTGCCGTCGAGAAGCACCGCTCCGTCGCTGAGCCTCGTGAGCTTCAAGGTGATGCGTGCGTCGAGCGCCTCATCCGCTCGCGCGACCATGCGCCCGTGGACCGGTGCTCGCAGCGGAGCCGGATTCGCGGCGTCCACCTCGGCCTCGAGCCGGTAGGAGCGGTCCTCAAGCGTCATCTGCGCGCCGCCCGGTCGACTCGAGAACGCCGTCAGCCGGGCGCCGGTGTAGGTCGCGAACCGGTAGAGCTCCTCGCCGACAAGAACGCCGGCGATGAAGCCGACGAACGCGCCGCCCATCCACGGGATGCGCGCGACCGAGAGCTGCACGCTGGTGCCTACGGTCGGCGAAGTGGTTGGACTGCGCCCACACCCACGAGCTCGGGAACGAGCGGCCCCAGTCCTTCTCGGCGTAGCCTCGGCCGCCCGCGAAGTCGACGTGCACGCCGTCGAGGTCGAGGGCGCCGGAGAGCTCGTGATCGAGCGAGATGACGCCGTGGTAGCACTCCATCCGCGGCACGAAGCGGTACCAGCCCATGATGCCCGGCTGGCGCAGCGTGACCGGCCAGGGACGCCACGGCCCGAACGCCACCTTGCCGCGCACCTCACCCCGTCGCGGTCGATGTCGAGCTCCACCCCCGCCGAGGAGAACCGGTTGGGGCCGACGGCGATCTCGAAGCGATCAGGGTTGAACGTGAACGCCTCGAGCGGGTACTCGAGGTAGGTGGTCTCGCCGCCCGGGCGAACGATCTGCACGAACGAGTGTGAGGTTCCGCCCGCAGCGTCGTGACTGACGCCGGGGATGAAGGCGACCGGGTGGTCGCACGCGGCGTCGACGCACTTGAGGTACCAGCCCTCGAAGTAGTCGTTGCGCTTCGAGCCGCCTTGGTAGACCTCGGGCATCCAGAGCTTCCGTGCCGGGTACGGCAGTGAGCGGGCCCAGCCCGGTGCAGCGCCGGGCGCAGGCGCGCGGACCGGCAAGCTCACGAGCGCGTCGCCGTCCGCGCGAGTCGCGGTCGCATCCAACCCGGTGGCGCGCAGCGCATCCGCGTACACCACGAGGGTGCCCTCGACCATCGCATCGGGCGAGAACTCCATGATCGCGCGACGCCGCGCCTGCTCGGCGAGTTTGATGGCCGTGTGGCGATCGTCGAGCAGGCCGACTATGGCCTGCGCGAGCGCGCCGGGGTCGTGCGCGGCGACGAGCAGCCCGGTCTCCCCGTCGAGGATGACCTCGGGCACGCCGCCGACGCGCGTCGCGATCGTGGGCACGCCTGCGGCCGCAGCCTCGATGAGCGCGATGCCGAACGCCTCGGTGGTCGCCGGCGACACGAACACGTCGAGCGCCGAGAGGAACCGCGGCATGTTGAGCACGTGCCCCGGCCACACGATGGCGTCGCTCACTCCAAGCGCCATCGCCTGGCTGCGTAGCTCGCTCTCCAGCGGCCCGGAGCCGCCGATGACCACGCGCACGTCGGGCACGCGCCGCACGAGCTCCGGCACGGCGGTGACGAGGTCGCGCAGCCCCTTCTGCGCCGAGAAGCGCGCGGCGAGGCCCACGACCGGCACGTCGGCTGGGACTCCCAGCGACGCGCGTGCGGCGGCACAGTCCTGCTCTGCGAGGAAGGGCGTGACGTCGACGCCGTTGCGGACGACGGCGACCTTCTCGGCGGGGAGGTTGTAGGAGTCGAGGAGCTCGCGCGCGATCGACTCGGAGACCGCGATGTAGCGGGTGACGTAGCGCTCGAGCGAGCGCTCGACCGTGCGGTAGCGCCAGCGTGCGGCGGCGGGGGTGTCGGTGCGCGTGAGCACGTGGTTGTGCGCGGTCACGATGAACGGGCGCGGGCCGCCGCCTGCCGTGCGAACCGCGAGCCGCCCGATGAACCCGGCCTTGAAGCCGTGCGCGTGGACGACGTCGAAGCGGCCATCGTAGATGAGGCGCGAGAGCGCTCGCACCGCTCGGGGATCCTGCACGGGGTTGAGCGGGCCGACGAGCGGGATGTCGTGGACCGTGAAGCCGCTGGCACGGGCGGAATCGGTGATCTCGGAGGTCGCGGGAGCGGCGAGTTCGACCTCGTGTCCGCGCGCGACGAGCCCCCGCGCGAGCGCGAGGACGTGCTCCTTCATGCCGCCCGATGCCGGGCGGACCACCATCAGAACGCGCACGCGCCTTCCTTTCGACTCAGCAAGTATAGGCGCATGCACCGCAACCGGCGTGCCGCGCGAGACGGGATGGGCGAGACTGTCTACTCGGCGGTGTCGATGACGTACTCCATGAGCACGACGTCGAGCCAGCGGTCGAACTTGCGGCCGACCTGCTTGAGGGTGCCGACGTGCTCGAATCCCTGCCGCGCCGCCATCTTCAGCGACGGTTCGTTCTCGTGCACGATCTGGCTGATGACCGCACGATGCCCAAGCCGCCGCGCCTCGCCGAGAAGCGCCTCGGAGAGCGCCGGTCCCACGCCGCGCCCGATCGGCCGCGGCGGCGACGTAGACCGAGATCTCGACGGTGTGGCGATAGGCGGCACGAGTTCCCCACCGCGACAGCGATCCCCAGCCCAGGACCACGCCGGCAGGGTCGTGCGCGACCAGCGCAGGGTGCGGCCCGGTGTGCTCGTCGAGCCAGGCGAGGCGGCGCTCGAGCGACATCTCCTCGGTGTCGAACGTCGCCGTCGCTGTCCGAACGTAGTGGTTGTAGATGGCGTTGATCGCGGCGGCATCGCCCTCGCGCGCGGGGCGAATCATGAACTCGGACATGCGGGACCTCCGGACAGGGAATCGACCGGCCTCCGGCAGTTGGCACGAGCCCCCTGCGCGTTCACAGAAAATTCACAAGGAATCATACCTGCGCGCCTCGCAGAAGTGGCACACACGTTGCTTTTCTTCTGTCGAGAGCAGGGCGATCCGCCTCCTCCCCCCTCGGCGGAGAACGCCCCTCGAATATGACAGGAAGCGCCTAACCCCCCTCAGGCGCTTCCTGCGCGTTCGGAGAAGCCGCACCCCCCATGCGGTCCCTCCCGGACAAACTGAACGCCCCGCTCGGGATTCCCGGGCGGGGCGTTTGTGTGCGCGAGCTTGAAGCGGCGAGCCGAGCGGGTCGCGACCGGGCGCGGCCGGCGCCTAGCCGAACCGGCCGGTGATGTAGGACTCGGTGCGCTTGTCCTGCGGCGTCATGAACATCGCCTTGGTCTCGCCGACCTCGATGAGGTGTGCCGGCTCGTCCATCGACTCGCGCAGCATGAACGCCGTCTGGTCGGAGATGCGCGCCGCCTGCTGCATGTTGTGTGTGACGATGACGATCGTGACGCTGTCCTTCAGCTCGGAGATCGTGTCCTCGATCTGCTGCGTCGAGATCGGGTCGAGCGCCGAGGCGGGCTCGTCCATCAGCATCACCTCGGGGCGCGTCGCGAGCGCGCGCGCGATGCACAGACGCTGCTGCTGGCCACCCGAGAGCTCGAACGCGTGCTTCTTGAGCGACTTCTTGACCTCGGTCCACAGCGCGGCGCGCGTCAGCGACTCCTCGACGAGGTCGTCGAGTTCGGAGCGCTTGCGGATGCCCTGCGTGCGCGGCCCGTAGACGACGTTCTCGTAGATGGTCATCGGGAACGGGTTCGGCCGCTGGAACACCATGCCGACGCGCATGCGCAGGTCGACCGGGTCCATCTCGCGAGCGTTGATGTCGACGCCGTCGAGCAGGACGCTTGCCCGCCCACGGTCACGTTGCCGAGCTCGTCGTTCATGCGGTTCAGGCAGCGCAGGAGCGTGGACTTGCCGCACCCGGACGGGCCGATGAGCGCGGTCACTGCCTGCGGCGGGATGTGCATGTTCACGCCGGCGAGTGCGGTCTCCTTGCCGTACGCGACCGAAACGTCGCTCAGGTCGAAGGTGCCGCTTGAGCTCGGCGCGCTGTGGGGCGCGGTGTCTACCATCGGATCTTGCTCCTTTGACGAGTGCGCCAGGCGGCCGCCAAGCACACCAGCGGTTGTGACCCCGGCGACAAGAACGAAGGCGGTGCCCCACACCACGGTCGGTGCGGGCTTCACTGCCTGAGTTGCCATGATGTAGAGGTGATACGGGAGTGCCATGACCGGCGAAAGCGGCGACTTCGGCATCGGCGCGAAGAAGGCGGCCGCCGTGAGGATGATCGGCGCGGTCTCACCCGCCGCACGCGACAGCCCGAGGATGGATCCGGTCACGATGCCGGGAGCCGCGGCCGGCAGCACGACGCGCAGCACGGTGCGCAGCTTGGTCGCCCCCAGCGCCAGCGACGCCTGCCGCAGGTCCTTGGGGACCTGCTGCAGCGCCTCCTCGGTGGACCCGATGATGACCGGAAGCGTCAGGCACGCGAGCGTCAGGGCGCCGGCTATCAGCGACGTGCCGAGCTTCATCGCGACGACGAACAGTGCGAAGCCGAACAGGCCGTACACGATCGACGGGACACCGGCCATGTTGGCGATCGAGAGGCGGACGATTCGCGTCCCCTTACCCGGTTTCGCGTACTCGGAAAGGTAGATGCCGGCACCGATCCCGACCGGAATCGCGAAGATCGCGGTCCAGACGGTGAGCATGATCGTGCCGTAGATCGCCGGCCAGATGCCGCCGGCCGTCATCTGCTTCTTGGGCATCGCGCTCAGGAACTCCCACGAGATCGAGGGAGCGCCTCGCCATATGATCACGCCGATGATCGCGACCGTCGCGCCCGCGGCGAACAGCAGACACGCACCGGTGACCAGCTTCGCGATCTTCTCGACGAGCCGCGCGCGCTTGACGCGCGAGGCCTTGATGGCGCGGTTCGTCATCGGCGCCACCGCTTCCTCTGGCGTTCGAGCACGATGTCGGCCGCGAGGTTGACCACGAAGGTGATCGCGAACAGCACGAGGCCCATCGCGAACAACACCGAGAAGTGCGTGCCCCCGCGTACGACCTCGCCCATCTCCTGGGCGATGGTGCCCGTCATCGTCCGGGCCGCCTGCAGGGAGCTGGTCGGAATGAGCCCCGAGTTGCCGGCGAGGATCAGCACGACCATCGTCTCGCCGATCGCGCGGCCCAGGCCGAGCATGACCGCGGCGAAGATGCCGCTCGACGCCGCCGGGAGCACGACCTTGTACGTCGTCTGCCAATTGGTGTTGCCCAGCGCCAGCGATCCCTGCCGCATGGATGCCGGCACGCTGTAGAGCGCATCTTCGGAGATCGAGATGATCGTGGGCAGCGTCATGATTCCCACGACGAGACCTGCTGTGAGCGCGGTGAGCCCCGACTGAAGCCCGAACGTCTTCTGGATGACCGGCGCCAGGTAGGCCACGCCAAGAAGGCCGAGCACGACAGAGGGCACCGCCGCCATGAACTCGACGATCGACTTCAGGATGTCCTTGAACCGGCCCTTGGCGAACTCGGACAGGTAGACGGCGCCGCCGATGCCGATCGGCACGGCAAGCAGCAGCGCGACCCCCGTTACCCACAGCGAGCCGACCTCGGCGGGGAGGAAGCCGAATCTCGGCGGTTCTGCGGTCGGGTACCAGTCGGTCCCCGGAATCATCTTCCCAAAGCCGACCTCCTGGATGGCCTTCAGGGAGTTGACCAACAGGAACACGAAGATCGCGCCCAGGATAGCGATGGCGAGCCATCCGCAGACCGCGATGGCTCGCCTTACGACGGCATCGGCCGCCCGGGAGAATCCCGGGCGGCCCCTGCGCGCCGTCTTGGTTGACGGCTGTGTCATCTGAACCTTCCGGCTACTGAGCGAGCGGGACGAAGCCCTGGTCAGCGACGATCTTCTGACCGTCCGCGCTGAGGATCCAGTCGATGTACGCCTTGGCCGCACCGGCAGGCTCGCCGTTGCTGATCATGTTCAGCGGGCGGGACAGCGGGTAGCTGCCATCCAAGACCGTCTCGACCGACGAGACCACGCCATCGACGTTGACCGGCTTGATGGACGCGTTCTCGTAGCCGAGGCCCACGTAGCCGATGCTGTTGGCATTCTTGGCTACCTCATCGACGATGGCCTGGCTCGACTGCAGGTTGAGCGTGCTCTTCGCGAACAGCCCTTCCTTGCCGATGACCTCGTCCTGCATGAACCCGTAGGTACCCGAGGACGAGTCGCGGCCGATGAGCACGATGGGGGCGTCCGCACCGCCGAGATCCTTCCAGTTGGTGATCTCGCCGCGGTAGACCTTGCCCAGGTCGTCCTTGGAGATGTCGGCGACCTTGTTGCCGGTGTTTACGATGACAACCACGCCGTCCTTGGCGACCACGGTGGTCACAGCGTTGACGCCATTGGCCGAGGCCTGCTCGACCTCTTCCGGCTTTATGTCACGCGAGGAGTTGGCGAAGTCCACGGTCTTGTTGATGAGCGCCGCGACGCCGTTGCCCGAACCGCCACCCTTCACGGTGACCATGACGTTGGGGTTCACTTCGGCGTACGCCTCTGCCCAGGCCTGGGCCATGTTGACCATGGTGTCGGAGCCGGCGATGTTGATGACGCCGCTCTCGGCCGGTGCTTCGGCGGTGGCTGAGGTCTCGCCGCCGGTGGTGCCTGACGTGCTGCCGCATCCGGTCAAGGCAAAAGAGCCCAGAGCCAGCACGGCGAACACCGCGAGTGCCAAACGAATTCGAACCTTCACAATGACTCCCCTTCGAGTTCACGTGGTTGACGCACGGACCCTTCTGTCCGCCGCACTGAACTCTACGGCCACACAACGCCCGAGTGGTTGCACCGGTGTAAACTTAGCAACACGTTTGTAAAACCAATGTGAAATCCGTCGTCGTGACTGCGCTTCGCGTGCAATGATGGCCGCGCGCCGCACTTCCCCGTGTGTGACCTGTATCCCCAAGAAGGAGCCCAGCGTGGCATCGATCCTCGTTGTTGAAGACGATCCGATCATCAGGCAGACGGTCGAATACACCCTGAAGCGGGCCGGCTTCACCGTGCAGTCGGTGGGCGATGGACTGCTTGCCATACCCGTGGCTCAGGAGTTCCGGCCCGACCTGATCCTTCTCGACCTCATGCTCCCCGGCATGGACGGCTACCAGATCGCCGAGAAGCTGCGCGAGACCGACAAGGAGACCGCCATCATCATGGTCACGGCGCTCGACACCGAGCGCGACAAGGTGCGCGGCCTCGATGCAGGCGCCGACGACTACCTCACGAAGCCGTTCTCCATGGAAGAGCTGCTCGCGCGAATCAGAGCGAACCTGCGCCGCGTGCGAGCGAAAGAGACGCTCGCCGATGACCGGATCATCGAAGTCGGCGACCTCGTGATCGAGCCGAAGAGCTTCCGCGTCTCCGTCGCAGGCGAACCCGTGCGACTGCGGCTCAAGGAGTTCCAGCTCCTCGTCGCACTCGCCGAGCGAGAGGGCCAGCTCGCCACGCGCCAGATTCTCGCCGATGAGGTGTGGGGCTACGAGCACTTGCCTTCTTCGCGCACGATCGACGTTCACGTCCGACGGTTGCGTCAGGCGGTCGAAGACCCCTCGCAGTACATCTACGTGCATACGGTTCACGGCATGGGCTACCGTTTCGAACCGGTGCTGAAGACCGAGACCGGAGAGGACGGCGTGCGCCGGTGACCCGCTTCAAGACACTCGCCGACTCGTTTCGAACGCGGCTGATCGTCGGCTACGTGCTGATCGCCGTGGTCTTCGCTGTCGCATGGGGCTGGTCCCTCTACACGCCGCTGACCCAAGCCGCCCAGCGTCAGCAGACGCGCAATCTCACCGCCGTCGCTGAGGCCGGCGCGCTCGTCTCGGCGAAGTCGTCGACCACCGCCTCTCAGATCGCGACCGGGCTTGTCGCCAACACCGACCTGCGGATCACGATCGTTGCCGCCGACGGCGCGGTCTTGGCCGATTCCCAATCCGACCGCACGAAGATGGAGAACCACCTGGACCGCCCCGAGATAGCCGCCGCGCTCGCAGGCAAGGTCGGCAGCGACAAGCGCCTGTCACGCACGCAGGGCATCGAGGAGCTCTACGTCGCCGTCCCGGCTACGGTCGGGGGCAACCCCGTGGCGCTTCGCGTGTCACAGCCATTCACCGAGATCGATGCTGTCGCGGTGCGCTCACGCCGCATCGGTCTCGCCCTGCTGGCAGTGGCACTCGCAATCGCCACCATCATTGCGGCGTGGGTCAGCGCTGCAGCCTCGAGACCGGTTGCCGCGCTGTCGGACGCCGCTGGCCGCATGGCCGCCGGCGACCTGTCAGTGCCGATTCCCGAAGTCCCCGGCGACCTGCAAGCGCTTGCGGACTCGCTGACTGCGCTGCGGGAGCAGATGCGTGCGCGTCTCAGCGCGCTCGAGGCCGAGCAGCGCACCCTGCGAACGACCCTCGACGGGCTCACGGACGCGGTCTTCCTTCTCGGGGACGACACGATCCAATACGCCAACGGTGCCGCGGGCCGGTTGTTCCGCATCCCGCCCGGAGGCTGGCGTACGACCGCCATCGGCCACGCCGGGCTACCGGAGCCGGTGGCGGCGGCGATCGCGGCCGGCCTCGCGGACCCGCAGCCTCGCTCGGTCGAACTCGACCCGGACCCACGCGGCACCACCTATCGCCTGCTCGTCGTGCCGTTGGACGGCGGACGAGCTCTCGCCGTCGTGTCCGACGTCACCGAGCTGGCCCGGCTCGACCGTGTGCGCAGGGACTTCGTCGCCAACGCGAGTCACGAGCTCAAGACGCCCGTCGCCGGCATCCAGCTGCTCGCCGAGGCCGCCGAGAACGCATCGTCGGACGGAGACGTCGAGATGGCGCTGCAGTTCACGCGTCAGATCGAGGCCGAGGCGTCACGCTTGAAGCGGCTCGTCACCGACCTGCTCGACCTCTCTCGCCTCGAGAGCGAGCCCGAGCCCGGCGCCATCACCGACATACGTTCGGCGGTCCAGAACGCGATGGTGAGCCACCGCGCGGCCGCCACCCGCAAGGGTCTCGCGCTTGAAGCGGACCTGTCTGCGGTCCGCGGGCAGGATGTCTTCGCGGAGGCTGACGTCACGGACATCGCCGTCGCCCTCGACAACCTCATCGACAACGCGATCGCCTACACCGAGTTCGGCAGTGTCCGCGTGCGCGTCAAAGCCAACGACTCGTTCGTCACCCTCAAAGTCACCGACACCGGCCCCGGAATCGCCGAGGAGCATCTCCCCCGGCTCTTCGAGCGCTTCTATCGGGTCGATCGGGCGCGAAGCCGCGAGAGTGGCGGGACGGGACTGGGCCTCGCGCTGGTCAAGCACGTGGTGGAGCGTAGTGGCGGGAGCGTCACGGTCGCTTCGACGCTGGGCGAAGGCACCACGTTCACGCTGATGCTGCCGCGAGCGCGCTAGGCGGGCACGCGCCTGTTACTTCGCGCCGCCAAACAGCTTGCGCACGCGTCGAATCAGCTTGTACGACCGGGAGTTGCGAATCGCTTCGAGCTTGCGCGTGGTGTCCTTGAGCATCTTCTTCGCCTTCTGGGTCTTGAGCAGTTCGTCTGCTTCTCGAGCCAGCTGGGAGTATGTCAGGAGTGCCTCAGGGCTCGAGTCGATCAACTCGATGGCGGCTCGCTCGTCTGTCGTCATGCCCACGAGGCGCTTCAACGCCTGCCGGTACATCTGGTCGAGCAGCATGGCGATAGCCTCCGACACCCGCGCGTCGTACTCCCCGCCTACGGCGAACCGCAGCATCTCGAGATACCCGACGAAGAATCCGAGGAAGTGGCGAGCCCCTCGCTCCCCCGTCGAGATGGAGCCCTCGCGGATGCGGCGTCGGTAGAACGGCTGCGGCTCGTAGCCGACACGCTGCGCCTGCAGCGCACAGACGAACGTGAACGGGTTGTCCTCGTGCAGCGCGCCGTCGCGGAAGGACAACCCCGCCGTCGTGTAGAACTCTCGCCGGATCAGCTGCAGACATGCCGAGGGTCGGTAGTCACGGTTCTGCACCATCTGCGTGAGCAGCTCGGCTCCGGTCATGACGCCAGGGTAGTCGCGGCTACGGGTGTAGTACGCCTTGTAGGTCTCGTGCTCCGACTCCAGCTCGGCGCTCTCGTAGAACGGGGCCGCGTCGAAGTACAGGACGTCGAGCTTCTCTTGGCTCGCCCGCTCGTGGAGGCGCTCGAGACCGGATGCGTCCATCAGGTCGTCGGCGTCGAGGAAGTGGATGTAGTCGCCGTGCGACCCCGCCACCCCGGCATTTCGGGCGGCCGACAGGCCTCTGTTCTCCTGCTCGATGACGACGATCCGAGAGTCGCGAGCCGCAAAGTCCGCCAGAATCCCGGCCGAGCCGTCGGACGACCCGTCGTTCACGCAGACGATCTCGATGTCGTCGAGCGTCTGTGAGACGACACTCTCAAGACAGTCGCGAAGGTACGACTCGACGTTGTAGACGGGGATGATCACGGACACGTTGGGCATGTGGCTAGCGGGCCTTCCGAGACGAAGCCAGTGGGTGCCGGATCCTGCTCATGATGCGGGCGAGGCGTCGTGCCATTCTATACGAGCGTGAGTGCTCGATTCGAGTCAGCTTCGCATCGGTCCTCGCGAGGCTCGCGCTCGCGGCCGCCAGCTCGGCGCTCGTCTTCTTGAGTCGGCCCTCGAGTGAATCGCACGCCGCTGACCTGGCAGCGAGGTCCGCGCGCAGGTCCTTGATCTCGGCTGACCTGGCAGCGAGGTCCGCGCGCAGGCCCTTGATCTCGGCTGACCTGGCAGCGAGGTCCGCGCGCAGGTCCTTGATCTCGGCTGACCTGGCAGCGAGGTCCGCGCGCAGGTCGCGCAAGCTGCTCCGATCGCTGCTCCAGGGCGATTCGCAATGCGCTGTACTGCTCCAACCGGGTAGCGAGATCGACGCGAAGCTCCGCCGTCTCCTCGAAGAGATACGACTCGGCGGGCATGGACTGTATCCTCAGGTATCGATCGTACTGAAGTTGACTCGGGAGGTCGTCGCGCGCAAACCCGTCGATCCCGAGTTCCGCGAAGTAGGTCTGCTTCAGTTCCTCGTAGAGCGTCTGGAACGCCTCGGCCGTCTTGGCGATCTTGAGGTGGTACAGGCACTGGTCGAGCGCCGTGCCGACGAAGTCGCGCTCGATCTCCTCGAACACGCCAAGCCTCTTCGCGCCGTCTTTGACGAGGAGCAGCGCCTGGCATATCGCCGTAGGGCGCTCGTGGACGTTCGCCATGAGGCTCCCGGCCACGCCCGTCCGGTAGTTCACGAGCACCTTGTCGACGACGGTGATTCGCTGCGCCTGAATCAACGCCATGTACGTGAACGGCACGTCCTCGATGTCGAAGGCGCCACCTGAGAACCGGAGCCCCTTGTCCACGACGAACGAGCGACTCAGCATCTTGTTCCACGCGGCCGGAGTGGACAACTCGAACAGGCCACCTGACACGTCTGCCCGGCTGAACGGGCGCTTCTCGGGGATGAGGTTCATCCTGAGCGAGCAATCGGCGTCCAACGTCGCGCCCGTGTCCTCGCGGACGTAGCGGAATCTGACGATGCACATCTCGGCCTGATCATTGACGCAACGGGTGTACGCGTCTTCGAGCAGGGTCGGCTCGGCCCAGTCGTCTGAGTCGAGGAACTGGATGAAATCGCCCGAAGCGACATCGAGCCCCGCGTTGCGGGCAGCCGATAGGCCCTGGTTCTCCTGGTGGACTACGATGACCCGCTCATCCCGTTTCGCGTACTCGCGAAGGATGGCGTCCGAACCGTCGGTGGACCCGTCGTCCACACAGATGATCTCGATGTCCTCGAGCGTCTGCACAACGACGCTGTCGAGGCACTGGGGCAGGTAGCGCTCGGTGTTGTAGATCGGGATGATGACCGACACCTTGGGCATGTCGGCTACTTCGTCTTCTTGCCGGGAGAGAAGAGTCGCTTGAAGAAGCGGGGAACGGCGAGCACCTTCTGGCCCACCCGGTAGGCACGCGATTCCTTGACCTTTCGCACCTGCTG
The DNA here is from genome assembly GCA_963803785.1 of uncultured Coriobacteriia bacterium. Lineage (GTDB taxonomy): Bacteria > Actinomycetota > Coriobacteriia > Anaerosomatales > JAAXUF01 > CAWDNM01. The sequence goes on from CAWDNM010000006.1 coordinate 219,450, forward strand.
CTTCGACTTCTTGAGTTGCTCGCGGGTGCCCTTGAGCTGCTCGCGGGTGCCCCTGAGCTGATCGCGACTCGCCTGGAGTTGTGCACGCAGACCCCTCGCCTCGTCCAAGAGGTACTGCTCGGGAGCGGAGCCGACGATTCTGCCGTACTGCTCGTACTGGCTCTCCGAGAAGAAGTACTCCGGCGGATGATCAGCAATCCCCAGCTCAGGGAAGCACTCGTCTCGGAGGAACGCGTACAGCCCGAGAAACGCCTCCCCATCCCGCAATGTGCCGAGGTTGTAGAGGCAGACGGAGAGCGCTTCGTTCTTGAAGCTACGCTCGAGCGAGCCGTAGATCCCGGAGTCCTCGAGCTCCGCCCTCAACGCGAGAATCGCCGTGTAGAAGTCCTTCGGCGTCTCGTGGTTGGATGCTTGAAGGTTGGAGTCCATGCCGACTCTGTAGTTGGCCAGGTAGGAGTCGGCCACGGTGATGCGCCGCGCCTTCACGAGCGCGAGCTTCGTGAAGAGGTAGTCGTTGGTCCGTCGGATCTCCTGGAACCGAAGACCCTGCTCGATGACGAAATCCCGCCTGAAGAGCTTGTTCCACGCTGCCGGCGAAACGAAAGAGAGGACCTGTTCGGGCATGTCCTCCCAGGAGAACGGCGTGTGTGCGGGCAGGTGAGCGCACCTGAGCACGCCGTCTGCAGGTGTGACCCCGCCGGTGGCCGAGTCCAGGTAGCGCGTCTTGCAGATGCACAGATCCGCATCGTCGGCTTCGCACCGGGCAAGCATCTCTTCGAACATGGTCGGCTCGAAGACGTCGTCGGCATCGAGAAACGACAGGAACTCCCCGCTGGAACGGTCCAGGCCCATGTTGCGCGCAGCGCCGGCTCCGGCGTTGTGCTGGTGAAGCACCGTCACCCGCGAATCCTTCATCGCGTAACTCTTGAGGATCTCCGGCGACTCGTCAGTGGAACCGTCGTCGACGCAGAACACCTCGATGTCTGCGAGCGTCTGACCCAGAATGCTGTCGAGGCACTCCCGCAGATACGGCGCCGCGTTGTAGACGGGTATCGTCACTGAGACCTTGGGCATGATGTCCTTTCCCCGCTTGGGCGCTGCCTGAAGCCCACTCTGCGGGCGCGAATGTCGGAATCCCCCGAGCTTCACCGTCGAAGCGCCCATTATGATTGCTGCGTGACCGGTATGCCAAATTGCAGGCTCGCAGCTTCAGACCACCGGTGTCCGCTCTAGCGAGATACCGGCCCGTACGCTCGCTCCCACGTCACGAACCCGCCGAGGGTCACCGAGAGCCACGCCACGCCGAGCAACCACGATGCGAGCACGTCGCTCGGCCAGTGCACGCCCAGATAGACCCGCGAGGTGCCGACCAGGACAGCAAGGAGCAGCCCTCCGCCGATCGCCAACGCACGCACCCAGCCTTGCCGCGCCACGCGCAGCACCACGAACGCGATGACGGTCCAGAGGAGCAGCGCGGCCAAGGTATGACCCGACGGAAACGAATATGAGGGCGGTAGCTCGACCAGCGCGCTCGTAGCGGGCGGTCTCGGCCTCTCTGTGACACGTTTGGCGATCGCCCCGAGCGCGGTCCCGGAAGCAACGACCAGCGCCACCAGCAGCGCCTCACGGTGGTCGCAACGCCACACCAGTACCGCCACCGCCACCAAGACGAGCGCGGTCACCACGAGAGTGCTCGCACTCCACGTCGCCAACGAGAACGCTGCCGTGAGCCCGGGCGTGCGCCACGACTGGATCGCAGCACCGAGTTGCGTGTCGAACGCCACGATCCGCGGTGACAGCGCGAGGTCCTCGGCGAGTTCGATGTAGCCGGCGATGCACACCACCGCGACGGCGAGCCCTATGAGCAGCGGCGTCGCGATCCACATCCGCGACTTGGGGGTCTCGGCTGCCATGCTAGCTGCCCGCGTCCACGAGCCGCACCGCGATCTGCTTCTTGCGCGACAGTACGCCCGGCATCCACGCCGAGCCGTCCGCCAGCGACACACCGAGCGCGCGCTCGACGACGCGCGTGTTGCCGACGGCGAGGATCTCGCTCCCCTCGCGGACGATGTCGGTCACCATGAGAACCACCGAGTCGTACGCACGCGCCGCCAGCCGTCGCTCCATCTCGGCGCGCAACTCCTCCGCATGCGCCATGACGGGAGCGATGTCCACGGTCTCGTACTGCGCGACGAGCGCCGTCACGTCGCCGATTCGGAACTCCTTGGCATCCAGCCCGACCACCGCCTCGGCCGAGAACACCTCGCCGGCCGAACGGGAGCGGAACACCTCCATGCCGAACTCGAGCGGCTCGACCTCGACGATCTTGGCGAGTCGCTCGACAACGCCTCGGTCGATGTCGGTTGTGGTCGGCGACTTGAGGAGCACTGTGTCGGTGAGAACCGCGGCGAGTAGGATGCCGGCCATCGCATGCGGGATGTCGACACCGAGTTGCTCGTAGCGAGTGGCCACGATCGTCGCGGTCGAGCCCACCGGCAGGTTCAGGAAGAGAATCGGGCCGGACGTCTGGATGTCGCCCACACGATGGTGGTCCACGATCTCGACGACGGCCGCATCCTCGATGCCGGCGGCCGACTGTGCCGCTTCGTTGTGGTCGACGAGCACGACTCGACGGCGGGTGCCTCGGGCCACGTCCGTGCGCGTGAGGATGCCGACCACCTTCTCGGCGTCGTCGACTACCACGGCCTCGCGGTGCGCGCTCGACATGAGGTCTTCGGCGGCGATAGCGAGCAGCGTCTCCGGGCGGACCACCGGCACCTGGGCGTCGACGAGGTCGCCGACGGTGTGCGAGAGCGATATGCGCCGCGCGGCGATGTAGGCGTCGAGCGGGGTGACGATGATGGCGGCGCCCCTTGAGCGAGCAAGGTCGATGACCTCATCCGACGGGCGGAAGCCACCGCTGGAGATCAGACAGGCGATTCCCGCCTCGAGCGCCATCGGTTGCGTGCGCAGCCGGTCGCCCGCGATCACGGTGTCGCCTTCGCGCAGCCGCGCGATGAGCGTCGAAGGCTCCGACGCCGCGACGAGGACCTCCCCGTTGATGAGCGCGTCAGGATCGCCGCACGCGATCTCGCCCTCCAGCGTGCGCGCGACGATGTCGACGGTGACCGGCATGCGACGGAAGCCCTCGATGCCGGTCTCGTGCAGGTAGCGCTCGGCGAGCACGCGCTCGCTCACCAATCCGGCGGCACGGCCGGCAGCATCGACGACCGGTAGTGCGCGCACGCCACGTTCGACCATGAGCCGGCCGGCCGCGAACATGGGCTCGTCGACGCCGATGGTGATCGGATCGGCGGTCATCACGTCGCGGACACGAGTGCGTACGTGCGAGATCTCCTCGGGAACGGCAACGCCGAAACGCTCGAACACCGCGACGGTCTCTCTCGGCATGGGACCGAGGCGCGCGGGAACGTACACGTTCTCCGGATCGGCGATGTTCTTGAGGTGCGCGTACGCCACAGCCGAGCAGATCGAGTCGTTGTCGGGGTTCTTGTGGCCGAACACCAGTACCGGTCCCACGGTCTCTCCTCGGTAGTCACAAGCTCGAACGCAGACACTCCGAGAAGCGGCTATCGTACACTTGGTCAATCATCGCACACTCGAACCGAGCGGAGCTGGCCGGCTCGGGTCGTGCCGGTTCTTCCGGGGCGCGCCGAAGGGGGGCACGATGCCACGTCTGTCACTGAAGGCCTGGGTGGCGAGGAAGTTCGACGCTCGCTACGTGAAGCGAACGGAACTCGACAAGGTCGTCGCCGCCCTGGAGACGAAGCTGGCCGCATCGCAGGCCGACATCGCGAACCTCGAGAAGGCGCTCGATACGTCCCGGGAAGACATCGCGAACCTCAAGAAGACGCTCGACACGTCCCGGGAGGACATCGCGAACCTCGAGAAGACGGCCGAGGAATCCCAGGCGGACATTCGCGAGGCGTTGCGAATGACCCGGGAGCAGGGCTTCAGCATCGAATCGCTCCTCGCCACGGAGCTCGAGGTTCAGCAGCAGATTGATGCGATCACGGGTGACGGTCAGTGAGGGCCGCGTGGGACATCGAAGGCCGCACTCTGGTGTTAACGCTTCGCCCTGACGCGGAAGACGTGCTCACCGCCCCGCACCCTCCCCATCTGCAGATGCTCGTCAACCGAGCCACGGTGAAGCTCCCGTTCGACATCCCGGACCCGCACCCCGACCTGCTGGCGCTTGCCGCGTATTCGATCGCGGCACCCTGGACCACGAGGCGCCTGCGTCTTGGCGGCCCTTGCAGTCAGAGGATGCGAGCGGCGTTCGCAGACGCCGGTATCGAACTGAGCGGGACGGGACTGACGATTCGCGCGAGCCGGGCACTCGTCCGGTGCTCAGTTACTCGGGTGGGGCGGACTCCATCGCCACGGCCGAGCTACTGCCCAAGGAGACGCCGTACGTCCATCTGCTCCGCATCAAGCACCCGCGCGTTCCCAATCGCATGACGCACGTGAGGGGCTACGTGCTCAAGGCGCTCGCACTCGAAGCAGCAGAGCGCGGACGCGACGTGTCCGTCATCGAGACGGATTTGGAGTACCTCTGCCTGCCGTGGGCGACGTTCCCCACCGGCTGGTCGATCGCCATCGGCCCGATCCTCCTGGCGGATCACTACGATGGAGGCGCGATCGCGGTCGGCACCATTCTCGAGGGGCGCTATCTGGCGGCGAGCGATCGGTGGATGGACAGCCGGAGTAGTAGTGGCGTGCACGGCTTGTTCGCCGCGGCGGGTATCCCGCTGATGCAGCCGGTGTCCGGCATGAGTGAGGTTGCAACGGCCCGGATGAGCGCCGCTTCGGATCTGGCCGACCTCGCCCGGTCCTGCCTTCTCGGGAACCGCGCGGGACCTTGTCTCGCATGCGAGAAGTGCCTGCGCAAGGAGATGGTGAACGCGGCCATCACCGGCCAACCCCTGCCCGCCAAGCTCATCGCGAACATGAACGACCACCCCAAGATGCTGGCGAAGATCACGGCCCCACCGCCGATCTTCCTCCAAAGCGTCAATGAGTACGCACTGGCCCGACTGGACGTGTCCGGCACGCCGCTCCAGGCGGTCAAGGACCGGCTGCAGCCCAGCATCGCCGACACGGAATGGATGGAGCGCTACTACGCCCCGGCTCTCGACGACGAGGTTCCTGAGCGGTTCCGTCCGGGCGTGGTCGCGGCGCTCGCCGGACGCATCGAGATGATGACCGAGGCCGACATGCGGATGGTCGAGGCCAGAGGCGCCGCCACCGAACAGGCGCTCCCCTAGCTCTTGATCTTCACGATAGGAGCGTACCCGACCAGCAGCTTCTTCGTCTCGCCGGTGCGCTCGAATCGGATCTCGAGCGCGTCGCCCTTCACGCTGACGACGCTGCCGCGCCCGAACGCCTTGTGGTCGACCGCGTCGCCCACGACGAACGTCTCGGCGGGTTGGGTCGGCTTCTTCTTGCCCACGCCCGCGCTGCCGAAGCCAGTCCCCGTGAGCGCGGGGGCGCCGCTGCCGTACACGCGTCCCCCCGCTGCCGGCTCCATGGCCGAAGCTGCCGCCCCGGTCGCCGCGCTTCTCCCACCCGGAACCGCTCACGCCGAGAGACCCGACGCCGGACGCCGAGACGCACTCGCTCGGGATCTCGCCGATGAAGCGCGACGGTGGGTTGTGCTGCGTCGAGCCGTAGATGCTGCGGGCATGCGCGTGAGAGAGGTACAGCCGCTCTCGCGCTCGAGTGATGGCGACGTACGCGAGGCGGCGCTCCTCCTCGAGACCGGAGCCGTCGCTGTCGAAGATCGAATTCTGGTGCGGGAAGATCGACTCCTCGAGGCCGGCGACGAACACGACCGGGTACTCGAGGCCCTTGGCGGTGTGCACGGTCATGAGCGTCACGTACTCGTCGCCCTCGCCGAGCGAGTCGAGGTCGGTCCGCAGCGCGAGCCACTCCATGAACGCCGGCAGGTCCGGGGTTTCGTGCGCGGCCGCGAACTCGGCGACCACGCCGAAGAACTCGCGGACGTTCTCGGCACGGCCGATGGCCTCGTCGGTGCGCTCGGCCTCGTACGCCTCGATGATGCCGCTCTTGGCGACGATCATCTCGACGACGTCGCGCAGGTCGCCTTCCATGGCTGCGCAGCTCGTCGATGAGCGCGACGAAGCCGGCTATCGCGGTCTGGGCGGCGGCACGGTGCATGTCGTCGTCGACCGCGAGGCGCAGCGCGTCCTCGAAGCCGATGTCGCGCTCGCGTGCGACAGCGTCGACGCGCTCGACGGTGGTCGCGCCGATGTTGCGCTTGGGCGTGTTGATGATGCGCTTGAGGCTGATCTCATCGGCGGGGTTCACGACGGCCTTGAGGTAGGCCATGACGTCGCGGATCTCGGCGCGGTCGAAGAAGCGCGTGCCCCCGACGATGCGGTACGGCACGCCCGCGCGCAGCAGCGCGTCTTCGAGCTGTCGCGACTGCGCGTTGGTGCGGTAGAAGACGGCGAAGTCGGTGTAGCGCCGGTCCTCGGCGCGCAACAGCCGCTCGATCTCCGCGGCGATGAAGCGGGCCTCGTCGCGCTCGTCGCTCGCGAGGTAGCTCGAGATCTTCTCGCCCTCGGCGTTGGCGGTGAAGAGCGTCTTGGGCTTGCGGTTGGGGTTGTTGGCGACGACCGCGTTGGCGGCGGCGAGGATGCGCGCCGTCGAGCGGTAGTTCTGCTCGAGCTTCACCACGACGGCCTGCGGGTAGTCGTGCTCGAACTCGAGGATGTTTCGCAGGTCCGCCCCGCGCCACGAGTAGATCGACTGGTCGTCGTCGCCCACGACCATGAGGTTGCCGTGGCCGGCCGCGAGCAGGTTGGTGATGCGGTACTGCGCCTGGTTGGTGTCCTGATACTCGTCGACGCTGATGAAGCGGAAGCGCTCCTGGTAGGCGCGCAGCACCGCCGGGAACTCGCTGAGCAGCCGGTAGGCGTTGAGCAGCAGGTCGTCGAAGTCCATCGCGTTGGCGGCCTTGAGCCGCGCCTGGTAGCGCGGGAAGACGAGCGCCGCCTTCTTGTCCATCGGCGAGACGGCCTTGGCCACGAACTCCTCGGCGGTCACGAGCTCGTTCTTCGCCGAGGAGATCCGGTGCTGCATGCCGTTGACCGGGTAGACCTTCTCGTCGATCTCGAGCGAACGCATGACCTCTTTGAGCATGCGCTTGGAGTCGTCCTGGTCGTAGATCGTGAAGTTGCGCGTGAAGCCGAGCATCTCGCCGTCGGCCCGCAGCATCCTCACGCACATCGCGTGGAACGTGAGCACCCACATCGACCGCACGCACGGTCCGCAGAGCTCGCCGAGCCGCTCGCGCATCTCGCCCGCGGCCTTGTTGGTGAAGGTGATCGCGAGGATCTCGTGCGGGCTGACCCCGAGGTCGCCGATGAGGTGCGCGATGCGGAACGTGAGCACGCGCGTCTTGCCACTGCCGGCGCCCGCAAGCACGAGCAGCGGGCCGTCGGTGGTCATGACAGCTTCGCGCTGCGCGGGGTTGAGTGAGGTGAGATCGATAGCCATAGCCGAGGTAGTGTAGCACGCAAAACACGACCCCTGCGGCTGGCCGAGAAAGGAGCCGGGCGCCCCCTGTGGGAGCGCCCGGCGGTGGGACTCATGTGGCCGTTGCCGCTACTTGACGACGACCTTGACGACCTTGCTGTAGGCCGAGTAGGAGTAGTCGTCCGCGGGGAGCTGCCCAGCGCCAGTAGCTCGTGCCCTTCGGCGTGAACTTCTGGGTCCACGACGCGGTGCCGGAACCACTGCTGAGCTTCGTCCACGTGTACCACTTCTTGCCGCTCCAGCGCTGCATGACCAGCGGGCGTCCGGAGAACATGATGTCGTTACCTGCACCGTCCTTGCCGCGCGTGGCGCGGGTCGAGAACTTGACGCTCTTGCCGCGCCTGATGGTCTTGGTGCCCGCCGGCGACATCGTCAGCGACGGAGTGGCCTTCACCCAAACGCGAGAGGGTCTTGGTGCCGATCTTGCCCGCGTTGTCTTTCGCGCTCACGACCAGGTTGTTCTTACCGAGCTTGTACGTCTGGAAGGTGAGGCTGGTGCCATCGACGTCCAGCATCGGCAGTCCCGAATACGTAGCCCATCGAGTCGACGCCGGATCCACCGTCAGTCGCCCAGACGTGCACGACGGCCTTGTTCGCGTAGACGGGCGCCCGGTCCGAGTAGAGGGCCGGCGCACCACGGTCGATCATGACCGTCCGCGTCTGCGCGGCCTCGGTGCCGTTGCCGTCGGTCGACCAGAACGTGACGGTCGTCTTGCCTTCAGCGGTGACGTTGATCGTGCCGGTGTAGAGGGTCTGCGCGCGAACCGTCGCCCCCGTGAGCGTGTAGTACGTCAGCGAGCCCGGCGTCGCAGACATGGTCACCTGCACGCTGGGGACGCTGAGCCATCCACTCGTGGCTCCCGCCGGGATGACCGTTGCCTTGGTCACGGGGACGGTGACCGGCATGAGCGCCGAGATGTACTCGACGCCGGCCGAAGGCGCGAAGCGCACGCGGAACGTGCGGTCGCCAACGATGCGACCGGTCGGCAGCGAGAATGCGCCGCAGCCGTTCGGCTTGCCCGACTTCACGAGCGACCAGGTGGCGCCGCCGTCGGTGCTCGCCTCGAGCATGACCTCGGCACCCGGAATCGCGGCGCCAGAACGCGTCGAGGAGCGAGCCCGTGACGTTCATGCCGCCGCCGAGTGCCGGACCGGCGCCCAGGGTGGCGTCGAGGGTGGCGTCGGTCGACGCTGCCCAGAGGCTGCGCCTTCGCCAGACCCGCGAGCGCGTACGCGGGGTTGTGTGCGCCGCCGGACCTGTCGCCTTGGCACGAAGTCGACGTTCTGCGCAGCGTGCTGCAGCATCGCCCAGCGCGCGGCCGAGAGCGCACCGGCGGCGCCGGTACCGGGCTGAGCAGCGATGAAGCTGTTCCAGTCGGTCAGGCCGAGATCGGCAGCGACCGCGTCCAAGCGCGCCCGTCGCGGCAGCGATAGCGCTCGCGACCGCTGCCCGCTTCTCGTCGATCCAGGTCTGCATGTCGTCACGCGAGTACTCGCGGCCTCTTCCTTGTGGCAGTCGAGCGCGCACGAGTCGCCGTTGGGACGCAGCTTCCAGCGCTCTGCGTCGCCCGGGCTCGACGATGTGGAACCGGTGCGACATGCGGGTCCCGACGCGGGAACCGTCGTCGTCGGCCGGCATGCCCTCCTTGTGCGTGCGAGGCATGTGGCAGTCTTTGCACTCGGTGTCCGGCATGGCCGTGCCCATCGGCGCGACACCCCACAGGCCGCCCGTGCCATCCTCGCCACCGCGACCGCCGGTGACCATCTCGCGCTGCGGCATGGCGGCTCACGGAGTTTGCGGCCGGACGCGTGTACTCGACGCCGTCGATGGTCTCGTACTGGAGCGGCTGGTCGAGCATCTCGAACTGCCAGTTGTGGCAGTCGCCGCAGCTGACTTCCTTGCCGTTGCCCCAGCGGCGCATGCTGTCGTAGCCGCCGTGCTCGCCCATGCCGACGTGCCCGGTGTGGCATACCTGGCAGGAGATCCCGGGGTCAGACGAAGCGACTTCGCTCGAGCGTCGGGAACGTCGCCACGATGCGCGTGCCGGTCGGAGCCTTCGCATCGATGCGGTACAGGAACCCGAGGCCGGAGTGACACCGTAGCACTTGTACGCCAGCGGCGCGTAGGTCTTGACCGCCTCGTTGACGGGGTCGGCATGCCCGTGATCTCCGCCGTATCCGGACGGCGCCTTGTTGACGAGCCACTCGTTGTAGTAGCTGTGCCGCAGCGAGAAGTTCGCGCCGTTGGGCAGGAACCTCGGCTTGGTGGTTGTCTCGCCGTTCGACGTAGCGCATGATCGCGCCCTCGGTCTCAACCGTCGAGTACGGCGTGAGGTAGGCCGAGAGGGTCGCGTCGGTGGTGAACCCGTTGGGGTTGCCGAAGAAGCCGCCGGCGACGTTCTTCTGAGGCGTGGTGCCGGCTGACGTGGCACTGACCACACACCTGCGCCTTGAGCACCTGGTAGCCACCTACGACGCCGGGAACGCCCTTCTTGTGACCGTCGGGGTTCTTGCCCGACCCGTGGCACGCCTCGCACTGGATGCCGAGTTCGCTGACGCTCGACGGGGTCGACGTGGTCTGCACGGCTCCGCTCGGGAGCGTGTAGGCTCTCGTTGGACGGCCGCGTGACGCCGACGTTGTGGCACTGCCGCGCAGCTCTGCATGTAGATGCCGTTGCCGAGCTTGGCAGCCTGGGGCTCGAGCTTGTTCTCGTCGATCAGGAAGTTGGCCGGGCTCCACAGCGGCAGATCGTCTGCGGGCGACGACCTTGGTCGCAAGCGCGCTGCCCTCGAAGCTCGATGTACTCGAGGAAGCCCTCGTGAGTCGCCGAGCTGCAGGTAGACGTCGCGCGGCAGCACGCTGATGCCGCCGAACGGGCTCGTGAACGGCCAGAGGCCGGAGTCCGCAGCCGGGTGCAAGCTCGTCCGGGTTGGCACGGATGTCCTTGACCATCTCGCTGTGCGGCGACGGCTTCGATGCGATGTTGGCGTGGCAGCCCTCCTGGGCGCACGCCTCCTTGCCCGCGTACCAGTAGCCGTAGGGGTTCTGTGTCTGGTTCCCGCCGCCGCCGGTGATCTGGAATGCCAGAGCCGACAGGGGCAGCGCGAGTGACGCGAGAATAGCTCCCATCACGACGGCGGCTGCAAACGAGCGTTTCATACGTCCCCCTACGATCGTGCGTTCCGACAGATTCGCCGCGCGATTCCGATTGCACTCCTGAGCTTCACAGCGCACACTCGCACGGCGAGACGGCCCGAACTGGACCGACATAGGCTTAATCGGCGTTCAGACCGCTGGACTTGACCCTCTACCCCGAGCTCGCCGAGAAAACCGTACCACGCCTAGTCGACGAACTTGATCATCTTGAAGCCACCCTCGGCCTTCTTGAGGCAGGAATTGTGGGTCACGTGACGCTCGCCGTGGGCGAACTGGGTGTTTCCGCACTTCTCGCAGACGGTGCGATGGCAGACCGAACAATCGCCCAAGCGTCGCGAGTCACTCGCGCCACAGTACGGGCACATCCGGTTGAACAGCGCCACCCTCGGTCACACACAGCTCCCGTCGCGCGCGAGACAGAATGCGGCGCAGCCGCGGGTCCTCGATCGCTGCCCGAGAGCTGTTTGCGAGAGTGCGCGAGCAAGGCGCTACGCCGGCGCTGCTACCTCGTACTTTCGGGATGCCGTTCACGAATCCTCTAACTGAACGACTTCGGCGTGTCGCTCGGCTTGCTGCCCGCCGCCGAGAACGCACGAACGCCCTCCGCGCGGGAGGGCGTTCGGGGCGGGACGCTGTCTGAGCTCGAGACTCCTAGCGAACCTCGGTTCCGATCGCACTGGCCACGGTCTTGAGGTCGGCGATCAAGGTCGCGAACTGGTCGAGGTCGAGCGACTGCGGACCGTCGCAGAGCGCCTCGCGCGGGTTCGGATGCACTCTCGACCATGATGCCGTCCGCACCGACCGCGACCGCGGCCCGCGAGAGCGCCGGCACGAGGTCGACCTGACCGGCGGGATGCGAGACGTCGATGATGATCGGCAGCAGCGAGAGCTTCTTGACGACCGGCACCGCCGTGATGTCGAGCGTGAACCGGTAGGCCGTCTCGAAGGTGCGGATGCCGCGCTCGCACAGGATCACGTTCTCGTTGCCGAACATCGTGATGTAGTTGGTGGCCTGCAGCCACTCCTCGATCGTGGCGGCCATGCCGCGCTTGAAGACGACCGGCTTGCCGCTCTCGGCGGTCACCTCGCCGATCTTCTTGAGCATGCTGAAGTTCGCCATGTTGCGCGTGCCGATCTGGAGCATGTCGGCGTACTCGGCGACGACCTCCGCATGCGCGGAGTCGGTGACCTCGGTGACGACGAGCAGCCCGTACTCATCGGCGGCCTCGCGCAGGAGCTCGAGGCCCTTGTGCTCGAGGCCCTGGAACGAGAACGGCGACGAGCGCGGCTTGTACGCACCGCCTCGCATGACCTTGACGCCCAGCTCCGAGAGGCAGGCCGCGACTTCGCGCATCTGCTCGCGGCTCTCGACCGAGCACGGGCCGGCGATGATCGTCATGCCACCGTCGCGGGAGACGGCGCCGATGCCCGGCGCGTCCTGCGGCGACATCAGCCCCTCATCTCCTTGGCGACGTGGAGGATGGCTTCGTAGATCTCGCGCAGGTCGTCGGAGTAGAGCGGGCCTTCGTTGCACTTGGCCACGTTGGTGAAGATCTCCTCTTCGCGCTTGGGGTCGTAGAGCCCCTGCCTCGCCTGCGGCTTGAGCGCGCGGATGTCGAGCGAGCACTGGGCGCGCTCGTTGAGGAGCCGTACGAGCTGGCAGTCGATCTGGTCGATGCGCTCGCGAATCTCACCGATCTTCGCTTGTGCGTCGAGGTTTTGGTCGGACATCACGTGCCCCCTTGCATATTCGAGCATCAAACCGCCACTGCAGCGGTTCACGCATTGTAGACCGAATGTGAGCACGGCGGGAGGTCTGGCCGACCGCGCGCGAGGATGTCTGACGCTGACCCGTCAGAGCGGCGAGGCGAGTGCGACAAGCACCCGCCGAGGAAACCCTGCGAGCCGCTCCCACAAGGTAGGGCCGCTCGCTTGCGCAGCCGTCTCCAGCGGCACCGGGGTCGGCTCGAGCGACGGGGCCGGTGCCGGTGCGACGGTCGCGACATCCGAGTCGGCCACCAGTTTGGCGCTGGCAAGCGTCTTTCCCTGCTGCCTGACCACGATCGACGCCGAGCTGGTCACCGCGCTTGATCGGCGCCGGGCACCGTCGACCGGCAGCGTGACGATCCTTTCGATCGCCTCGCCCTTGATCACTGCCCTGGATTCCTCGCTCGAGGGGCGCACGATCACGGCAACCGTCGCGTCCTCGCTCACCTCCACCGACGACCACCCTCGTGGTCAGTCGTCGAGACGAGCCGCTTCATGTAGTAGCGCCTGAAGCTCCAGTTGAGCAGCTTGCGCATCTCGGCGAAGCGCCCGTCGTTGGACTTCGCGCCGAGCACCACCCCGACGAGTTCGAGATTGCCCCGCTTGGCCGCGCCCACGAAGCAGTAGCCAGCGGCGTAGGTGAAGCCGGTCTTGACGCCCTCGATGCCCCTGTAGTGCCCGAGCATGTCGTTGGTCGCCTCGATCCGCTTGGCCTTCTTGCCCGGCCGAGTCAGCACGACGCTGCGCATGAGCACGGTCTTGCGCAGCCACGTGTCGCCCATGACCGCACGCCCGAGCACCGCAAGGTCGCGCGCCGTCGAGACCTCACGCTTCGACAGCCCGTGCGGGTCGACGGCGCGGGTACGCTTCAGGCCCAGCTCCCTGGCCTTCGCATTCATGCGCGAGACGTGCTTCTTCTCGCTCCCCGAGACGTGGATAGCGAGCGCTGAGGCCGCATCGTTCGCCGAGCAGACCATCATGAGCTGCATCAGCTTGCGGACGGTGACCTTCTGGCCCTTCACCAGCCCGACACCGTCCTCGGTGTTCGCAGACTTCGCGGAGATGGTCACGACATCGTCGAGGTCGCCTCGGTCGCGGACGACCAAGGCGTTGAGCATCTTGATGGTGCTCGCGACGTGGCGCTTCGTGTTGGGGTTGCGCACCCACAGTCGCTGACCGTCGATCGTGTAGATCGTGGCGGCCGGAACCGTCAGCGAGGGTTTGGAGGGCGTGACCGCGATCGCGGCGGAGGGCAGTAGGGCGACGCACAGACACGCCGCACACGCAGACGCCGCAATTCTGAGCCGAGAAGCGGCCACGGGTCACTCCAATCACTGCCGGATAGCAGGATACCACCCGCTATGCCCGCAGCTGCCCGCGCTAGGCCTTGCCCTCGAGTTCGCACACGCGCTGCGTGCTCGCCGCGAGGAGCAGTAGCGCCGCCGAGAAGACCATGGGAAGCGCCAAGGCGACCAGCACGCTCGCCCACATGACAGGTTCGAGGCCGTTGATGACTCCCCAGACAACAACCGCTCCGGCGCCGACGAACAAGACGACGGCCGCGAGCTTCTCGTAGAACATGCAAAGCACGAACACACCGATGGTCAGAGCGAGGGGCAGGAGCGCACTCACTCCTGCTTTCGAGATGTCAGCGAGTGTGTACGTCAGGTTCGAGTACCTCTGCACGCTGGCAGCAGAGAAGAACATGATCGCCCAGATCATTCCGCCAAGCGCGATCATCACTCTCGCCACGATACGGGCGGCGTTCATACGTTCCGTGTTGCACGTACGTACAAGAAGATTCATCGGATCCAATCCCTCCTCAGGGGAACAACTACCGGCTCTCTTACACTACCTACCCCTTCCCGGACGCACAAACGCCGACCCACTCGGCCGGCGTTTGGTTCAATTCGGAGTGATAGCGCCACTTGGGCCGACTCCGTGCGCCTACTCCCACTCGATGGTGCCGGGAGGCTTGCTCGTGATGTCGTAGGCGACGCGGTTGATGCCGTCGACCTCGTTGATGATGCGGTTGCTCATCTTGGCGAGCAGCTCGTGCGGCAGGCGCGCCCAGTCCGCCGTCATCGCGTCTGCCGAGGCGACCGCGCGGATGATGATCGGGTGGCCGTAGGTGCGCTCGTCGCCCATGACGCCGACCGAGCGGATGTCCGGCAGCACGGCGAAGTACTGCCACACCTCGCGGTCGGTGTCCCACGCGCCGATCTCCTCGCGCACGATCGCATCGGCGCGGCGCAGCGTCTCGAGCTTCTCGTGCGTGATCTCGCCGATGATGCGCACGGCAAGGCCGGGACCCGGGAAGGGCTGGCGGTGCACGATCTCATCGGGAAGGCCGAGCTCGGAGCCCACGGCGCGGACCTCGTCTTTGAAGAGCGCCTTGAGCGGCTCGATGAGGTCGAAGTGCACGCCCTCGGGGAACGGGATGAGGTTGTGGTGGCTCTTGATCTTCGCGGTCGCCTTGCCGCCGCGGCCACCGGACTCGATGACGTCGGGGTAGAGCGTGCCCTGCGCGAGGAACTTCACGCCCTCGAGCGTGGTCGCCTCCTCGAAGAAGATCTGCCAGAACTCCTCGCCGATGATGTGGCGCTTGCGCTCCGGGTCGGTCACGCCGGCGAGCAGCGCCTCGTAGCGCTCCTCGGCGGCGACGTGCACCAGGTCGACGTGGAACTGGTCGCGGAACGTGGCCACGACCTGCTCGGCCTCGTTCGAGGCGCAGCATGCCGTGGTCGACGAAGACGCAGGTGAGCTGGTCGCCGATCGCGCGGTGCAGCAGCGCCGCGACGACGCTGGAGTCCACGCCGCCGGACAGGCCGCAGATGACGCGGGCGTCGCCGACCTGCGCGCGGATCGTGTCGACCGCGTCGTCGATGATGTTGACCATCGTCCACAGCGGCGGGATCTTCGCGATGTCGTGCAGGAAGGTGCGGATGATCTGCTGGCCGTGCTCGGTGTGCGCGACCTCGGGGTGGAACTGCGTCGCGTACAGACCGCGCTCCGGGTGCTCCATCGCGGCGACCGCGGTGGTGCCGGTGCGGGCGGTGACGACGAAGCCCTCGGGCGCGGTGCCCACGGAGTCGCGGTGGCTCATCCAGACCTGCGAGGTCTCGGGCAGGCCGTCGAGCAGCTGGCAGCCGGGTGCGGTGACGGTCAGCTCGGCGAAGCCGTACTCGCCGATGTCGGTCTTCGGGATCTCGCCACCGAGGTGCAGCGCCATCTCCTGGATGCCGTAGCAGAAGCCCAGGATCGGGATGCCCAGGTCGAGCACGGCCGGGTCCATGTGCGGCGCGCCCTCGGCGTACACCGAGGCGGGACCGCCCGAGAGGATGAGCGCGGCCGGCTTGCGGCGCGCGACCTCCTCGGCGGTGATGTCGAACGGGACGATCTCGGAGTAGACGCGCGCCTCACGCACGCGGCGTGCGATCAGCTGCGCGTACTGCGCGCCGAAGTCGAGGACGAAGACGGTGGGCTGGCTGTCGTGCTGCTGGATTCCCGGCACGACTAGCGGCCCATTCCGACGCCCTGGGTGTTCTGCAGGACCTTGCCCTCGGTCTGGAGCGACGGGGCGACCATGACCTCGGCCTTCTGGAACGTCTTGAGGTTCTCGTAGCCGGTGGTCGCCATCGAGGTGCGCAGGCCGCCGAGCAGGTTCAGCGTGCCGTCGTTCTGGTGCGCCGGGCCGAGAAGGATCTCCTCGAGCGTGCCGCGGATGCCGGCCTGCACGCGGGTGCCGCGGGGCAGGTCGGGGTGGAAGGTCGCCATGCCCCAGTGGAAGCCGCGACCGGGCGCCTCGGAGGCGCTCGCGAGCGGCGAGCCGATCATGATGGCGTCGGCGCCCACGGCGATGGCCTTGGCCAGGTCGCCGCCGGTGCGCATGCCGCCGTCGGCGATGATGTGGCAGTACTTGCCGGTCTCCTCGAGGAAGCGCGTGCGCGCCGCGGCCGCGTCAGCGATCGCGGTGGCCTGCGGCACGCCGATGCCGAGCACGCGGCGCGAGGTGCACGCGTGACCGGGGCCGACGCCCACGAGCACGCCGATGGCGCCGGAGCGCATGAGGTGCAGCGCGCCCTGGTAGCTGCAGCAGCCGCCGATGATGCACGGGATGTCGAGGCTCTCGACGAAGGCGTTGAGGTCGAGCGGCTTGTCGTAGCTGCTCACGTGCTCAGCGCAGACGACCGTGCCCTGGATGACGAGGATGTCGAGACCGCCGGCGAGCGCGGCCTCGAGGTAGCGCTCGCAGTTCTGCGGCGTGAGCGAGGCGGCGACCAGGACGCCACCGTCCTTGATCTCCTTGACGCGCTTGGTGATGAGCTCTTCCTTGATCGGCTCCTTGTAGAGCTCCTGCATCTTGGCGGTCGCCTCTTCCTTGTCGAAGGAGGCGATCTGGTCGAGCAGCGGAGCGGGATCCTCGTAGCGGGTCTGGATGCCCTCGAGGTTCAGGACGGCCAGTCCGCCGAGCTTGCCCATGGTGATCGCGAACGCGGGATCGACGACGCCGTCCATCGCCGAGGCGAGCACGGGCAGCGGGAAGTTGTAGTCACGACCCTTGAAGTTGAACGTCCAGCTGATATCGACGTCGCGCGGGTCGCGCGTCCGACGAGACGGGACGATAGCGATGTCGTCGAATCCGTAAGCGCGCCGTGCGGTCTTGCCGCGTCCGATCTCAATCTCCATGCTGGCAACATCCTCCTCGTGAATCGTCACACCCCACTGGGGCACTTGTTCCCTATTCACCGAGGAGCGAGGTCGCTTGAGATACGACGAAACCAGGCAAACGTCGCCGAGTGACCTTGAGCGAGATGCCTGGTTCGACTGAGTACTGCGATTGGCCGCACACTGAGCCGTGTGCTGGGCCGGACTGCGCCTCGGTGTCCGTATTCTAGTGGAGCCGCCGCCGTTCGTGAACCGTGGTTTGCGGATTCGCTCGAATCCATGCGGCCTGTGCGCCGCTCCGTCACGAACACCGCGAGATGGGCGCAACCGGCGCTCAAGGTTCTCCTGCCGAGGCCGACGAGTACTGTTGCATACAACGGACATCGAGTCGAGCCCGTATCGTCAGCCGAGGAGCTCATCCGTGAGAGTCCGCGCAGCGCTCTGCGCACGGTCTTGCGACACCTTGCGGCGCAGGCGCACCGCCCGCACATGCTGGCGAGTCGGATCGAGACCTCGATCTCTGTACGACGCCCTTCTTGACCGACTTCATCTGCATCGACCAGGCCACGGCGTAGCCCTTCTGGAACGCCAGTCGCAACGGTCGCCGCATGCGTAGCGAGCGGTAACCTCCAGATCGGCCTTGCGCTGCGCGAGACGCTGCGACGCGTGGCTACCGACGTCATCATGACGCGCGCACCAACGCGGCGCTGATGACGGCGACACCGAGACGTGGAACCTGAAGAGCGGCGACTCTGGTCTTCAAGACTTCATGCTTCGCCGGCAGTGCATCCGAGAGACGACGCTCAGCGGAGGTTCTGAGGTCAGCGCGATGTTGGCGGTGGCTCATCCTCCATGTCGAGTCCGATCTGTGAACCGCGTGACGATGCGCAGGTCTGTGGCAGCGTCCTCGCGGGCTACAGCGATCGGTCTCCGGCCAGTCGAAGAACCGGTCTCGTTGTAGCGCACGTCTCGCTGCCAGCCCGAGCACCGTCTCAGTAGCCAGTCGCGTCGTAGACGGGATCGAGCCAGATGATGTACTTGCCGTCCATACCGGTGTTCGTGTAGTAGAGCCGCCTGCGTAACATCACTCCCGTGACGACCTGCCATAGCTCCACAGCCAGTGACACCGGAAAGCGGGCTGCCCGCACGATCGGCGATCGACGCCCGACACCTGTGGCTTCGCGACGCTTCATGTGGATGTCGGTACCGGTCGTCTGGTATCTCCGATGTCGAGAATGAAGTGGGCTGGCCGCCGTCTCCGCGCTCGCTGCTTCGTTAGGCGTTAGGAAGTCGGGAACGTAGCCCACATCGCCGAACCACGTCGAGCGCTTCCGGACGGCCCTTGACGCGTACTGTTGTCCTCGGCGCGCACCGTGCAGACAAACGCGACCGGCGGCTCGGGCCGAAGCTGATTGTTCGTCGTGTACTTCCCGTCGCGCGCCCGAGTTGGGCCTGCGCTGTCGCTGGTACCAGTCGCCGCCGGCTCTCGCCTGTGCCATGATCGACGAGGACGACGACATTCGGCACAGGCTTACCCGACGCGGCTAGACGAGCCCGTACCGCTGACAGTCGCCTCACTCGGCCCCAGCGCTGGCTGTGCGTCGCAGACCAGAGCGCAACTGAAGCACCGATCGCGCACCACGACCAGCACTAGCAGTGTCGAACGCCTGCTCAACCGCCTACTCGAGTGCCGAACGCGCCTTCGAACAGAGCCGCCACGAACGCCGCTCGGGCGACTCGTCCCGCCGCGGGTCTGCTCGGGACATGCCACGGCATCGCTCCACCGCTGGATCATCGCGCTAGGTCGTTCTTATCCGAGGGTCGTGCGCATCTAACGCCTCTCGACGACGGGGCTCGGCACCTGAACGCGTCGGCACCTCGCCGAGCGCGCATCAAGGGCAGCGCGCGGGTCGCGCTAGACGTTGAACTTGAAGTGCACCACGTCGCCGTCGGCCATGACGTACTCCTTGCCCTCAAGCCGCATCTTGCCGGCCTCCTTCGCGCCCTTCTCGCCGCCGAGCGCGACGTAGTCGTCGAAGCTGATGACCTCGGCCTTGATGAATCCGCGCTCGAAGTCGGTGTGGATCACGCCTGCGGCCTGGGGCGCCTTGGCGCCGATCGGCACCGTCCACGCGCGCACCTCCTGCACGCCGGCGGTGAAGTAGCTCTGCAGGCCGAGAAGGCGGTACGCCTCGCGAATCAGCGCGTTGAGACCGGGCTCGGACAGGCCGAGCTCCGTGAGGTACTCGGCGGCCTCCTCCGGCTCGAGCTCGGCGAGGTCGGCCTCGACCTTCGCGCAGATCGGGATCGGCGTGACACCGTCGATCGGCTCGAAGGCGTCTCGGCGACCTGAGACTCGTCGACGTTGGCGACGTAGAGCATCGGCTTCATCGTGAGCAGGTGCAGGTCGTAGACGAGCGCGCGCTCCTCGGCGGTCATCTCCATCTTCGCCGCACGGTGGCCCTGGTTCATCCACTCGGCGAGACGCTTGAGGAGCTCGATCTTCGCCACGGCAGCCTTGTTGTTCTTGGCTTCCTTCTCCAGGCGAGGCATCGCGCGCTCGATCGTGCCGAGGTCCGCGAGGACGAGCTCGGTGCGAATCGTCTCGACGTCGCTCGCCGGGTTCACGCGGCCCTCGACGTGGATGATGTTCTCGTCGGTGAAGAAGCGGACGACCTCGCAGATCGCGTCGCACTCGCGGATGTTGGCGAGGAACTGGTTGCCGAGGCCCTCTCCCTCGCTCGCGCCCTTGACGAGCCCGGCGACGTCGACGAACTCGACGACCGCCGGCATGATGCGCTGCGGGATCACGATTTCGGCGAGCGCGTCGAGGCGCGAGTCGGGAACGGTGACGAGGCCCACGTTGGGCTCGATGGTGGCGAACGGGTAGTTCGCCGCGTCTGCGGCCTTGCGCGTCAGTGCGGTGAACAGCGTGGACTTACCCACGTTGGGAAGGCCGACGATAGCGAGCGAAAGTGCCACTGGAATGACTCCTTTGGGTGACCTGAAGCGTGCTGCCGAATGATACAAGCAGTGTATTCTACGGGAAGGCGGGCTTGGCCGCCTTCCCGTAGCCGATTCGAGCGGACTCGCTGCGCGAGCCGCTCAATCGGCTCCGAGCATCGCGCCCCTCACACGCAAGGACACGCATGCGCATCGGGTTCTTCGCAGACATGTACTTGCCGCACGTCAGCGGCGTGACCAACCACATCTCGCTGTACAAGCAGCGCTTCGAGGACCTCGGCCACGAGGTGTTCGTCTTCACCTTCGGCGACCGCGACTACGACGACGCCGAGCCAAACGTCGTGCGCTCCCCCGGCATGCCGTGGGGCGAGACCGGCTGGCGTTTCGCCCTCTCGCTCTCCTCGGAGGCGCGCCGCCTCGCCGAGACGCTCGACATCATCCACGTCCACCACCCGTTCCAGAGCGGCCGGCTCGCTGCGCCGATCGCGCGCCGCGCGGGCATTCCGCTCGTCTTCACCAACCACACGCGCTACGACCTGTACTCCGACGCCTACGCGACCTTCGTCCCGAGCGCCGTGCGCTACGCGTACCTGCGCGCGAGCCTCGGCGGCTTCCTGCGCCGCTGCGACCTCGTCGTCGCGCCCGCCGCGTCCATCGCCGAGTGGCTGCACGAGTTCACCGGCTTCGACGACGCGACCGTCGTCCCCAACGGCGTCGACACGACCGCCTTCGCGCAACCCCACGGCGCCCGTCTCCCGCGCCGAACTCGGCTTCTCAAGCGACGACGTCGTCTTCTGCTACGCCGGTCGTCTCGGCCCCGAGAAGAACACCCCCTGGCTCGCCGAGGAGTTCGCAGCTGCCGCGGCAGCGCTCGCCGCGCGCGCGGCTGCTCGTCGTCGGCGACGGCCCGTCGCAGGCCGGAGGCGGAGGCGGCGCTCGCGGCGCGCCGGCGCAGTCGGACCGCGCACGTTTCCTCGGCATGGTGCCCTACGACCGCGTGCCGGACTACGAGGCAGCCGCGGACGTGTTCGTGACAGGCAGCGTGAGCGAGGTCCACCCGCTCGTCGTGCTCGAAGCGATGGCTGCCGGGCTACCGGTCGTCGCGGTGAGCTCGCCGGGCATCTCCGACACCGTCTCCGACGGCGACAGCGGCCTGCTTGCGCCGACAGCCGAGCCGGGCGCGCTCGCGGAGCGCATCGCGCAACTCGCCGAGGACGACGCGCTGCGCAGCCGGATGTCGGACGCGGCGCGCGGACGGCCTCGGCCGCCTACTCGCTCGAGCGCACGGCCGACGTGCTCCTCGGCCACTACGAGCGGCTTGCCGCGGTCCGGTCGACCGCGTGAGCGCCGAGGTCGTCGACGCGCTGCGGCTCGGTGCCGCGGCCTTCCTCGTTGGCCTCTCGGGCGCGATGTCACCCGGCAGCTACCTCACGGTCACCATAGCCCGCACGATGCAGCGCGGCCCGTGGTCGGCGGCGCTCATGCTCGTCGGGCACGCCTTGCTCGAGGCGGTCGCTGCTGATCGGGTTCGCATTCGGGCTGGCCGAGTGGCTGCGGCTGCCCGCGGTGCTCGCCGTGCTCGGGGTCGTCGGCGGCGCGGTCTTGCTGTGGATGGGCTCGGGGCTGCTGCGCGGCGCGCTCAACGGATCGATCGCCACCGACCTCGAGGCGGCGGAGGACGCAGCGGTGCAGGAGCATCCGGCCGGCGCCATCGCGCAGGGGGCGATCGTCTCGCTTTCGAACCCCTACTGGACGCTGTGGTGGGCGACGATCGGCGTCAAGCTCGCCGCCGACGGGCTGGCGATCGGTCCGATCGGGGTCGCCGCGTTCTTCATCGGACACGAGCTCGCAGACATCACGTGGTACGCGTTCGTCATCTACGCGGTTCACGCGGGCAAGGGCCTGCTCTCGCCACGGCTCTATCGCGGCATCATCGGAGTCGCTCGCGGTGTTCCTGCTCTACCTGGGTGCGCGGTTCGCGCTCGAGCCGCTCGGCGTGCATCTGCCGTGGTTCTAGGGGCTCAGCACCAGCCCCGCGAATGGCATGCGCGGCGGCAGTGCGCGTGCGCAAAGCCACAAGGGCGCTAGCGGTTCATCTTCCGGCGCCGGTCCCAGACCAGCAGCGGCGACGATGACGCCGGTGAGCATCATCGAGCCGATCGACCAGAGCCACGCTTCGGTCTTCGACTGCCCGAACTGGACGCCTGCGGCGTATCCCGTGTACAGGCCGATGAAGATGACGAGGACGGCGGGCACGATCACGATGAGCCGGCCCATCGTCTTGGCGACCGCCTCCTCCTTGGCGCTGAGGTTCGGGGTCCCTGCCGCCGGGTCGGACTTGCGAGCCGAGGGCGTCGCAACCGGCGCGATCTCGCCTTCGCGCACGTCACGAAGCGCGCTGCGCGGATGACCGTTGCGGGCACTCGCCGGACGTCGGTGAGCCGAACGCGGGTCGCGCACTCGTTGCAGTAGGCGTTCTGCGCCACGACGATGCTCCTTGCTCCGCGGTCGAGTGGTGTACGAGCCGACCTGTGGCGATGGTACGCCCGCGACGAGCCGTTGCGGAAACGAAGAGGGCCCCGGCGCGGATGCCGGGGCCCTTCGTCAGTTCCTGTCGGCGTGCAAGCTGCGCGGGTGCGCTGCTTACATCATCCCGCCCATACCGCCCATGCCAGCCATGGCGGCAGCGGCGTCGTCCTTGCTCGGGACGTCGGTGACAGTGGCCTCGGTGATGAGGATGAGGGCAGCGATCGACGCGGCGTTCTGAAGCGCCGAACGGGTGACCTTGACCGGGTCGATGACGCCCATCTTGAGCAGGTCGCCGTACTCGCCGGTGGCGGAGTTCAGGCCCTCGCCGGCCGGAAGGGTCTTGACCTTCTCGACGACGACGGAGCCCTCGAAGCCGGCGTTGGAGGCGATGGTCTTCATCGGCTCGACGAGCGCCTTGCGGATGATGTTGACGCCGACGATCTCGTCGGGGTCGTCGAGCTTGAGCGTGTCGAGAACCGGAAGCGCGTCGACGAGCGCGACGCCGCCGCCGGCGACGATGCCCTCTTCGACAGCCGCGCGGGTCGCCTGCAGGGCGTCCTCGATGCGGTGCTTCTTCTCCTTGAGCTCGGTCTCGGTCGCAGCGCCGACCTTGATGACCGCGACGCCACCGGAGAGCTTGGCCAGACGCTCCTGGAGCTTCTCCTTGTCGAAGTCGGAGTCGGAGTTCTCGATCTCGGCCTTGATCTGGTTGATGCGGGCCTTGATGTCTTCCTCGTTGCCGGCACCGTCGATGATCGTGGTGTTGTCCTTGGTGACCTTGACGGTCTTGGCGCGACCGAGCATGTCGAGCGTGACGTTCTCGAGCTTGAGGCCGAGCTCCTCCATGATGGCCTGGCCGCCGGTGACGACAGCGATGTCCTCGAGCATGCGCTTGCGGCGGTCGCCGAAGCCCGGCGCCTTGACCGCGATGCACGTGAACGTGCCGCGCAGCTTGTTGACGATGAGGGTGGCGAGCGCCTCGCCCTCGACGTCCTCGGCGATGACGAGGAGCTGCTTGCCGGCCTGCATGACCTTCTCGAGAACGGGGAGCAGGTCCTGGATGTTGCCGATCTTCTGGTTGGCGATGAGGATCAGCGGCTCGTTGAGCACGGCCTCCATGCGGTCCGGATCGGTGACCATGTACATCGAGACGTAGCCCTTGTCGAACTGCATGCCCTCGACGGTGTCGATGTCGATGCCGAAGGTCTGCGACTCCTCGACGGTGATGACGCCGTCCTTGCCCACGACGTCCATCGCGTCGGCGATCTTGGCGCCGATCTCGTCGTCGGCGGCCGAGATGGCACCGACGTGAGCGATCTCGTCCTTGCCCTCGATCTCCTTGGCGTTCTTCTTGATCTCGCTCGACGATCGCGTCGACGGCCTTCTCGATGCCGCGGCGGATGGCGAGCGGGTTGGCGCCGGCGCTGACGTTCTGCAGGCCCTCGGTCACGATGACCTGGGCGAGCAGCGTGGCGGTGGTGGTGCCGTCGCCGGCGACGTCGTTGGTCTTGACGGCGACTTCCTTGACGAGCTGGGCGCCCATGTTCTCGAGCGGGTCGTCGAGCTCGATCTCCTTGGCGATGGTCACGCCGTCGTTGGTGATGGTCGGCGCGCCGAACTTCTTCTCAAGGACGACGTAGCGGCCCTTCGGGCCGAGCGTGACCTTGACGGCGTCGGCGAGCTTGTTGACGCCGGCGGCGAGGCCGTGGCGAGCTTCCTCGTCGAAACGGATCTCCTTAGCCATGCTAGGAATCCCCTTTCAGTCAGACGGATACGGATACGTGCGGTGTGGAGCGACTACTCGACGACGATCGCGTAGATGTCGGTGTCGCGGAGGATGAGGAGCTCCTCGGTGCCGTTCTTGACCTCGGTCGCGCCGTACTTGCTGTAGATGACGGTGTCGCCGACCTTCACGTCGAGCGGAATGCGCTTCTCGCCGTCCTCGTCCCACTTGCCATCGCCTACGGCGACGACCTTGCCGCGGGTCGGCTTCTCCTTGGCGGTGTCAGCCAGGATCAGGCCACTCGCGGTCTTCTCCTCGGCCTCGTCAGCCTTGACGATCACGCGGTCGTACAGCGGCTTCAGATTCATCGACTTCCCTCCTACTTCTCAGTGCGGACAGTCACGTCTCGCGGGCGGGCGTGCCCCGCGCAGATGCCGGACTTCGCGCGTTTCGAGCGCAGGAGTGTATCTACCCCTCCTCGCGCTGATCCCTCGCGATTGCTGGCACTCCACAGCGGCGAGTGCCAACGACATCGGATTCTAGCCGAGTGGGCGACCGCGAAGCAAGGGGCTGGCCGAGGAAATCCTGTGAAATCTAAGCGTACTGCGCTTAGATGTAAATACGCTCGAGCGACCTACGTGCGGCCGTGCTCACGCTCAATCGCCCGCACGAGCACCCGGTCGAGCGTCACAACGCGCCCGATGCCAGACACATCTCTCGCAGCGAGAAGCGCATCGACGAGGTCGAGCCGCGGTTCGTCCGCCATGATGCGCAGGGCATCCGTTACCAGCGGCGGGTCCCACGAGTCGAACGCGGCTGAATCAAGCAGGGCCAGCAAGGCACCCGCTATGTCTCGCTGCGACATGCCGAAACGGCTCCGAAGCACCCACGCGGTCTCGGCGAGCACGCCCTCTGTCACGACCAGCCGCTCCTCGCGCCGCTCGAGATCGCGTACGAGCGCGCCAACGGCCGCACCATGGGCGTCGGCATCTCCGGCGAGAACGGCGATGACTACGTTGGCATCAGCGATCAGCATCGGCGACGTCGACCTTGAGCGATTCCACCCGGGCGAAGCCACCGTCGCCGGCGCTCACAAAGAGCGCGCCGTCGGCGTCGACCTCTGGCACCGTGGCGAAGTACTCCTCGATCGCCTCGCGGTTGGTGACCTCCCGAGGCGCGCGGCCCCCCAGATAGAGCGCCCGCACCTCCTCGGCAACCTCGAGCGTGGAGCGGCGCTTGCGCATCGTCGCATACGTGCCAGCGACCTCGAAGACCAGGGTGTCACCGGCCTCAACGCCCAAGGCGCGCCGGACTTCGACCGGGACGGTCACTTGGCCCTTCGACGTCATGCGAGCCCGTGCTTCCACCGCTACTCCTTGCTACAGGGTTCCTTACCTTCGACGCTACTCCTTACCTCTGACACGGTCAAGGAGTCAGCGCCCGCCTAGACGGTGTCGAGCCTCATGCTCGCGCTCGGCTCGGCGTCCAGCCCGAGGCGCTCGCCCCGCAGATAGCGGTAGTGCGCAGCCGCCGCGATCATCGCCGCGTTGTCGGTGCACAGGTGCAGCGGCGGAACGCTCACATGCACGCCGAGGGGCTCGATAGCCGCCGTGAGCGCCTCGCGCAGCGCCCGGTTGGCCGCGACTCCCCCGCCGAGACAGAACGCCACAGCGCCCGTCTCCTGCACGGCGCGCACCGCCTTGGAGACCTGCACGTCGATGACCGCCTGCTGGAACGACGCCGCGAGGTTCGGGCACGTCGACTTCTCGGCCGGCGGCCTCTTCGTGACGGATGTAGGTGAGCACGGCGGTCTTGAGACCCGAAAGCGAGAACGCGTAGTCGCCGCTCTTCATCATGGCGCGCGGGAAGTTGATCGCGGCCGGGTCGCCCTGCTCGGCGAGTTTGGAGAGGATGGGGCCGCCGGGGTAGCCGAGGCCGAGCACCTTGGCGACCTTGTCGAACGCCTCGCCGGCCGCGTCGTCGAGCGTCTCGCCCAGCGTGTGGTAGACGCCCCACTCGGGCATGTGGACGAGCGACGTGTGCCCGCCGGAGACGAGCAGCGCCACGAGCGGCGGCTCGACCTCGGGGTCGGCGAACACGTTCGCGAAGATGTGCCCCTCGAGGTGGTTCACGCCGACGAGCGGCTTGCCGGTCGCCATCGCGAGCCCCTTCGCGTACGCCACGCCCACCACCAGCGCGCCGATGAGCCCGGGCGCGTGCGTGACCGCGATCGCGTCCAGACTGCGCGAAGGGCAGCGGGCCGTCGAGCCCGAGTGCGGCGCCCGCGCGCTCCATCGCCTCGTCGATGACGCCGACGATCGCCTCGGTGTGCTTGCGGCTCGCGATCTCGGGCACGACGCCGCCGAAGCGGGCGTGGAAGTCGATCTGGCTTGCGACCACGTTGGAGAGCAGCTCGCGCCCGCCCCGCATCACCGCTGCGGCGGTCTCGTCGCACGACGACTCGATGGCGAGGATGAGCTCGTCGACCGTCCCTCGGCGGCATCGCGGCTCGGACGCCGGGCAGGTCGCCCCACATGATCACGGCGTCCTCGCCCGGGCCGTAGTAGTCCGGCCGCACGCCGACCGACGTCGAGGCCGACCGACTCGTAGAGCGCGATCGCGGCAGCGTTCTCCGCGCGCACCTCGAGCGTGACGCGCCGTGCGCCGAGCTCGGCGGCCGCGGCCAGCACCGCGCTCGAGCAGCTCGCGTCCGATACCCTGGCCCCTGCGCCCGGGCGCGACCGCGAGGTTCATGATGTGCGCATCGTCGTCAGCGAACACCGCAGCGCCGCCGTAGCCGACCAGCACGCCGGCCGTCCTCGGCGACGAACCACGCTCGCGACGGCTGCGCGAGCTCGTCGGCGAACATGCCCGGCGTCCACGGGTCGGGAAACGTCTCGGCCTCGAGGGCCGCGACGAGCGGGATGTCGCCGCGGTACGAGCGGGCGGATCGTCACGCTCATGCCGGTCCACCGCCCGAGACGCCGGACTCGGGCGTCGGCTTGCGCGGCGCGTCCCGCGCGGCGCAGCCTCGTTCTCCTCGGCGTCGGACAGGCGGGTGTAGACCGGCAGCACGTCGGCGGGGTCGCCCGAGCCGTGCTCGTCGCTCGCGAGCTGCGCGAGCCCAGCCGCTGAACAGCCCGTTCGCCCACGGCGACCACAGGTCCTCATCGGCGATCAGCGCGTTCGTCGCCCAGCGCCTCCGAGAAGATCGCGGCGTACTTGCGCAGCCCGTTGCCGGCGAGCACGAGCGGCTCGGCCGAGCCCGGCCCACTCGGCGGCGACGTCGGCCGGCTTGGCGACGCGGTCGGGGGTGAGCCGCTCCACGCGTGCCGCCGCCGCACGCGGAAGAGCGCCGGGTAGACCTCGCCGCGCATCGCGTCGCCGACGACCGCGACGGTCGCTTCGTTGTGCGCGAAGGTCCACGCGACCGCGTCGAGCGTGCTCACGCCCCACAGCGGGCACGACAGCCCGTGCGCGAGCCCCTTCGCGGTGGCCACGCCGATGCGCACGCCGGTGAACGAGCCCGGCCCGCGCCCGACGATCACACCGCCCGACGTCGCGCGATCGTCAGGCCGTTGGCAGCGAGCAGCGACTCGGTCATCGGCAGCAGCCGCGACATCGCCGCGCGCGGCGCGTCGACGACCGCCGAGCCCGAACACCTCGAGCCGCTCGTCGTCGAGCCGCGCGACGCCCACCGTGGTGCGCTCGGTGGCGGTGTCGAGCGCGAGCAGGATCTGGCTCACGAGCGCTCGCCTCCGACCTCGACGCCGGCAGCCCGGGCACGCCGCGCAGGCTGCAGCCCACGACTGCGGCGAGCGCCTCGCCGCGCACGCCGCGCGGCTCGAGCTCGAGCGCGCGCGCGTCGTCACCGGTGATGCGGATGCGCACGACCACGCACTCCTCGGGAATCGCCTCGGCGAACCGGTCGCCCCACTCGACGACCGAGACGCCGTCGGCCTCGAGCGTGCCCCAGTAGTCGAGGTCGTCGAGCTGCTCGGCGAACTCGAGGCGGTAGAGGTCGAAGTGGTAGAGCGGGATGCGCCCCTCGTGGACGAGCAGGATGTTGAAGGTCGGGCTCGTGACCGGCTCGGCCACGCCCAGCCCGACGGCGAGTCCCTTGGTGAGCTGCGTCTTGCCCGCACCCAGGTCGCCCGAGAGCACGACCACGTCGCCCGGCACCACGAGCGGCGCCAGCGCGCGGCCGACCGCCTGGGTGGCAGCCTCGCTGTCGGTCGTGATCGTGACGGTGCGGTCGGTCATGGGTGCGGCTCTCTCTCTAGAACAGCGCGGTCTGGCCGGGCTCGGTCGTGCTCTGCGCGGCGTCGGCGGCCTGCTCGGCGCTCGACCTGCCGAGAAGATCGCGCAGCGCCTCGAAGTCGGCGAACAGCGCGTCGCGCTTGGTGCGGTCGTAGATCGCGGCCGCCGGGTGGAAGATCGGCAGCACCGTGAACCGCCCGGCCTGCTGCGGCCGCCCGTGCAGCCGCGTGATGCCGGTCTCGGTGCGCAGCACGAACTTCGTCGCGAAGTTGCCCAGCGTCACGAGCACCTCGGGCTCGATCACGCGGATCTGCTCGCGCAGGAACGGCGTGCACGTCTCGATCTCGCCGGGCTCCGGATTGCGGTTGCCCGGCGGGCGGCACTTGAGCACGTTGGCGATGTAGACGTCCGTCGCGCGCGAGACCGGCATGCGCCAGCAGCTCGTTGAGGAGCTTGCCCGCCGCACCCACGAACGGCTCGCCCTTCAGGTCCTCGTTCTTGCCCGGGCGCCTCACCCACGAGCATGACCCGAGCGTTGCGGATCGCCCACCCCGAACACGAGCGTGGTGCGCGTGTCGCCGAGCGGACAGCGATGACAGTCGCCGATCAGCTCGCGAATCTCGGCAGGCTCGTGCAGCCCAGGCCCGACCACGTCCGGCGGCCTCCTCTAGATCCAGGTCGCGACCTCGGCGAGCGGGCGGCGCGCCGGGCGACCGGCGGACTCCGCCGAGTAGCCCGACCGGCAGGATCGCGACCGGCTCGATGGGCGCCGACGATGCCGAGGGCCTCGCGGACCGCGTCGGCGTCGAACGCGCCGATCCAGCACGACGCCAGACCGCGGTCGACGGCGGCCATCAGGATGTTGTTCGCGGCCACGGCGCTGTCCTGGATCGCGTAGAGCCGCTCGCCACGATCGCCGTAGCGCGCGTAGCACGGGCGCGGGTCGACCGACACGACGATGACGACGGGCGCGGTCGTGGCCCACTTCTGGCGCAGCGCCTCGGCGAGCCGCTCGCGCGCCTCGATCGAGCGGACGATCGTGAAGCGCCACGGCTGGATGTTGCCGGCCGTCGGCGCGACCACGGCGGCCTCGATGAGCGCGCGGATGTCCTCATCGGAGACGTCGAGCTTGACGTTGAAGTGGCGAACGCTGCGCCGCTTCGCGAGGACTTCCGAGAACTCCATGCCGCATGACTCCTTTGACCGGTGGCAGGCCCGAACCGAGCTGTCCGGGCCGCTGCCCATTCTAGCCGATGGCCCCGCTCGGCGCAGAGGTGCAGGCCGGTGCTGAGCAGGGACGCCGCACGACGGTGTCGAAGAGTAGCAGTCGGGGGTGATGCGCGCCATGTACGAACGTCCAGAATACAACGATGAAGACCTGGGTATCCGCGCGTTCCAGGTCAAGCGTGCCAAAGCGGTCGAGCGTGCCGTGCAGCTCGTCCGACACGGGCTCGGGCCCGTCGTGGAGCGAGCTGACCACGGAAGAGATCGAGGAGTTCGAGTGGGTCCTCGGCGAGCTGTGGGCCTACCTCGCGCATCACGTCTGGGACGAGCTGCACTTCGGGCTGCTCACGATGCGCGACATCATCAAGATCCTCACGCTCGGGAGCCAGCTGCGGCGCCACGCGCGCGGCAGCATCGAGATCCTCCGGGAGGTCGAGGCGATCATCGCCGCCGCGACGCCCGTACGTTGTCCCGACAGAAGAACAGCCGCAGGAGCTAGCCCCTGCGGCTGTTCACGGTTCGAACCTCGAGAAGGCGGCCCGCCTACGCGGTGGCCGCCTTCTTCTTGCTCTCGATCTTCTTCTTGACCTTCTTCAGGCGGAACAGGTCCTCGCGCGCGCGCTCGTCGAGCGTCTGGCTGATGTAGCCGACCTGCTCGCGCAGCGCCGGCACCGTGACCTGCTCGAGCGCGTTGACGCGCCGGTTCGTCTTCTTGATCTCCTCGCCGAGTCGCTTGAGGCGCGTCTCGATGTCGGCGTACTCGATGATGACGTCGAGGACGCGCTCGAACTTGTCGGCGGTCTCGTCGACTCGGGAGGAGACGCCGGTGACCGAGTAGCCACGCGTGAACGACGACTTGATCGGGCTGTCACCCTTGGTCACGACCGGCACCGAGACACCCATGATCTTGGTACCGGTCATGTCCACGACGATCTCGCCGCGCGTGGCCAGACCCGCCGAGCGGAGCGCCACGACACCGTCGACCGCCTGCGAGACCGCCAGCGAGTACTGCGCTTCGCTCACGGTCTTCTGCAGCGAGTCGGACAGGCGCAGCGTCTCGTCCATGACGCCCATGAACTCGAGGAGCAGCGCGTCACGCTTCTGCTTGAGCAGGTCCATGCCCTGCTGCGCGAGCGCGATCTGGCTTCTGCGCTCGAGCAGCTCGGCTCTAGTTGGGCGTACCTCTTCCATGTTAGGCCTCCACGGCCTCGGCAGCGGCCGGCTGCGGCCTTGTCGCGGTAGTCCGGGTGGTAGGTCTCGATGAAGTCACGGACACGCTTGAGCTCGCTGATCGGCAAGTCCGCTCATGAGCTCCCAGCCGATATCGAGCGTCTCCTCGATCGTGCGGCCCTCGTCGCCCTGGCCGACGATGCGCTCCTCGAACTGGTCGGCGAAGCGCAGGTACGCGCGGTCGACGTCGGAGAGCGCTTCCTCGCCGACGATGGCGACGAGCTTGCGAAGGTCGCGACCCTGGGCGTACGCGGCGTAGAGCTGGTTGGCGACCGCGCGGTGGTCTTCGCGCGTCTTGCCCTCGCCGATACCCAGGTTCATCAGGCGCGACAGGCACGGCAGCACGTCGATGGGCGGGAAGACCGCGCGACGGTGCAGCTGGCGCGAGAGCACGATCTGACCCTCGGTGATGTAGCCGGTGAGGTCGGGGATCGGGTGCGTGATGTCGTCGTCCGGCATCGAGAGGATCGGCAGCTGCGTGACCGAGCCGCTGCGGCCCTTGATGCGGCCGGCGCGCTCGTAGATGGTCGAGAGGTCGGTGTACATGTAGCCCGGGAAGCCACGGCGACCCGGCACCTCTTCGCGAGCGGTGGAGACCTCGCGCAGCGCCTCGCAGTAGTTCGTCATGTCCGAGAGGACGACGAGCACCTGCATGTCCTTCTCGAACGCGAGGTACTCGGCGACGGTCAGCGCGCACTTCGGCGTCAGCAGACGCTCGACGGTGGGGTCGTCGGCGAGGTTCAGGAAGAAGACGACTCGCTCGAGCGCGCCCGTCTCCTCGAACTGCTGCATGAAGAAGGCCGCCTCGCGGTGCGTGATACCCATCGCGCCGAACACGATGGCGAACTCCTCGCCCGACTTGACGCGCGCCTGGCGGATGATCTGCGCCGCGAGCTCGTTGGCCGGAAGGCCCGAGCCCGAGAAGATCGGCAGCTTCTGCCCACGCACGAGCGTGTTGAGGCCGTCGATGGCGCTGATGCCGGTCTCGATGAAGTCGGCCGGCTGCTCGCGCTGGTACGGGTTGATCGGCGAGCCGGTGATGTCGAGGCGCGCCTCGGCGATGATCGGGGCGCCGCCGTCGATCGGCTTGCCGGTGCCGTTGAGCACGCGGCCGAGCAGCTCGGCGGAGACGTCGATCTTGGCGACCTCTTCGAGGAAGCGGACCTCGGTCTTGGCGATGTCGATGCCACGCGTGCCCTCGAAGACCTGGATGACGGCCATCGTAGCCCTGGACCTCGAGTACCTGGCCGGAACGGCGCGCGCCGTCGGGCATCAGGATCGAGACCATCTCGTTGTAGGCGACACCGTGGACGTCGTTGACGAAGATCAGCGGGCCGGTGACGTAGGACAGGGTGCGGTAGTCGGTGGAGAGCAGCGAGCGCTTGGGCGCGTCTGCAGTCATGGTCGGCTCGGCCACGGCTAGTACACCTCGATTCCGGCGATGTCTTCAGCGATCTTGGCGCAAAGCACCGGCATCTGTTCCAGCGCTTGCTCGTGCGGTGTTGTCTTGAGAATCGCGATCTCGTCTCGCATCGGAAGGTCGAGGACCTGACGCAGCGAGACGCCGCGGTTGAGCGCGGATACGGCTGCGTCGTTGAACGCCAGGATCGTCTTGAGGATCCAGTACTGCTTCTTCGGCGGGCAGTACGCGTCGACCTCGTCGAACGCGAACTGCTGCAGGAAGTCCTCGCGCAGCATGCGCGCGACCTCGAGGATGATCTTCTCGGACTCCGGCAGTGCGTCCGGACCGACCAGCTGCACGATCTCCTGCAGCTCCGTCTCCTTCTGCAGGATCGACATCGCACGCTCGCGGTAGCTCGAGCCAGTCGGTGGCGACGTTCTCCTCGTACCACCCCTTCACCTGGCCGAGGAAGAGCGTGTAGCTCTTCGTCCAGCTGATGGCCGGGAAGTGGCGGCGGTGAGCAAGCGAGGTGTCGAGCGCCCAGAAGGCGCCGGTGACTCGCAGGGAGTTCTGCGTCATCGGCTCGGACATGTCACCGCCGGCCGGCGAGACCGCGCCGACCATCGTGACGGAGCCGATACGCTCGTCGTCGTTGGAGCCGAGCGGCTTCACGCGACCGGAGCGCTCGTAGAACGCCGCGAGTCGCGTGGCCAGGTACGCCGGGTAGCCTTCCTCGCCCGGCATCTCTTCGAGTCGTCCGGAGACTTCTCGGAGAGCCTCGCCCCAGCGGGACGTGGAGTCGGCCATCATGGCGACGTTGTAGCCCATGTCGCGGTAGAACTCGGCCAGCGTCGCGCCGACGTAGATTGACGCCTCGCGCGCCGCAACCGGCATGTTCGATGTGTTGGCGACGAGCACCGTGCGGTCCATGAGCGGAGCGTTGTTGCGCGGGTCGTCGAGGTGCGGGAACTCCGTGAGAACCTCGGTCATCTCGTTGCCGCGCTCGCCGCAGCCGATGTAGACGATGATGTCGACGTCGGCCCACTTGGCCAGCGACTGCTGGGTGACCGTCTTGCCCGTGCCGAAACCGCCCGGGATGATCGCGTTGCCGCCCAGGGCGATCGGGAAGAACGTGTCGAGGATCCGCATGCCCGTGGTGAACGGGGTCGTCGGGTCCATCTTCTTGATGTAGGGCCGTCCTTCTCGGACGGGCCAGCGCTGCGACATGCGAATCTCGGTGCCGTCGGCCATCGTCGCGACGGTGTCGTCGACGGTGTACTCGCCGGCGGCCGCAACGGTCGCGAGCTTGCCCGGCTTGACGGTCGGCGGAACCATGACCTTGTGCAGGATCGTCTGGCCCTCGGGAATCGTGCCGATCACGTCGCCCGGGCCGACCTCATCCCCCGCCGAGACAACCGGCGTGAACGACCACTTCTTGGTGCGATCGAGCGCCGAGGCAACCGTGCCGCGCTCGATGAAGTCGCCGCTCTCGGCCGCGATGACCGGGAGTGGCCGCTGGACGCCGTCGTAGATCGACGTGAGCAGTCCGGGGCCGAGCTCGACCATGAGCGGGCCCTCGGTCGACTCGACGATCTCGCCGACCTTCAGGCCGGAGGTGTCTTCGTAGACCTGAATCGTGGCCGTATCGCCCTCGAGCCGGATGACCTCGCCCATGAGGCCTTCGGTGCCGACTCGGACGATGTCGTACATGCGGGCACCGGTCATGCCGTCCGCGACCGCGACCGGGCCGGTGATCTTCGCAATCGTTCCGACGATCATGTCATCCCCGTCTCAGAGTGATATCGAAGCCGATCGCGCGCCTGATGAGCCTCGAGAGGTAGGCGCGATGGTCCTCGCCCAGCTCGAGCTTCTCCCTGATCGGCAGGGAGACCACGATCGGTCGGTATATGGAGTCGATCTTCTTGCGTAAGCGTTCGTCGATGCCCGTCATCAGGCGTTCGTTGACCGCGATGATGCCGCTGGCGTCCGCGTCGACGAGCGAGGCCAGGCTCTTGCGAGCTTCCTCCGGGGACTCGACGACCACGACGTCGACGCCCGCGAGCCGGAACCCGTCGGCCGTGTCGGAGTCGGTGAGAACGAGCAGCTTATACAAGGATGAGCTCCTCTCTCACGCGGTCCGCCGGCATTCCGACGGCCTTGCCCTTGACGATGATGCGGACGTTGGTGACTTCGTTCTGCTTGCCGTACAGGTACGCGATCGCCACTCCGACGCCGTGCGGGTCGCGAATGCTGGAGAGCAGCGCGCGGCGCATCATCAGGTCCTCGAGTGCCCGCTCGAACACGGGAATCGAAGCGTTCTCGAGGTAGCGCAGTGCCGCGCTGTCCAGCGCGTCGGCGTAGGGCGTGTGCTTGAGGTAGTCGATCACCTCGTCGACGTCGGAAAGCCGTGACAGCTCCACGAACTGCTTCCTTCGGATGACATGCCCGCCATCGAGGAAGAAGCTCTCGACGTCGAGGCTCTCGGCGTCGGCCTTGAGCAGACGGAACACCATCACGAGGTTGGACGTGTCGACCTGCATGCCGAGAACCTGGCGCGCCACGTCCACCGACATACGTCTCTCCCACGAGGCGTGACGGCGGCCCACTCGGCGTACTGCCGGTCGAGCGCCAGCTCCAGCGGCGGCGAGGTCGTTGCTCTTCGCGTACTCCGGGTACGCGCGCCGCAGCGGCACCGCGTACACGTAGCCCCACATCGCCATCGTGTCGATGATGACGCGCACGTCGTCGAATTTCGCGAGCGCTTCGAGCTCCTCCAGCGACAGGTAGCCGACGGGGAAGAAGCTGCGTCTTCATCTCCTCGAATCCGACGTGGAAATGGGCCCCCCGCAGGATCGTCTTGAGGTTGAAGACGTCCCAGCGTCCCAAGAGCGTCGAGAGCAGCTTGCGCGCGTCCGGGTGCAGGAACTTCAGCACCTTCTGATACGCGTGGATCATGTTCGTTCTTCAGTGCGTCGTCGATGACCGCGGCCGTGCGCCCGTGCACGAGCTGTTCCTCGAGGTCCGGACCGTACTCGGTGTCCATGAGCTCCTTGATGACCTGCCCCAGGTCGGACGCCTCGATGAGCCGCTCGTAGAACGCTCTGCGGCAGCAGGTGCGAGCGCATGCCGCGAAGGCGCGCGTTCGCGTACCCGACATCTGTCTCGGGAACCTTCCGGTTCCCTGCCGTGATGACGGCTCCGCTCATGAGAACAGCACCCTCGCAACGTCGGCCTGGACGATCTGGCTCACCCGATCGAGACGGTCCTCGAGCGTGTTGCGCCGAACGATGCGGCCTCCGAACAGCTTCGACGACCAGCCCGCCGGCGCTGTCGAGATCGCCGGCTACCTGAGCAGTGACGCCGTGAGCAGCAGCGGCTTTCTGCGCGCGGTCGACATCGCTGGCCGCAACGTGGATCGTCGACTTCACCGCTTGCGTCAGCCAAGGCCTCGGCGGCCAGCGCATCGAACAAGCGGTCGTAGTCCGCCGAGCGCAGGGTCTCCAGCTGGCCACGCGCAGTCTCGAACACGCTCGTCACTCCGTCGCCCTTGGCCGATGAGACCTCCATCTTCGCCTCGAGGCGAGCGGCGTTGACCAGCTTGGCCGCGCCGGACTTCGCGACGCGCTCCACCTGCCGCACGTAGTTGTCGTGCACGGTGTCCGCGCTGCGCTGCGCGTCATCGAGAATCAGTTTTGCGTGCTCCTTGGCCTCAGCGATGACGGCATCACAGTCGGCCTGTGACTGTTCATCCAGAGCCCTGAGGATATCTTCGATTGCCATGGGTGTTCCCCTTCGGGTACGGACAGACGGGTGTCAGCAGCCGTCTTATCCGTTGAGGATGATGGCCATGACGAAGCCGAGCAGGGCGATGACTTCCGGAAGTGCGGTGAGCGTCAGGACGAAGACGCGCTCTTCGGGACGCTCGGCGAGCGTGCCCTGACCTGCCGAGCCGATCCTGGCCTGCGCCCAACCGGCGCCGATAGCCGACAGACCCATCGCGAGAGCAGCTGCCATCGTCTTGGTGGCGTCGGCCATGGTGGCGGCGACAGCAGGGGCCGCCTCCTGGGCGAATGCCATCGCAGGGATGAGCAGTACCCCCAGGAACGTGCCAAAGAACAGGAACCGTGCGGACCTCTTGCTGATCATGCTTTGTTCTCCCCTCCGGTTTTTTGGAACGGCTTGTAGTCCGTGTTGCCGGCCTCGTAGAACTTCCCGTAGAACTCGAGGAAGTTGAGACGTACTGCATGGATGCTCGGGCTGAACGCGCAGATCACGAAGTTCAGCATCTGGAGCGGAATCGCGATGACCAGACCGAGTATCGGATTGCCCATCGACGCGGCGATCTCGTTGACCGCCTCGGCGAAGATGGCGCCGGCCAGACCGACGGCCATGATTCGCAGGTAGCTCGCGATGTTGGACAGCGCGCCGACCGATTCGATCGCGCCGACGATACCGCCGCCCTTGATCGCGAAGGCGAAGCCGAGGAACAGGACGAGCGCGGCGATCGCCTGCAGCACGTAGGCGGCGGTGGTGCCGACGTTGGCGGTCAGCAGCGCACCGAACACGATCATCAGGACGAGGGCGGCGAAGCCGAGGATGAAGGCGATCATCCCGCCCTTCTCGTACACGTGCGACCAGTGCTTCGTCTTGATGCCGTTGTAGATGCCGAGCGCCAAGCCCAGGAGCACCTGGAAGAAGCCGATGAGGAGCGCGATGATCAGGAACGTCATGAGCATCTCTTGCTGCGTGCGCTCGAACGGCAGGAGGATGGTTGCGCCCGCGGGAACCGGATACCCGATTCCGTAGCTGCCGGCCGAGCGACCAGATCGGCACGATCACATCGGCGAACTTCGGGCCGAGCAGGTTGCCGAAGAACTCACCGTAGATGAAGCCGAAGATGATCACGCTCGTCGCCGCAGGTCCGAGGATCGAGGTCGCCAGCTGCACGCCGCCGTTGTCCTTGAACTTCATGCGCAGCCACATGACCGTCCCGAGCATGACCAGGCCGTAGCCGATGTCGCCGACGATCATGCCGAAGAACAGCGGGTAGAAGATGGCGAGCATCCACGTGGGGTCGTAGGTGCCGTAGCGCGGCTTGCCCATCATGCTGCCGAGCGTCTCGAACGGCTGCACCCATCCCACGTTCTTCATCGAGACCGGCGCGTTCTCGAAGTCCTTCTCGGTGATCTCGATCTGCGAGACGATGACCTCGTTGCCGAACTGCTCCTGCAGCGACGCCTTGAGCTCGTCGACGTCCGACGCCGGAATCCAGCCGTCGATCAGGAACGCGTACTCCGTCCGACCGAACTGCGGAATCGCCACGATCTCGGCGATGCGGTCGATGAGCACGTCCCGGGCGGTCGCGAGCTTCGCGTACCAGGTCGCCGAGAGCTCATCGAGCTCGGCGCGGATGCGGTCGAGTTCGCCCGGCAGCTCGGCACGACGCTGACGAATCGTCTCGTAGGCGACGTCCATCGGCATGTCCTGGAAGTCCTGCGGAAGCCGAATCTGGTTGACGTTCTCCATCGCCAGGAACTTGTGCACCGGCTCGGCGTACTGGCGGGAGTAGACCACGATGGCCGCCGTCGTGTTCTCGTCGATGTCGGTCGAGATGATCTCGCTCTGCGAGTTGGTGAGCCGGTCGAGCTCGGTCTGCAGGTGCTCGAGACCCGCCTTGTAGCGGCGCTCGACGAGCAGCGCGACGCTGTCGAAGGCGCCGGTGATGACGATCTGCTTCGCGAGCGGCTGAATCTTGGCGAGAATCGGCTCGTAGCGCGTGAGCAGCGCGATCTCGCCCTCCGCCGAGGTGTGGAGCTGGGCGAGGTCCGCCGTCTTCTCCTCGACATCCTCGATCGCCGAGGAGATCTCGACCGCGAGCTCGTCGGGCTTGAGCGCCCACAGCCGCTGGTACTCGACGGTTCGAGCCGCCGGGTCGACTCCGGTCGTCGGCTCCTTGAGCGTCTTGAGAATCGCGCGCACTCGAAGCAACAGCTCGTCGAGCTGGTCGTACACCTTGACTTCCGAACCCTGAATCTCCATGCGATCCAGCGCGATCTCACCGCTCTGGATCTTCTTGGAGAGATCCTCGATGTGAACCTTGCCCTGTTCGTGCAGCAGGCTCACGACATCGAGAAACTCACTCTTCGGACCGATAATCTCGATCTTAGCCATCGGGACCAGCACTACGACCACCCTCCCCGGGGTCTGGGCTCTTCCCGTCGCGACCCGACTAAACCGTGGTCACGGCGTCCAGAACAAGACGCGTCGCTTCTTCGCGGCGCGTCTCGACTTGCTCCTTGAGCTTGCTCGCTTCGGCGTGTGCGTTCGCACGCAGGCTTTCGGCCTCGCGAGTCGCCTCGTCGCGGATCAGCTTCTCGCGATCCTCGGCGCCGGCACCGCCCTCTGCCTCTGCCGTACTCACGACCTCTGCTGCCTTCTTGCGCGCGGTTGCGACAATCTCATCCGCCTCACGCTTGGCCGAGAGAACGCGGCCCGAGATCTCGAGCTCCTTCTCCCGGATGAGGTGCAGCGGCGAGTTGTTGTCGACTGCGATCGTCTCTTGGTGAAGGCGGATTTCTTCGACGACGTTTTCGTCCACTTGATGTCCCCCTCGGTGCGTTTCGTCCAGGCACAGCGCACACAGCAGCACGGGTTCATGCGGCTAGTTGCTGGTTTCGTCTAGTGGCGTGCCGACTCCTGCAAAAGAAGCGCGAGATTCGAGGACAAATCCGCTGCTGGCGTGCAAAGCGAACGGGCCGCGCGTCGGCGACCCGTTCGCGTGCGGACTCGATGGCGGTTCGCTCAGCGGTAGACGCGCTCCAGGCGCAGCCCGAATGCGCACGCCGTCTCGTAGTTGATGGTGCCGGCGACGGCCGCGAGCTCGTCCATCGAGATGGTCTCTGCGCCCTGGGTTCCAACCAGCACGACCTCGTCGCCACGAGCCGCCCGCGCACCCCTGCGGTACCTCGACCATGAACTGGTCCATGCACACGCGCCCGACCTGCCGGCACCGCTTCCCGCCGAGAAGAACCTGCATCTCGTTGGAGCCGACACGGTGCACGCCGTCGGCGTAGCCGAGCGGCAGCGTCGCGATCTCGGTGGGCGCAGACGCGGTCCAGGTCAGACCGTACGAGACGCCCTCGCCCATGCCGATGCGCTTCACCAGGCTCGCGCGAGCCTTCACGCTCATGGCCGGCTTGAGCTCGACCACGCCGTAGGTGGCCTCTGACGGGTGCAGCCCGTAGAGAGCGATGCCGCAGCGGACCATGTCGAAGTGGGAGCCCGGGTACAGGATCGTCGCCGGGCTGTTGGCAGCGTGGACGATGCCCGGGTCGACGCCCTCGGTCTTCATCTCCTCGAGTGCACGCGCGAACCGCTCGAGCTGGCGCTGCACGTCCCAGTCTCCGACGACGTCTGCCGTCGCGAAGTGCGTGAACGTCCCCTCGAGCGCCAGGCCCGGGAAGTCGACGAGCGAACGAGCGAACTCCGCCGCTTCCTCGGCCCGCACGCCGATGCGGTTCATCCCGGTATCGATCTTGAGGTGGTAGCGAGCTTCGACGTCGCGCAGCAACGCCTGCTTGCCGAGCGCCACCGCAAACTCGCGCGTCGTCACCGCGGGCACCAGGTCGTAGTCGAGCAGCTCCCGGATGGTGGTCTCGGGAGGCTCGGAGAGCAGCTGGATCGGTCCGGTGATGCCGGCATCCCGAAGCGCCACGCCTTCGTCGAGCGTGGCGACCCCCAGCCGGTCGGCGCCGGCGGCAAGCGCGGCGCGCGCGACGTGCAGCGCACCGTGCCCGTAGCCGTCGGCCTTCACGACCGCCATGAACAGCGTGCCGGGCTTCGTGAGCGCCTTGAGCGTGCGAACGTTGTCCTGTATCGCCGACAGGTCTATCTCGGCCCAAGCCCACCGGTGCTGCGTCACGTCTGCTGGCCTCCGAACATCGAGCGAACGATAGCTGACTCCGTGATGATACCGACTAGCGCGTCGCCGTCGAGTGCCAAGCGGTTCGAATCCCTCCGGCACCGCAGGCACGAGCGTGCTGCGACCGGCTCGCCTACCACCCGCCGAGCAGTTCTCCCATGGCAACCGGAAGGTATTCGGGTACATCCTCCGCGGTCACGCAGATCGGCGTGAGCTCCGAGGCCGCCGCCTCGCCGGCCCGCCCGTGCACGTAGGCCGCGAGCGCGCCCGCCTCGAGCGGTGCCAGCCCCTGGGCGAGAAACGCACCGGTGATGCCGGAGAGCACGTCGCCGGTACCCGCCGTGGCGAGCGCCGGCGTGCCCGACACGTTGATGACCTGGCGTCCCGCGCCGCTGATCACCGTGCCGGCGCCCTTGAGCATGACGGCCACGTTGCGCGTGGCGAGCGCTGCCGAGGCGGCGATGCGATCCCGCTGGACGGCGGTGCCGCTCGTTCCCAGCAGCCGACCGAGCTCGCCCGGATGTGGCGTGAGCACCGTCGGTGCCTTCCGAGAGGCGATGAGGCCCTGCGCATCGACGAGCGCGTTGAGCGCGTCCGCGTCGATGACGAGCGGGACGTTGGTATCGGCGACGATGGAGCGTGCGGTGGCGACCGCGCCGTCGGCCAGCGTGAGGCCCGGACCGAGCACGACCGCGTCGTACTCGCGAGACATCTGCACGAGCTTGCTCGCAGCCGCCGAGGCGAACGCCTGCGTCTTGCCTTGCGGCAGCCCGACCACCGGCACGGCGAGCAGGTGTGCGTGCGCGGTCGCGACGACCGCTTGCGGGACCGCGAGCGTGACGTAGCCCGCGCCCGCTCGCATCGCGCCACGGGCCGCGAGCACGGCCGCGCCCGGGTAGGTGCCCGAGCCGGCGATCACGAGCACCCGGCCGCGCGAGTCCTTGTGCGCGTCGGGCGCCGGCAGCGGCAGGAGCGCCGCGTACTCATCGGCGGTCCAGATCTCGGGAGCGGCCGCGACGTTGGCGAGGCTCGGCTCGATGCCGATGTCGGCCACGACGATCTCGCCCGCGAACCCGGCGCCGGGGTAGACGAGCAGCCCCCGCTTGGGTGCGGTGAATGTGACGGTGCAGTCGGCCTCGATCACGGCGCCGACGGCCGTGCCCGTGTCGGCGTCGATCCCGGTGGGAGCGTCGACCGCGAGCAGGTACGCCCCGCTCGCATTCGCGGCTTCGACCCACGCCGCGAGCGGTTCGCGCAGCGCGCCGGAGGCCCCGATGCCGAGCAGCGCGTCGACGACGCCGGCTGCATCGCCGAGCGTCTGGGCCGTCGGCGAGTCCGCAGGTGCGCTCCACGGCACGCCTGCGGCGATCGCATCGCGCGCCGCCTCCGCTGCGGCGCCCGAGAGCTCGTCCGGTCCGCGCACGGAGAGCACGCTCGCCGTCCGCCCGCCCGTGTGGAGCTCGCGCGCGGCCACCCACCCGTCGCCACCGTTGTTGCCGGGCCCCGCGAGCACGACGATGTCGCCCTCGGGCACCCTCTCGGCGATCTCGCGGGCCACGGCGGCCCCGGCGGCCTGCATCAGGGTCACGAGCGAGACGCCCTGCTCGGCGACGGCGAGCTCTTCGACGGCTCGAGCCTCGGCGGCGGTGAGTACGCGGTACATCGCTCTCCTTCGCTGACGTGAAACGGGCGGCCTCATCGCACGAGACCGCCCGTCAAGCTTACTCCGAAACCTCGCCCGGCTCCTCAGGCGCCACGTTGTCGAGCAGCGCCCGCGCCTCCTTGAACGAGGCCGCGAGCTGCGCCTTGGGATCGGGCCGCTCGTCCTTGCGAGGCCGCGCGTCCTCCGTGATCGCCACGGCCGAGGCGACGGCGGTCGTGTGCGTGAACGACAGCGACAGGTGCATCTCGACCACGCCCAGCTCTGCCGCACGCTCGGCGGCGCGGCCCGACAGCTTCGGCGTCGGCCGGCCGTTGCCCTCGCGCACCACCTCGACGTCGCAGAAGCGCATGCCCGAGAAACCCGTCCCGAGCGCCTTGAGCACCGCCTCCTTGGCCGCGAAGCGCATCGCGTAGTGCACCCAGGGCTTGGCCTTGTGCTCGCAGTACCACCGCTCGTCTTGCGAGAAGATGCGCTCCTTGATGCGCGGCGTGCGCTCGAGAGCGAGCTTCATCCGATCGATCTCGACGATATCGACGCCCAGTCCCAGTACGCTCATGTGCCCCTACTCCACCGTGACGGACTTGGCGAGGTTGCGCGGCTGGTCGACGTTGCAGCCACGCGCCTTGGCGATATGGTACGCCAGCACCTGCAGCGGCACGGTCGCCGGAATCGCCGAGAGGACCTCGGATACCTGCGGGATGTAGAGCACGTGCTCGGCGTGCTGGCGGATCTCGTCGTCGCCGGCGGTCGCCACCGCGATGACCTGGGCCCCGCGGGCGCGCACCTCCTGGATGTTGCTCACGACCTTCTCGTAGACGTGACCCTGCGTCGCCACGCACGACGACCGGCACCTCGTCGGTGATCAGCGCGATCGGTCCGTGCTTCATCTCGCCGGCCGGGTACGCCTCGGCGTGGATGTAGCTGATCTCCTTGAGCTTGAGCGCGCCCTCCATGGCAACCGGCACGCCCACGCCCCGCCCGAGGAACAGCGAGCTCCTCGCCGAGACGAACGCGGCGGCGGCGCGCTTCGATGTCGTTCAGGTCCGCGAGGATCGCCTCGACGATGTCGGGCACGTTGGACAGCTCGGCGAAGAGCGACTCGACGCGCTCGTCAGAAAGCGTGCCCTTCACCTGCGCGAGCTTGAGCCCGAGCACGGTGAGCGCCGCGATCTGCGCGGTGAACGTCTTGGTCGCCGCAACGCCGATCTCCGGACCGGCGTGCGTGTACAGCACGCCGTCGGACTCGCGCGTCACCCGCGAGCCGACCACGTTGGTGATCGCGATGACCTTCGCGCCCCGGTCGCGCGCCTCGCGCACGCCCGCGAGCGTGTCGGCGGTCTCGCCCGACTGCGTGATCGCGACGACGAGCGTCTCCTCGTCCACGATCGGGTCCGCGTAGCGGAACTCGCTCGAGCACTGCACCTCGACAGGCACGCGCGCCCAGTTCTCGATCAGATGCTTCGCCGAGAGGCCCGCGTGCAGCGACGTGCCGCACGCGATGATGTAGACGCGGTCGATCGCCGATATCTGCTCCGGCGTCATGTCGAGCTCGGAAAGACAGATCTCGCCGCGCTCGTCCAAGCGCCCGCGCAGCGTCTCGCGAATCGCCTTGGGCTGCTCGTAGATCTCCTTGAGCATGAAGT
The DNA here is from genome assembly GCA_963803785.1 of uncultured Coriobacteriia bacterium. Classification (GTDB taxonomy): domain Bacteria; phylum Actinomycetota; class Coriobacteriia; order Anaerosomatales; family JAAXUF01; genus CAWDNM01. The sequence goes on from CAWDNM010000006.1 coordinate 263,185, forward strand.
CCTCGTACCCGCCCTTCTCGGCGGCGTCGAGGTCCCACTCGACGTGCATCATCTCGGGCTCGGCGACCACGCCGCCGGCATCGTCACGCACGACCACGCCGGCCGGCGTCACGACCGCGATCTCGCCGTCGTGGAGCACCAGCACCTCGCGCGTGTACTCGAGGACGGCGGGGATGTCGCTCGCGACGATGGTCTCGCCCTCGCCGATGCCGATGATGAGCGGCGAGTCCTTGCGTGCCGCGACGATCGTCTCCGGGTCGTCGAGATGCACGACCGCGAGCGCGTACGCGCCCTCGAGGTCCTCGATCGCTCGGGCGACCGCCGCCGGCAGGTCGCCGGTGAAGTAGCTCTCGACGAGGTGCGCGACGGTCTCGGTGTCGGTCTCGGAGCGCAGGATGTGGCCGTTGGCCGCGAGGTGCTCGCGCAGCTCGATGTAGTTCTCGATGATGCCGTTGTGCACGACCGCGATCTTGCCGGTGCAGTCGATGTGCGGGTGCGCGTTCTCCTCGCTCGGCTTGCCGTGCGTCGCCCAGCGCGTGTGGCCGATGCCCACGCGCCCGGCGACCGGAGAGGCGTCGAGCGCCTTCTTGAGGTTGATCAGCTTGCCGACGCGACGCGCGACGGTGAGCTCCCCGGCGTCGATGATGGCGACGCCCGCCGAGTCGTAGCCGCGGTACTCGAGCCGTGCCAGCCCGCCGAGCAGCACGTCAGTCGCGCTGCGGGGACCGATGTATCCGACGATTCCACACATAGGTAGCAGACCTCCGGGTTAGGGGGTGCGATCTTCAGGTCAGCTGCGGTCGATACGCCGCGAAAGCGCGCGGGTGATACTTCATACCCGTGGCCGGGGCATTCTGCCCCTGATGTGGTGGTGAAACCGGTCCGGTGCCGCTTTGTTCCGCAGTCACCTGCGGGCTTTGTCGACACCGTCACGACCCCGGTTGGGGCCGGAGAGCCATCCGCCGAATCCTTCGATGAGCTCTCTCCTCGTCAACTGGCGCAGCCGTATCGGCGCTTCCAGTCCCGGCGCTTCTTGGTGCGAGTCAGGGTGTCAGGCGACTCCTCTCGAACGGGTCAGAACCATGGAAAGTGTAGCAGGCGGGGCAGGACACGGCGATGACGACGCGGTGACGAATGGAGCTTGCATTTCCTTCATCGGCCTATCGCTCGCGCGTCTTGACCGCCAAGCCTAGAACCCAGTGACCGCGTCAGCCCACTGAGCGATCTCCATGCAACCGAGATACGCGCCCTCGGCGTCGCGCAACGCGACGTAGCGCACGTGGACCAGCCGCTCGTCCTTGTGCGCGGCGAAGACCGCCTCGTCGCGCCACCCGTCACGGAACTCGGCAAGCATCTGCGCGACTCCGGCTCTGCTCTGCGGGCTGTGGCACTCGAGCACGTCGGCGTCCAGGCAGCTCTCGGGACGCGAGAAGATCCGGTACTCGCTGAAGTAGCGAACGATCCCCTCGGCGTCCACGAAGGTGATGTCGGCCGGAATCGCCGAGAACGCCGCAACCAGCTGCGCAGCGCCAAGCGAACCGTGACCGATCGGGATGTTGCCGTGCGCCACGCTAGCTCAGCTCGGCTCGGACGACCTCGACGAGTCGCTCGACGACGCGTGCCGCAGACGCCTCGTCGGCGGCCTCCGCCATGACGCGCACGAGCGGCTCGGTGCCCGACGGACGCACGAGCACGCGGCCCGAGTCACCCAGCTCCTTCTCGGCGTCGTGGATCGCCTCGGCGAGTGCGGCGCTCGTGGCCATGCGCGCCTTGTCGGCGACGGGGACGTTCACGAGCACCTGCGGGTAGCGGCGCATGACCCCGCGCAGCTCCGAGAGGGGCTTGCCGGTCGCCTTCATCACCGCGGCGAGCTGCAGGGCCGTGACCAGCCCGTCGCCGGTGGTGTTGTGGTCGAGGAAGATGATGTGGCCGGACTGCTCGCCGCCGAGGGTGGCACCCGAGGTCTGCATCTGCTCGAGCACGTAGCGGTCGCCCACCTTGGTCTTGATGACGGTGATGCCCCGCTCGCGCATGGCGATCTCGAAGCCGAGGTTGCACATGACCGTGGAGACGACCGTGTCGAGCGGCAGCTGGCCGTGCTCGTGCCGGTGCGCCGCGCAGATCGCCATGATCGCGTCGCCGTCGACCTCGGTGCCGGTCTCGTCGACCGCGAGGACGCGGTCCGCGTCGCCGTCGTGGGCGATGCCCAGGTCGACGTGCTGCGAGCCAACGATGTCGATGATCGGCCGCAGGTTCGTCGAGCCGCAGCCCACGTTGATGTCCATGCCGTCGGACTCGCAGTTGATCGCGATGACGGTGGCGCCCAGCTGGCGCAGCGCTTCCGGCGTCGCCTCGCCTGCGGCACCGTGCCCGCAGTCGACGGCGATCGTCAGTCCGGACAGGTCGACGTCGATAGAAGCGACGCTATGCGCGATGTAGCGAGCGAGAGCATCGTCGACGTGCACGACACGCCCGACGCCGTCCCCGGTCGGACGCTCCCACTCCTCGCGCGGGTTCTCGCAGAACGCCTCGATCTCGTCTTCGAGCTCGTCCGGGAGCTTGAATCCGTCGCGGCTGAACAGCTTGATGCCGTTGTACTCCGGCGCGTTGTGCGACGCCGAGATGACCACGCCGCCGTCGGCCTCGAGTTCGCGCACGAGCAGCGCGACGGCCGGCGTCGGGACGATCCCGCACAGCAGCGCGTCGGCGCCGCCGGCAAGGAGCCCCGCCACGAGCGCAGCCTCGAGCATCTCGCCGCTCTTGCGCGTATCGCGCCCCACGACGATCCGGCCCCGCCCACGGTCGCCGAGGAAGTGCCCCGCGGCCTCGCCGAGGCGAAACGCCAGCTCGGGGGTGAGCTCCGCATTCGCGACGCCCCGCACTCCATCGGTCCCAAACAGCCGAGACATACTCGTCCTTCCGTCAACAAGACGGGGCCCGCCGCGCGTGCGGCGAGCCCCGACCATGCACAGGTTATTCCGCGGTTCCTAGCGCTTCGAGAACTGCGGCTTCTTGCGGGCCTTCTTCAGGCCGTACTTCTTGCGCTCGACCATACGCGGGTCACGACGCAGGTAGCCGGCCTTCTTGAGCTCGGCACGGTACTCGTCGCCGGCCTCGAGAAGCGCACGGGCGATGCCGTGGCGCATGGCGCCGGCCTGGCCGGAAACGCCGCCGCCGTGGCACTGCGCGATGACGTCGAAGCGACCCTCGGTCTCGGTGGCCTTGAAGGGGGTCAACACGAAGTTGACGAGCGCCTCGCGGCCGAAGAACTGCAGCGCGGGCTTCTTGTTGACGGTGATGACGCCGGTACCGGGGACCAGGCGGACGCGAGCGACCGAGGTCTTGCGGCGGCCGGTGCCGTAATAGGTGGCCTTAGTCTCAGCCATGCGTTAGCCCTCCAGCGTGATCTGACGCGGCTTCTGCGCCTCGTGCGGATGTTCCGGACCTGCGTAAACCTTGAGCTTGCGGTTCATCGCACGGCCCAGCGTGTTCTTGGGGAGCATGCCCTTGACGGCCTTCTCGATGATCCGCTCCGGGTGCTTCGCGAGCATCCTCTGGAACGAGACCTCCTTGAGACCACCGGGGTAGCCGCTATGGCTGTAATAGTTCTTGGTGAACGCCTTGTTGCCCGTCAGACGGATCTTCTCGGCGTTGATAACGATGACGAAGTCACCGGTATCGACGTGCGGGGTGTACTGCGGCTTGTTCTTGCCCTTCAGGATTTGAGCAACCTGACTGGCAAGACGGCCCAGCACAACGTCGGTGGCGTCCACGACGAGCCACTCGCGCTCGACTTCGCCGACTTTGGCGTGGTAGGTCTTCACAAGTCCTCCAACTACGAGTACAGAAACAGCGTGTTCGGTTCGAACCTTCACGGGGCTGCTGAAACGAACCCTCACATAGTAATCGCGGCGCGCCGATGCGTCAACGAACACACGCCGCCGGGTGTATCTAGCCCGGCTTCCCGCTCGCGCCGACTACAGCCAGACGTCATCCGAGTACTCGACGCTCCACAGCGTCAGGCCCTGCGCGGGCGCCGTGGGGCCGGCGGCGCTCCGGTGGCACGCGGCAAGCGCCTCGGCGACCCAGCCGGGCTCGCGCCTGCCCGCTCCGACCTCGACGAGCGTGCCCATGACGACGCGCACCATCGAGTGCAGGAACGAGTTGGCGATGATACGCACGGTCAGGCAACGCTCCCCCAGGTGCTCCTCCTCGGCGATCTCGATCGAGTCGAGCCTGCGGCGAGTGGGCTTGCCCACAGCCGACACCGTGAGGCAGAACGACTTGAAGTCGTGCTCCCCCAGCAGGTGCGCCGCTCCCTCGCGCATCGCGTCCACGTCGAGCGCCCGCGGCGTCCACCACGCGACCTGCCTCAAGAACAGCGGCGGCACCGGACCGGCGACGAGCCGGTAGCGGTACTCCCTGCTCCGAGCATCGAACCTCGCCGAGAACCCCGGACGTGCCCGACGGATCTCGCGTGACCACGATGCCATCGCCACCAAGCGAGTTGAGCGAGCGCAGCAGCGCGCGGTCGTCGATGTCATCGACGTCGCACGGGAAGCTCACGACCTGTCCGAGCGCGTGCACGCCGGCGTCGGTCCGCCCCGCGCCCACGACCTCGACGGGCCGCCGTAGCGCGATCGACAGCGCCTGCTCGAGCTCGCCCTGCACCGTGCGCTGACCGGGCTGCCGAGCGAAGCCCGCGAAGTCCGCGCCGTCGTAGGCGACGGTGAGCGCGAGAACCTGCCGCGGGTCGAGCGGGGACTTCGGTGTGGCGCTATCTGACATGAGTTCGACTCCCAAGAGCGTGCGTGCGGCGCGCAGTTCGCGGCCGGCTGCATCTAGAACAGTATCGCTGTCGCGACCGCGAGGGTCACGCCCGCGCACAGCGCCAGCCAGTCCGAGAAGCGCATCCTCGGCTCGTGAAGACGCGTGCGCCCGACGCCGGTATAGCAGCGCGACTCCATCGCGACGGCGAGGTCGTCGGCGCGGCGGAACAGCTTGACGAACAGGGGAACGAGCACGGGCACCCAGGCCTTGGCGCGGCGGACCGGACCGCCCTCGTCGAAGACCGCGCCTCGGGCGCTCTGGGCGACGACGATCTTCTCGGCTTCCTCGGCGGTGGTGGGGATGAAGCGCAGGGCGATGGAGAACATCGTCGCGATGTCGTCGACCGGGACGCGCACGGCACGCAGGGGGCCCATGAGCCTGGCAAGGGCGTCGGTCAGCGCCACCGGCGGAGTCGTCAGCGTCAGCAGCGACGTCCCGACCACCAGCAGCGCGATTCGGACGACGAAGAACAGCCCCGTCGCGAGCCCGGCACCGTCCACACCGATGGGGCCGACCTGCACGAGTGCCGTTGTCGGCTGCCAGCGCAGCGCGTTCGCCACCAGCGTGAACGCGAACAGCAGCCCCATCGCCCGCAGCCCGCGCAGCGCGATGCGGAGCGGAACGCGGGATGCGACGACCGCAGCGGCGACGATCACGGCCGCGATCCCGAATCCCGTCCAGTCCTGGATGCTGAAGAGCAGGACCGTGTAGGCCGCCACGAGCCCGAGCTTGGCGCGCGGGTCGAGGCGGTGAACCGGTGAGTCGCCCGGCACGTACTGCCCGAACGGGACCGGGACAGCCATCAGCGCCACCCCCCGGCCTTGCAGGGCGTTGGCGGCGGCAAGCTCGGGATCGAGCGTGAACGGCCCACCGTCGTGCCCTTCGGCGCGAGCGATCATCTGGAACCGCAGCACGTCGGGCGCGATCAGGCCCGGCTGCCTCGAATCGGGCCGGGTCCGCGACCAGGCCGCCAGCGTCGCCCGTGTAGACGGGAGCGCCCTGCGCGAGCACCAGCACACGGTCCGCCTCGCCGAGGAACTCCTCGGCGGAGTGGCTGACGACGACGACTCCGGCGCTGGCCCGCATGCCCCGCACCACCTCGCGCACGGCGGCGCGACCCCTGGCGTCGAGCCCGGCGGTCGGCTCGTCGAGCAGCAGGTAGCGCGGGCGCATCGCCAGAACGCCGGCGATCGCGGCACGGCGGGCTTCGCCGCCGGACAGCGCGAACGGCGAGCGACCGCCGTAGGAGTCGGGATCGAGCCCCACCGAGAGGAGCGCCTCTCGGACGCGATCGGCGGCCTCCTCGGCGGTCGCACCGAGGTTGCGGGGGCCGAACGCCACGTCGGCCGCGAGTGTCTCGGCGAACAGCTGGGACTCGGGGTCCTGGAAGACGAGGCCGACGGCCCCGCGTGCAGTCGAGCGCGTGAGCGGCGCGTCATCGAGCCGAGCGGAGCCTGTCGCGGGCTCGAGCAGCCCGGCGCACAACCGGAGCAGAGTCGACTTGCCCGACCCGGTCGACCCGAGCACCAGCACGAGCTCTCCCGGCGCCACCGTGAGCGATACTCCGGCGAGGGCCCGCATCTCCAGCGAGGTGCCCGCCGCGTAGGTGTAGCCGATGGTGTCGAGTGTCAGCGCCACACGGCCTCCACGAGCGCCTCAGGTGCGATGGTGGCTGCGGGCACCGAAGCGCCGAGCCTGCGCAGCTCCTCGGCGAGGATCGCCGCCGGGGGCAGTTCGAGGCCGCACGCTGCGAGCAGCTCCGGCCGCGCGAAGAGCGCCGATGGCGCGCCATCGAACACGATCCGCCCGGCGTCGAGCACGACCGCGCGGTCGGCCCCGGCCACGTCCGCGAGGTCGTGGGTGATGTGCAAGACGCCGTGCCCCTCAGCGCGAAGCCTCGCCACGATGCCGAGCACGTCCGCTCGCCCTTCCGGGTCGAGCATCGAGGTCGGCTCGTCCAGCACGAGGTAGGCGGGCTGCATGGCCAGCGCACCGGCGATTGCGAGTCGCTGCTTCTGGCCGCCCGAGAGCATGTGCGGCTCGCGGTTCTCCAACCCGGTCAGCCCGACCGATGCGAGCGCATCGGTGACCCGTTGGCGGATGACGTCGCGTGCAAGGCCCAGGTTCTCGGGACCGAACGCGACGTCGTCCTCAACCGAGGTCGCGACGATCTGGTCGTCGGGATGCTGGAACACGATCCCTACGAGCTCGCGCAACTCCCGTATGCGCGTCTCATCGCTCGTCGCGATACCGTCGACGGTCACGGTGCCGTGCTGAGGCAGCAGGATCCCGTTCGCGAGGCGCGCGAGCGTCGACTTGCCGGAACCGTTGGCGCCCAGGACCGCGACCTCTTCCCCGGGTGAGACCGTGAAGGCCACGCCATCCAGCGCACGCACGCCCCCGGGGGCCGCGTGGTACGCGAACGCGATGTCGTCGAAACGGAGCACGGTCCTCCTTGGACGCTGGCTGGAAGGGCATCTCGGCTCGAAGCACGAAGAGGGCCTCCCGCGGGAGGCCCTCACATCGTATAGCTTGTGCACCGCAGCGCGAACGCGCGATCTAGTCGACGAGCTCCATGATGACCATGGGGGCCGCGTCGCCCTTGCGCGGGCCGAGCTTCATGATGCGGGTGTAGCCACCGGCGCGACCCTCGAAGCGCTCGCCGAGATCGGCGAACAGGTCCTTGCCGGCATCGTTCTTCGGGAACTTGTAGTCCCCGAGATGAGCCATCGCGATGCGGCGAGCGTGCACATCCCCGACCTTGGCGCGGGTGATGATCGGCTCGACGAAGCTGCGAAGCTCCTTCGCGCGGGCCTCAGTGGTCTTGATGCGACCATTCTCAAGGAGCGCGATGGCCAGGCCACGGAGAATCGCCTTGGTGTGCGACGCATCCGTACCGAGCTTGCGACCCTTCTTCTTATGTCTCATGTCTCTCTGGTCTCCCGTTACTGCTTGAGGCCAAGGCTCATGCCCTGGAGCTTGTCCTTGACTTCTTCAATTGACTTGGCGCCGAAGTTCCGGATGTTGAGAAGGTCATTCTCGGAGCACTCGGTCAGTTGACCGATGGTGTTCACACCCTGGCGCTTCAGGCAGTTGTACGAGCGGACCGAAAGGTCGAGCTCCTCGATCGGGGTGTCGAGAACGCTCTCGCCCTCATCGACGGCGGCGGCGAAGATACCCTCGTCCGACAGCGCGGTGGAGGCCTGGTCGACGAAGAGCATCATGTGCTCGTCGATGACGCGGCCGGCCTGCGCGACAGCGTCGCTCGGGTCTACGGAGCCATTCGTCTCAACCTCAAGGGTGAGCTTGTCGTAGTCGGTACGCTGACCGACACGCGTGTTCTCAACGACGTACGTGCAACGCGTGATCGGCGAGAACAGCGAGTCGACGGTGATGACGCCGATCGGATCCTCCGGTCGCTTGTTGCGATCAGCCGAGACGTAGCCGCGGCCAACGCCGATACGAACGCCCATCTCGAGCTTCGCACCCTTGTTGAGCGTGGCGATCACGCGCTCGGGGTTGACCAGTTCGAACTCCGAGGGGACCTTGAGGTCCGCACCGGTTACAACAGCGGGGCCACTGACGGAGAGCGTCGCAACCGCGTCGCCCGCGCCAATTCCCGTCTCGCGGAATACGAGACCCTTCACGTTCAGCACGATGTCGGTGACATCCTCGCGCACGCCGTCGATCGAGGCGAACTCGTGCTGCTCACCCTCGACGCGAATCGAGGTCGCAGCGGCGCCCTGAAGCGACGACAGCAGCACGCGGCGCATGCAGTTGCCGAGCGTATACCCGAAGCCGCGCTCCAGCGGCTCAACGACGTACCGCGCTACGCGATCGTCGATGCGGTCCACCGTGACCTGGGGCCTCATGAACTCTGTCATCAAACAGCCTCCTTGGCTTCCCGGTCCGTTACTTCGAGTAGAGCTCGACGATCAGCTGCTCGCGAACCGGCGCGTCGATCTGATCACGCGTCGGCAGCGACAAGATCTTGCCCTGCAGCTTCTCAATGTCGACCTCGAGCCAGCCCGGAACCTCTATCTTCTCCGACGCGATGAGCGACGTCTTGATCACGAGCAGATCCTTGGACTTGGTGCTCACTGCGACCACTTCGCCCGGACGAACCCGATAAGACGGGATGTCGACGCGACGGCCATTGATGGTGATGTGTCCGTGACGAACGACCTGGCGAGCCTCGTCGCGAGACTTGGCGAAGCCCAGGCGGTAGACCACGTTGTCCAGACGGCTTTCGAGAATCCGCAGCAGGTTCTCGCCCGTGATGCCGGTCTGACGGCTGGCGATAACGTAGTAGCCGCGGAACTGCTTCTCGAGCAGTCCGTAGATACGCTTTGTGCGCTGCTTCTCACGAAGCTGCACACGGTACTCGGAGTCGCGCGGGCGCTTCTTGCCCGCCTGACCCGGCGGATACGGCCGCTTCTCCACTCCGCACTTGTCGGAGTAGCAGCGGTCGCCCTTCAGAAAGAGCTTGATGCCTTCACGGCGGCACAGACGACAGTCCGCCCCGGTATATCGAGCCATGTGTAGAAGTCCTCCCGAGTTACACGCGACGGCGCTTGCGCGGCCGGCAACCGTTGTGAGGGACAGGGGTGCAATCCTGGATGCTGGCGATTTCGAGGCCGGCAGCCTGGAGCGAACGAATCGCGGTTTCGCGACCCGAACCCGGGCCCTTCACGAAAACGGATACCTTGCGCAGACCGTGCTCCTGAGCCATCTTGGCGGCCGCTTCCGCAGCCATCTGTGCGGCGAACGGCGTCGACTTGCGCGAGCCCTTGAAGCCCACGGTGCCGGCCGACTGCCAGGAGATCACGTTGCCTGAGGGGTCGGTGATGCTGATGATCGTGTTGTTGAACGTGCTCTTGATGTGCGCCTGGCCCACAGCGATGTTCTTGCGCTCGCTGCGCTTGAGCCTAGTGCGTACATTCTTCTTCTTGGCTACCATCGCTTACTTGCCCTTCTTCTTAGCGCCGATTTGGCGGCGCGGTCCCTTGCGGGTACGCGCGTTCGTATGCGTGCGCTGACCGCGGACCGGAAGGCCCTTGCGGTGACGAAGGCCGCGATAGCAGCCGATCTCCATAAGGCGCTTGATGTTCTGTGAGACCTCACGACGAAGATCACCCTCGATCTTCAGGTTGCGGTCGATGTACTCGCGAAGACGAACTACCTCTTCTTCCGTGAGATCACGGACGCGAGTATCGGGACCGATACCGGTTTCGCGAAGAATCAGTTTGGAAGTCGTAAGACCGATTCCAAAAATGTAGGTCAGGCCGATCTCAACGCGTTTCTCACGCGGGAGGTCGACACCTGCGATACGGGCCACGCGTGCTCCCTCCTAGCCCTGGCGCTGCTTGTGGCGCGGATTCTCGCAAATCACGAGAACCCGGCCGTGGCGCCGGATGACCTTGCACTTGTCGCACATTCTCTTGACCGAAGGACGTACCTTCATCGTTCTCCCTTTCGGTGCTTCACGTAATCTATCTGCACGCCCAGCCGCAGGCGCAGTTTGTCGGTTTCAATTCCTGGCACACACGGCACCGGGAGTGTCCACTGCCCTTCCGAGCAACGGTCGTACTACTTGTAGCGGTAGGTGATCCGGCCGCGCGTGAGGTCGTAGGGCGACAGCTCAACGACGACCTTGTCCCCCGGAAGTATACGGATGTAGTGCATACGCATCTTGCCTGAGATGTGAGCAAGTACCTTGTGGCCGTTCTCCAACTCGACGCGAAACATCGCATTCGGCAGGGGTTCGACCACGGTACCTTCGAGTTCTATTGCATCTTCACGCTTGGTCACTAAGAGCTGCTCCTCACGGGGTGCGAACACGCAAGCGGTAATGATAGCTTAGTTTGTACCACCGAGTCCAGAGAAAACTCACTCGCGACCCGCAATCCTTCTCTACTCCGCCGTCAACACGACCGGACCAGCCGCCGTGATGGCGACTGTGTGCTCGAAATGCGCCGACAGCGATCCGTCCTGCGTCACAACCGTCCAGCCATCCGGCAGCGACTCCACGGGTGCGGCACCAAGGTTGACCATCGGTTCGATCGCCAGCACCATTCCCTCTTCCAGCTTGGGACCCTTTCCTGCGAGCCCGTAGTTGGGCACATTGGGGTCCTCGTGCATGTTGCGCCCGATTCCGTGCCCAACGTACTCTCGGACCACCGAGAAGCCCGCTCCCTCGGCCACTGCTTGCACAGCATGCCCGATGTCGAACAGGCGGTGTCCGGGCACACACTGCGCGATGCCGGCCTGCAGCGACGCGGCAGTCGCGTCCAGGAGCCTCTGCGCCTCGGCCGAGACAGTACCCACGCCGAACGTCGCCGCGTTGTCGCCGTAGTAGCCGCCGACGATAGCCCCGACGTCCACCGACAGCACGTCACCTTCGACGAGGACGACGGTGCTCGACGGGATCCCGTGGACCACCTGGGAGTTGACCGACGTGCACAACGTCTTCGGGAAGCCGTGGTAGCCCTTGAACGCCGGCACTCCACCATCCTCGCGGATGATTCGCTCGGCGAGTTCGTCGAGCTCCTCGGTGGTGATGCCGGGCCTTACAGCCTCCCCGACAAGACGGAGAGCCCGGGCGCTGACGCGCCCGGCCTCCCGCATGAGTTCGATCTCTGCTGCTGACTTGCGAACGATCACCGGCTGACTAGCCCTCCAGAGCGGCTTGGACGTCCGCGAACACGGCGTCCACAGGACGGTTGCCGTCGACCACGCGCAACAGGCCCTTGTCCGAGTAGTACGGAACGAGCTGCGACGTGATGGCGTCGTAGTCATTGAGGCGCTTCGTCGCGGCCTCAACGGTGTCGTCGTCACGCTGGTACACTTCGCCGCCGCACGAGTCGCATACGCCCTCTGCTGCGGGCATCTCGCCCATGACGTTGTAGATGCGACCGCACGCGCGGCACTGGCGCCGCGAGGTCAGCCGGCCCATCAGAACATCACGAGGAACCTCGATCGACACGACGGCGTCGAGCGTCTTGTCCATCGATTCGAGCGCGTCATTGAGAGCCTCGGCCTGAGGAAGGGTCCGAGGAAAGCCGTCGAGCATGAAGCCGATGTCGCAATCGGGCTGCGACAGCCGGTCCTTGACCATGGCGATGACCACGGAGTCGGGAACGAGCGTGCCCGCGTCCATGTAGCGCTTCGCCTCAACGCCGAGCGCGGTTCCCTCGGCGACGTTCTTGCGGAAGATGTCGCCCGTGGAGATGTGGGTCAGGCCGTACGCCTCGACGAGCTTGGCGGCCTGCGTGCCTTTGCCCGCTCCAGCGGCTCCCAGCAAGACGATCTTCATCCTCGTTCCCTCCCCGTTCGGTGTGTGACTGACGGTGCCTAGGCCTTGAAGAATCCGTCGTAGTGACGCATCTTCAGCTGGCTCTCGAGCTGGGTCATGGTCTCAAGCGCGACGCCGACCATGATCAGAATCGAAGTACCGCCGAACGCCGACACGAGCGGGTCGTTCGTCGTGAAGAACACCATGCTCGGCACGACAGCGATAACGCCGAGGAACAGCGCGCCCGGAAGGGTGATGCGGTTGAGCACGTTCTCGATGTAGCGGGTCGTCGCCGAACCGGGACGGACGCCGGGGATGAAACCGCCGTTCTTGCGCAGGTTGTCCGACAGGTCCATCGGGTTGAAGACGAGCGCCGTGTAGAAGTAGGTGAAGAACACGATGAGCACGAACTCGAGAATCCAGTTCACCGGGCCACGCGCGAGCGCGTTTCCGATCTGCTGCATCGTGGCGTTGCCCGTCAGCGTCGCAAGCTGAGACGGGAAGAACAGGATCGCCGAAGCGAAGATGATCGGCACGACGTTGGCGCCGTTGATCTTCAAGCGGGATGTACGTGCCGGAACCACCGTAGACACGGCGACCGACGACGCGCTTGGCGTACTGCACCGGGATACGGCGCTGGGCACGCTCCATCGTCACGATCGCAGCCACGATGAACACCGTCATCATCAGCAGGATGAGCGTGAAGAAGCCGTTCGCGAACGTGAACGACTGGATGATCGCCGACGGGAAGCGCGACACGATGCTCGCGAAGATGAGCAGCGACATGCCGTTACCGATGCCACGCTGGGTGATGAGCTCGCCCATCCACATGATGAAGGCAGTACCGGCGATCAGGGTGACGACGATGACCACGTTCGTGAAGAAGACGGGCGGCGCGCCCGGACCACTCGGGACCGAGATCGCCTGGCGGAACACGCCGAGCATCGCGATCGACTGGAGCAGCGCGATACCAAGCGTCATGTAGCGGGTGATCTGCGTGATCTTGCGCTGGCCGGATTCGCCTTCCTTGGCCCACGCCTCGACCTTCGGAATGACACCCTGCAGCAGCTGCATGATGATCGACGCGGTGATGTAGGGCATGATGCCCAGCGAGAACACCGCGAACTGCTCCAGAGCGCCACCCGAGAACAGCCCGAGCAGGCCCAGTGCGGCGTTGCCGCTCACGAGCGCCTGGACCGCCTTGACGTCGACACCGGGAACCGGGATGTAGGCGCCGAGTCGGTAGATGGCGATCATCGCGAGCGTGAACAGGATCTTCTTGCGAAGCTCAGGTACGCGGAACGCGTTGGAGATCGCGTTTAGCACGGCGCCTCGACCGTCCCTCCTGCTGCCTCGATCTTCTGCTTGGCGGGGCCGGAGATCTTGTCGACCTTCACCGTGAGCTTCTTGGTGAGCTCACCGTCGCCGAGCACCTTGACCGGCGAGGCCGGCGACTTGATGACGCCCTTGGCGGTCAGGGACTCGGCGTCCACAACGTCGCCGTCGGCGTAGAGCTCGTCGAGACGGAACACGTTGACGACCGAGTACTCGACGCGGTTGCGGTTCTTGAAGCCCGGAAGCTTCGGCAGGCGCATCGCGAGCGGGGTCTGACCGCCCTCGAAGCCGGCGCCCTTGGTGCCGCCGGCGCGAGAGTTCTGGCCCTTGTCGCCGCGACCGGCCGTTGAGCCGTGTCCGCTGCCGTTGCCGCGGCCAACGCGCTTGCGGTTCTTGGTCGAACCCGGCGCTGGGAACAGGTCGTGAATCTGCATATCGTGGTACTCCCTTTCGTTCGCTTCACGTCCCAACGCTTCTCGCTGGGACGCTGCCGGCCGCTCGCCGCCGGCTGACTGCATCAGTTCGGCATCGTATCAGACGCCCGAGGCCCGGCACTATGGCCGGGCCCTCGTGGAGCTACGTTCTTGTCGGCTAGAGCTCCTCGACCTTGACGAGGTGCTTGACCTTGAAGACCATCCCGCGAATCACGGGGTTGTCCTTCTGCTCGACCGAGTGGTTGATCCGCTTGAGCCCGAGGGCGCGAACGGTCCGCTTCTGGTCGAGGGGGAATCCGATGCCGCTCTTGATCTGTGTGATCCTGAGCGTCTTCTCGGCGGCTTTCTTCGCCATTGGCTATTCCTCCCACCCGTAGATCTGCGCCACGGACATGCCGCGACGACGTGCGATGTCCTGCGGGCTCGCCAGGCTCTGGAGGCCCTGGGCGGCCGCCTTGACCATGTTCAGCGCGTTGTCGCTACCGAGCGACTTGCTCAGCACGTCGGTGATGCCGGCGAGCTCGAGCAGGGCGCGGACGGGGCCACCGGCGATGATCCCGGTACCCGGCGCGGCCGGCTTGAGCATGACGCGACCGGCACCGTACTCGCCGATGATCGCGTGCGGGATCGTGTTGTGCTTGGTGAGCGGGAACTTGAACATGTTCTTCTTGGCGTCCTCGATGCCCTTCTTGATGGCAAGCGGGACTTCCTGCGACTTACCCATGCCGACGCCGACATTGCCGGCGCCGTCGCCGACGACGACCAGAGCGGTCAGCGCGAAGCGACGACCACCCTTGACGACCTTCGACACACGGTTGATGTATACGACTTTCTCCTGAAGCTCGGAGACAGGGGCTTCCCTGCGGGCCATGCTGTTCCTCCTCCTAGAACTCGAGGCCGGCGCTACGCGCGCCGTCCGCCAGAGCCTTCACACGGCCGTGATAGATGCGGCCGCCGCGGTCGAAGATCACCGATGTGACGCCCGCAGCCTTCGCGCGTGCCCCAACGGCCTCGCCCACCGCACGTGCGGCGTCGATGTTTGCACCGTTCTTCAGATCCTTGCCAACCTCAGGCTCGACCGTCGATGCGGATGCCAGCGTGACACCGGCGACATCGTCGATGACCTGAGCGTAGATGTGACCGTTCGTGCGGGTGACGCGCAGGCGCGGGCGCTCTGCGGTACCGCTGACCTTGCCGCGAACCCTGCGCTGCCGGCGCTCGAGACCCGCCTGCTTCGCCTTCAGCTTATCCATGTGCTCACTACTCTCCTCGATCGTACCGGCCAAGCAGGCCGGATCACCTGCTACTTGGCGGCCTTACCGAGCTTACGGCGGACCTTCTCGCCCTCGTAACGCACGCCCTTGCCCTTGTAGGGCTCCGGCTTGCGCCACTTGCGAATGTCGGCCGCGACCTGGCCGACGCGCTGCTTGTCGATGCCGCGCACGGTGATCTTGGTCGGCGCGGGCACCTCGAACGTGATGCCCGGCTCGGCGACCACGAGGACGGGGTGGCTGAAACCGAGCTGAAGCTCGATGTCGCTGCCCTTCATCGCGGCACGATAGCCGACGCCAACGATCTCGAGGTTCTTCGCATAGCCCTCCGAGACACCCGTGACCATGTTGGCGACGAGCGTGCGGGTCAGGCCATGCAGCGAACGCGCGGTGCGCGACTCGTCGGGACGTGTGACGTTGATGACGCCGTCATCGAGCGTGATGCTGATGACGTCGCTGAACGTCTGGGTGAGTTCACCCTTGGGGCCCTTGACCACGAGGGTCGAGCCATCGATCTTTACCTCTACCCCGGACGGGACCGGGATGGGCTGCTTGCCGATACGTGACACGGCTACTCGCTCCTTTCCTTACAGTCCGGTCGGGTTACCAGATGTAGGCGATGACTTCGCCGCCGACGCCAGCCTTGCGGGCCGCGCGGTCAGTCATGACGCCGCTGGATGTGGATATGACGGCAATTCCAAGGCCGCCGAGAACGCGGGGAAGTTCGTCCTTCTTCGCGTAGACGCGCAGGCCGGGCTTGCTGATGCGGCGGATACCGGTGATGGTCCGCTCCTTCTTGGCACCGTACTTCAGTGTCACCTCGAGGCTGTCCTGAGGATCGCCATCGATGATCGAGTACTCAGCGATGTAGCCTTCCTGCTTGAGGATGCGTGCGATCTCCACGAGCTTCTTTGAGCTCGGCATCGTGGTGCTCGCCTTGTAGGCCGAGTTCGCATTGCGAATGCGAGTCAGCATATCGGCGATCGGGTCGGTCATGCTCATGTGTTCCTCCTATGGTCCGGGATGTCCCACCCCGCGGTTCGCGTTCGCCCGTGGCGCTCGCGCCTCTCAGAGCGGGTCTCTCCGACGTGCGGTCTGCTGCTTACCAGCTGGCCTTGTGCACACCGGGAAGCTCGCCTCGGCTGGCGAGTTCACGCACGCAGATTCGGCACAGGCCGAACTGCCTGTAGAACGCGCGCGGCCTGCCGCAGCGGTTGCAGCGGTTGTGCTGCCGTACCGCAAACTTCGGCTGACGCTGGGCCTTGGCGATCATCGACTTCTTAGCCACTTCATCCTCCTTGCCACGGCGACCTTGTGGTCACCGGATGGACGCTCTATCGCTTGAACGGGAAGCCGAAGCCCTCGAGCAGGGCCTTGGCGCCTTCGTCGGTATTGGCAGTCGTAACGAACGTGATATCCATGCCTCGCGTACGGTCGACCTTGTCGTAGTCGATCTCGGCGAAGATGAGCTGCTCGGTGACGCCCATCGAGTAGTTGCCGCGACCGTCAAACGAGTTGGGGTTCAGGCCACGGAAGTCTCGCACGCGCGGAATCGCGGTGGAGAGCAGGCGGTCGAAGAACTCCCACATACGATCGCCGCGGAGGGTGACCTTCGCGCCGATCGGCATACCCTGGCGAAGCTTGAAGCCGGCGATCGACTTCTTGGCGCGCGTGATCGTCGGCTGCTGGCCGGTGATGATGCGCATGTCCTCGATCGCCGCGTCGAGCTGCTTGGTGTCCGCGATCGCGGCACCAACACCCATGTTCACGACGATCTTGTCGAGACGCGGAACCTCGTTCACGTTCGCGAGCTCGAGGCTCTCCTTGAGTGCAGGAGCTACCTCCTTGACGTACTTCTCTTTCAGACGCGGAGCCATTCTCAGTCCTCCATTGGGGTTTTCAGCGTAGGATTCCGACCCTACGCCTCCCGATGTCGCCACCGGGAGCCATTGTTCTTACCTACTTGTCGATGTCGTTGCCGCACTTCTTGCAGACGCGAACGCGCGCGCCTTCTTCCCGACGACGAGCGATGCGCGTGGGCTGCGAGCAGCTCGGGCACACCAGCATCACGTTGGAGACGTGCATCGGCGCCTCGATCTCGAGGATGCCGCCACTCGGGTTCTTCTGGGTTGCGCGGGTGGCCTTCTTCATCATGTTGGCGCGCTCTACAACGACGCGCTGCTTGTACGCGAGGACGGACAGGATCTTGCCTTCCTTGCCCTTGTCCTTGCCAGCGATGACCTTGACCTTGTCACCCGTGCGAATGCTCATCTTTGTCATGTTCGCCATCCTCCTAAAGCACCTCAGGCGCAAGTGACACGATCTTCATGTACTTGCGATCGCGCAGCTCGCGCGCAACCGGGCCGAAGATACGCGTGCCACGCGGATTGCCCGCGGCGTCGATGATGACAGCAGCGTTGTCATCGAACTTGATGTAGCTGCCGTCGGGACGACGGACTTCCTTCGTGCACCGGACGACGACCGCCTTGACGACCTCGCCCTTCTTGACCGCACCGTTCGGCATCGCTTCTTTCACGGTGCAGACGATGACGTCACCGACGTACGCGTAACGACGCTTCGAACCGCCGAGAACCTTGATGCACAGCACCTTGCGTGCACCAGAGTTGTCGGCGACCTTCAGCCGTGTCTCTGCCTGAATCATCTCTTCCTCCGGTTACAGATTGCCGCAGCAGAGGTGCGTCTCCGAAAGTGACGCACGTGGAGCGGCGCATAAGCGGCGGCTTCGCCGTCCGCTCGATGCGTCGTTACTTGGCCTTCTCGACGATCTTCAGGAGACGCCAGTGCTTCAGCTTCGAAAGCGGGCGGGTCTCCATGATCTCAACGGTGTCGCCGACTCCGGCTTCGTTGTTCTCATCGTGAGCGTGGAACTTCTTCGACTGGGTGATCATCTTGCCGTACATCGGGTGCTTCTTGCGCTCCTCGACTTTCACCACGCAGGTCTTCTCGCCGGCCGTCGAAACGACGACACCCTGGCGGACCTTCCTGCGGTTGCGATCGGTAATCATGCTGCTCCTCACCTGTCCTTACGACGCGGCCGCGTCACGCTGGGCGCGAAGTTCGCGGGCGCGCAGCTCGGTGTGCAGACGCGCGATGTCCTTCTTCACGATGGCAATACGTCCGGTGTTGTCCAGCTGGCCGGTGGCCAGCTGGAACCGGAGGTTGAACAGCTCGGCGCGGGTGTCCTTGAGCTTCTGGACGAGTTCCGCGTCAGCAAGATCTCTAATCTCTGCAGCCTTCATTTACGCCTCCCCGCCAGAATCGGCACGGGTAACAAACTTCGTCTTGATCGGCAGCTTGTGTGCGGCCAGTCTCAGGGCCTCGCGGGCGACCTCTTCAGGCACGCCCGCGAGTTCGAACATAACGCGACCCGGCTTGACGACGGCAACCCACTTCTCGGGGTTACCCTTGCCGGAACCCATGCGGGTCTCGGCGGGCTTCTGCGTGATCGGCTTGTCCGGGAAGATGTTGATCCAGACCTTACCGCCACGCTTCATGTAGCGGGTCATCGCAATACGTGCAGCCTCGATCTGGCGGTTGGTGATCCAGGCCGGCTCGAGGGCCTTGAGGCCGTACTCGCCGAAATGTACCTGGGTACCGCCCTTGGCCACACCCTTGCGGGAGCCGCGCTGCACCTTGCGGTGCTTAACTCGCTTCGGCAGGAGCATCTTTCGCTATCTCCCTTCACCGCGACGGCCACGCGACGAACGCGCACCCTCGAGAGCCGGATTCGGGGCATCCTGGCCAGGAAGAACCTCGCCGTGGTACACCCACACCTTCACGCCGCAGGCGCCCATGGACGTGCGGGCGGTCGCGGTACCGTAGTCGATCTTCGCGCGCAGGGTGTGAAGCGGCACGCGACCCTCGCGGTACCACTCGCGACGACCCATCTCGGCGCCACCGAGGCGACCCGAGCACTGGATCCGGATACCCAGGGCACCACTCTTGGTGGCCGAGGTGACCGCCTTGCGCATCGCGCGACGGAACGCCACGCGACCTTCGAGCTGCTCGGCGACGCTCTGAGCGATCAGAACGGCGTCAAGCTCGGGGCGCTTGATCTCGACGATGTTCACCGCGACGGTGCCGCCGGTGATCTTCTCGAGCTCCTTGCGCAGGACGTCGACTTCGGCGCCCTTCTTGCCGATGACGATGCCCGGACGGGCCGTCCACAGCTCGACGATGGTCTTGTCGCCCTTGCGCTCGATGTCGATCTTGCTGAGCGCGGCACGGCGGAGACGCTTCGCCGAGGTACGCACGTACCTTCAGGTCGTTGTCGAGCGTCTTGGCGTAGTCCTTACCTGCGAACCAGCGCGAGCGCCAGTTCTCCGTGATGCCCAGACGCAGGCCGATCGGCATTACTTTCTGTCCCATGCGGCTCCTACGCCCCCTCTCGCTGCTTGACGATGACGGTGATGTGGCTGGTCCGCTTGTTGATGCGGAAGGCACGACCCATGGCGCGCGGCTGAATGCGCTTGAGGGTCGGACCCTCATCCACGAACGTGCTGCCGACGAAAAGGTCGTCGGCCTTGACGTGGAGATTGCGCTCCGCGTTGGCGACGGCGCTGTTGAGGACCTTCTCGACCACCTCTGCGGCGGCGCGGGGCGAGAACCTGAGAATCGCCTGCGCGTCCGCGATCGACTTGCCGCGGATGAGGTCGACCAACAGCCGGGCCTTGCGCGGGCTCACCCGCACGTAGCGTGCAACTGCCTTGGCTTCCATGTGCTATCTACCTCTTCTTCTTCTTGTCGGCGGCGTGACCGCGGAAGGTACGAGTCGGCGAGAACTCGCCGAGCTTGTGACCGACCATCGATTCGGTGACGTACACCGGGACGTGCTTGCGGCCGTCGTGCACCGCGATCGTGTGACCGACCATCTCCGGGAAGATGGTCGAGGAACGCGACCAGGTCTTGATGACTTTCTTCTCGCCGGCTTCGTTCATCGCGTGGATGCGCTCTAGCAGGCGAGGCTGGACGAACGGGCCCTTCTTGAGGCTTCTGCTCACTGTCGTATCAGCTCCCTACTACTTCTTGCGGCGACGAATGATGAGGCGGCTAGAGGCGTTCTTCTTGCTACGCGTACGGTGACCCTTGGTGGGAACGCCCCACGGGGTGACCGGGTGACGACCAGCGGACTTGTTCTTGCCTTCGCCACCGCCGTGCGGGTGGTCGACCGGGTTCATGGCCGTACCGCGGACGGTCGGGCGAACGCCCATCCAACGAGCGCGTCCGGCCTTGCCGATCTTGATGTTGCCGTGCTCCGAGTTACCGACCTCGCCGATGGTGGCGCGGCAGGTGACCAGAACGCGACGCATTTCCGAGGAGGGCATACGCAGGATCGCGTAGTCGCCTTCCTTGCCCATCAGCTGGATGGACGTTCCCGCTGAGCGAGCGAGCGCCGCACCCTTGCCGGGCTGGAGCTCGACCGCGTGGACAACCGTACCGACAGGGATGTCGGAAAGAGCCAACGTGTTGCCCGGCTTGATGTCCGAGCCGGGGCCGCTCTGAACCGTGTCGCCGACCTGCAGACCCTTCGGCGCGATGATGTAGCGCTTCTCACCGTCGGCGTAGTGCAGCAGTGCGATGCGTGACGAGCGGTTCGGGTCGTACTCGATCGTGGCGACCTTGGCCGGCACGCCGTCCTTCTTGCGCTTGAAATCGATCACGCGGTAGCGACGCTTGTGGCCGCCGCCCTGGTGCCGCGTGGTGATGCGCCCGTTGTTGTTGCGACCACCCTTCTTAGGGAGGGGCTCCAGGAGGGACTTCTCAGGAGTCGTGCTCGTGATCTCCTTGAAGTCGGACACCGTCTGGAAGCGCCTACCCGGAGAGGTCGGCTTGTACTGCTTCAGTCCCATCTCCACTCCTTCCGTCCGATGGCCGGGGCCGTTTGGGACTGGCGGGCACCTACCCGCCAACGACTCCGACGCCGGACTACCACGGTGCCGGGCGGCTCCATAGCGAGCCTCATGCCGACACCCGTTGGGCTACTTGCGCCCGCTTGCTTACCTAGTGGGCCTGGAAGAACTCGATCGAGTCTCCCTCTTTCAGGGTGACTACGGCCTTCTTCCAGTCACGCGTCTTACCCTTGGCAACGCGCACGCGGCGCGGCTTGCCGGTGACGTTCATCGTGTTCACGCTCGTGACGGTGACACCGAAGATATCGGTGATCGCCTGAGCGATCTGCGGCTTGCTCGCGGTCTTGGCGACCTCGAAGGTGTAGCGGTTGTGCGCGATCATGTCGTAGGACTTCTCCGAGATGACCGGTTTGAGGATGATATCGCGCGGATCGTACATGTTAGGACAGCACCCCCTCGAGCCAGGTCAGAGCCGGCTTCGCGAACAACACGGCGGTGTTGTCGACGAGATCGTAGGTATTGGCCTCCGAGGCGAAGATCACGCGCGCCTTGGGGAGGTTGCGGAACGAGAGGTACGAGTTGATGTCGTCGTTCTCAAGAACGATGGTCACGCGACCGGTGATGCCGAGCGACTTGAGGATGTCGGCAGCCTGCTTGGTCGAAGGCTTCTCGAAGGAGAAACCGTCGACGACGTAGAGGCACTCATCGGCGAGCTTGGCCGAGAGGGCCGAGCGCATGGCGAGCTTGACGACCTTGTTCGGCACCTTGAACGCGTAGCTGCGCGGGTGCGGGCCGAACACGACGCCGCCGCCTGCCCACTGCGGGGACCGGGTCGATCCCTGACGAGCGCGGCCGGTGCCCTTCTGGCGCCACGGCTTCTTGCCGCCGCCGCGAACGCGACCGCGGGTCAGCGTGCTGTGGGTGCCGGCACGGCGCGAGGCCTGCTGGCTACGGACCACCTGGTGTACTACGAACGTGTTCGGCTCGATGCCGAAGACGCCGTCGGCGAGGTCGAGGGAACCGACCTTCTTGCCGCTTGTGTCTTTGATTTCGGTCTTGGCCATCTTAAGTGTCTCCTTGACTGTGTCTCAGGTGCGGGCGCTTAGGCCATACGAATGGTCAGCAGTGCGCCCTTGGCACCGGGGACGGCGCCCTTCACGATGAGCAGGTTCTGCTCGGCGTCGATCTTGACGACATCGAGGTTCTTGACCGTGACGGTCTCAGAACCCATGTGGCCCGGAAGCTTCATGCCCTTGAACACGCGCGAGGGCGTGGCACACTGGCCGATGGAACCGGGAGCACGGTGGAAGTGCGAACCGTGACCGCCGGGACCGCCCTTGAAGTTGTGACGCTTCATGACGCCGGCGAAGCCCTTACCCTTGCTCGTGCCGGTCACGTGAACGTGCTTGGCACCTTCGAAGACGTCGACCGTGATGGTCTGACCGATCTTCATGTCGTCGTTCTCGGCGAGACGAATCTCGGCGAGGAACTTCTTGGCCTCAACCTTGGCCTTGGCGAAGTGGCCGGCCATCGGCTTGTTGACCTTGGACTCCTTGATGTCGCCAAAACCGATCTGCACGGCGCGGTAGCCGTCGCGCTTCAGGGTCTTGACCTGGGTGACCACGCACGGGCCCGCCTCGATGACGGTGACCGGCAGGAGCCTGTCGTCCTCGCTCCAGACCTGCGTCATGCCCAGCTTGCGGCCGAGAATCGTCGTAACCATCTTCTGTCCTTACCTCAGGCGGTCATGGGACCCTATGCAGCACCCTGTGTGCTGCTCCCCAGCGGACCGCGCTTTCAACGTCGGCGCGCTTTGACGCGCAGACCGACGATTGTACCAGAACCTAGAGCTTGATCTCGATGTCAACGCCGGCCGGCAGATCGAGACGCATGAGCGAGTCGACCGTCTTGGCGGTGGGCTCGAGAATGTCGATGAGGCGCTTGTGCGTCTTCATCTCGAACTGCTCGCGGCTGTCCTTGTTCACGTGCGGCGAGCGGATGACGCAGTACAGGCTACGGTCGGTCGGCAGCGGGATGGGACCCGACACCTTCGCGCCCGTCTTCTGGGCGGTCTCCACGATCAGCTTCGTGGACTGATCCACGATCTCGTGGTCGTAGCCCTTGAGGCGGATCCTGATCTTCTGGTTCGCCAACTCTCTACCCTCCGTCAGATGCGGTGCCCGAGAACGGTCGTCCGGGCCTCCGGTCTTGGTCGCTAACTTAGGCGTTGCCGCCGGACTTGCTCACGATCTCTTCAGCTACCGACTTCGGCACCTGCTCGTACGCCTTGAACTGCATGCTGTACACGGCACGACCCTGCGTCTTGGAGCGCAGGTCGGTCGCGTAGCCGAACATCTCGGACAGCGGCACCTTCGCGCGGATGACCTGCGCGTTGCCGCGAGGCTCCATGTTCTCGATGTGGCCGCGACGACGGTTCAGGTCGCCGATGACGTCGCCCATGAAGTCCTCGGGGGTGACGACTTCGACGTCCATCATCGGCTCGAGCAGCACCGGGCTGCTCTTGCGCAGGCCCTCCTTGATCGCCATGGAGCCGGCGATCTTGAACGCCATCTCCGACGAGTCGACCTCGTGGTAGGAGCCGTCGATGAGCTCGACCTTGATATCGACGACCGGGAAGCCGGCGAGCATGCCCGAAGCGAGCGACTCCTGGATGCCCTTGTCGACCGACGGGATGTACTCCTTGGGGATGGATCCGCCGACGCACTTGTTGTCGAAGACGTAGCCGTCGCCCGGCTCCTGCGGGATCGACGTTGATGACGACGTGGCCGTACTGGCCGCGACCACCGGACTGGCGAGCGAACTTCATGTCGACCTTGTCGACGCGCTTGCCGGCGGTCTCGCGGTACGCGACCTGCGGCTTGCCGACGTTCGCCTCGACCTTGAACTCGCGAAGCAGGCGGTCGACGATGACCTCGAGGTGCAGCTCGCCCATGCCGGCGATGATGGTCTGACCGGTCTCCGTGTCCGTGCGGACGCGGAACGTCGGGTCCTCCTCGGCGAGCTTGGCGAGCGCGTTGCCCAGCTTGTCCTGCTCGGCCTTGGTCTTCGGCTCGATCGCGATGTCGATGACCGGATCCGGGAAGACCATCGACTCGAGCAGCACCGGGATGGTCATCGCGGACAGCGTGTCACCGGTGGTGGTGTTCTTCAGGCCGACGGCGGCGACGATGTCGCCGGCCATGGCCACCTCGATGTCCTCGCGGTGGTTGGCGTGCATCTGCAGCAGGCGACCGATGCGCTCCTTGTGACCCTTCGTCGAGTTCAGGACGTAGGAGCCGGAGTTCAGCGTGCCCGAGTAGACGCGGAAGTAGGTCAGCTTGCCGACGAACGGGTCGGTCATGACCTTGAACGCGAGGGCCGCGAACGGCGCCTTCTCGTCGGCGGGACGCTCGACCTCTTCGTCGGTCTTCAGGTCGATGCCCTTGATCGCCGGGATGTCGAGCGGCGAGGGCAGGAAGTCGACGACCGCGTCGAGCAGGGGCTGGACGCCCTTGTTCTTGAACGACGCGCCGCAGACGACCGGGGTGATCGCGTTGGCGATGCAGGCCTTGCGAAGCGCGGCCTTGATCTCGTCGATGGAGATGCTCCTCGTCCTCGAGGAACTTCATCATGAGCTCGTCGTCCTGCTCGGCGGCGGCCTCGATCATGCTCGTGGCGGTACATCTCGGCGTCGTCGTGCAGCTCGGCGGGAATCTCGCCGATCGGTCGGGTTGATGCCCTTGTCGTCCTCGTTGAAGAAGCTGGCGTTCATCTCGATGAGGTCGACGATGCCGATGAAGGTGTCCTCGGCGCCGATGGGGAGCTGGAGCGGCACTGCGCGAGCGCCGAGACGGTCCTTCATCATGCCGAGCACGTTGTAGAAGTCGGCACCCGAGCGGTCCATCTTGTTGATGTAGGCGATACGCGGGACACCGTAGGTGTCGGCCTGGCGCCAGACCGTCTCGGACTGCGGCTCGACGCCACCGACCGCGCAGAAGACCGCGCAGGCGCCGTCGAGAACGCGCAGGGAGCGCTCGACCTCGACCGTGAAGTCGACGTGGCCGGGCGTGTCGATGATCTGGATGCGGTGGTCCTTCCAGAAGGCGGTCGTCGCGGCCGACGTGATGGTGATGCCGCGCTCCTGCTCCTGGACCATCCAGTCCATGGTGGCAGCGCCGTCGTGGACCTCGCCGATCTTGTGCGTCTTGCCTGTGTAGTACAGGACGCGCTCGGTCGTGGTCGTCTTGCCGGCGTCGATGTGAGCCATGATCCCGATGTTGCGGGTCTTGGCGAGAGAGTACTGAGTGGCCATGTAGCTCTAGACCTCTATCTCGTCACGTGTGGGCTGAAGACCGCTGTTACCAGCGATAGTGCGAGAACGCACGGTTGGACTCGGCCATCTTGAACAGGTCCTCGCGCTTCTTGACCGAGGAGCCCACGCCGTTGGCGGCATCGAGGATCTCGTTGGCGAGACGCTCGGCGATCGTCTTCTCGCGACGCTTGCGGGAGAAGCCGACGAGCCAGCGGATGGCGAGCGTGGTGGAACGGCGCGAGTTGACCTCGACCGGCACCTGGTAGGTGGCGCCACCGACACGCTTCGGGCGGACCTCGAGGGTCGGACGGACGTTGTCCATCGCCTTCTTGAAGGTCGCCAGCGGGTCCTGGCCACTCTTCTGCTCGATGATGTCGAACGCGCCGTAGACGATGTTCTCGGCGACGGACTTCTTGCCGTCCAGCAGGATCTTGTTGATCAGCTGGGTGACGAGTCTGTTGTTGTAGACGCTGTCCGGGGCGATCTCACGCCTGACAGCAGCTGCGCGCCTTGGCATACCTGTTCTCCTTCATCAGTTCAGTCCGGATGCGGAATGAGCTGCGGCGCCCTCTGCCGTCTGCTCGATTCCGCATGCCTAAGTAGGCAGAGCGCTCCGCGCTCAGTCCTACTTGGGCTTCTTGGCGCCGTAACGCGAACGCGCCTGGGCGCGATTGTTCACCGGGGCGCAGTCGAGCGCGGCCCGGATGATCTTGTAGCGAACACCAGGAAGGTCCTTCACACGGCCGCCACGCACGAGCACGATCGAGTGCTCCTGCAGGTTGTGACCGATGCCGGGAATGTAGGCCGTGACCTCCATCTGGTTGGTCAGGCGCACACGAGCGACCTTGCGCAGCGCCGAGTTCGGCTTCTTCGGGGTGGTGGTGTACACGCGAGTGCACACGCCCCGCTTCTGCGGGTTACCCTTCAGGGCCGGCGTCTTGCTCTTCTCGACTGCCGCCTTGCGGCCCTTGCGGACCAGCTGGTTGATTGTAGGCAACGCTACACTCCTTCATTCGTCTGGTGCACTTTCATCGGAGCGCGCGGGTGCGCCGACCTCCGAGCATGAAGTCACAAGGCGGTACTCTACCGTCCTCCGTACTCCATGTCAAACGCAACGCCTCCGGGCGTATCCATACTTCGGGGACCCACTCGCGCGGTGACCCCGTCCGAACAAACGGGCGCCCCCACCGGCCTGCGGTGAGGGCGCCCGATTCGGTCTCTAGCTGAGGATGCTCATACCGTTGGCCGCGAGGCCTTCCTTGACCTCTTCCACGGCCTTCTGGCCGATTCCGGGGAGATCGATGAGCTCGTCCTCGGTCTTGCCTACCAGGTCGGCGACGCTCACGATGCCGGCCTCTTCGAACTTGTTGACCCAGCGGGCCGAGACGCCGATGTCGGACAGCGTGAGGGCCGAAGCGTCCTCCGAGCTGGCCATGTCGGCCTCTTCGATCAAGAACGCGCCAGCTGCGGCGATCTCCGCGTTGGGATCGAACGTGACCCCGGTGAACGCGCTGACGTCGATGTCCCCGTCCTCGAGATCGAGGTCGGCGAAGGCGCTCTCGAAGTCCGCCTCGGACAGGGCCGTGGGCTCGGGGGCGACGGGCAGAAGCGCCTCGATCTCCTTGAGCTCAGCGGGCGCCCACTCGGGAAGCGGTCCCTCGACGGTGCTCTCGGCCTCGATGTGCTGGCCCTTGTAGGTGAGCTTCACGTTGCGGTAGCGCTTCATGCCCGTAGCTGCCGGGATGAGCTTACCGATGATGACGTTCTCCTTCAGGCCGAGCAGGTTGTCTTCCTTGCCGGCGATGGCGGCGTCGGTGAGGACGCGCGTCGTCTCCTGGAAGGAAGCCGCCGAGAGGTAGCTGTCGGTGGCCAGCGACGCCTTGGTGATGCCGAGCAGGGTCGGGTAGCCGTTTGCGGGCTCGCCGCCGCCCGGACAGAGCGTCGGAGTTCTCGGACGCGAAGTCCAGACGGTCGACGAGCTGGCCCGGCAGGAAGTCGGTGTCGCCAGGCTCGGTGACGGAGACCTTGCGCAGCATCTGACGGCTGATGACTTCGATGTGCTTGTCGTTGATGTCGACGCCCTGCGAACGGTAGACGTCCTGGACCTGCTCGACGATGTAGCGCAGCGTCTCGTTCGGGCCCTTGAGCGCCAGCAGGTCGTGCGGGTTCACGGAACCCTTGGTGAGCTGCTGACCGAGCTCGATCTCGGCGCCGTTCTGACGTGCGGGGAAGCAGCGTCGCGCGACGCGACACCGTGTACGCCTTCTCGTGGCCCTCGGCATCGGTGACCGTGAGCACGCGGGTCTTCTCGGCGTCCTCGATGGTCAGCTTGCCTGAGACCTCGGCGAGGATCGCCTGGCCCTTGGGCTTGCGAGCCTCGAAGAGCTCCGTGACACGCGGGAGGCCGTGGGTGATGTCCTCACCCGCGACGCCACCGGTGTGGAACGTACGCATGGTGAGCTGCGTGCCCGGCTCGCCGATCGACTGGGCGGCGATGATGCCCACCGCGGTGCCGATGTCGACGGGACGGCTGCTCGCGAGGTCCCAACCGTAGCAAGCCTGGCAGATGCCGTGCTTCGCGTGGCAGGTCATGACGGTGCGGCCGACGATCGTCTCGACACCCGCGTCAGCAAGCTTGCGAGCGACCTCGTCGGAGGCGATGTAGCCACCGGCCTCGATGAGGATCTCGCCGGTCTTGGGATCGACGGCCGGCTCGAGCAGGCAACGACCGACGACGTTGTGATCGATGGCGTCGTCGTCCTTGAGGATGTTGAACGCGACCGCCTCGTCGGTGCCGCAGTCGAGCTCGCGCACGATGACGTCCTGCGCGACGTCGACCAGACGGCGGGTCAGGTACCCCGAGTCGGCCGTACGCAGGGCGGTGTCGGCGAGACCCTTGCGGGCGCCGTGCGTGGAGATGAAGTACTCGAGAACCGTGAGGCCCTCTCGGAAGTTCGCCTTGATCGGGCGGTCGATGATGTCGCCCTTCGGGTTCGCCATGAGGCCTCGCATACCGGCCAGCTGGCGGATCTGCTTGATGTTACCTCGGGCTCCCGAGTACGCCATCATGTAGATGGGGTTGAACTTCTCGAAGCTGTTGCCCATCGCGTCGCCGACCTCGTCGGTGACTCGCGTCCACACGTCGACGATCTGACGGTGGCGCTCTTCGCGGGTGATGAGCCCGGTCTCGTACTGGTCCTCGATCTTGGCGACCTTCGCGTCACCGGCTGCCAAGAGCGCGGGCTTCTCCTTCGGGATGATGGCGTCGTACACCGACACCGTCAGACCGGCGCGAGTCGCGTAGTGGAAGCCAAGACGCTTGAGCTCGTCGAGGATCATCGCCATGCGCGTGGTCGAGTAGCTGACCGAGCACTCCTCCACGATGCGACCGATGCCCTTCTTATCAACCTCGTGGTTGATGTAGGGGTGGTCGTCCGGGAGGCCGCGGTTGAACGTGATGAGGCCGACCGTGGTCTGGATGCGCTCCCCGGCCTTCCGATCCTCGATCTGACCGATCTTGACCTGAACCTGGGTGTCCTTGGAGAGACGCACGTGGATCTTGGCCTGAAGGTCGAGATCCGCGCGGTTGTCGTAGGCAAGCAAGGCTTCCTCGGCGCTCATGAACGAGCGACCTTCACCGGGCATGCCGTCACGGTCGGCGGTCAGGTAGTACAGACCGATGACCATGTCCTGCGTCGGCGTGGTGAGCGGACGACCGTGGGCCGGCGACTTGACGTTGTTGGTGGAGAGCATGAGCGTGCGGGCCTCGGCCTGCGCCTCGGTGGAGAGCGGCAGGTGGACGGCCATCTGGTCGCCGTCGAAGTCCGCGTTGAAGGCGGTACAGACGAGCGGGTGGATGCGGATGGCCTTGCCCTCGACCAGGATCGGCTCGAAGGCCTGGATGCCGAGGCGGTGCAGGGTCGGCGCGCGGTTGAGCATGACGGGGTGCTCGCGGATGACCTCTTCGAGGACGTCCCAGACCACGTCACGGCCACGATCGACCATGCGCTTGGCGCTCTTGATGTTCTGCGCGTGGTCGAGGTCGACCAGGCGCTTCATGACGAACGGCTTGAACAGCTCGAGCGCCATCTTCTTGGGAAGACCGCACTGGTGGAGCTTGAGCTCCGGACCGACCACGATGACCGAACGGCCCGAGTAGTCGACACGCTTGCCGAGCAGGTTCTGGCGGAAGCGGCCCTGCTTGCCCTTGAGCATGTCCGAGATGGACTTCAGGGGGCGGTTGCCGGGACCCGTGACGGGGCGGCCGCGGCGGCCGTTGTCGAACAGTGCGTCGACGGCCTCCTGCAGCATGCGCTTCTCGTTGTTGACGATGATCTCAGGCGCGCCGAGGTCCAGAAGCCGCTTGAGGCGGTTGTTCCGGTTGATGACGCGGCGGTAGAGGTCGTTCAGGTCGGAGGTCGCGAAGCGGCCACCGTCGAGCTGGACCATCGGGCGAAGATCCGGCGGAATGACCGGGATCGCGTCGAGGATCATCCACTCGGCCTTGTTGTTGGAGCGGCGCAGGGCGTCGACGACCTTCAGGCGCTTGATGGCCTTCTGGCGCTTCTGGCCCTTGCCGTCCCTGATCATGACGCGCAGCTCCTCGGCGAGTGCCTCGAGGTCGAGCTGAGCGAGGAGGTCCTTGACGGCCTCGGCGCCCATGCCACCGCGGAAGTAGTCGCCGAAGCGAAGCTTCATCTCGCGGTAGAGCGTCTCGTCGTTGATGAGCGTCTTGACCGAAAGCTTCACGAACGTGTCGAAGGCCTCCTGGAAGAGCGCCTTACGATCGGCGTACTCCTCCTCGATGTCCTTGATGTCGCGGTCGGCTTCCTTGTTGGCCTTCTTGATGCGGTCCTCGGGCGAGACTTCCTCGTCGAGGTCGTCTCCCTCTTCCGGCTCGGCCTCGCCCTTGGCGACCGCGATGAGGCGGTCACGCTCGACGACGACCTCTTCGAGCTCTTCCTTCATCTCCGCGTCGAGCTGCTCCAGGTCGGCGGTGAGCTCGTCCTTGAGCATGGCCAGATCGGCCTCGCGGTCCTCGTCGTTGACCGAGGTGATGATGGACGACGCGAAGTAGAGAACCTTCTCGAGGTCCTTCGGGGCGATGTCGAGCAGGTAACCCATGCGCGACGGAACGCCCTTGAAGTACCAGATGTGGCTGACAGGCGCAGCGAGCTCGATGTGGCCCATGCGGTCGCGACGAACCTTGGCGCGAGTTACCTCGACGCCGCAGCGCTCGCACACGATGCCCTTGAAGCGCACGCGCTTGTACTTGCCGCAGTAGCACTCCCAGTCCTTCGTCGGACCGAAGATCTTCTCGCAGAAGAGTCCGTCCTTCTCAGGCTTGAGGGTTCGGTAGTTGATTGTCTCGGGCTTCTTGACCTCGCCGCGCGACCACTGGCGAATCTGCTCAGAGCTCGCCAGTCCTATGCGCAGCCGATCAAAGTTGTTGACGTCGACGTCGAGCAACTGCTTACTCCTCCTCGTCCGTCACGGCACCGGCATCGATCTCGCCGGCGATATCAAGTGCTGAGACGTCGCTCTCGAGGAGATCCTCGAGCGCCTCCACGGACTCCAAGTCGGAACGCGGCTCGTCGACACCAAGGTCGAGGCCGAGTTCCTCGGCGGTCTTGAAAATGTCCTCGTCGTCTTCCTTGAGCTCGATCTCCTCGCCACTCTCGCCGAGAATCTCGACGTCGAGGCAGAGGGACTGCATCTCCTTGACGAGTACCTTGAACGACTCAGGAATGCCCGGCTCGGGGATGTTCTCGCCCTTGACGATGGCCTCGTATGCCTTCACGCGGCCCACGATGTCGTCGGACTTGATCGTGAGGATCTCCTGCAGCACGTAGGCGGCGCCGTACGCGTACAGGGCCCACACTTCCATCTCACCGAAGCGCTGGCCACCGAACTGCGCCTTACCACCGAGCGGCTGCTGGGTGATGAGCGAGTACGGGCCGGTCGAACGGGCGTGGATCTTGTCATCGACAAGGTGAAGCAGCTTGAGGATGTAGATCTGCCCGACGGTGACGTCCTCGCGGAACGGCTCGCCCGTGCGACCGTCGAGGAGCCTCGTCTTGCCGCTACGCGAAAGCGTCGGAACGAGTTCCGAGATGGCCTTCTTGCCGTAGCGCTCGTTGTGCTTGCGTACGAGGTTCTTGTTGGCGGCGTCGATGGCGTCGGAGATCTCTTCCTCACGCGCGCCGTCGAACACCGGCGTAGCGACCGGCATCGGACCGTCGACCGCCATCTTCTCCTTCTTGTCATCGCTCCAGCCAACGGACGCGGCCCAACCGAGGTGCGTCTCGAGCAGCTGACCGATGTTCATACGCGAAGGAACGCCGAGCGGGTTCAGGATGATGTCGACGGGAGTACCGTCGGCCAGGAACGGCATGTCCTCAACCGGCAGGATCTTGGAGATGACACCCTTGTTGCCGTGACGGCCGGCAAGCTTGTCGCCCTCGTTGATCTTGCGCTTCTGCGCGACGTAGACGCGAACGAGTTCGTTGACGCCCGGCGACAGGTCGTCGCCGTTCTCGCGGCTGAACGTGCGCACCGAGATGACGCGGCCGGTCTCGCCGTGCGGCACCTTGAGCGACGTGTCGCGGACCTCGCGGGCCTTCTCGCCGAAGATGGCGCGCAGGAGGCGCTCCTCGGCGGTGAGCTCGGTCTCGCCCTTCGGCGTGACCTTGCCGACGAGAACGTCGCCAGGGAAGACCTCGGCGCCGATGCGGATGATGCCTTCCTCGTCGAGGTTGGCGAGCACATCTTCACCGACGTTGGGGATCTCGCGGGTGATCTCTTCCGGTCCGAGCTTGGTGTCGCGAGCCTCGACCTCGTACTCCTCGATGTGAATCGAGGTCAGGAGGTCGTCTTTCACGACGCGCTCGGAAAGGATGATCGCGTCTTCGTAGTTGTAGCCTTCCCACGGCATGAACGCCACGAGGAGGTTCTGACCCAAGGCGAGCTCGCCATGCTCGGTCGAAGGACCGTCGGCAAGCACGTCACCTTCCAGCACGCGCATGCCCTCGCGGACGAGCGGGCGGTGGTTGATGCAGGTGCCCTGGTTCGAGCGCATGAACTTCGGCATGTGGTACTCGTCGAGCGAGCCGTCACCGGCACGAACGGCGATGTGGTTGCCGTCAACGACCTCGACGACGCCCTCGCGCTTGGTGGTGATGATCTCACCGGTGTCGACAGCGGCGCGGTACTCCATGCCGGTACCCACGAGCGGGGCCGACGGACGGAGCAGCGGCACAGCCTGGCGCTGCATGTTCGAGCCCATGAGGGCGCGGTTCGCGTCGTCGTGCTCGAGGAACGGGATGAGCGCGGTGGCGACCGACACCATCTGGCGCGGCGAGACGTCCATGTAGTGGACGTCGGCCGGGAGCTTCTCGTCCGGCTCGCCGAACTGGCCGTTGGCGCCCTGGCCCTTGACGCGGCACAGCACGCGGTCGCGGATGAACTTGCCCGTCTTGGCGTCGAAGAGCTCGTTCGCCTGAGCGATGACGTGCTTCTCTTCTTCGTCAGCGGTCAGGTAGTCGATCGTGTCCGTGACCTTGCCCTTGACGACCTGGCGGTACGGCGTCTCGATGAAGCCGTAGCGGTTGATGCGCGCGAAGGTCGCGAGCGAGCCGATCAGGCCGATGTTCGGGCCTTCAGGCGTCTCGATGGGGCACATGCGGCCGTAGTGGCTCGGGTGCACGTCTCGGACTTCGAAGCCGGCGCGCTCACGCGACAGACCGCCAGGTCCCAGAGCCGAGAGGCGACGCTTGTGCGTCAGGCCGGCGACCGGGTTGGTCTGGTCCATGAACTGCGAGAGCTGGCTCGAGCCGAAGAACTCCTTGATGGAGGCGACGATCGGCCGGATGTTGATGAGCGACTGCGGCGTGATCTCGTCGACGTCCTGGGTCGTCATGCGCTCGCGCACGACGCGCTCCATGCGAGCGAGACCGATCCGGAACTGGTTCTGGATCAGCTCGCCGACGCTGCGGATGCGACGGTTGCCGAAGTGGTCGATGTCGTCGATCTGGTAGCCGTCAGCGGCTTCCCAGAGCTTGACCAGATAGTAGATGGCGGCCTTGATGTCCTCGGCAGTCAGCGTGGACTGCTCGTCGGGCAGCTCGAGGCCGAGCTTCTTGTTCACCTTGTAGCGGCCGACCTTCGCGAGGTCGTAGCGCTGCGGGTTGAAGAAGAGGCCGTCGAGCAGAGCACGGGCCGACTCGACCGTCGGCGGCTCGCCCGGACGCAGGCGCTTGTAGATCTCGATGAGGGCCTCTTCGCGCGTCTCGGTGAAGTCGCGCTCGAGGGTACGCTGAATAGCCTCGGAGTTGTTGAACATCTCGAGGATCTCCTCGCGGGTCTCGGCGATGCCGAGGGCCTTGAGGAGTACCGTCGCCGGCTGCTTGCGCTTGCGGTCGACACGGACCGAGACGATGTCTCGGCGGTCGGTCTCAAGCTCGAGCCAGGCACCGCGGGCCGGGATGACCTTGGCGGTGTAGATGATCTTGTCCGAGGTCTTGTCCATCTCCTCGGCGTAGTACACGCCGGGGGAACGGACGAGCTGGGAGACCACGACACGCTCGGTGCCGTTGATGACGAAGGTGCCGCGGTCGGTCATGAGCGGGAAATCGCCCATGAAGACCTGCTGCTCCTTGATCTCGCCAGTCTCCTTGTTGATGAAGCGTACTTCCACGAAGAGCGGCGCCTGATAGGACATGTCCTTTTCCTTGCACTCCTCGACGGAGTACTTGGGGTCGCCGAACTCGTGCGCACCGAATTCCACGGCAAGTGTGCCGGTGAAGTCTTCGATGGGCGAAATGTCGTGGAAGGTATCTCTCAGTCCCTCATCAAGAAACCACTTGAAGCTATCGCGCTGTATGGCGATAAGATTGGGGACATCGAGGACTTCGGGGATCTTGGCGAAGCTGCGGCGTTCGCGCCGAACGGCGCTGACGACGGGGGAACCTTCTCCGCGAGACACCAGGCGATTCCTCCTTCTGGGGGTTGAAGCTGCCGACATAAGTCGCAAATGAATAGGATAGTCAACGCCTTACGGGGCGTCAACACATTTCTGTCGGCTTTGCAAGTGGCGCGAAAGGCCGGGACCTGTCAGGTCCCGGCCTTCGTGCATTCCGGCCCCCCAGCGAAGACTCGCCGGCGACCCGGTTCGGATCAGGTGGAGAGGGTGAAACTACTTGACGGAGACGGCAGCGCCGGCATCCTTGAGCTTGCCCTCGGCCTCTTCGGCCTTGTCCTTGTTGACGCCCTCGAGCACGGCCTTGGGAGCACCCTCGACCACGTCCTTGGCCTCCTTGAGACCAAGACCGGTGAGCTCACGGACGACCTTGATGACGGCGATCTTGTTGTCGCCGAAGCCCTCGAGCACGACGTCGAACGAGGTCTTCTCCTCGGCCTCGACGGCCTCGGCGGCGCCACCGGCGGCAGCGACGGCCACGGGAGCAGCGGCGGAGACGCCGAAGGTCTCCTCCATCATCTTGACGAGCTCGGCCAGCTCAAGCGCCGGCTTGACCTTGATAGCCTCAAGGATCTCTTCGTTAGTCAAAGCAGCCATTTCTCAGTTCTCCTTCGTTTCTGTCTTGCGCCACCGGGATCCGCCCGAGGCGCACATCCTGTACGAGATACGAGCGCCGCTACGCGGCGGCCTTCTGGTCCGCGACCGCCTGGACGGTGCGGGCAAACGCCTCGGTCGGTCCGTTGAGGACTCGAGCGAAGCCGACGATCGGGTTGAGCATGGTGCCGAGCAGCTTGGCGATGAGCTCTTCGCGCGACGGCAGCGTGGCGATGGCCTTGATACCGTCAGCGTCAACGACCTGGTTCTCGACCAGACCGCCCTTGAGCTCGAGCGCCTTGTGAGCCTTGGCGAACGTGGTGAGCGCCTTGGCGGGTGCAACGGGGTCTTCGCCGGTGAAGATGATGGCGGTCGGTCCCGCGAGGTGCTCGTCCATGCTCGGCAGCGCGAGTTCGCGAATCGCGATCTCGGTCAGCGAGTTCTTGTAGACCTTGAGCTCGCTGCCCGCGGCACGCAGGTTGTTGCGAAGCTCCTGCATCTCCTTGACGGTCAGACCGCGGTAGTCGACGAGCAGCAGGGCGCCGGCGTCATTGAGCCGGTCCTTGATCTCGACGACCAAGCTT
The DNA here is from genome assembly GCA_963803785.1 of uncultured Coriobacteriia bacterium. Classification (GTDB taxonomy): domain Bacteria; phylum Actinomycetota; class Coriobacteriia; order Anaerosomatales; family JAAXUF01; genus CAWDNM01. The sequence continues at coordinate 298,686 of CAWDNM010000006.1, forward strand.
TCCTTTTCCGATGTAGGCATGCACTAACCTCCTTTCCGTGCGCGCACGTCCCGATTCGCAGATCCCAGAGGGACCCACTGCGCGGACCGCGCGCCCCGGATGTATCCGAGAGACAAAACGGCCCCCGCCGATGAAGCAGCGGAGGCCGCGAGCGTTTTGGGCTCGTGACGCCACGTGAGTGACGTCGTTGCGACCACCTCGGCAGGCGTGATGCTCTCGCATCTCTTTCGGCCCGGATTCCGGACACCGGCTGTCTTCGGCAGCGATTCGTGCGCACTGTGATGTTTTCAACGCAGCGCAGGAGTATCCACGCTCGACGACGAGGCGTCAAGCACGTGCCGTCTCTGCGCGAGACGACACCGGAGAGATACCTACTCGGTCTCTTCGAGAAGGAAGCGGATCTTGGTCGGATCGACCTTGATACCGGGGCCCATCGTGGTGGCGATGGTGATGGACTTGATGTACTTGCCCTTGGCGCTCGACGGCTTGGCTCGCAGGATCTCATCGAGCACGGTGCCGTAGTTCTCCACGAGCTTCTCGGCGTCGAACGATGCCTTGCCGATGCCGACGTGGGCGATACCGAACTTGTCGGCGCGGTACTCGACCTTACCGGCCTTGAGCTCACCGACGACGCGACCGACGTCCATGGTCACGGTGCCCAGCTTGGGGTTCGGCATCAGGCCACGCGTACCGAGAATCTTGCCGAGCTTGCCGACCTTGCTCATCATGTCCGGCGTCGCGATGGTGGCGTCGAAGTCCAGGAAGCCGCCCTGGATCTTCTCGACCAGGTCGTCACTGCCGACGACGTCGGCGCCAGCGGCCTCGGCCTCGCGGGCCTTGTCGCCCTCAGCGAAGACGGCGACGCGGACGGTCTTGCCGGTGCCGTTTGGCAGCGACACCGAGCCGCGAACCTGCTGATCGGCCTTGCGGGTGTCGACTCCCAGGCGGAAGTGGGCCTCGACGGTCTCGTCGAACTTGGCGCCCTTGATCTCCTTCGCGAGGCGAAGGGCCTGGAGCGGGGTGTAGAGGCGCTGCTTCTCGATCTTGGAAGCTGCCTCCGTGTAGTGCTTTCCGGTCTTGCTCATGGTTTCGTTCCTTCCGTGGTAAGCGGGCCTTCCCGGCCCTCCCACATCACGCGGCGATGAGCCGCGGTGACTCCGGTTCGTGCTACTCGGCGACCGTGACGCCCATCGAACGCGCGGTGCCGGCGATGACCTTCATCGCGGCCTCGACGTCGTTGGCGTTGAGGTCGGGCATCTTCGTCTCGGCGATCGTCTGGAGCTGCTCGCGCGTGATCTCGCCGACCTTGGTCCGGTTCGGGGTGCCCGAGCCGGACTCGATGCCGAGGGCCTGCTTGATCAGCACGGCCGCGGGCGGCGTCTTGGTGATGAAGTCGAACGAGCGATCCTCGTAGACGGAGATCTCGACCGGGATGATCGTGCCGTTCTTGTCTGCAGTCGCGGCGTTGAACGCCTGGCAGAACTGCATGATGTTGACCTGGTGCTGACCGAGCGCCGGACCGACCGGCGGCGCCGGGTTGGCCTGACCACCAGGGATCTGCAGCTTGATGAAGCCGACAACCTTCTTGGCCATGTCTGTTCTAACCGTCCCTCATTGGTCTGCAGCCCGCACATGCCGGCTGCGTCATCCGTTTCTATCCCGCACGACACCCTGTCCGAGAAGCTCCTGGCGGCTCCACAACCGCCGGCGGCGAACTGTGTCGGGTGGTTCCTTGTCTAGAGCTTCGCCACTTGGTCGAAGCCGAGCTCGACCGGAGTCTCCCGGCCGAAGATCGAGACCATGACCTTGACCTTCCCGGCGTCCGGGTTGACCTCGGAGATGGTGCCGTCGAAGTCCGCGAGCGGACCCGACGTGACCTTGACCGCCTGGCCTTCGACCAGGTCGGTGGAGGTCTTCTGCTTGGGACCGCCCTCGGTCCTCTTCATGATGCGCTGGAACTCATCGCGCGAGAGCGGGACGGGCTTGCCTTGCGAGCCGACGAAGCCGGTGACGCCCGGCGTGTTGCGCACGACGTACCACGACTCGTCGTCGAGTTCCATCTGCACGAGGATGTAGCCCGGGAACACCTTCTTCTCGGAGGTGACCCGACGGCCGCCCTCCTTGAGATCGGTGACCGTCTCGGTCGGAATCTCGACCTTGAAGATCTTCTCCTCCATGCCCATCGACTGGATACGGTGGAGAAGGTTCGTCTTCACCTTGTTCTCGTAGCCCGAGTACGTGTGTATGACGTACCACTTCTTGGCCATAGGGTCAGCCGCCGATCTGGATGGAGCCGAGCGCCGTGACAACCCGCTGGACGACGATGTCGGTCAGCGCGATGAACGAGGCGAAGAAGATCAGCGTGACGATGACGACCACGCTCGAGTTGATGACCTCGGGGCGGCTCGGCCACACGACACGCTTCATCTCCGAACGCACGTCACGGAAGTAGTTACCCAGGCGCGCGAAGAAGCCCGGCTTCGAGGGCGCAGGCGCTTTGCCCGGCTTGCCGGTCTTGGGGGTCTTGATCGCTGCGTCAGCGGTGGTTGCCTTAGCCATCTCTCATCCGTCCTTCTCAGTGACCCGGGATGGATCACCTGCAGCAAACGTTGCGGCGTTATGGTTCCGCAACGGAGGTGTCGTGGCAGGCCAGGAGGGACTCGAACCCCCAACATGCGGTTTTGGAGACCGCCGCTCTACCATTGGAGCTACTGGCCTACGTCAATCAACCCCGCGTGCCGTTTCGGGCTAGCGGGTCTCCTTGTGGAGCGTGTGCGTCTTGCACCACTTGCAGTACTTCTTGTACTCGATGCGCTCGGGATTATTCTGCTTGTTCTTGTTGGTGGTGTAGTTGCGGCGTTTGCACTCGGTGCACGCCAGCGTGACCAGGGTTCTCATGGATCCTCCTGTGGTCCGCCCCATGCACAAAGGCGGCTGGGCGCGGAAGGGTACTCTAGCACCCGATTTTCGGCACTGTCAAACTCGTCTATGCCCCTCAAGGGCGGCGAAACGGGGCCCGGCCGATAGCCGGGCCCCGTGCGTTTCGCAGGCGTCGAGAGGGTGCTACTTGATGATCTCGATGACTCGGCCTGAGCCGACCGTGCGACCACCCTCGCGGATGGCGAAGCGCAGACCGTCTTCCATGGCGATCGGCTGGATGAGCTCGCCGCGGACAACGACGTTGTCTCCCGGCATGACCATCTCGGTGCCCTCCGGAAGGTGGGCGACGCCGGTCACGTCAGTGGTGCGGAAGTAGAACTGCGGGCGGTAGCCGTCGAAGAACGGCGTGTGACGGCCGCCTTCTTCCTTGGTCAGGATGTAGACCTGGCCCATGAACTCGACGTGCGGCGTAACCGAACCCGGCTTGCAGAGAACCTGGCCGCGCTCGATCTCGGTGCGGGCGATACCGCGGAGCAGGACGCCCACGTTGTCGCCGGCCTGAGCCTGGTCGAGCAGCTTGCGGAACATCTCGACGCCGGTGACGACGGTCTTCTTGGTCTCGTCGTGGATACCGACGATCTCGACCTCGTCGCCGACCTTGACGACGCCACGCTCGACACGGCCGGTGGCGACGGTGCCACGACCGGTGATGGTGAAGACGTCTTCGATAGCCATCAGGAACGGCTTGTCGATGTCGCGCTCCGGCATCGGGATGTAGGAGTCGACAGCTTCCATGAGCTCGTCGATCTGGCCAACCCACGCCTCGTCGCCCTCGAGGGCCTTGAGCGCCGAGCCCTGGATGATCGGGGTGTCGTCGCCGGGGAACTCGTACTCGCTGAGCAGCTCGCGGACTTCCATCTCGACGAGCTCGATGAGCTCCTCGTCATCGACCATGTCGCACTTGTTCAGGAAGACGACGATGTAGGGAACGCCGACCTGACGGGCGAGCAGGATGTGCTCGCGGGTCTGGGCCATGGGACCGTCGGTGGCGGCGATGACGAGAATCGCACCGTCCATCTGCGCGGCACCGGTGATCATGTTCTTGACGTAGTCCGCGTGGCCCGGGCAGTCGACGTGGGCGTAGTGGCGGTTCTCGGTCTCGTACTCAACGTGGGCGATAGCGATGGTGATACCGCGCTCGCGCTCTTCGGGAGCCTTGTCGATCTGGTCGAACGGGGTGAAGTCCGCAAAGCCCTTCTCGGCCTGACGCTTCGTGATAGCGGCGGTCAGGGTGGTCTTACCGTGGTCAACGTGACCGATGGTACCGATGTTGACATGCGGCTTAGTGCGCTCGAACTTCTGCTTCGCCATGAGTCTCCTCCTTCGGGGACCTCTTCGACGGAACCGGCGCAGGAGCCTGCGTCCGACCTTCGCCCGTCAATTAAAGCCTGCATTCGTGTAGTGAATTGATGTCCAAAATCGTTCAGCGTCACTCTCGCGACGCGTAGAGCCGTGGTAGCGGTGGCTGGACTCGAACCAGCGACAACTCGGGTATGAACCGAGTGCTCTGACCAACTGAGCTACACCGCCGAGTCAAACGCCCCGCGAAAACCAGGAGCGGTGAGTTGCAGTGGAGCCCACAACCGGACTTGAACCGGTGACCTCTTCCTTACCAAGGAAGTGCTCTACCTGCTGAGCTATGTGGGCGTTTTGCACGCTGGGCGCGAGCGCCCGGGGGTGTCTCATGGTGGGGGCGCCAGGATTCGAACCTGGGTAGGCGTAGCCAACGGGTTTACAGCCCGTCCCCTTTAGCCACTCGGGCACACCCCCGCGAGACAAAAAAATAGACCCTCTGTACGCTTTTCAAGTTGCAGCGCCTCGGTCAAGGCAATGGGATAGTAGGCTATGCCGTTGGTGGGTGTCAACGCCGACCACGGTGCCGGGCGTATCTCCGCCCGCGCCGCAGGCCACGGCGAAGTACGAGCCACCGCTCGCCCCGCGCCGGCAAACCCTACGGAATCAACCTCGGGAAGATGGCCCCCGAACTTGAGATCGCCCCGAGCGCCTTCTCCACGTCGGCGCGAGGAACGAGCCGGTACCACGACGCGACACCGTCGTGCATGACCGGTCGCGGCGAATAGTCCTGGTGGTGGTCCTCGAACCACGCGCGCACCTTGTCCATCGGCAGGATGAGGAGCTCGTCACGCTCTACGGCGATCTCGGAGAAGAACACCTCGTCGGGCTCGGAGAGCAGCGCGCGCACCTCGTCCTGGGTCTGGCCCAGCGCAAGATAGTAGTAGTAGAGATCCTGGGCCTCCGAGGCCAACGTCCAGCCAAGCTCACGAGTCGAGCCGTTCGAGACCGCCTCGAACGCGAGGCACCCTTCGTCGGCGCGGTAGAACGCCAGACTGCGGTCGCCTATCTTCCGCGAGTCCGTTCCGAAGTAGGGATCCGCCTTCACCTTGATCCGGCGACTGATACGCCCTTCGATGGAGACGATGTCCACGTCGCGTCCATGAGGGTTGCTCGGATCAGAGGTGACCTCCGCACGGCTCGCTCCGCGAAGCACGAGGTGACGGGTGATGATTCTCTCGGCCACTTGCTGCAGGAGGGCCAGCCCGCTCGACTGGTTGCACCATGTCAGCGCCCAATCCGCTCGTCGGCCACACGAAGCCGACGGCTGAGCACCTCGAGCAGCTTGATGGCGATCGATGGGTGGTTCTCGAGCAGCGTCTTGAAGTCCCAGCTCGACAACATGAGGCACGAGGTGTGGTCGAGCGCGCGTATCGTGGCCGAGCGCGGCGCCTGGTCGAGCAGCGACATCTCGCCGAAGAAGTCGCCGGGCCCGAACGCGCCGAGCGACACTCCGTCGCGCAGAATCTCGACGCGGCCGCTCAGTATGAGATAGAACGCCTGGCCTGGAGTACCCTGCGTGACGATGATCTGGCCAGGCTGGAAATAGCCCTCCTGGGCCACGCCGGAGATGGCCTTGACCTCCTCGGCAGTGCAGTTCGCGAATATCGGTACGCGAGCGAGGAACTCCTCGTGTGCCATCGATGTGCCTCCTCAGACGTCCGGCGCATGAGCGCGCCCCCGACCAGTTTAGCGCAGACGCGGCCGCGCGGTTGCGGCACAATGGTGAAGTACCCAACTGATGCGCTCGTCTGGCATCACGGCAGGAGGACAGCGTGGCCCAGGCCCGACGCAAGAACGAGAAGACACTCGTGGCGCTGCGTGCGGGCGGCATCGCGCTGACGACGACGATCGGGCTCGCGGCGATGTCCGCTCGGCCCGCATGGCTCCCGCTCGCCGTCGGCTTGGTCGTGGCCGCGATCGCGCTCGCATCGACTGAGCTTGCCGTGCTCGTTGGCGTCATCGCGCTGTGCGTGCCGCTGATCGCCGTCCAGCCGGTGCTTGGCTTCACGATGCTGATCATTCTCGTCGCGTGCGTTCGCTTTCTGGGCGCTAGTGGTGGCCGCGGCTACCTCATCCTGGGACTCTCGCTTGTGGGAGCATTCCTCGGGCCCGTCTGGGCGGGCGTCGCGCTTGCCGGCTATCTGCTCGGCGCCGGCGAGGGCGCTCTCGCGGCGGTCATGGCGTGCTTGGTGGTCGAGGCCACCGGCATAGCGCTGGGCCGGCCGATGATCGGTGCGACTGTGACGGGGGGAACGGCCAGCGCGCTCGTCTCGTTCGCGCGAATGCCCGAATCGCTTCTCGCGACCGAATGGATCGCCAAGTCGTTCACTTCCCTCGACGCCAAGGCCGTCACGAAGACCATCAATGGCGTCTCCAAGATCTCGCAGCCGCTCATGCTCGTGCTCCAAGCCGTGCGTGTGGGCGCTCGGCGCAGTGGCGGCAGGCATGATCAGCGAGAATGCGCGCAAGAAGCGCAGTCTCGTGCTCAGCGTGGTGGCGGTGACGGCCGGGGTCGCGATTCCTGCGCTCGGCGGCGCGGCGCTGGCGACGGCGCTCGGCCTGCCGGTGGTGTGGGAATGGGTGGCGCTCTCGTTCTTCGCCTCGCTCATCGTCGCCGCGGTCTTCGTCGTCATCTGGGAGCGCGCCTTCACGCCGCTCAAGGTGGTCAAGAAGCCGAGTTCTCGCAAGGCCTCGATGGCCACGGAAGACGCCGACGTCGACGAGTTGCTTCGCCTCATCGCGACGGCCGAGGACAAGCTCGCCACCAACCACACGAGCGTGCGCGTGGTCATGATCACCGACATGAAGTCATTCTCCCGAATGACCGAGGAGGACGGCAGCGTCGCCACCGCCAAAGCGATCCAGCGCCACCGCGATCTGCTACTGCCGATCATCCAAGGGCACAACGGCTCGGGCAAGTCGACGGGCGGCGACGGGCTCGTCTCGGCATTCGAGTCCGCGTCCGACGCCGTGCTGGCCGCTGTCGACATGCAACGCGCACTGGGAACCCACAATTCCGCGCATCCCGACGAACGCGAGATATGGGTTCGCATGGGCATAGCGGAGGGCGAGGTCGTGCTGGACAAGGGCGGTCGCCCCTTCATCGGTGCCGGTCTCAACCTTGCGGCACGAGTCATGAACCTCGCCGACGGCGGTCAGATCTTCGCAACGGCAGGTGTTGGAGATGCGGCCGCGACCGTGAGCGTACCGATTGCGTCGTTCGGAGATTTCGCGCTGAAGAACATCGCGCGCCCGGTCGAGATCGTCGAGATCCTCTGGAGCGACGACCAGGAGCCCCGCGATCCCCGCGACACAGGCACGGCGCTCGACGATTCGCACGCCGAGTAGAGCCGCGACAGCACATCACGCGAAGAAACGACCAGGACCCGGGCGCGTGCGCCCGGGTCCTGCGTTTGTGTGCTGGAGCTGGCGACAGGAGTTGAACCCGCAACCTACTGATTACAAATCAGTTGCTCTGCCATTGAGCTACGCCAGCGAGCGCGCACCAGTGTACGCGATGGTATGGCGTCGTGTCAGGGGTCGATGCAGCTTGGCGCACGGGGAGCAGTCAGACCAGTCTCAGCAGGAGTTGCACCGGCGAATCTGCGTCTCCATCTTGCGCTTGACGCGCTGCAGCGCGTTGTCGACCGCCTTCGTGTGCCGCCCGAGGGTGCTCGCGATGTCCTGGTATGAGCGCCCGTTGGTGTAGAGCCTGAGCACCTGCGACTCGAACGGCGAGAGTGCGTCGGCCATGCCGCTGCGGATGAAGTTCGTCTCCCAGGCCGAGATGACTATCTGGGCCGGGTCGCAGATCTCCTTGGCGGCAAGGATGTCCGAAAGGAGCCGCTCGCCATCGTCTTCCATCGACGTTGAGCGAGACAGCGAGATGTAGCCGTTGAGCGGTGAGTGCTTGCGGCGAGTCGCGGACTTGACCGCGGTGATGATCTGGCGCGTGACGCACAGCTCGGCAAACGAGTGGAAGCTCGCCTGGCGAGTGGGGTCGTAGTCGCGAATCGCCTTGAACAGGCCGATCATGCCTTCTTGGATGATGTCGTCACGATCGGCGCCCACGAGGAAGTACGAGCGCGCCTTCGAGCGAATCAGTCCTCGGTAGCGGCGAACCAGCTCGCAGTTTGCGTTCTGATCGCCGTCACGGGCAGCAACAACCAGCCCGACGTCCCCTCCGCGCTCCGTCCCAGACCGGTGCGCGACCGTACCCTTTTGATAGTGCACTGTTTGGTACCCCCCTGCGTCGTCCCTGCTTCGCCCAACCTCTTCAAGAGGGTTCGCCGCCGGCACGGCACGCGAACTCTGGAACGCCTATCAGGTACTGGCGCGGACAATCCCCATTGCCCTCACCGAATCCGAGGTTGCTCCAAAACTGACGGTTTCGCAACATTCAGACAGGAAAATGAAGAAGGCTGATTATTCCTTACCGCGCGCCCACCGTGAAAGCCGGTCGCGCACCTCTGAATCGATGCGATCTTCGAGCCGCCCCTTGGAGCTCCCGGCGGGTGCGTGGTCGCGCCACTCGGCGTCCTCGGACCGAATCTCCGTGGCGAACTCGGCCGACGACATGCGCGTCACACTGCCGCCGAGCACCGTCCACTGCGTCTGTGCGTCCGAGGTCACGACAACGGCATCGTCGCCTGCTTCACGCGCGGTCCGCGACAGCGACTCGATGACGCTATCGGCGTCACACCCGTAGCGCGAGAAGATCACTGTGACACCGGCTATCGTGTGCGACCGGCCGTCGGACCCGGGGTTCAGGTGCCCGTCGAACACCACCGTCGCCCGGAACTCACCGTGAGAGAAGGCCGCGACATCCGAGATGAGCGCCAACCGGCTCGCGTCGAGATCGTCTTCGGCGATCGCCTTGTACGGCGGCGTCTGTCGGATGACGTTGTAGCCGTCGACGATCAGGGTGCGCACCGTCAGCTCAGCCCTGCGGGAGCGAGCCGCGCCGCAGCCACTCGTACGAGAGCGCCGTGGCAGCCTGCGCGACGTTGAGCGACCCGACCTTCCCGGCCTGCGGCAGACGGACCAGGAAGTCGCAGGTCTCTCGGGTCAGCCGAGCAAGGCCCTCGCCCTCTGAGCCCATCACGAGCACCACGCGGCCTTCGAGCGGGGCGTCCCATGCTGTCTGCTCGGCGTGCTCTGAGGCACCCACCACCCAGAAGCCCGCCTCCTTCTTGCAGCGCTCGAGCGAGCGCACGAGGTTCGCCTCCTGCGCGAGCAGCACGTGCGCGAGCGCCCCGGCGGAGGACTTGTAGGCTGCGGCGGTGACAGCGGCCGACCGGCGCTTGGCGACGAGCACGCCGTCGGCGCCGACCACCTCGGCGGTGCGCACGACGGCGCCAAGGTTGCCCGGATCGGTTATGTGGTCGAGCGCGATGATCAGCGACTGCGGTCTTGCCTTCAGAGCGAGCCAGCACCGCATCCAGCGTGGCGAACGGGTACGGTTTCGCGTCCGCCATCACGCCCTGATGGGCGCCCCGCTCGCTCTTCGCGTCGAGCACCCGCTTGGGAACGCGATCGAGCGTGATGCCGGCCTCAGCGGCTCGGCGGGCGATCTCGTCGAGCGTGCGATCGGGCTTGGTGCCCTCGGCGATGAGGATGCGCTTGATGCGGCATGCGCGCGCGCAGCGCCTCGATGACTGCGTTGCGACCTTCGATCTCGGCCACGGCTCTAGCCCTGCGGCTTGAAGATGACGCGGGCGCCCTGCGGGGTGTCCTCGATCACGAAGCCCAGAGCCGAGAGGCCGTCGCGAACGGCGTCTGCCCGGCCCCAGTCCTTCTCGGCTCGCGCAGCGGACCGGGCGGCGAGGAGCACGTCGACGGCGATGTCGGGGTTGTCGCCCTTGTAGCCGGCGATGTCGGCCGCGAGGTCGACGACTTCGAGCGGGAAGCAGCAGGTCTGGTCGTCGGCGATCTCGATGCCGAGCACGCCGAGGTGCGACACGACGATCTCCTCGGCCTCGCACAGCGCGAGACGGTCGTCCTCGCACAGGTCCATCTGGTACTCGGCGAGGAAGTGGTTCGCCGAGCGGGCCAGCTCGAAGATCGCCGCGAGCGCGCCGGCGGTGTTGAAGTCGTCGTCCATCTCGGCGTCGAACTTCTCGCGTGCCGCCTCGATGGCGGCCTTGAGGCCGCCGACCGCGTCCAGCGGGCAGCCCATGCCGCATGCGGCCAGGTTGCGCGCCCAGCGCAGGTTGCGCACGAGGTTGGCGAGGCGCTCGTAGGCGTGCGTCGTCTCCTCGAGACGCGTGTCCGAGAAGTCCAGCTGGCTGCGGTAGTGCGTCTGGAGCATCAGCAGGCGGATGACCGGCAGTTCGTAGGCCGCGAGCACGTCCTTCGCGAGCTTGAAGTTGCCGAGCGACTTGCTCATCTTCTCGGAGTTGATCTGCAGCATGCCGCCGTGCAGCCAGTAGGTCGCGAACGGCACGCCGGTCGCCGCCTCGGACTGGGCGATCTCGTTCTCGTGATGCGGGAAGACGAGGTCGGAACCGCCGCCGTGGATGTCGAAGGGCAGGCCGAGCTCCATCTCCGACATCGCCGAACACTCGATGTGCCAGCCGGGGCGGCCCTCGCCCCAGGGGCTTGGCCAGTGCGGCTCGCCGGGCTTGGCGGACTTCCAGAGCGCGAAGTCGAGCGGATCGCGCTTGCGGTCGTCGTGGTCGATGCGCGCCTGGTTCTCCATCTCGTCGATGTCGCGGCCGGAGAGCTTGCCGTAGGACGGGAAGCTGCGGACCGCGAAGTAGACGTCGCCGTCGGACTCGTACGCGTGCCCTCCCGCGATCAGCCGCTCGATGAGCGCGATCATCTCGGGGATGGTCTCGGTGGCCTTCGGGCGGACGGTCGGGTCCTTGATGCCGAGCGCGTGCATCGCCGAGATGAACGCCTCGGTGTACTCCTCGGCGACCTCGGCGGCGCTGCGGCCCTCTTCGTTGGCCTTGTTGATGATCTTGTCGTCGACGTCGGTGATGTTCTGGACGAAGCGGACGTCGTAGCCCTTGTACTCGAGGTAGCGGCGGATGACGTCGAAGGACAGGAACGACCGCGCGTTGCCGATGTGGATGTGGTTGTAGACGGTGGGGCCGCACACGTACATCGAGACCATGCCGGGCTCCCGCGTGACGAACTCTTCCTTGCTCCTGCTCAGCGTGTTGTAGACGCGCATTCGATTCCTTCCAGACGTGTGCCGCGCGGCCCGCGTCTCGCCGCGTGTTGGTCAGATCTCGCAGGTCCAGTCCTCGAACTCGACGGTGATCGATCCGTCCTCCTGCTCGGTGACGCTGAGGTCGCCTCATCGTCGCCATCGACCGTGCCGCCGCCCGCAACGAGCTTCGTCTCGAGGCGGTCCATGCGCCGCTGGAGGCAGCGGAACATCTCGACGACCGGGTCGGGCAGGTCCTCGTGGTGCAGGTCGATGGCGTCCACGCGCGAGCCGCCACGCATGACCACGCGACCGGGCACGCCCACGACGGTGCAGTTGGGCGGCACGTCGTCGATGACGACCGCGCCACCGCCGACCTTGCTGCCGTGCCCGATCGTGATGTCGCCGAGCACCGCCGCTCCGACACCCACGACCACGCAGTCCTCAAGGGTGGGATGACGCTTGCCGGTCTCCTTGCCCGTGCCGCCCAGCGTGACGCCCTGATACAGGGTGACGTCGTCGCCGATGATGGTCGTCTCGCCGATGACCACGCCCATGCCGTGGTCGATGAAGAAGCGCTCGCCCGATGGTCGCGCCGGGATGAATCTCCACGCCCGTGAGGAAACGCGCGACCTCGGACAGCCAGCGGGCGAACCCGCTGACGACCGTGGACCCACAGCCAGTGCGTGGTCCGATGCGCCCAGATCGCGTGGATTCCGGGGTAGTTGAACAGCACGCTCGCAGCGGAAGTCGCCGCGGGGTCGCGTTCCTTGACTGCCTGGATGTCATCACGGATGCGTCGAAACATCGTCCCTGCCCAACGAGTGCGAGTCGAAGCCGGCACCCACGAGCCGGGCGCGGCACCAGTCTACCAGCAGCGAGTCACTCCCGCGCTGGCGGCTACGTACACTCGAGCAGGACGACGGCCTGGGCGGCGATACCCTCTTCGCGCCCCTCGAAGCCGAGACGCTCCGTGGTGGTCGCCTTGACGCCGACGCACTCCACGTCCACGCCCGAGCGCGCGGGCAAGATTGGCTCGCATCGCGTCCCGATGGGCCGAGAGCTTCGGGCGCTCGCAGACCACGACGCAGTCCGCGTCGAGCAGGCGAAACCCCTGCTCGCGCGCCAGCTCGCCCACCCGCGCGAGCAGACACGAGCGAGTCAGCACCGGCGTACGCCGGGTCGGTATCCGGAAAGAGCCGCCCGATGTCGCCCTCACGCAGCGCGCCGAGAATCGCGTCGGCGAGCGCATGCGCCAGCACGTCGGCGTCCGAGTGGCCGAGCAGCCCGCGCTCGTGCTCGATCTCGACACCGCCAAGAACGAGCTTGCGACCCTCTGCGAATGCGTGGACGTCGTAGCCGAGCCCTATGCGAAGCATCGCCTACTCCTCCCCCGACGCGCGAAACGCGAGTGTTGCCTCTACGAGCGCCACGTCCTCGGCGACCGTGACCTTGATGTTGTCGCGCGGGCCCTCAACAAGCAAGACCCTGCCGCCCGCGTGTTCGACGATCGCCGCATCATCGGTGCCGATGAACCCGTCGGCGTCCGCCAGGGCGTACGCGGCGCGAAGCGGCTGCGCGCGAAACGTCTGCGGCGTCTGCACGGCCCAGTACTTCGAGCGGTCAGGCGTCTCGACGATGACGGCACCATCGGCGATCTTGAGCGTGTCGATCGCCGGCTGCCCGACCACGGCGCCCGCGGCGAGCGGGTCGACCTTCGAGCGCAGCGATGGTGGAGGCGACGATCTCGGGGGTGACCAGGGGTCGCGCGCCGTCGTGCACGAGCAGGATCTCTGCCTCAGGTGGAGCGGCCTCGATGCCCGACGCGACCGACGCCTGCCGAGAAGCCCCGCTCGGCGCGTAGGTGACGGGCGTCGACGGCTCGACCGAATCGATCGCCGCCGCGCGATACTCGTCGATCCGGGCAGCAGGGCACACCAAGACGATGTGGTCGACCTGCTCGGTCGCATCGAGCGCTTCGATCGTCCAGGCGAGAACCGCTCGGCCGGCGACGAGTGCAAGCTGCTTGCCGCCAGCCAACCCGAGGCGCTCTCCGCTGCCGCCGGCGCACACGATCGCTACCACGCGCGGTCCGCTCACGCTTGGGCCTCCTCTGCGGCGACTGCGGCTAACGACGGGCGTGCGAAGATCATGCGCCCTGCCGACGTCTGAAGCACTGAAGTGACCTCCACGTCTGCCTCGGTGCCGATCAGCTCGCGCCCGCTTTGCACGACGACCATCGTGCCGTCGTCGAGATAGCCCACGCCTTGGTCGGCATCCTTGCCCTGCTTGGCCACTTTGAGCCGGATGATCTCACCGGGGATGTAGTTCGGCCTGAGAGCCGATGCTGCCTCGTTGAGGTTGATGACGTCGATGCCGCGCACGCGGGCCACCTTCGAAAGGTTGTAGTCCACGGTGATTATCGACCCTCGGGCATCGACGGCAAGCCGCATGAGCTTCTCGTCGACCTGCGGGGTATCCGGGTAGTCAGTCTCGAAGACCGGGACGGCGTCTGCCGCGGGAAGCGACGCGAGTAGGTCGAGCCCTCGACGACCGCGCGCGCGGCGCGTGTCATCCGCCGAGTCGGCGAGCGTCTGCAGCTCCGCCAGCACGAAGCGCGGAACGCGCAGCGAACCCGGGAGGAACCCCAGGCGGCGCAGCTCGACGAAGCGCGAGTCGATCACGACGCTCGTGTCAACGAGCACGATGCGCTCGTCAGCGGTCACCAGCTCGGGCGGAGCCAGGCGCGGAAACATCGCCGAGAAGTCGCGGCGCTTGCTGAGCGCCGCGCGCATGAACAGGTTGGCGATGACGAGCATGAGCAACACGGTTGCCGTGGTGGCCAGCCATGCCGGTTCGACAAGACGGAGGGGCCACGATGCAAGGAGGGCAACCAGCAAGCCGACGACGAGGCCGGCGGTCGCCAGCAACAGATCGGCCGGCGATGTATCGACGATGCGGGCCTCGATGCGCCGCCACAGTGTCGTGAGCTCTCGGCCGATGATACCGCCGAGCACGTACCCGATCGCTCCCCCAAGAATGATCAATAGAAAGATGACGTAGTAACGAGGAAGACCGAGTTCTGACTGCCAGTCGACGAGACTCGTCGCCGCGTACCCTCCCACAAGGCCCGCCGTCACCATGATCACTCGGGTGATGGCTTCTATCATGGGTGCAGCGGATGCGGCACGCGTGCCGCTCGCTTCCACCTCCATTCGTCGTCATGAGGGCGCTTGCCGCGCCCTCGTCCGCCGATGCTATCACAGGCCCCGTACCACACGGCGGCCTTTGAACTAGGTATCGGCGGCTCTACACCGCCGCGTGAGCGCGAATACGGCCCAGCCCGCTCGCGATGGCTTTCGCGCGCCTGGTGCCGACACCGTCCACGTCGTCGAGCTCCGCCACCGTCGCCCGCACCATGGAGGGCAGCGAGCCGAACCGTTCGACGATGCGATTGACGACGGTGGCGGGCAGCGCGGGAATCTGCGCCAGAACCCGGTAGCCGCGCGGTCGCAGGTGCTGCTCCGCGCGGTCGCCGGCGGTCAGGCCGAGTTCGTGAGCGACGGCTTCGGCCTCCAGCAAGCGGTCCAGCGGCAGGTCGCCCAGGCGCGTTCGCACCGCGGCACCGTTGCGCGAGCCGGCATCGTCAGCGTAGTCGCGCACGAGCAGCGCGTACTGCTCGTCGATACCGGCGGTCAGCTCGTCGGCCTGCATGCGCACGAGCCGACCCTCGGTTCCCAGCTGCCCGATGTAGCGCGCGACTTCATGCGAGACGCGACGCACCATCTCGAAACGCCCGATCGCCTCGGCAACGTCGCCGAGCGTCACGAGGTCGTCGAACTCGAGATGCGTCAGCCGGTCCATCACCTCGCCGAGACGGACGCGGTAGTTCTGCAGCGTCTGAAGCGCCTGGTTCGCCTTGGCGAGCATGACTTCGGTGTCCTCGAGGGTGATTCGCCGGCCGCGAAGGTAGAGGCTGACGATCTGACGGCGTTGCGACACCGAGATGACCAGCGCCTTGGTCTGTCGGCTCACGCGCTCGGCCGTTCGGTGACGCATGCCGGTCTCGCTCGTCGGTAGCGACGGATCGGGCTGCAGGTGCGTGTTCGCGCGCATGATCCGAGCCGCGTACTGGTCGAGGATGATGGCGCCGTCCATCTTGGCGAGCTCGAAGACGCGTTGAGGCGTGAAGGGCGTGTCGATGACGAAGCCGCCGTCGCACAGCCCCTTGATGCCGGCCTCGTCACCGATGACGATCAGGGCACCGGTACGGGCGGCGAGTATCATGTCGAGCCCCTCGCGCAGATGCGTGCCGGGCGCGACCTTCTTGAGCTCCTCGCGGAGCAGCTCTCGCGTCTTCGGGTCTATTGCCAAAGTCCCAGTCCTCTCACGGTGTCGTCTCTTCGATTCTGCCACGACTCCGCCGCCGCGTAACCCTACACGCCCGGCATCGGTCCCGCGCGACGTTAGCTAGCCGAGCACCCGCAACGCATCCGCGAGCGTCTCCACCCGCACCAGCGCACCCGCGTCCGCGGGGTCGAACGACGCCGGGGCGGCGCCCAAGACGCGCTGCATCCCGAACCGCGACGCCTCCTTCACGCGCGTGCTCGCCAGCGACACCGGTCGGACCTGCCCGGTGAGACCGAGTTCGCCGAACGCCGCGACGTCCCGAGGCACGGGCACGTCCTTGAGCGCCGAGGCCAGCGCGAGCGCGAGCGGCAGGTCGACCGCCGGCTCGAGGATGCGCACGCCTCCGGCGACCGACACGTAGACGTCCTGGCCGGCGAAGGAGAGCCCGGCTCGGCGCTCGAGCACGGCGAGGACCTGCAGCAGCCGCGCCGTCTCGATGCCGGTCGCCAGGCGCCGCGGAGCCGGCAGGTAGCTGGGCGTCACGAGCGCCTGTATCTCGACGAGCAGCGGGCGCGAGCCCTCCATCGCCGCCATGACGGCCGATCCCGAAACGGCGTCGGCGCGCTCCGACAGCAGCGCCGCCGACGGCGACCCCACGCCGATCAGACCGCGCTCGCCCATCTCGAAGATCCCGATCTCGCTCGACGAGCCGAACCGGTTCTTGACCGCGCGCACGATGCGGAACGCGTGGTCGCGGTCGCCTTCGAAGTACAGCACGGCGTCGACCATGTGCTCGAGCACGCGCGGACCCGCGATGGCGCCGTCCTTGGTGACGTGACCGACGATCAGCGTCGTGACGCCCAGGTCCTTCGCCACGCGCATGAGCCGCGCCGTGCACGCGCGCACCTGCCCGACGCTGCCCGGAGCGCCGGCAAGCTCGGAATCGAACGCCGTCTGGATCGAGTCGATGACGAGCACGCCGGGCTTGCGCTCGCGAACCGCGTCCTCGACGGCCGTCGATGTCGAGTTCCGGCAGCAGCTGCACCATCTCGCTGGCAGCACCCAGCCGCTTGGCGCGCAACCCGATCTGCTGAGGCGACTCCTCGCCGCACACGTAGAGCACCTCGGTGCCGCTCTGACCGAGCGTGTCCGCCGCCTGCAGCAGCAGCGTCGACTTGCCGATGCCCGGCTCCCCGCCGAGAAGAACGAGCGACCCGTGGACGAGGCCGCCGCCGAGCACGCGGTCGAGCTCGTCGATGCCGGTGGAGACGCGTTTGGCCTCCGACGCCCCGACCGTCGTCGAGACCCAGCGGGACGGTAGACGCACGAGCAGCCCGTCGGGAATCCCCGACGGGCTGCTCGATCTCTTCGACCATGGTGCCGAACTCGCCGCAGTCACTGCAGCGACCTTGCCAGCGCGAGGCACTCGCGCCGCACGTCTGACATCTCCAGACAGAGCGCTGCCTTCGCCATGCGCCTACTCGCCTGCCGCGCCGCCGGAGGCCTTGCCCCCGCCGGAGCGCGAACTCGAGCGCCGGGGCGACGCGGTCTTGACGGACGGAACCTCGGGCTCCTCGGATGCGCGCCGCGTGGAGACCGCGACGACGCCCTCGCCCTTGCGGAACGCCGCCTGCCCGTCCTCGACGAACACCTCGATGACGTCGCCGGCGCAGCCAGTTGCCCGCGAGGATCTGCTCGGAGAGCGGGTCCTCGAGCAGGCGCTGAATCGCACGGCGGAGCGGGCGGGCGCCGAGCGTGGAGTCGAAGCCCTCCTGCGCCAGAAGCTTGCGGGCGTCCTCGGTGAGCGTGATGCCGAAGCCCTGCTGGCCGAGCTGCACGCGCAGCCGGTCGACCATGAGGTCGACGATCTGCTCGATCTGCTCGGAGTCCAGGTCGTGGAAGACGATGACCTCGTCGACGCGGTTGAGGAACTCGGGGCGGAAGAGCTTCTTGAGCTCGCCGGTCACGCGCTCCTTGACGGCGTCGTAGCCGATGCCGCCGGTCGCGGTCGCCGGCATGAAGCCCGAGCGATGCGCTCTTCACGATGTCGCGCGCGCCGATGTTGCTCGTCATGATGATGATCGCGTTCTTGAAGTCGACCTTGCGGCCCTGGGCGTCGGTCAGCCGGCCCTCTTCGAGGACCTGCAGCAAGCACGTTGAACACGTCCGGGTGCGCCTTCTCGATCTCGTCGAACAGGATGACCGAGTACGGCTTGCGGCGGACGGCCTCGGTGAGCTGACCGCCCTCGTCGAACCCGACGTAGCCGGGAGGCGAGCCGATGAGGCGAGAGACGGTGTGCTTCTCCATGTACTCGGACATGTCGAGGCTGATGAGCGAGTCCTCGCTGCCGAACAGGAAGTTGGCGAGCGCCTTGGAGAGCTCGGTCTTACCCACGCCCGACGGGCCGAGGAAGATGAACGAGCCGCTGGGCCGCTTCGGGTCCTTGAGCCCGGCGCGCGCACGGCGGATCGCCTTGCTGACCGCGATGACCGCTTCGTCCTGGCCGACGATGCGCTCGTGCAGCGCCGTCTCCATGCGCAGCAGCCGCTCGGTCTCCTCTTCGGTGAGCGCGGTGACCGGCACGCCGGTCCACATCGAGACGACTTCCGCGATCTCCTTCTCGCCCACCTCGACCGTGCGGCGGTTGTCCGGCTTCATCCACTCTTCTTCGAGCGCGCGCTTCTCGGCGAGGATCTGCTTCTCGCGTGTCGCGCATGCTCGCGGCCTTCTCGAACTCCTGAGCCTCGATGGCCGCTTCCTTCTCGGCGCGGACCGAGCGCAGGCGGTCGTCGACCTCCTTGACGCCCGGAGGTGCGGTCATCATCTTGATGCGCATCTTCGCGCCGGCCTCGTCGATGAGGTCGATCGCCTTGTCGGGCAGGAAGCGGTCGGAGATGTAGCGGTCGGCCAGCGTGGCGGCCGCTTCAGATCGCAGCGTCGGTGATGGTGACGCGGTGGTGCGCCTCGTAGCGGTCGCGCAGCCCCTTGAGGATCTCGATCGGTCTCCTCGACGCTGGGCTCGCCGACCTGGATCGGCTGGAAGCGGCGCTCGAGCGCCGGGTCCTTCTCGACGTACTTGCGGTACTCGTCGAGCGTGGTCGCGCCGATGGTCTGCAGCTCGCCGCGGGCGAGCGCCGGCTTGATGATGCTGGCGGCGTCGATGGCGCCCTCGGCGGCACCGGCGCCGACGAGC
Organism: uncultured Coriobacteriia bacterium; assembly: GCA_963803785.1. Lineage (GTDB taxonomy): Bacteria > Actinomycetota > Coriobacteriia > Anaerosomatales > JAAXUF01 > CAWDNM01. The sequence continues at coordinate 317,682 of CAWDNM010000006.1, forward strand.
GTGTGCATCTCGTCGACGAACAGGATGATGTCGCCGCGCTCGCGGATCTCCTTGATGACCTTCTTGAGCCGGTCCTCGAACTCGCCGCGGTACTTGCTGCCGGCGACGAGCGCGGCCAGGTCGAGCGTGTAGAGCTGCTTGTCCTTGATGGTCTCGGGCACCTCGTCGCTCGAGATGCGCTGCGCGAGCCCCTCGGCGACGGCGGTCTTGCCGACGCCCGGCTCGCCGATGAGAACCGGGTTGTTCTTGGTGCGGCGCGACAGGATCTGCATGACGCGCTCGATCTCGTTCGCGCGGCCGATGACCGGGTCGAGCTTGCCCTCGCGCGCCTGGCGCGTGAGGTTGCGGCCGAACTCGTCGAGCATCGACGAGCTGCCGGCCCGCGCCTCCGCGACGCTCTTCGCCCGCCTCCGCGCCCTTGCCGTAGTGGCCGGAGAGCAGCTGGATGACCGCCGAGCGGACCTTGTCGAGATCGGCGCCGAGGTTGAGCAGCACCTGCGCCGCCACACCCTCGCCCTCGCGGATGAGGCCGAGCAGGATGTGCTCGGTGCCGATGTAGTTGTGGCCGAGCTGCAGCGCCTCGCGCAGCGACAGCTCGAGCACCTTCTTGGCGCGCGGCGTGAACGGGATGTGCCCCGTCGGCACGAACGTGCCCTGGCCGATGAGGTCCTCGACCTGCGCGTGGACGTCCTCAAGCGAGATGCTCAGCGACTCGAGCGCCTTGGCGGCGATGCCGTCCTGCTCGCGGATGAGTCCGAGCAGCAGGTGCTCGGTGCCGATGTAGTTCTGGTTGAGCATGCGCGCTTCTTCTTGGGCGTAGACCACGACCCGGCGCGCCTTCTCGGTGAATCGCTCGAACATGTGAGCGCCTCCCTATCGCAACGGCTCCGCTGCGGAACCGGTGGCTCGATGAGCTTGTAGGTGGAGTATACCCGCCAGCTCCGACACGGACAGGCGGCGTGGTGTGGAGAAAGCAAGGAAAGTGCCACGAATCTAAGCGTCCGGCACTTAGATTCTGCACCCGAGGCACGAAGTCGCTGCGAGCTGCCAATCAGCGGCTGCGACGGGCTGGGCAGCCTCGCGAGCGCGCTACAGGCCTCCGGACGCATGTGCGGGAAGAGCAGCACGTCTCGGATGGACGCCGAGTCGGTGAGCAGCATGACCAGGCGGTCGATGCCGAGGCCCATGCCGCCGGCGGGCGGCATGCCGTACTCCTGCGCGCGCAGGTAGTCCTCGTCGACCCACATCGCCTCGTCGTCGCCGGCGTCCTTCGCGGCGACCTGCGCTTCGAAGCGGCCGCGCTGGTCGACCGGATCGACGAGCTCGGAGAAGGCGTTGGCGAACTCGCGACCGAGTGATGATGAGCTCGAAGCGGTCGGTGAGCTCGGGGTCGTCGTCGTTGCGGCGCGCGAGCGGCGAGGTCTCGGCCGGGTACATCGTGACGAACGTCGGCTCGATGAGCGTGTGCTCGACGAGCTTCTCGAACAGCTCGGTGATGAGCTTGCCCTTGCCGAAGCTCTTCTCGAACGGTACCTCGTGCTTGACGCACAGCGCGCGAAGCTCCTCGACCGAGCGCGCGAAGCTGACGTCTTCGCCGGCGGCCGCGCTCGTCAGGTCGATCATCGTGGCACGACGCCACGGCGACTTGAGCGAGACCGGCGTGCCCTGGTACTCGAAGTCCGAGCGTGCCGAGAACCTCCTCGGCGGCGCTGGTGATGACGCCCTCGGTGAGGTCCATCATCGACGCCATGTTGCCGTACGCCTGGTACGCCTCGAGCATCGTGAACTCGGGGTTGTGGCGCACGCTCATGCCTTCGTTGCGGAACGAGCGGTTGATCTCGTAGACGCGCTCGAAGCCGCCCACGAGCAGTCGCTTGAGGTAGAGCTCGGGCGCGATTCGCAGGTAGAGCGGCATGTCGAGCGCGTTGTGGTGCGTCACGAACGGCTTCGCGGTCGCGCCGCCGGGGATGGCGTGCAGCATCGGCGTCTCGACCTCGAGGTAGCCGGCCGCCTCCATGTAGCGGCGAATAGCGGCGACGATCTTGAAGCGCGTCGTGAAGACGTCGCGGACCTCGGGGTTCGCGATGAGGTCGACGTAGCGCTGGCGGTACCGGGTCTCGGTGTCCGAGAGCCCGTGGTACTTCTCGGGAAGCGGGCGCATCGACTTCGAGAGCAGCGTGACCTGCGTCGGCGCGACCGAGAGCTCGCCTCGGCGGGTGCGCAGCACGGTGCCGACCGCGCCGACCCAGTCGCCCAGGTCGAGGTCCTTGACCGCCTCGAACGCGTCTTCACCGATGAGGTTGATGCGAGTGAAGAGCTGCAGGTCGCCGGTGGCGTCTCGGATGACGAGGAAGACGATCTTGCCCTGGTCGCGCTTGGCGACGAGACGACCGGCGACGCTGACGACCGTCGTCGGTCTCGGCGCCCGGCCTCGAGCTCGGCGTAGTCGGCCTCGAGCTCCGCGGCCCGCGCCGTCACGTCCCAGTGGTCGACGTACGGCTGCTGGCCGGCGGCGCGCAGCGCATCGAGCTTGGCGCGGCGAACCGCGAAGGGGTCGTCCTCGACGAGCGCCGCGTCGGCGTCGGCCGAGGCGGAATCAGCGGCGATGCGCTGCTCGTCGGTCATCGGACTAGCGGGTGATCGAGACGACGGTGTACTCGAGGACCTTGCCCGACGGAGTGGTGACCGCGACGACGTCGCCCTTCTTGTGGCCGAGAATCGCCTAGCCGACGGGCGACTCGTTGGAGATCTTGTTGTCGGCAGGATCGGCCTCGGCGGAGCCGACGACCTGGTAGACGTGCACGTCTCCCGCTGGCGTCCTTGAGCTTGACCTTGCTGCCGAGGGTGACCTTGTCGCTCTTCTTGGGCGCATCGATGATCGTCGCGCGCGCGAGAATCTGCGGTGACCTCGATGATGCGGCTCTCGACCCACGCCTGCTCGTTCTTGGCATCGTCGTACTCGGAGTTCTCGGAGATGTCCCCGAACTCCTTGGCTTCCTTGATGCGCTCCCCGACCTCGCGACGGCGAACCGTCTCAAGGTGCCGCAGCTCGTCTTCGAGCTTCGCCTGGCCTTCGGGGGTGAGTGCGATCTCTTTGTTCATTCGAGAACTCCCGTTCGGTGCCCGCCGCCCGGCTCGAATCGGCAGGTCTCTCGTAACGCGCGGGCTGCCCTGCGTGTGCGGGCAGCCCGTCCAAATGTCCACGAAAGTATATACGAATGCCGCCGCGTCGCAACCCGCAGGAATGCGGTCCGACGCCGGGCGCACGCCGAGCGGCCGTCTCAGGCGACGCGGAGTGCTACTCCTCGTCGTCCGCCTTCGGCTTGGTCTCATCCTTGGCCTCCGCCTTGGCCGACTCCTTCTTCGGGCGCGTCGGCGTCGAGCTCCTCGTCGTCCTCCGCCATCTTGCCTTCGGCGCCCTCGCGAATGGCCTTCATGGTCTTGCCGAGGGACTTGCCGAGCTGCGGCAGACGCTTGGGACCGAACAGCACGAGGATGATGACCAGGATGATGATGAGCTCGGGGGCACCGATGCCGCCGAGGAAGGGAATCGCAATCGCAAGAACCGGGGTCGAGATCATTCGTTAGCCTCCATGACGATAGGGAACGGCCGATACCGGTCGGCCGTGTACACGCTAGCGAGTAGCGTACCACCAGTTCTAGGCGCTCGCCACGCCTTCAGCGCGCGACAGGTAGTACAGCGTGTGGAGCAGCTCGCGACGGGATCGGTGTTGTGCAGCGTGACGCAGCTCGGGCACGTGCACGAAAGCCGTGGAGTAGTTCACGACCACCTGAATGCCCGGCCGTCGCACAACCTATCCGCGACCTCCTGCGCCGTCTCGGGCGGCACCGCGATGACGCCGAAGCGGATCGCCTGCTCGCGGACGACACGCTCGAGCTCGGAGATGTCGCGCACGATCAGGTCGCCGACCCGGGTGCCGACCTTGCGCGGATCGCTGTCGAACAGCCCGGCGACGATGAAGCCGCGCGTGCGCAGCCCGTCGTACTGTGCGATCGCCGAGCCGAGGTTGCCCGCGCCGACGATCGCGAGCCGCTGGATGTGGTCCGAGCCCAGGATGCGCTGGATGCGGTCGACGAGCAGGCCGACGTCGTAGCCGACCCCGCGCTTGCCGAACTGCCCGAAGTAGGCGAGGTCGCGCCGAATCTGTGCGGCGTTGACTTCGGTGAGTTCCGAAAGTCTGCGCCGAGGAGACCGTCTGCAGCCCTTCCTCCCGCAGGTGCATGAGGACGTTGAGGTACAGCGGCAGTCGCTCGATGACTCCCTGAGGGACGCGCTCGCTGCCGGTGCAGGACGCTCACGATGGTGTCCTCGGATTGGGTCTGATGAGTGGCACATATCGTAACAACTGTTACAAACTTCGCAACAAGATGAGCGCGCGCAATTCCGTGAACGGCAGCCTAGGCGTGCTGAATGGCGGAGATGACATCGGAACGCGTGACGATTCCCGACCAGCCGGCCCTCGCCGACCACCAGCAGTGCCCCGGGCTTCTCGGCCGAGAAGCGCGTCGAAGCAGCGACGTCGACCGGCGCGTCGGCCGGACACCGTGAGCGCCTGCAGGTCACGGTTGGTGACGTCGATGACGCGCACGAACGGCCAGTCCGGCCGATCGACCGCCTTGATGTCGGCGAGCGAGACGAGACCGTGCACCGAGCCCTCGAACAGCACCGGGTATCGGCTGTGCTGCCCGCCGAGGAAGTGATCGTGCGCCAGCTGCTCGACGGTCATCTCGCCGGGGACGGTCTGCGGGTGCGGCGTCATGATCGATCCGACGGTGATCGCAGCAAGCCGCGAGCGCACCTCCTGCTGCCTGTAGGCCGAGCCGGCCAGCCACGCGATGAACCAGCCGATGAGCCCGAGCCAGATCGTATCGCTGGCGCCGGGAACGATGCCGAGGACACCGAGCACCGCGTAGGCGACCATCGCCCACCCGATGAGCTGCCCGGACCGCGTCGCCCAGCGGGTGGCCTTGAGGATGTCGCCGGTGATCCCCCACAGAATCGCCCTGAGCACCCGACCCGCCGTCGAGCGGGAACCCGGGCAGCAGGTTGAAGGCGCCCACGAAGAAGTTGATCGTGGCCAGGTACTGCAGCGGCGCCCACAGCCACCAGCTCGCCCCGCTCGAATCGCGACGAGGTACCCGACGAACGCGATGACGGCGAGCGAGCATGCTCATCGCCGGACCCGCGGCCGCCATCAGGAACTCCTTGCCCGGCGACGTCGGCTCGTCTGAGAGCTCGGCGACACCACCGAAGATGAAGAGCGTGATCTTCTCGACCTTCCCGCCCGAGGCGCGCGTGACGAGCGCGTGCGCGAGCTCGTGCACGACGATCGACGAGAAGAAGAGGAACGCGGTCACCACGCCAAGAAGCGCGAAGCAGCAGCCTGGGCGCGCGGCTCGCCTCGGGAATCGACGGGTAGTAGCCGGCGCCCAGCGACAACGACACGAGCGCGAAGATGATGATCCAGCTCGCGTTGACCTCGATCGGGATGCCGAAGACCCTGCCGACTCGGTATGAAGGCACGTCGAACACGCCGCCTCCAGATGATGAGGGCGGCCCTCCGCACGCGAACGGGCCGCCCGCTCGAGACGAGCCTAGAACGCAGCGCCTTCGAGCGCGTGCGAGCACACGCAGTCGCGCTTCGTCGGGAGTGCGGGAATCATCGAGTAGATGAGGTCCTTCACCTTGCTGTTGTTCTCGTTGAACACGCGAATGACCTCGTCGTTGGAGACCGGCTCGGCACCCTCGGCACCGGCGTCCATGATCGGTGATGAGCGAGATGTTCACGTAGCAGATCTCCAGTTCGCGAGCGAGATAGCACTCGGGGTACTGCGTCATGTTGATGACTTCCCAGCCCTGCGCGGCGAACCACTTGGACTCGGAGCGCGTTGAGAAGCGCGGACCCTGGATCACGACGACGGTGCCGGTCGAGTGCGCGGTGATGCCCAGGGCCGCCGCCTGGTCCGATGCGACCTGACGCATCGCCGGGCAGTACGGGTCCGCCGAGGAGACGTGCGTGGTGATCGGGCCGTCGTAGAACGTGTCCTTGCGACCCCACGTGCGGTCGACGAACTGGTCGCAGATGACGAAGTGGCCCGGCTCGACTTCCGGCTGAAGCGAGCCGCAGGCGTTCGGACCGATGATCTGTGAGACGCCCAGCTCCTTCATCGCCCACAGGTTCGCCCGGTAGTTGATCATGTGCGGCGGCAGCGAGTGGTCCTTGCCGTGCCGCGGCAGGAACGCGACCGAGCGACCCGCGATCTCGCCGACCATGACCGGCGAAGAGGGCGAGCCGAACGGGGTGTTGACCTTGTGCTCGCGCGGGTTGTCCAGCAGCTCGTAGAAGCCGCTGCCGCCGAAGACGCCGATTTCGGCCTTGGGGGTTTCGGGCATGTGGAATCCACTCCTCGTGATGCGCGTCGGACGAAAGCGGCCTTCATCGACCGCCATCGCGATTCTAGATGAAAGTCCCCCGACTCGACGAACGTCAGACCGGACGCGCTCGACTATGCGGTCAGCCTGCAGTGCTGCGCGTCCTCATCGGCCGGGTAGCGGCGATCGTCCTCGGCAGGCTCGCGGCGCGTACAGCGGCCGGCGGAACAGGTTGCCCGCATCGGTCCACGACTCCTCGACCCGCGACGCCCCACCGAGGAGCGCGACGAAGCCGGCGGCCTTCGCATCGAGATTGTCGACGTGGTGGAGGAGAAGCGCCTCGAAGGTCGACGGACGCTTCGGTGAACCCCATTCGAGCTCGCCGTGGTGCGAGAGCATCGCGTGCTCGAGCCGCATGAGGCGTACCGGTGTCGATCTTGAGGCGCGCGCGGGTGATCGGCGTCGTGCACCCGCTGCACGCCGAGAACGACGTGCCCGAGCAGCCGGCCCTCGTCGGTGTACTCGATGGCGGTGTCGAAGGTCAGTTCATCGCACTTGCCGATGTCGTGCAGCAGCGCCGCGCACAGCAGCAGGTCGCGCGTCGGCCTGTGCGTACTGCTCGGCGAGGGTGCGGCACATGCCGGCCACGGCCACGGTGTGCTCGATGAGGCCGCTGGTGTGCGCGTGATGGTACGACTGCGAGCCCGGGCAGCGCGCGAACCGCTCGAAGAACTCCGCGTCCCCGAACACGGCCCGCAGCACCTTGCGAAGCTGAGGATCGCGAACCGCTGCGGCGAGCGACTTGAACTCCGCAACGAGCTCATCTCGCGAGCGGGTTCCACCGGCGATGAAGTCGTCCGGGTCGACGGACTGCTCGGCACGCATGGACTCAACCGAGATGCGCTTCTGGCCGCGGAAGCTCGTCACCGTCCCGCGCACACGAACGACGCTGCCGACCGGTATCGCAGACGCCTGCGGGGTCCGGCCGAAAGTAGACGGCCGGTAGCTGCCCGGTCCGATCCGCCAGCTCGAGGGAGAGGAAGGCGTCACCGGTGCGCGCCGCCCGCATCTCCTTCGCACGCACCGCAAACGGGTCATCGACTTTCATGCCCTCCGCCAGCTCGTTGATGTAGTTCGCCTTCATCGCACTCGCCTCCGCGTCATCTCCGTCTTCTGGGAGCAGCGTAGTTCGCGGGTCTGACACCGAGCGATTGCACAGATTCCGGCTGGGGCAGAGCGACGCGATTGGACTACTATGGGGGTACCCGACCTCCGGAGGTTCGCCGTGAGCAGAATCGCACGCACCGCGCTCGTCACCGCACTACTGGCGGCCACTGCGGTTGCGCTCCTGACCGGCTGCGCGAGCAAGGGTCCCGTCTACGTCGAGAGCGACGTCAACTACACGAACGCCATGGCGCTCGCGCTTCTCGCGAAAGCAGATGCCTCGGCCGTCGCATCCAAGCCAACATCCGAGGGAGAGAAGCTGCGCCACGGGGCCCTCGCCGCGTTGAGGCGCAACGGCGCGACAGCTTCATCGGTCGCGGATCTGCTCACGCGCACCTTCCCGAGTTCCACGAGCGGCGTCCCTGTCTACGTCGAACGCGGCAACTACGATGGGAAGCCGGCGGTCTTGGTGGTCGAGGCCACGGGGCCGAAGTCCGGCTCGCTCAGCGCCAAGCGTCTGTGGGTGGTCGGCGAGAACGGCGACGTTCTGTTCGCCGGCAGCCGATAGCTCTCGGCTGGCTTCTAGCCGCACAGCTTCAGCCGAAACTCCTCCAGCAGGTCCTCGGGCAGTCGCTCGCTCCAGCCGCGCTCGAGCTCGCTCCAAGCGGCGGCCCCGTCGCGTCCGGCATCGAGCAGGTCTGCCACCACGGCCGCTGCGACCATCCGAGCTGCTGCTCGCGGCCCGGCTCCACCCCGAACGGTGGCGCGGCGCACGCAGGCCGTGAAGTAGGCCTCAGCACGATTCGCGAGGGAGAAGCCCGCCGGCGCGTTCAGGTCCATGCGCATCGCGCGGGCGGTCGCCTGGCGGGCGCGTTCGGCGACCAATGGGGGGATGTCATCCTGCCGCGCCCCGGCGACCAGGTCGTCGAGAACGCTGGCGAGTGTGCGAGTGCCAACCGATGTGCCCATGCTCTGCCTCCTTCGAACGTGTGTTCGTAAGAAGCTTAGCCAGGCGGTCTGACACCAACGACGAGAGCCGCACCGCTGCGGTGAGCGGCGACTACTCCGAGAGGAAGAGCATCGAGATAGCGTCTCGGTTCAGCGCCAGAAATGGAGTCTGAAACAGGAGCGCACTCGTCGTGGCGTCGATAGATGCGTCGCGTCTGTCACCGCGAGGAAGTCCTTGGTCTTGGAGTTGATCGCGTCGGTGAGTCGGCTCCCATCGAGAACGTGAAGGTCCCCCTCGATGCGCCACCCTTCGACCATCGCAAACACACGGACCTTGGACTTCGAGACGTGCTGCAACCGGTCCCCTGACTCAACCACCAGAACCCCCTTGGTATCCGACACTCGAGCACCCGCAACGAACGCCTACCCGCCCAGTCTACGAGATGCGCTCCGCAAGCGCGACCAAGCCGAGCCTGAGCAGTGCGGCGAGCCAGATCTCGAAGAACGCCAAGGCGAGCCCGACGAGAGCCGCCGGCCAGACCTGCAGAAGGTTCGTCGGCCTTGCGCTCGAACCACGGGGTGAGACACACCATCACCATGTTCACGCACGTCAGCGTCGTCAGAATCGCGATGGCGACCAAGATCGGGATACGCGACGCCGAGGAGTGGCGCGCCCCACCACACGATCGCGTAGACCACCGGGACCACCAGAACAAACACTCCGAGACGCCACGGCGGATCGAGAACTCGCTGGTTGTGCGACGTGCGCCACACCGAATCGTTGAGCATCGGAGCGAGCAGCATCGCGATCGCGAAGCCCGAGAGCAGCCCGGTGATGAGCCGCAGGTCGTTCGCGCTCGACCTGAGCCCGATGAGCTGGGTTCCCCCGTCGATCGCCATCGACCCGATCATGAGCCCGAATGCAACCCACCCCAGCGGGCTCGGGAACCCGCGAGGCCGCTTGGGCCGGTGCAGAATCGAGATCAGCACGATCGCGACACAGAAGCCGATGTAGATTCCTGTGTCGCGCGCGCAGACAGGCGCCTGGACGCCTCCTCCGAAGAAGGAGCGCTCCGGGAGCTGGTGGCACAGGCCGAAGCCTAACCAGTGGAGAGCCGTCTGCAGCATGCGTACCGCCTAGAGAAGCCGAACGGCAGGCCGCGTGTGTGCGGCCTGCCGTCTGTGTCCGGATGGTCGGGATGGCGGGATTCGAACCCACGACCTCTCGGTCCCGAACCGAGCGCTCTACCAAGCTGAGCCACATCCCGGCGAGGCGCTATGCTAGCACTCCCTCGGCGCAAGCGCAAAGACTCGCTCAGGATTCGCCGCCGCAAGCCCCCCATTTGCGCTCAGCTAGCTGCGAAAAGAGAGGAGCCCGACCCCCTCGGGGCCGGGCTCCTCGTAGTTCCGTACCGTTCGAACCGTCTAGTTGCCCCTGATGATCTTCTGGGCGCGGTTCACGTGGCAGTCGGAGCAGAAGGTCTCCTTGTGGCAAGCGTCAAGGCATGCCGCCGCTCCGTCCTTCTTGACCGGGGTCGGGTGGTAGCGGACCCACGGCTTGCCCGACTTCTCACCAGCGGGGTGGTGGCAGTCGTTGCAGAACTTCGGCGCATGGCAATTGGTGCAGGTCGCCTTCTTGAGCTGCTTCTTCTGGAAGCCTTCCTTGTGCACGAACTTCTGATCGCTCGCATCGTCGATCGGATGCGGCATCTCGAGCTTGTGACAGCTCTTGCAGAACTTGGAGTTCGGTAGCGTGTCCTGGCTGCCAGAGTGGCAGTAGGTGCAGACCGCTCCATCCTTCTGGTACGATGCCGCGTGCGTTCCGAGCGCCTCGCCTGGCTTCTTCACGAAGCCGCCCCTCTTGTGCGAGCCCGGTACGACGTTGCGCTTCTGGTGGCACTTCACGCAGTCCGTCTTCTTGTGGCACTTCTCCACGCAACCATCGGCACCGTTCTTGGCAACCGAAGCGCCGTGACGCTTGATCCAAGGCACGGTGTTCGAGGAATCGATGTGGTGGCAGTTGCTGCACATCTCCTTGAAGCCGTGGCAGTTCTTGCAGACGCTCGGGTTCTTGCGACCGGTGGCACCGTGGAACTTCTTGAAGTCCTCGGTGTGCGGCATCTCGAGCTTGTGACAGCTCTTGCAGAACTTCGCGTTTATGCCGCCGGCGCCGTGACACACTTCGCACGACTCGATCGACTCCTGAGCTGCAAGCGCGTGCTTGGCCTTGGCCTCGGCCGGGCTCTTGCCGTACACGGACTTCGCCGGCGTGGCCGGGTGGGTCCACAGACGGGAGTCGTGCGAGCTCGGGACGACCTTCTTGCCGGTGTGGCAGTCGACGCAGAACTTCGGCGAGTGGCACTTCTCGGTGCACGGCTTCACGCCGGACTCGGCCACGGCCTTCGGGTGCTGCGGGATCCACGGCTGCTTGACGTCGAACTCGTAGCCGACCTTCGTGCCGTGGTGGCACTCGTCGCAGAAGTGGGTCTTCACGTTCTCGCCGTGACACATGACGCACTTCTTGGGAATCACCACGGACTGGACCGGGTGGCCCTTGGGATCCTTGACGTCCTTGGGCTCGATGAACTCCTCGGAGTGCGGCATCTGAGTGCCGTGGCAGTCGGTGCAGAACTGCTGCTTGTGGCAGGTTCCGCAGTAGTAGACGGCGCCGACCGGCATGAGCCTCTCGCCGGTGGTCTCCTCGGAGCCTTCGGCGGGCTTCGATCCACTCGGTCTTGGCCTCGGCGGTGATGGTCGCGATGCCGGTCTCCTTGACCGTCTCGGCGACCTTCTCAAGCGACTCCTTGGCCATCTCGCCGTGCTTCGGGATGAAGCCGAGCGTCGAGGTGGCTGTCGGGCTTGAGCTCGAAGCCGACGGTGTGGCAGGCGATGCACTCGCCCGGCGCAGCCTCTTCGTTCTCTGGATCGTGGCAGCGGAAGCACGCGTCCATCGACCCGAAGTTCTCGTGCGGCTGGTTCGGCTCACCGGTCGTCGGGTGGGTGAGCGTCAGCTCGAAGTCCTCGTTGTGCGCGACCCGGTTGTGACAGGTCGTGCACGTGACGCCCTGCTCGCTGTGCTTGTCGTGGTTGATCTTCATGCCCGGGCTCGTGGTGATGGGCCGCGTGGCCAGGTTGTGGCACTGGGTGCACTGAGTCGTCTTCATGACGAGGGCGACTTCACTCTCGGCATTGAGCGGCAGCTCGAACTTGTTGGTGACCGTCATGTACAGCTCACCGAGTGCTTCCGCCTTGTGCAGCAGGAACACGACCGGGTTCGCCTGAACCGGCATGTGGCAGGCCATACAGCTGATCTTCGAGTGGCTCGAATGGTTGTAGGCGATGATCGTATCGTCCTGTACCTTGTGGCAGCCCTCGGCGCAGAACCAATAGGTGGAAGTCACCCCCAGCACGGGAATCATGACCGCGATGATCACCAGGACAGCAACAATCGCCCAGATGATGTAGCGCGGCCGGCGAACCGGATCCTTGAATCCGGCCAGGGAGATCTTCGCCATACCCACTCTCCTTGCTAGTTCGGGCAGAACCAGTGCGTGCAGGGAGAGACAGTCCTCCCCACCCCTTGTCATAAAGAAAGATATATGAACGAAGCCGCCGCTACAACATAGCGGCGACAAACGCTCAATCCTTCATTCGGGGGCTTTCGACAGAAACCGCGCGCGTCCTGCAATCGGACCGGCGATTCGTGCGGCGTCAGCGGACCTCGAGCGAGTCCGCAAGCCTGTTGAGTTCGATGATCGCGCCCTGGATCTGCCGAGAAGACTCGGCCGACTGGGTGGCGACCTGCGCCATCTCGCGCATCGAGATAACGACCTGGTCTGAGGCGGTCCGCTGCTGCTGCGTCGCGATCGAGATCTGCTTCGCCGAGTCAGTCGTCTCCTCCACCTGGTGGACGATCTTCTCGAGCGAATCGGCGGTCAGGCCGGCGAGCATCTTGCCTTCGTCGACCTTCTTGCTGGCCTTCTCGGTCGACATGACCAGCGACGACGCCGAGGACTGTATCTCGCGCACCACGCGGCCGATCTCGGAGGTGGACTCGGTCACCGAGTCGGCGAGCTTGCGAATCTCCTCGGCAACGACCGCGAAGCCCTTGCCGGCCTCGCCCGCGCGGGCGGCTTCGATGGCCGCGTTGAGCGCGAGGATCTTGGTCTGCTCGGCGATGTCGTCGATGATCACGAGGACGCGGCCGATCTCCTGGCTGCGCTCGCCGAGCGCCAGGATGCGGTCGGATGACGGCCTGGTTGCTGCTGCGAATCTCCTCGATGCCGTCGGCGGTGTCGGCGACGGTCTGCATGCCTTCCTCGGCCGAGGCGAGCGTGCGCTCGGCGACGGCGGCGACGGACTGCGAGTTCTCGGCGATCTGCTTCGAGGTCTGTGCGAGCTCCTCGACCGTGGCCGAGGTCTCGGTGACTGCTGCCGCTTGCTGGGCCGCTCCGCTCGCCTGCTCTTCGGTCGCGGTGAGGACCTGGGCCGTGAGGGCGCGGATGTCGCTGTTGACCATACGGGCCTGCGACAGGATGCCGGAGACGTCGCGGAAGAGGCGCTCGAACTCCGCCGTCATCTCGTCTATGTCGGACCCGATCCTCACGTCGATTCCGAGCCGCGCCCGGGCGGCCTCGAGGGTGGAGATCAGGGCACGCTCGGACGCACGGCTGGACAGCGAGTAGCAGAACCACCCCATCAGCCCACCCGCGGCGACGCAGGCGACGACGAAGGCGACGAACAGAATCGTGCTCTTCGGTGTCACGAACAGGAGGGCGACGAAGGGAAAGACCAATCCAGACACGAGCCCCCCGCCGAGCATGACCCATCTCAGGTTTCGGCTCGTCGTTCCGGTTCTGCGCTTCACGGATACACCCCTCGTGGTTGAGCGTCGTCGTTTCCCGCACACATCGTATCAGTGCTTGTATCGGTTCGCACGGTTGCATCTGGATACCCCATAGGGTATTGTATTGCCGAGAAGACGCGGGGCACCCCGCCCGATTGAGAATCCGAGGACGCCTGAATGCCCATGGTTACCATCGACCAGCAACGCTGCGACCGCCAGCCCGGTTGCCCCTCACGAAGGGTCTGCCCGAAGGGCGCCATCGTTCCGCACGACGGTGGGTATACCGTCATTGAAGAGAAGTGCACCGGATGCGGCGTGTGCATTCGAGTATGTCCGATGAACGCCGTGAAGTTTCGCTGAGGGAGATTCAAGTGCCTGATCCTGTTGTCATCGCAGTCTTCGACCTTCCCGCCCAGACGGCCTGTTTCTCGGGTGGTTGAGGTCCGTCCTGGTCTCCGGAGGAGATCACGGCCATCGTCCGCGCCGAGATACAGCGCCGCTACGGCGACGACGCGCAGGTGCTGTACTCACGATATCGAGCAGCCCGAGGTCCAGTCAGAGCACTCAGCCCTGCTGAGCGAGATCGACTCCCGCGGATTGCTGTTCCCGGTCACCGTCATCGACGGAGTTCCCGTCTACGACGGCGCCGTCAGCTATCCGGCCATCATGCGCGCGGTCAACAACAAGCTGCTGGAGCGAGAGGCTGCCGCGGCGACGGAGTGAGCCACGCCGCCGGTCCTGCGCTAGACTGGGGACATGAGCGAAGTATCGATCTCCCAGTGCGCGACCTATGACTCCAACGAGCTCGAAGCAGCTCTGCACGCCGCCCTCTCCCCGCTTGGGGGGATGGCGGCGTTCGTTTCTCCGGGGCACCGCGTGCTGCTCAAGGTGAACCTGCTCTCCCGCGCCCTCCCCGAGCGCGCGGTCACAACTCACCCTGAGTTCGTGCGAGCAGTGATCCGAGCCGCACGGTCGTGCGGAGGCGAAGTGACAGTCGGTGACAGCCCTGGCGGGCCGAACACCGCGGGTCAGTGGCGCCACATCTCCGAGGACTCCGGGATAGGAGCGGTCTGCGTCGAAGAAGGCGTGCCACTCGTGCTGTTCGATGACGACTGCGTCCGCGCGAGCGCACCTGACGGATCGCTCTACGGCGCCTTCACCCTCGGTCGGGCCGTCGTGGAGACCGACGTGCTGATCACGCTTCCCAAGTTCAAGACACACGGCTTCATGATGTTCACCGGCGCAGTGAAGAACCTGTTCGGGTGCATCCCAGGCCTGGACAAGGCTCAGTACCACCTCAAGGTGCCCGATCGTGACGACTTCGGAAGCATGCTCGTCGACCTCATGCTCGCCTGCAAGCCGGCGCTCGCGATCATGGACGCCGTCGTCGGCATGGAGGGCGAAGGGCCCGCCGGCGGGACTCCTCGGCAGGTGGGGGCGATCATCGCGTCGGCCGACAGCGTGGCGCTCGATGTGGTGGCCTCGGCCATGGCGGGGCTCGATCCCATGGAGGTCTACTCCAACAAGGCGGCCGCCCGCCGGGGGCTGGGCCCGTCGTCGGTGGCCGAGGTCGAGATACACGGCGCCGACTGGCACGCACTCGCGCCGGCGGATTTCGCGCTCCCTGCGAGGGACATCTCGGCGATGATGCCGCCGTGGCTCGGCAAGCGGATGCGCGGCTGGACGACGGCGCGACCGGTGCTCGCCCGGGCCGCCGGCTGCACCAAGTGCAAGCGCTGCGAGGAGAGCTGCCCCGTGAATGCGATCGTGGTGGGCGCCGACGGCCCCTCCTTCGACCACACGACCTGCATCCGCTGCTACTGCTGCCAGGAGCTCTGCCCACCACAGGTGATCGGCCTGCGGGTGCCGCCGCTCGCACGGCTCATGGCACGCGGGCGCAAGATCTAGCGGCCGGGGCCACTCCGGAAGCGGTCTTTGAACAGACCGACCAGACCCTTCTCCCAGAACTGGTCCCAGCCACTGTCCCCCTCTGAAGGCAGGGTCGCGTCGTAGTTGCGGCGTAGGTCGGGATTGCGCAGGACGCGGTAGGCCTCGTTGAGCTGCTGCATCCGGCGGGTCGCGGCATCACGTTGTGCCGACGCTGACTGGTCGGGGTGGTACTTCATGCTCAGGGCCTTGTACGCTCGCTCGATGACCACGGGGTCGGCGTCGCGAGTCACCTGCAGCCTGCGGTAGTGGTCCACGTCAGCCTTCCTAGTGGATGTTGCAGGTCGGTAGAGCGGCGATTGCCTCGGCGCTCGAGACGTAATGTCTGACCAATGCGGACAGCCCTTGGTGACTGGAAGCTGGGAGTCGGAGCACACCCGAACCAGCACGCCTCCTCCGGACTCTGTGACGTTGGCCATCTCATCCGGCGAACCGTTGCCGACGGGCTTCATGAAGGCCGCCCAGATGCTGGCCGGGAAGCTGCCGCCTGTCACCTTGATCCCGTGCACCTTCGTCATCGCCACCTGCCCATCGCGATGGCCAACCCAGACCGCAGTCGAGACGTCACCCGCCCATCCGACAAACCAGGCGTCCCGATAGGACTGGGTCGTGCCCGTCTTGCCGGCGGCCCACCGCCCTATCTTGGCCTTCACCCCGGTGCCCTTCTCGACCACATTGTGCAGCATCTGCGACTCCCGCGCCGCGGTTGCCGCTGTGATGGCCCTGGTGGCGGACCGGCTGGGTTCGTAGACCGTGATCCCGCGATCATCGAGCACTCGGATGACCCCCGAGGGGGTGACGGCAACGCCGCCGTTTGCGATCGTTCCGTACGCCGAAGCCATCTCGAGGGGCGACACGCCCGTCCTCAGCCCCCCGAGCGCAATCGCGGGATCGGGATCCACGGGCGTTGTGATGCCCATCTTCTTCGCGACCTTCACAACGTTCTTTGGCCCGACCTGCATCATCAACCGCGCATAGACTGCGTTCACGGACCAGTTGGTCGCCGCATTCAGGCTGATGCGACCTCCTGTGATCTCGTTCTCGTAGTTCTGGACATTCCACAGACCGTCCTTCACCTGCACCGAGTAGGGCGCTGCGCTGTACTTGGTAGCGGGGTTGATGCCCTGCTGCAACGCGGTCGCGAGGACGAACGGCTTGAACGCCGAACCGGGCTGCCGGCGTCCCTGCACCGCGAGATTGAACTGGTTCTGAGCGAAGTCCCTGCCGCCCACGAGCGCCAGCACTCGCCCGTCGGTGTGACGTACCGCCACGAGCGCGACTTCGGGATCGCCGTTACCCGAGAGCTTGGCGCGCGGCGTTCTCGGCGGAGTTCTGCATCGCGGGGTCGAGTGACGTGAACACCCGCAGTCCGCCGCCGTAGACCTTCTCGGCCCCGAGTCGTTCGATGAGGTCCTGCTTCACGTACTCGACGAAGTAGGGCGCCCTGTGAAGCGGCGTGTCGCCGGGGCGCAGCGCCAGGGGTTCCGCAGCCGCCTCTCGCTTCTGCGCGAGCGTGATGTAGCCCTGCTCGGCCATCTCGTCGAGCACGACGTCGCGCCGGCCACGAGCGGCTTCGGGATAGTCGAGCGGGCTGTACCTGGTGGGCGACTCGATGATGCCGGCGAGCGTGGCGGACTCTGCGAGAGTGAGCGAGCGTGCGGGCTTGCCGAAGTAGCGCTGCGCGGCGGTCTCGACACCGTAGTAGCCCCTGCCGAGGTACACGGTGTTGAGGTAGAGCTCCAGCACCTGCTCCTTGTCCGCCCGCATCTCCAAGCGCGTTGGCCATGAGCGCTTCTCGTACCTTGCGTGAGAAGGTCCGCTTGCCGCTCGTGAAGAGGTTCTTGACGACCTGCTGGGTGATGGTGCTGGCACGCGTGGTGGTTCGCTGCCCAGCTGCCGCTGCTCCGCTCAGAACGCTCGAGACGGCTGCGAGCTCGATGCCGTGGTGCTCGTAGAATCGGGGGTCCTCGACCGCCACGACCGCGTTTCTCAGGTGGGCCGGCATCTCGTCGTACGAGACGACGGTGCGGTCCTGCTCGCCGTGCCACTCGGCAAGCGTCGATCCGTCGACTGCGTAGACGATGGTCGTTCGCTGCGTCACCAGCATTCTCGGGATTGGTCCGCAGGTCAGGCAGCGAGCGCGCGAGGGAGTCGAGGTAGAGCGACGAAACCGAGGGTCGCGACCAACATGACGGAGAGAACCACGGCGCAGGCGATCAGCGCGGTGGCAATCCGTTTCACGCGCCGCGTGCGTCGCCCCCCTGTTTCACCGGTCGAGTACACTGATGAATGTCCTCGCCTAGAGGGGACGCAGGCTGTCTGCGCGTGCCCCAATCGTCTTCGAAAGCAACCTTAATGATAGCACGGGCCGGTACCGAACCGCCGCTTCCCGACCCCCTCGTTGCCTGGCCAGTGCGCTGGCTCAATTGGTGGCGACGCGTCCTCTCGCTCGGGTTTGCCGGCGTGTCACGGCGCGCCGCAGGTCGCGCCTCACGGACGACGCTGTCCCGAACCTCACTCACCCCCGGCCGAGGCAGACCCTCGCGGCCAAAGTCCACCGTGCGCTCCCGTTGCTGGGCGGCCTGGCGGTACTCGTTGGTGCCGCAGTCGGCATCCTGCTCTCAGCCCCGGGCGTCGACCGACGGGTCGCTGCGCTTGCCGGGCTGGCCAGCATCATGTGGGCGGGGATCCGATGGGTCGCACTCCGACTGGCAGCGCCACGCGCCTTCGCCGAGAACCCCGCGGCCGCGCGTGACGCCGTCTGGCTCGGACTGCTGGTCTACGCGATCGCGGTCACGCCCGAGCTACGGTTCGCCGCATGGCTGATCTCCGGCGGCGGTGACGGGCGGGGTGCTCATCCGGCGCGGTCGAAGCGAGGCGAGGTCGTGCGCGCGGTGGGGATCGCGTGGGGTGCGCAGGCGGTGGTGGTCGCAGGCGGCTGGCTCGCTCGTAGCGCGCTGCTGGTACTCCTGGCCGCGGGCGGCTAGAACGCTGCCGGCTGCTCGATCTTGCGCGCGCTCGATCTCGGCGAACACGACGCCACCGAGCACCAGGATCGCGCCGAGCCACTGCACCGCGACCAGCTGCTCGTCCAAGAACACCCGGGCCAGCGCGATCGTGAACAGCGGCTCGAGCGTCGAGATGACCGCGGCCTGCGACGGGCCGAGGCCCCGAATGCCCTGCAGGTAGAGCACGACCGCGATGAAGGTCGGGACGATGACGATGGCGGCGAGCAGCGCCCAGGCTCGCGGCTCCCAGGCAGCCGGGGAGAGCGAAGCGACTGCCGACGGCCATACGCTCGCCAAGCGTGGTCGACGCGCGCTCGCATCTCCACGATCGCGAACACGATCGACACCACGGCAGCGCCGACCGCCGCGATCCCGAAGGTGTAGCCCATCATCACCAGCTGAGAGCGCCCGGGTAGCCACCGGTCCGAGAGCAGGTTGAAGAGCGTGTACCCCACCGCCGCGCCCAGCCCGAGCAGGATGCCCGGGCACCGACACCGTGACCGGCCCGCCGAGCAGCCCGACGACCAGCGCGCATCCGACGAAGGTGATGACCACCGCCAGCCCCCGCTGCCACGTCGGCTTCTCGCCCAGGAACAGCCAGCTCGCGATGGTCACGAGCGCCGGGTACGCGTAGAGCAGCACCGCGACCACCGAGGCATCCGCGTACGTGAGCGCGAAGAAGAAGCAGATCGAGGCAGCGCCGTAGCCGGTGAGCGCGAGCGCCGCGTAGCGAGCGAAGTCGCCGCGCGAGACCAGCAGGTCCGACGGCTTGCGCGCGGCGACGAGGGCGGCGAGCAGGAGCGCTGCGAACATGAACCGCCACGCGAGCAGCGGCAGCGGCAACGCGCCGGCGTCGTAGGCGAGCGGCGCCAGCACCGCAAGCGTGCCGAAGCAGGCGGCCGAGACCACGACGGCGATGAGCGATCCTCGGCGGTTCACGGCGTGCCTCCCCTCGGCGTCTCGCGGCTGCAAATGCGCTCGTCACACTCCCAGACCGCCGCGCGCGGTGTCAAGCGCCCCGATGCTAGACTCGTCCCACCAACACCGCCCCGCCGAGAGGACCGTCACACGTGCGCCGACTGCCCCGCGCGATCCCGTGGCTCCTTGCTGTCTGCTTGGGCCGCGCGCGATCTTCGTCGTCTCGGCTCAGCCGGGAAGCACGCTGCCCGGCGGGTACTCGATCCAGGGCCATCTGGGCGAGTACTTCGTGCTGGGGGCACTGCTGATGTGGGCGCTGGACCCGAAGGGCCGTAGCTCGTCCGCGGTCGTCCTCGCGATTCTGCTCGCTTCGCTCTACGGGGTCACCGACGAGTTCCACCAGCGGTTCGTCCCGCTGCGGAACCCGGACGTGTTCGACTGGGTGCTCGACACCGATCGGAGCGACGGCGGGCGCGCTGGCTGCCGCGCTGGTGCTCTCTCGCTCGGCACGCCGGCGCGAGCAGCAGGCGAACGCTCCAGCCGGCTAGTAGATTCCGGACTGAGCGATCGCATCCGGGTCGACGCCGAGCTGGCGCACCTTGATCTTGAAGTCGTGTGCGTTGTGCGCGAACGCGATGGCGTCGTCCAGCGTGATCTTGCCGTCCTGGTACAGGCGCAGCAGGGACTGGTCGAACGTCTGCATCCCGTAGTAGATGCCTTCCTCCATCGCGTCTCGGATCATGTAGGTCTTGTCGGGATCGATGATGTACTCGCGGACGGTGCCGGTCATGACCAGCACCTCGACCGCAGGGACCAGGCCACCTTGGATCGACGGGATGAGCCGCAGCGAGACGATGCCCTTGAGCGTCGCGCCGAGCATCAGGCGGATCTGCTGCTGCTGGTGGGGCGGGAAGAAGTCGATGACCCGGTTGATCGTCTCGGTCGCGTCGATGGTGTGAAGGGTCGAGAAGACCAGGTTGCCGATCTCGGCCGCAGTCAGCGCCGCCGAGACGGTGTCGTAGTCGCGCATCTCGCCGATGAGGATGACGTCGGGGTCCTGGCGCACGACGTGGCGCAGCGCCTCGGCGTAGCTCTCGGTGTCGATGCCGATCTCGCGCTGGTTGACGATGCAGCGCTTGTCCTGGTGCATGACCTCGATCGGGTCCTCGATGGTGATGATGTGGCCGTCACGCGTGCTGTTGATGTGGTCGATCATCGACGCGAGCGTGGTCGTCTTGCCCGATCCGGCGGTACCCGTGACGAGCACGAGACCGCGCGGCTCGTCGGCGAGCTTGCGGATGACGGGCGGCAGGCCGAGCTCCTCGACGCTCGTGCGTTCGGTCGAGACCCTGCGCAGGGTCATCCCGACGCTGCCGCGCTGGCGAAACGCGTTGACGCGGAAGCGGCCGACGCCGGACGAGCGAGTAGGCGAAGTCGACTTCGCCGCCCGACTCGAGCTTCGCTTGCTGCTCATCGTCCATCATGCCCAGCGCGAGTATGTGGGTCTGCTCGGCGGTGAGCCTCGGGATCTCGGTGACCATGACCAGCCGTGAGTGCAGGCGCAGAGCCGGTGGGCTGCCCACCTTGATGTGCAGGTCCGAGGCCCCGCGGTCAGTCATCAGCTTCAGCAGGCCGTCGATCTCAGCCATCTCGAGTCATCTCCCACTCCCCGCGCATCAGTAGACCAAGTGTACTTCAGTGTCATCGGCTGTTACGGCGAAACACAAAAGCCCCCGCCGGATCGGCGAGGGCCTTCGAGAAGAACGAGTCTGGCGTGCTTACGGGCGAGATGCCCCGACGTAGTCGCCTCGGAACGCCGGTGAGTACTTGACGACGTCTGCCCGAGTTCGGCGAGTGGATCATCATGCCCCCACCGACATACATGCCCACGTGGTGGATCGGCGACCCGAAGAAGACGAGGTCGCCCGGCTGTATGTTCGCGCGCGAGACGCGCTGACCGACGTTGATCTGAGCGCGCGACGAGTGCGGCAGCGAGATGCCGATCTGTCGGTAGCACCACATGGTCAGGCCGGAGCAGTCGAAGGAGCGCGGACCGCTGGCCGCCCACACGTACGGAAGCCCGAGCCGTGATTTCGCGTAGGTGACCACGCTACCGTGGGCGGGAATGGTCGGGTTCGGCCAGTTGCCGCCGCCGTTACCGCCACCGCTCGGGTTGCTGCGTGCAGCCGCACGGGCAGCGGCCTCCTCGGCGTTCTCGATCGCCTGGATCTCGGCTTCGATGCCGGAGAGCTTGGAAGCCTTAGCCGCCTTCATGGACCTGTAGGACGCAGTCTGCGCGGCCTTGATGTCCTTCTGCTTCTTGGCGGCGGCTGCTCTTGGCGTTGAACTCCTTGCGCGCGGCCGCTGCCTCTGCCTTGGCCACCTTCATCTCGCCGATGGACTTGGAGTCGTCCTTGTTGAGGTCCTTGAGGATGTCCCACGTCGTCGAGAGCTCGTCGAAGGACTTCGCCCCGAGCAAGACGTCGAGGAAGCCGAGCGGGCCCGTGCGGTACATGTCAGACGCGCGGGTTCCGAGGTGGCGCTGTAGCACGCGGATGCGCTTCTTCGCCTTGGCTTCGCGTCGTGCCGCGGCCCGTGTCTGCGCGAGCAAGACGGCATGCTTCGCGGCCGCCTCGTTGTAGTTGTCGGCGGCGATCTCGTATCTGGTTGTTGAGGTTGTCGATCTGGGCCTTGACCGAACGCGCCTGGGCCATCTTCTCGGCCTTGGAGGGCACGGCGACTGGCGGGCGTTGCGGTCATGAGGAGCGCGGCCACGAGCAGCAGCGCTGGAAGTATCCTGTTGCGGTTACTCAGTTGATTCTCCCTGTGTAACGGGGCACAGTACCGACGAATTCTACCATGCGGGGTAGATCTCAGTCGAACACGGCACAGACGGCATCGAGCAGCAGCACGGCCGCTCTCTGGTCCGAAAGCTCATCGGCCGAGTGGCTGGCATCCAGCTCGATCATGACTTCCCGATGCGTTCCCGGGACAGCCTCCAACGCAGTTAGCAACCTTGAGGCCACCACGTCGCTGTTGGCCACGTGGACCACCGGCAGGCCGGGAACAGAGGGCGCCGAACCGGTCCCGCAGATGCGCAGCACCGCGCCTTCCGCGGGCCTGTGCTCGCCAGGTTCAAGCATGCGCATTCGCGCCGCTGCGGTGGTCGCATGGGCGAGGTTGACGAGCCGCTCTGCGACTCGTCGGCCAACCTCGTCCTCGCCGACCACCGCTATCTCGGCGCGCTCGAGGACTTCAGCAGCGCGCGCCGGGGCGGTGCGGGCCTCGGAGTGGGAGCGGGCCTCCTTGCCCTGCCACACGTGGCGCAGGTTGGTGATGGTTCGCACGGTGTTGGGGCCCACGATCCCGTCGCCGGGCAGACCGGCGTTGCGCTGGAACTCGCGGGCGGCATGCTCGGTGAAGGCGCCGAAGATCCCGTCGACGGCCCCGCACGCGAACCCGAGCGCATTGAGGGCCTGCTGCAGCACCGACGACGTCATGCCCGTGCAGGTGGGGCAGGCGAAGGTACAGCATGCGGTCGCCGAGGGAGAAGCCCGCGTCGACCAGTGCGGGCCACGTCCGGTCGCCGACCATGCCGTCTTCGGCGAGACCGTGCCGGAGCTGGAACTCACGTACGGCCTGCGTAGTCGCGCCGAGGAACACGCCATCGACGCCCGTGCGCCCAAGGTCGTAGCCCAAGGCGAGCAAGCGTCGCTGGATGTCTTCGACAGCGGGTCCCCGGTCACCGGGCCGCACGGGTCTCATCTCGGGTGAAAGCCTTTCGGGTCTGGTCAGCCTTGGCCGAGTCGGGAGCGGAACTTGCCGAGACTCGACTGCCGGCGGGCGGTATCGGAGTTGCCGGACCGCAGGTACCGCTCAACCTCGAGTTGGAGCACAGCGTCCGGCTTGAACGTGCACGAGCCGGTGCTCGGATTGCCGTCGCAGTCTATCACGAGCGACTCCGCCAGGGCCTCAAGCACGGGCACCACGCGGTCCACGTCAAGACCGGTCGAACGGCCGACTCGGGTGGCAGGGAGCGGCTCGCCGATGTGCGTGGCGAAGCAAGCGATGACCTCGTGAGCGGCATGTACCGAACTGCGGTCGTCGGGGAGCGCATGCAGCGCCTTGCGTAGGCTCATAGCACCTCTCTCCCCCTGCCTTCTTGGCAGCACGCAGACTCGACTGAAAGTCGGCTGTCGCCACCCGGTTCTTACCCGCTCTGCTCGCGCGAAACATACTGGCGCCGACAGGCTCCGGCACTGCACCGCATGGGCGTTATGGGAGAACCTCGGGACTAGCTTCGCACGACCGAGGCACTGAAGTCGAGGAGTGGTGGTGCCGTTCGCGGAACAGAAAGAGCCCCGACTGGATTCCTCCAGGCGGGGCTCTGTTGTTTCGGGACGCGATCGAACGTGCAGGGATGCTACTTCACCGTGATACGCGAGCTGTACGAGCTGTACTTCGTCGACTCGCCGGAGTGGCCGGTGTGCTTGACCTTCAGCTTCCACTTCCCGCTCTTGGTGAACTTGACCGACGAGCTGTACTTGGTGGTGTCGGCGGGCTGACCTGAGGTCGTGACGCTGACCTTGAAGGATTTCACGTAGGCGTACTTCCTGCCATTCCAGCGGTACGCATACACCTTCAGATACGTCGAGCTGTGACGCGGCTTGATCGTGCCGTACACCTTGTAGGTGCGGCTCTTGTGGCTCTTGACCTTGGGCGCGGTGACGCTCACGTTTGGCGACACGTCGATGCGTGTCCACGGCGAGATCGACTCGCGGGGGTGAGTCGAGTCCGAGTGCTTCGCCCGCATGTACCAGACTCCCGGCGAGGGAAGCTTCACACCGGTCGCCTTGTAGGTGGTGGCTCCCGCGCCCACTCGCGCGGCAAGGGTGTACACGTTGCTGCCGGTTGTTGAGCGCCGGACCTCGATCGTGACCGTAGAGGCCGATGGGTGCGCGGGAGTGATCGCGCCGCTGATGGTCGACTGAGTCCACATGTAGACGGTGCTTGCCGGCTTCTTCGGCGCGCCGAGGACAGCCAGCGGCATGTCGGCGTCTGCGGGGAACTTGCGCTCTGCCGGCAGCACCCCGCGACCGTTCCCGGTGCCGGGGTCCCATGCCTGCACGACGTACCTGTACTGCACGCCGGGCTTCACGGCGACGTTGGTGAGGGACGTCGAGGTAGTGCGAGCGCTGGCCGTGAGCTCGGTCCACACATCGGTGAACGTCTCCGCGCGCCACACGCGGTACGCGATCGTGCGGGTGTCGACCAGGCTTGACGTGGCACTGGAGTACGGGGCCTGCCAGGCCACCTTCACCGCGCTGGGCGAGACGGCCGAGACGGTCGTGTTGCGCACCGGTCCGAACTTGTAGCCGTAGACCCGGAAGTCGTCGACGACCGGGCCGGTGCCGGTCGCGTTAATGCTGCTCTCAAAATAGTCGTAGAACTCGAGACTGAGCGTGGATGGAACGCGGCTTAGCCGAGGGTAGGTGGTGCTGGCAGAGAGGTCCTTGGTGTAGTTCCGCCATCCCGCCGACACGGGGAGCTTCTCCGCCTTGAACCCGCCCGACGGTGCGTCGCTCCTCCACACGAAAGCGAAGTAGTCCTCGTCGCCGACGCCGATCGACGGCATCTTGTACATCATCGAGACCGAGCTCGAGTAGTAGTCCGCAAGCGTGGGGAACGTGCTCCGTGCCCTGCCCCGGGTCCCCTTCAGGTAGTACGGCCACGCGGTATTCGCCGCAAGGGACGGATACGAGGTGCCGGCGCACCAGAACGAGGACGTCCCGGTGTGCTTGTCCCTGAGCGTTCGCCCCCAGAACGCGGATGTCGAACTCTGGCCGGGAACGAAGTCCAGATTGGCATCATTGTCGGCGAACGTATCGTTCGCGGGACCCTCGAAGCCGTAGTCGACGAGCAGCTGGGGGCCCGTGTCCGGTGGACCGGCGAACGCTGCTGTGGCTGAGAACAGAATTGCGCACGCCATCGCCGAAGCGACGAGCGCTGATCTGATGGTGCCGGCCATCTTGGTGTTCATCTGGGTATTCCCTTCGCGGCTACTGAGCCGGTGACTCCGGAAACGCATTCGCTGCCTTGATGGCAGCCGCTTTGATGGTCTTAGGCGCGACACCGTTCACGGTCACGAGCACCTCGAATGCATACCGTCCACGCGCGAACGATACTGTCGCAAACCTCGTGCCGTCAGTGCCGAAATACCCCTTGGTTCCGTGAACGGTGACGGTGCCGGGATTCTTCGGAAATGACTTCTTGCTCGTCTTGGTCACGAAGGACTTGGCGCCGGCCGTCGTCTTGAGGTCGTGGACGGCCCAGGACACCTGCGAGATCGACTTGCTGGGCGGCACGACGTTCCCCGATATGGTGATGTCCCTACCGAACTGCGCGGGGTAGTCGAGAGTGATGCCCGCTTGGGCCGTTGGGAGCAAGGACGCGAGGTCCTCGTACTTCGTGCGAAACGCCGCGTCGGGATCGGGGGCCGGAGTCGCTGGTCCCCGAGCCGCCCGGAGTCGTGATCGTCGCGATCGGCACCGGCCGCTTCACCGCGGCGAGGAGCGCCTTCGCGTCCGCGTTGCTGGGGTCGGCATCGAGCGCCGCCTGTGCAAGCTCGGCGGTACGAGTCATGTCACCGCTCGACTGGGCCTGCAGGGCCTGCTGGTACAGCGTCTGGCTGGCCGTCACCGGCGGGCTGGTGACCACAGGGCTCTGGGTGCTCGGCTTCTTCGAGCCGAACGGCCCGAAGAGACCAAGCGCGATGAGCACCACGGCGAGCACGACGACCGTCGCAGCGCCCGACCACAGCGCTTTGGTTCTGGATGCCCGGTCAGCAGCCACTCGCTACTCCACTCCGGTCGCTTCCGCGTCGGCCAGGCGCACGGCCTCGAGGGCCGCCGAGACCGAAGCCTCATCGATGGAGAGGCGCCACGGTCGGCCGCATCCTCGACCGCTTCGAGGGCGAGCCGGATGAAGCGAACCATCGAGCCCTCGGCCGCAGCGGCGATCGCGGCGACACCGGGGTCACCCATCGTCAGCGGCGTCCACGCCGGGGACCGCCGCGCTCGCAAACCAGCGATCGACGATGGCGGGCGTGAGCGCATCGGGGTCCTCGCCGATCTCGGTGAGTGTGGCGTAGTCCCAGCGCAGCTTCTCGGCCGAGCCGAAGGAGTCCTCGAGTTCGGGGGCGACGCCGTCGTCCACGAGGAACACCGGAACCGCGAGGCCATCGAGCGCCCAGCGAAGCTCCGAGAGCAGGCCGACGATCTTGGAGCGCAGCCCGACCTCGATGTCGCCCCAGTTCTCGAAGCCGTCCCACATCAGCACGACCTGGCTGAACCGGGACCGGGCGAACTGCACGAGCGCGACGAACGTCTTGCGCGGAGCCTTGGTGATGTTGAACTCCGCAGCCGTGGCGGTGAGGCCCACGGTCGGAGTAGACGCGAAGCGCTCGGCCGATGACCGGCGAGAGGTGCTCGCGAGTGTAGTCGATTATGTAGTCCACCACGGGGGCGTGGGCCGCTTCGATGCGCGACTCGCCGGCCTCGTCCGCCACGGCGATCCCGGTACCGGGTGCGTCGCCGACGGTCGTGTCGATCTCGTCGTCGTCGGCGACAGCGGCTTCAGCAGGGTCACCGTCGCCGTCGAATCGCATCTGCCGCAAGTCCGTCACCTCGGCGAACTCGGGCTTGCGCTCGTCTTCGGGCGTGCCGAAGGCGGCGACGATCGTGCCGCGCGGATCGGCCTCGAACGCCGCCGTGAATGTCGGCGAGGGCGTCGGGCCCCATGACGCCGTACGACGCCAGGTCCGGGTCGGGCGCGGCAAGCACCTTCTCGACGTAGGCAGCGAGCGTCAGGTCGAAGTCGCGGAACGTGAGCCGCTCGCCCAGCAGGGTCAGCGCGGAACGCACGGCGCCCGACTTCATGGCGAACAGCGGGATGTAGGCGTGAAGCATGTTGAGGCCGTCGTCGTTGGAGATGGTCTCTTCGATGCGGCTCTCGGCGGCCAGCGAGAAGCTCGACGGGAACGTCAGGGTTCTTGGTGACCCATATGGGCCGCGCCTTCTCCTCCAGCGCGCTGCTGACGATGGCGCCGAGCAACAGGTTGCTCTCGCTGACGATCTCGCACCCCTCGATCGTGAGCTCGTAGCCACCCGTCCCGAAGAACGGATTGGCGAGAAGCCCGAGCGGGGCGTAGCGGGCGGTCTGGTTCTGGGCCTCGAAAACTCGGGTCAACAGAGCACACTCCTTCTTGATCGGGGATAGTCGAACGGAACATCTGGGTCGTCACCCTAAGAGGGGGCTTCAGGTGAACCTGAAGCCCCCTCTCTAGTTCATCCAAGCCTTAGCTTACAGGCTTCGACGTGAACGCGGGTGATACCACTACTTGTTGTGGCAACGCTCGCACACGCCGCGGTTGTCGGCACGGAGCAGGGAGCTCGTACCGGTCGTGCTGGCATCGTCGCTCTTGTCCGGGTTGACGCCAGCGATGCCGTCCATCTCGGGAATCCACCCGGTCACGGTGCCGCTGGGGTTGACGAGCTTGGCAGCAGCCCAGCCGGTCATGTCCTGCGAGGAACCGTGAGCGAGGTGGCAGGTGAGGCAACCAACGTTGTTGGAGCGGTAGTCCGCAGCACCAACCGTGGCCTCCAGCGGAATCCGCGGGTCGAGCACGAACTCCATGGCGGGGGTCTGGATGATGGCGTCACCGGCGGTCAGAGGAATGTCGACCGGGTGACGGTGACGGACCTGGGCACCAACGGTGGCCTCGTAGCTACCGTAGTCCTTGGTAGCCGGAGCGTCAGAGATGTTGTTGTAACCGGTGTGGCATGCAGAACACCAGGCCGAGAGCGACGCGCCCGGCGTGGCGCTGATGCCAGCGGCGATCGCAGTACCACCGGTGTAGTCAGGCCTGTAGGCGGCCATCTGAGCGGCGCCGTCCGGGCCCTTCATCCAGCCACCCTCAGATGCGAGCGGGTAGTTGGTCTCAGTCGAGAAGACCCAACCAGCCGGGGCGGTGCCGCCCGTGGCGTTGATCGAGTTGTAGCCACCAGTCGCGACGCCGTTGACGCTGTCCTTCAGCAGGCGGTAGTTGGAGCTGCCGTGCGGATCGTGGCAGCTCGTGCAGATCAGGTACGTGCTCTGGTTCGCGCCGTTGCCGGCACCCCAGAGAACGCCCGTCCGCTCCATGCTGTGAGACGACGTGACTGCGTTGTAGACCGGCGTTGCGGCCATTTCCCAGTCCCAGTTGTTCGCGGCCACGTCGAAGCCACCGCCGTTAAGCGGGCGGTTGAACGTGGACTCGGTCACGTACATGGACGTCGGAGGGCTT
Source organism: uncultured Coriobacteriia bacterium (assembly GCA_963803785.1). GTDB lineage: Bacteria > Actinomycetota > Coriobacteriia > Anaerosomatales > JAAXUF01 > CAWDNM01. Next base: position 346,250 of record CAWDNM010000006.1, read on the forward strand.
GCAGCAGCCCCACCGGCGGTCGAGGCGGCACCGTCGAAGACGCCAGCCTGGACGTTGGTCGAAGCACCAGGAGCGGAATCGCCATGGCATGCGTAGCAGAACTCGAGCATGGTGCTCGCGCTACCCACGAGCAGGGCGTTCACGTTACCTCCGGGACCAGGAACCTTAGGCTCGAACTCAACCGTCGAGAACGACGTGTGAGCGCGGTGACAACCGGCGCACGAGTCAGTGTCGGTAGCATACCCGCCGTGCGGACCGAAGTTCGCGAAGGCAGAGCCGACGAACACAAGCGACAGCGCAACCACGAGGCAGAAAACCAACGAGATACGCTTCAAACTAATCACCTCCGCCTTTGTTAGTGGATCGCGCACGCGATGCACGGATCGAATGACTGGGCAATACGCAGAACTTCGACGCCACCGGCGGTCGTCTGGACGACGGACGGCAACCGTGTCGTCCTGCTTCGTGAACGAGGCACCGGCCGCCGAGAACGGCGCGCCGATCATGGCCTCTTCGATGGCGCCGCGCTCGTTGGCAACGCCGTCCTTCGGAGAGCCGTTCCACGTGGTCGGAACGATGCACTGGTACTTCTGGATCTTACCGTTGGTGATGGTGGTCTGGTGCATGAGAGCGCCACGCGGCGCCTCGGTGCCACCCCAACCCTGGTTGGTGCCGTACGGGTTGTAGGCGGGCAGGGCACCAGCAGCAGCCATGGCGCCCGGACGTGCGCGCCACGTCGAGCCGGCGGTGTCCAGTGCGCCACCGGTGCGGGCGAGCAGCTCGCGGACCCAGCCACCGGCCGGGAACGAAACGGTGCCGGTGGTGTTGTTCTTGACCACGGGGCCCAGAATCGCCTGGCAGATGACGAGGGACTCGAGAGCGCGAGCGCGCAGGCGGTCCATCGTCGAGAGGCCACCCTTGCAGCCAAGGATGTAGCCGGCGACGGCAGCGACGAGACCGTCGTTGCCGAGGCCGGCGACGATGGCCGGAGCGATGATGCCGCGGACGTAGGTCGAGGTCGCCAGCGTCGGCGTCGGCGTAGATGCCAGCGTAGCCGGGGAACACGGCCGCGAGCGCCTGGCCATCGACCGGGTAGTAGCCGGCGACGACCATGCGGGCGAACGGTCCGACTTCACAGGAGGCGCCATTCCAACGCGGGGCCTTCATGTAGGTGTAGCCGCTGGCACGGTTCGGCTTGGTGCGGGCGACGTCGCCAGGATAGGCGGCAGTTGCCGGTGCACCGTAGACGGCGGTGTCAGCAGCCGCGACCGCGTAGCGCGAGTTCTGGATGTCCTCGATGCAGGTTGGTCGGCACGGAGTACGTGCCACCGGTGAGGAACTTCGCGTACACGTCGGCCTTGTTGAGAACGCGGAAGTGCGAACGGTCTCGCTGGCAATGGCGCCAGGAGCCGCGTACGCGTGCGTTGACTCGAAGACGCCACCCGGAAGGGTGAGCGTGTCGTCGAGGTTGGGCAGACCGCCCCAAGCGAGGAAGCGACCGAGCGCCAGCGCCAGCGCCGTCCGGAACGTTGCCGGCACGTTGAACTTGTTGTCGAACGTCGGGGTACAGGGCGCCGAGGGCCAGAGCGATCGGCACGTACTCCTGGACGACGAACAGCGCGACCTCGGTGATGATCTCGGCGAACTTGTTCGCGCGAGCCGTCAGGTCCTCGGTGCCGTCGTTGCGTGACGCCGCCGCCGACGATAGCACGAGGTCATCGGCATACGACCTGCGAACAGCGCGCCGGCCTCAAACGTCATGCGGCGAATCTTGAGCGCCTTGACGTAGCTGAGGATGACAGCGTCCCACAGCGTGAGCGGGTCGGTCGGACGACTCGGCAGCAGCGGCGCCGCCGCGTGCCGAAGCGCACGCAGCGTAGTAGCTGTTGTCGAAGTACGGGGTCCACGGCGGAATGGCCGGGCCCTGCACGTAGCTCGGGGCCGCAAGGTGATAGAAGTGCGTGATGCTCGACATCAGGAACTCAGCACCGAGCACCAGGTTGCGGATGAGCACTGCCTTCTCGGGCACGCCGTAGACCCGAGTGCCCTCGGTGGCGGTCTTGAAGGTGATGTGGCCGCGGCTGTAGCCGAGGACGGTGTCGACCGCGTACGTCGAGGTCATGCCGTGAGGAACCGGGCAGACGCCGCAGATGCGCTGGACGAACGTGATCGCGTCGTTGACGTCGCGACCGAGCAGGAAGTTCTCGAAGCCACGCCACAGGTTGCCGTGCGCGTTGGCGTCGACGATCTTGCCGCCGCTGACCGAGACCTTCACGCCGAGGTGACCCTCGATACGGGAGATCGGGTCGACTTCATGCTTCACGCCGGCTGCGCCAGCGGGAGTCCATACATTAGCCATCTAAGTTGCCCTCCTTTCGGGTCTCTAGAGCTTCACGAAGGGAACGAAGCTGTCCGGATAGCCCTTCTCGGTGCAGGCCATGCAGGGATGCCCGGCCTTCGTGCAGTGACCGCCGTACGCCGCCGTTGAGGCTGGCGAGGCTGCCCGGGTTCTCAGGCTGCTGGTTGTTCCAGCCGTGAATGCCGCACAGGGACTTGGCGCCGATGCCCTTGCAGCCGAGCTTCTGCAGACAGCCGGCGTCGCCGGGCTTCATCGCGTACTTGCCCTTCTTGTAGTACTGGTAACGCGGGCACCACGCGCTGTGGACCGGAATCGGGTAGACCGCCTTGAGGCGACCCGAGGAGTCAACAGCAGCCGGGTTCGGCGCGTGCGACGGTGCGGGCAGAAGAATCCCGAGGGCGCCGTTCTGCGCGAAGTCGGCCATGAACAGAACCACTGTCAGAACGAACCACCAGGGGTTCGTCGGGCAACCGGGGACGTTGATGACCTTGCCGGCAGCAGCCGAGGAGGTCGAGCCCGGACGCGTCAGATACGCGCCGACGCCCATCGCGCCGGTCTGCGACATGCGTGGTCGTCCAAGCCGCCGACGGTGGCCGAGATCGGGGGCTTGCAGCCAGGATAGCCGCCGAAGGCAGCGCACTGGCCGATCGGGATGATCGCGACGCAGGTGGCCTTGACGGCAAGCGCTTCGACCACGTCCGGCATGTCGATCTCAAAGCCGGCCGCGGGCGCGTGGTCGAAGTCGTCGGAACAGCCGATCGAGCACCACGGCACGGTCGGGATCGCTCATGTCGTTCCAAGCGCCGCCCTGCGTCTTGTCCTGGAGGGCACCTTCGACGACGAGCACGAACGGATCCTCGCCGAGCGAACCTGGGGTGGTACCCGGGACGTAGTCGGCGAAGTCGTTGAGCCACTGCGCGGCAAGGTCGCCGCCCATGCCCATGACCGTCTCGTGGTACTGCAGGTCGATGACGTCGATGACGACGTCAGCGATGTTGACCAGATGCGGAACCCTCGATGGCGTTGCACGCCAGTGTCGGTCCACAGGGTGAACGGAGCCGCGGTCTGAGCGACGCCGCCGACCGTGACGTGCGCGGTCGGCGTGACGTTGGCAAGACCGAGTGCGGCACCCGTCGTGACCGTCGGCATGACGGTGGGGAGCGGGTGACCCGTCGGGGCTCTCGAGGATACCCAGGAGCGACGTGGAACAGCCGGTGCACTCTGCACCGTGGACCCAGATGACGCGGGGCTTGCCGCCGGTGCTACGCGCACCGAATGGCGTGGTGTTGCTGGCGAAGGCCTCGGCGATCTTCGAGACCTCGGCCTGGCTGAACCCAACTACTGCCGCCAGCGCACCCAGACGGGTGACAAACTGTCGTCTGGTAATAGCCATACTCTTTCCTCCTTCACCGAACTCGTGGAAAAGAAGACGTGCTCAAATCTTGCAGTTCTCAGGTCAGCGGAAAGAAAAAAGCCACCTCCTTTGTCATCCGCTGACCTAAGTCCGGATGGAGACGGCTTACCCGTGTGACCGCAGTCGAGTCCCTACCCCGTACTTGTGAGGTCTGAATCATGTACCACGATCGGGTCTTCGTGCCGGCTCCAACCCGGTGGTTCTATGCACTAGCTATGAAGCTCCACCTCCTCTCATGAGGAGGGGCTTGTAACAGAAGTTACAACTGAGAAGGTACTCCTCGGATTCGCTGCGTCAATAGGTTTCGGCACACACATTCTCCACAGTTGACGAGCGAGCGGCTCGAGTCGCGAGAGGCAGCCCCGGGCGAGCGTCGAACCGATCGGCTCTCGCGGGCCTCGCACCTCGTCAGCGAATGGCCCCCCGCCCGCGCGGGCGGGGGCCCGATTCACTTGTCAACGATCGTGCGAGCGTCCTACTCGTCCGCGCCCGAGCCGGGCGTCGCGTCGTCACGCTTGTTCTTGCTGGTGAAGCGCTTGACGAACTCCGGTGCGTCGACGACGTCGATCTCCATCGTCTTGGCCAGACGACGATAGTCGGGCTGCTCGGTCGCGAACACGTGAGCCCGCTGGGCCGCCGCCATGATCTCGGACGTGCGCTGATCGAGCTCGTACTTCTCGGCAAGCGCGCGCGCGTCGGACTCGGAGAACTCGGTCACTTCGAACAGCTCGGCGAAGTTGATGTCGTTGTACTGCATCTGGTTGATGAGTTCGTACTCAGGCTCGAGCGTGAGCCACGCGCGACGGCGTGCCGGCATGAGGTCGGCCTGCTCCATGACGATCATGCGCTCGACGAAGTCAGCGGTCGCGAAGAAGCGGCGCTTGCGGAACAGCAGGAGCAGCGGCAGGAGGAGGAACGGCACGCAGCACCACAGCAAGATTGGTGGGCGAGCCGATGATCGGCAGCGCGGCAGCCTCGAGCGGCCAGCCCCACACCTGCACGCGACCGTTCGGCGGTGTCGGTGACGAAGAGCTTGTTCTTGTCGCCGAGCGCGATGTCGTCCGGATAGGTGAACTGGCCGTCCAGGTTGCCCTGCTCGCCGAAGCTCACGAACTTCTTGCCCTTTGCGCCATCCCAGATGGTCACGAAGTGAGCCAGCGTGTCCACGACCGGGATGCGGACGACCGTCGACGTGGGCGTGTCCGAAGGGAAGCGCTTCAGCGCGGTGATACCTCGAGGAAGACCCTCGGTGACGATGATGCGCTTGAAGTTGCCCTGGCGGTCGAACACCTGGATGCGTCGGTTGTTGCTGTCCGAGACGTAGACTTCGTTGTCCGAGTGCCAGTACGCCGTTGGGGAACTGGAACACCCCGGGGTCTTGCGTGGGATCGGCGACGACGCCCACGTCGCCGACCGACTTGCTGAACTTGCCGTCCGGCGTGAAGATCAGCAGCCGGTGGCCCTTGAGCACCTCGGTGACGTACATCGTGCCGTCATCGGCGAAGTCCAGCGCGATGGGCGCCCACTTGACTCTTGTCGGTGATCTTCTTCGGGCTGCTGGTTCTTGGGGAGATTGGGCTTGAACTCGCCGAGGTACTTGCCGTCGGGGCTGAACTTCAGGACCGATGCGCTTGCGCCGGTCGGTCGACGTAGATGTTGCCGTCCTTTGGGTTGTGCGGCGATGTAGAGCGGCGTGACCGTCTCGGTCGTGCCGAACTTGCCCGTCTGATCGACCGTTCTGGTTGTACACGAAGACCGTGTGCCTGACGGTGTCGACCACGTAGACCTTCGGGCCCACGATCTCGATGCCGATCGGGCGCTGCAGCCGATCAGCACCGGCTCCGCTGAACGAGAACAGGAACTGCGGCGGCGCCAGGGTCGACTTCGGTACCCGCCGCAGTGAGGTTGAACGAGAGCTGCTTCGTCGCGCGGTAGTAGGCGTAGTAGCCCCCGAGCAGAACGAGAATGAGCAGCGAGAACGGCCGCGACGATCAGCAGTCGGATGCGTCGTTTGGTCACGTAGGGCTCCTCGGCGAGATCGGCGGACGTGCGACGGGCGTCAGTTCTGGGCGTCGGACGTGTGGCTTCGTCTTGCGACTTGGGCGTCAGCTTCTTGATCGCAGCCTTGACCTCGCGTCGTTCGCGGCGACCTCGGCGATGCGCTTGTAGACCGTCAGCGCAGCCTTCTTGTGCCCTTGCTGCGAGCAGAATCTTCGCCTGGAGCTTCCCGGCTGCGATGTTGTTCCTCGGATCGAGGTTGAACGCGATAGCGGCGGCCTCGAGGGCGGCCTCGGGATCCGATCCGGCCAGAGCTGCGACGGCCTGCTTCGCGAACTCGGCGGGATCGCCGATCTGCTCGGCGAGCTTCTTGGGCTCGGGTGCCGTTGGCGAGAGCCTGAGCGAGCGCGCCGATCTCCGCGGAGGCCCCCACCTTGTCGCCCTCGGCCAAGAGCAGCTTGCCCAGCAGGTAGTGAGCCTGCGAGAAGTTGGGGTCGAACTGGAGCGCGATCAGCGAGGTTGTTCTTCGCGTCGTCGGTCTGACCGATGGCCTCGAGCGCTGCTCGCGAGGTAGTAGTAGGTGTCCGACGCGTCGTCGCGGATGCGGAGCGGCCTCCTTGAAGTAGCCGATCGCCTCTTCCCAGTTCTTCTGCCGACATCGCGAGCCGACCGAGGTTGTAGAACGCCATCTCGCGACGGTCGCTGCCGGCGGCCATTTCGTCGTTCGTCGGTGAGCTCGATGACCTTCTTCAGGTAGGTCTGCGCCTCGTCCGGGCGCTCTCTCACCATCGCCAGCGATACCGAGGTCGAGGTAGGCGCCGGTGTGCTTGGGGTCGATCTTGAGCGCGGCGTTGAACTGCTCGATCGCCTTCTGGCTCTTGTTCGCGGCCGCATAGGCCTCGCCGAGCCGGATGCGCAGGAGCGCATCGTTGGGATTCTGTCTCGACCTGCGCCTTGATGACCTTCATCGTGCGCAGCGCCGGGTTGGCGTCCTCGGCGGCCTTGCGGTCCGCGTACACGCGTGTAGCCGAACCATGCCCCGAGAGCCGAGAATCGCCACGAGCAGTACCGCGATCGTGCCCTTGAGGACGGTGTCGAGACGTTGCGGGTCAGCCATGTGTCATGAACCCCTTACATGAGAAGGTCAGTCGTCACGCGAAAGTCGCCTGCCGGGGCTGACTGTCGCGCGGGAGTGTCTGATAGCACGTGCGGTGCCTACTGTAACAACTGTCACCTTTGAGCGGCGCGACCTCCACAAGAACTCTAGAAGTTCAGGTTCGAGTGGCAGCGGAAGCACAGTGACGAGCCCTTGTACGGCGCGATCTGGACGTTGAACGGGTCGAGCGCGCCGTGGCAGCTGTAGCACAGCCTCAGGTCGTGCCCCTGCTGGGCTTCGATCTTCTGTGCGTTTGCCGAGCTGCCGAAGTCCGTGTGGCACTCGTAGCAGTGGTAGGGCTTGCCCTTCGACTTCTTCACGTCGAAGTGAACGGCGTGCTCGGCGAAGCCCTTGTTCTGGATGGCCGTCGCCGGCTTCTGCATCATCTCGACGTGGCAGCCCTTCATCCCCGGACCGCGCGCGCAGCTGCGCTGGACGAGCTCGCCGTTCTTCACCGAGCCGTGGTGGCATTCCTGGCACTTCGCGCGGTCGCGGTGGCAGATGTTGCAGTCTCCCGGCGGTGATGCCCACCGGCGGGCGGTGGTTCTCGATCCAGTTGGGCGGGTGCGGAACCGGCGTGTAGTGGCACCGCTGGCACGACGGGCCCGTCGTGGCAGGCACCGCACGAACCCTCCTCGGCCAGGAAGAGCTTGCCGTGCGGCCGACTGCCAGCGCGCGTCCGTGTGGTCCTTCGGGATGACCGGCTTGGGCGGGGCGTTGGGCGACGTGCCCTTGCCGGTGTGGCAGTCCACGCAGAACTCCGGCTTGTGGCACATGCCGCAGTACTCCGGGCTCTTGCTCGGCGAGCGCCTTGTGCTTGCCCTTCATGAACTGCTGCGTGTGGTTCTTCGGCACGAGGTCGAAGCCCTTGGGATGGCACTTCGCGCAGTCCTCGCCGGCGACGAGCCCCTGCGCTGCGTGCTCCAGCCCGTGGCAGCGATAGCACGACAGCATGTCGGGCGTGCGCGGGCCGCTCTCGGTAGTGCCCGAACTTGGGGTGGCACACGGTGCACTCGTAGTTGCGCTGCAGGTGCGCCCCGTGCGCGAAGATCAGGCGACCCGGCGTGATGGCGTCGAGGTCCGGGTGGCAGTAGCTGCACTGCGCCATCGACGTCGGCTCCTCGGGATAGATCTTCACCGAGGGCGGCATGGGGCGATCGTAGAGGATGTTGACGTAGGTGTTGGGCATCTTGGGCAGCTCGAGATTCTTCTTCTCGTGACACTCGTCGCAGTCCTTGGGTGCGTTGTGACACATCATGCAGTCGTTGACGCCCGACTTCTTGGCCTCGTCGGCGTGCGGCTTCTCGGCGTAGTCCTTGGGATCGTGAGACTTGGGCGTGAGGTCGAACGACTTCGTGTGGCACTTGGCGCACTCAGACGTCGCGAGCTCGCCCTGGGGGCCGTGCTGCACGCCGTGGCAGGCGAAGCAGACCTCCATCGGGATGGTCTCGGTGCCGCTCTCGTTGTGCGGCATCTGCGAGTGGCAGCCGTCGCACGAGATCATCAGGTGGTTGCCGTGGCTGAAGATCAGCCCTGGCTGGTTCACCGTGCCCAGGTTCAGGTGACACGGCGCGCACTGTGACTGGTCAACGGGCTTGGACGTGTCGATCGGAGGCGTCGCGCGGAATCTCGACCGAGGCCGCGAAAGCGGACCAGGGCGCAACTAGCAGGGCGGCCGCGAGAAGAACCGCGGCCACCCCCCAGATGAGTGCACGTCGTGTATGCGCCGCGCTCGTCACTCCGTATTCAGTGCTCCTCGAGTTAGCTCTCTTCGTTCTTGAACATGTTGTTGAAGAAGTTGACGATCGGGTTGGCCTGCTGGGCCTCTTCCTTGCGGTGGATCAGGTCGCCGGCGTCCGCGCCGAACTGCTCGTTCGAGCCCTTGTGACAACCGGGCAGCAGCGCAGGTCGTGCCAACATTCTGCGCCGAAACACTCGATGACGGGTCGCTCGCGGGAAGGACGTCGTGCGCCATGTGACACTGCCAGCAAGCCGGGGCGTCAGCCGCGCCCTGCTTGTAGGCCTTGCCGTGGTAGTAGTCGTTGTACGACGCGTACTGCTCGACGTGGCACCGCGCGCACACGCGCAGCGCCGAGGCGTGCATGCGGTCCTTGCCCTCTTGCGTCTCGAGCGTGTAGATGAAGTGGCCGCCGTGGCACGAGCCGCACGTCGCCGACTTGTAGTCGCCCTCGCGGATCTTCTCGGCGTGGATCGACTTCTCGTAGAGCTCGACCGGGCTTGCGGTTCTTCTCCTTCTCGGCGTTCTGGTGACACATCCCGCACGCGATGCCGGCGTTCACGTTCCACAGCTCGGTCGGTGCGGGCTTGTCGTCGTAGCGGTAGTCGATGTGGCACTGCTGGCACGTGTTGTCGCGGTGCACCGACTCGTCGAGACCGGACACCTGGAACGACTTCGAGACGCCGTTGGTCTGCTTCAGGAGGTTCGAGCTGCCGTGGCAGGAGTTGCAGCCGTCGGCCGTGTCGTAGTCCCAGCCCGTCTTGGGCGTCCACACGACGCCCTTCTGGTCGTGACACGTCGTGCACTCGGGCTCCTTGTGGCAGCGCATGCACTCGGTGTTGAGCCTGTCCTGCGCCGGCTTCACATGTCCCTTGCCGGCCCAGTCGGGCGTGGTCTTCGCAGAGGGGCATTCCATCTGCCAGCGCGGCGTGACGTGGCAGGCCTCGCACTCGTCCTTCGCGATGATGCCCATCGAGCCGTGGCGCAGACCGTGGCAGTCGAAGCAGCCCTTCATCGTCGGGCGCGAGGTGCCCGACTGCTGGTGGGGGAACTTCGTGTGGCACGAGCTGCACTGCACGATGATGTGATTGCCGTGCGTGAACTTGATCGAGGCCGCGTAGTTCTTGGTCACGGCGATGTTGCCGTGGCACAGACCGGTGCAGACCGCCTCGTCGACCTGAGACGATCCGAGCTGGTCGAGCAGCTGCGCGGTGGCGGCTACATCGAGTGGCGCGCTGGGATCGGCCGCGAAGGCGCAGGTGACCTGCATCGTGACCGCAGCGAACGCGACTGTCGCCAAGATGATGGCGAGCAGCCGGCCGGGGCGTGCTCTGTAGTGGCAGGACATCCGTTGGTTCCCCTTCTCCCCGTCGACGCCGAGGTGGCGACGACCGCTTACGACCCGTCCTTCTTGAAGACCGACTTGACCTTGTCAACCGCCGAACCAACCGCATCTTGAACCGACTTCACGCCCGAGTAGAGCGGGTTTGCATCGAGAATGGCCTGGTGACCGTGGACGAGCTCCGTGTAGTCCACGTAGCCGTCTCTCGGGTCCGCATGGCACTGCTTGCAGGTGTCAATGATGCGGTCCTTGTTGGTCGTCGACTCGCGATTGGTCGACGGGAGAACCAAGTGGCTGCTGTGGCAGTCCCAGCAGGCCGGCGAGTCAGGTGCACTCGTCTTGTACGCCGCCCCATGATAGTAGTCCTCGTACGAGTCAGTTCCGGCGGTGTGGCACTTACCGCACATGTCGAGGCCCGACAAGTGCAGAACCGCCTGTGCTTCCACATTGTTCGATGCCGGGATGCTATGTCCTCCGTGGCAGTCGCCGCACAGTGGCTTGGGCATGCCCGGCGCCGTGGAGCCGATCGCGCCGATCGTCCCCGTCGACTCGCCCGGCTTGTTGCTGGGCGAGTGGGAGCTACTCGTGTAGTCCGCGAACGCTTGCGGGTGGCAGTTCTTGCATGCGGACTTGGCGACGGCTTTCCACTCGTCGCCCGAGGTGGTCACGTTCGAGTGCGGCGTCTTGTAGGCGAAGTCGATGTGGCAACCGGTGCAGGCCACTCCCTTGTGGGCCGAGGCCTCGAGCACCTCGGTGTTCACGTAGAGACTGACGGTCTGACCGCCTTGGATCCGAACGAGGTCCGGGTCGCTGTGGCACACCGTGCATCCGGACTTGCCGGCAGTCGGCAGAGTCCAGCTCAGGTCGTACGTCATCGTCGCGTTCTTCGCGTACACGGGCGTGGGATCGACGTTTGCCGTCGACGGGACCGCGGGTGTGACGATCTCTGTCGTCGTAGTGGCCGGCGCGCTGGGCGAGACCGTCGCCGTACTCGCAAACGCCGAAGCCGACAGCACGAGAGCAGCTGCCAGCATAGCGACGACGAATGCTTGACGCACGGTCATGTAGCGCCCTTCAGTTCGATCGGTTCACCTAGAGCGGGTCGGTCGACGCAAGAGCCGGTGTTGGTTCGGGGTCAAGCGTTTCGTTGTGCCCTTCTTGGTGTTCGCCGTGCTCGTCCTCGTCACCTTCATCGTGCCCCGGACCGAGAAAGCCGAGGCCGAAGAAGTCCATGAACGCCGGGAAGTCCTCGGTGACCGAAAGGTAGACGTGAATCGTCGTCAGGACGATGAAGAGCCAGTTGATCAGATAGTGCGCGGTCCGCATGTACCAGCCGGCCATATCGACCGAGCCGAGCATGGCCCCGAGCCACCAGCCTACGAGCAGCTCACGCGGGGACATGTTGATGACCGGTATGACCTGAGTGAGCAGCGAGAATCCGGTGAAAGCCTGCAGAATCAGCAACGGCACGAAGATCGTGTACGTGCCCTTCTGCATGACATTGTACTTGCCGAGGTGCGGTTTGGACGGTTTCACGAAGATGTAGTACAGGATGACCTTGGGCGCCGTGGTGATATCGCGCTTGGTGATGGCGAACTCGCGGTAGTCCCGACGTGCAGAGCCAAATGCGTACCAGAGCCGCACGATGAGGTTGACGACGACGATGATCATCGCCACGTAGTGCACCCATCGCATGGCCGTGCGGCCGCCGTTGAAGAACGGGAACCGGATGTACATGCCCGAGATGCCGAGCGCGATCATCGCTGCGACGTGCTGGAAGTGCAGGAGCTTGGGCATGACCGGAATCGGGCCGCCCTCGTGGTGAGGCCATTCCCAGTTGACGAAGCGTCTCTTCGCGCGTCCTGTGAGGATGTTGCCGAGGAAATGGCCGGACAGCGCGACAATGATGATCACGTAGAGGACCGTGAACAACACGTCTATCCATACGTTCAGTTGCACCAGTCCGATCAACTGGCACCCCCTACTCCCTGGTAGCGCCGCCGGCCTCGGCCATCTCGGCATCGGGGGTCTTGACGCTGTCAACATGGTTCCGCAGGCGATTGCCGGGCACGTGCGGTGCGTCCTTAAACCCCATTATTAGGTCCTCGCATACTAGGCACCCTCGCGAGGGGGTGTCAAACGGCATGAGCAGCAGATATTGTGGTTTTTGCTACACATCCTCGACCTCTCCGCGGGCGGCGACGCCGATTCCGGCGTCCGCCAGGTAGCCCAGGGCGCGCTTCTCATCGGCGAGTTCGAGCCTTAGAGCGATGCCGCAGAGCGTGCCGAGTGCCTTGGGCGCCGGAATCGGGACGGCGTCGATTCCCAGATCCAGGAGCAAGGCTTCGGCGTCCAGCGCATCATGAGTCGAGGCGAATCCGAGAACCCCGAACCGGCGTGGAGTGCGGCTCACCGGTGCGTATCCTAACCCTCAAGTAGGGCATGAAGGTGGGCGTTGAACGCTGCAGCGGCACGGGTCGGCGTGCCCTTTGGCAGCACGCTGTAGAATGGCCGCCGCATGCCTTCACCCACGAGCTGGATGCGCGCAACCGTCCCGAGCTCGAGAGCCTTCTCGGCGACCAGCCGCGATACGATGGCGACTCCGAGCCCGCCCTCGATCGCGCTCACGATCGCCTCGCCGGTACCCAGTTGCGCCACGAGCCGCAGGTTCGCCGGGTCCACGTCGTGGTCCGCGAGCAGACGCTCGGTCATGGCGCGCGTACCGGAGCCAGGCTCGCGAGCGACCCAGTCAGCCTCGGCGAGATCGATCAGCCGCACGCCCTTGCGCGAAACGTACGGGGAGGACGGCGGGCAGATCGCCACCAGCTCGTCGACGGCCAGCTCCTCGAAGGTTGCCCGGGAGCCTCTGACCACCGCACCCGCCACCCCCAAGTGCGCTCGGCCTTCCTCGACGGCCGAGACCACCTCGGCCGTGTCGTGGACCGTCACCGTCACGACCACGGAGGGGTTGGCCGCCGCGAAGGAGCCCAGCATGCGCGGGATCAAGTAGACGCCCGGGGTCGTGCTCGCGGCGATCTCGAGGCGACCCCCCACCTCTCCGGACAGCTGCTCGATCTCGTGCCGAGCGCTGTCCACCTCTGCGAGCGTGCGGCGGGCGTGCGGCTCGAGCAACTGCCCCGCCTCCGTCAGATCGATGCGGCGGTAGCGCCGGTCGAGGAGCGTGACGCCGAGGTCGCTTTCGAGCGACTGCACCTGCATGGTGACAGCGGGCTGCGAGATCCCCAGTGCCTTGGCGGCCTCCGAGAACGACCCGTGCTCGATGACGGCGATGAATGTGCGCAGCTGCGAGATGTTCACGGCGTTCTCCTCGGCCATGTGGATGGGGCGACGCGCGGCTCGGGTGCACTGCCAGCGCGATAAGCATGCCTTATTGTTGCGCCGCTGTCGCTACCGGACGCCAAGTGATAATGATTCTCACTTAGCGGGTATAGTGAGGTGCGCCGGCTCACCGACTCGGCGCCGGCTTATTGGAGACTCACCATGGGGACCGATCCGAGCGGGGCATACGGAACCGGGCGCATCACGCCACAGCGGCACCTCATCGCCCGAGCCGCCGCGGACATGCCGGGCGCGTTCAGTGTCGAGGAGCTGGCGACCGTGGTTCGCGCGAGCGACGATGGCGCGGGCGTCGCGACCGTCTACCGGGCGGTGACCGCGATGCTCGAGAGCGGCTGGCTCGAGCGCGTGGGCGAGCGCGACGGCGCCGTCCTCTTCGCTCGCTGCCACGCCGGCAGCCACCACCACCATCACGTCGTATGCGACGGCTGCGGCGCGATCGAGGCAACGGAGTGCCCGGTCGTCGTCTCGCCGGCCGCAAGCTCGTCCGGCGGCTTCGTCGTCACCCGTCACGAGGTCACGCTCTACGGCCTCTGCCCGCAGTGCGCCGGCGGCGTGGCCGGCGACGACGCCGGGAGCGGAAGCTAGATGTCGCACATCCACATACCCGATGGCGTGCTGCCCACCTGGCTGTGGGCGAGCGGATGGGTGCTGACCCTCGCCATCGTGTTCGTCGCGGGACGCCTCGCCGAGAGAACCGACGTGCGGCGCAAGGTGCCGCTGCTCGCGGTCGTCTCGGCGCTCATGCTGGTGGCGATGTCGAGCGAGATCGTACCGCTCGCCTACCACGTCAACCTGACGGTGATCGCGGGGGTGCTGCTCGGGCCGGTCCTGTCGGTGATCGCCGCCTTCATCGTCGAGGTGGTGCTCGCGATGCTGGGTCATGGCGGCGTCACGGTGCTGGGCCTCAACACGGTCATGATCGCGGCCGAGATGGTGCTGGGCTGGCTGCTGTTTCGCGGCTTCATCGCGGCGCTCGGACGACCACGCGTGCGGATCGGCGGCGGGCATGGCGACGGTGCTGACGCTCGCGACGACCACGACGCTGCTGGTGCTGCTCGTCGCACTCGCCGGCGGTGGTGCGGCCACGTCGCGCGAGACCGGCGCGCTGGATGCGGCCACCATGACCTTCGCCAACCCGCTGTCCGGCGGGCTGGTGAGTGCGGGGCTGTTCTCGGGTGGCGAAGAGGAAGCTGCCTGCGGCCGATGCGGGCGCCGCGCCACCGGCTGAGAGCGACACGTCCCTGTCGGTCAGGCGCTTCGCCATCGTCGTGTACACGCTCGGGCCGCTCGGCTGGTTGCTCGAGGCGCTCATCTCGGCGTGGGTGCTGGGGTACGTGGCCCGCGTGCGTCCGAGGCTCCTGTGGGATGGCGCCCTCGCCGATCAGGAGCGCCACGTCCCCGGCGACGAGGGGGTGGGCGGGTGAACATCGGATCGATCGACCGGTCCGCGGTCAGCGACCTGGGTTGGCTGCACCGCATCTCCCCCACCGCGAAGCTGATCGCGTTCGCGCTCGTGCTCGGCGCGATCGTGGTGACGTGGAACCTGTTCGTCGCGCTGGCGCTGCTGGTGCTGCTCGCCGCGACGGCGGCGTCGGCGAGGATCGACCTGCGCCTCGCGTTCACGCTCGCAGCCTACCCCGCGCTGTTCGCGCTGATCTTCGCACTGGCGTCGGCGCCCGATCCGCTGAGCGGGGCGACCATCGTGGTCAAGGCGGTCGCCGCCGGGCTCGCCGCGGTCACCATCGTGCTGACGACCCCCTACCCGCAGGTCTTCGCCCCGATCCAGCGCGTCGTGCCCGGGAGTCGTCGGCGACGCGCTGCTCATGACGTATCGGACGACGTTCCTGCTGCTCGGCAAGTTCGGGCAGCTCATCCGAGCCGTGCGCCTGCGCGCCGGCATCCGAGGCTCGCATCCCGTTCGCATGGCGCGCGCGACCACCGCGGCGCTCGGATCGCTGCTGCTCTACGCGCTCGATCTGGCGCAGCGCGACTACGACATCATGCGGCTGCGGGGCTACTCCGGCCGGCTGCGCGTTCCCCTGCCGAAGAGCGTCTCGCGCGGTCGCGACGCGCTGCTCCTTGCGGCTGCGTTCGTAGCGCTGTGCGTCAGCGTGGTCTGGCGCGTTCGGTGGCAGACTCTCAATCCGTACAGCTGGCTGCTGCCGGTCTTCGCGCTCGCACTGCTCGGCGTTGCGACCGTCGCACGCCGCGTTCCCGACCAGGAGGTCGACCGATGAGCCCCACCGAGACAGCAGCTCACACGCACCATCACGGCACGCCGACCGCCGATGAGGTCGTGCGCGTCAGCTGCGTGAGCCACAGCTACGAGGACGGCACGCGGGTGCACCTGTGCGGCATCGACTTCGTGGCCGCGCGAGGGACCCGCACTGCGCTGCTCGGCCCGAACGGCTCGGGCAAGACGACGCTGATCTTCCACGTGCTGGGACTGCTGCGCTCGCAGGAGGGCACCGTGCGCGTCTTCGGCGTCGACCCGGCGACGGACTGGACCGACATCCGCCAGCGCGTGGGCGTGGTGCTGCAGAACGTCGACGAGCAGCTGCTCATGCCGACCGTCTTCGACGACGTCGCCTTCTCGCCGCGCCAGTACGGGCTCGCCGAGGACGAGGTCGTCGCGGCGGGTGGCGGCCGCGCTCGATCTTCTCGGCATCGCGGAGCTGGCGGCTCGGGTGCCGCACGACCTGTCCGGCGGCGAGAAGCGCAAGGTGGCGCTGGCGGGGGCGCTGGTGATGGAGCCGGAGCTGCTCGTGCTCGACGAGCCGTTCGAGGGGCTCGACCCGGCGGCCCGGGTGGGACTGGTGGCGCTCATCGAGAAGCTCGCGCGCGAGCGTGGCGTGACGGTGGTCATGTCGACGCACGACATCGACTCGGTGCACGAGCTCGCCGACTACGCCTACGTGCTGAAGCCGGGCGGCGAGATCGCGCTGCACGGCACGCCCGCCGAGGTGTTCGCGAACGCCGACGCGCTGGAGCGCAGCAACATCAAGCCACCGATTCTCGCCGAGCTGTTCGCGGCGCTCAAGCAGCGCGACCCGTCGGCGCCGGCGCCGGCGCTCTCGATCGAGGATGCGGTCGACGAGCTGACCGGGTGGAAGGAGCCGCTAGGCCTGCTCGGCGATGCCCTTGGCGATGACGCGCTCGGCGAACGTCGCGCCCCATGCCTGCGCGGCGGCGACGTCGTCGGCGGTCGGCTTGTACTTCACCGTGAAGTCGGGCTCGGGAAGCTCGAAGCCGATCGTCTCGAGCTGGGCCGCCATCTGCTTCGTCGCGCCGCTCGACCACCCGAAGCTGCCGAACACGCCCCCGAGCTTGTTGGGTGGCTTGAGCCCCGCGATGTACTGGATGTAGGCCGCAGTCCGGTAGTGCATCTGGTGATGCAGCGTCGGGCTGCCGAGAAGAAGCGCCCGGGCGTCGACCAGGTTCGTCGTCACGCGAGCCAGGGGCGTCTCGGCGAAGTCGTAGAGCCGAACGTCGACTCCGGCGCGCGCGATGCCGTCGGCGATCTCGCGGGCGATGATGTCGGTCGACCCCCACATGGTGCAGTAGGCGACGACGATCTTGTCGACTCGGTATCGCCGCTCGTCAGCCGGTCGTAGGCGTCGATGGCGGCGGGAACCGAGTCGTGGCGCCAGATGACGCCGTGCGACGGTGCGATCGACGTCGCACTCCCAGCCCTGCTCGAGCACCTTGGTGACGGCCTTCGAGACCTGCTCGGACCGAGCGGCATGAGGATGTTGGCGTAGTAGTCGGTGAGCTCCTGGACGGCGAAATCGAGGCCGACCTCATCGGCGAAGCGAGCCGAGGAGGCGATGTGCTGGCCGAATGCGTCGTTGGGCATGAGCGTGCTTGGACTCGGCGCAGTAGGTGAACATCGAGTCGGGCCAGTGCACCATCGGCATCGGCATGAAGTGCAGCGTCTTGCCGCCCAGGTCGATGACGTCGGTCGGCGCCGACCGCCGTCGACCTGCGCCGACAGGTCCTTGCCGTGGTAGCCGGCGATGCCGCGCACGCCACCGCTGCTCGCGTACACCTTCGCCTGCGGGATCGCCTCCATGACCGCGCGCAGGCCCGAGTTGTGGTCGGGCTCGACGTGGTTGACGACGATGTAGTCGATCTTGTCGAGCGGCACCACGTCGGCGACGCGCTCGAGCAGCTCGGGGACGAACGGCGTCTTGACGGTGTCGATGAGCGCGATCTTGTCGGCGCCGACGACCACGTAGGCGTTGTAGGTGGTGCCGCGCGGGGTCTCGTAGCCGTGGAAGTCGCGCAGGTTCCAGTCGATTGCACCGACCCAGTGGATGCCGTCGGAAACGGGGACCGATTTCATCGGAATGCCTCCTAGGTGTTGCGCTTGATGAAGAAGTCAGCCATCGCGGCGAGCATGTTGCGCGCCTTGCTCTTGGGAAGCTCGGACTCGAGCGCCGCCTTGGCGTCGAACACGAGCCGGCTGGCGTAGTCGTTCGCAACTCGATCGAGCCGGCCTCCTGCATGATTCCCACTGCCTCGTCGAGTTCCGCGCTATCGGTCGTACGCGAGGAGAGAATCGCCAGGAGCCGCTCGCGATTGCTCGAGTGCTGGAGCGCGTGCACGGCGACGAGCGTGCGCTTGCCCTCGGTGATGTCGGAGCGGAAGTCCTTCTTGGTCGCCTCGCGCGTGCCGACGAGGTTGAGCATGTCGTCCTGGATCTGGAACGCGAGGCCCGTCGCCATGCCGAACGAGCGCAGCGTCGTCGATCTGGCTCTCCGAGCCGCCGCCGACGATGGCACCCACCGCGAGCGGGACCGCGCCCGAGTAGAACGCGGTCTTGTGGTTGGCCATGAGCAGGTAGTCGTCGGTCGGTCAGGTCGAACCGGTCGTCGCGTGCCCAGCCGATGTCGAGCGCCTGCCCCTCGATGGTGCGCGTCGTCATCTCGACGAGCTCGTGCAGAACGCGCAGCTTGGTGGCGTCGTCGAGGTTGGGATCGTCGACGACCGTGCCGGTGACCAGCGAGAGCGCGAGGTCGCCGGCGTTGATCGCCAGGCCCTCGCCTTCTCGGACGTGCAGGCACGGCTCGCCTCGGCGGGTCTGCGAGGCGTCTTCGATGTCGTCGTGGATGAGCGCCGCGGTGTGGAAGTGCTCGATGGCGGCGGCTGAGGACCGCGCGAGTTCCGGGTCGCCGCCGACCGCTTCGCACGCGAGCAGGCAGATCAGCGGGCGGTGGCGCTTGCCGGCATTGGCGCTGAACTCGGCCGAGCGGGCCGTAGAGGTAGCGCTTCATGTCGGGATGGGTGCCGTCGGTGAAGAAGGTGGCGAGATAGTCGTCCATCTTCTTGGAGTTGCGCTTGAGGTAGAGCTCGAAGCCGATCATGACCCTCCCCGGGAGGCAGTCGTAGCCGATGCGGAGCGCCCGTGTCGACCTGTGGGTTTCGACGGCGGGCGTCGGGCGCTCCGCGCGTAATGGTAGCAGACGCATGCGGCGCTCGCGGGTGCGTCCGAAGCCGATTTCGCGAGTGGGTAGGAACGAATTGACACCGGCGCCGCAGGGATGCGGCCGTCACAAGGAGGGGTTCGATGAACCAAGACCCAACGCTGTACGGCAGTTCGGGTGCGAGGAGCGGCCGCTGGGCTCTTCGGCGGCGTGATGGGCTTCGTCTGCTTCGCCGTGCTCGTGCTCGTGATCGTCGCGATGTGGAAGGTCTTCACCAAGGCCGGCGAGCCGGGTTGGTACTCGATCATCCCGATCTGGAACACGATCGTGCTGCTCAAGATCGTCGGCCGCCCGATGTGGTGGTTCCTGCTGCTTCTTCGTCCCGCTGGTCAACCTCGTGATCCTGATCATCGTCATACAACGACCTGTCGAAGTCGTTCGGCAAGGGCAGTCGGCTTCACCGTCGGGCTGATCTTCCTGCCCTACATCTTCATGCTCATCCTCGGCTTCGGCAGCGCACCGTATCTGGGCCCGGGCGGCGTCGGCGCTGCGCCTGCAGCATCAGGCTCCGCCGGCCTACCAGGCCTCCCCCGCCTCCCCAAGCGCGTAGCGGCTGACCGACGAAGCGCCGCCGCGAGGAATCGCGGCGGCGCTTCTGCGTGTGCGGTGCGGATGCGCGGCCGAGGCGAGGACGGAACGCGGGTGGAGACGGCTCAGCTCGCGTCTTCTCGGAAGCCCTTCTCGAGGAAGATGCCGTCCTTCGTGAACCTGCGCTTGTACGTGAGCAGCAGCGCGACGACGCTGCCCAGCGCGGTGGCCGCAGCGACCATCAGCATCACGACGATCTGGTAGCCGGTGGCGGTGACCGGGTCGGCGCCGGCCAGGATCTGGCCCGACATCATGCCCGGGATGAAGACGATGCCGGCGGCGGCCATCGAGTTGATGGTGGGGATGAGGCCGGCGCGCAGCGCGAGGCGGATCGCGCCGTGCGACGCCTCCCACGGCGTCGCGCCCGAGCGCGGTCAGCGCGAGCACTTCCTCCTTGCGCGAGTCGAGGTCCGCGAAGACGCGCTCGAGCGCGAGCGCGATCCCGGTCATCGAGTTGCCGATGACCATGCCCGCGAGCGGGATGACGTACTGCGGCAGGTACCACGGTTCGACCTGCACGATCACGCCGGTCACCGCGAACGTGACGATGAAGCCGGTGAGCGCCATCGACACGAACGCGCTGGCGAAGATGCCCGGCGGTGCGTCCGGGCTGCGCTGCACGATGATGCGCGCAGCCATGAGCACCATCAGCAGGAGCAGGCCGACGACGAGCCACGGGGAGTCGATGGCGAACACGTAGCGCAGCACGTAGCCGAGCACGAGCAGCTGCACGTAGGTGCGAACGGTGGCGATCGCCAGGTCCTTCGTGATGCCGAGCGACAGCCGGATCGAGACGACGCCGACGAACACGACGAACAGCGTGGCGAGCGCGAGCTGCCACGGCCCGATCACGATCGACGCCACCGGCCGCGCTCCGTCACGATGCCACCTCGCCGTCAGGGGCGAGGCATCCGCCCGGCAAGGCACAGCCGCCGAGAAGCCAGCCCGTCGGTGCGGTGATGACGGACGCGCACGACCGCGCCGCCGCCGCGCGCGAAGTCACGCGTGAGCGCGGTGACCGCGTCCGATGACGCCTCGTCCAGGGCCGCATCCGGCTCGTCGAGCAGCAGCACGCGCGGGCCGGTCAGCAGCACGCGCATGAGCGCGATGCGCGCGGCCTGCCCGACCGAAAGCCGAGAAGCGTCGCGGTCCAGCGTGATGTCGGCCAGGCCGATGCGCTCCAGTGCCGCGGTCAGCGCGGAGTCGTCGCCGGCCGCGGCTGCCCGTGCCGAACGCGCAGCGACCACGGCAGCAGCAGGTTGGCCCGAACGTCGCCCTCGACGATGGCAGGCTTCTGCGGCAGCAAGCGCGACCTGAGCGCGCCACGACGCCCGGGGCGATCTGCTCGGCGGGGACTGCCGTCGAGGAAGAGCGCGCCGCCGGCGCCCGGAAGCAGGCGCGCCAGCGCGCGCAACAGCGTGGTCTTGCCGGAGCCGGACGGGCCGACGACGTCGACGAGCTCGCCGGCCGCGACGGCAAGCGAGACGCCGTCGAGGACGCGCACCGTGCCGGTGTCGGCGGGCATCGAGGCCGTGATGTCGCGAGCGTCGAGGAGCGGCGGTCACTCGCTGCAGCCCTCCGCGTGCACGAACTCCGGCTTGAAGCGGTCGACCTCGGGACCCGGCGCGGCGGGAACGCCGACGGCGATCATGCAGAGCGGGACCACGCCTTCCGGCGCCCCGACGATCGCTGCGACGTTGCGCACGCGCTCCTCGACGGGATGCACGCCGATCCAGACCGCACCCAGCCCGATCGCGTGCGCGGCGAGCAGCAGGTTCTCGACGGCCGCCGAGCAGTCCTGCACCCAGTAGCCCGGATGCCTTGTTGCCGCGCGTATCGCCGAGCACCACGATTCCGAGCGGAGCGCGGCCGACCGGCGATGCGTACGGGGTCGCCTCGGCGAGTCGCGCGCGCGTGCTCGGCGTCGCGCACGACGACGAAGCGCCACGGCTGCTGGTTGCTGCGCTGACGGTGCCGCCATCGCGGCTCGCAGGAGCGTCTCGACCTGCTCGTCGGTGACGGGCGCATCGGTGAACTGGCGGATGCTGCGCCGGGAGTGAATCGCGTCGAGCAGGTCCATGGCTGGTCCTTTCGGGTTCAGCGGTCGGGCTTGGGCGGCGTCGCCGGGCGGCCTCCTGAGCGGCGATGCGCCGTCCGTCTCGGCGGATGACGGGGCTGGTACCGAAGAGCAGGTCGTTCTCAAAGGAGATGCGTTCGAGCGTGACGAGTTCGTGCGCGAGCTGATCGACGTTGCTGGCGTACCTCTGGCGAGTCAAGCGTGAGTTCGTGCAGCTCGACCCCGTCGAGGCTGGCCCTTCTTCTTCGCGTGGATGTACGTCTTCCACATCGCCGAGCGAATGCGCTGCTTCGAGGACGGCTTCCCAAGCGCATCGAGGATAGCAGCCCTGATCGGCTCGAGCGCGTCGACGGAGGCGTTGCGCGGCAGCGCCGCCAGGTCTCGACCGATTCCGTCGGCGCGGGGGCGGTCGGTCTCCTGCACGACGAACTTCAGCACGTGCCACGCGTCGTACAGGTCACGCGCCGTGGCGATGTCGCGGTCGCGCAACCACAGCCACGCGTGCAGCCGCCGGCGTGCGTCCCACCACAGCAGCGGGTTGGCGAGCGCCTCGTCGGGGATGAGGAAGTAGCCGCTCTGCGACGAGCATCTCGCCGAAGACCCCGGCGCCGAGCTGCTCGGTCCGGCGCTTGCCCACTCGCGCCTTCGCAAGCCCGCAGGTGGGCGACGCCTCCTTCGCGATGAACGCGACGACTTCGGCTCGGCTCAACGCCGAGAGCGCGTCGACGGCACCCGCGCAACGAGCGCGTCGGTGACGTCGTGACCGCGCCGATCACGAACGTTCGCCTCGCCCGACAGCACCTCGGCGCCGGTGCCGGTGAGGTGGATCGGGCGTTCTCGGCACGCCGAGGCCCGCGAGACACTCGGGGCACACGGGAGTGAAGACGAAGTCGCTGCGCTCGCGCCCGAGAATCGACAGCGCGTCGAATCCGCGCCCGTTGTAGCGCACCGGGCACCCGAACGCGCATGCGCTGATGCCGACTCGTACCTTCCTGGAGATGACCTCGGCCACCCGAATCCCCCGCTGCAGCTGGTGGCGGCGCCACGCGTCGCGAGCACCGCTCTAGCGCGGTATGTACCCGAGCCGCTACTTCTTGGGAGTGATGACGTACTCGATGCGGACCGGCTTGCCCGGCATGCTGGGTGACGGTGACGATACCGTCGGCATCGGGATTGGAGATCGTCAGCATCGTGACCTGCTGCTCGGGCGTGCTCGCGTCGAGTCGCCTCGACCTTCCACTCGGCCTGCTTGAGCCCTTCGCCCACCCCGGCCAAGACGTCGGCGTACGGGTCCGTCGTCGTCATGATCGCCGAGTACGACGGGCCCTGCGGCGTCTTCGTCGTCTTGGACTTGGTGACCGTCGCGCCCGGCCACAGCGGTAGCGTCTCGGGGAAGTCCGCCGCGAGGGTACCCTCGATCGACGCGCCGACTGTCGCGACGGTCGCCTCGACAGTCACCGTCGTGGGCTCGGGCGTCAGCCGCTCGTCGAGAGCGCTCTTCACCGAGCAGCCCGTGATCAAGAGCGGCGCGAACACCACGGCCAGCGCTGCAGTCATGTACCGGACGCGCATCCTGTCCCCTTCGTTCAACCCGTTGCGCCGGCATCGTTCCAGCGCTGAGAAAGCTACGGCGGCCGCAACTGCGGCTCGCCGGTGTCACGCACATGGCGGAGGCGTGTGCGAATCGAACACACCCGGGACGCTCTTCACGCCCCACGCTGGTTTTGAAGACCAGGGGCACCACCAGGAACCATCCGCCTCCATCGGCGCATTCTCCCGACGCCTGGGGAGTGTGTCAAACGCCGAGAGGATCTGCGCGAGGTAGGACTCCACCCCGGCAAGGGGAACGTACTCCTCGGAGGGCACCGAGAAGAGAGCAGGACCTTGACGGACTACGATGCCGGGTCGCCCGGACACGAACCGCCAAACGATGAAGCCGACCGCACCTCGAGTCCGGGGCCTCGGCGGCGAGGCGGACGGGTG
The DNA here is from genome assembly GCA_963803785.1 of uncultured Coriobacteriia bacterium. Classification (GTDB taxonomy): domain Bacteria; phylum Actinomycetota; class Coriobacteriia; order Anaerosomatales; family JAAXUF01; genus CAWDNM01. The sequence continues at coordinate 369,751 of CAWDNM010000006.1, forward strand.
GCCGCTTGGCTCGTCGCGGGCGTCTTCCTGGCGATCGTCGCATTCACAGCCACCGCGCTCTACACCGACCGACCCGTGTTCTGCATCACCTGTCACGAGATGACTCCGTACTACGACGCGTGGACGGCAGGACCACACTCGGACGTCTCGTGCATTCGTTGCCACGTCGATGCAGGACTTCCTGCGCGCTTTCAGCACAAGTTCGTCGCGCTGGGCGAAGTGCGCTCGCACTTCAAGGGCGACATCCGCTTCCCCCGCCAGACCCCGCCGAACGTGGCGTCGGCCCGGTGCATTCGCTGCCACCCGGACACGTCCGAGACCACCGAGGACGGCTTCCCTCACGGCAAGCACGTCGACAAGGCGACATGCGCGGGCTGCCATCCCGACACGGGGCACCTTGTGACCCCCGCCGCGCTCCAGGCAGCAGGCATCTACCGGCCGAGCACGCCCCCCACGATTCCCGCAGGCTCGGTCGCGGCAGTCGGGAGCCGGATCCGCCAACATTCCGCGCCACCCCGAGGTCACCTGCTCGGGATGCCACGACCTGGCGAAGACCGGATGCGCGACGTGCCACACGTCGGAGCACGAACCGAAAGGCGACTGCCTGCTGTGCCACCGGCCGGGCGAGAAGTGGGAGTTCGTTCATCCGATGCGCGGCGTGGACTGCTCGTCATGCCACGAGCGGCCCGAGGGCCACACCGATGACGGCGACTGCCTGCGCTGCCATGACAGGCCCGGGCGAGACTGGAAGTACACGCACAAGCGCGGCGAAGGATGCGCGCCGTGCCACCAGCCCCCCGCCGACCACCGGAAGGGCGCCTGCGCCGGCTGCCACAAGCAGGCGGGGAAGAACTGGGCGTTCTCTCACCCGGGGTCGAAGTCGAACTGCCGAACCTGCCACCAGGCACCGTCGGGCCACTACGCCGGCGCCTGCGTGCGCTGCCATCGCCGCGTGGGCACGTCGTTCGCCTTCAGCCACCCCTCGGCCGGCGAGCACTCGTGGCGCAGCCAGCCGTGCAAGAAGTGCCACCCGAGCGGCACGGCCACTGTGTCGTGCACGTGCCACGGAGGCCGCCCGCCGCGCGACGATTAGCGCTGCTCGTCGTGAGGAAGTTCTCACTCTCCTCTCATCAACCGCTCACCTGGGGCGTCGATGGTAGAGGGAGAAGAATCCGCACGATCACGGGAGCAGCGCTATGGCGCGCATCAACGGCTGGATGAAGACGAACCGACTCGCGGCTGGCATCATCGTGGCCGTGGTGGCCGTGATGGTTCTCGGCGCGCTTCCTCGGTATCGCAAAGGCGACGGACCAGCCGTCGTTCTGCGGCGCGGCCTGCCACGAGATGGGACCGTACCACTCGGCATGGTCCACAGGACCTCACAAGGACATCAGTTGCGTCGACTGTCACGTCGACGAGAGCCCGGTTGCGCGCGTGGGCCACAAGTTCGAGGCGATGAAAGAGGTTGCCGCACACTTCACCGGCGACATCACGTTCCCCCGCGAGACTCCGCCCGAGGTGCCCGACGAGCGCTGTCAGCGCTGCCACGAGAACCCCAACCCCAGATCCCGGGCTTCAACCACGCCGAGCACTCCAAGGGCAAGCCGTGCGTGCAATGCCACGCCGAGGCTGGCCACACCGTCACGCCCGCCGCGCTGCTTGAGGCAGGCATCCTGAACGCCGGTCACGGCAGCCGAAGTCGTCTCGGCCGATACCACCAAGGCGGTTGTCGACGGTGGCGCCGCTGATCTGGTCGGACACAAGACCGTGAGCTGCTCGCGCTGCCACACGATGTCGAAGACCCCGTGCTCGTCGTGCCACACGCCCAAGCACAAGCCACGCGGCGAGTGCTCCACCTGTCACAAGCCCGCCGAGAAGTTCGTCTTCGCGCACCCCGCGGGCGGGGTCGACTGCGCGTCGTGCCACAAGCCCCCGGCGAAGCACACCGACAAGACGGACTGCACCACGTGTCACCCTTCGCCGGGCAAGACCTGGGCATACGACCACAAGACGGGCGCCGAGTGCGCCACGTGTCACACGCGGCCCGCGAAGCATCGCAGCGGTGCATGCGAGAGCTGCCACAAGAAGGCCGGCAAGAGCTGGGCGTTCTCGCACCCGGCAAGCCGGCAGCAACTGCGCCAGCTGTCACGATCGCCCCGCTGGTCACAAGGCCGGCAGTTGCGCCAGCTGCCACAAGAACACCGGCAAGAGCTGGGCGTTCGCGCACCCCGGATCGGGATCCAACTGCTGCGAGCTGCCACCCCCGTCCCGCAGGCCACCGCGCCGGCAGCTGTACGCAGCTGCCACCGCAGGGCCGGCGTCAGCTGGGCGTTCTCGCACCCGAGCTCCGGCTCGAGCTGCTCCGTCGTGTCACTCACGCCCGGGCGGCCACAAGAGCGGTCAGTGCTCCGAGTGCCACAAGAGGACCGGCAGCAGCTGGGCGTTCTCGCACCCGAGCTCCGGCTCGAGCTGCTCGTCATGCCACCCGCGTCCCGGCGGCCACAAGAGCGGCGGGTGCTCGAGCTGCCACAAGCGGACCGGCAAGAGCTGGGCGTTCTCGCACCCGGGCACCGGCTCGAGCTGCTCGTCATGCCACAAGCGTCCAGGCGGACACGAGAGCGGCCAGTGCTCGAGCTGCCACAAGCGGCCGGGCAAGAGCTGGGCGTTCTCGCACCCGGGCAGCGGAGCCAACTGCTCCGGTTGCCACAATCGCCCGTCCGGCCATTCGAGCGGCCAGTGCTCGAGCTGTCACAAGAGCCCGGGACGTAGCTGGGCGTTCAGCCACCCGCGAATCCCCGGCGGCGAGCACTCATCCAAGAGCTTCGCCTGCTCGAAGTGCCACCCGAGCGGCTACAGAAGCTACTCGTGCACAAGGTGCCACGATTCGAACAACCGGCGTGACGACTAGCACGAGCTCAGCACGAGATTTGCGACAATACACATCACTGATTCGATCTGAGCGGGTGCAAGCGTGAAGCGGACATTCAATCTCGCAGTCGTCATCACCGTCGTCCTGAGCGCGGCGACGGTCGCGTTCGCGGTGGCCGGCACCGGCCAGCGCGCCTCAGCCGACCGACGTCCCGGTGATGGTGACGGACCGTGCTGCGGGCGTCACCACACCCGCCGGCGCTTGCGGCCGTAGCGGCCGCGGCTCCGACTGCGCACGCCGGCAAGCCGGCAACCTCGAAGGACCGCCAAGTCGCCGGGCACGAACGGCGGACCGTCCATGAGCGCTTCGCACGGCCCACCGGCGTCATCGGCCGGCGCCGACTCGGGTAAGAAGAAGAGCAGCACCCCGAAGCCGAGCGGAACCCCAAGCGGCGGCTCGGCGGCAAGCGAGTCGCGACTGATGACGATGATGACGACTTCGAGGTCGTGAAGCCGCACGTGCACGACAGCGATGACGATGACGATGATCGATCACGAGTCTGACGAAGTGAAGAAGAAGGATGGGAACAGGCGCGGTTCCGATTCGGAAAGCAACTCCAAGTAGGGGGACCTAGCGTGCGCATCCTGGTGGTTGAGGACGAGGACAGCATCGCGTCGTTCGTGGTCAAGGGCCTCACCGCCGAGGGGCACACGGTCGAGCGAGCGGCCACGGCTCGCCGAGGCGATCGCGCTGGGCACCGTCCTACGACTTCGACCTCGTCCTGCTCGATCTGGTCTTGCCCGACGGCCGGGGCACCGACGTGCTCAAGGCCATCCGGGTCGGTCACCCCGAGCTCCCGGTCATCATCGTCAGCGCACTCGGCGAGGTCGACGACAAGGTCGACCTGCTCGACGCCGGCGCCGACGACTACCTCGTCAAGCCCTTCGCCTTCGCCGAGCTGGCCGCGCGCGTCCGGGCAGCCGCGCGTCAGGGGCCGGCATCGGCTCGCGTGCATCGAGCGTCGGCGACATCACGCTCGACACCAAGACCCGGGTCGCCACCCGCGGCGACGACATCCGCGTCGACCTCCCCAGCCGCGAGTTCGCGCTGCTCGAGTACCTCATGCGCCACGAGGGCCAGATCCTCTCCCGCCAGCAGATCCTCGATGCGGTGTGGGGCATCGAATTCGACGCGGGCAGCAACGTCGTCGACGTCTACGTCAGCTACCTGCGCCGCAAGCTCGACCGCACCGACGAGCCGTCGGTGATCGAGACCGTGCGGGGTGCCGGCTACCGTGTCCGCGCGTAGGCGGCGCCTCTCGGCCAGCGGGCGCGTCGCGGTCACCATGTCCATCGCCACCACCGTGGCGGTCATGACGCTGTGCGTGCTCGCGTACGGCATCACGCTGCGAAACCTCACCGCCGAGGTCGACCGCACCCTCGTGCGAGAGGCGTCGGCCTACTCGGCGGCTGTGCGGAGCGCGCCTGCCAGCGAGGCGCTCGTGGGAGCGACCCGCGCCTACCTCACCGGTCGCGCGGGAGGCCAGGCGAACCTCAGCCCGATCCTCATCCTCGCGCTCGAGGCCGGGCGCACCATCTCGAACTCCGAGATCCGCCTCGACACGGCGCCCGCCAACGCCCACTGCGCTACCAGGTCCCGACACCGGTCTTCAGCAACGTGGTCCTCGACGGCGTCACACTACCGCACGCTCGCGGTCCCCGTGCTCGCCACGGACGGCAAGCGCCTCGGCACCTTCCAGGTCGCGCTGACCGACGGCAACGCGCAAGCCGTCGCCGCCGGCGTCGCCGGGGCTCTGGGCGCGGCCGGCGTCGTGGTCGTGTTCCTCGGCTCGATCCTGTCGATCTGGGCGGCGCGCGGTGCGCTCGCCCCGCTGACCCACATGGCGGCCGACGCTTCGGCGATCTCGCTCGCCTCGCCCGGCAAGCGCATGGCCTACGACGGCCCGCCCGACGAGCTCGGCATGCTCGCTCACGCGCTCAACGCGATGCTCGAGCGGCTCGAGCACGCCTACGCCGAGCAGCGCCGGTTCGTCGCCGATGCGAGCCACGAGCTGCGCACGCCGGTCGCGATCGTGCGCGGCAACGTCGAGCTGCTGCGCTCGGGCAAGCTCGGCGGCGACGATGCGCTCGAGGGCCTCGAGATGATCGACTCGGAGTCCAAGCGCATGAGCCGGCTGCTCGACGAGCTGCTCTCGCTGGCCCGGCTCGAGAGCAGCGTGCACACGTTCCAGCCGCTCGAGGTCCGCACGATTCTTGAGGAAGGCGCCGGGCGGGTCCGCATGCTCGGCGACCGCACGGTCACCATCGAAGGCCCGTGCCGACCTGTGGACCGAGGGCGATCCCGACCTGCTGGATCAGGCGCTCCTCAACGTTCTCAAGAACGCGTTCGCGCATACCGAGGACGGCGGCATGATCGCGCTGTCGTGCAACGCCGACGACACCCACGTGCAGCTCACCGTCACCGACGACGGCCCCGGGCATTCCCGAAGACGAGCTCGCGCGCATCTTCGACCGCTTCTACCGCGCGCAGGGTCCGCGTTCGGGCGACTCGGGCGGCGCGGGTCTCGGCCTCGCCATCGCGCAGCGTCTCGTCGACCTGCACGGCGGTTCGATGTCCGCCGAGAACGTCGAGGGTGCCGGCGCGCGCTTCACGATCACGCTCCCGCGAATCGCCGCCGCCGGCCGAGCCGCTAGCGATTCCGTAGCACCCGCAGGTCGCCAACGCGCTTGGTGAACCCTTGCGCGTCGAAGTACTCGAGCAGCGGAATCGCGTACTTGCGGCTCACGCCGAGTGCATCGCGCAGCTCCGCCGCGGTCGCGCCCTCAGGGTGTGCCGTCAGCCAGTCGGCGGCGAGGCTCTTCGCCCGCTCCATCGCCGCCGCCGAGAAGTGCATCTCGCTGTTCACGCGCACGACGCGCCCGTCGCTCGCCAGCTTGCCGAGCACCTTGCGCGCGATGCCGATCTCGACGCCCGGCGGCACTCGCCAGCTCCGCCACGCTGGCCGGCGCGAGCCCCTGGCTCTCGATGAGCGGCAGCAGCGCCGCCTCGGCGTCCGCCTCGGCGCCAGCGCGCTCACGGCCGCCTTGGGGTGCCGTGCGAGACCCGCCGTCGACCGCTGCGACACCGCGCTCGGCCGCGAGTGCGAGGATCGCGTCGAACACCTTGGGCTCGATGCGGCGGTCGACCAGGTCGCGCAGCGCGCTGGTGGAGATGCCGGTCGCGCTCGGGTTCGCGTCGTGGAACGCGAGCAGCTCGCGCTCGATGCCGGCGACGAGCGCCTCGAGCGCGTCGGGCGTCACGAAGTACGTCTCGTTGGCGACCTTGAGCCGGTCGAGCTTCGCGCGGTTGAGCTCGTCGGCGACGACGGCGCGCGTGACACCGAGCGCGGCGGCGACCTGCGCCGACGTCATCGGAACGCCACGCGCGCCGAGCAGCCCGGTCGACGCGCTCGACAGGTCGTGCGCGAGCAGCGCCTCGAGCAGCTCGCGCTCGTGGTGCGCGCAGCTGCGTGCGCCGCGGCGGCAGCGCGTCGAGCACGACGCCGCCGCCGATGGTGTAGACCGGCGAGTAGCTGCGCACGATGAAGCGGTCGTCGTAGCGCGGCGCGAGCGACGTCCTCGAGGCGCACCTGCGCCAGCCCGCTCTGCCCGGGCAGCAGCCGCTCGGCCTCCATCAGCAGCACGCGGCCGAGCACCTCTCGCGTGCCGTGGTTCACGTGCACGCGCGCGCCGGACTCGAACGGCTTGTCGTCGCCGGGCGTGCCCGAGGTAGGTGAAGCGCGCGTCGAAGCGGTCGGTGACGGTGAGCGTGTCCGGCGCGGCGATGACGTCGCCGCGCGCGATGTCGTGGCGCTCGACGCCGGCGATGTTGATCGCCACGCGCTGCCCGGCGTGCGCCTCCTCGACCGGCTCGCTGTGCACCTGCACGCTGCGGATGCGCGCGCGCTCGCCCTCGGGGTAGATCTCGACCGCGTCGTCGCGCTTCGCCGAGCCGGACCACATCGTCCCGGTCACGACGGTGCCGGCGCCCGCGATGGTGAAGACGCGGTCGACCGGCAGGCGCATGGGCAGGTCGGCATGGCGCGCGGTCGTCTCGGCGGCGACCTCGTCGAGCGTCGCGAGCAGCTCGGGCAGCCCCGCGCCGCGTGCGCGCGCTCACGGCGACGACGGGCGCACCCTCGATGCTGGTGCCGGCGAGCAGCGTCGTCGACGTCGGAGCGGACGATGTCGAGCCACTCCTCGTCGGCGAGGTCGGACTTGGTGATCGCGACCACGCCGCGCTCGATGCCGAGCAGGTCGACGATCGCGAGGTGCTCGCGCGTCTGCGGCATGACGCCGTCGTCGGCGGCGACGACGAGCAGCACGACGTCGATCCCGGTCGCGCCGGCGACCATCTGGCGCACGAACTTCTCGTGGCCGGGGACGTCGACGACGCCCATCGTGCGCCCGCTCGGCAGCGCGAGCTGCGCGAAGCCGAGCTCGATGGTGACGCCGCGCTCCTTCTCTTCCGGCAGGCGGTCGGGGTCGGTGCCGGTCAGCGCCTTGACGAGCGCGGACTTGCCGTGGTCGATGTGCCCGGCGGTGCCGAGGACGAGAGATGGTGCACTCACCGAGACGTACTCCCGCTACCGCCCAGAATCGCCGCGAGTCGCGCGACGACCACGTCCTCCTCGGCGGGGCCGATGAGGGTGCGGGGGTCGATGAGCAGGCGGTCGTCTTTCACGCGCGCTACGACCGCGGGCTCGGCGCTGCAGCGCAGGAGCGTCTCGAGCTTGGTGACGGCCATCGAGCGCGGCGCGATGACGACGACGGCACTCGCGATGTCGGCGAGCGGGAGCGACCCGCCGCCGGCGCGCGCGATGTCGTCGGCGGTCGTGACGTCGGCGGCCTCGCCGATCGCGTCGCGGATGCGGGCGGCGAGCGCCTCGGCACGCGCGCGGACTTCGGACTGCGGCGCGGTGAGCATGCGCAGCGTGGGGACCTCGCGCAGGGCCCGCTCCTCGTCGAGGTAGGCGAAGAGCGTCGCCTCGAGCGCGGCGAGCGTCATCTTGTCGAGCCGCAGGGCGCGCGCCATCGGGTGCTTCTTGAGCCGGTGGATGACGTCCGCGCGGCCGAGCAGCAGCCCGGCCTGCGGCCCGCCGAGCAGCTTGTCGCCGGAGGCGGTCACGACCGCGGCGCCCGCAGCGACCGACGCGCCGACCGTGGGCTCATCGGCGATGCCGAACTTCGACAGGTCGATGAGCACGCCGGAGCCCTGGTCCTCCATCACCGGCACGCCGTGCATGGCGCCGAGCTGGACGAGCTCGGCAAGCGAGACCTCGTCGGTGAAGCCGACGACGCGGTAGTTGCTCGAGTGCACCTTGAGCATGAGCCCGGTGTTCGCCGACAGCGCGCCCTCGTAGTCCGAGAGGTGCGTCTTGTTGGTGGTGCCGATCTCGACCATCCGTGCGCCGGACTCGGCCATGATGTCGGGGATGCGGAAGGAGCCGCCGATCTCGACGAGCTGCCCGCGCGAGACGATCGCTTCCTTGCCGCGCGCGAGCGCAGCGATGCCGAGCATGACGGCGGCGGCGTTGTTGTTGACCGCCATCGCGGCCTCGGCGCCGGTGAGCCGGCACAGCAGCGACTCGACGTGGACGTGACGGCTGCCCCGCTCCCCGCTCTCGACGTCGTACTCGAGCGTGGAGTAGCCGCTCGCGACCTCGGCGACCGCGGCGGCGGCGGCCTCCGACAGCACGCTGCGGCCGAGGTTGGTGTGCACGATGATGCCGGTGGCGTTGATGACGCGGCGCAGTGACGGCTTCGCGGCGAGCGTCGCGCGGGCGGTCGCGTCGCGCGCGATCGTCTCGGCGGAGGGCTCGAAGGTGTCGCCGGCAAGCAGGCGAGCGCGCGCGTCCTCGATCGAGGCGCGCACGGCGTCGACGACGAGCGCTCGAGGGACCTCGGCGAGCGTCTCGGCGAGGACGGGCTGTGCCAGCACCTCGTCGGTCTTGGGAAGCGTTCTCAGCAGCGCGTTAGTGTCCATACGCCGATGATACCCGAGCGAGGGCAGGGGCGCTTCGCAACCGCGGCGGCATGGTCGCGTCCCGAGCTGTCGCCGTCCACACGCCCATTCGCACCGCCCGCCGACCCCTCCCCGCCGACCGCCCGACGCCGCCCGCACGCTCGGCGCGGGCGGACTAGACTGGGCCATCTAGCAGGAGGGAGACGCTTGATGGGCCCGATCGTCATCCAAACCGAGCGTCTCAATCTCAGGGCATGGACGGGCAAGGACCGATCGGCGTTCGCGCTCATCGCGCACGAGCCGGAGATCGTCTTCTGGCTCAACCACGGCGAGCCCCTACCCGCCGATCAGATCGACGGGTTCATCACCCGACAGACCGACAACCAGCGCGAGCGCGGCTGGTGCCGCTGGGCGCTCGAACTGCGCGAGCCCGCCGAGGAAGACCCGATCGGCATCGTGGGGTTCTGCGGATTCGGATGCAACCTGGCGCCGGACGTCGAACTCGGCTGGACGATTCTGCCGCAGCTTTGGGGTCGGGGCCTTGCCACGGAAGCCGGCCGTGCGGCGCTCAAGTACGGCTTCGACGTCGTAGGGTTCCCGCAGGTCTTCTCGGCGATTCTGCCGGAGAACGCAGCCTCGCGAGCGGTCGCCGACAAGTGCGGCCTCGTGCTCGATGGGGTCTACCTGGAAGACGGCGAGCCGACGCTTCGCTATGTGGCGCACAACCCCCATCCCCACCGCGCGGCCGACCCGAAGTTCGTGCGAACGTGCGCGGGCAGAGGGCCCTCCGTGCTGCGACCGGGGTCGGCGGACTCTGCGCGATCGTGATGTGTCGCTTGCGGCCCTGACAACCTCGGGCGTAGAGTTGTCGACATGAAGACACACACGATATCGACGAGCGAGGCAGCGGCCCTTCTCGGCATCAGCCGACAGGCCGTGCTGAAACGCATCGAGAGCGGTGTGCTGCCGGCGACACGGTCCGGTCGCAACTACCGCATCGCGCGCCGCGACCTAGCCTCGGCACCGAGCGACCCTGTGCTCGCCGAGATCGCCCGCCGCCTCGTCAGCGTCTATCAGCCGGATCGTATCTACCTCTTCGGCTCGGCGGCACGAGGCGAGTCGGGGCCCGACAGCGACTATGACATTCTCGTCGTCGTGGGCGATGACGCGCCCGCGCGCCTGCTCCGCGGCCGAGCAGGTCATGCCGAGATCGTGAGCCTCGGTGCTGCAGTGGACGTTGTCGTTCGAACCGTGAGCTACTTCGACGCTCGTGCCCACCTCAAGGCATCGCTTCCCGGCACGGTGCTGCGCGAGGGCGTGTTGCTGTATGCCGCATGACCCGATTGCGCTCGAAGATGCGCGCGCTTGGTTGGCGAAAGCGGACCTGGACCTGCGCGCTGCTCGTGGCGATCTGGCCCTCGAGCCACCGCTTCTCGGCGATGCCGCGTTCCACTGCCAGCAGGCCGCCGAGAAGGCGCTCAAGGCGGTGCTCTCGCTACACGACGTGCCGTTCAGGAAGACGCACGATCTGGGCGAACTCCACAGGGCGGTTCGCGACGTCGAGCCCGTGCTGACGGCGGCGGGCTCCGCTGTTGTGCCGCTCTCTGACTACGCCTGGGAGTTCCGGTATCCCGGTGACGTGGTCGACCCTCCTGCCGAGGAGGTCGACGACGCTCTCGCCCTCGCTACCTCGCTCGTACAGGCAGTGCGCAGCGTGCTCGCTCGCTAGACGCGCCTGATTGCAGCTCTACGCGATCGTGAGCACGTCCGGGTCCGCGAGGAGGGCCGCGACACTGTCGGGCATGGTGCCGACCTCGCCCACCGCGAGTTCGTCCTTGATACCGAGGAAGTCCAGACACGTTCCGCATGCCCTGATGGCGACGCCGTTCTCGGCGAGTATGGCGAGGTCGTCGAGGGATGCCGAGCCGGTGCATGCGAGGCGCACGCCTTCGTTCATCAGCATCACGGCGCGCGGCTTCTCCTCGTTGCGAGCCAGCGAGTAGAGGAAGCTCTTCATCAGGACCGCGCCCAGCTCGTCGTCGCCCGAGCCGATTGTGTTCGTGACGATCAGGATGCGCTTGGCCATGGAACAGCCCCCCTCGATGAATAGCGTGAGCCGATATCTGCGTTCAGGAGGGATTATAGCGCGAGCGACGAGGGGTCGGCGATAGCGGGTACGCGGCTGTGACTACGCGACGGAGACGACGCCCGGTTCGCCCGCCACGCACTCGCCCACGCGCGCCGCCATCACGCCGCGCTGCGCCAGTGCATCCGCAAGCGCGTCGGCGCGGTCGGGCGCTACCGCCATCAGCAGGCCACCGCTGGTCTGCGGGTCGCACAGGATGCGCAGCCAGACCTCGCTGTCGGCGTCAGCGTTCCACCGCGCGAACTCGTGCGACCACGCGATCAGGTCGGTTGTTCGACCCGGAGCCACGTTGTCGGCGGCGTAGTCGCGCACGCGCTCGAACAGCGGCACCTCGGCGAGATCGAGCTCGACCGCCACGCCGCTCGCCTCGGCCATCTCGTGCAGGTGGCCGAGAAGCCCGAAGCCGGTCACGTCGGTCGCCGCGTGCACGCCGACCTCGACCATCGCCTCACAGGCGGCCCGGTTCAGCGTCGCCATCGACTCGATGAAGTCGCGCGCGGTGTCCTCGGTCTCGAGGCCGCGCTTGATTGCGGTGGCCATGATGCCGGTACCGATCGGCTTGGTGAGGAAGAGCACGTCGCCGACCTCGCGCGCACCGCGGTTGCGTACGACCTTGTCGGGATGCACGACACCCATCACCGAGAGCCCGAACTTCGGCTCCTTGTCGTCGATCGTGTGGCCGCCGACCGTTACCGCGCCGGCCTCGGCGACCTTCTCGGAGCCGCCGCGGACGACCTCGCCCACGATGTCGGGACCGAGCGAGCACGGGAACGCGAGCAGGTTCATCGCGGTGAGCGGGCGGCCGCCCATCGCGTAGATGTCGGAGAGCGAGTTGGCGGCGGCGATGCGCCCGAAGTCGTACGGGTCGTCGACGATGGGCGTGAAGAAGTCGACCGTCAGCAGCGTGGCGATGTCGTCGGTCAGCTGGTAGACGGCCGCGTCGTCGCTCGTCTCGAAGCCGAGAAGAAGCGCGTCGGTGTCGCCCGGGGCTATCTTGTCGAGCACCGCTTTGAGGTCACCCGGACCCCACTTGGCGGCTCAACCCGCCTTGCTCGAGAGCTGGGTGAGGCGGATGGGTTCGAGCTCATCGGTCATCGCTGGCCTCCTCTCATGCGTAAGAGAGCCGCAGCGCGAGCACGCCGTTGGCTTCGACGGTGACACCGAACGTCGACCCGCCCACGGCGACCGGAGCGCCACCGCGCACGTCGGTGATCGACGCGATGCGGCGGTCGGTCGTGAGCGTGGGCGAGACCTTCTCGGGAGCGTGGTTGATGAGGAGCAGGATGTCTTCGGACTCGCCCTGGAGCAGCGCGACCTCGACCTCGGGGACGCTGCATTCGACCGGCGCGCCGCAACCCGCGGAACGCGCGACGGCACCGTAGACCTCGCGCAGCAGCGCGGCGACCGGAGCCGGTGTCGCCCACGGGTCGCCCTGCGCGATCGCGCGCTCGAGCGGCGCGGCGACGTAGACCGCACGGCCCTGCCCGACTGCGTTGACGGTCAGAAGCGGGCTGCCCTTCGCGTCGGTGGCGACCACGGTCGCCGTCCCGCCCGAGAGCAGCGCGAAGTTGGAGACGTCGAAGTGCGCGTCGAAGCTCTCGAGCGCGCCGAGCATGTCGTCTTGCGCGACGCGGCACGAGAGCACCTGCCGCGGCCCGCCGTCGCCGCGGAACTCGACGCCGAACAGGTCGCGGATGCCCGGATGCGCGTCGCCGCCGCCGTACGAGAGCACGAGCGCGCCCCCGCCCTGCACGAAGGTCGCGAGCCGCTCCCACGTGTCGTCGGCGAGGTTGAACGCGCTCGGCACGATCAGCACCGAGTACTCCGAGAACTCGTCGGCCTCGTAGGCGACGGTGACCGGCAGGTGCGCGTGCTTGGCTCCGACGAACGCCGCCAGGCACGAGCGCGCGTCGAAGAGCGAGGCGAGGTCGGGCAGCGGGTTGAAGCGCTCGTCCGGGATGATGACGGCCGTGCGCTCGGGGGTCTGCGCGAAGCGCTTGAGGTCGATGCGCGCCGCGGAGCGCACGAACCGGCTCGCCTCGGCGAACGACGGCTTGAGCTCGCCCTCGGAGTCGACGAGGCCCACGAGCGTCTCGAACGGGTCGAGGTAGTACGGCTCGCGGCGGTCGGCTTCCAGATCGCGAAGCCGCCGGGCGAGCACGCCCGCGGCGCGGTTGGCCAGACCCGACCACAGCGCGGTGCGCATGGCGGCGGCCTCCTCGGCGGGCGAGAAGTCGAGCGAGAGGGTGCCGGCGTCGTCGAGCAGGACCGGCTTGCCGCGGTTGGCGGCGCGCAGGAGGAACGCCTCGAGGTAGGTCGACGGCCCCGAGGTGACCGGGCCTTCAGCGGCGTAGGCGCGGTAGGCGGCGGTGACGTGGCTGACGGCGAACTCGCAGGTCTCGATCGCGTCGCGCGCGTCGACGCCGGTCGCGCGGAAGAACGTCTCGGGGTCGATGCCGAGCGTGATGGGGCGCTTGGGGTCGAGCTCGCGCACGGCCTCGCGCAGCAGCATCGTCCACTCGTCGAGCTCGCTCTTCTCCTCGAATCCCGAGAGGAACGCCTCGTTGGCGAGCTGCCAGGCGAAGACGCCGGCGTCTGAGCGCAGGTGGCTCACGACCTTCTGCACGAGCGAGATCTCACGCTGGATGAGGTAGGCGTCGGTGCGCGGGTCGCGCTTCTTGCCCCACGGCACGTCGATGAGCTCGGCGTGACGGTCGTCGGCGAAGAAGCACACGATCGTCTGGAGCTTCTTCGCGCGCGCCGCGACGACGAGGTCGAGCAGCTGCTGCAGGCCGTCCTCGCTGTACTGGCCGACCTGCGGCTCGAGCACGCGCCACGAGACGAAGATGCGCACGAGGCCGAACCGCGCCTCTTCGAGCAGCGCGAAGTCCCCGTCGAGGTCGCGGGCGTACCACGCGTCCCAGCTGGCAGACTCCGAGTCGAGCGGGTAGAGCGACACGCCCACCGGGAACAGCGGGTTGCGGCGCGGGATCTTGGCTGCGGGGGCAGGCGCCGGTGACGGCGTCGTACGCGCCACGCCGTCGGCGACAGCGGCGGTCGCCTCGGCGGCACTCGCGTCCGCGGCGGCCTCAGCGGCCTGCGCCGCTGCGGGCTGCTCGACGGGCGCGAGGCGCTGTCGGGGCGGGCGCGGGCCGCCTTTGCGTGTGGGCATGCGCTATCCCCTCCCCTCGGCGTACTCGTCGTAGAGCCGCCAGAAGAGTCCCTGGCGGCGAGTGTCGTGGTAGGCGGCGCGGCGGATTTCCCACGATGCGTTCGCGTGCTCGCCCTCGGTCAGCAGCACGGCGGCGAGCCCGAAGCGCGCGCGGACGCACGTGGGGTCGAGCTCGACGGCGCGCAGGTACGCCTGCTTGGCCGCGGTGAAGCGCTGCAGGCCGAGAAGCGACTCGGCGAGCAGCACGTGCGGCATCGGCTCGTCGGGCACCGCGCGGGCCAGCGCGTCGAAGACGCGAGCGGCGTTGCGGTTCAGGCCCGGGCCGCTTGTGGAACGACGCGCCGAGCACGTAGACCGCGGTGGGCGTCTTGGTGCTGACGGCCAGCGCGCGCAACGCGACGGCCATCGCCTCGTTGACGGCCTCTTGCTTGAGGTAGAGGTAGCCGGCGAGCGCGAGCGTCTCGGCGTCGTCGGCGTCCTCGTCGAGGATCAGACGGATGAGGTCGGCGGCGCCGAAGAAGTCCTCCTCGAACGCGAGCGCGAGCGCTGCGTTCAGCCGAGAAGCACGGTCGGGCGCGACATCGTTGGGGTCGGGCGCGGGCGTACCGTCGTCGTAGACGCCGGCGAGCGAGAAGAAGAAGTCGTCCTGGCTCGGGTCGAGCTCGCCGGCCTTGCGGAAGCCCGGCAGCGCGGTGGCCATGCCCTCGCGCTTGAGCGCCGCGACCGCGAGGTTGTACATCGCACGCGCCTCGGTCGGGTCGAGTTCGAGCGCGGTGCGCCACGCCTCGATCGCCTCCTCGGAGAACGCCGCCGCTGCGAACGCCTCGCCCAGCTGCACGTGGGCCGTCACCAGATCCGGCGCGACCTCGGCGAGTTCGTGCCACACGAGGATGGACTGGTCCCACATCCCGCCTCGGCGGTCGTAGGCCAGGCCGAGCGCGAGGTAGGCCGGCGCGCAGTCGGGATCGATCTCGATCGCGCGGCTCGCCGCGCGAGATCGCCTCGTCGTAGAAGTCGCCGTCGAGGAAGAGGTCTGCGAGCAGGGCGTGCACGATCGGGTCCGCGTCGTCGATGCGGAGCGCCTGGTAGCAGGCATCGACCGCGGGCGCGACGTGGCCCTGGCGCGCGAGGCCCTCGGCGAGGAGCGACTGCTGGCTGCGCCCGCTCACGAGGCGACCCCGGTCTTCGCCGCGGCCTTCGCGACGAGCTTGAGCGCGCTTTCCGCGCCGCGCGAGACGCCGTTGGCGCCGACTTCCTTGGCGAGCGCCACGTCCGCGGCGAACGGGCCGCCCGCGACGAACAGCACGATGTCGTCACGCCCGCCCGCCGAGAACATCTCGCGAACCCGCACGACGCTTCTGGCCGTCGACATCATCTGAGCGAACACCATGACGATCCGCGCGCCGGTCTCATCGGCACGTTCGAGGAACTCCGCCGGACGCACGTCGGTGCCGAGGTCGATGACGCGGTGACCGGCCTCTTTGAGCGCGGCCGCGGTGATGTCCTTGTCGATCTCGTGGAAGTCGTGGTGCATCGTGCCGACGAGCACGGTGACGCCGGTGTCCTGCGCCGCGGTGGGCGGCGTGACGAAGCTCGTGATCTGCTCGGCGACGACCGAGGCCTGAGTGAAGGTGTACTCGTCGATCGCGCCGCTCGCCCACGCCCCGCCGAGAAGCGACATCGCAGGGGCGAACAGCTGGTCGAAGAGCTGCGCTTGGGCGACGCCGCCCTTCTTCGCACGCTCGATGACGCTGATGGCGCCACCGGGATCGTGGCTCACGAAGGCCTGGTACAGGCGTGCTGACGAGTCGTCTGCCATCTGTTCTCAGGCCTCCTTTCGGTTCCGTGTCCTCGCGTGGCGCGTGGGTGGTTCCCCCGCGTCGTAGTATCGCATTGCGTCGTGCTCAGCGCGAAGGCGTCCGTGCGTGCCGTCACGCGGTTTACGCATGGTAGCGGCGGTGGGGGTCGAACCCACATGGGCCCGAGGGCCCAGCGGTTTTTAAGACCGCCTCCTGTGCCAATTCGGATACGCCGCCGTATGCCGTTACTGTTCCCCGTCCCCTTCGGCCGACGCGCTCTCTTGGCGCAGGTCGCGATAGGTGTCGAGAAGTATCCCATACGAGAATGTCGTGCTCGCTCACGAGCGTGGAGTCCAGCCCCGCGAGCGCCAGCACCGTCTCGATGACCAGGCCGCCTCCCACGATGACCGCCGCCCGATCCGGATGCAGGCCCGACCACCTGGCGCCGGCGCTCCAGCGGCAGCGAAGCCAGCATCCCGATAAGGTCGCTGAGCTGCGGCCCGGTCAGGCAACTGAGGTGCACCCGCTCCGAGTCGTACTCCGCGAGCTCCAGGTCGATCGCCGAGAAGCTCGTCGCCGCACCGGCAAGCGACACCATCGCGCGCGGTCTCGTGCGCAGCGCATCGAAGAACGGCCTGAGCGCGCCGGCGATGTGAGCGCGCGCCTCGTCGAGCTCGCGCGCCGTGGGCGGATCGGAGTGCAGGAACATCTCGGTGATGCGGCGTGAGCCGACATCGACCGAGCGCATCGGTCTCGATGTCGCACGAGCGCGCGTTGTCGTCATCGGCGTCCGAGGAGCCGAAGATCAGTTCCGTCGAGCCGCCGCCGACGTCGACGACGAGCAGGCCCTCGCCGGTCACCGACCACGTCGCGCCGAGGAACGACAGCCGCGCTTCGTCCTCACCGTCGATGATGCGCAGCGTGATGCCCAGGGGCGCCGAGCGCGGCGACGAGATCCGCTGCCGTTGTCGGCATCGCGGCTCGCGCTGGTCGCCAGTGCGGTCACGCGTTCGACGCCGAGTTCGGCGATGGTGCCGGCGTAGCCTGCGACCACGTCTCGCACGCGGGCGATCGCCTCGCTGCGACAGACTGCCCGCGACGGTGAGGTCCTCACCGAGATGCGTGATGTCGGTGCTCCGCGCGACCTCGGTGACGTCGCCGTCGCTCACGTCGGCAACGAGCAGTCGTGTGGTCACGGTCCCGATGTCGATGGCGGCGATCCGCCGGTCCGGCTCATCGGCGCTCCTCGGCTGCCGCCGCGAGCACGAGCGCGGCACAGCGGTCGTCGTCGCATTCGCGCGGCGCATCCGATGAGCAGTTCCGCCCCGATCGGGTCGTCCTCGCCCAGAAGCGCCAACGCCACGTGCACGTGCAGACACTTCACGCCGAGAGGATCGCGCTGCCCGCCGATTCCGACCGTGGGGCACGCATCGACGCCGCCGGACTCCTCGGCTCGCAGCACGCGTACCCGGGCATCGACAGCCCTCAGAGAATCGGCGAACGACGCGATCTCGCTGGGCGCGCTCGGCGAACCGCGCCGTCGCGCCGCCGGACTCCTGCGCTCCGACCTGGTCTATCAGATGCGGGCACGTGAGCCACGCGAGCGTGGGAAACGGCGTGCCGTCGTCGAGGCGAGACGGCGAGACGATCACGGTGGGACGTCCAAAGCTACAGCGGGTGGCCACTCGCCAGGGCGTTCGAGGTGCGCGACCGATCTGCTCGGCGACGAGGGCGGCATCCGAGATCGGCAACTCGACGGTCGGCTCGGGCTGGCTCACTGAACGCCGAAGATCGCGTCGAGGAAGGCCGTCCACTGACCGACCGGCGGCTTGACCGCCTCCTGCGAATCGATGTGGGGCGCGCCCTGGGCGACGAGGGTCTGCGTGGCTTCGGTTCCGTCGACGACGACCACCTGGTGCTCGCCCTTCTTCACCAGGCCGAGCTGAACCCTCGCGTAGTCCTCGACGCCCTCCGGGGTCTTGAGGCGTGCCACTTCCGCGCGCAGCCGGTCGTTGCGGGCGCGAATCGCGTCGAGCTCGTCCTGGAGGCGAGTCCGCTCGCGCGTCTCGCGGTACTGCACGCGAGCGACGGGGTAGTAGGCGGCAACGAACAGCGACACGACCGCGATGATGATGACGGGGAGCAGCCACCAGCGGTGCGAGGTCGCCTCGCGCGCCTTGGCCGCTGCGGCGGGCTTGCGCCCGGCCTTGGGCGCAGCGGTGCGCGGGCGCTTGGCTGTCGATGTGCGGGAAGCCCTGGGAGACGCAGCGCGGGGCACCCTCAACGAGGGTGCCCGCAGTGCGCTCGCTGATGCCCCTAGCTGCGTGTTCCTCGGTGTCATACCTCAGAGTCCTGTGTGCAGGCCAGCGATGAGTGACCGAGCAGGTCACTTCGCTGCCGATAGTAGCACCAAATCCGGCGCGTGTCGCCTAGAGGTCAGGTTGAGGTTGAGTGATACGAACGTGTGTTCGACCTGCTCAGCGCCCTAGCGAGCGCCAACCGTAAACGCGCAGGTCAGCGTCGATGGCTACACCTCTCGAACCTGGATGAAGTCGGTCCCGCCCTCGGTCCGAGTCGACCGGCCCGCGGTGATCGCGACCTTGCTCCCGGCTGGCGCCATGCCGGACTCGCGCAGGCACTCGCACACGTCATCGAGCAGCGGTCGGTCTCGGCTGCGAAGTCGATGACGAGCGCTCGAACACCCCACACGAGCGACAGACGGCGCGCCACCTCCGGCGTCGGGCGTCACCGCGATGATGCGTCGCTCCGGACGGTGCCGAGCGACCGCGAACGCCGTCGCGCCCGACTGGGTGACCGGCACGATGGCCGCAAGTCCGCAGGTCGGATGCGAGGTCGCATACGGCAGCGCTCACCGCTTCCTGGACATCGCACGTCGGCTCGTGGGCACCCCAGCCGTTGCCCTGGATCGCCTCCTCGGCTGTCTTGGCGATTCGCCCCATCGTCTCGACGACGAGGACCGGGTGGTCCCCCACCGCCGTCTCACCGGAGAGCATGACCGCGTCCGCGCGGTTGAAGATCGCGTTGGCGACGTCGCTTGCCTCGGCGCGCGTGGGTCGCGGCGCGTGCGTCATCGAGTCGAGCATCTGTGTTGCGACCACGACCGGTTTGCCCGACACCCGGGCGGCGGCGATGATCCGCAGGGAGATGACGGGAACCTGTTCCGGCGCCGTCTCGACAGCGAGGTCACCACGAGCCACCATGACCGCGTCCGCCGTGGCGAAGATCTCGTCCAACGCGGCCACAGCCTCGTGCTTCTCGATCTTCGCAACGATGGGGATGCTTCGCGTCATGAGCGCCCGCAGGTCCTCGATGTCGGCGGCGCAGCGCACGAACGACTGGCCGATGAAGTCCACGTCCGTCCCGCACGCCCAAGCCAACGCCGCACGGTCCGTGTCGGTGATGGCCGCGACTCCCAGCGTCACGCCGGGGACGTTGACACCCTTGTGGCTGCCGAGAGGCCCGCCCACAACGACGCGGGTCATCACGGCACGCCCCGCCGGGTCGGTGGCGGTGACTTCGAGCTCGACACGCCCGTCGTCGATGAGCACCCGGTCACCGGGCGCCAGGTCCGCAGCCAGCTCGGCGTAGCTCACACAGGCATGTGTGGAGTCCCCCACGCACTCCTCGGCTGAGAGGGTGAACGCCGAACCGGCGACCAGATGCGTGCCCTCTGCGACTTGGCCGACTCGGATCTTCGGTCCGGGAAGATCGACGAGGACGCCGACGTGGCGGCCGAGCTTCTCGGCGGCGGCCCGGACGGCACGCAGGCTTACGTCGAGCGCGACGGTGTCGGCGTGCGCGGCGTTGAGACGGACGACGTCGACCCCGGCTGCGAGCAGCGCTTCGAGGACGTCCGGGGCATCGGTGGAAGGACCGAGTGTGGCAATGATTCTGGTGCGGCGCATGGGTGGCTCCCTTGGCTGATGCGGATTCGCCACTCTGAAACTACCCCAGAGTGGCGTCGAAGCCGCGCCGGCGGGTCGCAGGCGGCACGCCGTGTGCGGGGAGAGGGCGTACGGGAATGGCGAGCGGTCAGCCCGGGTGCTACTCGATCGGCTTGGGGAGCCGCACGATCTGGATGCCCTCGTCGGTGCTGCGCACGGTGACCTCGTCACGCCCCAGCCGGTGGACTGCGGTGCGCAGGTTGCCGTAGAGGCGCTCCATGCCCTCGGGCGGGGTGCGCACGAGCAAGGCTCGCTCGCCGGCGGTCATGAAGTAGCGCACGACACGCGTGGCAGCACCGCGCGGTGCCGGGTACGGCACGTCGAGCGTGCGGCTCTCGAACTCCCAGATGTCCTCGGGCTCGATGCGCTCGTCAAAGGCGCCGATACGTGCGATCAGAATGACGGCCCGCCGCGGGTCCTCTGCGACTCCGGCCTCGGCAACGAGATGCATTCGCACGTCGAAACCCTGCAGCGCTGCAGCTCGGGCGAGATACGCCCAGTCCAGCGACCCGTCGTCGTCAAGCATCATCACGACGCGGTCGCGCACGTGACGCGCGAGCGCTGTGAGCAGGTGGAGCAGCCCGATGCCGCGGCGCGGCGTGAACGTGACGACCGCGATGTCGAACATGGCATCGGGGCCGAGATCCTCGGCCATGCCGAGCATCGTGCCCAGGCGCGGATCCGAGGCGACGTCGCTCGAGACGAGCCGGCGCAGCAGACCGGGCGACGGCTCCAGCGCCGTGAGCGTCTTGGCCTTGGAGAGCAGCGGCGCGGTCAGGAGCCCGGTCGCGGCACCCACCTCGAGCAGCTCGCTGTCGTCGGGAATCTCGTCGAGCAGCGCGGGAACCAGCTGCAGGAAGATGCGCTCCTGGCCGTAGTCGTAGTCGTACTTGTTCGCGAACCGCTCGCGCTTCGCGAGCGCTGACTCGATGGGCACGCCGAATTCGGCCGGGACCAGCGGCGAGGCTTTTCTCTTGCCTTCGATCATCGGCGTGCGGTGCTCCTGACGCGGTCGGTGTGGGGCGGACGCCGATGCGCCCGCCCGCACGCGCGGCTATCGCTTGATGTTGTAGAACGCCTCGAGACCGGGGTACTCGGCGGACGCGCCGAGTTCTTCTTCGATCCTCAGGAGCTGATTGTACTTTGCCACACGGTCGCTGCGGGCGGGTGCGCCCGTCTTGATCTGGCCGGCGTTCACGGCGACGGCGAGGTCGGCGATCGTCGTGTCCTCGGTTTCGCCGGAGCGGTGGCTCATGACGCAGGTGTAGCCCGCCTGCTTCGCGGTCTCGATGGCCTCGAGCGTCTCGGTCAGCGAGCCGATCTGGTTGACCTTGATCAGGATGGAGTTGGCGACCCCCATCTCGATGCCCTTCTTCAGGCGCGCGGTGTTGGTGACGAACAGGTCGTCGCCGACGAGCTGGATGCGCTTGCCGAGACGGTCGGTCAGGAGCTTCCAGCCGTCCCAGTCCTCCTCGGCCATGCCGTCCTCGATGCTGATGATCGGGTAGCGGTTGGCGAGGTCCTCCCAGAAGTCGACCATCTGGGCGCTCGTGAGCTCGCGGCCCTCGCCGGCGAGCACGTAGACGCCGCGCTCGGCGTCGTAGATCTCGGTGGTGGCGGGGTCGAGCGCGAACATGATCTGCTCGCCGGGCGTGTAGCCGGCCTTCATGCATGCGTCGACGATGAGCTGCAGCGCGGCCTCGTTGCTCTCGAGGTCGGGAGCGAAACCGCCCTCGTCGCCCACGCCGGTGGCGAGCTTGCGCTCCTGCAGCACCTTCTTGAGCGTGTGGTAGATCTCGGCGCACCAGCGAAGGCCCTCGGCGAAGGTCGAGGCGCCCACCGGCATGACCATGAACTCCTGCAGGTCGACGTTGTTGTCGGCGTGCATGCCGCCGTTGAGGATGTTCATCATCGGCACCGGCAGCAGGTGCGCGTTCGCGCCGCCCACGTAGCTGTAGAGCGTGAGCTCCGTCGACTCCGCCGCAGCGCGGGCCGCAGCCAGCGACACGCCGAGAATGGCGTTCGCGCCCAGCTTGCCCTTGTTGTCGGTGCCGTCGAGCTCGATGAGCGCCGCGTCGAGTGCGCGCTGGTCGCTCGCGTCCATGCCCACGACCTCGTCGGCGATGAGGGTGTTGACGTTCTCGACGGCGGTGAAGACGCCCTTGCCCAGGTAGCGCGCGGATTCGGTGTCGCGCAGCTCGACGGCCTCGAACGCGCCGGTCGAGGCGCCCGAGGGCACCGCCGCGCGGCCGAAGGAGCCGTCGTCGAGCAGGACCTCGACCTCGACGGTCGGGTTGCCTCGGGAGTCGAGAATCTCGCGGGCGTAGATGTCGGTGATCAGGCTCATTGTTCTGGGGTCCCCTTCTCCGTGCGCTTGGCCTGCTGCCAGAGCGCCTCCTGCTCGTCGAGCGAAAGCTCGCTCACGTTGCGGCCCTCACCTGCGGCCGCCTCCTCCATCGCCGACCAGCGCGAGCGGAACTTGTCGCACGTCCCCCGCAGCGCCGTCTCGGCATCGATGCCCTGCTTGCGGGCGAGATTCACGATCGTGAAGAGCACGTCGCCGATCTCATCGGCGGCTTCGGGGCTGCCCGGCTCGGTGGCGCGCAGCTCCTCGAGCTCCTCATGGACTTTCTCCCACACACCGTCGAGAGTATCCCACTCGAACCCCGCCGAGACGGCCTTTCGCGAGATCGTCTGCGCGAGCATCAGCGCCGGGGAGTGCGTGCGGGACGGTGTCGAGCAGCCCCTGGCTCTTCTCGGCTCGCTCGGTGGCCTTGATCTGATCCCAGTTCGCGAGCACCTCGGAGGCGGTGTCGGCCGCGACCTCCTCGCCGAACACGTGGGGGTGGCGGCGCACGATCTTGGCCGTGATGGCGGCCACGACGTCGTCGATGGTGAACTCGCCGGCGTCGGCGGCGATCTGCGCGTGCAGCACCACCTGCAGAAGAACGTCGCCGAGTTCCTCTCGGATCTCGGCGACGTCATCGGTCTCTATGGCGTGGACGGCCTCGTAGGCCTCTTCCACCATGTTCTTCGCGATCGAGCGATGGGTCTGCTCGCGGTCCCACGGGCACCCGTCGGGCGCCCGCAAGGCGGCGATCACGTCAACGAACTCGTCAAACCCATGTCCCACGGCTCCCCCTGCCGGCTGGCGTGCTGCCGGAACTACTTGGAGCCGGTGGTGACGGTCGAGCCCTTCTTGCTGGCGGCGCCCGCCTTGAGGTCCTCGAGGAGGACGTCGATCTTGGCGTTCTTCTTCAGCTCGTCGAGGAACTTCTGGTACGCCTCGGCCTTCTGCTTCTGAACGATGATCTGCTCGATCTGCGGCTTGACCTCGGAGAGCGCCTGCTGCTTGGCCGCACGCGTATCGGTGACGGTGATGATGTGCCAGCCGTAGGTCGACTGCACGAGAGCGGACACCTCGCCCTTCTTCGAGCTTCTCGAGCGCGGCCTGGAACTCGGGCACGTAGCTCGTGCCGTTGGGCCAGCCAAGGTCGCCGCCCTTCTCAGCGGTCGCGGTGTCGACCGAGTACTTCTTGGCGGCCTGCGCCAGCGTGATCTCACCGGCCTGAAGCTGCTTGAGCACCTTCTGGGCCTCGGCCTTGTCGGTGGCCTTGAACAGAACGTGTGACGCACGCTTCTGGGCCTTCTGGGCGAACTGGGCCTTGTTGCTGTCGTAGTAGGTCTGGATCTCGGCTTCGCTGACCTTCGTGTTGGCGGCGAGCTGCTCCATGAGCTTGTTGGTCACGAGCTGCTGCCTGATCGACGCCTTGAGCGCGTCCTCGGTCATTCCCGCGCTCTTGAGCGCTGCGTCGAACTGCGCCTGGTCCTTGAATCCACCCCTGAGCTGGTCGACCTGCTTCTGGATGTCGCCATCGGAGATGTTGATCCCCTTCTCCTTGGCGGCCTGCTCGACGAGCTTCGCGTTGATGAGGTTGTCGACGATGCGCTGCTTGAAGTCGAGAAGGCGGCCCTCGCCGTCAGCGCCCGTGAACATGTTGGGATACTGCTTCTTGAGCTGCTCGAGCTGCGCATCGACCTCGGTCGTGGAGATCGAATCCCCGTTGACCTTGGCGGCAACGTCCTTCTGCGAGCAACCGCTCGTCGCCAGTGCGCCCGTGGCAAGCGCCGCGAGCAGCGCCATGACAAGCAGAATGCGAGTGGACTTCATCAGCCGAATCCTCCTGATAAGCGTGGTCAGACAGGTGCGAGTATAGCAGCAAGCATGCCCAGGGCCGCATGCGTCACAGACTCTCCATACTCCAGTGGACGGGCGATCTTCTTCTCGCGCTCCAGCCACACCGCGCCCTGCGCCGCGAGCTGCCCGCGCTTCTCGTCCGACAGCGAAAGCGGCCACACCGTGAGCCGCCGGCGGATGATCGCGACGTTGTTCGCGCCGGCCTCGGCGGCCATCGCCCGGATGCGCGCGATGGCGACGAGATTGCGGGCCGTTTCCGGCGGCGAGCCGAACGTCTCCGACATCTCGGCGGCGATGGCGTCGATCGCCTCGATCGAGGGTGACCCGGCGAGCCGGCGGTAGTAGCGCACGCGCTCGTCGGCGGCCGAGACGTACTCCTCGGGCAGGAATGCGGCGACGGGAAGGTCGACGCGGATGTCGGGGAACGCGGCCACGGGCTCGCCGCGGGCCTCGCTGACCGCCTCGTTGATCATCTGCGCGAACAGGTCGAAGCCGACCGCGCTCATCTGCCCGCTCTGCTCGGCGCCGAGAAGCGAGCCGGCCCCGCGGATCTCGAGGTCGCGCATGGCGACCTTGATGCCGCTGCCGAGGTCGGTGTTCTCGCCGATGGCCGTGAGGCGCTCGATGGCCTGCTCGGTGAGCGCTGCGTCGCCGGGAACAGGAAGTAGCCGTACGCCTTGATGTGGCTGCGGCCGACACGACCCTTGAGCTGGTAGAGCTGCGCGAGGCCGAGGCGCTGGGAGTCCTCGATGATGAGCGTGTTGGAGTGCGGGTTGTCGATGCCGGACTCGATGATGGTCGTGGCCACGAGCACGTCGACCTCGTTTGCCGAGAACGCCTCCATGACCGCCTCGAGCTCGCGCTCGCTCATCTGCCCGTGCGCGACGCCCACGCGCGCCTCCGGGGCGGCGTCGGTCACGCGCCGGACGGCGTCGTCGATCGTCTTGACGCGGTTGCTCACGTAGTAGACCTGCCCGCCGCGCTCGAGCTCGCGGCGCACGGCGCCGGAGACGACGTCCTCGTCCCACTCCCCCACGTGCACCTGCACCGGGAAGCGGTTGGGCGGCGCGGTGTCGATGACGCTCATGTCGCGCACGCCGGACAGCGACATCTGCAGCGTGCGGGGAATCGGCGTCGCCGAGAGGGTCAGCACGTCGACCTGCTCGCGCAGGTTCTTCATGTGCTCCTTGTGCTCGACGCCGAAGCGCTGCTCCTCGTCGATGATCACGAGGCCGAGGTTCTTGGGCGCGACGTCGCGCGAGAGCAGGCGGTGCGTTCCGATGAGGATGTCGACCTCGCCTGCGAGGAAGCCCGGCGAGCGCCGCCTTCTGCTGCTCGTCGGAGCGGAAGCGCGAGAGCACTTCGACCTTGACCGGGTAGGGCGCGAACCGCTCGCTGAACGTGGTGAAGTGCTGCTGCGCGAGAATCGTCGTCGGGCAGAGCACCATGACCTGCTTGCCGTCCTGGGTCGCCTTGAACGCCGCGCGGATCGCGACCTCGGTCTTGCCGTAGCCGACGTCGCCGCAGATGAGGCGGTCCATCGGCTTCTCGGACTCCATGTCGGCCTTCACGTCGGCGATCGCGGCGAGCTGGTCGGGCGTCTCCTCGAACGGGAACGACGCCTCCATCTCGAGCTGCCACGGCGTGTCGGCGCCGTACGCGAAGCCGGTGACGGTGGAGCGGCGGGCGTAGAGGTCGACGAGGTCGAAGGCGAGCTGGCGCGCGGCCTTGCGCGCCTTGCCGGTCGCCTTGGACCAGTCGGCGGTGTTGAGGCGGGTGACGCGCGGCGAACTGCCTTCGGCGCCGACGTACTTCGTGACGCGGTCGATCTGCTCGACCGGGACGTAGAGCTTGTCGCCCTTGGAGTACTCGAGGAGCAGGTAGTCACGCTCGGCGCCGAGAACCTCCTGGCGCACGATCTCCTTGAACAGCGCGATGCCGTGCGTGGCGTGCACGACGAAGTCGCCGGGTGCGAAGCCGAAGGTCACGCGCGTCGGGTCGATCTGACGGCGTGCTCGGCGAATCGAGGAGCGCGGGTAGACGTCGTCGATCGAGATGACCGCCACCTTGGCGTCCGGGATGACGAAGCCGGCAGGGACGTCGGTGTCGGTGAGGGTGAGCGCCTTGGCGTCGAGCGGCGCGTCGGCCGTCGGCGCATCGGCGGGCGACACGTGGTCGCGCTGCTCGGTGAAGGCGACGCCTGCATCGGCGAGCGCGTCGGCGATGCGGCGGCGGGTGCGGCGGTCGGGCACGGCGAGCGCGATCGAGTAGCCGGTCGTCGCGAGCGAGCGGACGCCGCCGATGAAGCGCTCCTCGCCGCCGGTGACCTCGGGGCGGCGAGCCAGGAGCTGGGCGTCGACGCCGGCGCCGGCGCGGTGCAGCGAGACGAGCGTCAGGCGCTGGCGCTCGCCGAAGTCGAGCTCGGCGGGCGTGAGGTAGAGCCCCTCGAGCGTGGGCTTGTTGAGCAGCAGCAGGCGGTGGGGCGCGCCGGCCTCGAGTTCTTCTCGGCGGCGGACGGCGTCGTCGAAGAGCGAGCGCGGCTCGGCGACCACGACGAGCGTGTCGGCGCCGAGGTAGTCGGTGGCGCGGCCCACGCGCTTGTAGAACAGCGGCAGGTAGCGCTCGATGCCGTTGAAGTAGACGCCTTCGCGCAGCAGCTCGAGCTCGTGCGCGATCGACGGCTCCTTGAGCGAGCGGTCGTACAGGGCCTTCTCGGCGGCTTCGGCGCCTCGGGAGGAGATGGCGAGTTCGCGGCAGGGGAAGACCTCGATGGAGGCGGCGTCGCCGATGGCCTGGCCGGTCGAGGGGACGTAGTGGCGCAGCGTCTCGATCTCGTCGCCGAAGAGCTCGGCGCGGACCGGCGAGGTGGAGCCGGCCGGGTAGACGTCGAGGATGCCGCCGCGGACCGCGAACTGGCCTTGCGGCCTCGGCGGACTCGACGCGCTCGTAGGCCATGCTCGCGAGGCGGGCGACCGCCTCCTCGAGGTCGAGCTCGCCACCGGGCGTGAGCACGAGCGGGTCGAAGACGTGGCTGCCCTGCGGCGGCACGGTGCGCATGAGCGCGCGCGCCGAGGCGACCACGATCTGGTGGCGGTTCTTGTCGAGCGCGTAGAGCGCCTGCGCGCGAGCGCCTGCGACCGCGAGGTCCG
The DNA here is from genome assembly GCA_963803785.1 of uncultured Coriobacteriia bacterium. GTDB lineage: Bacteria > Actinomycetota > Coriobacteriia > Anaerosomatales > JAAXUF01 > CAWDNM01. The sequence continues at coordinate 397,073 of CAWDNM010000006.1, forward strand.
GCGCCGAGTCGGTCCACGGCAGGTCGGTGCGGTCCGGCAGGTGCAGCACGCGCTCGCGGTCGAGCAGCGAGGCGGTCTGACGCCAGAAGCGCTCGGCGGTCTCCTCGCCGGCGAGCACCACGAGCATCGGGCGCGGCTCGAGCGCGAAGAGCGACGCGACGACCGCCGGGCGGATGAGCCCCGGGGTGGCGACGGTGGCGTCGTCGCCGCGGCGCGAGCATCTCGGCGATGTGCGCGTAGGGCTTGGCGGCGGCGAGCGAGGCGGCGAGGCGGTTGATGAGCATGCGGCGAGGGCTCCTCAGGCGGCGTCGAACAGCACGAAAGCCCGCATCCGGCATGCCGGGCGGGGCGACTCAGGGTAGTCCCGCGTGCGGGAGGGGTCAAGCGACGCGGCGGCCCGGCGGGGGTCGCCGGGCGGCGGGCGGCTAGCCGAGTTCGCGCTCGAGCACGTCGACGATCTGCCGCGAGGCGGTGCCGTCGCCGAACGGGTTGGCCGGCTGCGCCATCGCCGCGTACGCCTCGCGGTCGGTGAGCAGCCGCGTCGCACGCTCCACGATCAGCTCGGTGTCGGTGCCGACCAGCTCGACCACGCCGGCCTCGATGGCCTCGGGCCGCTCGGTGACCTCGCGCAGCACGAGCGCCGGCTTGCCGAGGGTCGGCGCCTCCTCCTGGATGCCGCCCGAGTCCGAGAGGATCAGCGTCGACGCGTCCATGAGCTTCACGAACGGCACGTAGTCCAGCGGCGCGAGCAGATCCACGCGCGGCTGGTCCCCGAGTATCCGGTGCGCGCGTCTCCGAGACGATCGGGTTCATGTGGGTCGCGACGAACACGTGCACGTCTTCGAAGCGTCTCGGCGATGCGCTTGACGGCGGTGAAGATGTTGGCCATCGGCTCGCCCCAGCTCTCGCGCCGGTGCGCGGTGACGAGCACGATGCGCTCGCCCGCGAATCATCGCCTCGCTGATGGCGCTGCCTTGTTCGAACTGGTAGGGCATGTCGCGAACGTGGAGCAGTGCGTCGACGACGGTGTTGCCGGTGATGGTGATGTCGTCGTCGGACACGCCCTCGCCGAGCAGGTGCGCGGCCGAGGTCGCGGTCGGCGGGAAGTGCCAGCGGGCCAGCCGCGTCGTCAGGCGGCGGTTCACCTCTTCCGGATACGGGCTGTAGACGTCGCCCGTGCGCAGCCCGGCCTCGACGTGCCCGACCGGCACCTTGTGGTAGAACGCCGCGAGCGCGGCAGCGAAGGTCGTGGTGGTGTCGCCCTGCACGAGCACCGCGTCCGGTCGGACGCGCTCGATCAGCGGGGTCAGACCCGACAGCGACCTCACGGTGATGTCGGTCAGCGTCTGACCCGGCTGCATGATGTCGAGGTCGTAGTCCGGCGTGATCTCGAAGATCTCGAGCACCTGGTCGAGCATCTCGCGATGCTGCGCGGTCACGGCGACGATGGGCTCGAAGCCGTCACGCTCGGCGAGTTCCGCCACGACCGGCGCCATCTTGATCGCCTCGGGCCGCGTTCCGAACACCACGAGCACGCGTCGCGTCATGTCTTGCCTCTCAGTCGGCGCCGACGTGGACTGACCGCGGCGAACGCGGTGCACTCTGAGTGAGTCTAGCGCGCTGGTAGTCGGCGTCATAGGTTTCAGTCACCGCCCACTGTGCGGTTCGCCACACCGCCAGCAGGTCTATCATGTCAGGATACTCAGCACTCGACCGCCGAGAGGACCCTGCGTGCCCGACGACCACACACCAGCCGACGGCGACCGAGCGCCCATCGAGCTCTCCGAGGAGACCGTCGAGACGCTCGAGGCGAACGAGGAGGCGCCCCCGCAGACGGTGGTACAGCAGCGGCGGCACCTTCGAGTCGTTCCGCTCCCGCGACTTCAGCCTGTTCTGGGCCGGCGCGTTCATCTCCAACACCGGCTCGTGGATGCAGAACTACGCGCTCGCGATCGTCGTCTACTCGCTGCGCAGCTCCGAGCTCGACCTCGGCCTCGTCAACTTCGTCAGCGGCATCCCGGTGCTCTTCCTCGCGCTGCCCGGCGGCGCGCTCGCCGACCGGGTCGACAAGCGCAAGCTGCTCATCGTCTCGCAGCTCGTGCTGATGCTGCAGGCTGGCGCGCTGGCGATCCTCTACACCGGCGGGCACCTCTCGCCGGACCACGGCAACCCGAACGCCGCGCTCCTGTGGATCGCCGGCCTCGGGCTTCTCGGCGGCGTGATGAGCGCGCTCACGTTCCCGGCGTGGCAGTCGCTCCTGCCCGACCTCGTGCCGCGGCGCAACCTGCTCAACGCGCATCGCGCTGAACTCGGCGCAGTTCCAGAGCGCGCGGCTGCTCGGCCCGCTGGCGGCAGCGGCACTGGTGCTTGCGGGCGCGGGTATGGGCGAGATCTTCTGGGTGAACGCCGGCAGCTTCGTGTTCGTGATCGCGGCGCTGTGGGCGATCCACCCGCACCCCGACTACGAGCGCGAGTCCGCCTCCCCGCGCGGCGGCGAGAAGCGCGAGAGCTCGTGGCGCATGATCACCGCCGGGCTGCGCTACGCCCGCGAGAACCGCCTCGTCGGCGTGCTGATCGGCAGCACCGCGGTCATGACGATCTTCGGCATGCCGTACATGATGCTGCTCCCCGCGTACGCGGACAAGGTCATCCTCGGCGGCAAGGAGGCGCTGCCCACCACGGTGTCGATTCTGGGCTGGAGCCGCATCTTCGTGCTCACCAAGGAGAACGTCACCGCGTTCCTCATGGCGGCCAACGGCCTCGGGGCGGTGGCCGGCGCGATGGTGGTCGCGAACCTCAGGCGAGGCGACAGCCGGGCGAAGCTCATCCCCGTGATCATGGTCGGCTTCTCGATCACGCTCATCGCGTTCTCGCTGTCGCACTGGCTCTGGCTGTCGATGCTGCTGTCGGTCGCCGGCGGTGCCGGCGTGCTGAGCATCAACTCGCTCACGAACACGACGATCCAGCTGAGCGCGCCGGGCCAGCTTCGAGGGCGGGTGATGGCGCTGTTCATCATGTCGTTCATGGGCCTCATGCCGGTCTCGGCGATCATCTTCGGCTCCCTGGGCAAACTGGTCGGGCCGGGGTTGGCGATTCTGGCCGGCGCCGTGGTGCTCCTGGCCTGGGCGCTGTTCTTGGTCTCGCGGCCCCGACTGCTGGAAGCGCCGACTGGGGCACAATAGACCCGACGCCCCCGACCCGCCGAGGAGCCCGCCGATGTCTGCCGCCCGCGCATCCGACGAACCCGTCCCGCAGCTCTCCGCCAAGGAGCGCAAGCGCCTCGCGCCCGATCTACGCCGAGCGGCTCGAGGCGGCCTACGGCGACCCGCACGCCGCGCTGCACTTCGCGAACGCCTACCAGCTGCTGATCGCCGTCATCCTCAGCGCGCAGACCACCGACGTGGGCGTGAACAAGGCGACCCCGGCGCTGTTCGAGCGCTTCCCCACCCCGGCCGACCTCGCCGGGGCCGACCAGCTCGAGGTCGAGGAGTACGTTCGCACGCTCGGCTTCTACCACCAGAAGGCGAAGAACATCATCAAGACCGCACAGTGCCTCGTTGCCGAGTTCGGCGGCGAGGTTCCGCGGACGATGGAGGAGCTCACGTCGCTTTCCGGCGTGGCACGCAAGACCGCCAACATCGTGCTCGGCGAGGCGTTCGGCATCGTGGAGGGGATCGCGGTCGACACGCACGTCTTCCGACTCGCGCACCGCTTCGGGCTGACCACCGAGCACGACCAGGACAAGGTCGAGCGCGACCTCATGGCGATCTTCCCGCGCGACCACTGGCACCGGGTGAACTACGACATGATCACGCACGGCCGAGCGATCTGCACCGCGAAGCGCCCGGCGTGCGGCGCGTGCTTCCTCGAGGATGTGTGCCCGACGGCGCACGTGCCGGCGGGCTGGCGCGCAGAGCTGTAGCGGGCGACCGCCAAGCGCCGATCGAGCAGCCGGCGAAGCCGGTCTGCTCCAACCGGCGGGTCAACGACCGCCAAAGTCGGTCGTTGACCTAGTAGAGCCAGGGGATGAGCTTCTTCACGCGCGTGCGGTACTCGGCGTAGTCCGCGAACTTCTCGGAGAGCCAGCGCTCCTCGAGGCGCGACTTCACGTCGAAGAACGCGAACAGCACGAGCGCCCAGACCAGCGTGAGCCAGCCGTGGCGCCAGAACCCGAGTCCGAACGAGGCGATGATGATCCCGCTGTAGATGGGATGACGCACGAACGCGTAGGCACCGACCTGCACCAACTCCGAGCAGTCCTTGGGGTAGGGCAGCGCCGTGAGGTTGGGACCGAGCCGCAGTAGCCCTGCGACCGCAAGGGCGACGCCCGCGAGCATCAGCGCGAGGCCGAGCACGCTGCCCACGAGTCGTGCGGTGGCGCCCCACTCCGGGAGCCCGGGCAGCGTCGTCGGCCCAAAAGCCACGAGCGCGAAGAGTCCGACCTGCGCGACGACGATACCACTCGCCGCGCGCGCCTTTCCACCAGGGTGCGTCCGGCTCGGGGGCCACGCATCTCTCCCTACATGCCGGCGCCGCTCACCTGCCGCGCCTCTTTGACCTGGGCTGCTCCAACGGGAGTGTAGCTCTCAGCGTACTCCACCAGGTCGATGACGCAGCCCACGCCCACCGTGACGTTCTTGCCTCGGACGACCTTGGCGGTGGTGTTCTCGAGCCAGACGACGTCGCCCTCGATACTCTCGGTGATCGAGGCGCTTCTCGGCCCAGATGGTGAGCAGCCCGGTCAGGCTGCCGAGAGGGGCGGTGGGCTGGCGCACCACGATCCGCTCGCCGCCGATCTCGCGCGCGCTCGACGGTCCGTGCACGGCGACGTCGATGTTGCCGGTGTTCAGCAGGCCGGCGACGTTGAAGCCGCCCTCGCCCGTGAACGACTCGGCGTCACAGTCCCCGCCGATGCGCAGGAAGCCCTGCAGCTCGACCTCGTGTGCGGCGACGCCGCCGCCCACCGAGAGGTTCCCCTTCACGACGAGCCGGCCGATGCCCGCACCGTCGCGGATGCTCGCGTCGCCGTTGACCGACGAACTCGCTCGCCTGCACCTCGCCGTTGAAGCCGGCGGTGCCGTTGACGGTGACGCTCTGCGCCTTGACGCGGCCGTTGCTCGTGCCGGCTCCGTTGACGCGGAACGTGATCGCGTCGACGTCGCCGTTCATCGTGCCGCTGCCGTTGAAGGTCACGTCGCCGTAGGTGCCACCCGTGAAGGTGCCGCCCCCGGCGGTCTTGATGTCGGTTCTGGTCTGATCGGCCATCTTCTCGGTCTCCTCCTACTTGATTCGAGCGCGGAGTGCCTCTGCGCTCTCGCTCAGATTGAGCCGCGTGATCACCTTCGCGGCGCGGTCGAACCGCACTTCGGCACCGCTCGACACGAGCATCGCCGTGGACAGGCCCATGCGCCGCACGAAGATCATGTCGGCCGCACGGCCTTCGAACTCGGGGTAGTTCTCCTGGAGCGCGTCGAGCACGACACGCCCCTCGTCCAGGCTCACCTCGCCGGTCTTGAGCAGCGAGTCGAGCGCGGAGAGCGACACGACCTCGCCGAACACGAGCGGGTGCTCGCAGTCGCAGACCTTCTCGGTGAACAGGTCGATCGCCTCGGGCGAAACGAGCCCGCGCTCGCGGATCTCGGCCAGCGTCATGCTCGACTCGCCGAGGTTGGGCGACACCGCGTCGGCGATCTCGTCGAGCGACGCGTCCTCGTCCTTCATGCACTTGATCTTCTCGATGCGGGCAAGCACCTTCTCGCGCGGGAAGAACGTCTCCTGGCCGGTGAACGTCGACTTGCGGACGAACCAGTCCTCGGGGATGAGCCCCTTGCGCTTCCAGCGGTAGAGCTGGCCGTAGCTGATGCCTGCGCTCACGAGCAGGTCCTTCTTCGAGATCATCTCGGAATCCATGCGTTGCACCTCCTGCCATCACTCGTCGCGGTCACCGTGCGCGGCCCTAGGATGCGGGCGGTGCGGGCGGCACCGGCGGTGCGGGAGGGGCTTCGGCAGCCGGCGGCTCGAACGCGCTCGCGGGCGCTGCAGGCGGGGCCGGCGGTGCGGCGGCTCGGCGGGTCGGGCGGCCGGCGGGTCGGGCGGCTCGGCGCGGCCGCGGTGCGGGCGGCTGCGACGGCGGCGCGACGGTCGCAGGCGGCGTCGGCGTCACGGGCGGCGTCGGCGTCGCGGTCGACGGCGGCACCGGCGGTGCTGCGGGCGGAACGTAGCCGTCGGCGCCTCCATGGCTCCTCGGGGAGCAGAACGGCGGCGAGGACGTAGGCGAGCACTCCCCAGCCGAAGCCGGTGAAGACGGTGAAGAGCGCGTAGACGATGCGCACGCGGGGTGGCATTCACGCCCAGCCACTTCGCGACTCCGCCGAGAACACCGGCGATCATGCGCTCCTCGCGAGCGCGGTAGAGCTTGCGCCCGCTGGGAGCCCAGCCGCCGCCTCGAGCGCGCAGCACGAGCAGAACGCCGATGCCGATGAGGACGAGCGGCCAGATGACCCGGGACGCGACGCGAATGATGGCCGCGATGGGAGCCACGAGCCACCCCGCGAAGCTGCCGAGGAACAGGTAGATTCCCAGTACGACGAGCCCGATTCCGATGAGTACCGTCCATTCCGAACGGCGATCGTGATTGCTCACTGAAGCCTCCTAGTAGGTACGGACCGAGATCGAGCTGATCCCGGACTCGACGCTGATGTTGATGGTCTTGCTGGCGGTGTCGTAGCCGGCCGTCTGCCACACGCCGGCACCCATGCCGCTGAAGCGGCGGTCGACGTCGGTCGCGGACAGGCCGTTGTGGGTGTCGATGCGCACCTCGGCGTCGCGCGGCACCAGTACCTCGATGCTGGACACCCCGGCCTTGATGGTCACGTCCGTGGCCAGGGCGGTCTGCGGCACCTGGCCCAGCTTGACCTTCGCGCTGCTCGCGCCGGTCTTGAGCGTGAGCTGCGCGCACGGGCACGGTGGACAGGTCCACGTCCATGACTCGTGGCACCGGTCTCCAGGGTCGCGTCCCAGACGGTCGTCTCGGAAAGGGCACGTCGGTGCGGGCGGCGCTGATGCCGGGCACCACCACGGTCCCGCTCGAGTCGGCGAGCGCGAACTCGACGCTCGCCGAGCTGCCGCTGCGCTCGACCGAGAAGCTCGGCGTCCCGAACGGCGTGGTGCCGCTCGCGTTCACGAGGTCAGTTCCACCCGTGATCGGCGATCTCGCCCGCTCCGCCCTTGAGATCCAAGGTGGCCGACGTCGCGCCGTCGACCGGCTCCATGTACGCGAAGGGCTGGCCCGAGGCGACCGGCCGCGTGAACTGCGGCATCGGCTGGAAGCCGCTCACGCCGGTGAAGGAGACGGCGACCGCGTAGCCGAGCGCGAGCCAGATGAGCAGCGGCGCGATGACGCGCATCCACGACTGCCCCAGACCCTTGCCGAGCAACCCGATGCCGAGCGAGATGAGCAGCACCGGCCACAAGGTGATGAAGGTCCACCACACGGTCCACGAAATGATGCCCAGCGTGTTGCCGAGGAGCACCAAGCCGATGATGACGGTGCCTAGCCCGTCCATGATCCGCTCGGGACCCCACTCGTCCCGGTGGCTCGGCGTGAACATCTGAATCACGCCGACGAGCACCACGATCAGCGGCCACAGGTTCCACCAGGCGAGCCCCGGCACGACCTGGCCGGCCAGGAAGATGAGCCCGATCGCGATCAGGAAGACGCCGAACCCGATGCCGCTGTTGCGCTTGGCGCTTGAGACGGCGGCGGCGGCGTCGGCGGCATCACCGGGGGCACGGGTGGCGCAGGTGGTACCGGGGGAGCGGGCTCCCAAGGGGTGTTCGTGCCGTTGGGTGGCGCTGCTCCATAGTTGCTGTCGTTCTGGTCACTCATAGCCGATCTCTCCCTCATTCGCCGGCCCACAGGATCCGGCTTGCTCCGAATGGCAGTTCGGGTTGACACGACCTTTCTACCCAACCCGCAGCGCAGCGTAACAACACATTGTTACGCTGTCAACGCCCAAGACGGAAGACTGCTGCCCTGACGGGCGTGGGATACGACGAGACGGGCCTCTAGTGGCGAGCCGCTGCCTCGAACACGAGGTGGAACCACAGCGCCCAGCCGACCAGCGCCGCAGCCGCAGGCACCGATGCGATCGCCCACATCCGCTCGCGGCGGACGTACTCATCGACCGACATCCGGGCGCACACGCGTCGATACGCCAGACCGTTGCCGCGCTTGGCGAAGAACGCACCGAACGCCAGCGTGCACCCTACGACCACGACCGCGGCGATGGTCGTCCCCGCTCCCCCACGGTCCGCGCTGCTGATGATGCTGTCCATGAACAGCCACATCGGCAGGAAGATGGCTCCGACCCATTGGCCGTGCGCCGGGCCCCAGATGGGCGGGATGAGGAACGCCGCCAGGTTGAAGCGGGGCAGCTGCGGCACGGGCTCACTCGCGTCGAGCGCGATGCGCCCACTCACGGCCTCGGCGGGGTGCCCTTCGGGGCAGGACCCGTCTGGCTGCCGCTCGATCATGCGGTCGCAGTACACGCAGTATCCGGCGAAGCGAACGTCGACCAGGGCGTCGGCGAGACCACCGGGCTCATGTGGCTCCGCGGTCTGCTCGGCGATGTCAGCCAAGGATGCCGCCGGCGATCATCGCTACCAGGATCGAGGGAAGCATGTTGCCGACCGGGAGGCGCTTGATGCCGCTGAGATCGAGGCCGATGCTCAGGATCAGCGCACCGCCCACGCACGTGAGCGACGAGATGACGCCGGGCGTCATGAACGGCTGGATGTAGTGCGCAGACATCGCGATGCCGCCCTGCACGATGACCACCGGGATGATCGGACAGACCGACCCCCACGCCCAGGGTCGTCGCCAGGAAGAGCGCGGCGAATCCATCGAGCAGCGACTTGAGGTACAGCGTCGAGTGATCGCCCATGCCGTCCTGGATCGAGCCGAGCACGGTCATCGCCCCCACGCAGAAGAGGAGCGACGCCGTGACGAACCCCTCGACCAGCGTGTGCCCCTTCTCGCCGGGCTCGTCGGAGGCCTCACTCGGGGTCGTGTTGAACCACGGGATGCGGTAGCTGATGTCCTGCAGCCAGACACCGAACCTCTCGAGCCAGTATTCGACGCCGATGAGCTCGCCGAGAAGCGAGCCCACTATCAGCGAACCGACCAACACGAGCGCCGCATAGTCGCCCATCCTGGTCTGGCCCATCTTCGCCAGTCCGCCGATCGACATCGACGCACCGATGATGAACGTCGACAGACCGATGGCCTTGAACGCGATCGACCTGAACCGGTCGTGGATCGCCTTGCCGAACAGCAGACCCAGCGCGGTCCCGATGATGATCGCGATTACGTTGACAACAACCCCACTCACGTACCAGCACTCCCTATTCGTCGCCGTCCAGCCACAGATCCTTGAGCTCGCGCGTGATCGCGTTCGCCCCTCTCGGCAGACCCGCGTCGCGTGCGATCGCGCCGCGCGCCCTGGTCTTGCGCCTGCTCCCCTTGCCCGCCGCCTCGAAACAGCACGACGCGTCGCGGCACCTCCAGCCGCGCGCCCGCCTGCGACTGCGCTCGGTCGAGCAGCTCGCGATCGCCCGAGACGATCACCACGCTGCCGGTCGCCTTCGCCGCGATCCGCACGATCTCGTCGTCAGCCGAACCCTCGTGCGCGTACACGATCTCGACCGGCACGCCGCCACCGGTCGACAGCCCCGGCCCGCCCTGGCCGTCGAACACCACCACGATCCGCCCGCTGCCGAGAAGATCGCGGCCACGGACGCGCAGCCGCGCCACGAGCGCCTCTCTCTGTTCGAGAAGCGACAGCGACGCGGTGTCGGGATCACGGTGCGTGACGTTGTAGCCGTCCACGAGGTAGAGCATGCCGACATCCTACGCCAGCAGCGCGAACGCTCAAAACGACACCCCCGTGAGTCGCCACGCTGCCAGTGCCCGCCTGATTCGGCACTCTCGTCGGTGGGATACAATCTGACCGACCAGTCAGGATGGAAAGCGGGGCCTCCTCAATGTCGACACGTTCCGACGCCACCAAGAAGCGACTGTTTGACGCGGCGATGGATCTCATCGGCGAGCGCGGGTTCACCGACGCGTCCGTCGACGACATCGTCGAGCGCGCAGGGGTGGCCAAGGGGACGGTCTACTATCACTTCGCAGGTAAGGCCGAGCTGGTCGAAGCGCTCATCGCCGACCGGCTCAAACCGCTGGTCATCGAGTTCAACCGCGCGGCAGAGCTGCACAAGGACGACCCGCGCGCGGCCATCGAGGCACTGGTACGCGCCGAACTGGAGTTCCTCACCGAGCAGAGCTCGTTCTCGAAGCTGCTGCTCACCGAGATGTGGCGCGAGGACCGGGTATGGCGTGAGACGCTCGTTCGCCTGCGGCGCCAGCTGATGACCGTGATACGCGACGTCATCGCGCAAGGTGTGAAGACCGGCGACTTCCGCGCTGACGTCGACCCCGACTTCGGCGCCTCGGCGCTGTTCGGCATGACTGCCACGGTGGCGCTCGACTGGCTCGCGTTCGAGCCGACCAAGCCGCTCGACGAAGTGCTGCGGCAGATCACGCGGGTTGCGTTCAACGCCATCCGCCCCTGCTAGACCCCGCGCAGGCTCAGCCGTCGGCCTCCGGGCACTTCTCGGCCTCGAGGCGCTCGATGCGCTCCCGCACCGACAGCAGCCATGCCGCGAGATCGTCCTTGCCGAGCAGCTGGTAGTGCTTGATCGCGCACCCGGAGGCCGAAGGTTCTGTGACGTGCTCGACGACGCGCCAGAACGGGCACTCCTGTGACTCGCACCCCTCGTCGGGATTGCCATTCGCCGCGTGCAGGTCGCACAACTCGCCCATCGATCCCTCCTTGTCGCAAGCACGACCATTTTAGCGTGCCTGTGAGTTGAGTTCATCACCCGCGGCGACCGGTTTCGGCTGCGGTACATACTCCATGAACCGCATCGCCGAGAGGAGCCTGCCATGAGCCGGCACACCACGTTTCTTCGCGCTGCAACCGCCGTCGCGATAGTGCTCGCGTCCACGGCTGCCGTTGGCGGCTGCACCGCCGCGCCTGATGCTGCGACGCCGGCTCCAGCCGCGGCACCGCCCGCTTCCGCGCCGATGGTCCCCGTGACCGAGACGGCGAGCGCACCCGCCCCGGCTGCGGTGGCTTCGGCGACAGGGCCCGTCAGCCTGGCGAACCTCAAGCTCGGGCTCGTTCGGAAGTGGGGAGGACTCACCCAGCCCCTCTACCTGACCAATGCCGGCGACGGCTCGGGCAGGATCTTCATCGTGGAGCAGCGCGGACTCGTCAAGGTCGTCGTCGGCGGTGCCGTGCGAAGCAAGCCATACCTCGACCTGCGCTCCAAGACGACGGCAGGGGGCGAACGCGGGCTTCTCGGAATCGCGTTCTCGCCCAAGTTCAAGACCGATGGCCGGGTGTACGTGAACTACACCGACAAGAGCGGCAACACGGTCGTAGCGCGCTACACCGCGCCGACGCCGTCGTCGTCGGCGCCCAAGTGGGGAACGCCCAAGCGGCTGCTCTACATCAGGCAGCCCTTCACGAACCACAACGGCGGGTGCCTGCAGTTCGGGCCGGACGGCTACCTCTACATCGGGATGGGTGACGGCGGCAGCGCCGGCGACCCTGGCAACCGGGCGCAGAACCGGAGCGTGCTGCTGGGCAAGATGCTGCGCATCAACCCGGCCAAGTCCGGTGCGACGAAGCCGTACCTGATTCCGCCGACCAACCCTTCGAAGCTGACGAAGAGCGTCGTCGCTGAGGCCGCGCTCCGAGGTCTGGGCGCTCGGCGTGCGAAACCCGTGGAGGTTCTCGTTCGACTCGAGCACGGGGACGCTGTGGCTCGCCGACGTGGGCCAGGACGCCTTCGAGGAGGTCAACTACATCTCGCGGTCGAAGGCCGCGTCGCGCATGGACAACGGCGGGCTGAACTTCGGGTGGCGCAGGTACGAAGGGTTGCACCGCTACCCGTCCGGCGCGACGGTGCCCAAGGCCAGCCGCAGCTCGAAGTACGTGTGGCCCACCATCAACTTCTCCCACCCCAACGCCGAGTCGATCACCGGCGGCTACGTCTACCGCGGACAGGACTACCCGGCGCTGGTCGGGACGTATCTGTTCGGCGACTTCGAGAAGGGGTGGATCGGCGGTATACGGACGCGCGCACCAAGCGGCGCGGCTCTCGCAACGCGCGAGGCGCGCACGCTGATGCAGTCCCCGTACTTCATCTCGAGTTTCGGCGTCGACGAGCGCGGCGAGCTGTACCTCGTCGACTACCGCGGGGCGGTGTTCCAAGTCACCGGCGTGCCGAAGTAGCGGGTCTCGCCGCCTACAGATCGCCGAGCGCGTCGAGGAACACGTTGACGTCGTCGACGGTGGTGTCCCACGACGTCACCCAGCGCACCAGCGAGTGCCCCTCGGCGACGCCTTCCTCCCATGCGTAGAAGTGGAACCGCTCCTGCAGCTCGGGAATGAGCTCGTCCGGCAGCAGGGCGAACACCTCGTTGGCCTGCACGGGGAATGCGATCTCGATGCCGCGCGCCCGCGCGCCGATCGCAAGCATCGTCGCCATGTCGTTGGCGTTCTCGGCGCACCGGTGCCACAGGTCCGTCGCGTACATCGCGAGGAACTGCGCCGAGACGAACCGCATCTTGCTCGGCAACTGCGCCGACTGCTTGCGCACGTACGGGAGCGCGTCAGTACACGCATCGCCCAGAAGCACGACCGCTTCGCCGCCCAGCATGCCGTTCTTCGTCCCGCCGAGCGAAAGCACGTCGACCCCAGCGTGAACGGTGAGGTCCGCTATCGACACGCCCAGCCCGACCGCCGCATTGGCGATTCGCGCGCCATCGAGGTGCAACAGCATGCCCTTGGAATGCGCGAGGTCGGCGAGCGCCCGAAGCTCGGCCTGCGTGTAGACGGTCCCGAGTTCGGTGACGTTCGAGACGCTGATGATCTTGGGCTGAGCGTGATGCTCGAACCCGAACCCGGTCAGCGACGGCTTCACGAGTTCCGGCGTGAGCTTGCCGTCGGGGGTGAGCACCGTGACGAGCTTGACGTTGGCGATGTGCTCGGGCGCAGCGCACTCGTCGGTGGCGATGTGTGCGCTCTCGGCGCAGATGACGCTCTCCCACGGCCGGCACACCGCCGAGAGCCCCACGACGTTGGCGCCCGTGCCGTTGAAGACGAAGGCGACCTGCGACTTCTCGCCGAACTCCATCTGGAGCGCTGCCGCGGCGCGGACGGTCCACGGGTCGTCACCGTACGCGTGAGCGTGCCCGACGTTCGCCTCGGCGATCGCCGAGAGGACCTCGGGGTGCACGCCTGAGTGGTTATCGCTGCCGAATCCGCGCCATGACTCCATGCCCGCTCCTAGGTTCGCTCGGTCCGCCCGGCCGAAGGTATCACAGCGCGCGATGCGAGGGCCCGATATGCAGGCTAGTCGGTCGCCCGTCTGCGCCGATACGCGACGATCACGATGCCCGCAGCAACCCCGAGGGCTGCGAGTCCTGCCAAGAGCAGTCCCTCACGCAACCCCGGCGTGACGTAGCGCAGAACGACCGCGTGCTCGCCGGCGGGGACCGCGATCCCACTGAATCCTGTGTTGGCGCGCACGACTTCGACCGGATCGCCGTCCAGAGTCGCGGACCACCCGGTGCTGTAGGGGATGCTCAGGAACAATAGCCCGCCACGGGGCGTGTTCACGCGACCGGACACGCGGTTCGTGCCTATCTCGATGTCACGCAAGGCGTTCGCCTTGAGTGCGTTGACGGTTGCCGGATAGTCCTTCAAAGGCAGTGCCAGCACCTTCAGCGACTTGAAGGTGAGCTCACCCACCGCCGAAGGCGCGATGCCGATGGTGGTGACCTGGCCGGTTTGATAGCCGAGGTTGATCGTCTGCGAGCGGTTCCCCCAGTAGTACGGCGACTCCGGCGTCCGCCACGACTCGCGCTTGCGAATCAGGCCTGCGCGGTAGGTGGTGCCCAGCGCGTCCGGCTGCTCGGGTGCCCAGCGAGACGCGCTGCCATTCACCCCGGGGACGCCGTGACCCTCTCCGCCCCGGGACTTCGGGGCTGCGATGTTGTCGAAGTCGAGCATCTCGACGTAGAGCTCGGCGTCGGTGACCGGCGGAATCGAGAGCACGATGCTGGCATCCTTCCGATACCGATCGATTCGACCGGCCTGCGGGTCGAACTTCGCCCCCTGCACTGCCGCCACGGTGTATGAGACCTCGACGGCCTCACGCGATGGCAAGATTCTCGGCACATCGGGGACGGCGCCGTCGTCGACCACGGCTCCGCGCAACATGGCCGCCTGACGATCGACGGGACCCAACCGGAGGTAGTCACTGCGATCGATGGCCTGTTGGTAGACGAACCCGAGGGGCAGGGCGTAGTCGTTCTCGTAGACGATGCCCCGCTTCGTCGTCCGCTCCGGTCGGAATCCGAAGGGCACCGCCGCGGACGCGGCTGCGCTCGCCCTTGCAAGGTAGTAGCGCGTCCCGAACAGCGTCGTGGGTATTGCACGCTCGTCGAAGCCACTTATGCTGAATGCGAGCCAGCCGGGTCGGCTATCGAGCTCCTCTCGCAACTCGGTGAGGCGCCCGTTCATCGTCGAGAAGTACAACGAAGTGCTCGGGAAGCCCTGGACCATCGCGGAGTTGGCTCCTACATTCACCGTGTTCTCGACTCGGTAGAAGGTGTCCTTTGGTAGCTGGCGCACCACGTCTCCGAGGTTCTTCCTGTATCGATCGTGGACCTTCCCGAGCCGTTCGTAGTCACTCAGCACGTTGCCGTAGCGCTTGTCGTACCTGAACGCTGCGTTCACCCCGACGTTGAGGACCACCAACGCGAGTAGCACCCACAGCATCCACTGAGGCTGCCCGGTCGCCGAGGGCTCGGCCGCACCAGCGCCTGAGACGCCCCGAGCGGCGTAGACTCCCGCGGCAAGCGCCGCGAGCGTCGCGACCCCCACTACCATCGGAGCTGAGATGAGCTGCGGGAGCGGGTATCCGAGGGCCCACACGGGTACGGCGTACGCCACGAAGAACACCAGCGCGACGAGCACGTCGCGCCGAGTCAACCTCGCGTCCTCAGAGAGCACCAAGGCGACGCCGAGCGCGAGGAACAAGCCCGAAGGCGAACGAGAACCGGTTGCTCGGAAACGTGAACCCGTTGAAGGCGGACCCGAACCACGGCACCGTGATGAACACGAGAAACGAGACGATCATGAACTTCAGTGCGGAGTTCGAGCGACGGCGAAGAAACAGTACCGGCAGCAGCAGCCACGCGAGGTAGCCGAAGCCCAGGAACGTCGAACGGGCGCTGAGCAGGCCGGACGCCATTCCCGCCGACCTGCGAGACATACACCCATGACGGGTACACGAGCCCCACGACGAAGTCCCCACCCGATCGCGCGGTGCTTCTCACTGCAGCCAGTGACGGGAGCAGTAGCGGCGCCGCAAACAAGGAGCCCGAGCGCATACGACACCGCCGACGCGGGCGGCCGTGGGAAGCAACCGGCGCCACCTGTCCTCGGCGGGGGTCAGCTCGAAGTAGCGCGCTACGGCGTAGATCACCGTGATGATGGTGAGCTGGTAGAAGAAGTAGAAGTTCGCGATGCCCGCCAGGAAGGCGAAGAGTCCGAGTGGCCAGAGCATCCGGTCGCGCAGCGCGAGTTCGACGCCGAGCAGAAGCAGCGGGAGAAAGACCATCGCATCGATGAAGTAGGGGTGTCTCCCTTGAATCAGAGAAACGAGGAGAAGACGTACAGGACGACCCCGATCGCCGCGGGTAGTTGCCGTGCCCCCATCTTGCGAAAGTAGGCTGCGGCGGCCATTCCCGGCTGCGACCACACGCAACGCGAGCATCACCGCCAGCGCCGTCTCGAGGCGTGCCATCGGGAACAGCAGGCTGACGAGCGCGAAGGGATCGCCAACGACGGGAAACGCTAGCGTCCCGATGATGTCGGCCCCGAGCCCGATGTTCCAGGACCACAGCGGCACCCCGGATTGCGGAGAGCGCGATCACGCCGCGTACCCACTGGTTGAAGAAGTGGAGTGCCGGATAGTGCTGGCCGAGTCCGTCATCGCGCCACACGATGGACTTCTCGTACAGCCAGAAGTACCGCGAGATGACGGCCATCACGGCGATGACGAGAGCGGCGATCCACGCGAGGTCCGATTGCGAGCCGACGCGCTCGGCCTCGCCGAGCGTCCGGGCGGAGCCGCCCAGCGCGTCCGACGCCGGAGCACTCGTCTCGGGAGACGGAGGAGCGCCCACGTCGGTCACTCCCGCTCGCCGAGCGTCTCGGACACGAGGTAGAGCGGCCGGTGCCGTACTTCCGTGTAGATGCGGCCGACGTACTCCCCCAAGGCCCCGATGGTCGTCAGCTGAACGCCCGCCAGCAGCAGGATGAGCACCATGAGCGAGGTCCAGCCATCAACGGACGGGATGACGCCGGTGATTCGCGCGACTATGAGCCACACTGCGTAGGCGAACGCGGCGAACGAGGTCAGCAGTCCGAGCCACGTCGCGATTCTGAGCGGCCGCACCGAGAACGCGAGTATGCCGTCGGCGGCGAAGCGAATCATCTTGCGCAGTGGGTACTTCGTCTCGCCCGCGGTCCGGGGATCGCGCACGTAGCCCACGGACGCCGTCTCGAAGCCCATCCACGCGACCATGCCTCGAACGTAGCGGTGCTGCTCGGGCATGGACTGCAAGCGCGTCGGCGGCACGGCGGCTCAGGAGCCGGAAGTCGCCCACGTCGACGGGCATGTCGACATCGGAGAGGCGACGCAGCACCGATAGAACACCGACGCCGAGGCCTTCTTGAACGCGCGTCTCGCCCTTGCGCTCGGTTCTGACCGCGTAGACGATGTCGGCACCGTCGCGCCAGCGAGCGATCATCTCCGGTATCAACTCTGGTGGATCCTGAAGGTCCGCAGTCGATGGTGACTACGGTCTGCCCCGGGCGCTAGTCATGACCGGCGGTGATGGCGATCTGGTGGCCGAAGTTGCGCGAGAACCGGATGACCCTGAACGTGCTCGTCGGACGCGGCGATCTCGGCGAGATCGCTGCCACGAACCGTCGGTGCTTCCGTCGTCGACGTATACGACCTCATACGTTTCGCCAAGCGTTGTGAGGACCGCCGTCAGGCGCGCGTGAAAGCCGTCGATCCCAGCCACCTCGTTGAACACGGGTACGACGACCGAGTGAACGGGGGTGTCTGCCGTCCTGTCGTTGCTCGCCATCGATCCCCGCCCCCAATCGATGCGTTCAAAGCCACCGCACCTCGGCAGCATACCGCGAAACCGACCACTGAATCCGCGTTTCGTCACGCCCGCCCGAACAGCCTGTCGCATTCCGCGACGTACTCCTGAAGCACCTGCGGCAACGCCTCGTCGGGTCCCTCGGGTGGCATCGGTCCCGAGTTGTAGGTGTCCCAGAACAGCACGTGGTCGGCGCTGTCGATTCGCCCGCTACGTGCATCGCCGAGCAGCGCCGCGAACGCCTTGCCGGTGTAGGTGGTCTCGAGCTTGACGCGGTATGCCGCCGCTTGCGCCACCGCTTCGGTGGTCTCGGGCGTGACGATACCGTAGCCGGGCTCGAACCAATCGTGGCGGAGCTCGAAGTTGAGGTCGCCGGGCAAGATGTCGGGGAAGCCGGAGTCGAGCGCTCGCAAGAGCGCGATCGTCTCGGCGGCGAGCTTCTCGGCGGTGGCGTCGGAGCCGACCTCGACGGGCGTGACTCGTACGGCGACCACCTTCGTGTGGACGCCCGCGGCCGCGAAACCCACCGCGAGCCCGATTGCGGTGCCGAGCGTGCCGGCGGCGACGTAGACGACGTCGGGTAGCACGAAGTCGCCCCGCTGGATCGAGAGGGGTCCCAGGTCCAGCGTCTTGGCCTGGTCGATCACCTCGAACGCGGCGTTGACGTAGCCGAGGGCGCCGAGCGCGTTCGTGCCCCCCATCGGGATGATCGCGGGCTCGATGCCGTCGCGCGCCGCGAGCTCGCGCTTCGCCTCGACGGCCGCGCGCCGGCCGTCCCAGCCGTCGATGAGGTGCAGCTTCGTGCCGAGCCCCGCATGCGCCCGCAACGTGCGCGCGGCGAACGGTCCCGGCGCCTGCGGTGAGAGCACGACGTGCGGCTCGAGCCCGAGCGCGCTGGCGTGCACCGCGGTCGCGAGCGCGTGGTTGCTCCCGTACGCACCGAAGGTGATGACCGCCCGTTGCCCTTCTGAGCGCGTCGCCGAGAAGGAACTCCAGCTTGCGCGTCTTGTTGCCGCCGTAGACCGTCGACGTGAGGTCGTCGCGCTTCACCCACAGGCCTGGACGATATGGACCTCGTCGAGCTCCAGCGGGCCCAGGTTGTCGACCGGCGTCGGGGCTTCGACGAGCCCGACCCGCGGAAGCGCAGCGACTCCCGGGTAGCGGTCGGTGAGCGGGATGCGAGACATGGGTCGGTTCTCCTCGGCTGGCTGGGTCGGCGGGAGGCTGCCTGCTCGTTCGGCACGCGCTATTCGCGTGGCAACTCGGTCCGATACTACGACAGCGATGGCGCCAAGCGTGACGCGACAGGGTAGATTGTATGTGAGGCCCAACCCGAGAGGAGCAGCGCAGTTGGAACGCCGCGAGTTCTGTCGCTTTCTCGGAGTGTGCGGCTTGGTCGCGTGCACGGGCGGGCTCACAGGCTGCGCGCGAGCGCTCCAGTGGTCCGAGGCTCAGCACGCACGCATCGTCACCCGCCAGTTCGGCTCCGCACCCCCACCCGCCGAGACGACCGCGAGCGCCGGCGCCACGGGAAGCGCGAACGCGACCGGCGGCGCGGGTGCCCCGCAGCCCGTCGACCTACCCCGACATCGCAGTCACCACCGGCAACGATCCCGCCGCCAACACGCGGCTCGCCGTCGAGCTTCTCGGCGGGATGGAGCCGGTTCGTGAAGCGGGGGGCGCGCGTCGTCATCAAGCCCAACATCCTCACGGCGCGCGAGCCGCAGTTCGGCGTGACGACCAACCCCGCGGCGGTCGCTGCGGTGGTGAAGATGTGCTGGGACGCCGGCGCGAAGTCGGTCACCGTGTTCGACCGGCCCACCGCCCCGCCGAGACAGGCCTACACGGTCAGCGGCATCCAGGATGCGGTTCGCAAGGCCGACGGGGACATGAAGGTCCTCTCGGACAGGGACTTCGAGCGCATCGCGATTCCTGACGGGCGCGTGCTGAGCTCGTGGCCGCTGCTCGTGGACATCTTCGACGCCGACGTCATGATCAACATGCCGTGCGCGAAGACGCACGGACTTGCCGGCCTGACGCTGTCGATGAAGAACCTGATGGGCGTCATGGGCAGCCAGCGCGGACTCATCCACCAGGAGTTCACGCAGAAGATCGTCGACGTCAACACGCTCATCAAGCCGCAGCTCATCGTGCTCGACGCCTATCGGCTGCTGTTCCGAAACGGACCCACCGGCGGCGGCTTGCAGGACGTGAAGATGGGTCGCACGTGCGTCGCGGGCACCAACCAGGTCTCGGTGGACTCCTACGGCGCGACGCTGTTCGGGATGAAGGGCGACCGACCTCGACTACGTGAAGCGAGCCGCCCTGCAGGATCTGGGCGTCGCCGACTTGAGCAAGCTCACCATCGAGAAGCAGAGCACGTGATGGCGACGCGCGAGGCCGCCCCCGCCCGCGGCGTCCACCGGTTCCGGCGGGTCTTCCAGTTCGGCTTTCTGGCGCTGTTCTTCGTGCTGCTCACACTCACTGTCTGGCCGCTCGGAAGCGTGGCGCTCGGGGCTTTCTCGGCGCCGATCCGCTCATCGCTCTCAACTCCGCCGTCAACGGCGTGTGGCTGTGGCCGGGGTGGCTCGCGCTTGCGATGCTGCTTCTGCCACTCGTGGCCGGGCGCGCGTTCTGCGGCTACGTCTGCCCCACGGGCACCATCATCGAGACCACCACGCCGAGCAAGGGTCCCGGCAAGCTGTCGCCCACCGCGCGCGGACGGCTGCGTGCGATGCCGGTGTTCGTGCTGCTCGGCTCGCTGGGGCTCATGCTGTTCGCGAGTGGCGCGTACCTGTTCTTCGACCCGCTCGCCACGCTCACGCGCACGGCGACCATCCTGCTGTACCCGCTGCTCGACCGGCTCATCCGGCTGCTCGGCGACGTCGGCTACCTGGCCGCAGCCGTTGCGCCCCGGCATCGACCTCGCCACCGGCGTGCTCACCGGACGGCTCGTGTTCGCCAGGCCGCTCGTCTACGGCTTCCAGCTCGCGGTGCTCGCGATGTTCTCGGCGATGCTCGGGGCTGTCGTGGCTCGAGCCGCGCATGTGGTGCCGCAACCTGTGTCCGCTCGGCGCGCTGCTCGGGTCATGGGACGGCTTGCGGTGGTCAGCCGCGTCGTCGACGCCGACGCCTGCATCAGCTGCGGGAAGTGCGCCCGAGTCTGCCCGATGGACTGCGATCTCGCCCGACTACCACGCCACCGACATCAGCCGCTGCCAGGCCTGCTACGCCTGCGCCGACGTCTGCCCCACGAGCGCGATACGAGTCGGCCACGCGCCCATCGAAGGCGTGGCTCTACACCCCGACCCGCCGAGCAGCCATCACCGCCGGCGGCCTCGCGGCGCTCACCGGCTTCTTCGCCTTCACCGGCCTCGGTCGCCACACGCGCAACCCCCGCCTCGTCCGACCCCCCGGCGGGCGGGCCGAGAACGAGCTGCTCGCGCTGTGCACGCGCTGCGGGCAGTGCATGAAGGTCTGTCCCACCAACGTGCTTCAGCCTGCCGTCAGCGCCGCGGGAGTGGAGGGCGTCTTCACGCCGCAGATGGACTTCCGCGTCGGCTCCTGCGAGTGGTCGTGCAACGAGTGCGGGAAGGTGTGCCCGACCGGCGCCATCCAGCCGCTCACGCTCGAGGCGAAGCGCACGACCGTGATCGGTCGCGCCTACGTCGACCGGAACCGCTGCATCCCGTGGGCCGACTACAAGACCTGCCTCGTCTGCCAGGAGCTGTGCCCGGTGCCCGACAAGGCGATCGTCATCACCACCGCCGAGGTCGTGGCGCCCGAGCGGCGCACGCATCAAGCTCGGCCGCCCCGAGGTCATCGCCGAGAAGTGCATCGGCTGCGGCGTGTGCGAGAAGGAGTGCCCGGTCGCACACCGTGCGGCGATCGAGGTGTATGCGGTCAGGCCGAATGCGTAGCGGCTAACCGCCCGTTCGGAGCCGGTAACCCACACCCCGAACCGTCTCGATCCGGTCGGTTCCGAGCCGTCTGCGCAGGTAGCTCACGTAGACATCGACTACGTTCGATCCCGGTTCGAACTCGTAGCCCCAGACCATCGACAGGAGCTGCTCTCGCGTCAGCACTTGGTCCGGGTGGCGGAAGAACACCTCGGCGAGCGCGAGCTCGCGGGCAGACAGTTCGACTTCGTGACCGTCGACGATGACGGCGCTACGCCTGAGGTCCAGAGTGGCCCAGCCGCCCTCGATCCGCATTCCCTTGGTGGACTGGTCGCGCAGTCGGGCACGCACGCGGGCGAGGAGCTCCTCGAACACGAACGGCTTGCTGACGTAGTCGTCGGCGCCGGCGTTCAGTCCCGCGACGGTGTCGTCGGTGTCGCTGCGCGCCGTCAGGATGATGACGGGCATGGTCTGACCCCGGGCCCGAACGCTGCTGAGTACGGCGAAGCCGTCCTGCCCCGGAAGGCCGATATCCAGGATCATGAGGTCGAAGTCGGCATCCACGGCGAGCGTCACGGCTTCGATACCGTCGCCACAGGCCACGACCGTGTTGCCGTCGGCCTCGAGCCCGCGGGTCAGAAAGGAGACGATGCGTTCCTCGTCCTCAACGATCAGGATGCGGGCCATGGGTTCTCCTCGGCTTCGGTTAGCGGTGGCTGCGCTTCAATCGGAATCCGCATCACAAAGGTGGCACCGCCACCGGGAGTGGAGCTCAAGGTGATCTCTCCTCCGTGAGCTTGTGCGATGGCGGCGGCGATGGCGAGACCCAGGCCAGCGCCATCAGTGCTGCTACGCCGGGCCGACTGGCCGCGCCCGAAGCGGTTGAAGATGTTCTCGCGGTCGGCGGGGTCCACGCCATCACCCGTGTCAGCCACACCAAACTCGACCCAGCCGTCCAGCGCCTTGGCGAAGACGGTGATGCGGTCGCCGTCGCTCGTGTGCTGGATCGCGTTGCGCACCAGGTTCATCCACGCTTGGGTGATCCTCTGGCGGTCAAGTTCGACGACGATGACGGCTTCTGGCTGGACCACCCAGTCACGCTCGGCGAGGGGGCGTGCCTTGTCGACGATCTCGACCGTGAGGTCGGCGACGTCGGTGGGCACAGGGACGATGAACTCGGCCCCCTCGGTCTTGGCAAGAACCAGTAGGTCTTCCACTATTCGCCCCATACGGTCGATCTCGTCGAACACGACGTACCGGGTCGAGGCGGAGAGCGGCTCGTCGGGCGGTGCGAGTTCGAGGTGCCCGCGGATCACCGTGAGCGGAGTCCGCAGCTCGTGACTGGCGTCATCAATGAACTTGCGCTGGGTCGCGAACGCCTCCTCGACTTGCTCAAGCATGGTGTTGAATGTCGAGGAAAGGTCGGCGAGCTCATCGTGCCCCGTGACGGGGATGCGGACGCTGAAGTCGCCCTCGCGTACCGCGGCCGCGGCATCGGCGATTCGCCGAAGCGGCCGCAGAATCTGGCCCGTGACCAGCCACGAGAAGAGCGCGGCCGCGAGGAACACGAAGAAGCCTGCCGCCACTGCCACGCCCACCGCTTCGTTCGCCGCCGCTCGCTCGGCCTGGGACAACCGGCCGAAGACGATCGTCCCGGAAATCGAGCCGTCGCTCGCCTTCACGGGTACCGCCAACCATCTGAGCACTCCGCGCTGAGTGCCGCTCGAGCCATACTTGGGTTTAGTGACGCCCGCCCAGCCCTTCAGTTCGCCGTACAGCTGCTCGATGGGGTACGAGGGTGCCGTGCTGTGAGCATAGAGCCGGCCGCCGATGAGGCCTAGCACCACCTCGCCTTCGGAGGCGACGTGCTGCTCGAAGTAGACGTCGAACGTACGACGCACGTCATCGGCGAATGGCTTGCCCGTGTCAGGGTCTTCGCCCCGGGCAAGCCGTCTGAACTCGTCGACCTGATGCGCCATCTCTCGGTCGATGACGCGAGTCGAGCTGAGCGAGCATCATGGCACGGTCCACGACGATGAACGCCGCCCCGACGGCCACCAGCAAGAGTATTGCCCCCACGAGAACCCGGGAGCGAGTGCTGTACAGGAATGCTCGCCGGCCTGCCATCATCGGTCGCCTGAACCTCTTCGCGAGACTGGTCGTGTTCACGCATAGTCTAGGCTAAACCAAGCGATTCGACGTTCTCATCGCGCCGACGGCAGGTCTACTCGTAGGCGATGGCGTCACGCACGCTCACCCGCGAGGCATTCCAGGCGGGAATCAGACTCGCGACCACAGCGATTACCAGCACTGAGACGAGCCACAGCCCCACGCCGTCCCACGAGAACGCGTAGGCGAGCGGCAGCGACATCGCCGTGCCGAGCGCATCGACGAGCCACGCCGAGAGCGGCCACGACAGCAGCACGCCGAGGCCCCACGCCATGAGCGCGATGACGACACCCTCGGTGATGAAGATGCCGAAGATCGAGCCGTGACTTGCCCCGATCGAACGCATGACGCCGATCTCGCGTGTGGACTCGAGCACGTTGATCGTCATCGTCCCCGTCAGCCCGATGATGCCGACGATAGACAGCAGCGACGCCATGATCACCAGGAACGTCACGAGGATCCCGAGCTGGCTCGCGATGGCGTCCTTCCACGCAATCTGCGTTTCAGATCCGCTGACCGAGAAGCCGGCCTTGTCGAGCCGGTCCTCGAGCGCCGCAGATACCTTCTGCTGTTCCGCATCGGTGTGGATGTCGGTCTTCACGAGCACTCGCGTGACGCCTCCTCCGCCGCTCAAGGCAGCGTCGAGCGCAGGACGGTCGGCGAAGATCAGTGGCCCCCGCATCTGCCCCGAGGCGACTCCGACGATCTTCCAGTCGCTTTCGGCGCCTCGCATCTTGAGGCGCACCGTATCGCCGACACCGAGGTTGGGCTGGTCCTTGATCAGGTCTGTGTTGACCACGATCGCGTTCTCGTCGTTCGCCTGCAGCCAGCGGCCCTGCGTGATCGTCGGGTTCACGAAGTTGCTGTCCCACGGCAGTCCCACCACGGCTATGCCCTGGTTCTCACTCCCGTCCTGCCGCTTGATCGAAGCGCTCGTGTCCCGTCGAGTCTCGACGGCGACGACCCCCGGAACCTTCTCGGCCTCGCGCTCGACCTCCACCCCGGCCTCGGGCTCGCTGAAGTAGGCCTGCGCGTCGTAGGTCCAGAACGAGCCGATGTCCTCGACGGTCTTCAGCGTCGAAGTGCGCACCGTCAGCACCGCCATGACGACCGCCGAGGCGAGCACCAGCGTGAGCAGGGTGAGCGCGAGGCGCCCCTTGCGCAGGAACGTGTTGCGCAGCGAGAGCGCGATCGGTCTCGGAAGCCCGTGAATGAGGCCGAGTACCCGGTCCACGAGGCCATGACCGAAACTCGCCGAGACGCCCGTCGCGGACAGCGCCGACACCACGCTCGTGCGGGCTCCTCGGCGAACCGGCAGCACGGCCGCGACAAGCGGAACGACGAGCCCGACGGCGACCTCGATGGCGACGACGTACGCGGGCGGCGTCGGCGTCGGTGATGCGGAAGTTCAGCAGGCCCGCCGCGTAGGAGGTGAACCACTGCCCGGCCCACAGCGCGAGCGGGACACCCACGAGCACGGCGAGCACGCCGTAGATTCCCACGAGCGTCAGATACATGCCCATGACCTGATTCGCGCGCCCACCGACCGCCTTCATGATGCCGACCTGCTTGATCTGCTGCGCCATCAACGCCGAGATGGTCGTCACCACGAGGAAGCCCGAGAGCGCCAGCGCCATCACGCCCATCGCAAGCAGCAGCAGCGACAGCGCCTTGAAGATGTCGCCCAGGAAGTGGCTGCCCGGTTTGGGCACCGTCGTGCGCAGCGCCTGCACTCCGGCGGGTGCCAGCACCCGGTCGCGGACGTCGACTGCTATCCTGCTTGCGGCAGGCTGCGACAGGGCGCGGTCGAGCGAAAGCGCGAGGTAGTTGTACTTCTCGGGCTGCTTGAGCTGGGCAAGCGTCCCCATCGAAACGTAGCCGACGGCCACGTCCGAGAACTTCGTCGGCACGGCGTTGATGTCGTGCGCGTAGCCGACGATGCGCAGCGGCACGCGCGTCTTGTCGTCGGTCTCGACCGTGATGGTGTCGCCGATCTCGAGCTTCTCGACGAGGAGCACGCTCTTCTCGAGCACGACCTCGCCGGGGCCCGGCGGCCACGACGCGGACTGGTCCCGCGTGAGCTTCTGCACGGCGATGCTGTCGAACCTCGGCAGCGCCCACACCTGCATCGTCGCCCAGCCGGCGGTCGAGGACGACGGCTCGCTCTCGGCGGTGTAGCGGACGGCCAGCTGGCGCCGGCCGTCGACGCCGATCACGTCGCTACGGGTTTCGATGTGGCGCAGCAGCGAGTCGTCGAAGTCGCTCGTGATGAACTCGGCCGAGGGAGCGTTCGACGAGAGGAAGTCGGTGTCGAACTCGCGGGTGAGCACACCGCCGCCCGCCGAGAACGACGCCCACCGCGAAGATGCCGACGGCGATCGAGAGCACGACGAGCACGGTCTTGAGCCGGTGACCCGTGAGGTCCCGGATGACCTTGTGCCATCGCGGCGCGAGCCCCATGCGGGATCAGCCCCGCGGCTCGGCGGCAGGCTCGGGCTCGGATTCGTTTGCGGCGGCGCGCTCGCGGGCCGCGCTCTCCTCGGCGAGTTCCTCGGCGAGTTCGGTGCCGAGGTGCTGGATGCGCTCCTCGACGATCTCGCCGTCGTGCACGTGCAGGCTGCGGCGGACGCGCTGCACGATGTCGTTGTCGTGCGTGACCATGATGATGGTCTTGCCCTGGTCGACGAGGCGCTCGAACAGGCCGAACACCGCGTCGGCGGTCTTGGAGTCGAGGTTGCCGGTGGGCTCGTCGGCGGCGAGGATGGGCGGGTCGTTGGCGAGCGCGCGGGCGATGGCGACGCGCTGCTGCTGGCCGCCCGAGAGTGCGGCCGGAAGCTTGTAGGCCTGGTCGGCCATCTCGACCTGCTCGAGCAGGTGCAGCGCGCGCTCGGGGCGCTCCTCGGCGGTGAACATGCGGCAGAAGTCCATCGGCAGCATGACGTTCTCGATGACGGTCAGCGTCGGGAGCAGCTGGAAGAACTGGAAGACGACGCCGATGGTCTTGCCGCGCCACTGCGCGAGCTGGTTCTCGTTGAGCTTGTGTACCGGGGTACCGTCGATGACGACGTGCCCCGAGGTCGGCCTGTCGATACCCGTGATCATGTTGATGAGCGTCGTCTTGCCGACTGCCCGACTTGCCGATGAGCCCGACGAACTCGCCGGCGTCGACGTCGAGGTTGATTCCGCGCAGTGCGGTGAACGGCACCTCGCCGGTGTCGTACACCTTGACCACGTCGGTCAGGCGCATGAGGGGTTCAGGCATGGGTTGGACTCCATGGTCGGTTTGGCGTTCCAGAGGAATCTACCACCGATGCGGCGCTAGCGACCCCGAAACGTGCTGAATCTGCTGGTTCGCGCGATATCCCGGGCGGCCGGTGACTCCTGACCGAAATCAGGGAGAGGGGGCAGCACCCGCACGCACCGCCGCTGCGGCTAGCCGCGAAGCCTCTTGCCGGGGTTGTTCTTGAAGTAGGACTTCGCCGCCTTCGCGATGCCCTTCTTCGTGCGCTCCTTCTCGGCCCATGCCTTCTGATCCTGGCGACGGGCGAGCTCGGTGAGCTCCGCGCGAAGCGTCCGGTAGCTGTCGAGGCGGCGCTGCGGCAGTTCGCCGGCTTCGACGGCGGCCAGTACGGCACAGCCGGGCTCGCTCTCGTGCCCGCAGTCGCTGAACTTGCAGTGCTCGGCGAGCGCGTCGATGTCGGGGAATGCGCTCGCTATGCCGTCCTCGGCATCCCACAGGGCCACCGCGCGCATGCCCGGCGTGTCGATGATGACGCCGCCGCCGGGAACGATCACGATCTCGCGCGCGACGGTGGTGTGGCGGCCCTTGTCGTCGCTCTTGCGCACCGCCTTGGTCGCCTGCGGCTGCCCGCCCACGAGCTTGTTGACGAGCGTCGACTTCCCGACCCCCGACCCGCCGAGAAGTGCGGCGGTCACGCCCGGGCCGTATGCGCGCGTGGACCTCGTCGAGCCCGATGCCGGTGACGGCGCTCTCGACGATGACGTCCACGCCGGGCGCGACCTCCTCGGCGAGGTTGCGCTGGTAGTCGATGTCCTCGGCGATGTCGGCCTTGGAGAGCACGACGACCGGCCTGGCGCCGGACTCCCACGCGAGCACGAGCTCGCGCTCGAGGCGGCGCACGTTGATGCCCTTGCCCGAGAGCGACTGGACGACGAATACCACGTCGACGTTGGCGATGAGTACCTGCTCGTCGGTCTGCTCGCCGGGGTCCTTGCGCGCGAACGCGCTCGAGCGCGGAAGGATGGCTTCGATGATGGCCTGGTCGTGGCCCTCGGGAACCGCAAGCCCGACCCAGTCACCGACGACGGCGCGCGCAGCCGTGCCGTGCGTCTTGATGAGGTGGGTGGCCGGCTCGGCTCGGACCGCGCCCTTCTCGGTGATGATGAGCGGGAGGGAGCGATCGACTCGCGAGACGCGACCGGGGACGAGCCCGGCCTCGGCGAGCGGCGCGAAGAGAGCGGACTCGCGCTCGGTCCAGCCGAGTTCGGCGAGCGTTGGTGTGGCGATGTCGTCGGTGTCTGGCACGGGGCTAAGGATAGCGCGTGACGCCCTACCGCGCCTTGCGCACCACCGCGACCGACGTGTCCGCGAACAGGTTCGGCAGCACTTTCACCTCGCGGACCTGCTGGCGCCACTCCCCGGCAGACAGCGGAATCTCCCGCTCGATCTCGCCGCCGTTGGCCGCGATGAAGTCGCGGAAGTCCTTGAGCGTCGTGTGGTGGATGTTGGGCGTGTCGTACCACGAGAACGGAATCGACTCCGAGACCGGCATCCGGCCCTTGAACGCGAGGTCCGCACGCGCCTTCCAGTGACCGAAGTTCGGGAACGTGATGATCGCCCGCGACCCGACCCGCAGCATCTCGCGCAGCACGAGCGCGGGGTTGCGCACGACCTGCAGCGTCTGCGAGAGCACCACCACGTCGAAGGCGCCGTCGGGGTAGCCGGACAGCCCCTCGTCGAGGTCGGACTGCACCACCGACAGGCCGCGCGCGATCGCCGAGGCGATCTGCTCGGCAGCGAGCTCGATGCCGCGAACGTCACAGCCCCGCTCGTCTCGGAGGTGAGCGATGAGCGAACCGTCGCCGCAGCCCAGATCGAGCACGCGGCTGCCCTCGGGGACCAGCGATATGACGAGCTGTAGGTCGGCGCGCAACAGGTCCGCAGCCGTCATGACGCACCACCGCCTTTGGACGCGGCATCGGCGACGGCGGCATCGGCGACAGCCGTGTCCACCTCCGCATGCGCCTCGAACAACGCGCGCGTCAGGAACGGCTCGATGTAGCGTCGCTGCTCTTCGGGCTCGAGCAGGAACGCGTCGTGGCCGTACGGGCTGGGGATCTCCGCGAAGCTGACCTGCCCCCTTGGCCCGACGGATCGCATCGACGAGACCCTTGGTCTGGTACGTGGGGAACAACCAGTCGCTCGAGAACGTGAGCAGCAGGAACCGCACGGGCGTCTCGGCGAGTGCCTCGGCGACCGAATCGTGGCCGGCGGCGAGGTCGAAGTAGTCCATCGACTTCGTCATGTAGAGGTACGTGTTGGCGTCGAAGCGTTCCACGAACTTGCGCCCCTGGTGCGCAAGGTAGCTCTCGACTTCGAACTCGGTCACGAAGTCGAACGCGAGGTCCTCACGGTGACGCAAGCGCCTGCCGAACTTTGCTCTCATCGACTCGTCGGACAAGTACGTGATGTGACCGACCATGCGCGCAATCGACAGGCCGTGCTGCGGCTCCTCGCCGCCGTAGTAGTCGCCTCCCGCGAAGTGCGGGTCGCCGAGGATGGCTTGCCGGCCCACCTCGTTGAAGCCGATGGCCTGCGCGCCGAGACGCGGAGTCGTCGCAACGCCCACGCACGTCCTGCGTGCGCTCGGGATAGCGCGTCGTCCACGCCAGCGCCTGCATGCCGCCCATCGAGCCGCCCACGACCGCGAGCAGCTTCTCCACGCCCAGACGGTCGAGCAGTTCGGCCTGCACGTCGACCATGTCCTCGACCGTCACCAGCGGGAAGCGCAGACCGTAGGGCGTCTCGGTCGTGGGGTCGATGGAGCCCGGCCCGGTGGTGCCGGAGCACCCTCCGAGCACGTTGCTGCAGATCACGTAGTACTTGTTGGTGTCGATGGCCATGCCGGGGCCGACCATGACCTCCCACCAGCCGGGCTTCTCAGCGCCGCGGCGGTCCTTGCCGGCCGCAACGTGCGAATCACCGGAGAGCGCGTGGCAGATCAGGATGGCGTTGGACTTGGTCTCGTCGAGTTCGCCCCAGGTTTCGTACGCGATGTCGACGTGCTCGAGCCGGCGGCCCGACACGAGGTCGAGGCCGGCCGGCAGCGAGCACACTCTCGGTCCCGAGGCGGGAGGCACGAGGGCCGCCACGCCGCTGGTTGTCTCTTCCGACACGGGCTACACCTTCTCCAGCGCCTGCTCGAGATCGGCGAGGATGTCCTCGATGCTCTCGATGCCGATCGATGCGCGGATGAAGTCGTCGCCGATGCCCGCCTTCACGAGTTCGTCGGCGGACAGCTGGCTGTGCGTGGTCGATGCGGGGTGAATGATGAGCGACTTCGCGTCGCCCACGTTGGCGAGATGGCTGAACAGCTCGACGCTGTTGATCAGCGTCTTGCCGGCCTCCAGGCCGCCCTTCACACCGAAGACGACAACTCCTCCGAAGCCGTTCGTCAGGTGCCTCTTCGCGTTCTCGTGGGTTGGATGGCTCTCGAGTCCCGGGTACGCGACCCAGGCGACCTTCGGGTGCGCCTCGAGGTACTTCGCCACGGCGAGCGCATTGTCGCTGTGACGCTGCACGCGAAGCGAGAGCGTCTCCACGCCGAGCAGGAACTGCTGCGCGTTGAACGGCGAAAGCGCGGGGCCGAAGTCACGCAGCACGTTGACGCGGGCACGAATCGCGAAGGCGACGTTGCCCAAGACCCGGGAAGTCGCCGAAGACGTCCCAGAACTTCAGGCCGTGGTAGCTCTCGTCCGGCTCGGTGAAGAACGGGTGGCGACCCTGGTACCCCAGTCGAAGTTGCCGCCGTCGACGATGATGCCGCCGATGGAGGTGCCGTGCCCGCCGAGCCACTTGGTGAGCGACTCGACGACGACAGCCGCGCCGTGCTCGATCGGGCGGCACAGGTAGGGCGTCCCGAAGGTGTTGTCGACGACGAGCGGGATGCCGAGCTCGCGACCCGCCGCGGCCAAGCGCGCCGAGGTCCGGCACGTCGAGGCGGGGGTTGCCGATCGTCTCGACGAACCAGGCGCGTGGTGCGATCGTCGGACGCTGCGGCGAACCCGGCGGTGTCGGTGGTCTCGACGAAGCGCACCTCGATGCCGAGGCGCCGGAAGGTGTGCAGGAAGATGTTCCAGGTGCCGCCGTAGAGCGACGTCGACGACACGATGTTGTCGCCGGTCCCGGCGAGGTTGAGCAGTGCGAGCACCTCGGCGGCGTGACCGGACGCGACGGCGACCGCCGCGCTGCCGCCTTCGAGCGCCGCGACGCGCTGCTCGAGCACGTCGTTGGTGGGATTCATGATGCGGGAGTAGATGTTGCCGAACGCGCGCAGGCCGAAGAGGTCGGCGGCGTGGTCGGTGTCCTTGAAGTTGTAGGCCACCGTCTGGTAGATCGGCACAGCGCGAGCGCCGGTGGTGGGATCGGGAGCCTGGCACCGCCGTGGATGGCGACGGTGTCGAAGCGGGGGGTGGTCGAGTCACTCATGATTCTGCCCTCTTATCTGATTCGTGTCTGATGGGGACGATACCCGACCTCGCCGATTAGCGCAGGTGGGCTGAGAGACGCCCGGATCCGGCACAAGCGCCGATAGACCCGGGCTGGGTCATCATCATGTCCATCATCATCACGAACTCAGACGGGCGAACCATGATTCTTCGATCACACCTCCTTCTCGCTTCTCGGCCGGCGGGGAAGCCGGCGGATGGGTCACGAGCGCCCTGAGGCGACTGCGTGTTCCGCACACGTTACGTCGGGTTCGGGAGGCGGTCAAGACGAGAATCCGCACTCATTACGGGCGAATAGGGTGAGCGGCGCCCTGCTCGGGGGGAACGGTATAGTGGAGCAGCGGCCGCCGCCCCGTCAGCCCGGCCGCCCCCATCGTGCGAAAGGACCGCCCCATGAAGAAGCGCCTTGGCCCCATCGAACGGCTCTTCCCCATGCCGTGCGTGCTCGTCGTCGGCGGCACCATGGACGAGGCGGACATGCTCGCGGTGGCCTGGATCAACATGGTCTCCTCCACGCCCCCCACGATCGCGATGGGGCTGCGCAACACACGCCGCACCCTCGAGCTCATCCACGAGACCGGCGGGTCGTTCACCGTCAACATCCCCGACACCAAGCTCGCACCCCAGGTCGACTACTGCGGCATCGTGACCGGCCGGGCCGCCGACAAGTTCGCGGCCACCGGCCTGACGCTGGTCCCGGCCTCGATGGTCGGCACGCCGATCATCGACGAGTGCCCCTACAACATCGAGTGCCGCACCACGCACGAGGTCGAAGTCGGCGACTACATCGTCGTGTTCGGCGAGATCGTCGAGTGCCACGCCGAGGAGAACGTCCTTCGCCCCGACACCGACATGGCCGAGATGGACTACCTCGACCCGCTCATCTACTGCGCCGGCGTCCGCGAGTACCGGGGCCTGGGGCCCAAGCTGCACGACGCCTACAAGATCGGCAACGCGTTTCGCAAAGGCGAGCTCGACGATGAGTGACCCGGTCGGCATGGGCCAAGCCACGCCCACGGTGCGGCTCGCGAAGCGGGATGAAGCCGAGGCGCTCGCCGCCCTCATCCGCGAGGCGTTTCAGACCGAGGCCGACGTCTACGGCGACATCCCGCCGCTGCACGAGACCGCGGCCGACCTTGAGGCGACCTTCGACGCGGGCGACGTGACGCTCGTCGCCGAGATCGAAGGCTCCGTCGTCGGCACGGTGCGCGGCGAGACGATGACCGACAACACGCTCGTGGTGCGCCGGCTCGCGGTACTGCCGCACGCCAGGGGCCTCGGCGTCGGCCGCGCGCTTCTGGTCGCACTCGAGGCGCACTACCCGTACGTGAACCGCTTCGAGCTGTTCACCGGCGACCTGAACAAGGCAGCGATCGGGCTCTACGAGTCGCTTGGCTACGAGCGGATCGGCACGCGCGAGGTAGCCCCAGGCATCGAGCTCGTCACGCTCGAGAAGCTCACCTGGTAGACGCTCCGCCTCGACGCCGGACACCTCCGGAAGCCATGCTCGGGTCCCTCTCGGCTAATTCCTACCTTTCTTATCATGATTTGACGTCGGTCAAGTCACTCGGCACCCCGTTCGGGGTACACCGTGAAGTGAGTTCTTTCCGGTATCCGAGAGGAGCGGCCGTGAACGTCACCGCCACCACCACCATCCACGACCTCGTCGACGCGTATCCGTACCTGCTCGACTGGCTCGTGAGCTACAACTCGCACTTCGACGCGCTCAAGAACCCGGCGCTGTTCGCGACGATGGCGCGCGTCGCCAAGGTCGAGTCCGCCGCGCAGATGGCGGGCGTCGACGCCGATCAGATGCTCGACGACATCCGCACCGAGATCGCGCGACACGAGATCGTCGCCGAGGAGACCGCCGGCGCCCCAGCCGAGCCGGTCGACCCCGAGGTCGCCGCCGCGCGCCAGGAGGCGCTGAAGTCCATCATCCACAAGCTGCACGACGGCGTGCCGGTCGAACAGGTGAAGGCGGAGTTCGACACGCTCATCGTGGGCGTGAGCTCGGCCGAGATAGCGCGCATGGAGCAGGCGCTGATCTCTGAGGGCATGCCGGTCGAGGACGTGCAGCGGTTGTGCGACGTGCACGTGACCGTCTTCAAGGAGTCGCTCGACGAGAAGCCGTCCGCGACGGTCGCGCCCGGCCACCCGGTCGACGCCTACCTGCGCGAGAACGCGGTGGCGACACAGCTCGCGGCGGACCTCAACCTCCTGCTCGGCGCGCTCGCAGTCGCCACCGACGCCGACGACCGCGCCGCCGTGATCGCGACCGTCTCGGAGAAGCTCGGCGGAGCTCTCGGCGATCGACACGCACTACACGCGCAAGGAGAACCAGCTCTTCCCGGTGCTGGAGACGCACGGGGTCGAGGGGCCGACCAAGGTCATGTGGGCGCTCGACGACGACATCCGCGGGCGCCTGAAGACCGCGCGCTCGCTGCTCGCCGCCGGCGACGCGACCTCGGTCGCGGCCACGCTCCCCGAGACGCTCACGATGATCGACGACATGATCTACAAGGAGGAGAAGATCCTCTTCCCCACCGCGCTGGACGTCGTCACCGCCGACGAGTGGGCGACCATCGCCGCGGGCGACGCCGAGATCGGCTACGCCTGGATCGAGGGCCCCGCCGGCGAAGCGCCG
The DNA here is from genome assembly GCA_963803785.1 of uncultured Coriobacteriia bacterium. Lineage (GTDB taxonomy): Bacteria > Actinomycetota > Coriobacteriia > Anaerosomatales > JAAXUF01 > CAWDNM01. The sequence continues at coordinate 430,854 of CAWDNM010000006.1, forward strand.
GTCGCAGCCGTCGGCCGGCTCCCGAGGCCACCGGCGACGGCGGCGAGATGCTGCTGCCGCTGCCCACGGGCGCGCTCACGCTCGGCCAGCTCGACCTGCTCTTCCGCGCGCTGCCCTTCGACGTGACCTACGTCGACGAGAACGACCGCGTGCGGTTCTACTCGGAAGGTGAGCGGGTCTTCCCGCGCTCGCCCGGCGCCATCGGCCGAGAGGTGCGCAACTGCCACCCGCCCAAGAGCCTGCACAAGGTCGAGGAGATCCTCGCCGCGTTCAAGGCCGGGACCAAGGACGAGGCCGAGTTCTGGATCGAGATGGGCCCGAAGTTCGTGCACATCCGCTACTACGCGCTGCGCGACGCCGACGACGACGTACAAGGGCTGCCTCGAAGTCGTGCACGACGCCACGCACGTGCGCTCGCTCGAAGGCAACCGCCGCATCGTCGACTGGTAGGAGCCCGGCGTCAGCCCACGTGCTCGACAAGCCAATCCACGAGCGGCTTGACCCGCACGAATCGGGCCAGGCACCAGTCCACGAACGCCGCGCTCTCGAACTCGGGCGGCGCCGGCGTGACGGTCTCGATCGCGTGGACGACCGTGAGCCGCAGCAGATCGGCGCGCGGTGCATCCGCCGAGAACCCCGCCGGCACCCGCACGAGCCCGCGCTCGCCGATCTCGTAGCCGTCGGCCTCGAGCTCGCCGAGCATCCGCTCGAACTCGCCGCCCGATCCGGGCGCCACGATCGCCGAGCGCAGCCGCGCGAGCTGCTCGGGCGAGAGGCTGTGTGCGCCGCACCCCACCCAGAGCCCCTCGGGGATGATGCGCAGGAAGTAGCCCGGATCGGACTTCCGCGTGTCGCCGACCCAGAAGAACATGTCCGAGTAGGTCTTGTACGGCGACTTGTCCTTCGAGAAGCGGATGTCGCGGTTGATCCGGAAGATCGACTTGTTGACCGCCGGCACGCAGTGCACGCGCGGGTCGACGCCCTCGAAGGCCTCGCCCATGGCCGCCACGAACGCCTTCTGGCGGTCGAGCAGCTCGCTGTCGTAACGCGCGCGGTTCTCGGCGAACCAGGCACGGTCGTTGTGCGCGGCAAGATCATCCAAGAACGCGAGCGTCCCTTTCGAGAACCCCTGGAACTCCACTACAGACCTCCTACCAGCACGATTCCGCACCGATTCGCTTGCAGGCTCCACTCTCGGGTATCTTCCCACGAGGCGTCTGTGCGTAGAGCGCCACCTGCCGCCCCGACGTCCCCCATTTGAGGAGCTCCGTGAAGGACCGCCGCCTGCTCATCATCTTCAGCATCGTGCTCGTGGACATGCTGAGTTTCTCGCTGATAATCCCGGTTCTGCCGTCCTACGCGGAGCGCTTCGGCGCAACTCCCGCGATCACGGGCCTGATCTTCTCGGCCTATCCGTTCATGCAGGTGATCGCGGCCCCGATCCTGGGCCGGCTGTCCGACGCCTGGGGTCGAAAGCCGGTGCTCTTGCTCTCGATCGCAGGCACGGCGTGCGCCCTCGATCATGCTCGGACTCGCGAACTCGCTGTGGATGATACTGGCCAGCCGCATGATCGACGGCATCACCGGCGGAAACATCAGCGTCGCGCAGGCCTACATGACCGATATCACCTCCGAGAAGGACCGCGGCCAGGCGTTCGGACTCGTCGGCGCAGCGTTCGGGCTCGGCTTCATTCTCGGGCCGGTGACCGGTGGCCTGCTCTCTCAGTACGGCCCGATGGTCGTTCCCTTTGTGGCTGCGGCGCTTGCGCTCGGGAACCTGCTGCTCGTGGCGTTCGTACTGCCTGAATCGCTTTCGGCGGAGCGCCGCGCGCAGGTCAAGGCCGAGCCGGCCAAGGGCTTCAGCATCGGGGAGCTCGGCAGCACGCTCGCGCTGCCCCGCGTCGGGCCGCTCATGACCGTGCGCATCGCCATCGGGTTCACCTTCGCGGTGTTCGAAGGCGGCTTCTCGCTGTGGGCCGCGAATGCCCTCGGCATGACGCCGATGCAGATCGGCTTCTTCCTCGGCTACGTCGGCATCATCTCGGTCGTCATCCAGCTCGTGCTGATCAAGCCGCTCACGAAGCGCTTCGACGACCCGCACCTCATCACCGGCGCGACGCTGCTCGCCGGGGTCTCACTGGTCGCGTGGGGCTTCTCGGCGACACTGCCGGTGCTCGTGATCGTGATGCCGTTCCTGTCGCTGGGGATGGCCGTCGCCAACACCATCGTGGGCAGCGCGCTGACCAAGTCGGTCTATCCCGACGAAGTCGGCGGCATCGTCGGCCTGTCCACGGCGACCGGCTCGCTGACCCGCATCCCTGCGCCGTTCGTCGCCGGCCTTCTGCTCGGCTACAGCGGTTGGGCACCCGGCCTCCTGGCCGGCGCGCTCACGCTCGCCATCGTGCCCTTCGCCTACCAGCGCCTGATCCGCCGCCCGGACGCCCCGCTGCCTCCGCGCGAGATCCCCGTCGCGGCCGTGGCGGCTGCGGCGGCGGCGGAGTAGACTCCGCGAACCGCTCCCGGCAAAGCGAAACGGCCCGGACGCGATGTCCGGGCCGTTTGCGTAGTCGCGCTGAAGATCAGTAGCCTTCGCCGTCAAGCTTGATCTTGCCGGCGAATATCTTGTAGACGAGGTAGACGTAGAACAGCACCAGCGGCACGCCTATCGCGGCGATGATGAGCATGACGCTCAGTGTGAGCTGGGACGACGCCGAGTTCGCGATGGTGAGCGCCGGGCCGGGGCCGAGCGTCGGGACGAGCTCGGGGAAGATCGATGCCGCCCAGATCCCCACCAGCGATACCGCCGAGAGCGAGATCGCGTACCACGCCGGCAGGTCCTTGCCGCCATTCATGGAAACGCGGCCGAACACGAGCGACACCAGCAGCAGCGCGACGAAGACCCAACCCAGAGCCGAGCCGGTCACGTTCGCGAACGCCGACTTGGCGAACAGCGCCGTTGCGGCGGTCGCCACCACCACCAGCACCGCGAACACCCACCCGAGCGGCGAGCGCAGCGCGACGGTCCGCGCGTGCAGATCGCCTTCGGACTTCACCGCAAGCCACGAAGCGCCCTGCACGAGAATCATCGAAAGCCCGAGCACGCCGATGATGAGCGCGAACGGGTTGAAGCCGTTCCAGAAGCCCAGCAGCGCGAAGAAGTTGCCGGCGAACTCGCCGTCGTTGGCGAGCGGCACTCCGAGAACGATGTTGCCCACGGCGACGCCGAACAGCAGCGACGGAAGCGCACTCCCGCCGAAGAACGCCCAGTCCCAGACGCTCCCCCACGCCTTGTCGTGCGCGTGGAACTCGAACGACACGGCCCGGAAGATCAGCGCGAACAACACGAGCATGAGCGCTAGGTAGAAGCCCGAGAACACCGTGGCGTACACGGGCGGGAACGCTGCGAACAGCGCGCCACCGCCAGCCAGCAGCCAGACCTCGTTTCCGTCCCACACCGGGCCGACTGCGGTGCGCATGACTTCCTTGTCCTCATCGGACTTGCCGAGGAAGGGGAAGAGCGTGCCAACGCCCAGGTCGAACCCGTCGAACACCGCGTAGCCGGCGAGGAGCACGCCGACGAGCGCAAACCAGATGATGCCGAGAACTTCGCGAGTCATCGTGTATCCCTCCCTAAGCCGACGTAGCGGACGACGAGCCGGACACCTGCGGGCCCTTCTTGAGGATGTTGAGCACAACGCGCGCCCAGCCTACGAACAGAAGCGCGTAGATCGCGAAGAAGATCGTGATCGTCATCGCGATCTGATAGGCGGGCACGACCTTGGAGATGGCGTCCACCGTGCGCAACTCCTGCCACACGATCCACGGCTGGCGCCCGATCTCGGCGGTCATCCATCCAAGCTGGATGCCCAGCTCCGGAAGCAGCCACGCCCACATCAGGATCTTGAGCATGGTCTTGTTGTTCTCGAGCTTGCCCTTGCGGTTGAGCCACCACAGATACGCGGTCGCCAGGACGAGCAGCCCGAACACGATGATCATCCAGTGATACGACTGGAAGACGATCTGGATGGGCGGCAGCTCATCGGCGGGGAAATCGTTCAGCCCCGGGAAGGGCGTCTTGAACGACCCGGACGCGAGGAAGCTCGTGACGCCGGGAATCTCGATGCCCGCGTCGTGCCGTTCTCGACATCGACCCAGCCGATGATCCCAAGCGCCATGGGACCGGTCTCCCAATGACCCTCCATCGCCGCCGCCTTGGTGGGCTGCGTGTTCACCACCTGTAGCGCCTGGAAGTGCCCGGTGAGCCCCATCGCGAGCGACCCGACGAGCGCGATGATCAGGCCGTACGAGACGCTGCGCCGACCGAACTCCATGTGCACGCCCTTGAGCAGGTGGTACGCGCCGATGGCCGCGCACATCAGACCGCCGGTGATGAGCACCGAGTTGATCGTGTGGAAGTACCTCGGGAGGGTCGACGGGTTGAATGCCGCCTCGAAGAAGTTGGTCATGACCGCCTTGCGAGCGGCCCCCTCGCCCACGATCTTGTAGCCGCGCAGGAGTCTGCATCCACGAGTTCGCGATGATGATCCACAGCCCCGAAAGCAGCGAGCCGAGCCAGACGAGCCACGTGGACATGTAGTAGAACTTCTTCGACACCTTGTTGCGGCCGAAGAGCAGGACGCCGAGGAACGTGGATTCCAGGAAGAAGGCGAACAGGCGCCTCGGCGGCCAGCGGCGCACCGAAGATGTCGCCGACGAAACGGGAGTAGGTCGCCCAGTTGGTGCCGAAGGCGAACTCCATCGTGATGCCCGTCGCAACACCGATGGCGAAGGTCGCCGTGAATACCTTGATCCACAGCTCAGACATCGCCCTGTCCTCGGGCTTGCCGCTCTTGTAGTACTTGCGTTCGAACAGGACCGTGACCAGGCCCAGTCCGATCGAGATCGGCACGAAGAAGAAGTGGTACATGACGGTGAACGCGAACTGGAACTTGGCTAGCGCTACGGCATCCATCTCCCCCTCATCACCTGCTTTCCTTCTCGAGTAGTCCCGCCAGGGACTTGGTGGCGAGGTAGTCGCCCACCATCGAATCGACCTCTTGCCACACCTTGTGGACTTCACAGTCAGCCATGCGGTCGCACCACTTGGGGTCGCGCGAACAGACCGAGCACGACACGTCGCCCTGCATCGCATCCGCGACATCTCGCAAGGTGATCTCGGCGGGAGTGCGCGCGAGCACGATGCCGCCGCGAGCGCCCCGCCGCGTAGTCACCAGCCCGGTGGCGACGAGCTCCCGCTGGATGCCGCGAGCGAAGGCGTACGGGACCGCTTGCCTTTCGGAGATCTCCCTGACGGAAAGCGGACCGCCGCCCGCACGGGCGAGTTCGAGCAAGATACGGATGGCGTAGTCGGTACGCCTCGTTACCTCCACGCTGGCTCCCCCGTCATCGACGACCAACTGCTATTGCGTCGGTATCATATACACATCGGCACGGTACATGGCAAGCAGGCCGGTGCAGAAAGGTTGCCCGGCTGGCGTGCGGGCCGTCGGCCGAAATCGCGAGTCACCGTGTTAGTTCCCTATTCGGACACGGTTTCCATCGAGGCTACTTGGCGCGCTTGGCCTCGTACATCCGGATGTCCGCACTGCTGATGAGCGCGTCGAGGTCGGCGGCACCGGCGCTCGGGTCCCACCACGCGACGCCGAAGCTCGACGAGATGTTGAAGGGCAGCCCGGACTGGCTGTTGCCCGTCTCGCAACTCGGAGACATAGCGCTCGAGCAGGACGGCATCCGGCACCACTTCACGCGACACGGCGAGAACGGCGAATTCGTCGCCTCCGAGACGCCCGATGATGTCGGACTCACGGAACGCCTTGCGCAGAACCTCCGCGAACAGCACGAGCGTCTGGTCACCCACCGGATGGCCATAGAGATCGTTCACGGCCTTGAGGTTGTCCAGATCGAGGAAGATCAGTGCGGTCTGCGAATCCGAAAGCGTGCCGAGGCGCTGGGCGGCACTCTCATAGAACGCTCGCTGGTTGAGGACCCCGGTCAGGGGTCGCGGCTCGACAGTTCGATGAGGTGTTCCTCGGCGAGTTTACGCTCGGTCGCGTCGTGCACGACCATCAAGAGCGCGCTCTCGCCACCGACCTCGATCTCCTCGCACCAGGCGACGGCGGGGAAGGTCTCGCCGGTGCTCCGATGGAACACGGTCTCGAAGCCGGAGACGCGACCGTCTTCTCTCAGCATCTCGATGAAGCGTGACCGAGCGGCCTCGTCTTGCCAGATCCCGAGCTCGGTCGTCGTCTTGCCGATCATCTCTTCCAGCGGGTAGCCGATGTGCTTGGACAGACCCTCGTTGGCCTCCAGGATCGTCCCGTCGGAGCGCCGCGAGATCACGACGGCATCCGGGATGTTGTGAAACGCGATGGAGAACCGCTCCTCGCTCGCCCTGAGCGCCTTCTCGGTGGCTTTGCGCTGCCGGATGTCGCGCTCGAGCACTGCAAGAAGCCGGCGGCTGATAAGCATCAGCAGCGAGAAGGTCAGCGCTACGTAGAGCGTCTGGTAGAGCAGGATCGTGCCGGAATCGAGGATTCCGGACGAGAACAGATCCTGGTTGGGAGCTGGCCGCAGGTTCACCAGGATGTGGGCCACGCTCGCCACTGCGAAGGCAGCGAAGACGCCCCCCGCCGGCCTCGCGGCGAAACGGAGTTCGGGGCCGACACGTCGCAGCATCAGCCACGCACACTGGGCGGTGATGAACAGAAGCGCGATCGAGCCGACAATGTTGCGTGCGGCGAGGCTCGGCTGCACGTATGCGAAGTAGCTGTGGGCCGCGACCAGAACCACGAACGCCACGTAGTTGTGGAGTTGCCGGCCCGCCTGTCGAGGTAGCGCTCGAGCCCCTGGTAGAGGGCCACCGTCCCGGCAAACACGAGCGCGTTGGAGACGGACAGGGAGGCGAATTCGGGCACGAGGCCGCGCAGCGCGATGAGCAGAATCGCGGCGAACTGTGCAACGTAGTCAACGAACCACAGGCCGGTCTCGGGGTGGCGCTCGCGGTTCTGGAGCCACAGTGAGCCGACGACCAGCAGGCACAGCGCACTGGTGACGACGTAGCTGATGAACACGGTGCGCATATCGAGCATGTTCAATGGGGCTGCCGGGCCCTTCTCCTCACCGACGAAATCCGCACTATGCTACCCGAAGTCGGTCCCCGGTGACTGTGACGGATGCCCCGACCGCAGTGGGCGCGCTACGGCACTTCGAAGAGAAGCAGCACAGGCGTACCGGGACGCACGGACAGCCCGCCCTCCGGAAGCTGAACGACGACGACGTTGTCTGCCGGTGAGTTGATGGCGGTGACAAAGTCGATGGGCTGGAGCCCGAGCTTCCTGAGCTCCGCGAAGGCCGCCTCGATAGTCTTGCCCATCACGTCGGGCACCTCCACTGCGGTGCCATCATCCGGACCCGCGGAGACCGCGTAGGCCACAGGCCGACCGGTCATCCAGCTCTTCCCCGCAGCGGGGGCCTGCGAGACGACGGTTCCCACAGGAGTCTCGGCGCCGAAGACGTCCACGCGCCGAGGCAGGTACAGCGCGTCGGTGAGCATCTGAGCGGCCGAGGTCGCATCGGTGCCGGAGAGGTCGGGGACCGGCTCCTCTTGGGGAGAGACCGCCACCGTGATATCCACCGAAGACTTCCTCGGCGCGCGGGTAGCTGGTGCCGGCGACTGCTGCATGACCAGCCCGGCCCCAACGGCGCCGGTCGCGAGTTCGCTCTTTGTGCCGAGGGTCAGCCCCACGTGCACGATGAGCGTGGTGGCCTCGTCAACCGGCTTGAGGGTGACATCCGGAACGACCGTCGGCCTGAAGAAGAACAGCAACGCGAAGATCAGCGCGACGGCAATCGCGAGTGCGGCAATCGCAATCGCAAGCCAGTTGTTCGTGGACTTCGACAAGCTGATCCCCCCTCGGAGTATCGGCTGGCCCCGTAGGAGGCCCTACTCGATGGTACCCGAGACAGGACCTACGGCGTCTCCTCGGCGATGGCCAGATCCGCCCTGAGCCTCTCGAGCCCGAGCCGGTAGCTCTCCGCGTCGCCGAACTCGAAGAAGTTGGGGTAGTGGTCGTGCGCGGCCCTGATGCGCCGGGCGTGCTTGATCGGGCAGAAGTACTGCTCGGTGCGGCCGGCGACCTCTCGAGCGTAGCCCATCAGGCCGTTGGCGTAGCCGCAGTAGAAGCAGTTGAACTTCTGCAGCGCGTTGAGGTAGGGAAGATCGCCGCGGTCGAGGACCACGTAGTCGGATCGCTTCGCCTTCGTGATGCCGTAGACGGGAAAGCAGATGCCCTGGTAGACGAGGAGAAACGCATCGAGCAGCAGAAACGGGATGAAGCCCGAGTAGATGATCGGCGCCACGAGCCAGCTGGCGAACGAAGCGCCGGTGACGTAGCGCCACAGCCCGATCTTCGACCCGCGCTGCAACGCCGCGACCTCCTCGCTGAAGCGGGCACGCTTCTCTTCCATCACGAACCGGAAGTCGTCGCGCTTCTTGTCGAACTCGACCTGCATCTCCTCTTCGAGGCTCCGAATCCGCTCGATCAGTTCGTCTATGCGCGACATCAGGTCCCTTCCTCTGCCGAGCTCCAGCGCTCGAGCCACCACTCGACTGAGCGGTTCATCTCGACCATGAAGTCCACGGCGTGCTTGCGCTTGTAGGTGAGCTGGCCGACGTTGGCGACCCCCGGCGGCAGCGCGCTCGAAGAGCCCATCGCCGCGAGCCCTGCCGAGAACTGCGCGAGTTCGTCGTCGGTCATCCGATGGTAGGCGTTCTCGTGGACGACGTTGTGTTCGTAGCGCGGCACCGGAGGGCGACTGGCGGCCGCTCGCCCGAAGCACAGCATCGCGATGGGCATGGTGTGGGGCGGCAGGTCGAGCAGCTCGGCGTGGATCTCGGCCTGCTCGAGGATGTCGCCGATGTAGCACGAGCCGATGCCGAGAGACTCGGCGGCGATGACGGCGTTCTGCGCCGCGATGAGCGCGTCAGAGCACGCGAGCATCAGGTCGCCCGATCCGGGGGTGAGCCGCTGCTCGACTCCCTCGAGCTCCTCGACGTGCGAGTAGCGGTACAGGTCGATCCACTTCTGCATGTCGGCCACGAACACGAGCACCCATGGAGCCTTCGCGATGAACGGCTGATCGTCGCAGGTCACGGCGAGCCGGTCTTTGAGCGCCTGGTCCGTGATGTCGATGATCGAGTACAGCATCATGTTGCCGCCGGTTGGAGCACGCATGGTCGTGTGGAGTATCGCGGCCTTCTCGGCGTCGGTGATGGGGGTTGGCGCGTACGTGCGCGTGGAGCAGCGCGCGTTCATGAGTTCGATCGTGGCGTTCATGGGGCCTCCGTCGGTGGGTGGGACGCGTCGAGTATACGCACGAAGTGTGTGGTTCTTGGGAATCGACTCAGTACCCGCGTCGCCAGCCGTGACGATTCAATCGAGCCCGAGGTTGCGAGAAGCGGAGCCAGCACATGAAGACCCGACGGCTGCTGTCGGTGACCGAACCGGTTGAGGTGCGCGTTGCGTGGTACGCCGCCTGCCTGAGCGTGCTGCTCGCCGCAGTGGCAACCGCGCCCGGCCCCCAACTCAAGGTGCTGACGCTTGCCGGTGGTATTGCGCTCGCCGTCGCGCTCGCCCCGCTGTATCTGGAGTACGCCACGCCGTTCACCGCCGTCGCGCTCACCGTCGGCGCGGCCGTTGCGTCCACCACGACGATGCTGCGGCTCACCGGGCTGTCGCTCGCCGCCGGGGTGTCGTGCAGCCAGGCCGGCGGCGCCGAGAGGCCCTTCGCGTGGCTGTTCACGACCACCTCGTGGTGTCTCGCCGCGGGTCTCCTCGCCTCGGGACGGCTCGTGGTGCGTGCAGGCCGGAGCTCGGGGCGGCTCGGCGAACACGGCTCGATGCTCGCATCGGTCCTGACGGTCGCGGCCTCGCTCGGATTCGTGGTCGTAGGCGCCTGCCCCGTCGGAGGCTCGCGCGCCATGTCCGTGGCACACAACTACTCCGCCGTGACGGCGATGGGGTGCTTCTGCATCGGCATGGCTGCGTGCGCCCTGCTGCCGAGCGTCCCGCGGCTCCTGCGGGCCTTCTCGGCGACGGCTGCGCTCGTCATGTTCGCGGCGTGGCTGCCCACCGGCCTGCGTTTCCTCGGCCTCATCCCAAGCTCGCCGATCACGACACAGCACATGGAGCTGCTGGTCTTCTCCCTGTCGTTCACCTGGTTGACTTGGCTCGCCTGGGAGTGGGGCAGGCACCGGTTCGCCTTCCAGCTCGAAACCGCCGAGGAGTTGCTGCCATGAGCGATCGTCCGCGCGAATCCGTCTGGGACTACCCTCGCCCGCCGTCCATCGAGCGAGCATCTCGACACGTGCGAGCCACCTCCGGGGACCACGTCATCGCCGAGACGGACCGGCCGATTCTCATCCGGGAGACGAGCCATCCGCCGGTCTACTACATCCCGCCGGAAGACCTCGCGATGGAGTTCCTCGAGCCGAGCTCGCACCGCACGTACTGCGAGTACAAAGGTGAGGCGCACTACTACTCGCTCGTGATCGATGGCAAGCGCAGCAGCAACGTCGGATGGTACTACCCGCACCCTTCGCCCGGGTACGAGGAACTCAAGGACCACGTCGCCTTCTACGCGTGGGCCCTCGACGAGGTGACCGTCGACGGCGAGCAGGTCACGCCACAGCCCGGCCACTTCTACGGCGGCTGGATCACGAGCGAGATCGAGGGGCCGTTCAAGGGCGAGCCGCAGACGATGGGTTGGTAGGAAGCTCGCCTACTCGGCGTTCTCGCTGCCCGTCGCGTGCGTCATTCTCCCCAGCACGCTCCCGGCCACGATACCCACACCCACGGCCACGAGTATCGCGGGCCACCACACGTCCCAGAGCAGGTTGAACAGGAAGATGCTCGCGACCACGGTGAGAACCAGCCCCCAGACGAGCGACCCGGTCGCGGTCGACCCGAACTCCCCCTTCGACCCGGTAGGAACGCCAGGCATTCGCGAAGCTAGCGAACGCACCCAGGTAGATGAAGAGCGCCCACCAGTTCCCGGTCAGCGCCAGATAGCCCGCGTTCTCCATGAAGAAGATGAGGCCGAGCGCGATGAGCACGACGCCCACGATCCAGCTGGTGGTCTCCTTGTCGCCGTGACGCCGAGAGTCCGGCATCCCCGGCGGAGCCGACAGTGTGTCAGGCATGACAACCCCCTAGTCCGTACCTTCCATGACCCTACTCCGCAAGACTTGAGTAAGCAGTGCGACGTGCTTGGTCGAGCAGGTCCGTGACCGCCTTCTGCTGCTCGGGGGTGCCGGAGTGCTCGACTTCGAGGACGGCTTCGTGCAGCTGCCAGCAGGCATCTCTCAGGCCTCGCCGTGCTTCAGCCGCGTCCGAGGACTCGCCGTCCGAGTCGCTGGTGGAGCGAAGCCGGTAACCCAGTCCCCGTACTGTCTCAACGACGTCCGGCGCGCCCGCCTCGGCGAGCTTCTGTCGAAGGCGGTAGACGAGGACGCTGACGGACTCGGGTGAGCACGCGCCTTGGTCGGAGTCTCGCGAGAGCTGATCCGCCGAGAACACCCAGCCCGGGTGCTCGGCCAGCATCATCAGGATGTCGAACTCGGCGGAGGAAAGGGGTGCGTTATGCCCGCGCACGAGCACGCTGCGCTCGTGCGGACGAACCTCCAGCGCCCCGACACTCATGTTGTCCGATGGCGGCATGACACACCATCTCCCGCCAGCACCACCATGCGCTATGTACCCGAATATTCAGCGTGTGTTGCTGTCAGGTTCGAATACAACGGCAATCTATGGGGTGACGTCACTTCCAAGCCGAGAAAGGGGGGATTGGAGATGACACTGAGGATGCATCGGTCACCGACCGCCGCGCTGCGTCGAAGCTTGCTGGTATGCGGGCTGGCGCTCGTGTTCGTGTTCGCAGCAGTCACGATGGCCGGCGCGGCGTGGGTCCACGAAGCCGGGGTCCCGTACGCGACCTACACCGCAGCTGCCGCTGAGTACGCACCGTACGTCGCTGGCCCCGTCGTGCACACCGAGCCCTACGCACCGTACGTCGCCGGACCCGTCGTTCACGCGACACCGTTCGCCGCGTACACGGTTGAGCCGTACGCGCCGTATACCGCCGGTCCTGTGGTCCGCGAGCTCAAGCCGGAGCCACTACCGCGCGAGCTGACTCACTAGCCGCGAAGCGTGCGTGATCGAACGAGGAGAAGCCCTGTGCGCTTCTGACCCACCGCCTGTTCGAGGCAGAGCAGGCGGCGCTGGAGCATGGCGGGGCTACTTCCTTGCGTAGTCCCGCGCGTTGCTCGGAGGCAGGTTCTCCTGCCAGTCCAACCGCCCGTTATCGCGCCAGTCGATGACGTGCCAGATCTCGTGGTCGAGGATCTTATCGATGCTGACCGTGTGGGCACGGCTGATGACGATTCGGGCCTCTGTGTAGTACGCGACCGCCTGTTCGCCCCGAGGCGTGGTGCCGATAGACACCTTGACGCCCTTCAGGTGGCGATATCTGGATTTGAGCTCGCCGAGGAGTCGGTCTGCCTCGCGCGCGTCGGCCGCCTCGCTGTTCTGAGTCCCGGCCGCTCTGGAGCTCGAACCCGCAGGCGCCGCAGGAGAGACCATCGCGGCTGACGCCCTTGGCGCCACACTCGCCGATGACGGAGTCCCGACCACGACGGCGAGTAGGCTCGCGGCCGCGAAGAATGTGCGAAGAATGCTCATAACTCCCCTGGAGCAGCGAGATGCATGCCGCCTTGGTCGCGAGGAGCAAAGACCTGTGCCGGATCAGACGTTGACGCTACATTCCGAGTTGGTTCTGGAGCCCGCCGATATTGAGCATGCAGGCCCCGAAGAACAGCATCGCGGCGAGCACCTGAACCGCCACGGAGATCACGCCGCCCAGGCCCCAGCTGCGCAAGCGGTTGTTGCCGTTGCTCCGGCCGATAAGCCACGCCGCAAGCTGCGCCGCGATGACCGCCAACGGCAAGGCCCCGCCCACCACGCCCAGCGCCGGGAAGCTTCCGGTGAGGGTGCCAAGCGGCACGCTCACGATGGCGGTCGCCAGCCAAGGCGTGACGAAGCCCAGGATGAAGAAGCCGATGTTCAGCTTCTGCTTGGGCGGCTGCTCCACTTCCGGCACCGGCAGCGGCTCGTACACCGGCGGAGCCTGAGTTGAGTCCGAAGGTGGCATCTCTGCCGGCTCCGTGGGTAGCGTCGGCGGCGCGACGTCGGGGGCCACGTAGCCCTGTTCGCCGTCGGTCGGGTTCTCGTTCACTCGAGACTCCTCTCCTGGACACCAACTGAGATGCGCCACGCATAGAGCACGATCACGATGACCGCCGCGACCTGGTAGTAGGTCAGGCCGAGGGCGGATGCAGGATTGACCCGGATGAACTCGGCGAGGAACCGCCAGCCGAAGTACGCGAGCATGAACTGCTTGAATAGCGCGCCGGGTGCGTGTTGGTCCAGCGTGACCTGCGAGTAGATCAGCAGTCCCAGAACGAACAGCGCCTCGTAGAGTTGCGTGGGGTGCCGGCCGATGCCATCGCCGAAGTCGATGCCCCAGGGAAGCGAGGTCGCCGCACCGTAACAGCAACCGGTCAGGTAGCAGCCGATCCGCCCGAAGAAGATGCCGGCGCACAGCGACGGCACAAGGTAGTTCCCGAGCTTGCGCGTGATGCCGAGCTTGCTTCTTCGTGAAGTACACGGCGATGATGCCGCCGATGATGCCGCCGACGATCGTGCGCCCCGAGAGCACGACGGCCGCGCTGGGATTGGCGACGATGTCGCGGGCGTTCGCAATCCAGATGGGCACCTTCGCGCCGATGATGCCGCCGACGAGTGCCGCGACCGCGACGTACACCCCGTTGCTGCCGACGTCACGACCGCGCGTGTTGTAGTAGTACAACCCGATCGCGGCAAGTAGCCCAAGCAGCACGAACACGCCATACGACGTCACCGAGACCCCGCCCGCCGAGAACAGCACGGGCCGGATGCCCCACGCAGGGGGCGTGATGTGAGTGTCGGGAATCATCGCTTCCCGGTCAGCGCGCAGCAGCCGCCACTGGCCATGCAGCCGTACAGCTTGTACGCCGGGCACCATCCCAGTGCGCTCGTGGTCTTGAGCACCGCGAACACGGCGACGAACGGCCACGCGAAGGGGCTGCCGGCAGCGATCAGGATCAGCCCGACCAGCGCCAAGACGGCGCCCGACGTGTGTGCGAAGCGCATCGCGTTGACGCCGAGGATGACCTCCTCGGAGGGCACGACGCGCCCGAGCGTGCTCGTGTACAGCCGCACCATCGGCGAGTTCTGGACCTTGAGCGCGGCAGACAGCGCGAGGATGACGAACACCGCGCCGAGCACCCAGGCGCTCTGGAACAGCAGCGCGACCCAAACGAGCACCGCCAGCGAGTAGCGGCAGAAGACGAAGGCGTTTCGCTGAACGATCGCGGCGTCCATGGTCACCTCGGCGGTCGTGGGAACAACATGCCGGTCGAGCGCTCGTACGCTTCGAACGTGGTGCCGAAGGCCTCCCTGAGAAGGGCGTCTTCCTTCCTGGCCCGAACATACATCATCGGGACGAATACGCCGAGCGTGAGCGCCAGCGCGGCGACGTTGGAGTAGATGAGCGCCCCGCCGAGAAACATCCAGATGAGCGAAGCGTACAGCGGGTGTCTGCACCACCTTGAACGGGCCGGTCGTCACGAGCCAATGACCCTCGTAGATCTTGATCTGGTTCGCCCAGTTGGACTTCAGATGCAGGCGGCCGACGACGTTGAAGACCGCACCCACCACCATGAGCGCGAGTCCGATGACGAGCATCGCACCTCGGGCCGAACCGGCGACCGCGACCTCTCCCACCTGGAACCGGACGACGAGGTAGTACACGACGAAGAACCCGGTCATGCTCCCCGTCTCGACCCAGCTGCGGTCTCCTCGGACGACTTCGCGGTCCTGGTGGTGGTACGCGCGGAAGTCGAGAACGACTGAGACCGCGATCAGGATGAAGGCGACGAAGACCACCACGTTGACGGCGATCGCCAGCGGTGGCTGGCGCGAGCAGGGGCGCGTTCTTCAGCGTCTCGAAGAGGTTCAATCGCGGCTCCGGTGCACCATGTTGTACGCCGAGAACGGGATGCGCTTGAGGTCCGGCGTGATGACGTGCACGCACTCCTTGCGCATCGACTTCGCGTCGAAGTTGTAGCGGTCGATGAACGAGGAGATGGTGATGCGGAACGTGTTCGTGTCGATGAACTCGGCGCGCCGCTTGGGCGACCACGTCAGGTAGCCCTCGGGCAGGATCTCCGAGATCTCGTCGCGCAGCTTGAAGCAGTCGCACGCGAGGCCCTTGGTGATCGATCGGGTCAGCGCGTTCTTCACGAGGTCCTCGGCGCGGAAGTCCATCGTGTTGTCGATGAGCTCGAGGTAGCCCTCGAGCTTGATGTTGCGCACCACGGGGACGTACACGTCGTCCTTCTTGACCGCGTAGGTGACCGCGACCCGGTCGATGTCGCACGGCAGCGGGATGATGTCGTCCTTGCGAAACAGCCCGCCGGTCTGCCGCTCGATCTCGCGACGGATGCCCGAGAGCGTCGTGCGGTTCTTCACGTCCGAGACGTTCGTACGGCCGAAGAAGGCGACCGGCTGGAAGTTCACGCCCCGCACGTAGTCGGTCGCGAGCCCGAACTTCACGATGTCGCCGATCTGGCTGTCGTTCACACCGCGCGTGATGGTGGCGACCAGGGTGATCGGCACGCGCGCCTGCGCGAGGTTCTCGATCGGCCTTGAGCTTCGTGTCCCAGAGCTTCGCGCCGCGCAGCCTCTGGTACGTCTTGTCGGTGACGCCATCGAACTGCAGATACACCTCGAAGCCGGGCGTGAGCGACGCCAGGGTCTCGGCGAAGGCCTTGTCTTGCGCGATGCGCAGGCCGTTGGTGTTGAGCATGAGGTACTTGAACTTCTTCTTCTTGGCCATGCGCAGGATCTCGACGATGTCGGGGTGCGTGGTGGGCTCGCCGCCGCCGATCTGCAGGATCTCAGGCTTGCCGCCCTCGCGCGCCTTGTAGAAGTCCATCATCGCTTCGATCTGCTGAAGCGAGAGGTGCTCCTCGGCGCCGGAATCGGCGTAGCAGACGGGGCATCCGAGGTCGCAGTGGGTCGTGACCTCGATCAGGCCGATGCAGGTGTGCTGCTCGTGGTCGGGGCACAAGCCGCAGTCGTAGGGACAGCCCTTCGCGACCACGGTGTCCGAGCGGATCGTGTTACCGGGCTTGTCGTAGCGCTGACGTTCGAAGCAGGTAGCTCGCGTCCTCCTCGAAGACCTCGATCTCCTCGCCGTGGGTCAGGCAGTTCTTGAGGAGGAAGGCGCTCCCGTTCTTGATGATGATCTTCGCGTCGCACAGCTCGCCGCACTTGCTGCAGAAGCTGCGGGTGAAGTCGTGGAAGACGTAGTCTCTGAGCACGTGGCTCCCCGGAAGTCGATGGCGACTGCGCGTGCCTCAACGATAGGGATTGCGCAGGCGGCGGTAAAGGAAGAGCCCGGCCCGCCGATCCGCGGGTAGATACACCAAGGGAATCCGGAACCGGGGAGGTGTCGGAGATGCAGGAGCACGAACCGTTCGCCGAGACTCCGATCGGAGTCGTCACCCACTACTGGTCGCACCTCGGTGTGGCCGGCGTGCATCTGACCGCGCCGCTCGACGTGGGTGACCGCATCCACATCCGCGGCACCACGAGTGACTTGGAGCAGACGGTCCGCTCGATCGAGATCGACCATCGCACCACGCCGCACGCCGAGCCAAACGCCGATGTGGGCATCGCCGTCGGGGACCAAGTGCGAGAGCACGACACGGTCTACCGCATGATCGAGCTCGCCGACATGGGCGCCGACGAGGTGATGATGTAGCTGGCGGGATGGCGTAGCGCCGAGCATCGTCCGGTCGGGAACCCGAGAGGCTCGCAAGTCGTGCCGTCCGCCTCATCCCATTATGGGAATCCTCTCCCTATACGCTCCCTGGCCTGAGGAGTCCTGCCATGCCTGCCACTACGCCCGTCGTCGTGTTGGGCGCCACCGGCCAGCAAGGCGGAGCTACCGCCCGCCACCTCCTCGCAAACGGCGCCGTTGTTCGCATCCTCGTCCGCGATCCCGCCAGTCCCGCAGCCCATGCGCTCGCGGCAGTCGGCGCCGAGGTCGTGGTCGGCAACATGCTCGACCCCGATTCGCTGCGACGCGCCTTCCGAGGCGCCCGCGGCGTGTTCTCGGTACAGACGTGGCGAGGCCCGGGTGGAGTCGAGGCCGAGCGGCAGGCGGGCTTCAACGTGGCGAAGGCCGTCGCCGAGACCGGTGTCGATCACCTCGTGTACTCGAGTGTTGCGAGCGCCGACAAGTCGACCGGACTCGCGCACTTCGAGAGCAAGCACCAGATCGAGCAGCGGATCGCCGAGCTTGGCGTTCCCGCGACGATCCTGCGGCCGGTGTTCTTCATGGACAACTTCCACTGGCAGGCGGACGGCATCCGACAAGGTCGGCTCCTGCAGGGCATCGAGCCCGAGACCAGGCTGCAGATGATCGCCGTCGATGACATCGGCGGTATCGCAGCGCTCGCCTTCCGTGAGCCCGGCGAGTGGCTCGGCAAGACGGTCGAGATCGCTGGCGACGAGCTCACGATGGTCGAGGCTGCCGCAGTCTTCTCGGCGAGTCTGGGACGACCGGTAGAGTACGTGGGCGGGCATGAGGACCGGCCGGGTGGCGGTGACGAGGCGCGGAGCATGGCGATGTGGTTCGACGATGTCGGCTACGACGTCGACATCGCAGCGGTTCGGGCCGTCTATCCCGGGCTGCTCGACTTCTCGGCCTTCGTCGCTCAGGTGGACTGGTTGTAGGCCCCGCTCGGCAGGCCGCAGCCGCCGCCTCGCCTCAGTCGGCCCGCCTGCTCCACAGCAACGCCGGAGTGCGTCCCACGAACAGCACCAGCATCACGAACGGAAACGTCGTCAGGAACGCCAGGTAGAGGTTGATCCACACCGGCGGAAACGATGCGCTGGTCGACAGTTGCTCACTGGCCAGCTTGGGCAACCCCGCGAGCCCCGCGATGGCTCCCGACACGAGGTACACCCCTATCGTGGCGGCTACGTAGACGATCTTCCGTCGCCAGGAGAACCCGACCGCGGCGAGCATCGCGCTGACTATGGGCACCGCCAGCATGCGTGCGCCTCTCGGGAGGATCGCGGCCAGCGAGGTGCTGCTCCATACGAGCCACCCCAGGAGCGCGGAGAGCGCGAAGAACGCGACGGCGAAGCGAATGATGTCGGCCCTACGATGCACTGCGCCTCGCGGCCGCCAGGTACAGACCCCAGAGCACGATCACGACGGCGACCATCGCCACCTCGAACAGGTAGTCGTGGACGAAACGGAACTCCCGGGCGCCCAGAGGGCCCGACAGCTGGGTCACCGCCGCGAGGCGGAGCAGGTTCGCGAGCGCGATGATCGGAAGGCCGATGGCGAGACCCGCCAGCTTCCGCTTGATGCTGAGCGGGTAGGCCAGCACGAGCGCGGCGTACACGAGCATGAGCGACGCGCCGGTGCAGTCCAGATCGATCCGGAGGATGCGGGTCGGCAGCGCGACCTCGTTCCCGGCGACCGAGGCAGGCACCCCCGTCAGCGTGGAGCAGGCGCCCGTGAAGTTCGCTGTCGCCTCAATCACCGGGTCGAGCACGCCTCTGGACGCCAGCAACAACAGGCCGGCCTGCAGAGTTGCGTAGATGAGAAAGAACCACAGCGCGACCTTCAACAGCCCGAGGTCCGGCGACAGCTTCGCCTCTGAGGCTACCGCGGCACTCCCGCCTCCTCGTCGGCCCCCGCCTTCGGTGCCGTGCCGCTTCGAGCGCGCAGAGCTCACGCAGCAGACCTGCGCGTCCGCGCGAAGGCCACGATTCCACCAATCCCCATGAGCGCGGCGAGCGCCAGACTCCAAGTCGACGACGCAGAGCTGCTCACGACCGGGATCTCGTCGTAGGTGAGAACGAGTTCCGGTGCGCCGGCACCGGTGCGTCCCCGATACAGGTGAGTCTGATCGGCCGGGTCGGCTTCCCAGTCGCCCCGAAGGAGGAAGCCCGCGTTGGGCCAGTAGCCGTTGCGGAGGCGCTCGACATCGTCGGGATTCAACGGTATCTCAACCCAGGTCCAGGGGGCCGACGGCGCCGCAACCTGAGCAAGCATCGTGGGGTCGGCATCGCCGGCGCCCATGGCGCCAGGCACACTCCACGCATCTGCAGTGGAGGCCTCGTTCCATGTCGCCTGGCTCTCGCTCCACGCGTGCGTCAGGCGATAAACCTCGATGTGGCCGGAAGGCGTCCCGAGGCCGTCGTAGTAGTAGACCCGCAGCTTGGCGCTGGTGACCCTGCCCGTGATGCCCGTGAGATTGAACTTCAGCAGGGTGCGATACGTGTCGCCGTACGCCATGCCCACGCCCGTGTAGCCGAAGACGTCGCCTGGGTAGTCCGGCGCGGCGTCCGAGATGAACGTGTCCTCGGTGCACACGATAGTCGTCGTGGCCGCGAACGCCGGAACTGCCGAGAAGACCAATGCGCTAAAGAGGAGTAACACCGTCAGGCCTAACCGTGGCGCCAGCGTGCGACGACCCGCCATCCCTCGTGCTTCGCAGACGCTCATCGGCATCTCCCCCGCGTCGTAGGTGCTTCCCCAAGCACCACCCCGCGCTGTCTCGCCGAGACGAGTCGATCGAAATCGGAGCGCAGGGCAACAGACGACTGTAACTAGCCCTAAGACTAGTTTATTCCTCGCCACCCGGACATCGAAACCCCGGGCAGCACAACGCCAAGCGACGTCGCTACCTACACTTTCGACACTTCTCGCAAGTTCCCTATAGACGACGGGCCACCGCGCTTCCTGATTTCGCCTGTTTGCCCGGCGTGCGTTGTGGGTAATCCCACGGGGCGTGGCCTGAATGGGCCGCGCGCTCAGGGGGACTGGGCCGCCGCGCGCAATGCGGTCACCTGCGTGACGGCCGATCAATGGTGAGACCGACCCTGGCGGTCGGTCTCGCGCGCGCGAACTCTCCTGCAACACCGGCTGCCAGCCCGGTCCGGGAGGGAAGCCACATGCTGTTCGACAGCAGCGCGCTCTCAGATCACCCTCCCCGCCCGCACGGGTCGCTTCGCCAGTCCCGCGCGCGCTCCGGCTCGTGGATGCCGGACACCTAAGGGGGAGAATCTCATGGCTCGTCGGATCCTTCGGCTCGCGCTCTCTGTGGCATTGCTCGTCACGTGGTTACCGTTCAGTCCGCCGTCTGTGGCGAGTGCGGCGCCGCCCCTGATTAAGGCGGGCATGGTCACCGACACCGGCGGCCTAGGAGATGCATCCTTCAACGATGCCACCTACGCGGGGCTCGTGCGAGCCGAGAGCGAACTCGGCGCCGACATTCAGGCGCTCGAATCCGCTAGCGACGCCGACTACGGACCCAACATCGACACGCTTGTCACCGGCGACACAGATGTCGTCTTCACCGTCGGGTTCCTCATGACCGACATCACCAAAGCCAAGGCCCTCGCGTCTCCGGGAACGGTGTTCGCCGGGGTGGACGAGTACTTCGATGAGCCCAGTGCCAACCTCCTGGGCATGTCGTTCAAGGAGCACGAAGCGGCCTACCTCGCCGGCGTAGTTGCCGGGCTGGGAACGCTCGACACGGGACTCGATGCGCGCATCAACGCCCAGAACACGATCGCGTTCATCGGCGGCATGGATATCCCGCCGGTCGAACGGTTCGAGGCGGGGTTCGTCGCAGGCGCCAAGTCCGTGAACGCGGACGTCGAGGTGCTGATCTCTTACGCCGACGCCTTCGACAACGAGGCGCTTGGCGAGTCGCTGGCGCTCGACGCGATCTCGCAGGGCGCCGACATCGTGTTCGCGGCCGCCGGAGGCACCGGTCTCGGCTCGATCAAGGCATGCCAGGACGCCGGCGCGCTCTTCATCGGCGTGGATTCTGACCAGTACGTCACGGTGCCGGGCTCGGGTGACGTGATGCTCACCTCGGCGATGAAGCGCCCTGAGGGGGCCGTGTTCCAGACCGTCAAAGACGTCGTCGACGGCACGTTCGTCGGAGGCCAGAACCGAGAGTTCGGCCTCGCCGAGGACGGCGTCGGTATCGCTCCGTTCCACGACTTCGAGACCGCGGTCTCGCAAGACATCAAGGATGCCGTCGAAGCGGCGCGGCTGAGTATCGTCGGCGGGAGCGTGGTCGTGCCGTCGCAGCGCGTCTACACCTACGACCTGGTGACCGACGGCGTTCTCACCGTGGGCACCAGTCCGGACTTCCCGCCATTCGAGTTCATGGAAGGCGGCGAGTACGCCGGGTTTGACGTCGAGCTGGTCGCGGCGATCGCCGAGAGACTCGGCTTGACCTACGCGTTCGCTGACTATCCGTTCGACAGCCTCATCGGCGTCCTGCAAGGCGGCAGCCAGATCGACATGATCGCCTCGGCGATGACCATCACTCCCGGTCGCGAAGCGCTGGTCGATTTCTCGGACCCGTACTGCGAGGACCCGGGGTCTCCCGGAAGCGAGCTCGGCTTCGCGTTCAACGAGGCCAATCCGGGACTGCGCGACGCCGTCAATGATGCTCTAGCGGATCTGAGAGCCGACGGCACCTACGACGATATCTACGCTCGGTGGCTCGGAGGACCCTCGGAGCCGTTCTTCTCGGTCAGCCCCCTCGAGCCGCCCGAGCACATGTGGGGTCAAGAGTGGGAAGCCGACTCGGAAGTCCTGATCGAAATCGATGACCCGAACGTCGCAGGCGCGGTGAACTACATGACCACCGCATCAACTGACGGCGCCGGGCGCTTCGAGCTCTACAACATGCCCTTCGACATCGAAGCGGGCCACGTCGTCACGGTCACACAGGGCTCGACGATCAAGACCCATGGGGTCATCGATCTGACGGTGACGTCGATGAATCCGGATACTGACGTGGTCTCCGGCGTCGGCGCGCCCAACAGAGAGACGGTCGTCAATGTCGACGGCAGGGAGTTCTCGGTCACGTCGGACGGCAGCGGTGCGTGGACGGTGGACGTCTCGACCGAAATCGACGTACAGCCTGGCATGGGCACGTACGTCTACCAGCCCGATGAGGATAACGACCAGACGCAGGTTGACTACTTCATCGCCAACCCCCAGTTCTCAGTGCGACCGGACGTCGACGAGGTTGCCGGCTCCGGTTGGACGCCGAACGAGACGATCCGCATCGACGTGGACGGTCTCGACGCCGACTCGCTCCCCGACTTCCAGTTCGATGGATCCACCAACGAGTGGGGTGACTTCTGGTGGATGAACGCTGGTGCCGACATCCAGGCCGGATACACCGTGACCGTGACGCAGGGCTCCACGAGCAAGTCCCACGTGGTGACCGCGCTCGAGGTCACGGACGTCGACCCCGAGGCCGACACGGTATCGGGCACCGCCGCCCCGGGCAGCGAGGTCGAAGTCTGGGGGCACGAGCAGGAAGGAATGCGGCGCGTGACCGCCAGCCCGACGACGGGCGCGTGGACCGCGGACTTCTCGGTGCCCGCCGACCCCGGCACCGGCAACCCCGACGATGACCGCGCCTGGGACCTGATGAAGGGCAGCGCCGGCGGCACCGGCCAGCGGGACGATGACGGTGACTCGACTGAGTGGCACTGGAGCATCGCGAATCCGCAGTTCTACGCGGCCCCGGCAAGGGACGGCATGGGCGGCAACGAGTGGCCCGCGGGAGCAGACCTGCTGGTTACCATCGATGACCTCGCCACCCCACTCTCGCCTGACTATGTCGGCAACGCTCAGGTCGGCCAGTGGGGCGAGTTCGACATGCCCGACCTCGGTGGCTTTGACCTCGCTGCAGGACAGCTCGTGACGGTCACTGACGGCGCGACGACCAAGACGCATGTTGTGACCGTGCTCCAGGTCACCGGCGTCGACTCGGACGCCGACACCGTCTCCGGCACCGCGGATCCCGACAGTCAGGTCGACGTTTGGGTAAACGACGCTGACGTCTTCCGTACAGTCACGGCCGACGCCGAAGGAGACTGGATTGCCGACTTCTCTGCCGACTACGACATCGTTCCTGGCAGCCAGGGTGTCGCAGACCAGAGAGACGACGATAGCGACGGGACAAGCGTCGACTGGAACGTTCCCAACCCGTTCTTCGCGGTGAGCCCCATTGACCCACCCGATCACATGTGGGGCGAGCAGTGGGTGCCCGGGTCTGACGTGCTGATTGAGATCGACGACCCCGGTGTCGCCGGTGTGGTCAACTACACGACGACCGCCGCGACAGATGGCGATGGGCGCTTCGAGCTCTACGACATGCCGTTCAACATCCAAGCAGGTCACATCGTGACGGTCACACAGGGCTCGACGGTCAAGACCCACGAGGTCATCGATCTGAAGGTGACGTCGATGGATCCGGACACCGACGTGGTCTCCGGAGTTGGCGCGCCGAACAAGCCAACCGTCGTCTGGATCTGGTCGGACACGGGCGAATCGCAGCTCGAGGTGGTGTCCGATGGAGACGGGACCTGGGTCGCCGACTTCTCGGGTCAGTTCGACATCCAGCCCGGGATGACGACATACGCCTACCAAACCGACGAGGACAACGACCAGACCCAGATCGACCATCTACCTGCCCGGACCGCCCCAGCCCCCCGCGTTCGAGGTGCACCGCTGGCCGTTCGGGGGAGCGATGGTCTACGTCAAGAACTGGCCCACGGTTGGTCCGATCGACGTGACGGTCGACGACCCCGCGACCCTGGAGTCTCCCGACTTCGCGGCGCAGGGCGCCACTACCGAGGACTTCGGCAACGAGAACTACGGGTGCGCCGTGGACATCATCGGCTACGACCTCAAGCCAGGCGACGTAGTCACCGTCTCAGACGCCACGACGACCAAGCAGCACACCGTCATCGATATCGCCGTGACCTCGGTCGACGTCGACAACGACCTGTGCACGGTACCGCCGCCGCTGGCAGCGAGGTCACCGTGTACTCGTCCGAAGCCAACCGGTGGTTCAAGGCTGACGGATCCGGCAACTGGATAGCGGACTTCTCGACAGCCGGGCCGGAAGAGTCGGTGCTCAACATCGTGCCGGGCACCAACGGCGGTGCCGAGCAGTTCGACGACGACGGCGACAGCACGGTGTTCGACTGGAACGTGCCGCGGCCCGAGGACTGGCAGCACAATCCGGCGAACGGTCACGACTACCTCTACGTCCCCGACGAAGACTCCAGATCCTGGGCCGAGGCCGAGGCCTACGCCGTGTCGCAAGGCGGTCACCTCGTCACGGTCAACAACCAGGCCGAGATGGACTGGCTGGTGGAGACGCTCGGGAGCGGACTATCTCATCGGCCTGAACGATCTGGCCACAGAAGGTGAATGGGTGTGGGTCAGCGGAGAGCCAGTGACCTTCACGAACTGGCTTGACGGACGAACCGAACGATTCGGGCGGTGGCGGCGAAGACCTCGCGATGCTCCAGAACCTGCCGCCGATCGGGTGGAATGACGTACCGGACGCAGGTGACTCCTTCGTCGTCGAGGTCGAGCCTTCGGTCGACACCACGCCACCCACAGTGGCCCTTGCGGTCACGCCGGCGTCGCCGCCGAGCGGCACGTCCGGCTGGTACCCCGCGGCGCCGTCAATCCGGGCGTCCGCAGATGAGCCGGCGGTGTTCTTCTACAGCTTCGTATCCAACACCGGACCGTGGACGCCGTGGCTCGACCCGACGACCCCGGTCCTCGCACCGCAAGGTACGTCCAACTTCAACTGCTACGCCGTGGACTCAGCGGCCAACACCAGCACCGTGACAAGCCATGCCTTCAAGGTCGATGCGACCGCCCCGTCCAGGCCCGGGACACCCAGCGTGACAGCGCTCGGCAAGACGAGCGTCAGCATCGCGTGGACGCCCTCCTCGGATGCGCATTCAGGGGTTGCCGGCTATGTGCTCTACGACGGCGGTGTCCTCGCGACCGAGCCGAGCGGCGCGAGCCACACGTTCACCGGCCTCACGCCAGGCAGTGCCCACTCCTACACCGTGGCTGCGCGCGATGTGGCAGGCAACCTATCGACGCCCTCACCGGCGCTGCCCGTCACGCTGCTGCCCGCCAACACAGCTCCGGTGGCCAACGCCGACGGGCCCTACACGACACCCGAGGATGTCGCGCTCACGCTCCCGGCCCCCGGCCTGCTCTCGAACGACACCGATGCCGACGGTGATCCTCTGACGGCCGACCTCGTCAGTGACGTGTCCTACGGAGCGCTCGTGCTCAACGCGAACGGCTCCTTCACGTACACACCACCCGCTAACTTCAGTGGCGCCGCCACCTTCACGTACCGCGCCTTCGACGGTCTTGCCTACTCGAACGGTGTGACCGTGACCATCGCGGTTACGCCGGTCAACGACTCCCCGGTGGCCAACGATGACACGGCCACCACCGCCGAGGACACCGCCCTGAGCGTCATCGCAGCGAACGGCGTGCTCGCAAACGACTCCGATTCCGACAGTCTGCTTCTCACTGCCTCGAAGGTGGCCAGCCCAGCGCACGGCACACTCGCGCTGGCAACCAACGGCTCCTACGTCTACACGCCGACCGCTAACTGGAGCGGTACCGACACGTTCACGTATCGCGCCTCCGACGGGAACTCCTACTCGAGCATCGCGACCGTGACCGTCACTGTGACGCCGGTCAACGACCCACCTGTGGCGACCGCCGACGGCCCGTACTCGACGCTCGAGGGTGTCTCACTCACGCTACCCGCGCCCGGCCTGCTCGCAAACGACACGGACGTAGAAGGCGACCCGCTGACAGCGGTCAAGACCGCCAATCCGGCACACGGCACGCTAACTCTGAACGCGAACGGCGGGTTCAAGTACACACCGGCGGCGGGCTACAACGGAACTGACTCGTTCACCTACAAGTCGAACGACGGCCAAGCCGATTCAGCGCCGGCGACGGTGAACATCACCGTCCTGCCGAAACCGGCGACCACGCTGTCCGTGACGACCGCATCAACTGCGATCGACTACGGATCGACCTACCGGTTCGCGGGCATTCTGAAGCTCGGGGCGCTGGCCCTGCCCGGCCAGACGGTCGCACTCGAGCAGTCAACCGACGGCACGACCTTCTCAGCGAGCTCGCTCACGGCGCTCACGGGAGTCGGCGGTGCCTTCACCATCAGCGCGAAGCCGACCAGCAAGACGTGGTACCGGGCCGTATTCGCCGAGACAGGCTCCTACCTCGGCTCGACGAGTGGGGCTGTGGTGATCACCGTGCGCCCCTACGTTCAGACGCCCATAGCACCCAAGACCATGAAGCGCACGAAGTCCTACACGGTCTACGGTGCCCTGAAGCCGGCACACACGCCGGGCTCGAAGCCGGTGCGGATCTACAAGTACCGAAAGGTCGGCAAGACATGGAAGGCTGCCGGCTACGTGAAGGCCGTGGCCTACGGCTACAAGGGTTACACCCGCTACAAGGTCAGCATGCGCCTTTCCACGAAGGGTAGCTGGAGGCTCAGAGCCTATGCGCCGGCAGACACCGGGCATCTCAAGATGTGGTCGAGCAAGTTCGACTACGTGACAGTGAAGTAGGCGCCGTTGGCAAACCCGGGGTGCCCCTCGCTACGTGACACCACCGACCTCGCCCGGTCCTGAGTTCAGAACCGGGCGAGGTCGGAATCGCGATGCTGGTGGCGGCTCTGTGCCGCTCGGTAGGTTCCGTCCCTACTGAACCTGCACATCCTCGCCCTTGACCGAGCGCTCGACTGTCTCGGCATGCTCGCGCGGCGTGACGGCGTGGATCAGAGCGACCAGCCCCCACGCGATGAGCGCGTAGACCGCGATAGCGACAAGCGCACTCCATTCCAGGGTGGCCCCTGAAACCCGCTGCGTGCTGAAGATGGCGTTGAACGGAGCCATGAAGATCGCGGATGCCGAGTATATGAACTGCACGAACGCTGCCTCGGCGTTGGCGCCGAGAAACTTCAGGACGAAGCGGATCGCGATGAGAACCTCGATCGCGCCGAACACGAACCAGATGAGCTTCGTAGCGATTCCCTCGATAGGAACGCGAACCTCGGTGTGGACCTGGCTGCTGCGGTCGGTAGCTGTCGCATTTGTGTTGACCATGGCGTGCTCCTCTGTGGTGCTTATAGACGCAGCTCCCGACCGGACGGTCGCTGAGCTGCGCGGAATCGCGAAGTCGTTATGACTTCGGATGGACGATTTCCTTGATCTTGTCCGTCGCCTTGTCGATCTGCTTCTTTGCGGCGGCGCTGGCCTGATCGATCTTGCCCTCGCGCTGAAGACCCTCGTCGCCGGTGATGTCGCCGGCGGCCTCTTTGACTCGGCCCTTCATGTCCTCGGCTGTGTGTTCACTCATCGTTGTCGCCTCTTTCTAGTCTTCGTACTCGGTTTGATTCATTCCGTTCCGATCGATCTCATTTGGCTCGCCTACGCGACGCGACGACCCGACAGCAGGTTGAACGCAAGTACGACCAGCGCCACAACGAGCAGCAGGTGGATAAGGCCACCGCCGATGTTGAAACTGAAGCCAAGCAGCCAAAGTACGATCAGAATCCCGATGATGCTCCATAGCATGTCAATCGCCTCCAAGAGGCCTCGTAGTTCGGTTGGGTGCCGTGCCGTGCGTCACGAGCTAGGTCCGGCTCAGTTGCTCGCCCTCCCGCTCGTGCGCCTCGACCTCGGCCATGAGCTCGAGGATTCGGTCTGACACCTCGGGCGACATGGAGTACTTGAATACGCCCGCATCCACGAACTCGCGTACGTCGAATGGCCAACGGCTCATCCGGTAACGACCGCGAATTCGCTTCTCGAACGGCCCAAGGGACGCAACCACCTGTCGCGGCGAAAGCCCGGAGTACTGGGCGATGTCGCCGGTCGTGACCCACGCGGGCGACCTCCGCGCGATTGCGCAGAGAATCCGTCGCATGGCGCTTGAGGACTCGATGAACATGCGGCTAACGAGAGCACCGTTCCAGCCCTCAGGGAAACCGTCCTCCACCACGAGGTGACCGGGCAGCGTCTTGAGGGGCTGCCGTGCCAGGAGTTCGTATACCTCCTGCACTCGGTCCACTGGAACCGGGACACTCACGAAGTCCTGCATGACACCCGCCTTTCCGTCGCCAACTATCTACCTTATACCCAAAGCTAGCTTTAGCTAACAATGCGTAGCTGCAACGGCGGATGCCTGATGATCGCCCTGAATTCGCCCGCCTACTCCCAGCGCACGTCGTAGATGAGCTCGTCGCTGGCGCTTTGCCCCGACTCCCAGCTCCGTTCCGTGACGCGCGCGCCGCTGCCGCCGAAGCGCACGATCGCGCGCTCGATCCAGCCGCACTGCCAGGGCGACACGTACGCGCTCTCGCCCAGGCCGAGGATGTGGATGGCGCCACCTTTGCCGTCGACGGCGGGCTCAGTGCGTGAGGTCACGCCGCCTGCGTAGACCGACGTGATGATGCTGCCGGCGCGGCTGAACGCCTGCTTTGGCGAGACGAAGCGCGCGAAGATGCTGAACAGGCCGTCGAGCATCGCGTCCGCTTGGGCCGCTCCGCCCTTGCGCAACTCCGTCTCGGTCATCCGGCGGCTACCGTGGAACTTCTCGGCGACGAGGGCCTCGAACACCTTGCCGTCGACCGCGACAGGGAAGTAGGGCCTGCTGCTGATGGTGCGCACGATCTCGGCCTCGTCGGGCGTGAGCGTGTCGAGCATGCGGCTCCACACGTCGTGGCCGAAGGTGGCGCGCATGTAGTCGTGCCCGGCGCTGGCCACCGTGCTCTTGACTGTCGCTCCCACAGACTCCCCTGCCCCCGGCTCGGATTCGCGAACACACTACCGTATCGGCGGGGGCGACGGCGAGACGGCCCGGGTCCCCGCGCGGCATGCGAGCACTCCGGATACCGCTGCGGGCGGATAGTGCTACGCAAGTTGCGCGGATATGCCGAAGAACACTCTGACAAACCTTACCTCCCGAGGAAGCCCACGGAATGCCGGAGTCCGTCCAGCCACTTCAGGAGCCACGCCCCACGACTTGGGACACGGCGAGTAACATCGTCGACTGGCTCCTTGCCCCACTCGCCCCCGCCCCGGGCGTGCGTCAGCGGCGGGCACGGCTTCTCGCGTGGATGCTCGTGGGGATCCTCGGATTGCTCGGGGTGGCGATCGCCCTCACGCTGCTGTTCGGGCCTGCGGCCAGAATTCGGGCAACTGAGTACCTCGGAGTCGTGGCTGCGCTCGGACTCACACTCACACTCGCCTACGTGGTGAATGCGGCCGGCCATTACACCGCGGCGGCATGGATGATGATCGTCCCCGCTGCAACCGAACCGTGGATCGCCCTGCTCGCCGATCCGGCCATCATGCACGGCGACTTCGTACCGCTCATGTACGTAAGCGTGTCGGTGCTCCTGGCCGGCTTCCTCTTCTCGCCCAGGACGACGCTCGTTCTGGCGGCAGCTCAGTTCACGGGACTCCTGCTCATCCCCATTCTCGTGCCGTCCGCTCGGACCTTCAACTGGATCAGCGCGCTCCTGCTGGTGCTGATGATCTCGGCGCTTGGCCTGCTCATGAGCTCAATCGTGCGACGCGATCTCGAGGAACTGGACATGCAGGCGCAGCAACTGGCGGAAAGCGAGGCTCGCATGCGCGAGCTTTCGATCCGCGACTTCCTCACCGGCCTGTTCAACCGGCGTCATCTGGGCGAGTCACTCGAGCACGAGATCGCCAGAGCCGAGCGGGCCGGGGGCACCCTCGGCGTCATCGTATTCGACGTCGACAACCTCAAAGAGATCAACGACCGCTCCGGTCATGCAGCCGGGGACGAAGTGCTCAAGCAGCTCGGCCGCGTCGCTGCCGCGAACACGCGGGGAAGCGACCTCGCCTGCCGCTGCGGGGGTGACGAGTTCGTACTCGTGCTCCCGGGTGCCTCACGACACGCCACCGCCGAGCGCGCAGAGGGTCTTCGCGACATGATCAGCGCCCTCGAGTTCGAGCTCGAGGTGCTCGAAACGAGTGGCGTGACCGTTTCGCTCGGCACCGCCGTGTACCCGCAGAACGGGCGCACCGCAGACGAGGTCCTCGCCGCCGCCGACGAGGCGCTCTACCGGGCGAAGCGCGGCGGCCGCAACCAAGCCGTCTCGGCACGCTAGGAGACGGCAGTCCCGATTCGCCGCAAGTCGAGGCGATCGAAGTCCTCCGCGAGTCTCCTACCTCACCGTCAGGTACCTATAGGCCGAGGAGGTCGCCGCGTTCTTCGAGTCGCCTGCGTGGTAGGCCTTCAGCCGCCACTTGCCGCGCTTGGGCAGCTTGATGGACTTCCTGTACTTGGAGTAGCTCGACTTGTTCGACACCCTTGCGGTGTACGTCTTCTTCAGAACGTACACGCCACCTACCTCGAGATACGCCTTCACCTTGATCTGCTTGCTGCCCGCCTTGTGTCTCGGCTTCAGGTTGCCGTAGGCGGTGTATGCCTTGCCAAACTTCAGCGTCGTGCGGCCGAAGCTGGGGCGAGCGAGCGAGACCCTGGGCTTCACGGACCTGTTCGGGCTGCCTCCCGCAACATAGAACGACGCCTTCGTGAAGCGCGCTCGATACGTCGTCTTCGCCTTCGGCTTGACCGTCAAAACGTACGTGCCAGTCGCAGACGTGGTGGCCTGAACGAGGTACTTCCACGACCCCGCCGAGTAGTACTGAATAGTCACCTTCTTGCCGGCCAGTGGCACGATCGTCCCTGTCGTGTCCGCATACCCGAGGAACCCGCTGAGCTTCGCTGAGCGGTACCCGCATGGACTCGGCGCGTCCAGCGACAGCGAGGTGAACCGGACCCGCACTATGCTGGTGGACGACGAGTGGTTGCCGCTCTTGTCAACCGCGCGAATCGCGAGATTGTTGTACCCGAGCTTGTTGAGTGTGACGACCGCCGAGGCGCCTGCGACGGTGCGGGTGGCGTCATCGTTGACTTTGTACTCGATCTGCTTGACCCCCGAACCTGCGTCGGCCGCGGAGAGGGTGACCTTCGTGGAGCCGGGTGAGTAGACCCACGACCGGGTGACGGTCGGGGCCACGGTGTCTTTGACGACCAAGGTCACCTTGCGGGAGGACGAGTATGCGAGCCCGTCGTACAGCCTGTAGTAGAAGCTGTCGGGCCCGACGTAGCGCGCCGCGGGCGTGTACGCGAACGATCCGTCCGTGCTGAACGCCAGGCTGCCGTGCTGCGGATAGCCCGTCCTCCACGCGGTGAAGGGGTTCCCGTCGGAGTCGAAGTCATTTCCCATGACACCGGGCTTCGCGACAATCCGCTTCACGCCGCTCTCGATCGTGTAGCTATCGGCAGAGGCGTACGGGCTGACATTCGCCGAACGCGTGTACACGCCGCCGCAGTCGGTGAAGGTGCCGTCATCGAGCGGCGCCCCGACGGCGATGACACCCTTAGCGATCGCTACCGACGACCCGAGCCGGTCGTCCACTTCGCCGTCAGACGCCACCACCTTGTAGCGTTCGGTCCAGGTGGTGCCGCTGCGGTTGTATGTGTATGCGCATCCCGAAGTTGCCCCCATCGCATTGCTCCACTGAGCGCCGATCACGACCCTGTCTCCCTCGATATCCACACCGCTTCCGAACCCGTCTTTCGCGACCCCGTCTGAGGCCCCGAGCTTCGTCTGCCGGACCCAGTCGTAGACTGCGGGCCGGGCGATGAGCTTCCTGGTGAAAACGTGCACCTTGCCGATCCGGTTGGACGAAGGGCTGTGGCCCGGAGCCCCGAGAACGACCGTCGAACCCGAGATGGCAACCGCGGAACCCATCGCATCGCCCGCGGCACCGTCTGATGCACGCATCTGGTCCTTCTGGCTCCAGACGATGCCTGAGCGCTCGAAGATGTAGGCGGCGCCCGCGTCGGTGCCCTTGCCGTCCTCCTCATGCGCCCCAATCACGGCCCTGCTACCGGCGACGCCCACGGCATTGCCGAATTGGTCCCCCACTTGCGCGTCGGCTGCGGTCATCTTGTACTGCTGGAGCCAGACGCCGCTCGAACGCACGAACGCGTACGCGGAGCCTGCTGCCGTGCCCTTGTCCTTGTCGAGCGGAGCGCCGATGATCACCGTGGTGCCGTCGATCGCGACCGATGCACCGAACGCGTCACTTGCGTGCCGGTCCACAGCCTTGAGCTCGGCCGCATACGACCAGGTGGTCCCGGAACGCGTGAACACATATGCGGCTCCAGCGTTGCTTGCATACTGGAAGTCGCGGGACGGGGCACCGACCACTGCGATATTCCCGTCGACGGCGACGGAGGCTCCAAACTGGTCACCGTTCGCGCCTGTCGGCGCCGTCAGCGTTGCCTGCCTGACCCACCCGGAACCGCTCGCAACGAAAATGACAGCCGCCCCGTCGTCTACGGTGTGGCCGGGTCCCTTTGGGCACCCCACAATGATCGTGTCACCGTCCTTCGCGCACGAGCGACCGAATTCGGCGTTCGCCTCAGACGGGATCGCTCCGAGCCTCGTGGATGCAACGACCAGCGAGGATCCCGACGCTGAGATGGGCGCAGCGAGCGCAAGAGCCACCGCCAGAACCAGCCACAACGCACCGCTACGGACAGAGCGACTTACGCCTAGACACCGCATGATGGCATCCCTCCCCGGGGAATGAACCGGCCAGCTCTCCCCAGGGCTGGCTCGGCGATGTTGCGAGCGCTACGTGGTGTCTATTCCTCATAGCGCGCTCGCGTATCACGCCCCGGTCGGCTGCCGACCGGTCAGGCAGCAAGAATCCGCCCCGAGTTGGTGCCGCTGTCTCCCGATGTCGGTACGTACACGCGGGGGTAAGCGACATGAAGGGGGGTGTCGCCATGACACGCCTCAGCGCGGCACGAGTGCTCGCGAGCGTTCTGGTCATGAGCGCCGTCTTCGCCGCTACATCAGCGTACGCAAACGGGCTGATCGTCTCCGAACACGCAGTCAGCGTCGTCGGAAGCAAGGGCAGCCCGCGCGACGCAGGCTTTAGTGACATCTACGGCAGCAAGATCGCGTACCAGGATCAGAACCCGGACACTGACGTGTTGGTCTATGACACGGCGAAGGGTGGAAGCCCGGTTGTGGTCGCTTCGACAGACGCCCTTGAGGAGTACCCGCATATCTGGGGCGATTATGTCGTCTACTACCGCGGCGGGGGGGACATATGCCTGCAGAGACTATCCGGGGGGTCGCCGACCAATCTCACTCCCAAAGTCGGCACGTCGCACCCGCCAGCGGCCGCGAACGCGGACATCTACGGTGACCACGTTGTCTACTCGCGCTGGTGGACCCACAACAACCGCGATCTGTATCTCTACGACATCTCCAAACGCACGACGACGCGAGTCCTGTCCAGCAGTGTCGACGAATGGGCTCGAGCTATCTGGGGCGACAACATCGTGTACACGACCAACAAGGACGTGTTCGTGTACAACCTGAAGACCAAGAAGAAGACCGCACTGCACGGCTCGGCGCCGAACGTCAACAACGACGGAGATCGGCACAACCGGCCGCAGATCTATCGCAATCAAGTGGTATACATCGCATCGTCCGGCGGCAACGAACAGGTGTTCCTCTATGACCTCACTTCCGGCTCAGAAACGCAGATCACAACCGAGGCCACCGCCCACGCGAACCCCGCGATCAACGGCGCGCGCGTCGTGTATGAGGAGGGAGACCCCAGCAGCCCGTCATTGATCCTTCACGACCTCCACGCAAGAGCGGTCGATGCTGGCGCTGCCAACCGCTGGGTTCTCGGCTCCGGGACAATGACCCAGCCCTCGCTGTGGGGCGACCGACTGAGCTGGACGGACCTGCGCAACGGTGTGTTCTACCCCTGGAATTCGTGGAACTACTGGGGCAACGATGATCTCTACACCG
Organism: uncultured Coriobacteriia bacterium; assembly: GCA_963803785.1. GTDB lineage: Bacteria > Actinomycetota > Coriobacteriia > Anaerosomatales > JAAXUF01 > CAWDNM01. The sequence continues at coordinate 464,851 of CAWDNM010000006.1, forward strand.
GTCTGCTGGCGGTCCCCAAGCTCTCGATCGTCACGCCCTCCGTCCTCCCGACGACGGTCGCGTACAGCGCCGTCACTACGTTCGCTGTAGAAGCTGAGGATGCGGCAGGAGCGGACGTCGATGACGCCACGCCCATCTGGCTCGAGACATCGATTGACGGCATCACGTGGCGCTCTATCACCACCACCGGAACGGTCGACGGCAGGGTCTCCTTCGTCACGCCGGAACTGACCCGCAAGACCTACGTCAGGTTCTGGTACAACGGCACGACCGAGACCCCGGCGGCCGTCAGCGACGTGGCTGTCATCACTCCGCGCGCCGGTCTCGGCGCACCGATCCTGCCAAAGCTGAGCCACCTGCACCACACCAAGTCCTACAGCGTCGGCGGGTACTTGAAACCCCGGCACGCGGTAGGAAGCACGGTGCGCATCTACCGGTGGAGGAAGGCCTCGGGGAAGTGGAAGAGCTACGGCTACGTGAAGGCGCGAGTCTCCAACAAGCTGGACTACTCCAAGTACTCGAAGTCGATGAAGCTGCCCGTCGCCGGCACGTGGCGGCTGAGGGCGCTCGCACCTGCTGACAGCGGGCACGCGAAGACCTGGTCGAGCCTCGTGTACGTCAAGGTGAAGTGACGATGAGCTGATTGCCCGGCAATCAGATGGGCCCATCGCAACGGTGACAGGCCCGGCGCCCCGTGGGGCGTCGGGTCTCTTCGTGGCCGGCTGCTAGTACGGGACCTTGTCCGGCTTAGCCTCCCACTCACGGAAGACCTCTATCGCCTCGGACTCGAGGAGGCGCTCCATGGGGATGTCGCGCTGCGCGTCATCGAGCACGATCTGGTGGTAGATCTCTCGGTCATCGAACCCGATGGCTGCGGCGTCGTCGGTGGAGTTCGCGTAGTAGAGCTTGGAGATTCGAGCCCAGAAGATCGCGGCGAGGCACATGGGGCACGGCTCGCATGACGCGTACATGACCGCGCCGTCGAGCGAGAACGTGCCCAGCCGCTCGCACGCGTCGCGAATCGCGCTCACCTCGGCGTGCGCCGTGGGGTCGTTGGTGCTCGTGACCTTGTTCCAGCCCTCGCCCACGATCTCGCCATCCAGCACGATCACCGCGGCGAAGGGGCCGCCGGCCCCAGCGCGCATCTCCTTTCGGGACAGCTCGATGGCACGCCGCATGAACGTGGCGTGGCTGGCCTCGGCTGCATGGTGTGGCATGAGGGCTCCATTCGGTGCGAATCCGGGCGTCCGTGCGCGCCAGGGTGAACGTACCCTGTCCCGCCGCTACTGGACCTCGTACCCACCCTCGCCGACGCCGATGGTGACCGTGTCCCCTTCGTGCACGCTGCCCTCGATGAGCGCCTTGGCGACCCGGTCGACCACCTCGCGCTGGATCATCCGCTTGAGCGGACGCGCGCCGAACACCGGGTCGAACCCGTCGAGCGACAACCGTTCGACCGCGGCGTCCGTGAGCTCGAGCGTGATCTTGCGATCCGCGAGCCGCGCCCGGACCTCCTCGAGCTGCAGCACCACGATGCTAGCGATGTCGTCGAGCGACAGCGCGTGGAATGTCACGACGTCGTCGATGCGGTTCAGGAACTCCGGCCGGAACGTGGCCCGCAGCGACTTCCTGCAGCATGCGGTCGCGCTCTTCCTCGCTCGCACCACCCTCGGCGAACGCCTGGATGAACTGGGAGCCGACGTTGCTGGTCATGATGACGATCGCGTTCTTGAAGCTGACGATGCGACCCTGGCCGTCGGTGAGGCGCCCGTCGTCGAGCACCTGCAGCAGCACGCCGAACACGTCCGGGTGCGCCTTCTCGATCTCGTCGAGCAGGATGACGCTGTACGGCCGGCGGCGGACCGCCTCGGTGAGCTGGCCGCCCTCCTCGTAGCCCACGTAGCCCGGCGGCGCGCCGATGAGGCGCTGCACGCTGAACTTCTCCATGTACTCCGACATGTCGATGCGCACCATCGCGCGCTCGTCGTCGAAGAGGAAGTTCGCGAGCGTCTTGGCGAGCTCGGTCTTGCCCACACCCGTGGGGCCGAGGAACAGGAAGCTGCCGATGGGCCGGTTCGGGTCGCTCAGCCCCGCGCCGCGAGCGCCGAATCGCCCCGGCGACCGCCGAGACGGCCTCGTCCTGGCCGATGACGCGCTCGTGGAGCACGTCCTCGAGCAGCATGAGCTTGGCCATCTCGCCCTGCATCATGCGGCTGACCGGCACCCCGGTCCACGCGCTGACGACCTCGGCGACCTCTTCCTCGGTCACCTCTTCCTTGAGCATCGCGGTCTCTTGCTGGCCGCGCATCTTCTCGTCGGCCTCGGCGATCGAGGCCTCGAGCTGCGGGATGCGGCCGTAGCGGAGCTCCGCAGCGCGCGTCAGGTCGCCGTCGCGGGTCGCGCGCTCTTCGTCTCCACGCGCCTCGTCGAGCTCGGCCTTGAGCTGCTGGACCGTGGTGATGACGTCCTTCTCGTTCTGCCACGCGGCCTTCATGCCCGAGAGCTTCTCGCTGACCTGCGCCATCTCGGCGCGCAGCGTCTCGAGCCGCTCGAGGCTCGCGGCGTCCTTCTCCTTGGAAAGCGCCATCTCCTCGATCTGGAGCTGCGTGAGGTTGCGCTCGATGGTGTCGATCTCGACCGGCATCGAGTCGATCTCGATGCGCAGGCGGCTGGAGGCCTCGTCGATGAGGTCGATCGCCTTGTCGGGGAGGAAGCGGTCGGAGATGTAGCGGTTCGAGAGCTCGGCGGCAGCGACGACGGCGCCGTCGGTGATGCGCACGCCGTGGTGGACCTCGTACTTCTCCTTGAGGCCGCGCAGGATCGCGATGGTCTCCTCCACGCTCGGCTCGCCCACGAACACGGGCTGGAACCGCCGCTCGAGCGCGGCGTCCTTCTCGATGTGCTTGCGGTACTCGTCGAGCGTCGTCGCGCCGATCGCGTGCAGCTCGCCGCGCGCGAGCGCGGGCTTGAGCATGTTGCCCGCGTCCATCGCACCCTCGGCAGCGCCGGCACCCACGATCGTGTGCAGCTCGTCGATGAAGAGCACGATCTGCCCCGCGGCCTCCTCGACCTCGCGCAGCACGGCCTTCAGGCGGTCCTCGAACTCGCCGCGGTACTTCGCGCCCGCGACCATCGAAGCGAGGTCGAGCGTGATGACGTCCTTGTCGCGCAGGCTGCGACGGCACGTCGCCGGCGACGATGCGCTGCGCCAGCCCCTCGACGATCGCCGTCTTCCCCGTCCCCGGCTCGCCGATGAGGACCGGGTTGTTCTTGGTGCGGCGCGAGAGCACCTGGATCGTGCGGCGGATCTCGTCGACGCGGCCGATGACCGGGTCGAGCTTGCCGTCGCGCGCGGCCTGCGTGAGGTTGCGCCCGTAGCGCTCGAGCGCCTGGAACTGCGCTTCGGAGTTCTGGTCGGTGACTTTCGAGCCGCGTCGCAGCTCCTCGACCGCGGCGGTCAGGCGCTGGGTGGTCGCACCGGCGCGCTCGAGCGCGCGGCCGGCCTCGCCCTTGTCGCTCGCGAGCGCCACGAGCAGGTGCTCGCTGGAGACGTAGGCGTCCTTAAGCTTCTCGGCGAGCTTGAAGGCGTCGCTGAGGACCGTGTTGAGGCGCGGGCCGACGCCCATCTGCGCGGCGGCGCCGGAGACCTTGGGGGCGGCGGCAAGCGCTGCCTCGACGGCAGCGTCGAGACCGGCCGGGTCCGCGCCGACCTTCGAGAGGATCGGCCGGACGATGCCCTCGGCCTGGTCGAGCAGCGCCTTGAGCAGGTGCTCGGGTTCGACCTGGCCGGCCTCGTACTCCTCGGCGATTCCGCCGGATGCTTCGAGCGCTTCCTGCGCCTTGATGGTGAGCTTGTCGAGTCTCATCGCTTACTTCGCCTCCGCGTGCGGACGCGCGGTCCGCGCTGTTCCTATCCGCCCGACCGGGCGGTCCGTTTCGTCGTTCAAGCGGGCGCGCCTTTGCGGCCCGGTACCAGGTGTGACCACACCCAGGCGACGGCCTGTCAACCGGGGCCGCCCCAGATCTCGCCGGCGCGCACGCGCTCCATCCATCGCACGACCGGGCCGCGCGGGTCGCGCGGTTCCGGCGCGGCCGCTGGCGACGCCTCGGGCGTCGGCACGGGCGTCTGATCCTGCGCGCTCATCACAGCGCCCCCCGCCGCGCGACCGCGCCCGGCGCCACGCGCACGAGCGCCGCGTGCACCTCACGCGCACGAGCCCGTTCGCCTGCGGCGCGCGCTGCGAGCTCGGCGCGTGCGAGCCGGTGCCGAGCGTGCGCGAGTTCCGCCCGCGTGCGGTCGAGTTCGCGCTGCAGCTCGATGATGCGCACGACGCCGGCGAGGTTGATGCCCTCCTCCTGCGTGAGCTGCTGGATCAGGCACAGCCGGTCGACGTCGGCCTGCGAGTACAGGCGCGTGTTGCCCTGCGAACGCTGCGGCTGGATGAGCGCCTTGCGCTCGTAGATGCGCAGCGTCTGCGGGTGTACACCAGCCAGCTCGGCGGCGACCGAGATCATGTAGAGCGGCCTGTCGTGTTCGCGTCTCATTGCAGCCATCCTTCAGCCGGGGCGGCACCCTCACCGCCCGCTTCACTACCCGATGTGCGCCCGCAGATCCTCGCTCGACTCCGCCGAGAACGTCTCGAGCGCCGTCTTCTGCGCCTCGCTCAAGTGCTTCGGCGTCACGACCGTGACCTTCACCTTCAGGTCGCCCGCGCCGCCGCCCTTCAGCTTCGGCGCGCCCTTGCCGCCGATCCTCAGCGTCTTGCCGGTCTGCGTCCCGGCCGGAATCTTCAGCTTCACCTTCTCGCCCGAAGGCGTCGGCACGTTCACCGACACACCCAGCGCCGCCTCGGCGATCGAGACCGGCAGGTCAAGCACCACGTCGGCACCGTCTCGCGAGAAGTACTTGTGCTTCTTGATGCGCGTGATCACGTACAGGTCGCCCGCAGGTCCGCCCGCCACGCCCGGCTCGCCCTTGCCCTTGAACCTGAGCTTGCCGCCGTCGCTCGCGCCCGCCGGCACGTTGACCGTCACCGGCTTGCGCATCCGGACCTTGCCCTGCCCTCGGCATGCCGAGCACGGCGACTCGAGCACCGAACCCTCGCCACCGCACGTGGGGCACGGCCGAGAGAACCCGAACATGCCCTGGCCCTCGCTCGTGCTCCCCGACCCACCACACGCCGAGCAGGTCTTCCTGCCGGTGCCGCTCTTGGCTCCCGAACCACCGCACGTCGGGCAGTTCTCGATACCGTCGACCTCGACCTGCGTGGACGTGCCGTCGAACGCCTGCGCGAACGTCAGATCGAGCCGCATCTCCACGTCTCGGCCGCGCTGCGGTTGCGGACCCTGCGGCCCTCGCCGACGCCCGCCGCCGAACACGCTCCCGAAGATGTCGCCCAGGTCACCCAGATCGCCCATGTTGACCGTCTGCGTGTACGCCGAGCCCTGCGGCCCGCCGAACCCGTCACCAGGTCCCGGCTTGTACCCCGGCGGCACGTTGCCGCCGAAGTACTGGCCGTACTGGTCGTAGGCCTCGCGCTTCTCCTTGTCGGAGAGCGTCTCGTAGGCCTCGTTGATCTCCTTGAACTTCTCTTCCTCGCCGCCCGCATCGGGATGATGCTTGCGGGCGAGCTTGCGAAACGCCTTCTTGATCTCGTCGGCGCTCGCCGTCTTCTTCACTCCGAGGATGTCGTAGTAGTTCGCAGTGGGAGCCATGGCCTACTCCTCGCGCCGAGGTCCCCCGGTCGAGACGACGACCATGGCCGGCCGCACGATGCGCCCGCCCATCTCGTAGCCCTTCTGGAACGCTGCGATGACGGTCCCCTCGGGCACCGTCAGGTCTTCCTGCTGGCTCACGGCCTGCTGCGTCGTGGGGTCGAACGCTTCGCCCACCGGGTCGATGACGCTGACCCCCGACTTGCCGAGGACCCCGATGATCTGCGCGTGCACCGACGTCACGCCGGTGATGAGGTGCTCGATGTCGTGATCCGCCGAGGTGTGCTCGATCGCCCGCTCGAGGTTGTCGATGGCGGGGAGGAGCTCCTCGACGAGGCGCTCGGTGGCACGCTTGCGCTCTTCCTCGCGCTCGCGGGTGATGCGCTTGCGGAAGTTGTCGAACTCCGCCTGCGTGCGCAGTGCGAGGTCCTTCATCTCCGTGGCCTCGGCTATCGCCGATTCGAGCGCGTCCTCGACGACGTCCCCGCGCAGTTCGAACTCCGCGCCGAGGTCGTCAATGAGCTCGGGATCGACCGGTGCCGGGGCGGCCTTGTCGGCCGCCCCGTTCTGGCTGTCGTCATGTGTGTGACGTGTCATGTCTACTTGCTCTCGTCCTCGTCGACGACCTCGTACTCGGCGTCGACGACGTCCTCGGCGGGAGCAGCGTCTTCGGCGCCTTCCTCGGCCGCGGCGGTTGCCTGAGCGTCGGAGTAGACGACCTCGGCGAGCTTGTAGCCGGCCTCCTGGAGCTTCTCGGTGGTCGACTTGATCTCGTCGACGTCCTCACCGGCCAGCGCGGTGCGGCTGGCGGTCAGCGCCTCTTCGACGGCCGTCTTGGTGTCCTCGGGAACCTTGTCGCCGAGGTCCTTCATGGTCTTCTCGGTGGTGTAGACGAGGGTGTCGGCGGTGTTGCGGGCCTCGACCTCTTCCTTGCGCTTCGCGTCTTCCTCGGCGTGCGCGTCGGCGTCCGAGACCATGCGGTCGACCTCGTCGTCGGAGAGCGCGGTCGTGCCGGAGATGGTGATCTTCTGCTCCTGGCCGGTGCCGCGGTCCTTGGCGCTGACGTTCACGATGCCGTTGGCGTCGATGTCGAACGTGACCTCGACCTGCGGGATGCCGCGCGGGGCGCTCGGGATGTTCATGAGGTGGAACTTGCCGAGCGTCTTGTTGTCGGCGGCCATCTCGCGCTCGCCCTGGAGGACGTGGATCTCGACCGACGTCTGGCCGTCAGCGGCCGTGGTGTAGGTCTCGGTCTTGCGCGTGGGGATGGTGGTGTTGCGCTCGATCATCTTGGTCATGACGCCGCCGAGCGTCTCGACGCCCAGCGACAGCGGCGTCACGTCGAGGAGCAGGATGCCCTTGACGTCGCCCGCGAGCACGCCGCCCTGGATGGCGGCGCCGACGGCGACGACCTCGTCCGGGTTGACGCCCATGTGCGGGTCCTTGCCGGTCATCTTCTTGACGAGCTCCTGGACGGCCGGCATACGGGTCGAACCGCCGACGAGGATGACCTCGTCGATGTCGCCCATCTTCACGCCGGCGTCCTTCATGGCGGACTCGACCGGCTTGCGGGTGCGCTCGAGCAGGTCGTCGGTGATCTTCTCGAACTCGGCACGCGTGAGCGTCACGTCGAGGTGCTTGGGGCCCGACGCATCGGCCGTGATGAACGGCAGGTTGATGTGCGAGGTCTGGGCGCTGGAGAGCTCCATCTTGGCGCGCTCGCCGGCTTCCTTGAGACGCTGGAGCGCCATCTTGTCGGCGCGCAGGTCGATGCCGTGGTCGTTCTTGAACTTCTCGGCGAGCCAGTCGATGACCTTCTGGTCCCAGTCGTCGCCACCCAGGTGGTTGTCGCCGTTGGTCGACTTGACCTCGAAGACGCCCTCGCCGATCTCCATGACGGATACGTCGAACGTTCCGCCACCGAGGTCGAAGACGAGGACGGTCTGGTTCTCGTCGCCCTTGTCGAGGCCGTAGGCCAGCGCGGCCGCGGTCGGCTCGTTGATGATGCGCAGGACCTCGAGACCGGCGATCTTGCCGGCGTCCTTGGTGGCCTGACGCTGCATGTCGTTGAAGTACGCGGGAACGGTGATGACCGCCTGCGTGATGGTCTCGCCGAGGTACTTCTCGGCGTCGGCCTTCAGCTTCTGGAGAACCATCGCGCTGATCTCTTCCGGGGTGTACATCTTGCCGTCGATATCGACCTCGACGCGACCGTCCTTGCCCTTGGTGACCTTGTAGGCCACGGTCTTCCTCTCCGAGGAGGTCTCCTCGAACTTGCGGCCCACGAAGCGCTTGATCGACTTGATCGTGTTCTCCGGGTTGGTGACCGCCTGGTTCTTCGCGGGCTTGCCCACGATGCGCTCACCGTCGCGGAATGCGACGACCGACGGCGTGGTGCGGTCGCCTTCGGCGTTGATGATGATGGTCGGCTCGCCGCCCTCGAGGACGGCCATTGCCGAGTTGGTGGTACCGAGGTCGATACCGAGAACCTTGGCCATTGCGTAACTCCCCTTTCAATTCACTTGTTCAGTGATTCAAGCACCGGACCTGGTTGGACCGGGCGTTTTGGACCTTGCGGGCGGCACCCCGGCAGGTGCCGCTGGGCCATTGTAGAATCTAAGTCACTCATTATCAAGTTTTGTAGTAACACGCGACATATCTTTACCCAATGGGCGCAACGCGAAACCTCGCCGAGAACGCACTCGAGCTGGCGGGCGCCAGCGATTCGCCGGGCGCACGCGCGACGCGCTGGTGCGGACGAGAATCGGCCACTCGAAGGACGACTTGGGAAACGAAGCGCGAAACGGTCTTTACAGCGCTCGGGGCGGTCTGTATGGTACGCACGAACCGAGAGCCGACTGCCCGCTCGAAGCGGCGCTGAATGAGAAGGAGCCTCCATGCCTCGACCCATCATCAATGAGGACGACTGCTCGGCCTGCGGCATCTGCGTGGACGCCTGCCCGAATGACGTTCTTGAGATTGTGGGCGACGCCGCGGAGCCCGTGCACGACGAGAAGTGCGACGGCTGCGCGACCTGCATGGAAGAGTGCCCGATGGGCGCGATCACGGAGATCGAAGAGGACTAGAGTCCCGATCGCCGGCACAGGAACATGATGAGAGGCGCCCCGCGGGGCGCCTCTTCTGTTGCGGTTCGCAGTCGGGCCCGGGCGCAACGCACGGCGTCGAGCCCGCTAGTACACCGGCCCCTCCGGCTTGGCGGCCTTCAGCTCCGCCCACACCCGCTGCTTGGCCTTGGGGTCCGCAAGCGCAGCCTCGAAGCCACTCACCGCCACGATCCGCCTGTCCCAGAACGCGCAACGGCGTGCCGCCGGGTACCGGCTGCTCGCAGCCAAACGCCTCGGCGACGTCAGCGGCGGCCTCGGCGTCGAGCGCCACGATGACGCGAGGGTCGACCGACTCGAGCTGCAGCCGCAGGCGGTCCGACGCGCGCTCACGGTCGATCCCGGGTTCGGGGCGCGACAGCGTGAAGAACACGGAGTCCTCCGGATAGCCCAGCGCCTCGAGCGCCTTGAGGAGTGCGGTGCCGTCGGCTCCGGACATCGCGGCTCCCCCGCTCGCCTCGGCGGGGCCGGGCAGGCCCTTCACCGCAGCTATCTGGGCCATGAGCGCACCACGCGGTGCCACACGATCGCTGCCGGGTGCCAGAGCGCTGGACGCGGCGAGCTCAGCCTTCACGCGGGCCTCGTGCAGCGCGCGGAGCTTGTCCGCGACGATGTCGATCGAGCTGTCGCTCGGCTCGGTCACGAGCGGCCGGCGAACCACCGCCACGTGATGGCGAGGCCGTGGTCGAGACTCTGCCCCGCCCTCCAGCCGAAGACCTCCTCGGCCTTGGCCGGAGACAGCGAGCTGCGGTCGACGTCGCCCTCGCGTGCAGGCTGCGCGTCGACCGGTCCCCAGTACTCGGAGGTCTCGCGGAGCGAGCGGAGCAGGTCGGTGACGCTCGTCTCGCCGCCGGTCGAAATGTTGTAGGCGGCCGCGTCGCCGGCGTCCGGGCCGAGCGTGGCCTCCGAGTGCAGCGCGGCCACGATCGCGCCCACGATGTCGCCGACGTAGATGAAGTCGCGTGTCTGCGAGCCGGTGCCGAACACCGTGGGAGCCTCGCCGGCGCCCATCGCCGCGCAGAACAGCGCGACCACGCCGCCCTCACCGGCCGCATCCTGCCGCGGTCCGTACACGTTCGCGAAGCGGAACGACGCGAAGTCCACGCCCGTGCCGAGGAGTTCCTCGGCGAGCAGGCCTTCGGCGCCGAGCTTCGACTTCCCGTAGGGGTTCGCGGGAGCCTTCGGAGCGGACTCGGAGAGCGGCAGCAGCGCTTCGTCGGGCTCGCCGTACACGGCCGCTGACGACGCCGAGATGACGCGAGTCGCTCCGGCCTCGCGTGCGGCCCGGGCCACAGCGCGGGTGCCCTCGGCGTTGACGGCCCAGTCGCGCTCGGGGTCGCGCACCGAGACGCCGACGCTCGCCTGCGCAGCCAGGTGCACGACCGCATCGGGAGCGAACTCGGCGACCGACCGCCGGCATCTCGGGCGAGAGTATGTCGAGCGTGCGGGACCACGCCGCCGGGTGCAGGTTCTCGATCTTGCCGGTCGACATGTCGTCGATGACACCGACGGCATGGCCGCCGGTCAGCAGCGCATGAACAAGGTTCGAGCCGATGAAGCCGGCTCCACCGGTGACGAGAACCCGCATCAGACCTCCTACTTCGGAATTCGCAAGAGCCGATGGTATCACCGCTTGGAGCGCTTGCCGCCCTTGGACTTTGTGAACGGCAGGCGGGCAGCACTCGCCCACGAGCGCGAGATCGAGCACCTCGTCCATGTTCTTGACCGGGATGATCTCCAGCTCGGTCCGCACGCGCTCCGGCAGCAACTCGAGGTCGCGCACGTTGTCCTTGGGGATCAGGATGGTCTTGAGCCCGGCGCGGTGCGCCGCGAGCAGCTTCTCCTTCAACCCGCCGATGGGCAGCACGCGCCCGCGCAGCGTGATCTCGCCGGTCATGGCCAGGTCACGGCGGACGGGGCAGCCCACGAGCGTGGATGCGATCGCCGTCGCCATGGTGATGCCCGCGCTCGGCCCGTCCTTCGGGATGGCGGCGGCCGGCACGTGGATGTGCAGGTCGTACTTCTCGTGGAAGTCCTCGTCGATACCGAGGTCCTTGGCCCGCGTCCGGATGTAGCTCACGGCCGCCGTGGCCGACTCGCGCATCACGTCGCCCAGCTGCCCGGTGAGGATGAGGTTCCCTTTGCCCACCATCTTCGTGGCCTCGATGAAGATGACGTCGCCGCCGACCTCGGTCCACACGAGCCCCGTGGCCGCGCCGATCTCGTCCTTCTCCTCGGCCAGACCGAAGGAGTACTTCTCCGGCCCCAGGTACTTGTGCAGGTTCCTCGCCGAGACGGTCGTCTTGCCCTTCTTGCCCTCGACGACCTTGCGCGCGACCTGTCGGTTGATCGCCGCGATCTCGCGCTCGAGCCCGCGCACGCCGGCCTCGCGCGAGTAGCGGCGGATGATCTCGCTGATCGCGGGGTCGGTGATGTCGAGCTTGCTCGCGCTCAGGCCGTGCTGCTCGAGCTGCTTGGGGATGAGGTAGTCGGTCGCGATGTGGAGCTTCTCGTCTTCGGTGTAGCCCGGGAAGTGGATGACTTCCATGCGGTCGCGCAGCGCCGGCGGGATGGTGTCGAGCATGTTCGCGGTCGTGATGAACATGACGTTGGAGAGGTCGAACGGCGCCTCGAGGTAGTGGTCCTGGAAGGCGTAGTTCTGCTCGGGATCGAGGACCTCGAGCAGCGCGCTGGTCGGGTCGCCTCGGAAGTCGGCGCCCACCTTGTCGATCTCGTCCATCATGAAGACCGGGTTGTTGGTGCCGGCCTGGCTGATCGACTGGATGATGCGGCCGGGGAGCGCGCCCACGTAGGTGCGGCGGTGTCCGCGGATCTCTGCCTCGTCGCGCACGCCACCGAGCGACTGTCGGATGAACTCGCGTCCCAGCGCGCGGGCGATGGAGCGGCCGATCGAGGTCTTGCCCACGCCCGGAGGGCCGGCGAAGCACAGGATGGGGCCGCGCATCTTGTCGGTGAGCTTGTGGACCGCGAGGTACTCGAGCACGCGCTCCTTGACCTTCTCCAGGCCGTAGTGGTCCTCGTCGAGAATCGTCTTGGCCTCGATGAGGTCGAGCTTCTCCTCGGATTCGATCTCCCACGGCAGACCGACGAGCCAGTCGAGGTAGGTGCGGATGACGCTGGTCTCGGCGGACTGCGGCGGCATCTTCTCGAAGCGACCGAGTTCCTTCAGGGCCTTCTCGGTGACCTGTTCGGGCATGCCGGACTCGCGGATCTTGGTGGTGTACTCGTCGACCTCGGCCTGGACCTCGTCGTACTGCCCGAGCTCCTGCTGTATCGCCTTGAGCTGCTCGCGCAGGAAGTACTCCCGCTGCGACTTGGTCATCTGCTCCTTGACGCGGTCCTGGATCTTGGTGCCGAGCTCGAGGATCTCGAGCTCCTTCTTCAGGAAACGCGTCGCCGCCTCGAGGCGGGCCCGAGGCTCGAGCGAGTCGAGGATGACCTGCTTCTCGTCGACCTTGAGGTTGAGGTGGAACGCCACGAAGTCGCCCAGACGACCGGGCTCCTCGATGGTGGAGGCAGCGACGATCACCTCTTGGGGAATCGGCTTGCCCAGCTCGGCGGCGTGCTCGAAGTCGCTCACGAGCGCGCGCATGAGCGCTTGTGTCTCCAGGTCGATCTCGACCGGCTCGTCGATGAGCTCGACGCGCACCTTGAAGTAGGGCTCATCGGCGATGTACTCGATGATGCGGAAGCGCTGCTGGCCCTCGACGAGCGCCTTGGCGGTGCCGTCCGGCAGCTTGAGTTCCTGCATGACCGAGACCACGCAACCGATTTCGTAGAGGTCGTCGGGCCCGGGATCCTGAGTTTCGGCCTTCTTCTGGGTGGCGAGCGCGATGTAGTGCCCCTCGCGCATGGCCGCCTCGAGCGCCTGAATCGACTTCTCGCGACCAACGAACAGCGGCACGACGAGATTGGGAAAGACAATGAGGTCCCTGAGCGGTATCAGTGGGAGCACGTCGGGGATGACGGGGCTCTCGTCTCGTTGTGACATGCTTGGCTCGCGTCCTCTCGGTATTGTTCGTGCGATAATCCTTCTGCCCAATGGCATGACATGGTACACGCCCACGCACACTCCGGCAGCATCTTCTCACGCCGGTTCGGAGCCGCCGGATGACCCCTCAACGCAGCGCATTCGCTCAGCGCGCGGCCGCCATCGCGGTGACCGTGCTCGCGCTGCTCGCCGTGGTGGTGCCCGCCTTAAGCGCCCCGTCCGGCACGGCCCCAAGCTCCGGCCCCGCGTCCGCGACAGCGGCAGCGACATCGACACCGCCGGCGGCCATCGTGCCAACGCTCTCGATCTCGCTGGTGGCGAGTTCGCCAACGGTCCCTACCGGCGGCACCTTCGGCTATACCGCTGAAGTTCGCCTTGCGCAGCAGGCTTCCTACCTGCAGACGGTGCTCGAGGTCTCCCGGCCATCGGGTCAGCTGCTGTTCAAGCGGACGCGAGTCGCCAACGGCGTCAAGCGCGGCACCAGGCGCTACTCCTTCGAGCGCGGGCTCACCGACGTTCTCGCGCTCGAGCCGGGCAGCTATCCCGTGCGCCTCACCGTGAGCGCCAGCGTCGACGGAACCACCATCACCACGGAAACAGCAGGCACCCTGCGGGTCTACGAGAATGGCGGGCCTCGCGTCAAGCTCGCGCTCGTCGCCCGCGTCAGCGGCCAGCCGATGGCAGGACCGGACGGCCGCTTCGCGCTCGACCCTGCCGCCTCCACCGGAGCGCGCAACGCGGTCGCGCTCATCAGCCGCCGCATCCTCACCGATCCCGAGGCACGAGTCACCCTCGCGGTGCCTCCGCTGCTCCTGACCGAGTGGCGTCGGATCTCGGGCGGCTACACCCTTGCCGATGGCACGACGGTGCGCCCCGACGAGGCCGCGCCACTCGCCTACAACTCCACCCTCGCCGACCTCAAGGCAGCGATCGAGACGAAGCGGCTCGAGCTCGTCACCCTGGGTTACTCGGACCCGAACCTCACCGACCTCGCGGACCACAGTCTGGCCAAGGACGTCGGGCCGCAGTACGACGCGGGCATCTCGGCGGTGTTTCAGAGCCTCGAGCTGACGCCGTCGGTGGGCACGGTGCCCGCAGGCGGATTCGTGCCCCCCAACGCCGTCGGAGTCCTCGCCGAGAAGAACGTGCGCTACGTCGTCGTCGACACCGGCGGAGTGCGGCAGGGCAAGCGACGCCCGGACAGTGGCGTCTACCAGGTCGCCGACGAGAACCTGCACGCCCTCGTCACCGAGACGACCTCGTCGGCGTCGCTGGAGGCCGGCAATCCGGGCCGTGCGGTCGAGCGGTCGTTCTCGCACCTGACCCGGACGCCCAAAGTGCCGCTCGTCATGCGAGTCGACATCGACGGCGACTCGTTCACCACGACCGACACTATCGGCGCGGCGCTCACGGCCTTCGAGGCACAGCCGTGGCTCGATCTGGTGAATGCCGGCTCACTGAGGCCCGCCGGCGGCGCAAGCAAGGTCAGGCTGCTGGCCGGCCGGTCGACCCCTGACGCGCCGAAAGGCTTCTGGAAGAAGGTCGCCAAGTCGCGAAAGTACGCTGCCGCCTACCTCGCGGCGATCGGGCCGGCGAACCCGGACGCAGCGACCGCCGAGCAACAGTCACTCGTCGCCGAGAGCTCGGCATGGGCGGGACCGAAGGCAACGTGGTCGGGTGCTCCGCGCGGACTCGAGTTCGCGGACGCATCGCTGTCCAAGACCGCCCCCGTACTCGACGCCGTGTCCATGAAGGCCCAGCCCGTGACGTTGCCCGGAGCCTCTGGTGACGTCCCCATCACCATCGTCAACGACTCCGAGAGCACGCTGAACGTGCTCGTCACCGTGAGCTCGAGCGGCGGCCTGCACGTGGGCGGCAAGACGATCATCGAGACGACGCTGCCCCCTCAGGAGACCTACCTCGAGATCCCGGTCGACATGCAGACGAGTCTCTCCGGCAAGCTCAACGTCGAGGTCAGCGCAGGAGGGCTCGTGCTCGAGCGCGATACCGTCACCGTGAGCGCGTCCTATCTCGACCGGCTCGTGCTGGGCGGCGCAGTGGCAATCGCCCTGCTCGGCATGCTTGTGTTTATTGTGCGGAGAACACGTGCTTCAGAGGCTCCGAGCGGTGTTTCGGACAGACGGGCAAGATACACTGACGACGAAGACAGTGACGCACGTCCCAGCTCGCGGTAGTATCCCGCGCAACGAAGCACGCCCTCAGCCCGCCGCGAGCCAGTGATATTCGGAAGGCCGCACGCATGAAGAAGATCGTGGTACTCGACACCAACGTGCTCCTCGCCGACCCCAACTCCGTGCTCTCGTTCCCGCGCGCCGAGGTCGTCGTCCCCGAGACCGTGCTCGCCGAGCTCGACAAGCTCAAGACCGCGCGCGTCGATCCCGACCTGCGTTTCCGTGGCCGAGAAGTCAGCCGCATCCTGTTCGACCTGTCCGAAGAGGGCTCGCTCGTGGAGGGTGTCGACCTCCCCGATGGCGGGTCTCTGCGCGTCATGCCGTTCGAGGCCGACAGCAGGGACCTCCCCGACGGCGTCACCACGCGCAACGCCGACGACCGCATCCTCGTCACAGCGCTGCAGGTGTTCCGCGCCTGCTCCGGCGACGAGTGCGATGTCCGGCTCGTGACGAACGACCTCAACATGCTGCTCAAGGCGCAGACCCTCGGTATTCCCGTCGAGCGGTACGGTAACGGGGTCGAGGGCGGCTTCGCCAAGCGCTACATCATCCGGCCGTTCCAGCGGTACCGCGTCCCGCTCACCATTCTCGCGGTCGCGCTGGCGGTGTTCGTCGGAGTTGTCTTCATCGCCATGTACACGCAGCAGGGCGGCACGCGTGCCGCGATTCCCGCGGAGTTCAAGTCACTGCTCACTGCGAACCAGCTGGCTGCGTTGGACACGCTCAACGCGCTGCAGGTCAATCCCAACGACTCAGAATCGCTCCTCCGGATGGCCAACATCTACTTCGACGCCAATGCGACCACGGCCGCGACTGACGCCGGGGCTGCCATCAACTTTGGCCAGCAGGGCATTCGCTACTACGAGCGGTACCTCGTACTCTCGCCGCAAGACAATGACGCGCGCGCCGATCTCGCCACCCTCTACTTCGCGACCGGGCAGACCGACCGCGCCATCCAAGAGGTGGGTATGGTCTTGCAGCGGGACAACAACCACGTCCAGGCGAACTTCAACCTCGGCCTGTTCTATGGGCAAGGGCGGCGCGACTACCCCGCGGCGCTGGCACAGTTCGAGAAGGTCATCGCCCTGACCAAGGACGACGCAAACCAACACGCGGTCTTCCAGCAGGCGACCACTCTGGTCGAGCAGGTCAAGAAGCTTTCCACCCAGTCCCTCGACACGTCGGGAGTAACGCAGTGACCCGAGAGCACATCCAGATCGCCATCGTGGGCGGAGGGCCTGCGGGCCTCGCAGCCGCCTTGTACGCCTCGCGCGGCCGAGCAAAGACCGTCGTCTTCGAGCGGGGGATTCCCGGAGGCCAGATCGTCACCACCGACTGGGTCGAGAACTACCCCGGCTTCCCGGACGGGATCAACGGCGCCGAGCTGGGCGACCTGATGACCCGGCAAGCCGAGCTGCATGGCGCGATCATCCGTAGCTTCTCGCCGGTCGAGAAGATCGAGCTGGACGACGAGGGCCACTACGTCCTCTTCAGCGAAGGCGAGGAGTTCGAAGCGGACTGCGTGATTCTCGCGACCGGCGCGGTGCCGCGTAAGCTCGGCATCCCGGGCGAGGCGGAGTTCACCGGACGCGGCGTCTCGTGGTGCGCCACCTGCGACGGCGCGCTCTACAAGGAGAAGGTCGTCTGCGTGATCGGCGGCGGTGACGCTGCGGTCGAGGAGGCGATGTTCCTCACCAAGTTCGCCTCACAGGTGCACCTGATCCATCGCCGCGACGAGTTCCGCGCAACGAAGTGCATCCAGGAGCGCTGCCGCGCCAACCCGAAGATCGTCGAGCACCTCTCCCGCGTACCCGTCGAGATCATCGGCGCGGACGGGAAGGTCTCTGCGATCCGCCTCGAGTCGACCAAGGGTGAGCCCGAGGAGATCCTTCCGGTGCAGGGCGTGTTCATCTTCGTCGGCGTGCATCCCGTCAACGAACTCGCGCTCGAGATGGTCAAGTTGAGCGACAACGGGTACATCAGTATCGACCACGATGGTCGCACCTCGGAAATCGGCCTGTTCGCCGCAGGCGACGTGACCGACTCCGAGCTCAAGCAGGTCATCACCGCGGCGGCCAAGGGCGCCTCGGCGGCGTTCGAGGCGTTGCGCTATCTTGACGAGACGACCACCTGCTCGCTCTAGGCCCGGCAGCATTGAGAGGAGAACTTGATGGCAGACCTGACGCAGGTCACCGATGCGAACTTCGAATCGACGGTGACGGGAAGCTCCAAGCCGTTCGTACTCGACTTCTGGGCGCCCTGGTGCGGACCGTGCCGCATGATGGAGCCGGTGCTCAAGGAGGTCGCAGACGAGTACGACGCCGTGACCGTCGGCAAGCTCAACGTCGACGAGAACCCCGGTGTCGCCACGCGCTTCGACATCCTGTCGATTCCGACACTGCTGGTCTTCAAGGACGGCGTCGTCGCCAAGAAGCTCGTCGGAGCCATGCCCAAGAAGCGCCTCATCGAGGAGCTTGCGCCCTACATCGGGTAGGGCGTCGGAAAGGAACCCCATGTGTGAGACAGGAGTCAACGTCGCCCAGCTGAAGCTCGCCATCGGCCAGTCCGACGACGGTATCGCAATGGTCCAGCAGTGGCTCGAGCAGCTGCACCACCTCGCCGACCACGGCAAGCGCGTCGAGGTCAGCAAGGAGCTCGCCCAGGCCAGCGTTCTTCTCGGCGAGGCGCGGCAGAAGCTTGACGACGCGATCGCGGACCTCGAGGGCACGCCGCGCGGCGACAACACGACGGTCGAGCTGATCTACGGCACCGAATCACCACCGACCGCACTTCATACACGCCCGGTTCCTTGACGGAGGAGCCGGGCGTGTTACGCTTTCTGGGTTCGTGCTACGCGATTCGCAGGAGGCACACCCGTGGGCAAGCTGGTCAGGTTCGGCGTGGCGATGGACGAGGAGCTGCTCGGCAGGTTTGACGAGCTGGTTGCGCGACGGGGCACCGCCACGAACCGCTCGGAGGCCGTGCGCGACCTCGTACGCGACACGCTCGTCGACGAGCAGTGGGAAGCGCCCGACGAGGAGATCGTCGGCACCATCACGATGGTCTTCGACCACCACGCCAACGACCTCGCCGAGAAGCTCGACGCGCTCCAGCACGCCCATCACGACAAGGTCGTCTCCTCGATGCACGTCCACCTCGACGCGCACAACTGCCTCGAGGTGATCGTCGTGCGAGGCGCCAGCGGCGAGATCCGCACCATCGCCGAGACGATCCTGGGCACCAAGGGCGTCAAGCACGGCAAGCTCGTGACCACCTCGACCGGCCGACACCTGTAGGGGCGGGAGCGAGCGGTGCATATCCCTGACGGATACCTCGGACCGGCGACCTACGCGGTGCTCGATGTCGCGATCATCCCCATCTGGGCGGTGGCTGGCGTCAAGGTGAAGAAGACGCTGAAGACCAAGCAGGTGCCGCTGATGGCGCTTGGGGCCGCCTTCTCGTTCGTCATCATGATGTTCAACGTGCCCGTCATCGGCGGCTCGACGGGGCACGCCGTGGGGGCGACGCTCATCGCGATACTCCTCGGGCCGTGGGCGGCCTGTATCTCGGTGTCGATCGCGCTCGTCATCCAGGCGCTGCTCTTCGGAGACGGCGGTATCACGGCCATTGGCGCCAACGTCTTCAACATGGCGGTCGTCATGCCGTTCGTGGGCTACTACGTCTACCGGCTGATCGCCGGCGACTCTGCCACGACGCGGCGCATGATCGTCGCATCCGGAGTCGCTGCCTACATCTCCATCCTCGCGGGTGCCATCTTCGCGGGAATCGAGTTCGGGCTGCAGCCGCTAATCGCGCACCAACGCGGCCGGGCAACCGCTCTACGCACCTTACCCGCTTGCCGTGGCCGTCCCTGCGATGGCCATCGAGCACCTGCTCTTCTTCGGCTGGGTCGAGGCGTTCGCAACGATGGGCGTGGTCGCGGCACTCGCGAAGCAGGACAGCGCGCTGCTGGCCAACAAGCCGGCCGCCAAGCCTCTGCGCTGGCTGTGGGCGTCGCTCGCGGCGCTCGTGCTGCTGACCCCCATCGGCGTCCTCGCCCAGGGCACGGCGTGGGGAGAGTGGAGCGCCGAGGAACTCGGTGCCCGAGCTCGGCTTCGTGCCCGAGGGGCTCGCGAGCCTGGGCAGCGCCTGGACCGCGGCCATCCCCGACTACGCACCCGCGTTCATCAAGAACCCGATGCTCGGCTACCTGTTCGCAGCGATCGTGGGAGCGGTGCTCGTCGTCGGCGTGACGTGGGGCATCGGCAGACTGCTCTCCCGAGACGACCGCACCGCGTCCGCCGACATCCTCGGCGCCGCCCGCGTGATCCCTGCACTCGCACATATCGGCGACGGACTCGCAGCGCCGCCGGCCTCGCCGGCGCTCGCTGGCGCGCCGCACGGCGCTCGCGGTGCAGCAAGCGGTCACCGAGGTGCTCGACAACGACGAGATCGCGTCGCGCCCGGGGCTCATGCAGCGGCTCGACCCGCGCGTCAAGCTGCTGACGATCCTGCTCTTCGCGGTGACCGCGAGCTTCGTGCACTCGCTGGCGGTGCTGCTCGGCCTCGTCGTGCTGACCGCGGGGCTCGCGGCCGCGTCGCAGCTGAGCGTCGTCTCGTTCTCTCGCAAGGTGTGGGCATCGGCAGGATTCTTCGCGCTATTGCTCTCGCTGCCCGCGGCGACGGCCTGGATCACCCCGGAGAAGTGCTCGTGCCACTCGGACCTCTCTCGATCACGGAGCCCGGACTCTACATCGCCGCAAGACTCATCACCCGAGTCGCGGCCGGCGCCGGCATCGGCCTGCTGGTGGTGTGGACGACCCGCTGGACCGATCTGCTGCACGCGCTGACCGCCCTGCGGATGCCTGACCTCATAGTCGCGACGCTGGCCATGACGCAGAGGCAGATCGTGACACTGCTGCGCACGGTGGAGAACACTCACCTGGCGCGGGAGAGCCGCATGCTCTCGGCCGGCTCGGCGAAGGATAACCGTGGCTGGGTGACGGAGCGCATGGCGTTCGTCGCGCGCAAGTCGATGAAGACGGCCGACGACGTCTACGACGCGATGCTCGCCCGAGGCTTCTCGGGCGCGATGCCCTCGCTGGTGCGCCTCCGCACCTCCGCGCGCGACTGGGCATGGGTGGCCGGCAGCATCGTGGCGTGTGCCGTGCTTCTCGGCGTCGACCGGGCGGTGATGCCGAGATGACCGCTGCTCCGGACTACGTCCTTTCCGGCGTCGGGCACGAATACCGCGCGGGTGCCGCAGTGCTCGCGGGCATCGACCTGACGATCGAGTCCGGTCAGCACATCGCCATCGCGGGCGCGAACGGCTCGGGCAAGTCGACACTGCT
Source organism: uncultured Coriobacteriia bacterium (assembly GCA_963803785.1). Lineage (GTDB taxonomy): Bacteria > Actinomycetota > Coriobacteriia > Anaerosomatales > JAAXUF01 > CAWDNM01. The sequence goes on from CAWDNM010000006.1 coordinate 485,243, forward strand.
CAAGATGCTCGACGGGCTCGTGTTCCCTTCAACGGGCAGCATCACCGCGTTCGGCCATCCGCTCGACGAGGACTCGCTCGAGGACCCCGCGTTCCGCCGCGAGTTCCGCAGCCGCGTGGGCTTCGTCTTTCAGGATGCCGATGTCCAGCTGTTCTGCAACACGGCCTTCGACGAGCTCGCATTCGGCCCCCTCCAGCTTGGCCTCGCCGAGGCGGAAGTCCGCCAACGAGTGGCCAGCGTCGCTGAGCAGCTGCGCATCACGCCAATCCTCGACCGCGCTCCCTACACCCTGTCCGGCGGCGAGAAGAAACGCGTCGCCATCGCCAGCGTGCTCACCATGGACCCCCAGGTGCTGCTCCTCGACGAGCCCACGAACGCGCTGGATCCGCGCAGCCAGGTGTGGCTGCTCGACGTACTCGAGGAGTGGAAGGCGGCGGGCAAGACCGTCGTCATCGCGACGCACGACCTGTCGATCGCTGCGGAGTCAGCCGACCGGATGATTGTGATGTCCGAGGACCACAGAGTGTGCGCCGACGGCACGCCGGACGACGTGCTGTCCAAGCGCGAGCTACTGCTTGAGGTCAACCTCATCCACGAGCACTCACACCGACACGAAGACGGCACCCACGGCCACCCGCACGGTCACGGTCAGGTCCACACGCACGTCTAGGCTGTCCGTGCCTGCTGAAGCCCGTGCGGATCCGCTCGCGCGAATTGACCTGCATCAGGAATCCCTCGCCTCATGCGCTGGTACAATCGGCCCATGACCTCGGCGAAACCACAGGGTCACGGCCCTGCCCACGAACGGCCACCCAGCTACCTCGAGTGCCCCGCATGCGGGTTCATCTCGGCTGATCCGGCGTTCGCTGACGGCTCGCACCGCTGCCCCAAGTGCAGTGCCGGCGGTGACGGGCGACGGGCGTTCCCGGCGGACCGCATCCGGCGAGTCGACACGCGCATCCGCCGCTACCACGCCGACGGCGAGCACGAGGTCGTCGTCATCCTCGTCGCTACCTTCCTCGAGACCCTGCTCGAAGACATGCTCGCGCGCATCATGGCCGCCGAGGGAGCGAGCGTGAAGCTGCGCGCGGGCGTGCTCGACACCCAGCGCTCGATCGGCCAGCGCATCGGCAAGCTCTACCCCACGCTCGTCGGCGAGCAGTTCGAGGCGTCGGCGGCCAAAGCCGGCCACCCGGAGTTCCCGCGCCAGTGGCGCGAGCTGCGCACCGAGCGCAACGCCTTCATCCACGACGCCGCCTTCGATGGCCAGCGCGAGTCGCTCTCGATGCAGAACGCCAAGGACGCGCTGCGCCTCCTCGACGAGGCGTACGCGCTGTTCGTGCACATCAACAACCGCTTCGTCGCCGGCGACAAGCACCGCCGCCACTCGGACGAACCCCACCGATGAAGGCGCTCTCCCTCCACATCACCGGCATCGTCCAAGGTGTCGGGTTCCGCCCCTTCGTCTACAACCTCGCGCTCGAGCAGGGCCTGACCGGCTGGGTCCTCAACGCCAGTGACGGCGTCCACACCGTCGTCGAGGGCGACCCGGCCACCGTCGATGCGTTCCCGCAGGCGATTCGCGACCGCGCCCCCGCGATGGCCGTCATCGAGACCATCACCGCCGAGGACGTCGAGCCGGAAGGCTTCCGCGAGCTTCGTCATCCGCGAGTCGCGCGCCGAGGAAGGCGCGATGACGCTCGTCTCACCCGACATCGCAACCTGCCCCGAGTGCGCGGCCGAGCTCTTCGACCCGAGCGACCGCCGCTACCGCTACCCCTTCATCAACTGCACCAACTGCGGCCCGCGCTTCACCATCATCGGCGACGTCCCCTACGACCGCCCCATGACCTCGATGCGCGACTTCCCCATGTGCCCCGAATGCGCCGAGGAGTACGGCGACCCCGGCGACCGCCGCTTCCACGCGCAACCGGATGCGTGCTTCATCTGCGGCCCGAGGCTCTACCTCAACGCCGACGACGCCCCCTACGACTGGGCCTGGTCGCCCGAGCGCGAATCCTCGCCCCGCCCCCACCGCGACCGCACCGTGGAGGCCGCCCGCTCCGACGAGATCGTCGCGCGCGCCGCCGATCTCCTCCTCGACGGCCGCATCCTCGCCATCAAGGGCCTCGGCGGCTTCCACCTCGCCTGCGACGCAACCAACCCCGAAGCCGTCACCCGCCTGCGAGAGCGCAAGCGCCGCTGGGGCAAGCCGCTGGCAATCATGGTGCAGGGACATCGAGACAGCACGAGCCCTCTGCGAAGTCTGCCCCGAAGAGGAAGCCCTGCTAGCCGGAGTAGTCCGCCCGATCGTCCTCCTAAGGAAGCACGCGACCTCGCCCGACGTGACGGCAGCGGGTCGCCGGGGGGTCCGCCGCGAGTTCCGCAGCCGGGGGAGATGCGGAGGTCCGCGCAAGCGAACCGCAGCATCGAGGGCCCCCGGCGAGGACTGCCCGAGCGCCGGACCCTTCGGCGACCCCCGCGGACAGCTCGCGCCGGGCGTCGCCGACAACCTCGCCGAGATCGGCGTCATGCTCCCCTACACCCCGCTGCACCACCTCCTCCTCGACGCGGTCGGCGGCCGACCGCTCGTGATGACGAGCGGCAACCTCTCCGACGAGCCCATCGCCACCGACAACGCCGAGGCCCTCGACCGCCTCTCCTCCATCGCCGACGCGTTCCTGCTCCACGACCGCGCGATCCTCTCCCGCTACGACGACTCGGTGCTGCGCGTGGTCGACGGTCTCGTCGAGCCGGTGCGCCGCAGCCGCGGCTACGCCCCGTTCCCGCTCGCGCTGCCCTTCGAGACCGACGTCGACATCCTCGCCGCCGGCCCCGAGCAGAAGAACACGTTCACGCTGCTCACGGGCGGATACGCATTCGTCAGCCAGCACATCGGCGACATGGAAAACGCCGAGACGCTCGACTCCTTCGAGGCGACCGAGCGGCTCTACGAGCGCCTCTTCCGCATCATCGCCTGAGCTCGTCGCCCACGACCTGCACCCCGAGTACCTCTCGACCAAGTGGGCGCTCGAGCTCGACCTGCCCAAGGTCGGCGTCCAGCACCACCACGCCCACATCGTCTCAGTGACCGCCGAGAACAACGTCAGCGAACGCGTTGTCGGCATCGCCTTCGACGGCACCGGCTACGGCGAGGACGGCCGCATCTGGGGCGGCGAGGTGCTGCTGGCGGACTGGGCCGCGTACGAGCGCTTCGCGCACCTCGCCTACGTCCCGATGCCCGGCGGCGCCGGCGCCATCAAGCGCCCCGCCCGCATGGCGCTCGGCACGCTGTCGGCGCTCGGGCTCCTCGACCACCCCGGGGCAGCGCCGCTGCGCTCGCGCCTCGCCGAGAACGAGGAGGCCACGCTGCTACGCATGGTCGAGCGCGGCGTGAACTGCCCGCTCACGAGCTCCATGGGCAGGTTGTTCGACACGGTGGCTGCGCTCATCGGCGTTGCCGACGATGCCCGCTACGAGGGCGAGGCGGCCATCTTGCTCGAAGCCGCCGCCGACCGGTCTGCTGAAGGTGCTTACGAGTTCGGTTTTGTAACATCTGATACATCACCGCTCACCGATTCACAGACGCCGCTCACCCTCGATCCGACCCCCGTTCTGGCAGCCCTTCTGGACGACATCGCAGCTGGAATACCAGTCGGGGTACTATCGATGCGTTTCCACCGCGCAGTGGTGGAGTGTATAGTCCGCGTGGGACAAGCTGCAGCTCAGAGTGCCGGCACGCACTATGTTGCTCTTGCCGGAGGCGTGTTCATGAACCGCCTCGTTCTCGGTGGGGCCGTTCGCGAACTGCGCGCGGCAGGGCTGGTTCCGCTCAACCATGCAAAGCTGCCCGTGAACGACGGTGCCGTGTCGTTCGGGCAGGCCGTGGTGGCATGGGCCAGACGGCACGAGATTTGATGCTGTAGACCTCTGCGTCTATGCATCCGGCAACAGGAGGGTTCAGGCATATGTGTCTCGCCATCCCGGCACGCATCACGGAGATCGACGACAATCGCATGTCGACGGTCGACATCATGGGTGTCACCCGCAAGGTCTCTCTCGATCTCGTACCGGAAGCCGTCGAGGGCGACTTCATCCTCGTGCACGCAGGCTTCGCGCTCCAGGTCATTGACGAGGAAGTCGCCAATGAGACCCTCGAGCTTCTCAAGCAGATCCCGTTCTTCCAGGAAGAAGAAGAGGCCGCGCTCGGCGTCCTCGAGGAGGCCTAGGGCCAATGGATCTCTCGTCGTTTCGTGACCCCGAGATAGCACGGGGTCTGATTGAGGCAATCGCAGTAACCGCCGAGAGAATCGGCCGTGAGGTCAAGATCATGGAGGTGTGCGGCACGCACACCGTCGCTATCGCCAAGAACGGCCTCAGGGCGGTCATGCCCGACAACGTCACGCTCCTCTCGGGCCCCGGATGCCCCGTCTGCGTCACCGCCAACGAGGACATCGACATCGCCATCGAACTCGCCAAACGTCCCGACACCATCGTCACCACGTTCGGCGACATGATGAAGGTTCCGGGCAGCTACTCGTCACTCTCGCGCGAGAAGGCCGAGGGGCGCGACGTGCGCATCGTCTACTCCCCGCTCGACGCCCTCGCGCTCGCCGTCAAGGAGCCCGACAAGCAGGTCGTCTTCATCGCCGTCGGCTTCGAGACCACCATCCCGCTCATCGCCGCGACCATCCACCGCGCCCAGGAGCAGGGCATCACCAACTTCAGCGTCTTCTCGGCACACAAGACGGTGCCGTTGGCGCTCGCGGCACTCGCCAACGATCCCGACGTCAAAGTCGAGGCGTTCATCCTCCCCGGCCACGTGTCGACCATCATCGGCCCCGAGCCCTACCGCTTCATCGCCGAGGAGTTCCACGTTCCCGGCGTCATCACGGGCTTCGAGCCGGTCGACGTGCTCCAGGGCGTCTACATGCTGCTCAAGCAGATCGATGAAGGCCGCGCCGAGATCGAGATCGGCTACCACCGTGGCGTCTCCGACCAGGGCAACCCCACCGCCTGGGCGCTCGTCGAGGAGTACTTCATGCCGATCGACGCCGACTGGCGCGGAATCGGCGTCATCCCCGGCACCGGACTGGGGCTGCGGCCCGAGTACGACGCGTACAACGCCGTCGTGAAGCTGCCGGTCACTCCCCCTCCCGTGAAGCAGATCAAGGGCTGCCAGTGCGGCGAGGTCCTGCGCGGCATCATCGTGCCCTACGAGTGCAAGCTGTTCGCGAAGGGCTGCACGCCCGAGCATCCGATCGGACCGTGTATGGTCTCCTCGGAAGGTAGCTGCGCGGCCTACTACCGCTTCACCGACTACGGGAAGGCGTAAGCCCATGCGTTCAGACCGGATCCTCCTCGCCCACGGCTCGGGCGGCACGATGATGCGCGAGCTCATCGAGGAGTGCATCGTGCCCGACTTCGACGACGACGCTCTCAAGCGCCTCGACGACGCCGCCTCGCTCGACATGCCCGCCGGTCGGCTTGCGTTCTCGACCGACACGTACGTGGTGAACCCGATCTTCTTCCCGGGCGGCGACATCGGACGGCTCGCAGTGTGCGGAACCGTCAACGACGTCGCGACCTCCGGCGCCACGCCGATGTACCTGAGCGTCGGGTTCGTGCTCGAAGAGGGCTTCCCCGTCGAGGACCTGCGCCGCGTGCTGCTGTCGATGAAGGAGGCCGCCCGCGAGGCCGGCGTCCACATCGTCACGGGCGACACCAAGGTCGTCGAGAAGGGCCACGGCGACGGCATCTTCATCAACACCGCCGGTATCGGCTCGCTTCCTGAGGGCGTCGACCTGTCGGGCAGCTACTGCATGCCCGGCGACAAGGTGCTGCTCTCGGGCACGCTCGGCGATCACGGCATCGCGATCATCTCGACTCGCGAGGGCCTGAGCTTCGAGACGAGCATCGAGACCGACGCCGCTCCGCTCAACCAGCTCATCGCCAACGTTCTCGCCGCCGCACCCGATACGCGTTGCTTCCGCGACCCAACCCGCGGCGGCCTGTCCTCGACGCTCAACGAGATGGCGGTCGCCTCAGGCGTGAACATAACCGTCACCGAGACCGAAGTCCCCGTGAAGCCGCAGGTCCGCGGCGCCTCAGAGATGCTCGGCTACGACGTCTTCCAGGTCGCCAACGAGGGCAAGATGGTCGCCATCGTACCCGCCGAGCAGGCCGAAGCCGCGCTGGCCGCCATGAAGGCGTCGCCGTACGGCGAAGACGCCGCCATCGTCGGCGAGGTCGAAGAGGGCAAGGGCAAGGTGTACGTGAAGACGAGCTTCGGCGCGACACGCGTCATGGACATGCTCGTCGGCGAGCAGTTGCCGAGGATCTGCTAGCGGCGCAGCACGAACATCAAGGTGCAACTCCGAACGGCCCCCGCATGGAGGCCGTTCCGCATTGGGTAGAGTCCCATCATCACACGTAGACTCCGAGAGCAGGTATCGGTGGAAGCCGAGAACGCCACCCGAGCGGCTCGCAAGGTTCTCGTGACCGCCGCGACCGGCTACATCGGCCGCAACATCGTGGCGCCCTTGGAAGCCGCCGGCTACCACGTGCGCGCCGCGGCGCGTTCGCCCAAGCGCCTGCGCGGCATCGCTACCGAGCACACCGAGGTCGTCTCGGCGGATGCGTTCGATGCGGTCGCGGTCCGTGCTGCGGTCGAAGGCATCGACACCGCGTTCTACCTCGTGCACACGCTCGACGGCGGTGCCGACTACGCGGAGCGCGACCGGCAGGCCGCCACCATCTTCGCCGAGGCGGCGCGCGATGCCGGCGTGCGGCGCATCGTCTTCTTCGGGGGACTGGGCGGCGATGCCGGCAAGCTGTCGGAGCACCTCGCGAGCCGTCACGAAGTCGGCCGAATTCTGGCATCCACCGGCGTGCCCGTCGTGGAGTTCCGCGCTTCGATCGTGATCGGCAGCGGGTCGACCTCGTTCGAGATGATCCGCAACCTCGTCGAGAAGCTGCCGGCGATGACCACGCCGCGCTGGGTTCGCATGCCGTGCCAGCCCATCGCGATCGACGACGTCGTTCGCTACCTCGTCGCCGCGGTCGAGCTCCCCGAGGACCGCGCTCAGCTCTCACCGCATCTACGAGGTCGGCGGCTCCGACATCGTGACCTACGGTGACCTGCTGAGCCTCTACGGCGCGCACCGCGGTCTGAAGCGGCTCATCATCCCGGTGCCGGTACTCTCGCCAGGGCTTTCGGGCTGGTGGCTCTACCTCTTCACGCCGAAGCAGGCCACCGTCGGCCGCCAGCTCGCGGAATCGCTCCGCCATCCCACCACCGTGACGAGCGACGCGGCCGCAGCGCGACTTCCCGACCATCCACCCCATCGGCACCGCGGAGGCCTACGACCGCGCGTTCGCCGCCGAGGCGGCGGCCTTCTCGGCGATCCGGTGGAACGAGGAGCTCGCCGACCGTCCGGCGGATGCATCGCCGAATTTCGAGCGCGAGGGCCGTTACGTCGACTCTCGCACGCTCAGGATCGCATGCCCTCCCGAGGCGGCGTTCGATCCGATCGCATGCATCGGCGGCGAGAACGGCTGGTACGCGTTCGACACGCTGTGGGACATCCGCGGCTTCTTCGACATCCTGCTCGGCGGCCCGGGTCGGCGGCGCGGCCGTCGCGACCAGTACGCGCTCATCGAGGGCGACGTGCTCGAATGGTGGCGCGTCGAGACGGTCGACTCGCCGTGGCTGCTGCGGCTCAGGGCCGAGATGGTCATGCCGGGCGAGGGCTGGCTCCAGTACGAGCTCGTGCCCGACGGCGAAGGCACGATCGTGCGACAGACGGCGACGTTCGACGCGAAGGGGTTGCTGGGCAGGCTGTACTGGTACGCGGTGCTGCCGTTCCACCACTTCGTGTTCACCGGCACGCTCAAGGGCATCGAGCGCGAGTGCACCGAGCTGATATCCGGGCCCGAACACCTGCCAACTGCCCGGCGCACATGCGCGTGGCGTGGCGCAGCGGCAGCGCGAGGGCGAACCGGTCTGAGTTCGTCGCAGCTTGTTGCCGCAGGTGGGACGCGGTGTTCAGCTAGACTCGACCCATGCCCTCATCCATCGACACCTCGGCCCGCCGAGCAAACCGCATCGGCCTGGCTCGCGTCGCGATCGCCGGCCTCATCTGGGGCACGATTCCGCTCGTGCTGCGCGCCGCCGACGGTGCGAGCATCATCAAGGTCTTCTACCGCGTGTTCTTCGCGGCGATCGCGCTCGCCGTGTACATGCTTGCGACCGGGCGCTTCTCCGAGGTCACCGGCCTGTCGCGCAAGAAGCTGCTGCAGGTCATGGGACAGGGCGTCATCCTGACGCTGAACTGGGTCCTGTTCCTCTCGGCGCTCGACATGACGAACGTCGCGACCGCCGAGCTGCTCGGCTACACGGGGCCGGTGTTCGTGGCGGCGCTGGCGCCGTTCGTCACCGGAGAGCGCTTCGACGCTCGCATCCTGCTGCCGCTGTCGCTCTCGCTGGGCGGCATCGTCGTGATCCTCGCGCCTCAGGGGCTCGCGGTCGCCGGGGGCCGCGAGCTGCTCGGCGCGGTGCTCGCGTTCTGCTCGGCGCTGACGTACGCCACACTCCTGCTGCGCAGCAAGAAGATCCTGCGCGGCATCACCGGTGCCGCGCTGATGGTCGTCGAGTACACGATCGCGAGCCTGCTGCTGCTGCCGTTCGTCGCCGTGCTCTACAGCAACGGCAGGGGGCCGACCACGGCGAGCTCGTACGCCGCGCTGTTGGCGCTCGGCCTCGTGCACACGGCGTTCGCCGGCATCATCTTCCTCGGCGGCTTGCGCGCCACGCGCACGGACCACGCCGCTATCCTCACGTACGCGGAGCCCGTCGCTGCGGTGCTCTTCGCGGCGGCGTTCCTCGGCGAGGCCCTCACGGCGTGGATGGCGGTCGGTGGGGCGATGGTCGTGGCCGGCGGGCTCACGGTCGCGCGGCTCTCCCCGACGGTCGACCCCGCCGCGCCGCTCGAGGCCGCCGGCACCGAAAGCGATGCGCTTCCGAGCGACAACGATGGCGCTGCTCGGGGACAATAACCCTGGGGACTTCGCTCCGATGCGGGGCACATTCGAAAGGAACACCCGATGGACGCACTTTCGCGCCTGGCTTCGCTCAACGCCGTCGACCGCCTGCGCGGTCGTGACGCGACGCTCTTCGCGAGCGACGCCGAGGGGATCGCCCTGACCGAGAACAGCCTCGGCTGGACCGACCTGGAGATGTGCTGTCAGCCGCTCGAGGAGTTTCGTCAGCGCACCATCAACAACCTGGGCGACAATCTCACCGACGTCGTCGTCCTGGGCATGGGCGGGAGCTCTCTGGCCACGCATCGTCATGGGCGAGGTGCTGGTCGAGAGTTGCTGCCGACGCCTGCACGTCCTAGACACCACCGCGCCGCGCACCGTCGCCGCCGCGCTCGGCACGCTCGATCCCGCAACGACGCTCTACCTGGTCTCGAGCAAGTCCGGCGGCACCATCGAGCCGATGACGCTGTACTCGATCTTCCGCGAGGAGGCCGACGAGACGACTCGGCCGAGAGGCCGCCGGCGAGCACTTCATCGCCGTAACCGATCCGGGCACCTCGCTCGAGACCCTCGCCATCGCCGAGGGGTTCCATGCCGTCTTCCACGGCATCCCCGACCGTCGGAGGCCGGTTCTCGGCGCTGACGGCGTTCGGACTCGTGCCGGCCACCCTGATGGGCATCGACACCGAGGCTCTTGGTCGATCGCGCTACCGAGATGGAGACCGAGTGCTCGCTCCCCCTCGCCTTCAACCCTGCCGTGGCACTGGCTTCGTTCGTGGCCGACAACCGCACCGCCGGCCGAGACAAGCTCACCATCGTCGCGTCTGAAGCGCTCTCGAGCTTCGGGCTCTGGGTCGAGCAGCTCGTCGCCGAGTCGCTCGGCAAGGAAGGCGTGGGCGTGATTCCCGTCGTCGAGCTCTCAGACGACCTGCCCATCGGCTACGGTCCCGACCGCGCGATCGTCGTCGTGCGGCTCGAGGGCGACGAGCGTCTCGCCGAGTGGGTACCCCGACTCTCCGAGATGGCGCCGGTGCTCGAACTCGTGCTGGCCGACGGCTACGACATCGGAGCTGAGTTCGTGCGCTGGGAGCACGCCGTGGCGCTTCTCGGCGTGCTGCTGGAGGTCAACCCGTTCGGGCAGCCGAACGTCGCTGCCGCCAAGGCAGCGACCGACGCCGTGCTGGCCGGCGAGCTCGCCGCAGTGCCGGCGGACACGACGACGCCGGAGGGGACGGCGCATCACCTTCGCCGGAACGCTGGCCGCCCCGGGCCATGCGGACGCCAACGTCGCCAATGCCATCGGGCATGCGCTGGCCCAACTGAAGGCGGGCGACTATCTCGGCGTGCTGGCGTATCTTCCGGAAGACGAGCAGCAGCTGGCTCCGCTCGAGCGCGCCGTTCCGCGGCTGGCGGCCGCCCTTGGCGTCGCCGTCACGCTCGAGGTCGGACCGCGCTATCTGCACTCGACGGGGCAGCTGCACAAGGGCGGTCCGAACACGGGCGTCTTCCTGCTCGTGACCACACGTGACCACGCCGACCTGTGCGTGCCGGGCAAGACGTGGACGTTGCGCGACCTGCACGCAGCCCAGTCTGCCGGCGACTTCGCCACGCTGTCGGACGCAGGTCGGCGCATCCTGCGCGTCGAGCTGCCGGACGCCGAACACGTGACCGTGGTGGCTTTGGCTCGCGCTCTCGAGGATGCAGCAGGCGTCGTCGCAGAAGACTAGGGGCGCTGGGGAAGTCGCACCGATCAGAGGACGCCGGACCGAGCTAGTCCGAAGGCGAGGTGCCGGCTTCGAACGCACGGAACAGACTCTCCGAACGAGCCTGATTCGGGATGATGTAGTAGACGCCGCCGACCTTGCCGCCGCGACCGGTCGCGCTGTAGGACTTGATGCTCTTCCCGGAGAAGCCTCGGTACGCCTGCGCCAGCTCGACGATCTTGCCGACCTTCATGTCGGTGGTGATGTTGTCGGCGGCCGCATCGATCACCCTGGGCAGCTTGCGGAGGTTCTTGGCCGCCAGGACCTGCGTGGCAAGCGCCTTGAGGAACGTCTGCTGATGCCTCATGCGCGCCAAGTCGCCTCCCGCCATGTGCCGGGCGCGAACGTAGGTGAGTGCGGCCGGACCGGACAGTCTCTGCTTGCCGGCCGGCACGTAGGTGACATTGGAGACACCGCCGGTGTTTGCGCCATGCGGGTCGTTGATCGTGCGATCGACGTTGACCGTCACGCCCCCGAGCGCATCGACGATATCGGCAAAGCCGGCGAAGTTGAGCTCCACGTAGTGGTTGATGGGCAGGCCCGTGTAGGCCTTGACCGTTTTGATCGCGAGGGCCGGCCCGCCATACGCGTTGGCGTGCGTGATCTTGTCCTGACCGTGACCCGGTATGGGCACTCGCGTATCACGCGGGATGGAGAGCAGGGTCACCTTCTTCGTGTCCTGCTCGATGCGAGCGATGACGATGCTGTCCGAGCGCGCCCTCGTCTGCCCTGGCCGGCATCGCTGCCGAGCAACAGGATGTACTCGGGTGCGGCCGCGACCGTGGTCTCGACGGTGCCCGTGTCGAGGACCGATGCCACCTCGGCGACCGTCTGAGAATCGGTCGGCGCGAGTCTGTTCGCGAGGTTGTTGTAGTACCACGCTCCGAGAGCGACGCCGACGAGGAGCAGGACGCCCGCGATGGATGCCGCGATGACGAGGCCGCGCTTCTTGTTCTCTCCCGACGCCGCTCGTGCCGCCTTACGCTGAGCACGGGTCAGCTTGGGGCCCGGGACCTCAGGCTGCTCCGGCAGCGGAGCTGTCGGGTTTTGCGAGTCGTCTTGCGTCATGGAAGCGTCCTATCGGTCTAGCCGGATCTCGTGTCGGGATAGCTGCGGCCGCGTGCGCCTGGTGAGGCCCGCTGCGTGCAAAGGGATTCTACCTGCGTCCGCGCGGCGCATGCGGGAGTCGTCAGCAAACCGTTGTGGTTGGCCCCGGCGTGCCGGTGGTCGGCGCTCGCCGGCCCCACCCGGTGGCACTACCCGGCCGTCACGCCCTCGTCGAGTGCGACGATCCGCGCAGTTGGCGGCGCCGCCCTCGGCGAGCTCGAGTATCGCGACACTCCTGCTCGGCTGCCTGCGACGCTGTGAGGCCGAGCCCGGGTTCACGACGAGCACGTCTCCGTGCGACTGAACGCTCGGGATGTGGCTGTGACCGCGAACCACGACGTCGACGCCGTCGGGAATCGGACCGAGGTCGGCGATAGTCGTGGATCGCGAGGATGCGCACGCCCGCAACCGTGGTGCGCGCCACGACTGTCGAGCTCGAAGCCGGGAAGCTCGAAGTCGCAGTTGCCGAGCACCGCCGTGACCGGGTGCGATCGCTTCGAGGTCCCAGAGCACGCCGGTGTCGGAACCGATGTCGCCGGCATGCACGATCGCAGCCAGCGGGCCCTCAGCGGCGAAGACGGTCAGAACCCGCGGGTCGAGCTGCCCGTGCGTGTCCGAGATGAGCCCGACGCGCACGCAGCGCGCCGGATCGCGGCCATCCGTCGGGGCCACCTACAGCCCGAGCGCCTTCTTGAGCGCCGGGACACGGCGTCGCGAGACGGGAATCTGTGTCGCGGCCTCATCGGCGAGCGTGAGCAGGAGCGTGCCGCCGTACATGGGGACGACCTCCTTGACGCGGGCGAGGTTGACCAGGTAGCGACGGTGGATGCGGAAGAAGCCGGCGGTCTCGAGCTTCGCCTCGAGCTGCGCGAGCGAGATGGTCGACAGGTAGCGATCGGCCGCCGTGTACAGGTAGCTGTAGTCGTCCTTGGCCATGACGTAGAGGATGTCGTCGACGCCGACGAGCAGCTTCTTGCCGGCCTTCTCGACCGGGATGCGCTCCACGCGCGCGGGAGTGGCATCGGCCGCAGGCGTCAGACGCGAGATCGCGCTCTTGAGCCGGTCGAGCTCGACCGGTTTGACCAGGTAGTCGGTGGCGTTGACCTCGAACGCCTTGACCGCGTGCTCGCTGTGCGCCGTCACGAAGATGATCGCGGGTGGACGCGCGAGACCGGCGAGCACCTCGGCGAGCTGAACGCCGGACAGGCCGGGCATGTTGATGTCGAGGAAGATGACGTCGTAGGGGATGGCCTTGATGAGCTGCAGGGCCTCGATGGTGTTGCTCGCCTCGCCCACGACCTCGACGCCACCCGCCTCGCCGAGCAGGTAGCGCAGCTCGGAGCGTGCAGGCGCTTCGTCGTCGACGACCAGTGCCTTGAGCATTCCTCGCGCCTCCATCACCCGTTGGCAGAGACTCCGGCGAGCACCAGCGACACGGTCGTCCCCGTGCCTTCGACACTCTCGACCACGACGCCGGAGCCGGGGCCGAAGTGCCCCCTCAGTCTATCGTCAACATTCTTGAGCGCAATCCCGAGGCCCTTTGCCGATCCGGCCTCGAGCACGTGGCCGACCCGATCGGCGGGAATGCCGACTCCATCATCGCTCACCGAGACGCAGATGCTGCCATCGCCACAGACAGACGATGTCAACGAGACGGTGAGCGGCGCGTTCGGGACGCATCCCGTGGGCGATCGCGTTCTCGACCAGCGGCTGCACGATGAACGCCGGCACGAGGATCTGGCGGAGCTGCGGAGTCGACGTCCTCGCTGAACACGACGCGATCGCCGAAGCGGGCGAGCTCGAACGTCAGGTAGCGGTGAGTCTGCTCGAGTTCGAGTTCGAGCGGGATGAGCTCGTCGCCGCTCTCGAGCGTGCGGCGGTAGAACGCGGCGAACTCGCGGAGCAGCTCGCGGGCGCGAGCGGGATCGGTTCTGATGAGCGCGGCGATGGTGTTGATGGTGTTGAAGAGGAAGTGCGGGTTGATCTGCGCCTGCAGCGCCTTGAGCTCCATGCGGGTCGCAAGCTCCGTCTGTCGCTCGAGTTCGGCCAGTTCGAGCTGGGTCGAAAGCACCTGCGCGAGGCCCTCGGCCATCGCGATCTGAGTCTCGTTGAGCAGGCGCGGCGTGGTGTAGTAGAACTTGAGCGTCCCGACCGGCTGACCGCGCATCTCGAGCGGTACGACGATCGCGGCGTTGAGCTTGCAGTCCTTGCGCGGGCAGCCGATCTCGTCTTTGGTGGCGAGCACCCGGGGCTCGTTGTGCTCGATCGACTCGCGCGTCGCACGCGTGATGATCGGCCCACCCGCCTCGTGATGGTCTTCTCCAACGCCCGCGAAGCCCAAGACGTCGGTCGCGTCGGTGATGGCGACCGCAGCGGCCTCGGTCTGGGCAAGCACGATTCCGCAGACCGCCTGCGCGCTCTCGGGGTTGAGACCCTGGCGCAGGTACGAGATCGCGGCGTTCGCGACCTCGAGGATCATGTGCGACTGCAGCGCGCGCACGTGGTCGGGCCGGGTCATGAACCGCGCGCACGACGAGCGAGAGCGCGACCAGGATGATGCCCGCCGAGACCGGCGATGCTGAACCCAGCGCGAGACGTGCTCGGCCGCCAGGCTCCAGATGGTGATGACCGAAAGCACGACAAGCGCGCCGATGAGCACTATGTCGATGAGGGTGACCCGGTTGTTCACGCACTGCCCTTCTCGGCGGCGTCTCCAATGGCGAAGCCGTACACGTCGCTGCACTTCGGCCAGCCCCGCTGCGGCGTACAGCCTCCGGGCGGCCGGAGTTCTCCTCCTGCGTGCACAGCGACATCGTCTCGGCACCGGCGGTCGCGCCCACCGGGCCACCTCGCTAGACGAGCGCTCGACCGAGCCCGTGGCCGCGCCGCGGACTCGCCACACCCAGCCGGCCCAGCGTAGCCGCTCCCCGGCTCACGGTGGCCAGAGTATAGCCGATGAGCTGGCCCTGAAGCGTTCTCGGCGACCACCAGGCGCTCCGTCGCGAACAGCTCCGCGAAGCTCAGAGGGCCCGTAGCGCCAGAAGTCGTCGAAGCACTCGCGCGTCGAGCGCGCCAACCGCGCGAGGTCCTCGGTGCGACCGGCTGCGCAACGTGCACGCCAAGCGGCGGGTCGGCAGCGCAGGATCGCGCGCGGGTGGCCCTGGATCGGGGTGATGCGCTGGCAGACGCGTCATGCGCTCTCGGCGGTACGGGCCGAGAAGGTCGACCGGCAGCAGCGGAGACAGCACGCTGCCCGAGCGCCATGCTCGCGCGGCAAGCGCGCGGGCGTCTGCGACGAACGCGGCGACGTGGCGCGGCGAGCAGCAGACGCCGCGCATCGCCAGAACGTCGAGGTGCTCGCGCCAGACGCCGAGAACGGCGGCATCGCCGCGGTCCGTGACGCGGATGCGCCACGGTGCGGCCGCGCAGTACGCCGCGAACTGCTCGGCGGTGTCGAAGAGGCGCTCGGCGCGGGCCGCGGGCCACAGCTGCTCGGCCTCGCGCGCGGTCGCCTCTCGCGCGGGCTCGCGCACCTCACAGCCGGCCGCCCGGTCAGCGTGCTGATCGCGAGCCAGGCACCCACCGCGAGCAGCAGCGCCGCGAAGCCGAGCCGGACGCGTGCGCTCGGCCGAGCCGAGCGTGAGCCGCGCACCCACGATCGCACCCGGGATGACGCCGACGGCGAGGACCGCGGCGATGCGCCAGTCGATGTTGCCGAGCAGCGCGTGCGTGATCGTGCCCGGGATCGCGAGGATCGTGATGGCGAGCAGCGAGGTGGCGATGGCGCGCTTGATGTCGAATCGCGAGCCAGCGTGTGAGCATCGGGACTAGGACGAAGCCGCCGCCGAGCCCCAGAAATCCGGAGTAGAGGCCGGTGAGGGCGCCGATGGCGACCAGCCGCGGCGTCGCGGCCGGGCCGATTCGGCGCCCCTTCGCTCACTGGCTTCGCACGTTCGCTGCGGGGCGCCGAATCGGCCTCCGCGGCGACGCGACCCGTCAGCCCTCGCCACTCGAGCGCCCTCATCGGCCTCGACGGCGGTCCCACGTCGAACCTTCTGAAGGCGTCGGCTTCTTCGGCGGCCTCTAGGCCCAGGCGTGGGGGCCTGAGGACTTGGAGGACCATGTCGGCGGCGGTGTAGAGGATGAGGGCGGCGGTGGCCAGGAGCACGACGTCGCCGCCCACGAGGCGGGTGGCCCACGCGCCGAGGACTGCGGTCGCCGAGCCGGCGAGACCGCAGATGACGCCCGGCGCGGATGTCGAGGACGCCGTTGCGCGCGTAGCTGATGGCGCCGGTCAGCGCGCTCGGGAAGATGACCGGCAGCGGCGTGCCGACCGCGATGAGCGCGGGCGCGCCGAGTATCAGGTGGATCGCCGGCGTCGTGATGATGCCGCCGCCGATGCCGAACGCACCCGACAGCACCCCGGACACGAACCCGATCCCGAGGGTGAGTGCCAGCTCGCGCATATGGCGGCGACGCCTTCCTGCGGTACTCGGCTCTAGGCGGGCGGAACGACCGGGAACCGGCCGGTGATCGCCGAGCGGTCGACGACGCGCTCGCCGCTGAAGAGCGACTTGAGCGCGACGTCGTCCCACAGCGACTCCATCATGATCGGCCAGCGGCGCTGGAACTCGAAGTAGTGCTGGCAGTGCTCGCGCGCGTAGTCGCCCGAGTCCTTGAGCGTGTGGAGCGCGACCTGCCGGTACTGCGCCTTGTCGGGCCGCGAGAGCGAACGCAGGATCGCGGTCAGCGTGGCACGCCATCCCACCGACGAGTCCAGGAACGGGCCCGGGTACGGCATCATCGACTTCGGCGTGACCTGGCGCAGGTCGACCTGGGACTTCGCGAACTCGATCTTGCGGTGCTCGTAGACGAAGCGGTACGCGTCCTGGCGGAACCGGATCGCCTCCGAGACGGTCTCGGGCGGCTCGTGCACGATGCGCCACTCGTCGTCGAGGTAGACGTCGGCGCCGTGCATGCGAGCGTTGATGATGTAGTCCATGTCCTCGCCGCGCAGCACCCACGGGTCGAACGAGACGTTCGTGAACATCTCGCAGTGCAGGGCGAGAATGCCGCCGAACGCGATGTTCGTGCGCTGGATGCGCGGCGGCTTGCTGACCACGGAGAGCGCCTGGTTGAACGCGTCGCGCTGGCGCCAGAACATGTCGCTCCAGTGCGCGTCGTCGTTGCGCTGGTAGCGACCCTGCGAGTCGGTGTAGAAGCCGCTCTTCGCGAGCAGCGGCGTGCCGTCGTCGAACTTCGCACCCAGCCCGTACATGGCGGTGCGCAGGAACTCCGGAGTCGTGACGATCTCGTCGTCGTCGATGAAGACGACCGAGTCGTAGCCGAGCACGGCGGCGGCCATGAGGCCGACGTTGCGCACTGCGCCGTAGCCCTTGAGGGTGACGCCTTCGATCATGTCGGCGAACTCGAGCTGCTCGAGGCGGCGGTGCAGGCTGCCGAGCTCGGCCGGGCCGAAGACGAACGCCTCGATGTCGGGGAAGTCGGCGACGATCTCGCGGACCTTGTCCTCGGCGCGATGCTCGATCGACTCGTCGGTCGCTGCGACGATGATGACGACTCGACCGAGCCCCTCGACCTTCTCGCAGCGAGCGCAGACAGTCCGGCAAGCGTGCCGTCGGTATCGATCGGCGTCGGGTGGTCGTAGGCGCTGGCGAGGTCGTCGACCGGGATGGACGTGCGGCCACGCTTGGACTTCGGTTTCGTCCAGAACGTGGGGATGATGACGACTGGTTCCACGGGTGCAAACGCTCCCTTGTCGGTGACAGTTCGCGGGCCCGTATCCGGGCCCCGTACATGATACCGCTACCCGGGCGGCAGGTCGCGCTCTCGCCCGAGCCGGATGCTCGGGCACCCTTCCATCGCTGATGCCGAGGTCGGCGCCGCACGACCGCACAGGCCCCGCGTAGCCGAGAGGTTCTCGGCGAGCACGTCGAAAGCCACGGCGCCTCACGGCCGACGTCGCCGCACGCCGGGGCAGACGGTGTCCTCGCCACCCGGCACGTCCACGTTCCCGAGGAAGACGAAGCGCGAGCCCCTCCTCCTGACCGATGGCGACCGCGCGCTCGCAGCGTGGCCATCGGGGTCGGCTCGCAGGTCGGCGAACTCGAGGTACGGCGTGAACCGGGTCACGTGCCACGGCGTCAGCGGCCCGAGCTCGGCGGCGATCCAGCGCGCGATGGCCCGCAGCTCTTCCTCGGAGTCGTTGACGGTCGGCACGACGTTCGTGACGCACTCGACGTGCATGCCGTGCTCGCGCTTCGCTCGCACCGCCTGCTCTCGGACGACCTCGGCATGCCCGACGTGGCACAGCTTGCGGAACGGACTCCTCCGAGAACCCCTTGATGTCGACGCGCCACACGTCCACGACCTCGGCAAAGGCATCGAGTCCCTCTGGCGTGACGTAGCCGTTGGTGACCATGATGTTGAACAGCCCGTTGGCGCGGGCCAGACGGCCCGACGTCGAGCACGTACTCGAGCCAGATGACCGGCTCGTTGTAGGTGTAGGCGATGCCGGGGCAGCCCTCGCGCAGGGCCGTGGACACGACCGTCTCGGGTGCGACGAAGCGCAGTGAGACCGAGCCGTCGTCACCCTTCGGACGCGAGATCTGCCAGTTCTGGCAGTGCCCGCAGCGCATCGAGCACCCCACGCTGCCCAGCGAGAGCACGTCGCGAGCCGGGGCAGTAGTGGAAGACCGGCTTCTTCTCGATGGGATCGACGGCGATCGAGCTCACGAGCCCGTAGGTGTAGGCGCGAAGCCGCCCGCCCTCGACGCCGCGCGCGCCGCACCAGCCGCGGTCGCCCTCGGCGATGAGGCACGCGTGGGGGCACAGGCCGCAGCGGATGCGGTCGCCTTCGGCGCTGCCGAGCAGGGCGTCGTGCATCGCTCTCGCCTCCTAGCCGGCTGCGAGCTCCACGCGGTTGCGGCCATGGTGCTTCGCGCGGTACAGGGCCGAGTCCGCCGCTTCGAGCAAGGCCGCCGCCGTCTGGTTCAGCTCGCCGTGGCTGGCCAGCCCTACTGAGCCGGTCACCCCGACTATCTTTCCACCGCCGACGTCGATTTGCACATCGACAAAGCGCGCCACGCAGCTTCTCGGCGGCGAGCCATGCGTCGGTCTTGCCCGTGTCGGGAAGGATGATCGCGAACTCGTCTCCGCCGTAGCGTGTCGACACGTCGCTCTCTCGCATGACGTCGCTCAGCAGCAGGCCGATTCGGACGAGAACGGCGTCCCCTGCGGTGTGGCCGTACTTGTCGTTGATCTCCTTGAACCCGTCGAGGTCGACCATCGCGAGCGAGAGCGCCGTACCGTAGCGTGTGGCGCGCGAGACCTCTTCGTTGAGCCGCATGTCGAACGAGCGCCGGTTCCCGAGGCCCGTGAGCGGGTCGAGCAGTGCGACCTCGGTGAGCTCGTCGTGCGCCCGCTGCATCCTCTTGCGCTGCAGCGGGAAGCACCGCTCCCACGTCGCATCGCCCAGGCAGATCGCGGCCGCGAGCTCGACGCAGGTGTCGAAGCCGCACACCCCGCAGTCGATGGTCTCGGCACGGCTCATGAACTCGCCCGCCGCCAGCATCGAGTCGATCTCCTCGGCGGCGGGCACGCGAGTGACCACCGGCTTGGCCGAGAAGGAGCGCCTCAGCTCGATCGGAGGCAGCGCCGAGAGGAAGGTGCGGTTGCCGACGAGGGGTGGCGGCTGGCGCTCGCGCTCGGCGGCGATGAGGTTGCGCTTCGCGAACACGGACATCGTCGGGTCCGTCGCCGGGCCGTCGATGCAGCCCTCGCAGTTGAGCATGTCGACGACGTGGGGAGCGATCTCGCCGCTCACGATCGCCTGGAGCATCCGGTCGACGTCGGCGAGGCCGCGAACCGTGACCATGCCTGCGTCGGTCATGTCGCGCTCGAGAAGGGTTCGGCGCGGGAATCCGTCGATGAGCGAGAGCTCCTTGACCGGCTGGGGTCGGCGGATGTTGGGGCCCGCGTCGACCTGCTCGGCGCCCGGACTCGCGGGATGCTCGGCGAGAAGCGTGCGCAGTTCGTCGAAGCCGATGGCGACATCGACGACGCCTTCGAACTGCGGGTCGTGCACCTCGTCCTTGCGTGCCCAGCACGGCGAGACGTAGACGATGGCGGTGTCCGCGGGATAGATCTCGCGCACGAGCCGAGCCTGGGCGATGTAGGGCGGCACGACCGGCGACAAGCGCGTGGGTCAGCTGCGGGTAGAAGCGCTCGACCCACGAGACGACGACCGGGCAGGTGGATCGCAGACGCGGGAACGTGTCGCCCGCGCTGCTGTGGACCTGCTCGTAGGCCGCGGCGACGAGCTCCTCGCCGAGCACGGTCGATTCGACCGCGGCGAATCCCAGGGCCTCAAGCCGCCGATCGACTTCGGCAGGCTCGAGCGGGTGCAGCGCGGCGACGTATTCGCTGGCGAGCACCGCCACGACACGCCTCTCGCTCGCGAGCAGCTCGCGCACGATGGGAAGGTCGTCTCGGATGGAGAAGCCGGGGCTGTTGCACTCGGCGACGCACGCCCCGCACGCGACACAGCGCTCGGCAACGATCTCGCGGTGGCCGTCGACGCTTCGAATCGCTCGGGCGGGGCAATGCCGGATGCAGCTGATGCACTCGGCGCAGGAGCCGATCTCCCGGACGGAAATGAGGTCGAAGACCGCGCTCTCGGCGCTGGTCGGCTTCGTCACCATTCCCCTCCCGGATGTAGCCCACACCTATCCTTTCGGGTCGATGGACCCCGCGATCCCGATGCGCTTGAGCGTCACCATGAGCGGCCATCCCACCCCGTACACGACGATGGCCTCGCCGATGCCGACCGCGATGACACCGAAAACATACATCGCAAGCCAGTCGCCGTCCAAGTTTACGCCGAAGAAGGGCACGGTGTAGAACCCGAGTCCCGCCAACAGGACGGGCAGATACGCCGGAACGATCAGCGCGTTGCAGATGACCGGACCCGCGAGCGCGAGCGCAGGCCGCGCGCGGAAACGCCGCATCCAGATGGCGCCCAGAAGCGTGCCGAGCGACCCGAAGACGACGTCGAGCCCGGCCAGCGGCCAGATGGCGGTGGGGTTGAGCGCGTTGGCGACCACCGAGCCGATGGTCAGTCCCGGAACGGCGGCGGGCGTGAACAGCGCGATGACGGTGAACGCCTCGCTCACGCGAAGCTGGACGGGGCCCCACGCCAGCCCTCCGAGAAACTGCATCGTGAGCAGTGTGAGCATGGCGTAGACGGCGGCGATGACGCCTGCTTGGGCGATGTAGCGGGTGCGGGACATGCGTGCCTTTCGCGCGGAGCGGTCGCGCGGATTCTAGCACGCGGGCGCAGGTCACAATGCGCGCCTCGGTACCCCTGCGGTCGGTCTCGCTACTGCAGCAGCTCGGGGCGTCCGCGGCTCTCCGCCGGCGCGAGCAGCCCGGTGCTCCCGGCCATCGCCATGCGGTCCAGACCGGAGAACAGCGCCTCGACCACACGAGGATCGAACTGCGTGCCCGCACCGCTTCTGGACCTCTTTGCGTGCCAGCGAGATACGACTTGCGCTGGCCGTATGCCTTCTTCGTGCTGATCGCATCGTAGGAGTCGGCGACCGCGAGGATCCGTGCGAGCAGAGGAATCGACTCGCCCGAAAGCCCGACCGGATAGCCTTCGCCGTCCCATCGCTCGTGGTGATGGAGGATGACGGGCGTCAGCGACTTGAGGAAGTCGATCTGGTCGACGATCGATGCACCGAACTCCGAATGGAGCTTCACGCGGCTCAGTTCGTCCCCGGTGAGCTTCGAGGGCTTGAGCAGGATCTCTTGCGGGACGCCCGTCTTGCCGACGTCGTGCAGCAGACCCGCGAAGCGGAGCTGCTCGACGTCTTCGACCGGCAGTCCGAGCTCCTCGCCGATGAGCATCGCGTAGTCCATGACGCGAGTCGAGTGTCCGCTCGGCATGTGCTCGCTGGCATCGAGTGTCGCGGAGAGCGCCGCGATGGTCTTGGCGTAGTCGTCGCGGATGCGGCCGAACAGCGAGGCGCGGCCGAA
Organism: uncultured Coriobacteriia bacterium; assembly: GCA_963803785.1. Classification (GTDB taxonomy): domain Bacteria; phylum Actinomycetota; class Coriobacteriia; order Anaerosomatales; family JAAXUF01; genus CAWDNM01. The sequence goes on from CAWDNM010000006.1 coordinate 507,214, forward strand.
GGCAGCGCCGGCGTGCGCGGCGAGACCGTCGAGCAGCGCGCGGTCCTGGGCGTTGTAGCGACCGCCGTCGGCGCGCGCCACGAACAGCTAGCCGATGTCGAGCGTGCCGTGCGAGAGCTCGACGGCGACCGTCGCCCAGTCGTCGCGCACCGGGATGTCGCTGACAAGCGACCCCGTGCAACGTGGCGAGGTCCGCACGGTGTCGAACGGGTCACGTCTGACATCGCGTCCGGCGATATCACCCAGAACCGTGTCTATCTCGTCGACGTGTACCTCGACCGGCGAGCGCGATGTCGGCCTGGTCGCGGCCGTAGCTCGTCAGCATGAGCCCGGCGATCTGGAACGAGAAGGCCTCCTGGACCACGTGCATGATCGCTCGGGAGACGCCGTCGATGTCTGTCTGCGCACCCAGCGCGGCAGCGAGTTCGTTGAGCTGGTGGTAGCCGGCCATGGCGCGCTCGACGGCGAGGCGCTCGTCGTCGCGTTGGAGTGCCAGCGAGATGAAGCGCCCGAAACGGTCGAGGCGTGCAACTCGCTCCTGAGACACGGGGAGCGCCGTCGCAGGCAGTCGCACTTCGAGCACGCCGAGCGTGCGGCCACTCAGCACGAGGGGGAGCACCAGAGTCGACGTGGCCCCCTTGCCGCTTGGCGTGACAACGGTGCGGCCGGTCTGGCACGCGCGCCCGGCGGCCGTGCCCTTCGTCTGTACGTGCGCACCGACGGTTCCCCGCCAGTTCTCGGTAGTGGCGGCGATCTCGAGATGACCACCGACCGGCCGCAGCACCGCCCCGGCCTCCCCGCCGATCAGCGCGACGGCCTCCTCGGCCATCGCTCCGAGCGTGGACGACGTCGAGGTGATCGCTCGCGACCATCTGCTGGCCGGCCGTCACGAAGACGCGCAGCTCCTCGACGCGCTCGGCGGCGGAGAGCTGATCGGCCGTCGTGGCGACGAGCGTCGTCGCCGTGGCGAGTGCCATCTGCAGGCAGCCTTCGGCGGTCCTGCGCGGCACCACGGTGAGCGCCTTCATGGTGAGGCGGGCTGTTTCGGGGTTGGTGCTGCGCGCGAGCAGCGTCTCGTACAGGCGACGGCGCTCACGAGTCGAGGTGACGAATCCGCCGAGCACGAGGTGAGCGATGGCGCGGTCGTTGTACATGACCGGCGAGATCAGGGTCGGCAGTCCTGCTCGGCAGACCACTCGGGTCACTGCCGGGACCGGGAGCGGGGCAGTTGTCGAAGCACGCCGTCGGGCTCGGCGAGGTCACGTCCGTCACGAGGTTGCAGTACGCGCAGCGCGTTCCCTCGGCGAACATGTCGCACGCCGAGAAGTCCATGACGTTGACGGTCACACCGTTGGCTTCGAACAGCGCGTCAGCGGCAGCTCGCCATTCGGGGCTGCTGAAGGCCTTTGCGGCGATTGTGCGAAGTCGTGCGGACACGAAGCCTCCCCTTCCAGGGAATCGGGGCTACGTGTTGGTATCGGCCTCCCTCGCGCGCGACTTGAATCGAAACGGAGGCTCCGCACGTGATGTGGGTCACACCTTAGAGGCGGCCCTTGGGAAGGCGCACGGTGAAGGTCGTACCCTCGCCCACCGTGCTCGAAACGTGGATCTCGCCGCCCATGCTCTCGACGATGCTGCGCAGGATCGCGAGCCCCAGCCCGAACCCGCCCTCGCCGGCGGCGCGCGACGCGTCGCTGCGGAAGAAGCGGTCGAAGATCCGCGGCAGGTCCTCGGCGGGGATTCCCTGACCGGAGTCGGTCACCGATATCAGGACGTTCTCGCGCTTTCGGCGAGTCTCCACCGAGACCCTGCCCGACGGCGGCGTGTACTTGGACGCGTTGTCGAGAAGGATCGAGATGATGTCTTCGACCCGGTCGGGATCGCCCACCATGAGCAGCGAATCCTCCTCCGGGCCCTCGTACTCGATGTCCTTCTCGATCCAGCGGCTCGCGGTCGCGGCCAGCCGGTCGCGTACCACCGTGTTGAGATCGAAACGCTCGGACCTCAGCACGAGGCCCTGGTCGGCGTGGAGCAGGTTGAGCAGGTCGGCGGTGAGCCGGGCCATACGCCGAGACTCCCTGTCGATAGCGTCAACCGCCTCGTCGCGCACCTTGGGGTCGTCGGCGCCCCACGCACGCAGAATGCTCGTGTAGCCGCGGATGCCGGCGACAGGGGTGGCGAGCTCGTGGCTCGCGTCCGCGACGAAACGCGACTGCGCGTCGGCACGTCGCTGCAGGCGCTCGATGAGATTGTTGAGCGAGATCGCGAGTTCGGAGATCTCGCTGTTGCCGGCGACGGGCAGGCGCTCGTCGAGCCGCCCGGCGTCGATGGAGTCGGCAGCCTTGCGCAAGTTGTCGACCAGCCCAAGTACCCACACCATCGAGGTCTGCATCAGGAGCACCATGATCATCATGGCGGCAACGGCGAGCACCGCCATCGGGCGGCGGATCGCGTCGATGACGCGCTCCTCGGACGATGGCTCGTGCGTGACGGCAAGCACGCCGATGCCATCACCCGGCAGCTTGACCGGCGTGTGGTTCACCGTGGTACCGAGACGAGCCGCCGTCAGCAGGCCGGTGAACATGCCGCCTTTGAGTCCGACCGAGCTCTGTGGCAGTACCCGACGCCTGCGCCGCCTTCCGGTCGGCGATGTCGGCCGCTGTGGGCTTGGTCGGGCGCGATGCCCACAGTTGATTGAGATCGGAGTCGTAGAGCACGAAGGCCGCCTCCGACATGCCGGCGCGGGCCATCGCCCCGGGAAGCTCGGAAGCGACGATCTGCAGCGCGGCCCGGTCGGCGACGTCGCCGCTCAGCCCGCGGGCGGCAGCCGCGCGCTCGGCCGACGAGACAACGTCGCGAACGACCGCCTCGGCAGTCGAGGAGAGGCGTCGGGTCGTGTCGATCGCCACGACTTGCATGCCGTCGGAGACGATGACGTACGTCGTCAGCGCGATCCCACCGACGACGAGCATGGCGAACAGGACCGAGATGACGAGCAGGATCGTCCGCAGAGACGAACGACGCATCAGCTTCTCGCGAAGAAGTAACCCACGCCTCGGATGGTCCGGATGACCTGGTTGTCGTTGTCGTTGATCTTGTTGCGCAGGTGGCACACGAAGACCTCGATGACGTTGGAGTCGGTCGCGTGCTGCCCGCCCCACACCTTGTCGAGGATCTCGTCTCGGCTGATGACGCGCCCGGCGTTGGCCACGAAGTACTCGAGCAGGTCGTACTCCTTGGCGGTGAAGTTCACGGGGCTGCCGTCAACCAGCACACCGCGCGACGCCGGGTCGAGCTCGACGTTGGCGGCCTTGTAGCTGGTCGACCGGCTTGTCGTGCTCGACCCGCTTGAGGAGCGCGCCGACGCGCGAGAGCAGCTCGGGGACCTCGAAGGGCTTGCGCAGGTAGTCGTCGGCGCCGGCGTCGAAGCCCTTGACGACGTCCTGGGTCTCCGAGCGCGCCGTGAGCATCAGAATCGGCATCTTGAGCCCTCGCTCGCGCACCGTGCGGGCGATGGTGAGACCGTCGGTGCCCGGCAGCATCAGGTCGAGCAGCACCAGGTCGGGATCGAACTGCTCGATCTCGGCAACCGCCAGGTCGCCGTCGGCGACCTTGTGGACCTCGTGACCCAGGTGCGTGAGTTCGAGCTCGACGAACCGGGCAATCGTTGCGTCATCTTCGACGATGAGGATCTTCGCGCCTGTCTCGTCCATCTTCAGACCTCCGCTTTCCGGCTACCAGCCGTCACCACATGGTCAAGCGCCTAGCCGAGCAGTGCCTCTGCGATCTGTACCGCGTTGAGCGCCGCGCCCTTGCGCAGCTGGTCAGCGACGACCCACATCTGAATGCCGTACCTGACACTCGGGTCCATCCTCACGCGACCGACATACACGTCGTCGGTGCCCTCGAGAAGCGCGGGCATGGGATAGGTCTTGCTCTCGCGGTCGTCGAGCATCGTGATGCCGAGTCCGCTCCTCGAGCGTCTCGAGGATCGCGCCGAGACGGATCGCGTCTTCGAACTCGACGTTGATCGCCTCGGAGTGGCACCGGAGCACGGGGACGCGCACGCAGGTGGCTGCGACCTCGATGTCGTCCCGGTGCATGATCTTCTTGGTCTCGACGATCATCTTCCACTCTTCTTTGGTGGAACCGTCGTCCATGAACACGTCGATCTGCGGGATGCAGTTGAACGCGATGCGGTGTGCGAACTGCTCGACGTGGAGCTCCTGACCCATCAGGAAGTCGCGCGACTGCGAGTAGAGCTCCTCCATCGCCGCAGCACCGGCACCGCTGGCGGCCTGATAGGTCGACACGACGACCCGCTTGATCTTGGCGTAGTCGTCGAGCGGCTTGAGCGCGACCACCATCTGGATGGTGGAGCAGTTGGGGTTCGCGATGACGCCCGAGTGCCACGCGACGTCCTCGGGGTTGACCTCGGGGACCACCAGCGGGACGTCGTCGTCCATGCGGAACGCCGACGAGTTGTCGATCATGACGCAGCCCGCATCGACGCAGGCCTGGCGCATCGCCTTGGAGATGCTCGGCTCCCGCCGAGAACAGCGCGATGTCCACGCCGACGAAGGACTCCGGCGTCATCTCCTCGACCGTCAGCTCGCCGCCCGCGAACGCGATCTTCTTGCCGGCCGAGCGCGCACTCGCAAGCGCGATGACGCGCTCGGCGGGGAAGTCTGCGCTGCTCGAAGCGTGAGCAGCATCTCGCGACCCACTGCACCGGTCACACCCGCGACCGCTACGACCGGCCGTGCCGGCATCGGCTTGTCCCAAGCCATCAGGCATCTCCTCCAGTAGCCGCCGGGGATACCTCGGCGGTGACCTCGTCGTTGGCGAGCTCGAACGCGTCGTGCAGCGCGCGCACCGCGTGGCCCGACCTGCTCGGCGCTGATCACGCAGCTGATGCGGATCGGCGAGGTCGAGATCAGGTCGATGTTCACTCCGGCATCGGCCAGGGTCGAGAACATCTTCGCCGAGATGCCCGGATGGGTCTTCATCCCGGCGCCGACCAGCGATATCTTCGCGATCGACTCGTCTACGGACCACTCGCGCGCTCCGAGCTCCGCGCACACGTCGCTCACGGCACGCTTGGCGCGCACGAGGTCGTCCTTGGGCACGGTGAACGAGATGTCGGTCGTGCCGGCCTCCGACACGTTCTGGATGATCATGTCGACGTTGACGTTGGCCTGGGCGAGTTCGGTGAAGACGCGCGCCGCCACGCCGGGATGGTCGGGCACGTCTCGGAGGGTGACTTTCGCTTCGGACGTGTCGTGCGTGACGCCCGAGATGATCGCCTGTTCCATGGATTCGTCGGCCTCCTTGACGATGGTGCCCGGCCCGTCGTGAAACGACGAGCGGCAGTGAATGATGACGCCGTGGTTACGCGCGAACTCGACCGAACGCATCTGCAGCACTCCGGCACCGCTCGCGGCCATCTCGAGCATCTCCTCGTAGGAGACCACGTCGATCTTGCGGGCGTCGGGCACGATGCGCGGGTCGGCGGTGTAGACGCCGTCGACGTCGGTGTAGATCTCGCAGACGTCGGCGCCGATGCCGGCTGCGACGGCGACGGCCGTGGTGTCCGAGCCGCCGCGGCCGAGCGTGGTGATGGTGCCGTCAGCGGTCATGCCCTGGAAGCCGGCGACGATGACGATGTGCCCGCTGCGAGCGCGTCGTGAACGCGGTCGCCTCGCACCTCGGTGATCTTGGCCTTGCTGTGGACGTCGTCGGTGACGATGCCCACCTGCGCTCCGGTGAACGAGACGGCGTCGTGGCCCTCGGCGTGGATCGCCATCGCGAGCAGCGCGATCGAGACCTGCTCGCCGGTGGAGAGCAGCATGTCCATCTCACGGTCGGCGGGCTCGTCGGTGATCTGCTTGGCGAGGTCGACGAGCTCGTCGGTCACGTGCCCCATCGCCGAGACGACCGCGACGACGCTGTCGCCCTCCTGCTTGCGGCGGATCAGCCGACGGGCGACCGCGCGAATGCGCTCGGGGCTTCCGACCGAGGTTCCGCCGAACTTCGTGACCACGAGTGCCATGCAAGAGTCCCCTGTTGAGCGGTCCCATCCGGCGGATCTCGCGCCACGGGAACCGCATCTGCCTGCGCGTTAATGTTTGCAGCCAGTGTAGTAGGAAACCTTAACGCGCGCCACCGAAGGCGGCTCACCGGAGACTCGGGGAGAGGCCTAGCTCGGCACGCGGAAGCCGAGACGGTCAGACAGCCGCCCCAGCCTCGTCGAGAAGCCCGCGTAGGCATCGGTGTAGAAATGATCCACGAGCGTGGCGCCGGCGACCTTGCCCAGGGCCGCATCGATGCAACGCATCGCCGCGCGCATCTCCTCGAGTTCGACCTCGTCTCTACCACCCGCCGGCGATGAGAAGGTGATCCGCCCTCGCACGATGCGGAACGGCCAGCCCTGCGCCTCGAACTGCCGATCCACGTCCGCCTCGACATTGCTCGCCAGCCGTGGACCGCCAAGCCGCCTGAAGCTCGAGAACACGCCATCGACGAGTGCGGCGAATATCGCGCGCGCCTCCTCGTGCTCCACCTCGTCGGCGACGCTCGGCAGTCATGCCTCGTATCTCCGCCTCTTCCTCCCCAACGATGTTGACGAGCAGCGAGACGATCCGTGGATCGAACTGCGTGCCCGCGCACGCCCTGAGCTCCTCGAGCGCCGCCTCCGCCGAGAGGCCACTGCGGTACGGGCGGTCCGCCGTCATCGCCTCGTAGGAGTCGGCCGCGGTGAGGATGCGCGCCAAGCAGCGGAATCTCCTCGCCCTTGAGGCCCGCGGGATAGCCCGTGCCGTCGAAGTGCTCGTGGTGATGGCGCACGATCGGGGTGATCGCCCACGGGAACGCGACCGGCTTGAGGATGTTCGCGCCGATCAGCGGGTGGTGCCGCATCTGCTCCATCTCGTCGCTCGTGAGCTTGCCCGGCTTGAGCAGGATCTCCTCGGCGACGCCGATCTTGCCGATGTCGTGCAGGTATGCGGCCATCTCGAGGGCGATGCGCTGCTCGTGCCCGACGCCGAGACGCTCGGCGATGAGGACCGCATACGTCGCCACCCGGTCGGAGTGGCCTCGCGTGTAGGTGTCCTTGGCATCGACGGCCGCCGCAAGCGAGCGCACCGTCGCGAGATACGCGTCCTGGAGGCTCGAGAACAGCTCGATGTTGCCCACGGCGATGGCCACGTGGTTGGCGATGGTGGAGAGCAGTCGCACGTCGTCGCTGTTGAACCGGTAGTCGACGTCGGCCGAGCCGACTGTGATCGAACCGATCGTGCCCTCCGAGGACGTGAGCGGAACGCACAACGCCGCCCGTGCGCCCGTCACGGTGTCGACCTGGCCGAAGCCCCCCGTCGGGTCCGGGTTGAAGATGAGCGGACGGCCTTCCCTGACGACCCAGTCCGACATCGACGAACGGACCGCATCCGAGGAGTCGGCCGGGGCAACCCCACGCGCGGCACGAACCGAAAGAACGCCGGACTCCTTGTCGCGCAATGCGACGTAGCCCATTTCGAGGTCGAAGATGCGCAGCGCCGAGTCCAGCACCGAGCCGAGCAGTTCATCCATGTCCAGAGTCGAGCCCAGGGCGCGGCTCATCTCGTAGAGCGTCGCGAGCTCAAGCACCTTCTTGGTGAGCGAGTCGCTGCGATCCCTGAGCGAGTCGGTCATGTCGTTGAAAGCCTCACCCAGCTGCGCGATCTCGTTGCTCCCGCGGACGTCGATCTTGGTCGAGAAATCACCATCCGCGATACGGCGCGCACCTTGTGCCAGCTCGGCCAAGGGCTCGGACACCGTCCGAGCGACCCAGCCGCCCAGACCGACGAGCGCGACGACCGCGACCACCGACCAGATCAGAATCAGGTTCGTCGTCGTGCGTCCCGTCGAGTTCGCCTTCGACGAACTGACGACGCTGACAACGTGGCCCAGTGCCCCGCTCGCACCTCCCGAGTCCGACACCGGCCGAGCCATGAGCTCGTACTGCTGCCCGGCGACGCTCAGATGCGAGAGGCCCGGCCTGGGACCCGTCTGCGCGAGGGCCGCCATCACTGCGGGGTTCTGCGCGGCCAGCGCGTTGCGAAGCTCGCCGTGAGCGGCGCCGCCCATGTCACTCTGCTCCGTACACGCGACAAGCCGCTTGTCCGGACCGTAGAAACAGAGCGCCGCGGTGGAGGTCCCGCCGATCGAGCGAAGGAGAGTCTCATCGATCCGTCGTACCAGAGCGATGGTGTAGTAGCGGCCGTCGATGCTGACATTCGGCTGCAGCGCGACGAGCATCCCTGCGTCACCAACGCGAGCGAAGATCGTGCGCGGCGAGCGGCCAGCGCCGGGCGTCGCCATGCCCTGCGCCCCGAACGGGCGCGACCCCTCCTCCGCCTCACTCGACCCCGCCGATGCAAGCACGGCCCCCGACTCGTCGAGTAACGAGACCGCATCGAGCCGAAGCACTGCGTTCTCGCGCGCAAGCTCTGCCCGCAGCGCTTCAAGATCACCGGGGCGTGCGGGCGGCCGTATCTCGGGATTGCGGGCTACGAGCCACGCAACCCGCTGCATGTCCTCGGAATACCGATCGATCGAAGCGACCATGCCGCTGTTCACGGTCTCGCTGACCTGGTCGACCCAGCGCTCGGCGATAACGCGCAGGGACAGCGCTCCGGCGACCGCAGCGAAGACGCCCACGGCCACGGACGCCAGGAGGAGCGGGACGACGATCTGGTTGTAGAGGTGGGACCCGAAGATCCTGCGGGGCTTCATCGCTGGCGCCGCAAACGAGTGCGACGGCGTGTCCCTTCTCGCGGTCGGTGCGAATGCTCGTGCGATTGTACAACGAACGGGCCCCGGCAAAAGCTCGCCGGGGCCCGCGTTCTGATGGTCAGGCAGCGCTGCGTCAGCCGCAGCTGCAGCGCTTCTGGATGTACTCCCAGTAGCGGTCGACCTCGGCCTGCACCGAGGCAAGCAGCTCGGCGTTCTCGGGCTTGAAGAGGTGCTTGAAGCGGCCCTGGGTCTTGAGGAACTCCTCGATGGGCTTGCGCTCGCGCACGTTGACCGTCATGCGCCACTCGCCGTCTTCGACCTCGAAGCACGGCCAGAAGCCGGTCTGAACCGCCATCTTGGCGATCGATACGGTGTCGGACGGGTTCGAGCGCCAACCGCGAGGACACGGAGCGAGCACGTTGATGAACGCCGGGCCCTCGACTGCGAACGCCTTCTCGGCCTTGGCGGTGAGGTCCTTCCAGTTGCTGATGGACCCCTGTGCGACGTACGGGACGCCGTGCGCGGCGATGATCGACGTGAGGTCCTTGCGCCGCTGCGTCTTGCCCTGCTGCGCCTTGCCGACCTCGGCCGTGGTCGCCCACGCGCCGAAGGGCGTGGCCGACGAGCGCTGGATGCCGGTGTTCATGTACGCACCGTTGTCGTAGCAGACGTAGACCATGTCGTGCCCGCGCTCCATGGCGCCGGACAGCGACTGCAGACCGATGTCGTAGGTGCCGCCGTCGCCACCGAACGCGACGAACTTCACGCGCTTGTCGGCCGGGATCTTGCCCGCGGCCTTGAGGCCCTTGAATGCCGCCTCGACACCCGAGATGGTCGCAGCCGAGTTCTCGAAGGCGTTGTGGATGAACGGGGTCTTCCACGAGCTGTACGGGTAGATCGTGGTCGAGACCTCGAGGCATCCGGTGGCGCAGCCCGCTACGAGCGGCTCGATGCCGGCCCCCAATAGGATCTGGCGCACGGCGATCGAGGCGCCACAACCCGCGCAGAGGCGGTGTCCGCCGGCGAGGCGGTCTTCTCGGCGGGAGAGCTCTTTGATGTTTGGCATGTGTATCCCTCCCTACCGTGAGCCGAGGTAGACGAGCCGGCCCGGCTCGGTCGTACCAGCGGCCAGGTCAACCAGGTCGTTGAAGACCTGATGCATGAGTTCGAGCTTCACGTCGGCGCCGCCGAGGCCGTAGATGTAGTTGATGACCGGCGGGCGCTTCTCCAGGTCGTAGAGCGCGCTCTTGACCTCGAGGAAGACGGGACCGCCCTCGGCGCCGAAGGACTCGGAGCGGTCGAGGACGGCGATGGCCTTGGCGCCCTTGAGCGCGTCGGAGAGCTCGGTGGACGGGAACGGACGGAACACGCGGATCTTGAGCACGCCGGCCTTGATGCCGTCGGCACGCAGCTCGCGGGCGACATGGCGGGCGTTGCCTGCGGTGGAGCCGATGGCGACGATCACGTAGTCGGCGTCCTCCATGCCCCAGCCCTCGATGACGTCGAACGGGCGGCCGGAGAGCTCCGACCATTCGGCCCCGACGCTCTTGATGACCGCAGCCGAGCGATCCATCGCGTTGCGCTGGGCCTTCTTGAACTCGAAGTAGGTACCGCCGAGACCGGCGAAGTTGCCGTGGCTCGTCGGGTTCTCGACGTCGAGCAGCGCATGCTCCGGCTTGTACTCGCCCACGAACTTGGCGACCGACTCGTCATCCATCATCTCGGCGCGGTCGATCGAGTGGGTCGTGATGAAACCGTCGAGCGTCGTGAACACCGGAAGCATGACGTCGGGGTGCTCGGCGACGCGCAGGGCCATGAGCGTGTTGTCGTAGGCCTCCTGCGCGGTCTCGGCGAAGTAGATGATCCAGCCGGTGTCACGCGCGCCCATGATGTCGCTGTGGTCGCAGTGGATGTTGATCGGTGCAGCGAGCGCACGGTTCGCGTTCGCCATGACGATCGGGCAGCGCAGGCCGGCCGCGATGTGCAGCTGCTCCCACATGTACGCGAGGCCCTGCGACGAGGTGGCGGTCATGACGCGAGCGCCGGCCGCTGAAGCGCCGACACACGCCGAGAGGGCCGAGTGCTCGGACTCGACGCACACGTACTCCGTGTGGACCCGGCCCTGCGCGACGAACTTCGCGAAGTCCTCGACGATGGCGGTCTGGGGAGTGATGGGGTACGCAGCGACGACGTCAGGCTCGCACTGACGGAACGCCTCGGCCACGAGCGCGTTACCGGTGGTGGCTACGACCTTCTGTTCGGCCATCTGTTACTTCACCTCCGGAAGTTCGCAGCCCTCGGGCACCATGTCGATCGCGTCGAACGGGCACTCTTTCGCGCACACGCCGCAGCCCTTGCAGTGCTCGAGGTCGAAGTCGTAGACCTTCTCGTCCTTCACGAGCACCGAGGTGTCGGGGCAGAAGATCCAGCACAGCAGGCACTGCGTGCACTTCTCCTCGTTGCGCCACGGGCGCTCGTGACGCCAGCCGCCCGTGGAGTAGTCGTCGGAGTTGCCTGCGACGGGGATCGTGGCGCCGCGCGGGAACTCCTCGCACGTCCACTTGTCCATACCGGACACGTCCCATTTCGTCATGCCACGGTCACCTCCTCGAACGCCCTGTCGACTGCGGCAAAGTTGTTGTCGATCATCTCCTGGCCGAACTTCTTGCCGAGGTTCTTGGCGAGCAGTCCCTTGAACGCCTCGTGATCCACGACGCCTGTGACCTTGATGAGGGCGCCGACGATGGGCGTGTTGGGGATGTCGCGGTTGATGGTGTCGAGTGCGATACCCGAGGCATCGACCGCCGCGACGCGCACGCTGTCGTCGAGCTTGAGCGCAGCCTTGACCTGATCGGCGGGCGTGCAGGTGTTGATGATGATGGTGCCGCCGTCGCGGATGCCCTCGGTGACGTCGACGACGGCGAGGAGCGTCTCATCGAGGACGACGACGATGTGTGGGAACTCGATGTTGTTGTGAATCTCGATGGGCTCGTCCGAGATGCGCGTGAACGCCTTGATGGGCGCTCCCATGCGCTCGGGCCCGTACTCCGGCATGGCCTGCATGTACCGGTCCTGCGATAGGGCGGTCTCCGCGACGACCTTCGCCGCCGTGACCGCGCCCTGACCGGCGCGCGCATGCCAACGGATCTCCGTTAGCTGCATTTGCGTCCTTCCCTCCACTCGAGCACACCTGTGCTGGGGGCCCCAACGCCCACGACCGGGCGACAGGTCACACAAGGATAGAGGCGAGAGCCTCTCCCGTCGGCGTGCGGCACGACAAGCGCGGCAAGCGGTGGTTTGGAGTCGGTGAACGGTGAACAAATACTGGAAGAACCGCCGCTTCCGGATGATTACAGCCGCCACTGGAAGTACGACGGGGACCGTCAGAATCCTGTTTCGCGTCGCCAAGGGTGCAGCGCCGACGTCACATCTCCCGGCGGGCCTCCAGCGCGCGGCCCAACGTGACCTCATCGGCGTACTCGAGGTCCCCGCCCACCGGCAGGCCGCTCGCGATGCGAGTGACCTTGATGCCGAGCGGCTTGATGAGCCGCGCCAGATAGAGCGCGGTCGTCTCGCCTTCGACGTTGGGGTTGGTGGCGATGACGACTTCGGTGATCTCTGCCTCGCCGAGCCGGTCGATGAGTTCGCGAACTCGCAACCGCTCCGGACCGATGCCGTCGATCGGCGAGATCGCGCCCTGGAGCACGTGGTAGACACCGTGGAACTCGCCGGTGCGATCCACGGCCACGAGATCGCGTGGCTCCTCGACAACGCAGACCATCGCCCGGTCGCGCTCCGTGTCCGCGCACACGCTGCACAGGTCGCCCTCGGCGAAGTTGAAGCACACGGGGCAGAAGTGGATGGTGCGCTTGACCTCGGTGATCGCCGAAGCCAATCGCTCGGCATCGGCCGACTCGGCCGTCAGCAGCCAGTACGCGATGCGTTGCGCCGACTTGGGGCCGATGCCCGGCAACCGTTCGAGCTCCTCGAGGAGGCGTGCTATGGGCGGGGCGTAGCGCATCCGCTACATCATGCCCGGGATGCTCATGCCGCCGGTGATCTCGCTCATGCGGCGCTGCTGGAGCTCCTGGGCGGCACGAATCGCCTCGTTGACCGCTGCGGTCGTCATGTCCTGGAGCAGTTCGACGTCATCGGGGTCGACCGCACTGGGGTCGATGACGATCGACGTGATCTGCAGATCCCCGGTGATGGTGACCTTGACCGTCCCGCCGCCGGCCGATGCCTCGAGCAGCTCGTCCTTGAGCTTCTCCTGCATCTCAGCCATCTTGACCTGCATCTTCTGAGCCTGCTTCATGATGTTTCCGAGACCCACGCGTCAGTCCTCCTCTTCGGTATCGAACAGACCGGGGCCGTCCTGGCCAAGGTCCGCGCTGTCACTATCGTCTTCTATCTCCACGTCGTCCTCGGCGCTTCCGCCGTCTGCCGACGGCGCGGCGTGCTCGCCGATGATCTGCCCGCCGAGGTCGTGCGTGAGCAGCCGCTCGAGCTCACTCTTGGGCTCCGCCGGTCGCCGCCGAGACGACCTTCTCGTCTTCGGGCTCGGGTGCCGGTGGTGCCTCGTCGACCTCGACAGCCGGAGGGGCCTGCACGGCGACTGGCTCGGGCCGCACGGCTCCCCGCCCGAGCTGGAAGCGGAACGGGGGCACGAACCCCAGCACCGAGGCGAGCGCGATCTTGAGCATGTCGCGCATGTCGGGCTCTTCCGCCATCTGCATCGCGAACGCCGCATCCGCGGGGAATTCCAGCACGAGCGTCGACCCGTCCGCATCGAGATCGACCTCGATGTCGGCATAGTGCGAGGCCCGAGGCGCCCTGAGCTTCTTGATCTCCACGAGCACGGCTGGCCAAGCCCGCTTCGCCGCAGCCCGGTCCAGCGCCCCCGAAGCCGCCACGTCATGCACGACGGGCTGAGCAGGGGCCGGCGCTCGCGGGGTCGCGGGGGCGTTCGCGCCCGGTGCTGAAGCCTCCAGCGCCGGTACCGCCGGCCCCGCACTTGAGGTTTCCCCCGTCGGAGCGCTGCCGTCGGGAGTAGGCGCGGGGGCCGCGGAGGTTTCCGGCGATTCTGCGAAAGCGGCGGGCTTCGCCGCGGTTTGAGCACCTGAGCCGGCAACCTTCGCGGCCCCCGCGCCGGACACGTTCGCGAGAAGCGCCCCGCGCTCCAGCACTTCGACGCGCTCCGCCAGCGCCGCCAGCGTCATCTCGCCTTGCGGCCGCGCCATGCGCGTCAGCGCCACCTCGAGCGAAAGCCGCTGGTCGCTCGACCACCGCAGCTCGCTCGACAGCTCGCCGAGCAGGTCGAGCGTGCGCGCGAGCCGGTCCGGCCCGCCGAACTCGGCGGCCTGCGTCGAAAGCCGACCGACCTCCTCGGCGGTCGCGTCGACGAAACCGGTGCTCGCGCCGTCGCCGACGGCGGCGATCAGGTAGAGGTTGCGCACGTGGCCGGTGAGCTCGCGCACGAACTCGGCGAGGTCGGTGCCCTCCTCGGCGAACTGGGCGACCCAGCGGAAGAGCCCGGCGATGTCGCGTCGTGCAACCAGTCCGGCGATCTCGAACAGCGCCGCCGAGTCCACCTCGCCGAGAAGCCCCTCGACGTCCGCGACACCGATCTTGCCGCTGGTGAACGACGCAAGCTGTTCGAGCGTGGTGATCGCGTCGCGCATCCCACCGGAAGCGTGGCGCGCGATGAGTGCGAGCGCGGGGTCCGAGACCTCGAAGCCCTCGCCATCGCTGATGATCCGCAGGCGGCCGACGATCTCGTCGATGCTGATGCGGTGGAAGTCGAAGCGCTGGCAGCGCGAGTGGATCGTCTCGGGCACCTTGTGCGGGTGCGTGGTGGCGAGGATGAACACGACGTGCGACGGCGGCTCCTCGAGCGTCTTGAGCAGCGCGTTGAACGCCGCGGTCGAGAGCATGTGGACCTCGTCGATGATGTAGACCTTGTAGCGGCCGCGGGTGGGCGCGAAGCTCACGCGGCCGATGATCTCGTCGCGCACCGAGTCCACGCCCGTGTTCGAGGCTGCGTCGATCTCGCGGACATCCGGATGGCGCCCCTCGGCGATCTCGAGACAGTCTTCGCAGGTGCCGTCGGGCTCGCCGGTGGGCCCCTTCTCGCAGTCGAGCGCCTTGGCGAGCAGCCGCGCCGTCGTGGTCTTGCCGGTGCCGCGCGGCCCGGTGAACAGGTAGGCGTGCGCAACCGTGCCATCGGCGACGGCGTTGCGCAGCGTGCGCTCTATGTGCTGCTGACCGACGACGTCGTCAAAGGTCTGCGGGCGGTACTTCCGGTACAGGGACTGGTGCGCCACGTGCGGCCTTTCGAGAGCTCGAGAATTCACTCCAGGAGCGTTTGAGCGGCGAAGTCCGCTCGAAACGCTCCAGCGGAGACAGCGAAGTCTGTCTCCGCAGGAAGTATACAGCGACATCGCGGCCCGGCCTCGGCGGCGCGAAGCGAGTGTGTCGAGTGGACCCGGACGCTCAGCAGAGGCCCCTTATGGCTGCTGCCTTCCGGCCCTGACCAGGTTCGGGACATGCCGCCGTCCGAGCCCACTCGACACACTCATCGCGCACGAACGCCGGCTGAGCTGCGAGCGAAGCGAGTCTGCTCGAGCCGGCTTGACCTAGGCGGGCGTGCTCCGCCTACGGCGGGAGTATACGCCGCGGGAGCAGCGCCCGCCACGCCGGGAAGACGCAACGCACCTACGCGGAGGTGTCGCCCGCGCCGGCCTCGGAAGCGCCCACCGGCGCCGCCGGCTTCTTGAAGCGCGACCAGAGCGCGTGGATCACGCTCGGCGCGATCGATACCAGGATGATGCCGATGACGAGGTACTCGAGGTTCTCCTGGATGACCGGGATGTTGCCGAAGAAGTAGCCCGCACCCACGAACAGCCCGACCCATGCGGCACCACCGGTGACGTTGAAGAACGTGAACCTGCCCCAGTCCATCCCGCCGATGCCGGCCAAGAACGGCGCGAACGTCCGAATGAAGGGGAAGAACCGCGCCAGCGAGATCGTCTTGCCACCGTGTTTGGCGTAGAACGCGTTGGTCTGGTCGATGTACTTGGGCTTGATGACGCGGGAGAACTTGCCTGAGTCGAGGATGCGCTGGCCGAACTTGCGCCCGATGATGTAGTTGGTGCCATCGCCGAGAACCGCAGCAACGAACAGCAGCCCGAGCACCAGCCAGACGTTGAGCACGGGGGTGCCGTCGGCGGCGGTGACGGCTGCGAGCGCCCCCGCCGTGAAGAGCAGAGAATCTCCCGGCAAGACCGCCATGACCACCAGGCCCGTCTCGCAGAAGATGATCAGGAACAACATCAAGTAGACCCAGCCGCCGTAGGTGCTCACCCAGGCCGCGAGCACGACGTCGAGATTCAAGAACAGGTCGACGAAGAACGTTACGACTGCCATTACCCTCCCTAGCGGCCAAGCGGCCTCGCACCAGTACGAACTCTCGAGAGAGCATACTGCATGGCGCACAGCGAGTCCGCGTCGGCACAGGACCTCCACAATTTGGCGGCCGACGCCGACTCGCGCACAATGAAGGTATGACCGACGATCGCACGCACGAGCGTTACCGCATTCCGCATGACGCGGACCTCTTCACCGACACGTGGGCCGAGAACACCGAGTGCCCCAACTGCGGCACGCAACTCGAACCGGGCGCAACACACTGCCCGGCATGCCGCCAGTGGATCGGCGAGTGCGGGCACTCGTGCCCGGGATGTCCGTCACCGACATGCATCGGCGGCCAACGAGCCGCCTCAGAGAAACGACGTCCATGACCGACTTCTTCGCGCAAGACGGCGCCGCGTGGCTCGCCGCAGTCGCTCGCCGCGTCTCCCGCCGAGTGTTCGACGGGCAGCCCGCCGAGACCGCGGCTCTCGACACCCTCGAAGGGGTGTGTTCGGGCTTTCGCCCCTTCCCCGACGCCCGTTGTGCCCTCGTCCGCGCGCCACACGTG
Organism: uncultured Coriobacteriia bacterium; assembly: GCA_963803785.1. Taxonomy (GTDB): domain Bacteria; phylum Actinomycetota; class Coriobacteriia; order Anaerosomatales; family JAAXUF01; genus CAWDNM01. Next base: position 523,964 of record CAWDNM010000006.1, read on the forward strand.
GACATCTTCAAGGGAATCATCGGCAGCTACGGCAAGGTCAGGAACGCGCCTCACGTCCTACTGTTCATCGGCGACGAAGGTTCGGACACCTGTGACCAACACGTCGGCTACGTCGGAGAGGCAGCGGTGCTCCAGGCGACGGCGCTCGGACTGGACACGTGCTGGGTGGGCGGGTTCTTCAGCGCCGCTCGAACCAGGCAGCTCGTCGAACTCGCGCCCGGGGAGCGCGTGCTCGCGGTGTCGCCGGTCGGGCACGCCGTCGGCGACGTGGCCTTCAGCGAGCGCGGCATGCGGCGCATGGCCGGTTCGCATGCGCGCAAGACTGTCGTCGAGATTGCCCCGGGTTCGACGGAAGGTGGCTGGCCCGATTGGGCGGTGGCCGCTGTCGAGACCGCACGCCTGGCGCCCAGCGCGGTCAACCGCCAGCCGTGGCGCTTTCGCTTCGACGCAGGTGCACTCGTCATCGCGAGAGACAACGGCCTGGAGACCCCCCGCGTCACCAAGCGCCTCGACTGCGGGATCGCGATGCTCCACGCGGAGCTCGGAGCGCGTGCGAGCGGCGTGGACGGCGGTTGGCGCGACCTCTCCAGCGGGCTCGATGTCGCGCGCTTCGTGACCACTCGCCGACCCGAGTAGACCATTCGCAGGGCGTGGTGCAGGAACCCGGCGAGCCCTTCGCGTACCATTCTGTGAGAGCGACGCGCCGGCACGCATGCTCGAGGAGTTCGCTCAAGGGAGACTGCATGCGCATCACTATCGCCGGAGGCAACGGGTTCATCGGCAGGGAACTGACGGCCCAACTGGTCAACGCCGGGCACGAGGTGACCTGGCTGTCCCATCGACCCGGTAGCGTCGCGCCCCCCGCCGGCGTGCGCGAGGTGGCCTTCGACATCACCGACGACGCCGGAGCCTGGACCGCCGAGATCCTCTCGGCTGAGGCGGTGGCCAACCTGTCCGGATTCCCCATCGCGAGTCGATGGAACCCCGCCGTGAAGCAGCTGCTGCGTTCGAGCCGAATCGACACCGCGAACGCGATCGTCGACGCGATCGCTGCGTCACGATCGCTCGGCGCAGGTCCCGAGGTCTACGTCGGCGCCAGCGCGGTGGGCATCTACGGCGACCGCGCCGACGAGATCCTCACCGAATCCGCGCTGCCCGGCGCCGACTTCCTCGCCGAGCTCGCGGTCGAATGGGAGGCCGCGGCCAACGCCGCCGAGAAGCACGGCTGCCGCGTGGCGACGATTCGGACCGGCATCGTGCTTGGCAGCGAGGGCGTCCTCCCGCGCATGCTGACGCCCATGCGGCTGTTCGTCGGAGGACCGATCGGCAGTGGCGATCAGTGGGTGAGCTGGATCCACATCGCCGACATCGCCGGGTTGTACCGCTACGCGCTCACCAGCGACCACGTCTCCGGTCCGCTCAACGCAGGTGCCCCCAACCCCGTGCGCATGGCCGACCTCTCACGAGCGCTCGGGCTGGTTGTCCACCGGCCGTCGTGGTTCCCGGTGCCGAACTTCGCGCTCAAGCTGGTGCTTGGCGAGGTCGCACCCTACACGGTCATGAGCCAACGCATGTCCGCCGAGAAGGCCGTGGCGGGTGGCTACGCCTTCCGCTTCCCGAACGTGGAGGCGGCGCTGACGAACCTCGTGGTCGTCTAGCTGGCGCTACACTGGCACCTGTCAGTACCGGACGCTCCCATCGTGTGAAAGGCCTCGCTGTGAAGCCGACCGTCAAACGCGTGCTCCTTTGGATCGGCGGGGTCGCCCTCGTCGTTCTCGCCCTCGCGGTGATAGCCGTCGTGTGGTGGGGCACCCACCCGCTCGGCCCCTCGCAGGCAGCGCTCGATGCGCTGGTCAGCGACTCGTCCGTCAAGGTCACGCAGTCAGCCGACGGCTGGGAGTTCGTCCCCGCAGGCGGCGCCGAGCCGAGCGCCGCGCTCATCTACTACCCGGGCGGGCATGTCGATGCGCGCAGCTACGCGCCGTACGCCCGCGATCTCGCCACACGGGGCTACCTCGTCGTGGTTCCCGTGATGCCGCTCTCGCTCGCCGTCCTCTCACCGAACGCCGCCGACAAGGTCGTCGCAGCGCACCCCAACGTCTCGAGCTGGGTCATCGGCGGACACTCGCTGGGCGGAGCGATGGCCGGGCAGTACGTCGCGAAGCACCCCGGCGCGATGGGCGGGATCGTGCTGCATGGCTCGTACGTGCCCGAGGGCAACGACCTGAGCCAGACCGGCATCGCGGCGCTCACGCAGGTGGGAACGCTCGACACGGTCGTCACCCGCGACGCCCTCGCCGCCGGTAAGGCGCTGCTCCCTGCATCGGCGGTGTACGAGGATCTCGAGGGCGGCAACCACGCGCAGTTCGGCGACTACGGCCCGCAACCCGGCGACACCCCCAACCCGCCGATGAGCGCGGCCGAGCAGCGACGACTGGCGGTCGAGGGCAGCGTCGCGATTCTGCGGAAGGCCACAGCCACCCCGTAGTCGGGGCGTGTTGTCGGGCGCCTGATTCGCGCTCGAGCGCATCCTCACGCATACTGCACTCATGACATTCGATACTCTCGGCTTGAATAACGACATACTCGCTGCCGTTTCAGAGATGGGCTACACCGAACCGACGCCCATCCAGCGCGAGTCGATTCCGCTCATCCTTGCAGGGCGCGACGTCGTCGGTGCTGCCCAAACGGGTACCGGCAAGACCGCCGCGTTCACGCTTCCGCTCATGCAGCGTGTGGGGATGGGTACCGGTGCGCCCCGAGCGCTCGTCGTCTCCCCCACCCGCGAACTCGCGCAGCAGATCGAGAAGGTCGCCTCGGTCGTGGGCGAGCACACGGGCCAGCGCACGTGCATCGTGGTGGGCGGCGTCGGCTACGAGCCGCAGGTCAAGCGGCTGAAGGGCGGCGTCGAGATCCTCGTCGCCACGCCGGGCCGCCTCATCGACCTGCAGGAGCGCAAGGACGCCGACCTCTCGCAGATCGAGATCCTCGTCCTCGACGAGGCCGACCGCATGCTCGACATGGGCTTCTGGCCCAGCGTCCGCCGAATCCTCGCGCACCTGCCCAAGCAGCGCCAGAACCTGTTGTTCTCGGCGACGCTTTCCGAAGACATCACCAACATCGTCGGCCGGATGCTGCACGACCCGGCCTACGTCGAAGTCGCGATCAAGGGCACGACCGCCGAGGGGATCGAGCAGGCGATCATGCCGGTCGAGCAGTCGCAGAAGCCGGAGCTGCTCGCGGGCGTGCTCCAGCGCCGCGGCGCCGACCGCGTGCTCGTGTTCACCCGCACCAAGTCGCGCGCCGACATGCTCGAGACGATCCTGCAGCGCATGAACATCAAGGTCGGCGTCATGCACGCCGACCGTGCGCAGGGTGCGCGCCAGGCGGCGCTCGAGGACTTCCGCGCCGGCAAGATGGAGGTGCTCATCGCGACCGACATCGTCGCGCGCGGCATCGACATCTCCGACATCAGCCACGTCATCAACTACGACGTCCCGGAGAACCCCGAGGACTACGTCCACCGCATCGGCCGCACCGGCCGCGCGGGCGCGAGCGGCTACGCGCTGACGTTCGTCGGCCCCGACGAGATCAGCCAGCTCCGGGAGATCGAGTACATGCTCGGCAAGTTGCTGCCGATGGAGGACCTCGAAGGCTTCGAGTACCGGCCCGGCCGCATCCTGCCCGTTCCCCGGCCGACCGGTGAAGAAGGTCAAGCGGTCCGTCTTCGGCGGCAAGATCAGCGGCTCTCGCCGAGGCAACCGCCGGCTGTAGAGCCCGCCGGTCCGGCGCTCAGACCTCTGCCGCCCGTGGGCTACTGCGTCTGCAGCACCGGAGCCCCAATACCCAGGACCCCCACCACTCGCGACTTGTCAGCACCTTCAGGCGTGATGACCACTCGCGTCTGAGCCGCGTTCTTGACCAGCGTGAGTGTGACCGCACCTTCCGATGGCACGGTCTGCTCGGCGACCTGCCAGTCGCGCCCGGTATAGGCTTCCTGGTACCAGGCGGCAACGGCTGCGGGCGGCGCGGCGACGATCAGCTCGTAGTCCCATGCGTTGTCGCCCTGGGCGTTGCCGCGCACGACTTCGCCCATCGGCACCGGCACCTCGGGCTGGAAGTTGCCCACGATGAGCTGCTGCTTCTCCTCGATGGTCATCGCTCTGAGCGGCGCCGCTGCGGCCGGCGTCGGGCTCGCTTCGACTGTCGACGTCTCCGAGACCTTCGTGATGCTCGACCAGCATCCGCTGAGGGCAAGCACCGCAAGAACGCCGGCGGCAAGAAGGGCGAAGCGGCGGCTCATCGGAGATTCCTTTCGGCGTGGGGAAGCTCAGTATCGCACGGCTCCCAGCGGCACGCCCCCAGCGACGCGGGTAGACTGAGCACATGACACCCCCTGAGACGACCCCAACCCCGACAACTCGAACAGGCTTCGTCGGTCAGCTCGAGCGAGCCGACGCCACGGCCCTGCGGGCGGCCACGCTGAACACGCTCATGCTCAACGTGACGCTGCGCTGCGACCTCGCCTGCGCCCACTGCCACCAGTCCTGCTCGCCGAGCAGGACGGAGGAGATGTCGCGCACGACCATGCTGCAGGCGCTCGAGTTCGCTCGGCTGGTGCGCCCCTCGCTCATCGACATCACGGGCGGTGAGCCGGAGCTGTGGCCGCACCTGCGCGAGCTGGTCACCCTGGCCCGCGCGCAGGGGCACGCGGTGCGCGTGCGCACCAACCTCGTGGCGCTCTCGCGGCCCGATGCGGCCGACCTGCCTGCGCTCTTCGCCCGCGAGGGCGTCTCGATACTCGCCTCGCTGCCGGGCACCACGCCGGAGGCCGTCGCCGAGCAGCGCGGATCGGCAACGTTCGACACGTCGCTTGCGGTGCTGCAGCGAGCTGACTGCTCTGGGATACGGGGAGGGCGGCGAGCTCACGCTCGATCTGGCATACAACCCGCCCCTCGGCGAGCACGCGCCGCCCGAGACCGACCTCACCGAGCGGTTCCGCGCGGTGCTCGAGCCCGAAGGTGCTCGGTTCGACGCCCTCCGGGCGATCGCCAACGTCCCCGTGGGAAGGTACCGGCAGCGGCTTCGCACAGAGGACGGGCTGGACGCCTACGTGGCCGGCCTCGTCGCGGCGTTCAACCCGGGCGTCGCCGCAGCGCTCGAATGCCGGCATGGGCTGACCGTCGGGTGGGACGGCACGCTTTCGGACTGCGACTTCAACCTGGGCGCCGGCATGGGTCTCGCCGAGGGGCCGAGGACGCTTGCCGAAGCGCTTGATGCACTCGCGGGCACGCCCGGCGGCGCGAGCGACGCTCGAGGCGCTCGACGCCCTCACGACCCGGCGCATCGCCTTCGCAGCACACTGCTTCGCGTGCACCGCTGACGCTGGGTCGAGTTGAAGTGGCCAGCTCAGGTGACCCGGTCGGGTCGCGGCAACCGAATCTGCATCCTGACGCGCTTCCCTCGACTGGGCGAGGTGAAGACGCGCCTCGTGCCCCCGCTCTCGGCGGAGGACGCGCTCGCGCTGCACGACCGCATGTCGCGTCACACGCTGCGCCGCGCGCTCGCGCTCAGCGCCACCGGTGACGCCCGCGTCGAGGTGCGCACCGATGCCGCGTTCCCGCGAGTCGCCTACGACTGGCTCGGCCGCGGCTTCGCTGCGCGCTACCAGGGCGAGGGCGACCTGGGCGACCGGATCCGACTCGCGTTCGGCTCGGCATTCGGGCTTGGCGCGAAGCGGGTCGTGGTCGTCGGGAGCGACTGCCCGCGGCTCACGAGCGCGCACCTGCGCGATGCGCTCCGGCGCCTGGCCCACGTCGACGTCGTCCTCGGCCCCAGCGCCGATGGCGGCTACTACCTCGTCGCACTGCGCGCGGAGTCCGGCAAGCGCTCGGTCCCGGTGCTCTTCACCGGCGTTCCCTGGAGTACCGCAGACGTCCTCGCGACAACCATCGCGATCGCCGAGAACAACGACCTGACCTACGCCGTGCTCGAAACCCTCCCCGACGTCGACCTGCCCGAAGACCTCGAGGATGCCGTGCACGCGCTCGCAGCAGCCGAGCTACCCGCCGAGCCGACCGTCTCCGTCATCATCCCGGCACTCGACGACGCCGACTGTGTCGCTGCGGCCATCGCCAGTGCTCGCGCGCAGGGCGCCGCCGAGGTCATCGTGGTCGACGGCGGCTCGCTCGATGCGACCCGCGAGGTCGCCGCTGCGGCGGGCGCGCGCGTGCTCGAGTCCGCCCGCGGCAGGGCGATCCAGATGGACGCCGGAGCCGCAGCGGCCCGCGGCGACGTGCTGCTCTTCCTCCACGCCGACACGCTTCTGCCGCGCCAACGCGGCCGCACTCGCGGTCGAGACGCTCGCACGCGATGGCGTGGTTGCAGGCGCGTTCGCGTTCGCGGTGCCCGACGGAACACGGCACGCTCGGCTCATCTCGGCAGTCGCCCGCGTTCGGCGCCTTCTGGGCGGACCCGCCGTGGGGCGATCAGGGCGTGTTCTTCTCGGCGCAGACGTGGCGGGATCTGGACGGGTTTGGGGACGTACCCGTCATGGAGGATCGTCGAGATGGCCAGCCGCCTGAGCCAGCTGGGAACGGTCGTCGTGCGCCCCGAGCGCGCGGTCACCTCGGCACGCGTCTGGGAGGAGTACGGGCTGGTGCGACCGACCGTCGTCAACGTGCTCGGGATTCTCGCCTACCGCCTCGGCGTCGACCCCGAGCGCATCGCGCGTTGGCGTCGCAGCATCGCACCGAGCCACCGCCGCTAGAGGAGCGCCGCTGTGACGACCGCACCCACGCCCGCCCAGCTCGCCGACCATCTCCTCGCCGAACTCCGCGCGCAGGCCATCCCGGAAAACCTCGCGGGCATGGCTCGCTACGGGATCGTGACCGACCACGCGCTCGGCGTCCCGATGCCCGTCGTGAGGGCGCTCGGCGCGCGACGCTCGAAAGCAGCTCGGCCGAGACAAGCCCGCGTGGCACGAACTCGCCGCGCTGCTCTGGGCGAGCGGCGTGCACGAGGCCCGCATCATGGCTTCGCTCGATCGACGTTCCGGCACTCGTGGACGAGGCGCAGATGGAGGCGTGGGTGCTCGAGATCGACTCGTGGGACGTCTGCGACGGGCTGACGAACAACCTCTTCCGCGAGACCCCCTTCGCGTGGCAGAAGGCCGCCGAGTGGCCCGGCCGCGCCGAGGAGTTCGTGAAGCGGGCGGGCTTCGTGCTCGGCGCCTCGCTCGCGGTGCACGACAAGCGGGCCGACGACGCCGCATTCCTGCCGCTGCTGGCGCTCGCCGAGCGCGAGGCCACCGACGATCGCAACCTGGTGAAGAAGGCGGTCAACTGGCAGGTCCGCCAGATCGGCAAGCGCTCGGCGACGCTCAACGCAGCGGCGATAGCAGCCTGCGAGCGCATGCTGGCCGCCCACCCGGACTCGAAGGCCGCGCGCTGGACCGCGCGAGACGCCTTGCGCGAGCTGCGGAGCGATGCTGTGCGCGCCCGGCTCGGCCTACTCTGAGCCGGCCGCGGCCTTCTCGGCGGCGCGGTGCTCCCGGATCTTGTCGGCGCCCGGCTTGAGCGTGCCTGCGAGCAGGAAGCCGCTGAAGAACAGGATCGCTGCGAGCATCTCGGCGAGGTAGAAGAGCGTGGTGTTGCCCGCCTTCGCCATCCCGCCGGCCGAGGCGATCACCACGGTGCCGGCGGCGATGAGCACGTTGGCCCACATCCGGTACGCGAACTCCTTCTTGCGCAGGAAGCGGACGATCGAGCTCAGCGCCGCTCCGAGAAGCACGAAGGTCGCAGGAATCGTCAGCAGCATGGACATCACGCGCGGGTAGCTCACCGCGCTGCCACCAAGAGCTGCGTAGCTGTGCAGCACGGGCTTCGCGAGCACTTCGGCTACGAGCGGCGTCGTGAACACGCCCACGGCGAATACCAGGAAGCACACCGCGTTGTAGATGAAGTAGATGCGCGACCAGGTCTTCTTGCGCGAGACGAGCGCGAGGCTGCCCTGCGCGATGACCGCCACAAGCGACGCCGATGTCAGCACGTAGAGCCGAAACGCGAACGCGTTCCAACCGCCGGAGAGCTGCATGAACGCCTCGAGTAGCGCTGCGGCCGAGTACATCGCCGAAGCCGATCGTCCACCACAGCTGGTGGACCTTGCGGCGCGTGCGGTACTGCATCGCCAGCAGCACCGTGAGCACGGCGACCATCAGACCGGTCGCCAGAGGAAGGACCCAACTCGAAAGTGCGCTCATCGCGATACCCCTGCTTCAGAAAGCGGTGATGTTGCGAGAAGCTTACTCGCTCGACAGCCCACTCACCACGCTCAGCACGACGAACGGCACGCTACTCGTAGTGAAGCGCCGTCACGATGTCGAGCTTGGCGGCCGTGCGCGCCGGGACGATGGACGCGAGCAGCGCGAAGGTGAAGCCCGCGATCGTGGCCACCACGATGCCCGACCAGGGGAAGTAGTACGGCATCGCGAACCCGGTCGCGTTCATCGCGTAGACGAGCGCGTATCCCAGCGCCACGCCCCCGGCAAGGCCGAACAGGACGCCGACCGCGCCCAGCAGCAGTGCCTCGGCGACGACCATTCCCTTGATCTGCCGGCGCGTCGTGCCCACCGCGCGCAGCATGCCGATCTCGCGCGTCCTCGACAGCACGCTGATCGCGAGCGTGTTGAGAAGCGCCAGCAGCGTGGGCAACGCGAAGAAGCCGATGAGCACGTAAAACACCCCGAGCGTGTTCGCGAAGATCGCACCCTGCGACGCCTTGAACGACTGCGTGTCGTAGAGCACGAACTGCGGGTAGTTCGCGATCAGACGCTCGAGTGCCGCCTTGACCGCGGGCAGTGGCGCGCCGGGCTTCGCGTTCGCAAGCACGAGCACGTTGTTGGTGACGTTCAGGTCCTCGGCGAGTCGCTCCTGCGAGATGTAGAGGGTCGCAAGCTTCGCGTTGAGGTAATCGGTCGCAACTCCCGCGACCGTGTAGTACTTCAGCCCGTTGGGTGTCTCGATTGCGAGCCGCTCGCCCACTGAGATCCCGTTCTGCGACGCGTACAACCCGTTCACGAGCACGGTCCGGCCCGTGGCGAGCTTGCCTATGTCGGCCTGGGTCGTGTCCCCTGAGAAGGTGAACGAGGCGACCTTGGGGTAGGACACGGGGTCGATCCCGACGACCTGGACCTGTCCCGCCCCTACCTTCGCCATGCCCAGACGCATCGTCGCGACGTCGCCGACTCCCGGCGCGTCGGCGATGCGCCGGACGAGCGCCTCGTCGGCGCCGATATGCGACCCGCCGAGAATGAGTCCCTGCGGGATGAACACGAAGTCCGAGCCCAGTGACCGGTCGAGGTAGTCGAAGAAGCCGGCGTAGATCGAGGTGATGAGCCCGAGCATCGCGACCACCACCGCCAGCGACACGAGGATCGCGCTCGCGGTCGCGGCCGCGCGGCCGGGCTGCCGGGTCACGTTCGAGGTCGCCAGGTCGGCCGTCGCCGGCGAGAACGGCCGCATGATGAACGACAGCCCGCGGGCGAGAGGTTCGATGAGCGCCGGAGCGACCATGACGAGGCCGACGATCGCGCACGTCGCGCCGAGGCCCACCCACGTCGACTCGCGAACCAGAAGCATCGGGACGGATGCGGCGAGCACCACCCATCCGACGGTGACCCACCGGCTGCGCTCCCGCTCCGTGACCTCGGCGACCTGCGGCCGCAACGCCTCGAGCGGCGTCACGCGTGCAGCCTGCCGGGCCGGGATGACCGCACCCAGGATCGTGACCCCCATGCCGAGCGTGATCGCGGTGATCCACGTGGTCGGCGAGTAGCTGGGCGACAGCGTCGCGTCGATGCGGACGATGTCGCGCAGCAAGGGTGCGTACGCCGCGAGCCCCGCGAGCGTGATCAGGTAGCCGAGCGCCAGCCCCGCCGCCGTGCCGAGCGCCCCCTGGAGCACGCTCTGGAACATGAAGATGCCGAGAATCGTGCGGCGATCCGCCCCGATGGCGCGCAGCATCCCGATGTCGTGCCGGCGCTCCGCAACGAGCGTCCGGAAGGTGTTGAGGATGATGAAGCCGCCCATGACCAGCGCGAACACGCCAAACATCGTGAAGGCGAAGCCGCCCACCTGCACTGACGCCAGGAGCGAGTTGTCGCTGGACAGCCCTCCGGCGTTGAAGTCAGCGCCCAGCTTGCGCGCGACGGCCGCTTCGACGCTCGCGCGGTCGGCCCCCGGTACGAAGCGCGCCTCGACGCTGCTGATCTTGGCGCCCGCACCGAGCACGCGCTGCGCGTCGGCCAGGGTGACGTACGCCTCCGGCCCGCTCGGGGAGGAGCCGCCGGCGAGCAGTCCGACCACGATGTACTTCTGCAGGCCCGAGACGGTGGGGAGCTCAAGCGTCGATCCGATGCCGAGCCGGAGCTTCTCGGCGGTGTCACTGCCGATGACCACCTCGCCGCCGTCTCCGGACGCGATCATCCTGCCCGACGTGAGGCCGAACTCGCGGACCTTCGCGGCGGTGCGCGGGTCGATGCCGACGAGCGTGATGATGGTGACCGGGCTGTCGCTCGGCATCCCGACCGAGCGGCGCAGGAGCGGCGTCGCCGCCGCAACCCCCGGGACATGCGCGACGTCGTCGGCGATGCTCGGGTCGAACGTGCCGCCGCTGGTGCTCGTGACACTCATGTCGACCTGGCCTGCCGAGGAGAACAGCATGCGGTTGAAGACGTCGATAAGCGACGGCATCATGCCGTTGAGCCCGAAGATGAGCGCCACGCCGAAGACGATGGCGAGCGTCGTCAGGACGGTGCGCCCGGGGCGACCGCGCAGATAGCGCCAGGCCAGTGTCGCCGAGACGTTCACAGCAGGCCGGCCTTCTCCATCGCAGCGCGTGCCGCCTCGGCGCCGTCGCCCTCCGGCATCCTCACGTCCTCGACGACCTTGCCGTCGCGCATGAAGACGATGCGACCGGCGTGCGAGGCGATGCGAACGTCGTGCGTGACCATGACGACCGCCCGGTTCCACTCGGTTGACGCCAGTTTGAGCAGGTCGGCGATCTCGTCGCCCGACTTCGAGTCGAGGTTGCCGGTGGGTTCGTCAGCCAGGATGAGGTCCGGGTCGGTGACGAGCGCGCGGGCCACGGCGACGCGCTGCTGCTGGCCGCCGGACAGCTGGTCGGGGCGGTTGTGCAGGCGCGTCTCCAGGCCCACCTTGACCAGCCACTCCTGGGCGCGACGCCGCGCCTCGGCGGGGGCGACACCATCGAGGGTGAGCGGCAACGCCGCGTTCTCGGCGGCGTCGAGCACGGGGATCAGGTTGAAGAACTGGAAGACGAAGCCGAGTCGGCGGCGGCGCAGTTTCGTGACGGTCGCGTCGTCCATCTCGGCGATGTCGTTGCCGCCGATACGAACGATGCCGCTCGTAGGCTTGTCGAGCCCGCCGATGAGATTGAGCAGCGTGGACTTGCCGCAGCCGCTCGGGCCCATGATGGCGACGAACTCGCCGGCGTCCACCGAGAGGTCGACGTGGTCGAGCGCGGTAACGGTCGTCTCCCCGCTGCCGTACACCTTGGTGAGCCCTTTGACCTCGACGATCGCCATGCGCTATGCCCCTTCAGTCGCTGCGGGCGCTACGAGCCCAAGCAGCAGATTCTCGATCTCGGAATCGTTGTCCAACGCGAGTGTTCCCTCGTTCAGGCCAAGAATGCGCTCCTGAGCACGTTGTCCCGCGCGCAAGTCATCGGCGACCAGCTTCGCCGCAGAGGGCCCGAAGCCGGGCAGATAGACGCGCTCGGCGAGGCGGTCGCCCCAGTCGTACCAGATCGACAGCACGACGCCCGCGGTCGAGTGGGCGTCGGCGATGGCGAAGGTTCCCTCGGCGACGCCCTGGGAGATGATCGCGGTGAGTAGCGGCCGAGTCCGCTCGAGCCACGCCGAGTAGAGCTTGTGCCGAAGGGTGATGTTCTCGTCGGCGTAGAGCATGCGCCCGAAGGCGACGGACTCGTCGCGGTGTTGCATCTTCCATTGGGTCGACAGGCGAGAGAACGCGCGAAGGCGCTCGACTGCGGTGCCCCTGACCGTGGCGAGCTCCGCTTCGACGTGGCCGAAGAGGCTGTCGGCGTAGTTCTCGACGAGCTGCTCGAGGAGGTCTTGCTTGGACGCGAAGTAGTGGTAGAAGGTGCCCTTTGCGACGTCGGCCGCCTTCGTGATCTGCTCGACGGAGGTGCGCTCGTAGCCGACCGTCATGAACAGCTGCAGCGCGAGTGCGAGCAGCTCTTCTCGGCGTACTTCGGCTTCCTTGACGACGCGGGCCACGTGACCTCCAACATGACTGACTGACCGTCAGTCATTATCCTCCCGAAGCCACCCTGCAGTCAACCCGAAGGCACTACCAGAGCCGGTACTCGCCTGCCCGCTCTTCGACCTCGACCGGGATGTCGAACAGCTCGCCCAGCGTCTCGGCGGTCATGAGGTCTCGCTTGCGGCCGTCGGCGACGATGCGCCCGTCCTTGAGCAGCACCGCCCGGTCGATCTCGGGCACGATGTCTTCCACGTGGTGCGTCACGAGCACGAGCGAGCGCCCGCCGGCCGCCAGCGTTCGAAGCGCCCTGCGAACGTGGTAGGCCGCGTGCGGGTCGAGACCGGCGCACGGCTCGTCGAGCACGAGCACCGCCGGGTCGTGCACCAGCGCGCGAGCGAACAGCACGCGCCTCGCCTCCCCGGTAGACAGCGTCGTCATGGTCCTCTCGGCGAGGTGCGCGACCTCGAGCTCGGCGAGCGCGGCGTCGGCGGCGAGCTTCCTGCTCGGCCGTGACCGCCACGTGCCCCGGCACCCCGAGCGCGCCGAAGAACCCGCCGAGCACCACTTCGCGCGCCGGTAGCACCACGTCGGCCTCATCCTGCGCCGTCGCGGAAACGACGCCGAGCAGCTTGCGGGCCTCTCGAAGCTCGTAGCGCGCCTCGCCGAGAAACCGCACGGGGGGCGGGTCCGCCCACAGCGGCAGGACTTCCTTGGTCAGCAGCTTGATGAGCGTCGACTTGCCCGCACCGTTGGGGCCGAGCACGACGAGGCGCTCCCCTTCCGCGATGCGAAACTCGTCGACGGACAGGATCGCGCGACCGTCGCGCATGACGACGGCACCCGCCAGCTCGAGGAGCGACGGACGCACGGCATTCTCATTCCCCGGCGCGCTCACGCGGGGTCCTCGTTGAGCCTCGCCAGACGTACGTGATCTTCCCAGCGTCCGTTGATGCGCAGGTAGTGCCGAGAGAACCCCTCCTGCACGAAGCCGGTCCGCTCGGCGACGGCGAGCGAGCGGGCGTTGCGCGGCATGATGTTGCACTCGACGCGGTGCAGGTGCATCTCGGAGAAGGCGATCCCCACGACTCGGTCGACCGCCTCGGTCATGTAGCCGTGCCCGACGGCATCTGGAGCCAGCCCGTAACCGACGTGTGCCGAGAGCAGCGCGCCTCGGATGATGTTGCGCAGGTTCGCCACGCCGATGACGCGGCCCGGGTCGACCTTGAGCGAGAGGAACAGGCACAGGGAGGCGCCGGCTTTGGCCTCGGCAAGCTGCGCGTGCAGGCGCGCCGCGACGACCGGCAGCTCCCAGTAGTCGGCGGGTCGCCGAGGATCCCATGGCGTGTGGTACGCGACCGAACGCAGGCCGTACTCACGAACCGCAGAAGCATGCTCGGGGCCAAGTTCTCGGAGGTGAAGTCTCTCGGTCTCCCAGGCCCCGGGCATGCGCGCCTGCTAGTTGTTGTGGTGAACGAAGGGCGCGAACTGCTCTCTCGCCACGTCCTTGAGCACTTGCGCGCGGGCGATCGGGTCCAGGACCGCGAGCTGCTCGCGCACGGCCTCCTCGGCAGAGGAGATGCGGCCCGAGCGGCGGCTCACAGCGCCACCGCTGATGACGGCGATGCCTGCGAGGATGAAGACCGCCGGGAGGAGGTACGCCCAGGCGCTGCGCTTGCCGCGCACCAGGTTGACGATGACGGTGCCCATGCCTGCGCCGACGAGCGACAGGCCGATAGCCGCGTCAACCGCGGGGTCGTCGACACTTTCGATGAACCGATCGCGAATCTCGTCCTTGCGGGCGAGCCATTCGTCCTTCTGTGCCAGAAGCTCTTCACGAGTGACCATGTTTCCCACCAACCTTTCTCAAGTGTGTTCGTTCCCGCCTCGCACCGCGGGAAACCGAACTCAGGCGGGTCGTGGCGATGAGATGAGCTCGAGGAGGTTGTCGAGGAACTTCGCGTTGTCGTTCGTGTCGATGGCGATGTTCGCGAAGATCGCCATCGTCGCCGAGAACCACGACGCGGCCCGAGCCGATGGTCGCGACCCCAACGACGCCGTAGGGCGGCTGTGGATCGGAGGCGTCGAAGGCGTTGTCGCCGTTGCCGTCGACGACGACGTTCTTGGGGGCCTCAATGACGATGCGGGGGTCGGCTATCTCCGAGGGCGACACGCTGACGGGCCAACCGGAAACGACGCTGAGCGTCTTCACTCCGCGCGTGACGGGATCCTTCTTGATCTCGCTCGTCGCCCACACTCCGGGATCTGGCGTGGCCCCAGGTACCACCATGACTCCGGTGCCAACAGGGAGTCCGTATCGCGCGGGCGTGCCCATGATCGGGAACGGGACGTGCACCGTCATGATCATCGTGCCACCCCGCCGCACGAAGTCATCGAGCGCGGTGCGCTCCGCATCGGTCAACGGCACCATCGGACCCGGGAGATAGACGGCTGCCACGTCCGGGCCGAGCGTCTCTTTCGAGATCTTCTCGGTGATGATCTGGACGGCGTAGCCCGCGGCGCGCATGCGTTCGACCGACCTTGGACTGCCCGAGTTCACCGGGGTCCTGCGCGCCGAACACCTCGGAATGGGCCATGTCGAAGATGATCGTGCCGCGGTTGGCGCCAGAGTTCGTCGGCTCGAGCGTCTCGGCGACGACCGTGGGCGCCTCGGGGTTGAGCGGCTGGGTCGTGCCGGTCGAGGCCTCGGTCGGGGCAGGGCTGTAGACCAACTCTCGAGCCCGCTTGACCTGCAGGGTGGCCAACACGGAATAGCCGACGAACCGCGATGACGAGCGCGACGAGTAGGGCGATCAGGAGATTGCTGGCGGTGCGGGACACAGGCGCGTCCTTTCAGACGGAGTGTGCCGAGTACCCTCGGACGGGCACCAGGAACTCGGCGAAAACACAGACACGTTAGCACGGCGGCGCTACTGCAGCGGCGCGTACGGGCATGAGATAGTTGGACCGACATCTCAAGGCTGGAAGGAAGTCGCGTGCCAACGTTCCTCGCTCTGGTGTTCGGGCAAAGCGCGCTGTTCCTGTTCGCATACGTGTCGGCGTGGTACGTACTCGCGCTCGTGCTGCGTCGCAACGACGTCGCCGATATCGCATGGGGGCTCGGCCCGGCGCTGCTCGCGTGGTGGCTCGTGTCGCGACCGTGGTCCGTCCCGGCGTACCTGCTGCCGCTTGCGGTGCTCGTCACGTTGTGGGGCGTGCGCCTCGCGTGGCACGTCGCGCGCAGGGACTTCGCTCCCGGTCGAACCGAGGACGCACGCTACGCCGCGTGGCGCGCCGAGTGGAAGTACGTCGCGCTCCGCTCCTACCTGCAGGTGTTCCTGCTGCAGGGGTTCTTCATGCTGCTCGTCTCGACGCCGATCATCGTGCTCGCGGCCTCGCTCACGACCTCGCCGCTCCCTCTCGCCGTGGTCGGCATAGTCGTCACCTTCGTCGGGTTCGTCTTCGAGACCACCGCCGACCGCCAGCTCGCGGCCTTCCTCGCCGAGCCGCGCGAAACACGGGGCCGCGTCATGGACCGCGGGCTGTGGGGCTGGAGCCGTCACCCCAACTACTTCGGCGAGTCGCTCATCTGGTGGGGATTCGCACTCATCGCATCCGGCGTCCCGTACGGCTGGATCGCATTCATCAGCCCGCTCACGATCACGTGGCTGCTCGTGTTCGTCTCGGGTATCCCGCTCGTCGAGAACCGGCACGCGGGCGAGCCCGAGTGGGAGGCGTACAAGGCGCGCACGAGCGCGTTCGTGCCGCTGCCACCGAAGCGCGACTGAGCGTCTCGGCGGCGGCCCTGATGCTAGAGTGTGAGCATCCGCGGCCACTGTGATTCGGGCGAGTCTGGCCGCACGAGGACGACAGAGAGGACCATGCCGATATGCCGTGGGAAAACGATGACGACAACGTCACCTTCTCGGGACCGCTGGCCGACCTCATGGGCCTGATCATGACCGCGTACGAGCACGATTGCACCGACGGAGCGGAGCACCCCACGCCGGGCGAGTACGTGACCGCCACCGCAGTGGTGCTGCGCGAAGTCTGCATCGAGCAGTTCGAAGACGAGCCGGAGGCCGAGGAGTTCCTGAAGCGCATCTCCGATGGGCTGCACGAGGACGAGGACGGCGCCGTGCACATCGCCACGTTCGAGCTCTTGGACGACATGGCCGAGCACATCGATCCGCCCGCGCTCGACTTCTGGATGGGTTCGATGTCGATTCGCAGCGCCATCGTGGAACTGGCGACGACGGCGTTCGCGTGATCGCACGCGCTCACAGGCGCGCGGCAGCGTTCGTGCTCGCGGGGTGTGCGCTGGCGTGCGCGGTCAGTCTGCTGGCACCGTCTGTCGCGCACGCCGTAGTCATGCGCGACGACCGCAAGGTCGTCGTGTTCGTCGCGCCCTACCTGACGTGGAACGACATCTCCGCCGAGAAGACCCCCGCCATCTGGGCGCTGCTCGACAAGGCGGCAATCGGCAACGTCGACGCGCACACCGCCGAGTGGGGCGCCCCCACGCTTGCGGGCGGAGCGCTCACGATCTCGGCGAGCCGGTGGGCGAAGGGCCCGAAGGCGGGCCCGCTGATGCGGCGTCGCTCGACCGGGCGAAGGCGGCCAACGAGGGCTCGCTGTCCAACCCGACGCTCGGGCTGCTCGGAAGCGCCCTCGGGACTGCGGCGCCCGCCGCCACGGGTCCGCCAAACGGGGCGCTCGATGCACACGTAGGCCGCATGCCGATCGGAGCGTCCGATACCGACACCCGGACCGACGCAGGTCGGCTGCGCCCCGCCGAACTGCTGACCGTGGACGAGGAGGGCTTCGGCGCCCGGAGCGCGTCCGACGTGCTGGTTGCGGACCCGGCGGCGCCCTTCGGCCTGCGCACCGACCGGGCTGCGCTGCACAGCCATCTGGATGAGGCGCTGCGCGGGCCAGACGGCTTCGTCGTCGTCGACGTCGGGGACCTCGCACGAGCGCACGCCGCGACCGCGACGCCCGACGTCATGCGCAAACGCCACGAAGACGCGGTCCGCCTGCTCGACCAGACGGTGGCCCAGCTGAGCCGCGATCGCGGGGCGGACGCGCCTCGAGGTCTCGATGGTCATGATCGTCCCCGTCGCCACGGACAAGGAGTGGTACAAGGCGCCTGCCTTCGGCCCGCTCATCATCGCGGGCGGCGACTTCCGAGGCCGGATCGTCTCGGCGTCGACCCGCCGTCCGGGACTTGCGACCAACCTCGACATCGCGCCGACGATCCTCGCCGCCTACGGCCGCGATGTGCCTGACGAGATGCTCGGCAAGCCGCTCTCCTTCGACGAAGAGGCCGGCCTGCCCGCACAGCTCATCGCCCAACTCCGGGCCGACAACATCTCGCCGGGCGTCATCGACCAGCTGCGGGACGCTTGGGTGCTGACGTGGTTCTGCTACGCGGCGATCGCGGCTGTAGCGTTCGCCACGATTCTCGCGTTCGCGCCGCTGCGGTGGGCCGTGACACTCGCCGAGATCGCGCTGATCGCGACGTTGGCAGCGCTGCCCGCGGCGTGGCTCATGTTCCTCGGCGACAGGCAGCCGCTCGACGTCGGCTCGGCCGGAGCCGCCTTCGGGTTCGCCACCGCTGCTGGTGACGGTCGCCGCGCTGATCGTGCGCCGGGTCTTCTCGGCGACGCGGCTTGCGACCCCGCTCTTCCTGACCTCGCTCAGCTCGCTCGTCGTCCTCGTCGACCAGTGGACCGGGCGGCCGATCGAGTCCGGCATCTTCTCCTACTCGGTCGCCGCCGGGTGGCGCTTCTACGGCATGGGCAACGAGGGCGCCGCGATCCTCGTCGGCGCATCGATCGCCGCCGTCGCGCTCGCGACCGACATCCTCGCCGAGAAGCCCGCGCTGCACGCCGCGGCGCGCCGGTTCGGCATCCCGGCTGTCGGATTGGTCGTGCTCGTGACCGCGGCGGCCCCGTTCGCCGGCGCGAACGCGGGCGTCGCTGTGTGGGGCGTCATCGCCTACGGCATCGCGTGGGCGGCAATGAACGGCGTGCGGCTGACATGGCGCACCGTCGGCCTGACTGTGCTCGCGGTCGTGCTCGCCGTCGCCGCCTTCGCCGCGCTCGACCTGACGCTGTCGAGCGGGGGCGGAAGTCACCTCGCGCGCTTCGCCCGAAACATCCTGGGCGGCGACGTGACGGCGATAACCGAACTCGTGCGCCGCAAGCTCGCAAACAATCTCGCGTACCTGCCGCAGACGAACTACACGGGACTTGCGATCGCCATGGCCGCGTCCCTCGCACTCCTCTGGTTTGCGCCGAGTCGCCCGTTGCGCCGTGCGCTGACGCCCTCCCCCGCGTACGCGGGGGCGTTGCTCGGCTTGGTCGTCGGTGCTCTCGCCGCGTGGGCGACAGAAGACTCGGGGGTCGTCATGCCCGCGCTGATGCTGTTCGCAGGAGCCGCGCCCGCATTGCTGCTCGCGCTCGGAAGCGCCCTCGAGACGGCGACGCCACCCCCGCTCGGCGATTCCGAGGAAATCACCTCTTGACCCTCACGTAACGTCAGGGTCTACGCTTCCTAGCGAAGGAGGTGATGCGCGATGGCATGGACCGTTGGAGAAGCGGCCGCTCTCGCCAAGGTCAGCGTCCGGACGCTGCACCACTACGACGAGATCGGGCTGCTCGCACCGAGCGACCGCAGCGAGGCCGGCTACCGGCTCTACACCGTGGCCGACCTCGAGCGGCTGCAACAGATCCTGCTCTTCCGAGAGCTGGGGTTCGCACTGCCCGACATCCGCACGATCGTGCTCGACCCCGACTTCGACCGGGCCGAGGCGCTCCAAGCGCAGCGAAACCTCCTCGCGGAGAAGGCGCGCCGCACGCAGGCCGCCATCGACGCGATCGACCTGCAGCTGATGGAGATGGAAGAAGGAATCCCCATGACCAAAGAAGAGGCATCGAAGATGTTCACCGAGCTGTTCGACGGGTTCGACCCCGCCGAGTACGAAGACGAAGTGAAGGATCGCTGGGGCGAGACCGACGCCTACAAGCAGTCCGCCGAGCGCACGAAGCGCTACAAGAAGGCCGACTGGGAGCAGATGAAGGCCGAGGACGCAGCGAACACCGAGGCGTTCATCGCGCTCATGGAGGCCGGTGTCCCCGCCGACTCGCCCGAGGCGATGGCACTCGCCGAGGAGCACCGCCAGCACATCTCGAAGTGGTTCTACGACCTGCCCGTCGAGTTCTACGCGAACATGGCGTCCATCTGGGTCAACGACCCGCGCTTCACCAAGAACATCGACAAGCCGAAGCCGGGTCTGGCCGCCTACAAGTACGCGGCGGTCCAGGCGCTGGTGGCGTCGACGACGGCCTGACGTAGACCGCGTCCACGCCAGTCGAACGAACGGCGCCCAGAGGGGCGCCGTTCGTCATCTCCGGGAGAAGTCCCGCGCTCAGAGGTGGTCGTGGAAGTCGCAGTCGACGTGGCTCCCGTCGCAGAACGGCTTGTTCCGGCTCTGCCCGCACCGGCACAACGTCACCCGGTTGCGCACCTCATACGGCTCACCGTCCGCCGAGACGACCTCGATGCCACCGCGAACCCAGATAGGCCCGCTGACGGCAGCGCCGGGGTCCTCGACGAACACGATCGACGGCGTCAGATCCGGCTCGTGGTACTCGCCTGTGGCCTTGTCGATCAGCACGTAGCGCCCCGACGGGCACCGATCGCACTCGTCCCGGAGGACCTCGGCCGCCTCGTCACTGTCTTCAAGGATCCGGTGCCAGACCGCTCCGGCCCGATGACAGAAGCGCGCATCCGAGCACAACCTCTTGTCGTCAGCCAGATCGTAGCGCGGCCCCTCTGCAACCTCGGCGTTCTCGGCGTACGGCTCGCGAGACGCGACCTCCGTGCCATCAAAGCCAGCAGTCGCGTGCGAGCCGTCGCACAGCGGCTTGTTGTCGGACTGCCCGCAGCGACACAGCCCGCAACTCCCCCTGTCGGCGAGCCGGCTGTCGACGTTCCACTCGCTCGACTCGCCATCTTCGTCGGCCACGATCGATTCGACCGTCAATGGGACGGGCCCGTCGACGAAGTAGGGACCGTTCTTCGTGATCGTGATGCGGACACCGGGGGCGGAATCCATGAACGCTCCTTCGCTGCTCAGCATGCGCGTCGCACGGGTGGTGAACCTGCGTGGCTCTTGTGTGAGTACATTACCCGTCGAGGCCTCAGCGCGGTACTCGGTGTTCGAGCGGGTCGGCTGGTCGTGCGCGGCCTGGTGCGGCAGCCGCCACAGGAGCACAGTCGCCGCGCAGCGTGCTGACGCTACGGCAGCGCCGTGAGCACGACCGCTACGAGCGCGAGCGCCACGCCTGCGACCTGGTGGCGCTTGAGGCGCTCGGCGAGAAACACGCGCGCCAACAGCATGGTGGCCACCGGGTAGAGCCCGCCGACAACCGCAGCGACGGCCAGTGGGCCGATGCGGATCGCAGTCAGCATGGTCACGTTCGCGGCAGCGTCGAGGACCCCGGTCAACACGGAGAGACGCAGGCCGGACGGGCCGAACACCATCTCCTTGCGTCGGGCGAACACCGCGAGCGCGAAGCCTACCGCCCCGACCACGCGCGCGATCATGAGCGGGGCGAACCCGCTCTCGGGCGCCGTCAGCGACAGCGAGATGAGAGAGGTTGCGAAGCAGGAGCCGGCGAGCACCGAGAGCCCGACTGCCTTCGGAGGCATCCCGTGCTCTTCGACCGTGCCCGTCGTGGTGCTGACGACGATCACGGCGACCACGGCCAGCACCATGCCGACCAGACCTGTCACGCCCACCTTCGAGCCACTCAGCAGGTCGTAGAGGGCCGGGCCCGAACCGCTGAGGGCCGCGGTGAGCGGTGCGACGATGCTCATGCGACCGATGGCGAGCGCGGCGTACAGCGACAGCACGCCCACCATGCCCATGACGCCGGAGACTGCGCCGAAGCCAACGTCGCGCGAGCCGACCGCCTCAGGCGGCACCACCAGCAGGACCAGCGGAAAGATCAGGACGCCGGTCGCGAACATGACCGCGCTGACGAGCAGCGCCGGACTCTTGCGACTGGCGAGCCCCCCGAGGAAGTCCGCACTGCCGAACAGCGCCGCCGTGGCGGTGCTGATGAGAGCCGTCAACACGGTGCTAGCTGCGCCCCGCCTTCTTGCGATCGTTCGCGGTCAGCAGGCGCTTGCGCAGCCGGATGCTCTTGGGGGTGATTTCGACGAGTTCGTCGTCCTCGATGTACTCAAGCGCCTCTTCGAGGGTGAACAGGATCGGCGGGTGCAGCACGATGCCCTTGTCTGACGAGGTCGTCCGCATGTTGGTGAGCTGCTTGGCCTTGGCCACGTTGACCACCAGGTCACCTTCCTTGGCGGCCTCGCCGACGATCATGCCCTCGTAGCACATGACGTTCGGGCTGATGAACATCTTGCCCCGCGTCTGCAGCGTGTCGAGCGCGAACGCCGCCGACTTCTCGGTGGCGTTCGCGATCATCGTGCCGTTCTGACGTCCGCCGAGGTCGCCCTTGTACGGACCGTAGTCGTTGAAGTGGTGGAACAGGATGCCCTCACCGCGGGTGGCGTTGAGGATGCGGGTGCGCAGGCCCATGACGCCTCGGGTCGGAATCCGGAACTCGAGGTGCGTGCGGTCCTCGCGCAGCACCATGTCCTTCATCTCGCCCGAACGCGAGCCGAAGATCTCGATGACCTTGCCGGCGAACTCGCTGGGAACGTCGACGATCGCCTGCTCGATCGGCTCGAGCTTCTTGCCGCCCTCGCTCTTGATGATGACCTGCGGACGGCCCACCTGGAACTCGTAGCCTTCGCGACGCATGGTCTCCATGAGCACGGAAAGGTGCAGGACGCCTCGGCCGGAGACCTCCATGCCACCCTTGTCCTCGGTCTCGACGATGTTCATCGAGATGTTGGACTCGGCCTCGCGAAGGAGGCGCTCCTTGATCTGGCGGCCACCGACGATCTTGCCCTCCTGGCCCACGAGCGGGCTTGTCGACGGGGCGAAGACGATCGACATCGTGGGCTCTTCAACGTGGATCGGATCGAGCACGACCGGCTCGATGCGGCACGTGAACATGTCACCGATGTCGCAGTCCTCGATGCCGACGACTGCACAGATGTCGCCCGCGTGAACCTCGGTCGCCTGCTGGCGGCCCATGCCCTCGAAGGTGAAGAGGTCCTTGATGTTGGCCTGGTAGCGGCTACCGTCGTTCTTGACCACGAGGATGCGCTCGCCGTTGTGCAGCGTCCCCGAGAAGACGCGCCCGATGCCGATACGGCCGACGAAACTCGAGTAGTCGATCGTGCACACCTGCATCGCGACCGGACCGTCGACGTCGACATCCGGCGCCGGAATGTGCTCGATGATCGCATCGAGGAGCGGCACCATGTCCATGCCGTCAGCGTCCGGCTCGAGCCTGGCGTAACCGTTGACCGCGCTGGTGTAGACAACAGGGAAGTCGAGCTGGGCATCGTTGGCGCCCAGCTCGAGCATCAGCTCGAAGACCTCGTCGATGACCTCGTGAGGGCGGGCTCCCGGACGGTCGATCTTGTTGACAACGACCATCGGCTTGAGACCGTGCTCGAGCGCGTGCTTGAGGACGAAGCGCGTCTGCGGCATCGCGCCCTCGAAGGCGTCGACGATGAGCAGGCAACCATCTGCCATCTTCAGAACGCGCTCTACCTCGCCGCCGAAGTCGGCGTGACCCGGAGTGTCGATGACGTTGATCTTGGTGTCGCCGTAGCGGATGGAGATGTTCTTCGCGAGGATGGTGATCCCGCGCTCACGCTCCTGGTCGTTGGAGTCGAGAACACGCTCTGCAACCTGCTGGTTGTCTCGGAAGACGTGGGTGGTTTGCAGAAGCCGGTCCACGAGCGTGGTCTTGCCGTGGTCGACGTGGGCGATGATGGCGATGTTACGGACGTCGTTCTGACGCATGCTGTGACTCCGAGCTGTTGGGGTGAATTGTGCGTGGCAATGCCGCTGCCGAGCACAAGCGCAAGGGGGAATCATAGCACGGAATCGCTGCTCGCACCGATTGCACTGCGTCGAGCCCCTCGCTAATGTGCCCTAATGTCGCGTAGTATGGACGCGTGTACGCGTGAGCCCTGTCAACCGCGAGAGGGCGGCCAGATGGCAGCCGAGTTCGACACCGAACCCAACCACATAGACGAGGACGATCAGGTCCCCGAGCCTCCGCGCGATGACAGCGGCAGCGCGAGAGGGCTGTGGGGCACGTTGGCTGTTCTCGTGTTCGCCGCGATTCTGCTGCTGCTACTGCTCACGCAGTGCACCGCCCGCGTACCTAACGCCGTCGGCCTGAGTCGATCCGAAGCTGAAGTCAAGCTGGTTCGCGCTGGCTTCACGGTGGGTGAAGTGAGCGAGTTGCCGGTCAGCTCTGGAAAGCCTGGCACGGTCGACGAGCAGGCCCCCCTCGCTGGCATGACGGTTCGCAAGGGCACCAGCGTCGATCTCATCGTCGCCACTGGCGGGGAGCTTTCGGTTGTACCCGATGTATGTGGGCTCGTGGCTGCCAATGCCAGCATCAAGCTGCGGCAAGCAGGTTTTGAAGTCGAGTACGGCGAGGAGTACAGCGATACGGTCCCGATTGGCGCAGCCGTTTCACAGTCGCCATCGGGCGGCTCGCGAGCTGAAGACGGTTCAGTCGTCACCGTCTACTACTCACTCGGGCCGCAGTCGGAGGCCAGAGTTCTCGTCACCCCGTCCGATACCGACGACGGCCTGAGGGACTCAGAGCGCGATTCCGCCGGAAGCGGTAGCGACCCGGTCATCATGAACTGCACACGGTCGTACGCAGGCGCCAGTGCGTGGTCATCGGGCGGGGACATCTACGTGCGGCTTTCCCCGGGCGGGTCCGCTCGTCGAGTCACGAGCACCGGCGACTGGGACACCAACCCGGTCGATCGCGCCGAGCGGCAAGTACCTGGTCTTCCTCCGGGCAACCGGCTCCGGCAGGCGACCTACCAGCGTCGGCGCGGTGTGCTTCACTTCATTCGGGACGACGATGCTCTCCCTGCCCGTCTCCAACGAGGGCTTCGACCTCACCCGCTTCTACGGTAAGCCCATCTTCGCGCCGAGCAAGAGCTCCACCGCGCCCAACACGGATTGGATCGTCCTGCCCCAGTACTGGCAGAAGAGCGCCAATGGCGAAACGGAAATGAGTGCTCGCCTGCTCGTATGCAATGTCCCGATTGACTCGACATGGGTCTCGTGGAATATCCAGTTCCGCCCCGCAAGGACTCTCACCCTGAGTCGCTCGAGCCGCAGCGGCTGCGTGCGCGTGACACAGAAGAGCGGCTCGCGGACCATCTACGCGCGCGACTTCGACCTCACCACCGGTCTCTACCTGCGCTAGGCCGTCCGCGTCAGCTCAGCGACCACCGGTCGGTGGTCAGAGGCGCGCGACTTGATGGCGCTGACGTTCTCGAGGCTCCAATGCCGGCTGAACCCGATGTGGTCGAGCGCGCGTCTCGGCCAGAAGGCGGGGTAGCTCGCGGGGGCGTCGGCCAGCGTGAGCAACTCGGCCAGCGGCGCGAGCTCTCCCACAAGGCAGTTCATGTCTCCCGCCAGCACCAGCGGGATGTTGCGCGGCAGCTTCTCTGCGAGGGCAGTGACTTGGGCGGTGCGAGCACGCCGGCCCAGTGACAGATGCACCGAGCCGAAAGCCACCTCCTCGCCCTCGTAGTCGACGTGCACCAGCAGGCAGCCACGCTGCTCAACCTGGCTCGGGAGCGGGATGTTCTCCACGCGGATGATGCGGTGTCTCGTGAGGACGAGGTTGCCCTGCTCGTAGAAGGCCCGGCCCGTGTTGCGCTCGAACGCGGTCTCGAGGTCGAGGCGTTTGCGCAGGTCCGCCGGCTGATCGAAGAAGCTGCCGAGCCGCCAGACCTCGTTCAGGCCGACTATGTCCGCTTCCGCCGCTCGCACCACTGCGGCGATCCGAGCGTTGCTCACCCAGCCGTCTTCCCCTTGGCCGTGGCGGATGTTGTACGTCATGACCCGCATCCAGGTCAGTCCGTGCCCTCACGACGCACGAGCTCGAGCAGGCAGTGCGACGAGCCCTCCTCGCCGAGACGGTCGAGGAACGTGAGCTCGAGCCCGGCGCTCTCAAAGGTGCCCTCGTCGACCGCCGCGGCGATCTCGCAGAGCCGGTCGATCTGCTCGGGAGAGCGGTTCTCGGCGGTCCAGGCGTCCTTGAGCGGGCAGGACTCCATGCGCAGGACGATGCGGTTCTCCGAGAGCTCCTCGACACCGGGCGTGAACAGGGTCCCGCCACACGGCGAGCCCTCGCAGAACATGCGGCCCACCTCTTCGAGATCGCCTCGGCGGGCCGCGGGGCGGTACTTCTTGCCGACCTCGTGACCTCGAGCGTGGATGGCACGCTTCATGATGTCGGTCGCACGCTCGTCGCCGATCTCCCAGGACAGCTCGTCGTAGATCGCTCCGTAGATGAGTGCGCGGTTCTCGAAGGCGTGGCGTGTCTCGGCACGGGATGCGGCGAGGGCGGCCTCGAGTTCGGCGATTCGGGCGGCGTCATCCATGGCGAACCTCCTGGCAGGTGCGGCAACAAGCGGAGCGTATCGTCATGGTACCCGCAATCGACACCGCGCTGAGTGCGCCAGCCGCAAGCGGCCTGCGAGCCTAGAGCCCGTCACGCTGCAGCGGGCACGTCATGCAGTGACAGCCGCCGCGTCCCTTGCCCAGCTCGGCGCCCTCGATCTCGATGACCTCGATGCCGGCCTTTCGCAGGTTGGCGTTGGTGCGGGTGTTCTTCGCGTACCCGACGACCACGCCCGGCTCGATGGCGACGACGTTGTTCGCGTCGTCCCACTGCTCGCGCGACGCCTGGAACGAGTCGCCGCCGGTCGTGATGACGCGGAGCTTGTCGACCTTGAGCGCGTCCTGCACCGCATCGAGCAGGCTCTTCTCCTCGGTTATGTCGAACACGTCGCCGCTGTCCCCCGGTCGGACGCTGTAGACGGTCATCGCCTCTACGACCGGTGGATACATGCTCACGGCATCACGGTCGACGAAGCCGAAGACCGTGTCGACGTGCATGTACGAGCGGTCCTGCTGCATGCGGCACGCGATGACACGCTCGGCGCGCACCGGTCTCGAACAGCGTGCGGGCCACGTGCTCGAGCATGCGGCCGGTCGAACGCTCGCCCAGACCCACGAGCACGGTCTTGTTGCCGATCGGCATCAGGTCGCCGCCCTCGAGGCTGGCGCCGTGGCCGATGTCTTCGAGCGCGAACCGCTCGGCATCGCCCGATGGCGGATACCAGAAGCCGAAGTCGTCGGCCGCGAACATGGGGTGGTAGCGGTAGATCGCCGAGACGTTGGCGACCTCGAGCCGGCGGGCGTGCCAGAACAGTGGCGGCAACACGACGCCGCCGTAGAGCCACGCGCTCGAGTCGCGCATGAACACGCTGTTGGGGAGAGGGGGCAGCACGAAGGAGTCCGGCTCGAAGAGCACGGCGCCGAGTGAGTGGCGGTTGAGCGACTCGAGGTCGAGCCCATCGAGCTCCGAGATGAGGAGTCCGCCGGTCAGTACGTCAGCAAGACGCGCGGAATCGAGGGCGAACAGCCAGTCCTGGAGCTCGTTGACGAGCGAGAGCCCCACGGTGTAGGACGAGACCGCTCGGTCGATGATGTGATGACGCGCATCGTCAGAGACGTCGAGCGTCTCGGCGAGCAGGTCTTGCAGGTAGAAGACCTCGACGCCGCGGTCACGGAGCACGTCGGTGAACGCGTCGTGCTCGCGGCGGGCGCGGTCGACCCACACCACGTCGTCGAAGAGGAAGTCGTGCCGGTTGGAGGGGGTGAGGCGCTCGAGGCAAGACCCCGGCCGGTGCACGAGCACCTTGCGGAGCTTGCCCACTTCCGAATGGACACCAAACTGCGGCATAGTCCCCTCCGAGCGATCGCCTCTGTCCGAGCACGCAGTATCGTATCGTTCCGGGACCACAACGTATACGCCGCGCTTGCGATGGGCCGCCGAGTGGGTCACCATCGCCACGACCGTTTGCGTACCCGTAGGAGTACCCATGAAGACCCACGACATCCCCTCGAGCGCGCCTGATGCGCATGGCTCGAGCTACTCCCCCGCCGACATCGATGACGCCTACCGGTCGTTCGTTGAACGCCACCCCGGCTACGCGAGCACCGCGCATCTGTCGGAGCTGCGCGATCGCGACTACGCGCGGCTGGATCGCCTCGGCCACGTGTACCTCGACTACACCGGTGGCGGGCTGTACGCGGAGTCGCAGATTCGCACGCACCTTGAACTGCTCGGCGAGAGCGTGCTGGGCAACCCGCACTCGCATAACCCGACTTCGCTCGCGAGCACGCAGCTCGTCGAAGAGGCGCGCGAGGCCGTGCTCGACTTCTTCAACGCGGATCCCGAGGAGTACGACGTCGTCTTCACGCGCCAACGCGAGCGGGGCGCTCAAGCTCGTGGGCGAGTCCTACCCCTTCGAAGCCGGCGACCGCTACCTGCTGACGTACGACAACCACAACTCCGTGAACGGCATCCGGGAGTTCGCGCGGGCGCGCGGCGCAGCGGTCACCTACCTGCCGGTGG
This sequence comes from uncultured Coriobacteriia bacterium, assembly GCA_963803785.1. Taxonomy (GTDB): domain Bacteria; phylum Actinomycetota; class Coriobacteriia; order Anaerosomatales; family JAAXUF01; genus CAWDNM01. The sequence continues at coordinate 551,892 of CAWDNM010000006.1, forward strand.
GAGCGTCCGAGCTGCGCCTCGATTGCGCGATGGTCGAGGCAGAACTCGGCAAGGCGGCGCCGGGGCACAACAACCTGTTCGCGTTTCCCGCGCAATCCAACTTCAGCGGCGTCCAGCATCCCCTCGAGTGGATCGAAGTCGCGCAAGCGAACGGCTGGGACGTGCTGCTCGACTGCGCGGCATTCGCCCCGACGAACCGCCTCGATCTGTCGACGATCCACCCCGACTTCGTGCCGCTCTCGTTCTACAAGATGTTCGGCTACCCGACCGGCGTGGGCGCGCTCATCGCCCGCAAGACGGCTCTCGGGAAGCTGCGGCGCCCGTGGTTTGCGGGAGGCACGATCACGCTTGCGTCAGTCCAAGGCGACGGCTGGTACCACCTCGCCCCCGGACACACCGGCTTCGAGGACGGCACCGTCGACTACCTGGGACTCCCGGCCGTGCGTATCGGCCTCGAGCACATCGCGAGCGTCGGCATCGACTCCATCCACGAGCGGGTCGTCGCGCTTACGAGCTGGCTTCTCGGCGAGATGACCTCGCTGCGGCACACGGTCGGGACGCCCATGGTGGAGGTGTTCGGACCCGCCGACATGGAGTGCCGCGGCGCGACCATCGCGTTCTACCTGCTCGATCCCGCGGGGCAGGTGCTCGATGTCCACCTGCTCGAGAGCCTGGCGGGACGCGAGATGATCTCGCTGCGGACGGGCTGCTTCTGCAACCCCGGTGACGGCGAGGTCGCGCACCGCATCGAACGCGACGAGATGGCTGAGTGCTTCGTGGGCAAGACCAAGCCCGTCACGTTCTCCGAATGCCACGAGATCATCCGCGATGCGACCGGCAAGATGCCCAACACCATGCGCGTGTCGCTGGGGCTGGCATCCAACTTCGCCGACGTGTACCGCTTCATGACCTTCGCGGCCAGCTTCCGAGACCGCAGTGCCGAGGAAGTCGGGCGGCTCTAGCCTCGGCACGTCGGCCGACGCGCTCGCAACGCATCAGGTGCCGTCTACCAGCTGATGGGCGCCTCGTCTGCGGTGAGCGCGAGCTTGTCCGGCTCCCCGCCGGCGACGGACACGATCCACACCACGCCGTCGGTGGCACTTCGAAACGCGACACTCTCGCCGTCGGGAGAGAACACCGGGGAGGTGGGATTGAGGCCCTCGGTTCCCCCGAGCACTCGCGCCTCGCCAGACTCGACGTCGACGATGTACACCGAGATGTCCCCGCCGGCCCGCTCGCTTCCCGTCAGACATATCCGCTCGCCATCCCTCGAGAACGACGGCGTGAATGCCGTGGCCAGGCCTGCGACCAGTGGCCTCTCCGTCGACCCACTCCGAAGCATCACCGTGGCGGGATTCTGCCCCGTCCCCGTATAGACGATCGAAGCGCCGGTCGCATCAACGTCGAACTCGCCGCTGAACGTCCCTCGAAGCGCGACATTCGACGACTTCGACCCCGGAGCCAGCCCCGAGACCACCAAGCGGTTCACCGGATCCCCGAATACCGCACGGTAGAGGCGTCCTCGCGCGGTCACGGCACGCACAGGCCCCAAGTTGCTCCCGTCACCGCTTTCCAACACGACGGCGCCCGGAGCGACGGCGTCCGCCGCGACCATCCGCACCACGCGCCGTGTCCCTTGCGCCTCGGTCACGAGCAGGTCTTCGCCGTCCGCCGAGTAGGCGACCTCGAGCTTCTCGGCGCCGTTTGCGGCAATCTCGTGCTCTTCGCCTTCCCGGACTGACCAACGCCCTGCCGTCGCGGATGAACAGCGATTCCGTCCGCCGCAGGAGGCAAGGGCTGAGGCTCGTGCCGAAGTCGCAACGGACGTCGGCCCCGCGTCATCGGGCCGCGCACAGCCCGGCAGTACCAAGACCCCGAGCAGACACGCTACCGCCACGACAGCCGATAGGCCCCTCATCTCCCTTGCCTCCATCCTCGTCGCTACCGGATCTGCTCCGCGAACTTCGTCAGTTGCGGACTCTGCCAGATTGCCCTCGACGGTGACCAGCACGTCTCGGCGAGCGAACACCAGGCGCGGGCGGACGGGGTCGCCGAAGAAGACCGCGGGTCGTCCGCCGACCTCAACACGCTTGGACGAACCCTCGTCGGCGTCCGCCGGCACGAACGAGTCGCCGGTTCCCGGACGCGCGACCTGCGTGACGATCACCCCAGCTGGCCTTCTCGAGAAGAGGCTCACGTAGGCTGCCTCCGCCGGTGCATCGCCGTTTGGGACGCGAGGGTCGACGTAGCCCTCGAGGTCTGCCGAGAAGCCCTCAGGGGCGGGCACGTCCAACGGCGTGAAACCGATCTCGCGAGCTGCGGCCTGCGCACTGACCCCCGGTCGAAACCCGAGATCCTCGACGGTGGTGGTATCGGCGGCTCCAAGCGACGCCGGATCGAACTCACCGTCCGGCGCCTGCACCTGGTCGTCGAACGCCGTGATTCTGACGCTGTGTACCACCTTGTCGCCGGAGACGACCTGCTCCTCAACCGGCAACCCGGTCGCCTGATCGACCCAGACGAAGCGTCCCGGGCCCAGCTCGAGCTTGTCGGCAGGTCGATCGTTGCGCGAGCCACGGCCGACGACCTTCAACGGCGTCGACTCGCCCACGGCCTGTACCGTCTGCCCGAGCAGGTTGTCGAGCTCGACGCCGAGTGACGGGCGAGCGCCCCGGATCACGTGGAGCTCCGTCGAGCCGTCAGCGTGGCGACGGTAGGTGTAGAACGCGTCAGCTGTCCGAATGGTCGTCGAGACCACCTCGCGGTCGTTCGTGTCGCGCTCACGTAGCGTCAGCCGATACTCGCCCGGCCTGCGCACGAGCAGCTCCTGCCGCATGACCGAGCGTCCTCCGTCAGAGCCCTGCTCGGTTTCCGTGATCTCTGCCCGCCACGCGCTCTTCGCCGAGAACTCCCGCACGCACCGTGCGCGTATCTGTTCGGCTCGAGCGACGTTCTGGCGCCGGACGATGGCAGGGTGCCGCCACTAGCAGCACCGCGCCCACCATCACGGCCAAAGCGAGCCACGCGTATCTCGTTCGAGTGGTTGCCATGCCTTCACCTCTTCATTCAGTCGGGTAGACGTTCGCAAACGTCTGAGATTTCGTGTTCCAGTAGCCGGCCATCGCGTAGCGGCCGGCAGACTCTTCGAGCGACGCAAGGCTCTTGGCCGCGTCGGTGGCGATCCATGACTGCATGCCATCCCCACGAACCCGGATGGTCTCGATGGCGGTCAGCAGGTGCCGTCGAGCGGACAACTCCTTGCCGAGTCGCTCGTCGCACAACGCAAGGCTGTAGTGGGCGTACGCCACTCCTGGTGCGCTGCGATCGCGAAAGCGTGACTCGAATGCGGCCCACAACTGCGCCGCAGCATCGATGCGCCCGGCGTCCCACTCGGCCATCGCCACGATTCTGAGAGCCTCGCCTGCCCATCGCGAGTCGGGATACCGCCGGGCGAAGTCGCGCGCTCCGGCAACCGTCGCAGCATCCCGATGGGCCACCTCGACGCCCGAGAGCAGAGCGAAGAACGCCGCTTCCGACCGGGCGGCATCTCGGAGCCGCACCGTGACCGCCGCTGAGCTCGTCGCACCGAGCGCCACGAACACCGCCAAACCGCACAGGGCAGCGTTGCGCCACCTCTGACGGCCGAGCAGCCACACGACCACCAGGCACAGCCCGACTCCGAGTCCCAGGCAGAGCGCCAGCCTCCAGACGGGCAGTTCGAGCGCGGTAACCGCCCGGCCACCGGCCCCCTGGCCAGCGAACGTGACCGGCGAGGCCAGAGAAAGTGGAGCGAGTGTCGTCCAAGACGCGACCGAGAACCAGAAGTCGCGCGTTCCCGAGGCGCTCAGTGGGAGATAGCGCGGCAGCACGAGCCCTTGCAGCAGAATTGCGATCTGCGCCCACAAGAGACCCGCGCCAACTGCCGAGAACGGCCGCAGCCAGCCATTGCGCGCCGCCATGGCTCAGTACACCACGCCTTGGCTGCCCCAGTTCTTGTAGTAGAGGCACTTCCAGAAGGTGCTCGCGGACGTCGAATGCAAGCCGTAGTGGCTCGCATCGTAATGGGGATCCCAGTAGTAGACGGTCTGCGAACTCGACGTGTTGTTGTAGCCGCGCAGCACGACGTAGTGCCCCCCGCGTGATGTGCCCGAGTACGTTGGGAGACCCGGTGAGGTCTGCCCCAGCGTGTTGGTGTAGGGATACGGGTTCACGCACGGAATCCCGAGGTACCCGTTGTCAGCGGCGAACTGCGCGATGCTCGCCATCAGGCTCGCAGAGTTCACGGCCGTGCGCTTCACGTGAACGTAGTCGAAGCCGGACACGTAGCTGTTGAGCACCCCCGGGATCTTCTCGATGGCGACCGCACTGCCATCTGCCTTGCCCACGCCATACTTCGAGGCCAGTGTCGCCTGGGAAACGTTCTTCCTCAGCTTGTGCAGCACGGCGTGACTGCTCGCCACGCCGCACCAGTTGTTGTAGTCCTGCTGGCCGCATCCGGTCGTGCACGGGATAGCAACGTACTTCGAACCGACCGTCCATGCGAGCGCCGGCCCCGCAGAGCCCAGCGCAACCGCCACCAGCAGGCCGGCGACCGTCAGCAGTTTTGAAGACTTCATACCTCCCCCTCTCGTCCAGCCACTCCGAACGCGGGGGCACCGCTCGGCAGCGTTGCTCACCTCCTTCGCGCACGTCCTGCCGCCCACGTACCTCCGCGCTCCCATGAGAACCCGAGAGACTTACCTGGCCCTATCCGAAACCTTTCCGGGCCCCGCGAACGACCGGATGTCGCCGACGCGGACTCCAGGGCGGGCACGAGAAAGGCGCCGCACGAATGCTCGTGCGGCGCCTTCAAACGAACGTACCTCGGAAGCGTCTGTCGACGCGCCCTATCGACCCGATCTAGGCCGGCTGCCAGAAGCACCGCTTCGGCGAGACGATCTCGCCCGACTTCTTCAGCTCGTCCATCGCCTTGTCCACGGCCTTGCGCTCAAGCCCTGTCATCTCGGCGACCTTGCCGGCGTTCAGTGGTTCGCCAGCGGCCTTCATGGCATCGATTACCTGCTGTTTGGTGTCCATGCGTTCTCCTTCGGAGTAGGCGTTACATTGACGAGGATACCCGCAGCACGGCCCCCGCCACGCATCTCAATACTCAAAATGCGTATCTCGTTCTTCGCTCGTAAGAGGTACAACGCTATCATTGTCGAAAGAATCACCTGTGCGGACATGTATTCTGATGCTTGGCCATGCCAACGCGGATGCTCGCGGGCAGGGGAAGAAGGTAATCCGGCGCACTTGGGGGCTTCAAGATGAATCTCGTGCAGTTCAACGTATGGCTCGACGTCGTGTTCGTGGCTCTCTATCTGTTCATCCTCGCCTTTCTGGTCTTCCACTTCTCGCTCTTCGTGATCAAGGGGCGGTTCCGGAAGTCATTCATCGAAGGGCACTGGCCCGAGCATGACTCGCGTCCACCGGCCGCGCCGAAGGTGCTCCACTTCGTGCACATGACATCGATGATCATCCTCGGGTTCACGGGCATGTACCTGCGCTTCCCGTTCCTGTTCGGTGCGCGGACGTTCATGCGCAACACGCACTACGTGTTCATGGTCATCGTGATCGTCGTGCTGATCTGGCGCGTCGCCTACGCCTTCTGGTCCAAGACCAACGCCGACTGGCGCGAGTTCGCGATCGGCAAGAAGGACATACAGTCCGCACTCGGCGTTCTCGCCTACTACGGCTACTTCAGCAACAACAAGCCGCACGTCGCCAAGTACAACGTGCTGCAGAAGATGTCGTACAACATGTTCCTGTACATGATGATCGCCCAGGCGTTCACCGGTCTTGCGCTGCTCAAGTGGACCGTGCCGTTCATCAACCAGACGGTCAGCCAGCTGATGATCGGCTGGAACCTCGGCGCGGTGCTCGGCAGCGCCGCGTACGCGCTGTGGGTCACGCGCACCGTGCACTACGTGCTCAACTGGCTCTTCATCATCATGACGACTATTCACTTGTACCTGGCGGCGTCGGTCGACGTGCCGTGCGCCCTGGACTTCTTCGGACTCAAGGAACTTGAGGTCAACGAGGACGCCCACGGTCACGGTCACGACACCCCGGCGGCTGAACCCGCGCCGATTGTCGCCTAGGCCGGGACTTCACATCCCATCGCACGGAAGGACCCCGTCCCACCACGGGGTCCTTTCATTTCCGCTGGTGGTGGCCTAGCCGCGGGCTCTTCGCGGCCACTTGCCGAGGAATACGGCCCGCGTGACGGCGAACCGGTCGAGCACGAAGGCGAGCGCGGTCGAGACCGCGAGCACCAACCCCCACGTGGCAAAGGCTCCCGTCCAACCCTGCCCGACGACGAGGAAGGGGAAGACGACCATCTGCCACCCGTACACCCCGAGTGTCTGGCGCCCCAGCGGTGCGATCACCTTGCGCACGGCGCCCGGCAGGAACCGGAAGATGCCGCACGCGGCCACGGTTCCCGCCACTCCGGTGACGAACTGGACGGGTACCCCACGGCCGTTGACGACGCTCAACGCACCGAAGGCCACGATCGCGCCGGCCGTCGCAGCCGCGTCGAACCGCCTGAGCGGCATCCGGTGCTTCGAGACCAGGTACCCGAGAACCAGATACGGGTAGAGCCAGACGATTCTGTTCAGACCGTTGGCGCCCCCAGGGATGAAGAACGCCATCGAGCCGACGCCGAGAGCAAGTACGGCGGTCCACCAGTCGGACCTGCTGACCAGCCGGCCCGCCGTGAAGACCGCGAACATCCAGAAGAGCGCCCAGAGAAACCACATCTGCATGCCGTACATGGGGTTGAGCAGCGCGTTGCCGAGACGGGCGAGGTACCCGGAGGGCGGCACGTGTCGAAGCGGCATCTCCACTGCTATCCATGCCAGGTAGGGCACGAGCAGGCCCAGCGCTTTGCCCCTCATGAAGCGCAGCGGGTTCTTCCCCTCGCGACCCCACAGCACCCATCCGCTCAAGAAGGCGAAGAGGGGCAGGTTGAACGAGACGATGACGCGCAACAGGTCAGGGCTGAGGTGTATGAACTCCCGGTACAGCCGCAGGACGTGAGTGAGGACGACGAGCGCGATCGCGAAGTACTTGAGCGCATCGACTACGTCGTTGCGGTCGGCGCGTGCTCGGTCTGGGGTCGCCGTTGCCGGGTCATTGTGTTCGGGTGAGGCGTCAAGGGAGTCCATGGCTGAAGCCTAGCGGATTCGAGGGTGTGACGCTGGTCACCCCGCCCCATGGGTGGCGCAAGGGTAGAATCCAGGGTAGCCCGCAGGCGAGGGCACCGCGTGCGGGTGTCGGCGTCGCAGACGCGGGGGTAGCCCTCCTGCATGGTGGCCCGGGGGCGGGCTGGCCATGCAACCGGAGGTCGGGAGCGGGCGAGCACAGATGGATATTGTCCAGTTCACCATCGTGGTGGCCGTGTCGACTCTCGACATCGGCCTTGGCATCGCCGTGCTTCAACGCAACGGTCGAAGCCGCACCAACCGGCTGTTCTTCGCCTCGGCAGTCATGCTCGCCATCTGGCTGGTTCTCAACTTCATGAGCGATCAGGTCGCATTCACGACAACGCGCTGGTGATCAACCAGCTCACGATGGCGGTCGGTATCCTGATGGGCGCGTGCATCATGGGCTTCGGCGTCACGTTCCCGCAGTCGCACGCGACGCTGCCTTGGTCGTGGCGCATCCTGCTCTCCCTGTCGGTGCCGCTCGCGCTCCTCTCGTTCACGCCGCTCATCGTCGAGGGCATGACGTTCGAGAGCTGGGGCACCAACATCATCCTCGGGCCGCTCTATCCGGCCGTAGTCGCGTGGGGCATCGCCTGCGTCACACTGCTCGATCGTCACCTTCACCAAGAACTACCGGGCGGCGGCCGCGCGCCAACGCGCGCAGTTCGCATACCTCTACATGGGACTCGGCTCGTTCGGGGTCGCCTCGATCATGATCACGGGCATCCTGCCGCTGCTGACCGGGAACAACCAGTACGCGCACTTCTCCCCGCTGGCGACGCTGCTCTTCCTGCTCCCCACCGGCTACGCGATCGTGCGCCACCGGCTGCTCGACGTGAGCTTCGTCGTGGTCCGCGGCGCCGCCTACACGGTGCTCGTGGGTCTCGCGGCGGCCTTGATTGTCGTACTGGCTGTGATCGGCGGAGAGAGTGTCGCGGCGGAGCTCTCGCATCCAGACCGAGTTCGTGGTCTTCATCGCCGCGCTCGCTGCGATTCTCGGCTTCCAGCCGCTGCGCCGCTGGCTGGAACGCGCGAGCGACCGCTACCTGTTCAGGCACGGCTACGACCCTGACGCCGTGCTCGAACGGCTCGGCGGCATGGTTGCCGCGACCCTCGACCTCAGCGAGCTGGCAACGCATCGTCGCCACCCAGCTGGCAGCCGAGATGAAGCTGTCATTTGCTGCGGTCGTCTACCGGCACGCCTCAGGTGACGACGTGGTCACTTCCGGCCCGCTCGTCCCGGACGTCGACTTCGCCGACCTGCTCCAGAACCTCACGGGGCGCAATCTCGTCTTCGCAGATGAGCTTGACGAAGCCTCCCCGCTCGCCCGCGTGTTCTCGCAGACTCGGAAGTGCGCGTCGCACTCCCCCTCGCGCTCGATGGCACGCTGCTCGGCGCGGTGTTCCTCGGCAAGAAGCGGTCGGGCAAGATGTTCTCCGAGCAAGACGCCCGCTTCCTCACGATCCTGTCATCCCAGATCGCTGTCTCGATGAAGAACGCCGGCTTGTTCGACGAGCGCAACCAGCGCGTCAGGGAGCTCGTCGCCCTCAGCCAGCTCGCCACGACGCTCGGCGCTGACATCGGATTGCAGGCGGTCATCGAAACGGCGCTCGCCGAAGCTGCGAACGTGACCGGTGCCGATTCGGGCTCGATCATGCTGCTCGACAAGGAGACCCACACGCTCTCGATTGCTGCATCGCTGGGCCTCAGCGATGAGGTCGTCGATGCCGCGAAGGTGCGTGTCGGGGAGGGCATCTCGGGATGGGTGGCCGCATCGCGCAAGGCACTGGTGGTCGTCGACAAGAACGACCCGCGCCTCGCGAAGACGGCCGCACGCGACGAGATCGCCTCTGCGATCACGGCGCCGGTCATCTACAAAGACGAAGTGATCGGCGTCATCAATCTGAACCGCCGAGGAACGGGCGAGCCCTTCTCCACCGAGAATCTCAACGTCGTGACCTCGTTTGCAGGTCAGCTCGCCGTCGCCATCGAGAACGCGCGGCTCTACGACGACCTCGAGGACACGTTCATCGGCACCATCTCGGCACTCGCTGCCGCCGTCGATGCGAAGGATCCCCACACCTACGGTCACTCCAACGAGGTCACCGACCACGCCATAGCCATCGCCGAGAAGATCGGCCTGCCCCAACCCGACATTGAGACCGATCAAGCTCGCTGCGCTGCTGCACGACATCGGCAAGATCGGAATCGACGGCGCGATTCTGAACAAGCCCGGGGCGCTGACTGACGAGGAGCGGCTCGTCATCAATCACCACCCGACGATCGGTGCCGACATCCTTGCACCGCTCGGCTTCCTGCAGGAGGTCGTCCCGCTCATCCTGTTCCACCACGAGCGGCCCGACGGGAAGGGCTATCCGAGCGGGATCTCGGGTTCCGCCATTCCGATCGGCGCGCGCATCATCTCCGTCGCAGACTCGTACAACGCGATGGTCTCCGACCGGCCGTATCGGCGGGGGCTTTCGAGGTCGGCGGCCCGCGCAGAACTCGCGAGCAATGCGGGCACGCAGTTCGACGCCGAGCTCGTGGACGCGTTCCTGGAGATACTCGATTCACAAGCACGGCTAGCCCTGCAGCGGCTTGTGCGACCCGCGCAACGGGGAAACACTAGCCACACGCAGGAATTCTCCAGGGAGGAAGACGCATGGCCGAAGGCGGTGCGCCCTACCGCCTGCACGTCGCGATCGATCGCGGTCAGGGGCCCGTCTACGTTCTCCTGCACGGCATCAACAGCACCGGCCACGACTGGGACACCGTCGTCACGGCCATGGGCTTCGACCATCGCTGCATCGCCCTCGACGAGCTGGGCTACGGCAACTCGCCCCAGCCCCTCGACATCGACTACACCGTCGACGACCACGCCGACGCGATCGACTACACGCTGACCGACATCGGCATCGACGAACCGTTCACGCTCGTGGGCTACTCCATGGGCGGGCCGATGGCGGCGCGGTTCGCCGCGAAGTACCCCGACCGCGTCAAGCGACTCGTCCTCATCAGCGCCCCCTTCTTCCTCGACCCCGAGCAGATGGGCGAGGCCGCCTACGCCAAGGCGGTCTTCCAGACCGAGGGCTCCCACAAGCTCCTCGACATGGTGCGCAGCGTGGGCTTCGCGAAGTCCGGCGTGTTCAAGAAGCTGTCGGCCGACGACAAGCAGGTCATCCAGGGATTCATCAACTCCCAGAACCTCAACACCGACTGGACCATCCTGCAGAAGAACATGGCCAACGCGATCCAGCACACCAACATGGCCGAGAACCTCTCGCAGGTGGCCTGCCCCATCACCTTCATGGTCGGCGAGCACGATGCCTTCATCGTCCAGTCGCAGATCGAGACCCTCGCCGAGAAGTTCGCGCCCAACATGGAGATCCGCTTCCTCGCGGACCTCAAGGCCGACCACATGCTCCTGCAGAACATCCCCACGCTCATGGCCGATGAGATCAAGAAGAACGAGGACCGGCGCCTCTCGGTGGCCTTTGACCGTGGCGAGGGCCATCTGCACCTCTTCCTCCACGGTGTGGAGAACGACGGCTCGTTCTGGAACCAGGCCGCCTACGCCGTTTCCACGCGCAACCGCGCGGTCTCGCTCGACCTGCTCGGCTTTGGGCAGTCGCCTAAGCCCGCCGACATCCCGTACGCGGTCGATGACCACATCGCCTCGATCGAGCTCACGCTCGACTCGCTCTTGCGCGACACCGAGGAGCCGATGACGATCGTCGGCCACTCGATCGGCGGCATCATCGCGGCTGCGTACGCTCGCAAGCACCCCGAGCGTGTGCGCAGGCTCGTGCTCTTCTCGGTGCCGATAAACGAGCGCGATGTCGCAGCGGGCGCCGGGCGGCTCGACCAGGCGCGCGCGGCGTTCGTCGACAACTTCGGGCCGCTGAGGGAGAAGGGCATCAAGCTGTCGAGGAGCGCGGCGGTGCGAAGCGTGCTCGGACGGGACCGGCTGACGCGCTATCTGCCGACCCTTCGCAGTCTCGCGAACACCGTCGAGGTTGAGCAGGTCGGAAGCGATCTGCGCGGCGTGCCCGAGATCCCGGTGACCGTCGTCTACGGCACGAGGGACCCGTTCGTCGTGCCGGAATACGTCGAGTCGCTCGGCCAGTTGCGCGACAACATCGAGGTGATCCGGCTCGATGCGGGACACGACATCGCAACGCAGCTCGCCGCGCAGGCGGCACGTCTCGTCGACCCGGGGCTTCCCGCCGAGCAGGTCGAGGACCTGACGGCGAAGGCGGCGAAGGACCCGAAGCTGCGGCCGGGGCAGTCGAGCTGGCGACGCCTCTTCGCCGAGGACACGCCGCTCGTCCTGTTCCGCGCGGTGCTCTATCTGGCGCTCGGGCTCTCAATGCTGTTCCTGCCGCCGCAGGGCGACCTCCAGGTACTGCGGCTCGCCTTCGCGATCTTCATCTTCGCGCGGTCCATCTCGTTCATCACGAGCGTGTTCACGACGCACTCGATCCAGCAGGAGAAGATCACGAACGCGGCGTCAGGCCTTGTCGGCATAGCGGTCGGCCTGTACCTGATGCTGGGAGCGAACGTCTCGCAGACGATCCTCATGTGGACAGCCGCCGGCTATCTTCTGTTCAACGGGGCGATCAACCTGTTCGCGGCGTTGCACACGTCGCCCCAGAGCGGTCGACGAGGGCGTCTGCTATGGCAGGGCGCGGGTGAGGTGCTGCTGAGCCTGCTGCTCTTCTCGGGCTCGATCTTCGCGGCGCGCCTTGTCAGCCTGGTCATCATGGGGGCGTCGATCGCGGCCGGGGTCGCCCTGCTGACGTACGTGGCCGTCACCGCCAAGCTCGGCAGGGCCTTCGTCGAGAAGCCGCGATGATCGCTGCGGTGCACCGCCGGTGACGCTCGGCCCGGAGACCGAAGGCGACAAGCTCCTGGTTTGCTAGCTAACCGTTCGTATGCTAACCTTCTGACCACTCACCACCCCGGTTCGAAGGACTCCACGAAATGCGCCCCAACGGCAGCTGCGACCCGCAGCACCAGCCTCTCGACCCCGGCGACTCCGCCTCCGCGGTGTTCGGCGCCTTCATGCGCGCCGCGCACGCCCACCGCCAGCTCATGGCCCGCAAGATGAGCGCGCGGGGCATCTCGCCGGCGCAGATGTTCTGCCTGCGCGAAGTCGCGCACGATTCGGGCGTCACGCAGCGAGACCTCGCGGAGCGGCTCAACGTCTCGCGCCCGACGCTCACTGTGATGCTCCACAAGATGGAGAAGGCCGGCCTGATCGAGCGCCGCGCCGACGAGACCGACCAGCGCTACACCCGCATCTACCTGGCGCAAGGCGGGGCGAGCGTGCACGAGCAGATGCACGGCGTCGTGGGCGAAGTCGTGGCCGAGACGGTCGGGCCGCTCTCGGAAACCGACCGAGCCGAGCTCACGCGCCTGCTCAACGCGCTCGGCGACAACATGTGCACCGCCCTCGAGACTCCGGAGAAGACTGACCGATGATCCGACTGCTCAGAACCTACCTCGCCGCCCTACAAGAAGCAGCTCGCGCTCGTCATGGTGCTGCTTCTCGCGCAGGCGATGACGAACCTGTACCTGCCGAGCCTCAACGCCGACATCATCAACAACGGCGTGGCCACGGGTGACATCCCCTACATCCTGCGGGTCGGCGCGATCATGCTCGCCGTGACCGTGCTCATGGGCGTGACCGCGGTCGTCGGCGTCTACTTCGGCTCGAAGACGTCCATGGCGTTCGGCCGAGACGTGCGCGCTGCGTTCTTCCGCAAGGTCGAGACGTTCTCGCAGACCGAGGTCAACCAGTTCGGCACCGCCTCACTCATCACGCGCAACACCAACGACGTCCAGCAGGTCCAGATGGTCGTGATGATGGCGCTCAACATGATGATCCTCGCGCCGGTCATGGCGATCGGCGGCATCATCATGGCGGTGCGCGAGGACGCGGTGCTCTCGCTCATCCTCGTCGTCGTCCTGCCGCTGATGGCGGCGTTCCTCTACTTCGTCGTCTCGCGAGCGATGCCGCTGTTCAAGGCGGTCCAGATCAAGATCGACCGCATCAACCAGGTCACCCGCGAGACGCTCTCGGGCGTGCGCGTCATCCGCGCGTTCGTGCGCGACGACTACGAGCAGCGCCGTTTCGAGGTGGCCAACGCCGACCTCACCGACACGTCGATCAAGGTCAACCGCATCTTCGCGTTCATGATCCCGTCGCTCTTCGGCATCTTGAACCTGACCACCGTGGCCGTGATGTGGTTCGGTAGCCTGCGGGTCGCGAGCGGCGCGATGCCCATCGGCAACCTCACCGCCTACCTCACCTACATCGCGATGATCCTCATGGCGGTGATGATGGGCACCGTGATGTTCGCGATGGTGCCGCGCGCCGCCGCGTCCGCCGAGCGCATCCAGGCCGTGCTCGACATCGAGCCGACCGTCGGCGACCCGGCCGCGCCCGTCGCCCTGCGCGAAGGCGTCACCGGCCACATCGAGTTCCGCGACGTGGAGTTCCGCTACCCCGGCGCCGAGGACCCCGTCCTCACGCAACATCAACTTCTCGGCGGGGCCGGGCGAGATCACGGCCATCGTCGGCTCGACCGGCAGCGGCAAGTCCACGCTCGTCAACCTCATCCCCCGCTTCTACGACGTGAGCGGCGGCTCGGTGCTCGTCGACGGCGTCGACATCCGCGACATGCGCCAGGAGGACCTGTGGCGCACCATCGGCTTCATCCCGCAACGCGCGTTCCTCTTCAACGGCACCGTCGCGAGCAACCTGCGCTACGGCGACGTCGACGCGACCGACGAGGAGCTGTGGCACGCGCTCGAGATCGCGCAGGGCAAGACCTTCGTCGCCGAGATGCCCGAGCAGCTCGAAGCGCCCATCACGCAGGGCGGCACGAACGTCTCGGGCGGCCAGCGCCAGCGGCTCGCGATCGCGCGCGCGCTCGTGAAGCGGCCCGAGATCTACGTCTTCGACGACAGCTTCTCGGCGCTCGACTTCAAGACCGACTCGCAGCTGCGCGCCGCGCTCAAGAAGGAGACGCTCGACGCGACCGTGATCGTCGTCGCGCAGCGCGTGAGCACGATCATGAACGCCGACCGGATCATCGTGATGGACTGCGGGACGATCGCCGGCATGGGCACCCACGACGAGCTGATGGAGAGCGAACGAGACCTACCGCGAGATCGTCTACTCGCAGCTGAGCCAGGAGGAGGTCGCGTGAGCGAGCACAACGACACGACCTCCGAGACGAAGCAGCCACCGCGGCGCGGCGGCGGGTTCGGCCCCGGCGGCGGGCACGGCCCCGGCGGCGCCCCGGTGGTGAAGTCCAAGGACTTCAAGGGCTCGGGCAAGCGCCTGCTCAACCTGCTCAAGCCCCACGCGCTCACCATCGCGTTCATCATCCTGCTCGCGATCTTCAGCGTCGGCTTCAGCGTCGCCGGGCCCAAGATCCTCGGCAACGTCACGAACGTGCTGTACCAGGGCGTGATCAGCGCGCAGATGGCACCGGGCGAGACCCAGGACGAGGCGGTCGCGAAGCTCGCGGCGAGCGGACAGCCCGGCGCCGAGCAGCAGGCCAAGATGCTGTCCTCGATGACGCTCACGCCCGGCGAGGGCCCGGACTTCGCGCTCATCGCCCGGATGCTGCTGCTGCTCGCCTTCGTCTACCTGCTGAGCGCCGTCTTCCAGTGGCTCCAGCAGTACCTGACCGTGGACATGTCGCAGGGCATCGTCTACCGGCTGCGCAACCAGGTCGACGAGAAGCTCTCACGCCTCCCCCTGCGCTACTTCGACAGCCACCCGCGCGGCGACATCCTCTCGCGCGTGACCAACGACATCGACAACATCGCCAACACGCTGCAGCAGACCCTCACGCAGATCATCACGGCGTTGCTCACCGTCATCGGCGTGCTCGCGATGATGTTCTGGATCAACTGGCTGCTCGCCACCATCTCGCTGCTCACCGTGCCGCTCTCGGTCGTCATCACCATCGCCATCGCGAAGCGCTCTCAGAAGCAGTTCGCCGCGCAGTGGGAGCGGACCGGCACCCTGAACGGCCACATCGAGGAGATGCACACGGGCCGCAACATCGTGAAGGTCTTCGGTCGCGAGAAGGAGGCCTCCGAGAAGTTCGACGAGGAGAACGAGGGGCTGTTCCAGTCGAGCTTCAAGGCGCAGTTCATCTCGGGCATCATCCAGCCGGCGCTGACCGTGATCGGCAACCTCAACTACGTCGCCATCGCGGTCATCGGCGGCGTGCAGGTCGCCAACGGCACGCTCTCGCTCGGCGACGTGCAGGCGTTCATCCAGTACTCGCGCCAGTTCTCGTGGCCGATCATGCAGCTCGCCAGCATCGCGAACGTGATGCAAAGCGCCGTCGCCTCCGCCGAGCGCGTCTTCGAGCTGCTCGACGAGGCCGAGGAAGCGCCCGACGTCGCCACGCCGCGCCTCGTCGAGCGCTGCGGTGGCGCCATCACGCTCGAGAACGTCTCGTTCCGCTACGAGGCCAACGAGCCGCTCATCCAGGACCTGAACCTCGACGTGAAGCCGGGCCAGACCGTCGCCATCGTCGGTCCCACCGGCGCCGGCAAGACCACGCTCGTCAACCTGCTGCTGCGCTTCTACGAGATCGACAACGGCCGCATCCTCATCGACGGCGTCGACACGCGCGAGATGAGCCGAGACGGGCTGCGCAGCCTCTTCGGCATGGTCCTGCAGGACGCGTGGCTGTTCGGCGGCACCATCCGCGAGAACATCGCCTACGGCCGAGAAGGCGCCACCGAAGAGCAGATCATCGCCGCAGCCGAGGCGGCGCACGTCGACCACTTCGTGCGCACGCTGCCCGACGGCTACGACACCGTGCTCGACGACGACGCCACGAGCGTCTCGGCCGGCGAGAAGCAGCTGCTGACGATCGCCCGGGCGTTCCTCGCCGACCCGCAGATACTCATCCTCGACGAGGCCACGAGCTCGGTCGACACGCGCACCGAGGTGCTCATCCAGAAGGCGATGGCGCGACTCATGGAGAACCGCACGAGCTTCGTCATCGCGCACCGGCTCTCGACGATCCGCGACGCGGACACGATCCTCGTCATGGACCACGGGCGCATCATCGAGCAGGGCACGCACGACGAGCTGCTCGCCGCCGGCGGCTTCTACTTCGACCTGTACAACAGCCAGTTCGCCGAGGCGTTCGACGAGGCCGTCTAGCATCGTCCCGAGAGAGGCACACAGTGGAGCACAAGGTTCTCGCAGCGCAGAACATCAGCCGCATGTGCGTCGTGTGCGGCACTGACAACGAGTTCGGTCTGCACACGCGCTTCTATGAGTTGGACAACGGCGAGCTGCTCGGCGTGTTCGACCCCGCCGAGCATCACCAGGGCTACCCGGGCAGGTTGCATGGCGGCATCGCCTCGACCCTGCTCGACGAGACGATCGGCCGCGCGATCAGCGTTGCGGATAAGGACGTCTGGGGCGTGACGGTTGAGCTGACAGTCCGGTTCCGCAAGCCTGTACCTCTGGACAGCGAGATCCGCGCGGTCGGACGCATCACGCGCGACTCCCGGCGCCTCTTCGAAGGCACCGGGGAGATCGTGCTCCCGGACGGCACGGTGGCCGTCGAGGCGAGCGGCAAGTACATGAAGATGCCGATCGACGCGATCGCCGAGGGGGACTTCGGCTCCGAGTGGTTTGAGGACGAGCGGGTGCGGCCCGAAACCGTCGAGCTGTAGTACGCCTTCCACCTGCTTGATCGCGCGAGTTGAAGGAACTGTAACCACGCCCCGACAGAATCTTCACATCTTTCGGGCATCGTTGACTATGCGGAGCATGCACTGAGGAGCGGCCATCGTGGCGCCGAACAGCGAACGCTCAGCGGACGATGGGAGCGTGCAATGGCGAAGAAGCATGGGGGGCCACAGCGGCGCATGAGTCGGCTCGCCGGCGTTGTCGGTGGAGTGGCGGTGACCGCTCTCGCGATCAGCTTCGCTTGGACCGTCGTCGGCGGCGCACTTCGCCCCGCCACCTCGCCTCTCCCGGTCCCGATCGTCATCGCGGCATCGTCGCAACCGGTCCCCTCACCCCCGCTCGCACCACCCCGAAAGCCGGCGGCCCCACGCGCTTCGGTCAAGGTCGTGAGCCCTGAGTCCAAGCAGTCGGCCAGGAAGACCTCCACTGCCGAGAAGATGTCCTCGGCACCATCGGGCACATCCAAGCCTGCCGAGACCGGCTCGGCCACCTCGTCAGCAGCACCGGCGAGCTCGTTCTTGTCCGCCGAATCGAAGGCCTCACGCACGCGAGGCCAGCCCGAGCAGGAGTAGCACCACCTCCCGCCCGGCAACCACGCGCGGAGATCCTCCGCGTTCGATTCGAGGAGGCAGCCATGAAAGCTGTCCACATCCTGATTGACGGTCTGCGCGACGAGTACGAGGCCGCACTTGCCGAGATGCTGCTGCGCTTCGTCGACGGCGTCAAGGACGTCGCGTCCATCCGCTCGATCCACCTGGTCTCCGTGCTCTACGACGAGAGCGTCGCCAACGTCAGGCAGATTCTGCGCACGCTGCGAGCGGCCGGCTTCTCGGCACGGATGTATCGCCCAAAGCCGCAGCTCACGGCAGGGCCTTCGCTCGGCTGAGCCGCGCACGGCGATCACGCGCGGCCGATGAACTCCTTGCGCACGTATGCCGAGGTGAACAGCGACAGCGTCGCCGAGTAGCCCGGAACGAACTCGATCGCGTCGCCGATCCTCGGCGGCTCGGGCAGGTCCTCGACGTCGAGGATCAGATGGTCGCTCGAGGCGCCGAGGACGGTGATCCTGCTGTCGACGGGGCTCAGCTGCTCGGGCACCACGTCCTGGCGGCCGATCGCGCAGATCGCGCGCCGGCGCTCGCCGCGGTCCTCGAAGACCGGGCAGTTGCCGAACGCGTCTTGCGCGCAGACGCCGATCGGCTTGGACGGCTTGACCTGGCACTCGATCACCGGCGCCGAGAGCACCAGCGCGTCGGTGTGCAGGCCGAGAATCCGCTCGCGGCTCGCGGGGCTCACGCCCAGCACGATCGCCTCGCCGACGCGCAGGTTGTCGATGCGATCGGGCATGTCTCCGGCGATGAACGTGTCGAGCGTCGTCGACATGCCGCCCGAGACGAGGAGCGGCCGGCCGGTGATGCGCTCGGCCGTCTCGGCGAGTTGCGCGAGCAGGCCGAGGTTCTCGGCGGTGGGGACGATCGCGCCGTAGCAGGTCAGGCTGATGCCGATTCCCGCGACGTCGACGTGCCGGAACTCTGCGGCGCGCTCCAGGAATGCGGGGAGCGCGGCGGGCATCATGCCTTCCCGCAGGTCGCCCACGTCTACCATCACGACCACCCGGAACCGTCGCTCGGCACGCGCCGCGGCGGCGTCGAGCGCTGACACGACGTCGAGCTCGCTCACGAGCGCGACGTCGGCGAGCGCGACGGTCTCCTCGGCGAGGCCGGGCGTGGGTGAGCGCAGCAGCCAGAAGGGGCCGTCGATGCCCGCTTGGCGCATGCGCGCGATGTTCTCGAGACGCGACTCGCCGAGCGCTGCGACGCCACCTGCGAGCATCGCACGCGCGACCTCGGGGGTGCCGCAGGTGACCTTGGTGACGCCGACGATCGTCGACGCCGGGAAGCGCCGTCGACGACCGTGCGGGCGTTGTCCTCGATCTTGCCGAGGTCGATGGTGAGGGTGGCCACGTCGGGCATGGGCGATCCGTCTCCTTAGAGGCCGCAGCTCGCGCGCATGAGCGCGACCACGGCGTCGGGCGGGAAGTGCGTCGAGAGCGCGCCGCATGCGGCGAGCAGGTAGTCGCGGTCGAGCACGCAGCGCGCATCGGCGGGTGGCAACAGCTTGTCCGCGCAGCCCGAAGCACTCGCGCGGGTCGCCTCGAGCATCGCCGCGCCATCGGGCAGTCGCGTGAGCGCACCGCCGGTGCCGATGAGCAGCCGGCATGCGGTCAGGTCGCGACCGCGCGCGACGGTCTGGCGGCCGCGCGGGGTGTAGAGCTGCAGCAACTCGCCGGCGTGACGCTGCACGCCGACGACCGCGGCCGTCCTCGCGAGCAGGCTCGCCGCCGCAATCTCGTCGGGCGTGCGTCGGAATCGCCGGCGGGAGCGTCGCGGGCCGCTCGGCCTCGGGCAGGAGCGCCGCGACGTGCGAGGCGCTCACGAACACGCCGAGGTCGCCCTCGACGGTGCGCTTGCTGTGCGGCTCGGGCTCGGTGGCGATCGCGGCCATCTCGGGGCTGCCGTCGGTGACCGAGTGCACGTCGGTGGTCGCGCCGCCCACGTCGACGACGACGAGGTCGCCGACCGCCTCGGCGAGGAGCTCGGCGGCGATGAGGACGGCGCCCGGGGTGGGCAGGATGCGGCCGCTCACGAACTCGCCGATGCGCTCCATGCCCGGCGCGTGCGTGATGTGCTCCTCGAAGGCGTCGTGGATCACGGCGCGGGCGGGCACGATGTCGAGCTCGTCGATGCAGGGGTAGACGTTGGCCGTGACGCGCACGCGGAAGCCGGCGCGCTTCGAGCAGCTCACGAGCCTCGTCGGCCACGAGCGAGTTGCCCGCGTAGACGACGATCGGGCGCGCACTCGAGCCCGGCGAGGCGCTCGGCGTTGAAGAGGACCGTGTCGGTGTCGCCGCCCTCGACGCCGCCCGCGAGCAGGATGAGGCCGGGCCGCACCTCATCGACGCGCCGCAAGTCGGCGTCGCGCAAGCGTCCCGCGGTCGTGTGCTCGATGACGCCGCCGGCGCCCAGCGCGGCCTCCCGCGCGGCCATCGCCGTCATCTTCTGCGTCAGCCCGTGCACCGTCATCCGCAACCCGCCCGCCGCCGAGGAGGTCGCGAGCGTCACGCCCGGCTCGAGCGGGCCCAGCTTCGCCTCGAGCATCGCACGCGCGGCCGCAACGCCCACGCCCACGTCGCCCGCGAGCACGCTCGTGGGCGCAAAGCCCTGCCCGAGCAGCTCGGGAGTCGTCCCCGCCCCGCCGAGCAGCCCGTCAAACGCCGAGACGACCGTGGTCGTCGAGCCGATCTCGGCGACGAGCGCGTCGACGTGTCGGGGCGTTGAGGTCATGCCGACTCCGACAGTACGTCTCGCGATGTGCGCGACCAGCCCGGGTAGCTGCTCTGTGGCGGCCCGGTAGACCATCTCGTCGATGATCTCGTCGTAGGCGTGAGCAAGGACGTTGCGCATATCGACAGCCTCGACGTGCGCCAGGAATCCTCTCGCGCAGTGACGGATCTACGCTCGAACGCTCGGTTCATCGCCTCACCGACGATTCCGAGCTGGCGTTCCACCGCCGACCTCAGCAGTCTGTCGGCCTGATAGTCATCCAAAGACCGGCCGTGCAGGAACTGCGCGATCGCCTCGCCCGCAGTAACGACGTCCTCGAGGGCGATCACGAGGATCACGTCGCCTCATACAGCACCACCATCGTTCGCTCGAACTCACTGCGAAGACGCTGGTTTCGGATGGCGTCGAGTTCGATGAGATCGACCGTTCTGCCGGAGACCTGTTCAAGGTCCTCGAGAAGCCGGAAGTAACGATCCGCGGGTCGTTCGGCCTCGGGACCAAGTCGCACGAGCAGATCAAGGTCCCGCGGCACGATCGCTGGATCCGGCTGCGTCGCCGAGCCGACAAGCGCCGCCCACACCACACCGTACCGTCGACACGCCTCGATAATGCCGGGAACCAGCGGCCGGATCGCCGGGTTCAGCCCGACAGCGTCGGGCGCGTAGACAGCCGTTGCCTCTCGCACGACTTCGGTCGGCATCATGCGCGTCCGCTCACAAACGCGTCGAGCGCGGCCGCGATGAGCGCACTTCGCGTATAGCGCTCCCGATTCGCGAACTCGTCCGCGCGCTGCGAGCACGTCGTCGGAGCAGTGTGATGTTCAGCTCGCTTCGTCATGCAAGCTCATCGTAACATCTCGGGTCGTGTATCAGTATGTATTGATGTGTATTGATGTGTATTGCGCCAATGAAGTCACGGTCGCGCGTACCGTATCTCACATCCCCCGCTCGCGCATCGTCTTCACGACGAAGCTCGCGACGTCGAGTGCCCTTGGTCCTGCGGCCGAAGCCGGCGTCCATGCCCCAGCCCTTGGCCTGCTCGTCGGTGACCTGCGTGCCGCCCGCGATCAGGAGCACCTTGTCGCGCATGCCCTTCTCGGCGGCGAGGTCGGCGAGCTTCTCCATGTTGGTGCGGTGCATGTCGCCGTGCGTGATGATCGTCGAGATGAGCACGACCTGGGCGGCGTGCTCGATGGCCGCGTCGAGGACCTTCTCGACCGGGACCGAGGTGCCCAGATAGGTGCAGGTGAAGCCCCACTTCTCGAGGCCGCCGTGCTTGATGTCGATGATCTCGAGCATGCCGACGGAGTGCTCGTCGAGGCCCACGGTCGCGGCGATGCAGCGCAGGTTCTTCTCGGCGACGAAGCTCGCGGATCTCCTCGTCGGAGAGGGGCGGCTCGGGCTCCACGATGACGAGCTTCGCGGGATCGATGGCGACGTCGAGGACGCCCTTGATCTCGACGAGCGTGCCCTCGGCGGGGTGCATGACCTGCTTGTGGATGACCTCGACGCAGGTCAGGTTCATCGAGCGGCCCAGTTCGAGCGCGGCCGCCTCGGCGACGCGCTCGGAGGCCGGCAGGAACATCGTGACGGCGACGATGCCGTCGCCCGCCCACTCGACCTCGGGCTTCACGAGCCCGGTGCCGCGCCACTCGGCGGTCTTGGCGAGGCGGACGTTGACGTTGTCCTCGGGGTCGAGCTCGTCGATGAAGGGCACCTTGTCGCGGTCGCACAGCGTGCAGCCGCCGATGGCGTGACACGGCTTCTCGACCGAGCGCGGCAGGTGGTTCACGCCGAAGTGGTGGCAGACCGGGGCGAGGTAGTCGTCGGCGCGCTCGACGATGGTGTTCACGCCGAGGCCGCCGTCGGCATAGCGGCGGATGCCGTCGTCGTGGGTCTCCGGATACTCGCCCGAGTCGACGAAGTACGCCTCCTCGACGCTCGCGAAGTAGCCGCCGTCGGCGAGCATCGCCTCGAGGAACAGCACCGCGCGCTCCTTGAGCTCGCGCACCTTGTTGCGGAGCTCCGGGTTCTCGCGGTCGAGCTTGACCATGTCGCGGATGCCGTCCATGCCGATGAGCGACTGCTTGGCCGTGTTCACCGCGTGGATGTTGTTGTAGTGCCACGGCACGTTGCGGCCCTCGTCGGGCGTGATCGTCGACTGGATGTCGGCGCTGGTGAGCCGCGAGATCATGAGGTTCATGACGTGGCTGACGGTGGCGTCGCGCGCGTCGGACTCCATGTAGCGGGTGTTCTGCTGCGCGCGCATCTTGTACTCGCCGAACAGGTCGCGCAGCGCGACCGCGTACGGCAGGTCCATGCGCATGCACGGCGCCGGCGCGGCATCCGGCGGCACGGTCGAGAGCGCGATGTCTTCCTTCGGCATGCCGATCGACACCGAGAACGCGCAGTTGATCGCGTGCTGCACGAGCAGCTCGGGCATGACCTTCCACGCCTTGACCGCGGTCGCGTTGGCGTTGTGCGCGCCGTCGATCTGCAGCATGCGCACCGAGCGCATGATGCGCTTGGCGACGGCCGCGTCGACGAAGCTGCGGTACATGTTGATGTTGCGGTAGAGCACGTTGTACTGCGGGTCCTGGTGGGCGCCGTTGACGCCCTCCTCGGCGAACATGACGGCGATCTCGGGGCCCGCCACGCCGCTCACGTAGCTGTGGTAGTTGATCGGGCGGCCGACCTCGTCCTCGATCAGGTCGAGCGCGCGTCGGGTGACGCGGCACTGCTTGCGGGTGACCGCGATGCCGCCGACGCCCTCGGGCGTGCCCTCGAGCAGGCCGTCGATGTGGCTCTGACCGGCGGTGCGGATGACCATCATGTGGTCGGCTCCGTGCCATGCCGCCATGCGCATGCGGCGGATGTCGTCCTCGAAGCGCCCCGAGGCGATCTCGGTCGTCACGACGCAGTCCGGCTGCGGGTCGATGTTCTCGAAGTAGTGCGCGGCCGGCAGCGGGATGCTGTTCTTCAGACCCTTCGAGGTCTCGCGGTAGCTGAACTCGTAGAGCTTCTGGTTGGTGATCTGCTCGCGCCAGTGCCAGCCGAGCCGGCGCGGGCGGTAGGTCTCGATGCCGTCGAGCAGCGCGGCGATGTCGAGCTTCTCGTTGGGCTTGAGGGGCGGCAGCTTGTCGCTCATCGGCCGGTCCCCCACTTCGCATCGACGACGTCCCAGGCCTCGGTGTCGCCGTCGGCAAGCCGGAACGCAGCCGCAGGCGCATCGATGTCGAGCGCCTGCATCACGACGAGCACCACGTGCCCCGCCCCGTGGCCGAGAAGCCCGCGCTTCTCGCACTCGCCCACGACCGCGACGCACGTGGGCGTGTCGATGCCCATGCGCATGAGCACGCTGCGCTCGATCGACGGCGACGTGTGCGTGCGTGCCAGCTCGACGAGCGGGTCGACGATCTCCTGCGTCAGGTGCCAGAAGCGCATCTGCAGTTCCTCATCGGTGAGTCCCGAGAGGTACTGGTGCGCGTGCTCGAACGTGTCCTCACGGACCATCTGCTACGCCTCCTTGAGTGCGGCGATCGTCGCCTCGACTGTTGCTGGGTCGCTGTTGGTATCGGCGGCGAGGAACTCGATGTCCTCGGCGGTCGGCGTGTAGCCCTCGCCCGCGTGCGCGAGCGCGTTTCGGACGTAGCTGCGGCGCATCTTCGCGATGTCGAAGTCCTTGGCGCGGATCTGCTCGGGCCGCTCGGGGATGACGATGGTCTTCCCCGGCACGTTCTCGGTCGGGTCGCCCGCGCGCACCTCCACGCCCTGCTCGC
Source organism: uncultured Coriobacteriia bacterium (assembly GCA_963803785.1). GTDB lineage: Bacteria > Actinomycetota > Coriobacteriia > Anaerosomatales > JAAXUF01 > CAWDNM01. The sequence goes on from CAWDNM010000006.1 coordinate 576,004, forward strand.
GCGCGAAGTTGAGCTGCGCCCAATGGTGCTTGCCGGCGCCGGTGTACTCGGTCTCCTGCACGACGATGGTCGCGTCGCGCGGCACCTCGCGGGCGAGCGAGATGGCGGCGGCCATCGCGGTGTTGCCGGAAGGACCGCGCTCCAGGCCCTCGAGCTTGGCGACCGCCTCGGTCACGTAGAAGACCTCGCCCTGCGTGACGGTGAGGTAGCGGTCCATGTAGCGCAGGCGAGCGCGCGGCGTTGCGCGGCACGTCGGCGCGGTCGGGCCACGTCGCGAACGGCACCCCGAAGCCCGTGTGGCCGGTCGTGAAGCTCTTGCGGTTGAAGTCGGTGTCGCTGGCCATGTGCAGCCCGGACAGGTCGACGCTGGCGCTCACGATCTGCGTCTCGGTCGCCCCGGCCCGCTTCAGGCCGCGCGCGGTTCCGGTGGTGTTGCCGCCGCCCGCGTGCGTGATGACGCAGTAGTCGGGCGCGGCGCCCGTGACGGCACGCATCTCCTCGGCGATCTCGAGTCCGAGCGTCTCGATGCCGGAGACGCCGAAGCTCGAGTACAGCGACGCGGCGAAGTAGCCGGTCTCGTCGAGCAGGTCGAGCATGTGGAAGAACAGCTCGGGGCCCACCGACAGCTTCACGACCTCAGCGCCGAGCGCCTCGCAGATGCGCGACTTCTCGACGATCTCCGGCTGGCCCACGTGGCGGGAGTCGAACGCCTCCTGCACGATGATGCAGTTCAGGCTCGCGCGCGCCGCCTGGCTCGAGACCGCAGCGCCGTAGTTGCCCGAGGTCGCCGCGATCACGCCCTCGTAGCCCTTCTCGCGGGCGACGTGGATGCTGACGCTCGCCCGGCGGTCCTTGAACGAGCCGGCCATGTTGGCGGCCTCGTCCTTCACGAAGATGCGGCCGCCCATGCCCGGGCTCGCTGATCGAGCGCACGAGGTCGGTCAGGTTGCGTAGCTCGAGCAGCGGGGTGTTGCCCACGCCGCCGGCGCGCTGGATTCCCACGATGTCATCGAGCGAGTAGCCGTGCGCGGCCATCATCGCGTCGTAGTCGAACGCGATGGGCGAGCGCTCGAACTGCGCGGTAGTCCATCCCGAGCGCGCGGACCATGATCTCGCCCTTGCGCGCCATGACCTCGTCGAAGCGGCTGGCCACCCTACTCACCAGCCTTCCGGTACGCAGCGACACGCGCCTTCAGGTCGCGCCCCACGCCGATGAGCTCCGGCACGGGGTTCCCAAACGTGTGGAAGTAGCCCGGATTGATCGCCGACAGGCGCCCGGTCACGAAGCGCCCGGTCACCGTCTCGACCGTGAGCTCATCGCCGATGCTTGCCTCGGCGCCCGCGAAGCCGGCCACCCACACGAGCATGGGCTTCTCGGCGGTCTCGGGCGGCAGGTTCGCCGAGCGGTCTGCAGGCTCGAGCAAGACGCGCTCGACCTCCACCCACTCCCCGGTCGTGCAGCGGGCTGCGTCAGTCATGAGGAGTCTCCCTTACAGGACGGGTGCCCAGAAGCGCGGCAGCGGCATGTCGACCACGGTGACGATGCCGGGTCGCGCGTCACCGATGAGCGGCAGGTAGTTGCCCACACTGGCGTACGTACCCTTGCCGCCGGGGATCTCGGGCTGGATCGCGAGCGAGATGTTCGGCTCGCCGATGAGCTTGATGTAGTCGCCCGTCTCCTGACCTTCGGCCTCGGGGCGGATCTGCTGCGGGTGGACGAGCTCGATCTTGAGCTCGTCACCGCTGTAGCCCCACCCGACGTGGCGGCATCCGCATACGTCGCCGGCCGCGACCTTCACGCACGGCGTCTCGCGGGGGACGGCCGTGACGATCGGCGCCCGCGTCTCCTCGATGCGATCGATCCTCCAGCCGAATGCGCTCGCGATGAGGTGGATGGACTCGTGGAAGCCGATGTGGCCGACGATCGAGCCGTCGGCAACGCCGGCCTCGAACTGCTCGACGGTGGTGCCGACACCCTGCGACTCCATGACCGTGGGCCCGAACGGCGACAGGTCGTTGATGCGCGACGCTTCGATCCGGTCGACGCGCAAGCTCACCGACGAGAGCGCGATCGGCAGCGCGTCGAGCACGAAGCCCGGGTTGATGCCGGTGCCGAGGATGCTGACGCCGTGCTCCTTGGCGAGCGCATCGTACTTCTCGGCCCACGCGGGGTCGGTTGCCCACGGGTACGCGAGCGTCTCGGCGATGCCGATGACGTTGGCTCCGGCCTTCACCGCGGCCTCGACCTGGTCGGCGATCTCGTGGAGGTTGCTGGCCGTGAGGATGCACACGACGTCCGGCTTGAGCGCCAGGACCTGCGCGAAGTCGGCGGTCACGGGGATGTCGCACTCCCGGCCGATCGTCTCACCGACCGTGCGCCCGTGCTTCTCGGGATGCCTGTCGATGACGCCGACGAGGTCGATCTGCTTCGGACGATCGAGGATGTAGCCGAGAAGCCCCTGGCCCATCATGCCCGTGCCCCACACCGCAACCTTGATCATGCTTCGCTCCCCGTTCGCCGGAATCCAGAAATCCGCTCTCAGTATGCACACCATAGCGTGATGGGAGTGCGAATCAAGGGGTTAGCCCAGACCGGATATGCAATAGGTTCCCGCTGCTCGCCATCGCGCTAGTAGTCGACGTGTGATCCGTCGCAAAACGGCGGGTTCTTGGTGAGCCCGCACGCGCACACGGCGATTGAGTTCACTCCGTCTGACTCGAACGCGAGCGGGGTGATGGCGGTACCGGCATGCGAGCCGTCGCAGTACGGCGGAGTCTTGCTCTGGCCACACTGGCACCAGTAGTGCGTTCCTTCGGGCAGGATTCCCACGGCTGGCTTCGTGAGATCGGTGGCGTTCTCGAATCGCATGGCGCACTCCTCTTCTCGATTGACGCACCGCCTCTGGCGGTGTGGAGAGTACATGCCCCACTCGAGGTGGACGCAACGCGAGAGGGCGGACCATGATGGCCCGCCCTCTCGGCATTGCAGGGATGAAGCTGCTCTTACTTGATGAGATTCAGCAGTTGCAGGCGCACGGACTCCGAGACTGAGGACGTCGGACCGAAGACGTACCCTCCGATGATGTCGCCCTTGTTCGTGGTCAGATACACCTTGGTCGGCGCAAGTACCGTGGTCTTGGTGACACCCAGCAGCGGTGCCCCTCTCGACGCCAGGAACGAGCCTGACCAGACGGCCTGTGAAGCCTCAGCTGCGAACCCGACGCGGGTGCTTGGCAGCCACTTCTCGATCTTGGCGCGGGCAGCGAAGCGTCCGGCCGTGTAGTCCCATGTGACGCCGCCGATGCGGTCGATCTCCGGCACACCCAGCTTGGTCTGCACAGCTTGGTTGACGGCGAGCCGCTCACCCAGGATGTAGCGCTTGGTCAGGCCGAGGTCGGCCAGTGCCTTGGTGGTCACCGACGGGACCGACGTCGTCTTCACGTAGAGAAGCGGGAAGTGCTTCTTCGCCGACACGACAGCGCCGACCGCGGAGTCAGGCACGCGCTTGTTGGCCGATGCCGCCGCGATGAGCGTGGCTGTCGGGAACTGCGAGCCGAGGACCGACTTCATCCTCCGGGCAACCGATGCCGCCGTCGTGTAGCTGTCTGCGCCGTAGACTCGATCAACTGACGAGACGCCCGGCACCTTTCGGAGCTGCTTCTTGGTCGCCGAGTTGATGCCCTTGCCCACGATGTGGATCTTCAGGCCGTTCGGCATCGCGATGAGCGCCGAGCGCACGTCCTTGCGCAGCCCGGATCTCGGGTTGAGCAACAGGGGCGCGTTATAGGCACCAGACAAGCCCGGTGCCGTCGCGGCCTCGAACAGGTCGCGCGAATCGCCGCTCGTGATGACGACATGCTTGACGCCAGTCCACTTGGGATACACGAGCTTGGCGGTGAACAATGCGTTCTGGTACGAGTTTCCCTTGTACCTGACGATGGTCTTGAGCGCGAAGGTGCCGGAAATGGTGTGGTTGGCCTTCACGTTCTTGAACTTGTACGCATTGATGGAGCCCTTGTTCACCCCATCAACCACAAGCTGTGAGACGTAGTAGCCGGGCTTCGGTGTGAGGGTGTACGTCGCGCTGTCCGCACCATAGTTCACTCGCGTAGGCGTTGACGGTGCAATCGCGCCGTTCGCTCCCGCGCTGGGCGTGATGGCGAACGTGTCGATGGCGAAGGTCACCGCGATCGTATGGTCGTCCACTACGTTGCGGAACGTGTAGGTCTTCGCGTTGGGAACCGTGACCCCATCGATCTTCAGCGACGCGATGTGGTAGCCCACGTCGGGAGTGAAGGTGAAGGTGGCATCGGAGCCGTATGGCACTGTCTGCGTGGTGTCCGGCGAGATGGACCCGTGCGCTCCTGCGGACGGAACGATGATGCGTGGATCCGGCTCGAACACCGCGTGGATGGTGTGGGCACCGGTGACGTTGGTGAACTTGTAGGTATCCGTCGCGGGAATCGAGGCCCCGTCGATGACCAGCTCCTTGATGTGGAAGCCGGGATCCGGGGTGAGGGTGTACGTCGCGCTGTCCGCGCCGTAATACAGCCACTCCTTGGTATCCGGCGAGATGACGCCGCCCTCGTTGGCGCTCGGCGTGATGGTGAACACGTCCTGCTCGAATATCACGTCGATCCGGTGGTCGGCCGACACGTTCTCGAAGGTGTAGCTGTTGGCGCTCGGAACCTTCTCCCCGTCAACCGTCAGCAGGGCGACGTGGTATCCCACATCAGGCGTGATGTCGAACGTGATGTCGGAACCCGAGAGCACCGTCTGAGTGGTGTTGGCCGAGATGGACCCGTTCGGTCCGGCGGACGGCACGATCTCGTAGGTGTCGGGAGCGAAGAGAGCCCAGATGGTGTGGTCATTCGCCACACCAGTGAACTGGTAGGTGCTCGTGGCGCCGATTGAAACACCATCGACCAGGACGTCAGCTAGCGTGAATCCGGTGCTGGGCGTGATGGTGAACGTGGGGCTGTCCGATCCCGCAGCGACCGTGGTCGGCACGCTCGGGTCGATGACGCCGCCCATTCCGGCGGTGGGGGTGATGGTGTACTCCGTGAAGAACGCAAGCGGACCCACGGTGACCGTGTTCGATACCGCTGGCCCGGCCGCGTTGAGCGCGGTGACGCGATAGCGGTACGCCGTGTCAGCGGCGGTTGTGGTGTCCTCGTAGCTGGTGACGTTGGCCAGCGGGTTGGCGATGACGGTGTACGTACTCTCGACGCCCAGCGCGTCCACTGTGGCCCGCTCGAGGCGGAATCCGATCTCGTTGGCGGGATTGCCCAGCATCGCCGGGTTGTCACCAGGCGTGCTGTCGGTCCACCGAAGGTCGATGGGCGCACCAGGCACACCTGTCGCAGCCAGCGACGGGCTCGCGGCCAGCGAACGAGCGACGTCGAGCGTCATCGGCCGCATCATGTCCATCTCTTCGTGGCTCAGGATGTGGCAATGCCACACGTACTCCCAGCCGAAGTTCACGACCTGGTTGGTGATCGGCGACAGGGTAGCGCTGGCCGGTGGCCGGATCGATCTGCGAGAGGTCCATGCTCGAGCCGATAGGCAGCATCGGGTTGAGCGGACGCATGCTGTCCGGCAGGCCGAAGTTCATCTTCGGTGCGACCGGCCTGAGGGCGACGATCGTGTCCTCGAGCGGGCTGACACGGACGGTGTCCTTCCAGCCGCGCTCGTTGTCGTCAGGCTCTCTGATGAAGCCGTCCCAACCCACACGGTTGATGACCTGCACGTCGAACAGGTGGAAGTGGACCGGGTGGGTGTCCACACCGTTGTGCGTGATCTTCCAGATCTGGACACCATCCGCGTCGACCGGGGCGAGCTGGGTCATAGAGTCTTCGAGCTTCTCCGTCGCGGGGTCGCTGAAGCTGTAGAGGATGAAGTTGGGGGCACCCGGAACACCGCTGGGACGCTCGAGGCCCAGCTTGGCGGCCATGCGCCCATACTCGGGGTCGAAGGTCTCGCCCTGTTCGTCCTGAATGGCCTTGGCGCCCAGCGGGACGGTGACGACTTCGCCTCTAAGGTTCTTGAACGTCATCTCGGTCTGGTAGATGCGGACGTTGGTGTCCTCCGCGTAGGGCTGGTTGTATGACGGATTATGCGGGCTGTTCGGAACGATGAGCGGGTTCTCGGAGGACTCGAACACGCCCTCCTTCTCGTTCGTTGACCTGAACGCGTCGTTCAGTTCGGCCATGTCGAACGCAGGTGCGGGCGTCGTGTTCGCGACCGTGATCTGCATGATCGTGCGAGTGTTGGGCCCGAAGCCGATCTTGGTCGACTTGGTTCCGCCGGTGTCGGTGTGATCGTCGTTGCCGGTGAAGTAGTCGGTACGCGGGTCGAGCGCCGGGAACGCGGTCGGCGCGTCGTTGTAGAGAATGATCGTCTTGCCTGCGTACTTCGAGAAGTCGACGATCACGTCAGCGCGCTCGGCGTTGCCGAGAAGCAGGCTGTGGTCCTGCACGTTGCCCACGTTGAACATGGTCGGGTCGAGGTTCCACGTGATGGGCTGGTTGGGGATGACGACCGGGCTTGGGCAGGAAGCCGCTCTCGGTAGCGATCTGGACCCACTCGGGACCGGCGGTCTTGGGGTCGGGAACTCCACCGGTGCGACCATCGGTCGGCCACAGCTCGGGGAAGCCGGCTGTCGCAACCGCCGGCACCATCTTGACCTCGGTGTTCTTGCGACCATCGGAGCTCATGACGGATGCCGTCAGCCACGTACATCTGCAGGTTGAAGAAGCGGTCGTTCGCCGCGTTGAGGATGCGGAAGCGGTACGACTTGGGCTGTACGGTCAGCTTGGGGTACGCCGTGCCGTTGATCATCGGCGTGTCGTTGTAGTTCTCCATGCCCATCGACGGGTTGGGCGTCGCCGGCATCAGCGCCGGTTCCCACGGTGCGTTGATGGGGTCGTAGTACGGGTTGGGAATCGGGGCTTGCCGTATGTTCGTGACCGGCGGCCAGAACCAGGGACCGTAGTGCCAGCGCCCGGTCGGGTTGATCGCGTCGCGCATAGCGGGGTTCTGAGCCGGGACGTAGACGTGCGGGACCCAGAGGTCACCCGTGCGCGGGGTCCCCGGGGTGATGCCCCAGTTCCACGTCGGGTCCGTCTGGGTGATCGTCGCGGCGTCGACGAAGGTCTTGTCCTGGATGACGAGCGGAATCTGATCGGACGGGATGACCTCGTCCTCGATGAGCTTCTTCTCGGCGTCGTCGGTGATCATATAGGCCTGCGCCTCGCCGGCGTAGACGTTGAGGCGCGTGATGCCGAAGCTGTGGTCGTGGATCCACAGCATGCGGGCGCTCTGCTGGTTCGTGTAGAAGAACGTCATCGAGCCGTCGCCGGGGTCGGGCATGTCCGGCACGTTCTTGACGCTGACACCCACGGGGTAGGTCGTGTCTTCGCCTGCGGGAGTGATCCACTGGTGCGGCGTACCGTCGCTGATCCACGGGGTCAGGCCGCCGTGGAGGTGCAGCGTTGCCACGGTTCTGCGTGTACATCTCCGCCGTCGGGGCCCTCGCCCGCTCCCATGACTGCGTGTCGACAGGGATGAAGAGGTCCCCGCCCTCGCCGGTGGGCAGCTTGTTGGTGAACTTCACGCGCACCGGACGGTCCTTGGTGGCGAAGATCGTCGGACCGAGGTAGTGGATGGGATCCGGTTCGAGGGTGTTGTCACCGTGCGAGTCGGTCCCCTTGTTGACCTGGACATAGCCGCGAAGCAGCGTCTCAGGCAAGTCAGAGTGCAGCTGCTCCGTGTACTGGCGCAGCTCGATCTCGTAGTAGTCAGAGCCGGGGTATGTCTTGGTGTCGGGCTTGGCAACCGACAGGTACTGGCCCGAGGTTGTTCTTGTTCTCGCGGCCCGAGCCCGGCAGCCCGTCCACGAACTTGCGCAGACAGCGGGCTGAATGCCCAGTTGGGCGTGGAACCGAAGTAGTCCGGAATCCCGCCGGGGCCCGGCGCTGGTGCCACCGCCGCCAATGACCGCTTTGAGCTGGCAGCCGACTGCGCGGAGTCCTTCATCAGCTTCATGCGTGCGGCAGCGATCTCTCGCTCTTCTTGCGTCACTCTGCTGGTTCTGATGCGCTCTGCCTTCGCCTTGAGCTGGGCGTCCGTAGCAGCGGACTTATTGCCAGCCGTGTCGTCAGCGAAGACGCTAGGCGCGACGCCTAGCGCCAGAGCCGCGACGAGGAGAAGCGCCGCGAAGACCGCTCCCCGCTTGAACATTCGCCGTTCCATACCCGTAGTCCCCTTCCGAGTCGTTCGTTCGCAATGAATCGAGCCCCTTAGCAATGACTACGCCAATGCTCTTACGGCGTGCGACATAGGACTATGCGATACCCCGGATTCGGGCGGCGCCAAACGCAAATCGGGAATCTGCTCTACGCAAGCCCAATTCGCGAAAGCTCGAATCGCGGGCCGGCGGAGCCTCTACGGTGGGCGGGCTAGCGCAGCGTGATCCGCTTGGAGACGATGACGCCGGCGGCCTTGAATGGCTGGTCAGGCGATCCCATCGGGCTCGAAGGGGCGAACTCGAAGCTGCCCGCCTGGCCGCTGTCGGTGTGCACGGTCACGAAGTGCTCGCCAGGGACGGCGCCAACGACCGGCACCACAACCTCTTGGGATTCGCCGGCGGGACGGAACTGGATGCCGATGCGCTCACCGGGTAGGCCGTTCTCGGCGGTGTTCACTGAGATCCAGCCGGGTTGCGGGAGCAGAAGGTAGCGTACGGTTATCGTGCCGTCCTTGACGGCCTGATCCTCGACCAACATCAGAACGCTGTTCCCGAGGACTTCCGCACCGAATCCCGTGAGCGCGATCCGCTCCTCAAGCGGGCGGCTGTCCACCACCACAGGCTTGTCGAGGCTCAGTTCCGCCCTCGCCGGGTCGAACTCGAACTGGCGCTTCGCGCCTTGGTCGACGTGAAGAGCCACGCGAACGTCCGCCGTGTCAGCGGCGTCCAGTTTGACCACGACATCGCTGCTGGGTCCCTTGGGAACCCACGTCTTCCCCAAGACGGGCCCGGGCGCATTCGAGGACCGAACCACCACCCAGCCGTCCGCCGGAGCGAGAACCTTTGAGACGGTCACGCCGCTGCCGCCCGCAGCGTTCGGGCCGAGCGTGATCGATGCGTTCTCGGACGACGCAACAGCGCCACCCAGCATGCCGACGCCGCCCTCGGCCGAACCGCCCATGCCCATCCCGCCGGTGGCGGCTGCGTCTTGACCGGCCTCAGGCTGAGCCGTGGCACAGCCCGCCAATGCGAGGCTGAGAAGCAGTAGCGGAAGAATCAGAAGGGGGCGCATGCGTGTGGTGCTCCGTTCGACGTCTTCACAAGTGGGCTTCGCAACTGTTCGCGCACAACCGAGTATAGCCAACCGCAACACTCTCCCAACGACCGCCTAACGGCCCAGCCGCTCCACGATTCGATTGAGTATCTCGTCGAGGATCGGTTGCGTGGTCGCGAAGTTCAGCCGCACGAACCCGACTCCATGCTCGCCGAAGTCGTTTCCCGACGACAGCGCGACGCGCGCCTCGTCCAGGAGCACCTCCGCCGGGTCGTCGCCCAGGCCGTACGCGCAGAGGTCGATCCACGCGAGGTAGGTTGCCTCGGGCAGTGAGAAGCGCGCCTCGGGAGTTCGGCGGCGATGCGGGCAGCCACATGGTCGCGCATCGCGGTGAGATGCGCGCTGGTCTCGGCGAGCCATTCCTCGCCTGCGTCCACGCCGCGAGCGTGGCCTCCGCACCGGGCGACCCGACGGCGCCGAGCACGTGCCCCGGCAGCGACTCGATCGCGTCGCGCACGCCGCCGTCGCCGAGGTGCGCCACGGCGCAGTGCAGGCCGGCGACGTTGAACGCCTTGCTCGCCGCCGAGATCGTCACGGTGCGCGCCTCGACCTCGGTGCGAGCGAGGCGATCGGGATGTGCTTCGCGCCCGGATGGACGAGGTCGCCCCAGATCTCGTCGCTGACGATGAGCAGGTCGTGCCGGTGCGCCGCATCGGCGATGAGCGCGAGGTCGAGTTCGGAGAACGCGCGACCCGTCGGGTTGTGCGGGTTGCACAGCAGGATGACACGGGCTCCGGGCTGCGCGGCGGCGGCTTCGAGCCGCTCGGGGTCGAGGCGCCAGCCGTCCGGGTCGAGCGGGCAGTCGATCAGGTGACGCCCGTCCGCGATCGCGCTGCGCAGGAACGGCGGGTAGATCGGCGTGAACACGACGACGCCATCGCCCGGCTTGCAGTGCATCCACAGCGCGACGTCGACCGCCTGCATCACGTCGCAGAAGACGCGGACCTGCTCGGGGTCCGGCTTCCACCCGTGTCGCCTCTCCTCCCACGCCGAGAAGACCTCGGGAAGCTGACCCGCTGCGTGGAAGTTGTAGCCGAAGTCGCCGCGGTCGACGAGCGCGCGCACCGCCTCGACAGCCACCGGCGCGGGCGGCAGGTCCATGTCGGCGACCCATGCAGGCAGCACGTCGTCGTCGTGCCACGTCCACTTCATGCAGGTCAGCGACCGCAGCCGCTTGAGATCGGCCTCGCTCATCGCCGCACTCCCGCCCGTGAAGACGCGCTCGCCGCGCACCCACGTCTCCGCGACGAGCGGCGAGCCCGGGCCGGTACGCGATGTGCAGGTGCGACGGCGCGTCGAGCACGACGAAGTCGGCACGCGCGCCCAGCGGCGAGACGCCGATGTCGGCGCGGCGCAGCGCTGCAGCGCCACCGGCGGTCGCCGACCAGAGCGCCTCGGCGGGTGTCAGGTGCATCTCGCGGACGGCGAGGGCGATCACGAGCGGCATCGAGGTGACGTAGCTGCTTCCGGGGTTGCAGTCGGTGGCGAGCGCGACGGTGACGCCGGCGTCGAGCAGCCGGCGAGCGTCCGGGTACGGCGAGCGCGTCGAGAACTCGGCGGCGGGCAGCAGCGTCGCGACGACGCCGGCGTCCGACAGCGCGGCACGTCGTCGTCGGTCAGGTGCGTGCAGTGGTCGACGCTCGCAGCGCCGAACTCGCGCGGCGATCTGCGCGCCGGGCCCGGCCGCGAGCTGGTTGCCGTGCAGCCGCGGCATGAGCCCCGCGGCCACGCCGGCGCGCAGGACCGCGCGCGTCTCGTCGGCGTCGAAGGCTCCGACGTCGCAGAACACGTCGATCCACCGCGCGAGCGGCGCGCAGGCGTCGAGCATCTCGCCGCAGACGAGATCGACGTAGGCGGCGCGATCGCGCGCGTACTCCGGCGGCACCACGTGGGCGCCGAGGAACGTGGTCTCGGCGGTGAACTCGCCGCTGATGCGCAGCAGCCGCGCCTCCGTCGCGATGTCGAGCCCGTAGCCGCTCTTCGCCTCCACCGTGGTCGTGCCGAAGCGCCCGCATCTCGGCCGATGCGCCGAGCGGCGCTGGCGCGCAGCTCCGCGTCGCTCGCAGCACGCGTGGCGGCGACGGTGGTCGCGATGCCGCCGCCGTCGTAGCGCTCGCCCGCCATGCGCGCGGCGAACTCGGCGGAGCGGTCGCCGGCGAAGACCAGGTGGGTGTGGCTGTCGACGAAGCCCGGGGATGACCGCGCGGCCCGCGACGTCGATGCAGCGCGTCGGCGGCGGGTGCCTCCGCAGCCGCGCCGACCCACGACGACGCGGCCGTCCTCGATCACGAGCGCGGCATCGTGCACGCACGCCGAGGGGCGAGCCGTCGCCCAGCGACGGAGTCGCACGTGACGAGCTCGCCGATGTTGGTGACGAGCGTGCTGCTCACGAGCCGCGCCTCCGCGCCCGCGTCGCCTCTCACGCATCGGGACGCGCACGCCGCGCTCGTCGGCGACCTCGACGGCGCGGTCGTAGCCGGCGTCGACGTGGCGGATGACGCCCATGCCGGGGTCGTTGGTGAGCACGCGCGAGATCTTCTCGGCGGCCAGTGGGGTTCCGTCGGCGACGGTGACCTGACCGGCGTGGATCGAGCGGCCCATGCCGACGCCCCCGCCGTGGTGGATGGAGACCCACGTCGCGCCGGATGCCGTGTTGACGAGCGCGTTGAGCAGCGGCCAGTCGGCGATGGCGTCGGAGCCGTCGAGCATCGCTTCGGTCTCGCGGTACGGACTCGCGACGGTGCCGCAGTCGAGGTGGTCTCGGCCGATGACGATCGGCGCCTTGAGCGTGCCGTCGGCAACCATCTCGTTGAAGCGCACGCCGGCCCGGTCGCGCTCGCCGTAGCCGAGCCAGCAGATGCGCGCGGGCAGTCCCTGGAACGCGATCTTGTCCGAGGCCTTGGTGATCCAGCGGTGCAGCGGCTCGTTGTCGGGGAAGAGCTCGAGCACGGCCTTGTCGGTGGCGTGCGATGTCGGCCGGGTCGCCCGAGAGCGCGGCCCAGCGGAACGGGCCCTTGCCCTCGCAGAAGAGCGGTCGGATGTAGGCGGGCACGAAGCCGGGGAACTCCCAGGCTCGCATGTAGCCGCCCAGCTCGGCTTCGCCTACGGATGGAGTTGCCGTAGTCGAAGACCTCGGCGCCGCCGTCCTTGAAGCCGACCATCGCCTCGACGTGAAGCGCCATCGATCGCGCGCGCCCGGTCGGTGAACCGCTCGGGGTCGCTCTTCGCGTACGCGTGCCACCCTCGAACTTCACGCCGAGCGGCAGGTACGAGAGCGGGTCGTGCGCGGAGGTCTGGTCGGTGACGATGTCGACCTCGATGCCGCGGCGCAGCAGCTCGGGCAGCACGAGCGCGCAGTTGCCCTCGAGCCCGACCGAGAGCGGCAACGCGCGCCTTCTTCGCGTCGAGCACGCGGTCCACGGCGTCGTCGAGGTCGCTGGTCCACTCGTCGAGGTAGCGGTCGTGGACGCGCCGCTCGAGGCGCGAGGCGTCGACGTCGACGACGAGCACCACGCCGTCGTTCATCGTGACCGCGAGCGGCTGCGCGCCGCCCATGCCGCCGCAGCCGCCGGTGACCGTCAGCGTGCCGCGCAGGGTGCCGCCGAAGCGCTTCTCGGCGATGGCGGCGAACGTCTCGTAGGTGCCCTGCACGATGCCCTGCGTGCCGATGTAGATCCAGCTGCCGGCCGTCATCTGGCCGTACATCGTCAGGCCGAGATGCTCGAGCCGGCGGAACTCCGGCCAGTTCGCCCAGTCCGGCACGAGGTTGCTGTTGGCGATCAGCACGCGCGGCGCCCACTCGTGCGTCTGCATGACGCCGACCGGCTTGCCGCGACTGCACGAGCATCGTCTCGTCGGCCTTCAGCGAGCGCAGCGTGCGCTGCAGCGCGTCGAACGCCTCCCAGCTGCGCGCGGCGCGCCCGGTGCCGCCGTAGACGACGAGCGAGTCGGGGTGCTCGGCGACCTCGGGGTCGAGGTTGTTCTGCAGCATGCGCAGCGCGGCCTCCTGCGGCCATCCCAGCGCGGTGAGCTCCGTGCCGCGCGCGGCGCGTACGGGGCGGGGTCCTGATGTCATGCCGTGCTCCTTCGTCTCGGTCGCCGCATCGCGCGCCGACCCCCATCCGTCCCTAGTCCAGCGCCCCGATCGCGCCTTCCGCCGCCGAGACGACCGCGCCGCTCGCCACCAGCTCGCACGCCGCCTCGATCTCCGGCGACAGCCAGCGGTCGGGGCCGGCGGCCTCGACCCGCGTGCGCACGAGCGCGTGCACCGCGCCGGTGCCGGCCGCCGGCGCGAGCGGCGACGCGGAAGTCGAGCGCGCGCGCCGCCGTGAGCACCTCGATCGCGAGCACGCGCGTGAGGCCGTCGACGCTCGGCGCAGCTTGCGCGCCGCGCTCCAGCCCATCGACACGTGGTCCTCCTGCATCGCCGAGCACGGAATCGAGTCCACGCTCGCCGGCACCGCGAGCCGCTTCATCTCGCTGACGATCCCCGCCGAGGTGTACTGCGCGATCATGTGACCGGAGTCCACGCCCGGGTCGTCGGCGAGAAACGGCGGCAGCCCGTTGCTGCGCGTCGTGTCGAGCATGCGGTCGGTGCGCCGCTCCGCGATCGACGCGAGGTCGGCCGCCACGATCGCGAGGAAGTCGAGCACGTAGGCCACGGGCGCGCCGTGGAAGTTGCCGTTGGACTCGATGCGGCCGTCCGGCAGCACCACAGGGTTGTCGACGGCGCTCGCGAGCTCGCGCTCCGCGACCGCCCGCGCGTGCGCGAGCGTGTCGCGCACCGCGCCCGCGACCTGTGGCGCGCACCGCAGCGAGTACGCATCCTGCACGCGCGTGTCGCCCACCGTGTGCGAGGCGACGATGCCGCTGCCCGCGAGCAGCCGCTGCATGTTGCGCGCGCTCGCCGCCTGGCCGGGATGCGGCCGAGCGCCTGCAGGTCGGCCGCGTACACCGCGTCCGTGCCGAGCAGCGCCTCGACGCTCATCGCCGCCGAGATGTCGGCGACCTTCACGAGCGCCTCGAGGTCGGTGATCGCCAGCGCCAGCATGCCGAGCATGCCGTCGGTGCCGTTGATGAGCGCGAGCCCCTCCTTCTCGGCGAGCTCGACGGGTTCGAGGCCGGCGGTGGCGAGCGCCTCGGCGGCGCACTTCAGCTCGCCGTCCGCATTCTCGACCACGCCCTCGCCCATCACCGCGAGCGCGCAGTGAGCGAGCGGCGCGAGATCGCCGGAACAGCCGAGCGACCCGTACTCGGGCACGCACGGCGTGATGTGCGCGTTGAGCAGGTCGGCGTACGCCTGCGCCGTGATCGGGCGCACGCCGGTGCGTCCGGTCGCGAGTGTGGAGAGGCGCAGCAGCATGAGCGCGCGCACGACCTCGTTCTCGACGCACGGCCCGGTGCCCGCGGCGTGCGAGCGGACGAGCGAGCGCTGGAGCTGGGTGCGCTTCTCGGCCTCGATGAAGCGGGTCGCGAGCGCCCCGAAGCCGGTGGAGATGCCGTAGACCGGTCGGCCCGACTCGGCGAGCGCTTCGACGTGTGCGCGCGACGCCTCCATCGCGGCGACGGCCTCGTCGGAGAGCGCGACGGGCGCGCCGTCGCGGGCGACGGCGACGACGTCTGCGATGGAGAGCGGACCGGTTCCGACGATGACTCTGGGTGCTGTGGACACGAGCAGCCTCTCGACTTGGGAACGAACAGTGGTAGCGTGGCGGCAGGACCCCTTGGCGCAGTGCGGGCGATTCATCGCAAGCCGTGCCAGTGTAGTGGCGCTGAGCAGGGAATATCCACTTCAGCGCAGTAGAGAACCGTCGTGCTGTACACGGAAGGCGATGACACTCGTGACCGACACCGCACTCCCCCACGATCCGCTCTGGCCCCGGGCCGCTGACTGGATTGTTCCCGCCCCCGCCGATAACCCCGCATGCGACATCGCGTTGCTCGGCATTCCGGCGCACCGAGACCTCGATCACGCCCACCGGCGCGCACGCCACGCCGGCTGCGATGCGCGAGGCGCTGCGGTACTACTCGACGTACGCGGCCTCGCGGCGGAATCGACGTTGCGGACCTGTCGGCGCTGGACTTCGGCGACGTGAGCGAGCCGGACGGGCCGGAGGGGAAGCGCGGGTCCGCGAGGCCGTCGCGCGCGCCACGAGCGGCGGCGCGCGACTGCTCGATCGCGCTGGGTGGCGACAACTCGATCACGTGCCCGGTGGTGACCGCGCTTGCCGGGGGCGACCTCGGCCGACATCGGGCTCATCACGATCGACGCGCACCACGACCTGCGCGACGGCATCACGAACGGCTCGCCCGTGCGCCGGCTCGTCGAGGCGGGGCTGCCGGGTCGCAACATCGTGCAGCTCGGCATCGCGGACTTCTCGAACTCCGCCGCCTACGCGGCGCGCGCCGCGGAGTACGGCATCACGGTCATCCACCGCTCGGAGCTCGCGCCGACGCCCGCTCGGAGCGGTGCTCGCGTACGCGCTCGACCGGGCAGGGGCCGGCGGCCGGCGCGTGTTCGTCGACATCGACGTCGACGTGTGCGACCGCGCCGAGGTCCCCGGCTGCCCCTCGGCGGCGCCCGGCGGACTGTCCGCCAGCGAGTTGCGCGACATCGCCTTCACGCTCGCGCTCGACCCGCGCGTCGTCGGCATCGACATCACCGAGATCGACGCCACGATCGACGCTCCGGACGGCAGGACCGTCCGACTCGCAGCGCTTCTCGTCCTCGAGGCGGCTGCCGGTCTCGCAGCACGAGGCTGACCGCTCGCCACGCAGGCGATGTGACGGCGGTCACGATACAAAGCTATTTAGCACTTGACCTGCGGTTCCGATATAGACTCTAAGCGACGGCCATCGGATGGGAGGTCCGCGCTTTGGTCGAAAGCTCGGACATGAAGCCCGACGCCAACGCCCCGGAGTCCGCGGGCGCCTGGAGCGCGCGCGCGACATCCGCACCGCGCCAGCCGCGCGGCAGGCGACAGGTCGACGCGCTTGTCGCCGAGGCGAACAGCATCAGGCGACTCGACTACGACCGCCTCACGTCACTCGCCGAGGAGGCCTTCGAGCTCGCCAGCCAGCCAGACGACGCCGGCAACCAGTACCGGTTCGGCATGGCCTCGGCGCTCGCGCTGCTCGCTCACCTGAGCAGCGTCCGAGGCGACTCCGAGGCCGCCCTGCAGCAGACGTCGCAGGCGCTCGCGCTGCTCGACTCCCACGAGCCCAGCGCCGTTCTCGGCGATCTCTATCTCACGATGGCGTGGACTCACTACCAGACCGGCGACTACGTCGACGCGCTCGAACGACCTCGTGACAGCCCAGCACATCGCCGAGCGAATCGACGACCAGAGCCTGACTCGCGTACGTGATGGACCGCATCGCCAACGTCTACCACGCCACGGACCGCGCCGAGCTGGCGCTCGACCTTGCAGCAGCGCGCCCTGGCGATCCATCGCGAGCTCAATGACACGACCGGCGAAGCGCTGGTCCTCAACAACATGACCTACACGTATCTCGACCTCGGGATGTACGAGGAAGCCTTGGGTACCGCGCACGGAGGGCTCCACTGGGCCGAGAGCCAGGAGCGGCTGTACATGCTGATGGGATTCCTCGATACGGTCGCCGAGGTCTACCGTCGCACGGGCGACCTCGACGCCGCCGCCGAGTACTCGGCCCAGAGCTACGCCTTGGCGCGCGAGCATGACTCCGAGCCTGACTGCGGCGACGCGCTTCTCACGATCGGCGCTCATCGCACTGGAGCGCGAGCGTTACGACGAGGCGCTCGCCGCCGCCGAGGGCTCGCTCGCCATCGCCGAGAAGCACGGGTCGCTCCATCGAGGAGTTCACCTGCCACGAGCTGCTCTCCCGAATCCAGGAGAAGCGCGGCGACACTCGCAGCGCGCTGGCGCATCACCGCCGCTACCACGAACTCGAGAGGATTCGCGTCAACGAGGAGACGGCGACTCGTCTGGCCAGTCTGCAGGTCGAGCACGAGGTCGCCACCGCCCGCAAGGACGCCGAGATTCACCGGCTGCGCAGCCTCGCGCTCCAGCAGGAGGTCGAGCAGCAGCGCATCGCGCAGACGCAGCTCGAGGCGCAGGCCTCGCTCGATCCGCTCACCGGCCTGTTCAACCGGCGGCACGTCTCGGTTCTCGCCGAGGACCTCGACCGTGAGCTGGTTCAGGGGCGTCAGGCGTCGGTCATCCTCTTCGACATCGACCGCTTCAAGGAGATCAACGACACCCACGGCCACTTCGCCGGCGACCGCGCGCTCGTCGCCATCGCGCGGCTTCTGCGCGAGAACGCCCGCGACTCGGACACCCCGGTTCGCTACGGCGGCGACGAGTTCCTCGTGCTGCTCAGTGGCACCGGCACCGAGAAGGCCCGCGAGATCGCCGAGCGGTTGCGCGTCGCGATCGCGACCAAACCCATCGACCACCGGGGCGTCGCTATCCCGCTCACGGTGAGCGTCGGCGTCGCGACGGTGGACCCCGGTGCCCCCATCGGCATGCTCGCACTCATCGAGCGGGCCGACCGCGCGCTCTACGCCGCGAAGCGCGCGGGACGCAACTGCGTCGTGACCGACAGCTAGCGGTAGCACCCGCCGATTCGGCTCGGGCACTCCCTGCCTGCCCTCGAGGAAGTCGACCACGCGCTCGCTCGCCTGCCCGTCGTCGTTGGCGCAGTGCGTGGCGATGAACGCCTCGTAGCGTGAGAGGTCGTACTCGCCACCGGCGACGATCTCGGCGACCTGCTCGGAGGTCCGTGCGAACTCGCCGATCATCTCGGCCTCGAAGTCGAGATAGAAGCCGGGGTCAGCCGAGTAGCCCTCGAGGTCGTCGACGAGCAGCACGAGCGGCTTGCGCATGAGCGCGTACTCGAAGATCGACGACGAGTAGTCGGTGATGAGCACGTCGGTGACGGCGAACAGCTCGTTGATGTCGAACTCGGCTCCGATCACGGCGTCGTAGCCCGTCTCGTCGATGAGCTCCGCGTCGAACACCGGGTGCGTCTTGTGCACGACCGCGTACCCTTCACCCAGCCGCTCGCTCAGCAGCCGCGCATCGAGACCCTGGTGGGGCTTCTTCTCGTCGCTGTATCCGCGGAAGGTGGGCGCGTAGAGCACGACCGTGCGGTCCGTCGAGCGCGGGGTGCGCGGCGAGCACCCGGGCGCGCGCGTCTGCGATCGCGCCCTCGTCGAAGAAGAAGTCGGTACGGGCGATGCCCAGCGGCAGCACCCGCTCCGCCGGCGTCCGGAGCGCCGAGGAGTACGGCCCCACCGCAGCGTCCGAGCCCACGATCACGTAGTCGTAGTACTTGTGGATGAAGCGGTTCTCCACCGCGCGGTTGGGCGGGCTCGTGTCCAGACCGAACTTCTTGAGGGCCCCGCCCGCGTGCCAGACCTGGATGACCTCGGTGCACGCGCGGTGGGGACCGACGTGAATCGGCAGGTACGCGTTGTCCACGAAGAAGTAGCGGGCGGTCGCCAGGTGGTAGCAGGCGCGCAGCAGCTTCAAGAAGTAGGCCACCTTGCCGCGGAAGTCGTACGAGTAGCGGTCGAGCAGCAGGACGTACTCGCGCGTCCGGCTTCTGCCGCACGCAGCTCGTCGTGGATGTACTTCAGGTTGCCCTCGAGCGTCTCGGCACGGGCCGAGGCGAACACCACCTTGTCGGCGCGCAGCCGGCAACAGCGTGCAGATCAGGTAGAACGCACGCAGCACGATCGCAGACAGGTAGTACTCGAGAAGGCTCATTTCCGGGGCGCGGGCAACTGCCTGACGATGAGGTTCTGTCCGTCGAGGCAGGTCTCGTCGTCGTGGATGAGGGTCATGATGACCTCGGCGACGTGCTCGGGCTGCATGATGGTCGTGGGGTCCTCTTCCGGTGCGAGCTTGCGGCGGAGTTCCGTGGCGCACCGGCCCGGCGAGATCGTGTAGACCTTGATGCCGTACTCGGCGAGCTCGTTGGTGAGCGTCTCGCCCATCGAGACGACGGCCGCCTTCGACGACGCGTAGGCCAGCCAGCCCGGCCGCGGCGTGACTCCGGCGGTCGAGGCGACGTTGAGGATCTTGGACGGGTGGTTGCGCATGTACTTCACGCACTCGCGCGTGAGGATGACCGTCGCGAAGACGTTGATGAAGTACGTCGTCTTCAGGTTCTCGATGGTCGTGTCGAGCAGCGCGGCCGGCTCGGCGTACCCGGCGACGTTGAGCAGCAGGTCGATGCTGCCGAACTCCTCGTAGATGCTCTTGACGAGCGGCTCGATCGCCTCGAGGTCCGTGAGATCGGTCGGCAGGGCCTTGATGGTCTTGCCTTCCTGGTTCATCTCGGCGACGGTGCCCTCGAGCCCGGAAGCACTACGGGCGAGCAGGACGAAGTTCTGGATGTCGGGCTCCTGGCTCAGGCGGACGGCGGCTGCACGTCCGATACCCTGGCTCGCTCCCGTGATGATGCAGGTCTTCATCAGTCCTGCGCCCTCCCAAGGACGTATTCGTTGTAGATGGCCTCGCCGATGATCAGGTCGGTGGGCTCGGTGATCTTGATGTTGCGCTCCGAGCCCTCGAGGATGCGGATCTGCGACTGCTGGTAGTGGAAGAGCATGCTCGCGTCTTCCGTGAACTCGACGCCCTCGGCGCGCGCGGACTCGTGCGCCGCCATCAGCTGCTTGGCGTCGAACTTCTGCGGCAGCTGGACGTTGACGAGCCGTGAGCGCTCGAGCGTGTCCTCGACGTAGTCGTGACCCGCCAGCACCGTGAACGGGATCCGCGTGCCGTAGATGACGTTCTCGAACTCGCTGTCGATCAGCGTGCGGAACTCGTCGAGGGTCACGAACGGACGCACCGCCTCGTGGATGACGACCGCATCGCACTCGCCGAGCTCGAGCATGCCCTTGTACACCGACTCCTGTCGGGTCTCGCCGCCTTCGATGCAGCAGAAGCGGCCCGAGAGGTTGCGATGCTCGAGCAGCGTCTGCGTCTGCTCGACGTACTCCGCCGGGCACGTGATGACCACGCGCTCGACGTCGCTGAGCTGCTCGACCTTCTCGAGTACATGGATGATGATGGGCTTGCCGGCGAGGATGAGGAACTGCTTCGGGATCGGCTTGTTCATGCGCTTGCCGACGCCGCCCGCAAGAATGACCATTCCGGTTTTCATGGGCTGCACCTTGCTTCTCTAGGGTCAGATGCGCGCGTGCCGCCAGCGTCGTCTGCGGGCGGCTTGCCGGGGGTCAGTATAGCCCAAAGCCTTCAGGCCTTCCGAGGCAGGCCCGTCGCGACCGTCACCGAATGGCACCTTTGTTTCACATCGGAAACGTAATGCAGGACAATGGCGCGGGTACTGGCAAACTGGCCTTTCGTGGCACCGCCTGCCAAGACGCAACACCAAGGAGCAACAAGGGTGCTGACCGCCGCATTTAACGACTTCCTGCGCTTGGTTCGAATCAACGCGCAGAACATCGGACGGACCTACGCCATGGCGCAGGTCACGCTGACCAAGCGCTACAGTGGCTCGGCGCTGGGCGTCACGTGGGCGCTCGTGAAGCCGATGATCTTCGTGGCAGCCTATTGGTTCGCTATCGCCATCGGGCTGCGCGGGAACATGCCGATGGGCGATGTCCCCTACATCCTGTGGCTCGTCCCCGGCCTCATGCCTTGGTTCTTCATCTCCGATTCGCTCACGATCGGCGGGGGGGCGGTCCGCTCGAACAGCCACTTCGTGACCAAGATGGTCTACCCGGTGGCCACCCTGCCTATCTCGGAAGTGCTCTCCTTGTACTTCATCCACCTGATGCTCATGTGCATCACGGTCGCGCTGTTCTTGGTCTCGGGCTTCGGGCTGAGCGTGTACTTCCTGCAGATTCCCTACTATCTGCTGTGCGCTCTCGCCTTCGCGGCCGTGATTTCGATGCTGCTCTCTGCGCTCACGGCGATCAGCCGAGACGTGCTCCAGGCCGTGAAATCGGTCACCACTCTCATGTTCTGGCTCACCCCGATTCTATGGTCGGCCGACAACCTGCCCTCGCCCGCCAAACAGGTCGTCCTGGCAAACCCGATCACCTACATCGTCTCGGGCTACCGCAACGTGTTCGTCTACGAGCGGTGGTTCTACCAGGATTGGCAGTACATGCTGTACTTCTGGGGAGTGGTCGCGATCCTGGCACTCCTGGCGAGCTTCATCTTCACGAAACTCGAGCCCGAGTTCGCCGACGTCCTCTAGGAGACTCGCAGTTGAGTAACGCGATCTGCGTCAAGAACCTCACCAAGACCTACAAGATCTACCCGTCGTCGATCGACCGGGCTCTGTCCCCGTTCCGCAAGAACGACAAGTCACGCCTCTTCACCGCCCTGAAGGACGTCTCGGTTGATTTCCCACAGGGCGAGGTCATCGCGATCCTGGGCAAGAACGGGTCCGGCAAGTCGACGCTCCTCAAGATCATCACCGGGGTCGCGCACCAGACGAGCGGCGACGTCGAGGTCAGCGGTCGTATCTCGGCCATGCTGGAGCTCACCAGCGGCTTCGACATGGAGCTGACGGGCGTCCAGAACATCTACCTCAGAGCGCTCGCACTCGGAATCCCCAAGGAAGAGGCCGACCGGCGCAAGGACGAGATCATCGGCTTTGCCGATATCGGCGATCACATCAACCAGCCGGTACGCACCTACTCCAGCGGCATGAAGGCCCGTCTCGGTTTTGCGGTCAGCGTCAGCGTGGACCCGGACATTCTCATCGTCGACGAGGTCCTCGCCGTCGGTGACGACATCTTCAAGCTCAAGTGCATCGACAAGATGGAGGAGTTTCGGCGCAAGGGTAAGACGATCCTCTTCGTCTCGCACTCCCTGTTCACCGTCAAGGCGTTTTGCACCAAGGCACTGTGGATCAACGAGGGCGTCGTCATGGACTACGGCGACCTGGGCCCGGTCATCCTCGCCTACGAGGACTTTCTGAAGCACGAACGGGCGAAGCAGCGGGCGCGGCTCGTCGGAGCCGACGGTGTCGAGCTGCCCGCGATGGAGAAGACGGACATCGTGGAGTGCAAGAACTTCCGGATGTTCAACGATTCCGACACGGAGACCGATACCTTCGCCTTCGGTGAAGACGTCTGGTTCGAGTTCGACTACGTCGTCAAACGCCCCGTCGATCGTCTCACCTTCTGCTTCACGGTTCGCAACGCGGAGCGCCACGAGGTGTACATGGCGGACAAGAACAGCCCGGAGAACGCGATCGATGCATCGATCGGCGAACACTCGCTCAAGGTGAGGTTGCCTGCTCCGACCCTTCTGGGTGGGGAGTACCTGCTCTCAGGCGAGCTGTGGAACAACGACTCGGGATTCTACGTCGGCTACTCCAACAAGCGGCCTTTCTGGATCACCCAGAGCACGTACCTCGGAACCGGCATCGTCTTCATCAAGCACGAACTCGAGAACGACAACAAGCCGATTCACGGCGAGGAGTAGTACATGCAGGGAGTGGTCATCACGTCGATCGGTTGGGAGCGCGTTCTGCTTACGCTCCACGGCCGGGTCGAACTCGCCTCCGGCCGTCCCGGCCCCGGATCGTTCTACCTCCGCTTGCGTGACACCGAGGAAGTGGTTCCGCTCCCCAAGGTGTCGTTCGAAGGCGACCGGTTCGAGATCACGATCAACATCACGCAGGCCGTCGGCCGCTACCCCCTTCCCACCGGTGAGTGGCTGCTTTGTTGGGCCGACGCCGACGGGACCGAGCAGCACACCTTCATGGCCACACCGTTCCCGGTGGATGCTGCGGACTACGGCGGCCTCTTTCTCGTTCGGAGCGGCCAGTACTGGATGATGCCGGCCAGGGATAGGCTGACCAGCCACTTCTTCATCAACGTGAACGACCGCAGCCAACTGCCACCGGAGGTCGTGCGCCGCCGCCGCTCGTTCAACGCCATCAAGCGCGACTTCAGGACGACCATCTTCAGGGCCGTCTACGAGCTCACCCGACGTCTCGTGCGCAAGACCAAACGACGCGTCCTGTTCGCATCCGACTCGCGTGCAGAGCTGTCGGGAAACCTGAAGTGCATCCACGACCGCATGATCGAACGAGGGCTGGATAGCGAGTACGAGCTGATGACGGCGTTCAAGGAGGCGGTCATCGCCCGACGAGGCCTCCTCGACAAGTTCACGTTCCCCATAACCGTCGCCAAGGCGGACTTCATCATCATCGACGACCTGCATCCCATGCTCTACAAGGTCGACTACGACGAGCACGTCCGAATCATCCAGACCTGGCATGCGAGCGGGTCGTTCAAGACGTTCGGCTACAGCCGGCTCGGCACGCAGGGCGCGCCCGCCCCGTTCAGCAAGTGGCATCGCAACTACACGCACGCCATCGCGAGCTCGACCTTCGACGTCCCCTTGTACGCCGAGGCGTTCTCGATGCCCGAGGAGCTCGTGCTCCCCACCGGCGTCCCGCGCATGGACCTCTTCCTCGACCCCGCGCGCCAAGACGCGCACCGCGAGGCCGTCTACGAGGTCTACCCCCAGATCCGAGACAAGAAGATCATCCTGTTCGCGCCGACCTTCCGCGGCGCCGTCTACCGGGTCGCGTACTACGACTTCGATCGCATCGACATGGCCGGACTCTACGAGCTCGCCGAGGAGCAAGACGCGGTCGTCATCTTCAAGATCCACCCGCTCGTCAGGAACGAGCTCCAGATTCCCGAGCAGTACGCCGACCGCTTCTTCGACGCCACGCAGAACCGCGAGATCAACGACTTCCTGCTCGTCGCCGACCTCGTGATCACCGACTACTCGTCGCTGGTGTTCGAGTGTGCCGCCATCGACTGCCCCATGCTCTTCTTCGTCTACGACCTCGACGAGTACATCGCCGAGCGCGGCTTCTACACGCCCTTCGAGGAGTTCGTCCCCGGCAAGATCGTCCGCACCTTCGACGAGCTGCTCGAGGCCATCCGAACCGAGGACTTCGAAGCCGAGAAGATCGCGCCCTTCGCCAAGCAGCATTTCGACCATCTCGACGCCGGCTCGAGCGACCGCGTGATCGACCAGCTCATCTTGGGCGCGTAGGCGGCCGTGATGGTGCTGGTGCGCAAGTGGGTGCTGCGGCTGGCCTTCATGGCCTGCTCGGTGTTTCCCGTGCGCGAGAGGGTGGTCTTGGCGTCGAACCACTCCACACAGCTGCGTGGCAACCTGAAGTGCATCCACGACGAGCTGCAGCGCCAGGGCCTCGGGAGCCAGACGGTCTTGCTGCTCTCCGATACGCGGCCGGGCCTTCTCGGCAAGGCGTCGACGCTGCTCAAGGCGATCATCGCCGAGTACTACCTGGCGACCTCGCGCGTGTTCATCGTCGACGACTACTTCTTCCCGATCTACGTCATCACGCCCAAGGCCGGGACGACCATCATCCAGACCTGGCATGCGAGCGGCGCCTTCAAGAAGATCGGCTACAGCGTTCTCGACAAGTCGTTCGGGGCGAGCGAAGAGCTGGTGCGCCACGTTCGCATCCACTCCAACTACGACCACATCCTGATCGGCTCGAAGAGCGCGATTCCCGCCTATTCCGAGGCCTTCGGTCAGCCCGCCGAGAAGTTCGTCACCGAGCTGGGCATCCCGCGCACGGACCTCTTCTTCGACACCGAGCGGATGGCCGAGGCGGTCGAGGGCGTCCGCGAGAAGTACCGCCTCCCCTCCGGCAAGAAGGTCCTGCTGTACGCTCCGACCTTTCGCGGCGACTCCAAGCACGAGGCCGCGTACCACGACGACCTGGACCTTGAGCTCGTCCGCGAGCGGTGCGGTGACGAGTGGGTGCTCCTCCTGCGGCTGCACCCCTTCGTCTCCGGCGACACCGCGCTGTCGCCCTCGCTCGCCGGGTTCGCCTTCGACGTGTCCGATCACCCGGACTTCAACGAGCTCATGCTTGCGAGCGACCTGCTCGTCACCGACTACTCGAGCGCCATATTCGAGTACGCCTTGCTTGACCGGCCGATGGCGTTCTTCGCGCCCGACTATGAGGCCTACCAGAGCGAGCGCGGTTTCTACTTTAGCTACGCCGACACAGTGCCCGGCCCTGTTCTCGAGACCTCGGAGGCACTGGCCGACTACATCGCCGCCGGCGTGTTCGACACGGCGCGAGTCGCCGAGTTCCGCCGAGCGTCGTTCGATGTTGCAGACGGGCACGCCAGCGAGCGGGTCGTGAGCCAGCTCGTGACCCCCTCACTGAAGCGTGCCGAGAGAGGCGCGTAGGGTACACTGTTCGCGGTCTGAGCCGTCTGAGAACAGGCGTGCCCAGCTCATGAAACACGTGGTCGCAAACGGTTTGCGAGCGCGGATTGGAGAACTGTGGCGCGAGTCCGAATTGCACGGAGGTTCGCTGTTTGGGTGGGAGCCGCGCTGGCGGTGGCCGTGGCGGCCGCCCTCTACGTCGGCGCCGTCTTCGTCTGGACCGACTACCTCTGGTACCAAAGCCTGGGGCAGGGCAGCGTCTTCTGGGGCCGCTTCGCGTCGCAGGCAGTGGTTTGGCTCGTATGCACGGCGGTCGGCTTCGGCGTCACATTCGCAAGCGCCCGAGCCGCGTGGAGAACCGTCGCCGAGAAGCCCCGCTTCAACGGGCTGACCGCCATGGGGTGCTTCATTCTCGCGGGGGCGATGAGCTGGCAGCTGTCGCAGCAGTGGATGGTATTCCGCCTTGCCGTGGCGCAGTCACCCTTCGGCATCACCGACCCGCAGTTCGGCGTGGACGTCGGCTTCTTCGTGTTCACATTGCCCGCGATCGAGCTCCTGAACCGGTGGTTCATGGGGCTTTGCATACTCGCCATGGTCGTGACCGTGGCAATCGTCTTCGTGTCCACTCGGCTGGAGACAACCGGGAGCCTCAACATCGATTGGGCTCGCCTCAAGCGATCGCTATCGATACTGACGGGCCTGCTCGTCCTGACCACGGCGGTCAACTTCTGGATATCGATCTGGCGGCTGAACTTCTCGCTCGCTGAGACGCCTTACGCGGGTGCGTCGTATACGGACGTGCATGCGCAGCTGCCCGCGTACTGGATTCTCATCGCAGTCTCGCTGGTCACCGCTGTCATCCTGTTCGCGACCGCCAACACTCGGAAGTGGAAGTCCGTCGCCATCGCGTTCGTGACGCTCGCGACCCTGAGCGTGCTGCTCGGCAACGTGTGGCCGATGCTCGTCCAGACCTACGTGGCGGAGCCGAATGAGGCCACGCTCGAAGCTCCCTACATCGAGCGCACGATCTCGATGACGCGAAGCGCCTACGACTTGAGCAGTGTGGTCGGCACGCCGTACCCGGCTCTCAAGACCATCGATGCGAGCGCTTCTGCGGCCGCGGCCGAGCAGCTGTCGGACACGACCATCTGGACGCCGTCGGCGGTGGCGCAAGCGTTCACCCAGCTGCAGCAGATCCGCCCGTACTACAAGCTTAGCGAGATCGCGTATGACCGTTACGAGTATCAAGGCGAGCTTCACCAGGTGCTGGTCGCCGCGCGGCAGATCGACCCGAGCGGGCTTCCCAAGGTCGCGCAGACGTGGGTCAACAGGCATCTCGTCTACACGCACGGGTTCGGGCTTGCCATGAGTTCGGTCAGCCGCACCTCGCCAAGCGGATTCCCCGAGTTCATCGTTGGCAACGTGCCTCCGCGCGTCGTCGCTACCGAGGCCGTTGGGGCGCCGGCTCTGGAGACGGTCGAACCGCGCATCTACTACGGCCCCGACCAGACCGACTACACCATCGTGAACACGGGGATCGACGAGTTCGACTACCCCGCCGGCGAGCGCAACGCCACGTACCGCTACCAGGCCGATGGCGGTATCCCCGTGGGAGGACTGTTCCGCAGGCTCGCATGGGCCATCCGCCTGAGCTCCAGCGAGATGCTCTTCTCGAAGTACCTCAACGACGACAGCCGCCTGATGGTGAACAGAAGCATCCAGAAGCGCGCGTCGAAGGTCGCACCCTGGCTCACGTTCGACCCCCCGTACCCAGCCATCGTCGACGGGCGGGTCCTGTGGATCATGGACGGCTACACGCGAAGCGACCACTATCCGTACTCACAGCCACTTGGCGACGGCACCAACTACATGCGTGACGCAGTAAAGGTGACGGTCGATGCGTTGACCGGCGACATGCGCTTCTACGCCAACGGCGACGACCCCATTCGCGACGCCTGGGCCAAGCTCTTCCCGACGGTCATCACTCCACGCGACCAGATGCCGGCATCAGTGGCGAAGCACCTTCGCGCTCCCGAGAAGCTCTTCTCGGCGCAGGCGTCGATCTTCCGTTCGTTCCACATGACCGACGTCAACGTCTTCTACAACAAGGAAGACCAGTGGGACATCGCCAAGGACAGCTCGGGCAAGAAGATCAAGCCGGCCTACCTGATGCTCGGCCAGCCGGGGGCGAAGAGTAAGGGCATGTACCTTCTCCAGCCCTACTCGCTGCCGAACAAGGACAACCTCGTCGCCTGGATAGCCGAGGGGTGCGATCCCGGCACGTACGGCCAGCGCACCGTATACCTGCTTCCCAAGGAGCGCGTGACGATGGGCGCAGCTCAGGTGAGCGCTCGCATCAACCAGGATCCGAAGGTCAGCCAGCAGCTCACGCTGTGGACCCAACCCGGCAGCACCCTCTCGTTCGGCACGATGATCGTTCTGCCGGTGCAGAACACGATCGCCTACGTGCAGCCCATCTTCCTGCAGGCACAGCAAAGCCCGATCAACCAGCTCGCGGGAGTGGTCGCCGTCAACGGCGAGACCATCGCGATGGACCGCACCCTCGACGGCGCGCTCTCGAAGGCATGGGGCAACGGGTCTCAGGCGGGCCCGTCGACGGCCTCCCCGGTGACTTCAGCGCAGATCGACGCGCTCCTCGGTCAACTTGAAGCGGCGAAAGCAGCCGGGGACTGGACGACCTACGGCGCCCGACTCGACGAATTGCGCTCCAGGCTCAACGGTGACTCCGGCACCGACGCGCCGCAAACGAACTGAGTCGCCACGTGCCTATTCCGGACGTCACGGTAATCATCCCGGCCTACAACTCGATCTCCTACGTCGCGAAGGCCGTCGAGTCGGTGTTCGGACAGACGCTGGGAATGGATCGCATCGAACTCATAGCCGTCGACGACGGCTCCACCGACGGAACCGGGCAGGAACTCGAACGGCTCGCGGCTCGCCAGCCGAACATGACCGTCATTCACGAGGAGAACTCCGGAGGGCCGGGTCGCCCGCGAAACGCCGGGCTGAACCTTGCGACCGGCCGGTTCGTGTTCTTCCTCGACGCCGACGACTACCTTAACACCGAGGCGCTCGAGCGCATGCTGAACGCGGCGGAGGAGCAAGGTTCCGACGTGGTGCTGGGCAAAGCGGAGGGAACGGGCGGAAGGCGCCCACCGAGGTCGATGTTCACCGCGACCCAACTGTCCACAAACGTCTTCGAGTCCCGCGCGTGGTGGACGTTGAGCGCGCTCAAACTCTTCCGCCGCGACCTCATCGAGCGCGTGGGCCTGCGGTTCCCGACCGATCTCTTCTACGAAGACCAGCCGTTCTGCGGCGTCGCGTACCTCGAGGCGCGCGCCATCACGATCCTCGCGGACTACAACTACGCGTTCTACGTGTGGCGTGAGGACGGGGGCAACGCGACGTTGAGCCAACCTCCCCTGTCGCGCCTGTGCGAGGTGATCGAGGTCATGATTCCCCTGATCACAGAACGCGTCGAGCCAGGGGCCCACCGCGACCATCTGCTGAGGCGCCACTTCGACAGGGAGTTCTTCGAGCTCTTCGAGCACATGGCCCGCAGCGACGATGCGGACGCGGTCGACGAGGCCTTCGGGGTGCTGCGAGAGTGGGCGACCTCCTACTACCCCTTCGAATCGATACAGGACCTGTCGCCCGCGCACCGCGTCTCGCACAACCTGCTCCTGCGAGGCGAGCTACAGGCGCTCCTCGACTTCATGCGCCACGTCGAGTCGAACGAGCCGTGGGAGCTGGTCATCGAGGGCGAGCGGGCCTTCGCCGGATACCCGCTGTTCCGAGACGCCACGATCGCTATTCCCGACGAATGCTTCGACGTCACCGAGCGCCTGAAGCCCCGCTACGAGCTCACCGATATCTCCTGGCGCTCGGGCCGGCTCCACATCGAAGGCAGGGCACACATCGATCTGCTGGACAGCGCCGAGACGCCCGCCGAGCTGATACTTCGGGACCGCGCCACCGAGGTCGAGTGGGTTGTGCCGGCCGGGCGCCTCCCATCCCCCGAATTCGAACCCGAGGTGTGGGGGAAGCGGTTCCCGCAGGGGCGCGCCGGAATCACCGCCGAGATCGACCCGCTCACCGCAGCGAACGGCTCTCGACTGCCGACCGGGGCGTGGGACGTCTACATTCGGCTCGCCGCGAAGGGGTTCGTGAGGGAGGTGCGCATCGGCCGCCTGAGAGACCCTCGCATCGATTCGAAGCTGCGATGGCGACTGCTGCCGGAGGACTCTCCCGGGGCGATGCTGGTCGGCTCGTACTTCACCTCCGGCTTTGACAACCTCACGCTCGACGTTGGCGCGACCCTGCGCCCGGTGAGCCGCTGGGTGGCGATCACCTCAGCGGGCTGGAGCAAGTCTCAGCGGCATGCGATCGACCTCATCGGCGAGTCAGAAGTCATCGGGCTGGGTGCGAACACCCTCAGCGTCGCCCTCCGTGATCCGGACGGCGGAGAACACCGCGTGCCGGTCGAATGGGACGGGCAGAGGGTCACGATGCGGCTTGAGCTCCGAGATGGTGGGGGCGAGAAGCTGCCCACACAGGGCACCTGGACCCTCCCGCTGCACGTGCTGATCGGTGACGCAGGAGTCGACGCCGAGCCGACCGCCACGAAGCGCTTGGGACTGTTGTGGTTCTGGCGTCGAGGGCTGCCGCGTCAGGTCGCAGTCTCTCTGCCTCGCGAACCGTTCGCGATCACGGTCTCACGAGCCGCCGCCAAGGACGCGGTCATGGAGCTGCTCAGGGGTATCAAGCGACGCTTGTAGCGCACCCAATCAGGATGCTGAGCACGTGAATTGGCGATCCTGGCCGGAGTTCTAGCGCTGGACCCTGAACAGGACCGAAGTAGTCCGAGAGGCGCCACTCGAGCTCGAGACGGACTTCACGCGGTGCTTCTTGATGGCAAGCCCCGAGGTGGAGCGCCAGCTGTGCGCGACGCCGTACTGGTTCGTGTACGCGGTGACCTTGACGGTGCCGCCGCCGGCCTTGGGCCAGTAGAAGTACACGCGGGCGCCCTCGATGAGCTTGCCGTTGGCGTCGTAGCACTTCGCGTACGCGCACACCTTGCGACCGCGGTGCGGCTTTGGGTTACTCATGTAGGAGGTCATCTTCGCGGGGGCGGCTGCCGTCCCGCGAGCGGGAGCAGTGCTGATCGCGCTCGCGAGCCCCTGTGACTCGTTGTGCACTGCAGACAGCGTGCGGATGATGTCCGCCATGTCGTTGACGCCTCGGCTCAGCACCCTGCCGGTGACGCCGCGAACGACGCTGTTCTTGCGCACGTCGGCGTTCGGACTGCGCTGAAGAGCCGAGCGCAGATCGCTGTAGTCCCGACGCGCGGCCTTGGAGGCCGCTATCGAGCGCGCGCGAACATCCGTCACTGGCTTGGCGGGAGCCTCGGTGAGCCAGAAGGTGCCCTCTTCGTAGTGACGGTTGTACTTGTCGACTGCGCGCTCGTAGTAGTTGTGCGCGGTGGTGTACTTCTGCGCATCGGTGGTCGTGTGGAAAGGCTGCTGGCTGTCGGTGTAGTAGTGCGCCATGATGCCGAGCGCCTTGCTGGCCGCGGCCTTGTCGCCACGACGCAGGGCCTGCGCTGGCGATGTAGTACTGGTCTGCGACCGCCTGGGGACCGCCACGGCTCGGGCCCTTGTCCCTGAAGAGATGCAAGTCGCGGTTAGTGTTGTAGTAGTCAGGATCGTTGGTATGCCACAGCGCGGTCTTGACGTTGACCCAATCGCCCTCGGCCCCAGCCTGCTCGATCGCGTGCTGGAGAACCCAGTCGTGAGTTCCGTAGCCGTACCCGGCCGCCTTCGGCTTGGCTAGCGGCGCAGGACCATTGCACCATGCGACGGCCGAGGCTACGCCCAAGGACAGCGCGAGCACACAACTGATAACAAGAAATCCCATTCGCCGAATCATCGTAGCTCCTACGTAGTCGCGCGCGCGGGCGCGGTCCACTGTCAGGTATTCTATCGGCAGGAGCGATGAATGACCTTAGTGTGAATGGCGCGGGGACGACCGCCAGATTGTTGAGAACCGTCGCCCGCTGGCCGACATGCCCTTCTATCTGCGGTTTTGTCGTGACGAGGCTAACACGCCCCAAGCTAGACCGATACGGAAGTGTGACGACCGTCACAATAGGGTGGCCCCGCGATCGACCAAATCTCGTGAGGAGACCTGTGAAGGCTCTGTGGCTCGAAGACAAGACCTTGTCCGTGCGGGACGTTCCGATGCCTGACGCAACCGCCCCCGGTGAAGCGCTTGTGCGCGTCACGCCTGTCGGGCATCTGCGGCACCGACCTCGAGCTCCAGCGCGGCTACTACCCCTACACCGGAGTCCTCGGCCATGAGTTCGTCGGCGAGGTCGTGGAGGCTCCGGACGCCGAGTGGCTGGACGCGCGTGTCGTCGGCGAGATCAACGACGCGTGTGGAGTCTGCCCCACCTGCCGGGCCGGACGCCCGACCCACTGCGAGTCGCGAACCGTGCTCGGCATCGTCAACCGCGACGGCGCGCACGCGGAGTTCCTGCGGCTCCCGCTCGCGAACCTGCACCGGGTGCCCGACGGCGTGAGCGACGACGCCGCCGTGTTCACGGAGCCGATTGCTGCTGCGGTCGAGATCCTGCAGCAGGTCCACATCGCTCCGACCGACCGCGTGCTGCTCATCGGTGCCGGTCGGCTCGGCCAGCTCGTCGCCCAGGTGCTCGCGCTCACCGGCGCCGAGCTCGACGTCGTCGCCCGACACGCGCTCCAGAAGGCGCTCCTGCGAGCGCGAGACATCGCAGCGATCGCCGAGACGGACGTCGCGTCGCGCGCCTACGATGTCGTCGTCGAGGCAACCGGCTCGCCGAGCGGACTCGAGCTCGCTCGCCAGGCGCTGCGGCCGCGCGGGACACTCGTCCTCAAGTCGACCTACGCCGGCGAGGTCACGCTGAACCTCTCGCCGTTCGTCGTCGACGAGATCACGGTGGTCGGCTCGCGCTGCGGCCCGTTCGCGCCCGCGTTGCGACTCCTCGAGCGCGGGGACGTCGACCCGACGCCACTCATCGCCGAGCGCTACCCGCTCGAACGCGGCGTCGAAGCGATGGAGCGCGCCGCCGAGCGCGGCGTGATGAAGGTGCTGCTCGAGCGCTAGATCCTCTCGAAGAGACGAACGCCCGCCCCGGGTCGATCCGAGGCGGGCGTCATCGTTTCGACTTCGGCCGGCGCCTACGCGAAGATGCCCTCGCCACCGATGGTGTCGAACCTCGCCTGGAAGAAGCGCAGGTACTCCGGCTCGTAGTTGAACTTGAGCCCGCGGACCTTCTCGGCCTCGTCGAAGACCTCCATGACGGACTCGGCGGTCACGTCCATGTGCGCCTGCGTGTAGACGCGGCGCGGGATCGTGAGGCGCACGAGCTCGAGCTTCGGGTAGCGGTTCTCGCCGGTCTTGGGGTCGCGACCCGCCGAGACGGCGCCGCGCTCCATCGCGCGGATGCCGGACTCGACGTACAGCGCGGCGGCGAGCGCCTGCGCCGGGAACTGCTCGCGCGGGATGTGCGGCAGGATGGCCGTCGCGTCGAGGAAGACCGCGTGCCCGCCGATCGGGCGCACCACCGGGATGCCGGCGTCGATCAGCTTCTGGCCGAGGTACTCGACCTGGCCGATACGGGAGCGCATGTGGTCGTCTTCGACCGACTCGGCGATACCGATGGCCATCGCCTGCATGTCGCGGCCGGCCATGCCGCCGTAGGTGTGGAGGCCCTCGTACACCACGACGAGGTTCTGCGCCTGCTCGGCGACCTTCCGGTCGCGCACGGCGAGCCAGCCGCCGATGTTGACGAGGCTGTCCTTCTTGCCCGACATCGTGGCGCCGTCGGACACGTCGCAGATCTCGCGGAGGATCTGGGCGACGGACTTGTCGGCGTAGCCCTCCTCACGCTGCTGGATGAAGTAGGCGTTCTCGACCGCGCGCGTGGCGTCGAGGATGACGGTGATGCCCTGCTCGCGGCAGTACGCCGCTGACCTCACGCAGGTTCGCCATCGAGACCGGCTGGCCGCCGGCGAGGTTCACGGTGACGCCGATGGTGATGTACGGGATGCGGTCGGCGCCGACCTCGGCGACGAGCGCCTGGACCTTCGCGAGGTCGATGTTGCCCTTGAAGGGGTGCTCGGAGGCCGGGTCGTGCGCCTCGTCGATGATGACGTCGCGGAAGGTGCCGCCGGCGAGCTCCTGGTGCAGGCGCGTGGTCGTGAAGTACATGTTGCCCGGAACGTAGTCGCCGTCCTTGATGAGGATCTGCGACAGGATGTTCTCGGCGCCGCGGCCCTGGTGGGTCGGGATGAGGTACTCGTAGCCGTAGTACTTCTGGACGGCTTCCTCGAGCGCGTAGTAGTTGCGCGACCCGGCGTACGCCTCGTCGCCGAGCATCATGCCGGCCCACTGGCGGTCGGACATCGCGCTCGTGCCCGAGTCGGTGAGCAGGTCGATGTAGCAGTCCTCGGACTTGAGCAGGAAGGTGTTGTAGCCCGCCTCGCAGTGCGGCGCGCTCGCGCTCCGCGCGGGTGGTCATCTTGATGGGCTCGACAACCTTGATCTTCCACGGCTCGGCCCAGCTGGTGCGTCGTGTCATCGCGTCAGTCCCCTTCATCCGGAGCCTGCTCGATCTCGCCCACGAAACGGCGGATCCGCACGGCTTCACTACGCCTCGCATTGTTCTCCGTGAGCGCTGCGTGATGAAGGGCCAACCGTAGGTGATTCGCATCAATTGCCGACGAATCATCGGACATATCTATCCTTTGCCTACGATACGGTTGTCATTTGGCGGTTACACCCACTGCTCCGCTCTCTGGCGGCGCCCGCCATCCAGGCGGTCGTCCGCATTCACTGCCTGCGCGTCTGCTGTTCATGCCGAATTCACCCGCACCCGCCCAGTCTGAGGATGCACGACATGTCCGATCGACGAAGGAGGCACTCTCTCATGAACGCAAAACGCATAACCGCAGCGGTCGCCGGCGCACTGGTCGCCGGCGTGGTTCTCGGCAGCGCGGTGTCCGGGTTCGCGGTCACGACGACCGAGACCCCGACGGCCAACACCGTCGCCGCCGCCTGCGGAACCGCAGGGCTGCGACTCGGCGCCGCGATGCGCGACAGCGGCGGGCGCATGCTCGACGTGGTCGCCAAGCTGACCGGCACCACCACGGCCGACGTGCAGACCAAGCGCGCCGCCGGCAAGACCTTCGCGCAGATCGCCGCCGAGAAGAACGTGAGCTCGTCAGCGGT
Source organism: uncultured Coriobacteriia bacterium (assembly GCA_963803785.1). GTDB lineage: Bacteria > Actinomycetota > Coriobacteriia > Anaerosomatales > JAAXUF01 > CAWDNM01. Next base: position 610,859 of record CAWDNM010000006.1, read on the forward strand.
CGTCGCCGAGGCCCTCAAGGTCCGCGAGTCCCTGCTCGACGAGAAGGTCGCGGACGGCACGATCACGCAGGACCAGGCCGACGCGGCGCTCGGGAACATGAAGACCCGCCTCACGGACCGGGTCAACACCGCGAACGCTGACTGCGACGGCACCGGTGCACCGGTGGCGGCGGCGGCAAGGGCGGCGGCATGGGCGGCGGTCGCGGACGCGGCGCCGGCGGTATGGGCGGCGGACGCGGCGCGGGCAATGGCGCCAACTGCACCACCCCCGCGCAGTAGCACAACCGCGCGAGTTCGAAGGGCAGGCGCCACGGGCGCCTGCCCTTTCCGCGTCCGTGGCCCATCGTGGGATACTGAGCCGGACGCTCGATGAGGCGAGGAGTTGCAGTGGCAACCATTCTTGTGGTGGACGACAACGAGAGCATCGTCTCGGCGCTCGCCGAGTACCTTCAGTCGAGCGGCTATGACGTCGTCACGGCGTTCGACGGGCCGGCCGCCCTCGCCGCCGCCGAGACCCACCACCCTGACCTCGCCCTCGTCGACATCATGCTGCCCGGCATCGACGGGCTTGAGCTCACCAAGCGCTTCGCCGCACTCGGCCTACCGGTGATTCTCGTGACCGCGAAGAGTGATGAGGTCGATCGGCTCGTCGGCCTCGAACTCGGCGCGGACGACTACATCACCAAGCCGTTCAGCCCCCGCGAGGTCGTCGCGCGGGCCAAGGCCGTGCTGCGACGCTGCGCCCGGCAAGACGTCGACTCCAGCACCATCCGGCTCGGCGATCTCGTGATCGACCACGAGCGGCGCGAGGTGCACGCCGGCGATCGCCTCGCCGACCTCACTCGCTCCGAGTTCGACATCCTGGCGACGATGGCCGCCCACCCGGGCCGCGTCTACACCCGCCTACAGCTTCTCGAGGCATCGTCGGGCGAGGCGTTCGACGGCTACGACCGGACCATCGACGCTCACGTCAAGAACATCCGCAAGAAGCTCGGCGACGACCCCAGGAACCCGCGCTACGTGCGCACCGTCATCGGCGTCGGCTACAAGGTGGAGGTGTGAGGATGCGCCACCTCGGCCTGCGCCTCCAGATCTTCCTCGCGATCCTGCTCGTCTCCCTCGGCGCGGTGCTCACAGTCGGGCTCGTCGCCCGAAACGCCCTCTCCGCCGCGTTCGACACCTATCTCGCGAGCCTGCCGACGCCCACCGGCGGCATGCAAGGGCGTGGCCGCATGGGTCGGATGATACTCGGCGCCGCCGAGCAGACCTTCGTGGCCAGCGTCGACCGCAGCGTCTACATCGGCGCCATCGTCGCCGTCCTCATCACCGCAGTCGTCGCCATCCTGCTTGCACGCTACCTGAGCCGGCCCATCCGCACGCTCGAGACCGCGGCGGAAGGCCTCGCCGCAGGCGACCTCACGCATCGCGTGGAGCCGGCGGGGCCGACAGAGGTCGCGGCTCTCGGCGACGCGTTCAACCGCATGGCCGACTCGCTCGAAGAGGCCGAGGTGTTGCGACGGCGACTCGTCGCCGACGTCGCCCACGAACTGCGCAACCCGATCGCCGCCGCGCGCGTTCACGCCGAAGGCATGGCCGAGGGCGTTCTTCCGCCGACCCAGGCCCGCTTCGAAGCGCTCGTATCCGACCTGGGACACCTGTCGGTACTCGTCAACGACCTGCAGGAGCTCGGCGATCGCCGAGGCGGGGCAGCTGCGCTACGACATGGCCCCGCTCGATCTCGCCGAACCTCGTCGCCCGCGAGACGGCCCGCGCGGCGGAGTCCGCGCCCGACTCGCTGGCCATCTCGGCCGAGCGGGGCGGGCGTGCCGACGTGGATCGCCGGCGACGAGCTGCGGCTATCGGAGGTCCTGCGCAACCTGCTCTCCAACGCCATCCGGCACACGCCTCGAAGGCTCGGTCGTCGTGACGCGTGACGCCCGATTCCGAGGGCAACGTGGAGGTTCGCGTCACCGACAGCGGAGAGGGTATCCCCGCCGAGGACCTGCCCTACGTCTTCGAGCGCTTCTACCGCGCCGACGCGGCCCGCGCGGCCGACACCGGTGGAGCCGGACTGGGGCTCGCGATCACCCGTCGCATCATCGAGGACCACGGTGGCACCGTGTTCGCCGAAAGTACCGCCGAGGGCGGAGCAGCCGTCGGATTCCGACTGCCGATCGCTGAGGACCTCGGAGTCTGAGCACGCCGCGCCTTGACCTGCGGAGCGAATGAAGCTATACCCATAGGGGTATACTCTCATTTCTACACACACGATGCAGGGACCGTACATGCCTCACGAGAAGTTCAGCGTCGCACACCTCGAGCGGCTCAACGACCCCGGCAGGCTCGAGACACTGCCTCCTGCGGTCATGTGGGAGGCGCTCGGGAACCCGTCGCCTCAGCACGATCGTCGACATCGGTGCGGGCACGGGCTTGTTCGCGTGCTAGTTCGCCGAGCTGGCTCCGGACGCCACCGTCTACGCGATCGACATCGAGCCCGCGATGGTGCGGTGGATGATCGAGCACCGTCACCCTTCGCTGTGCTCCCGCCTCCAGCCGCTTCTCGGCAAGGAGAGCGCCATTCCGCTGGCGACCGGCGAGGCGGATCTGACGGTGATGATCAACCTGCACCACGAGCTCGTCGATCCCGATCGAGAGCTACCGCGAGGCGCTGCGTCTCACGCGGATCGGTGGTCAGCTGCTCGTCGTCGACTGACGCTCCGAACGACAGGAACCCGGCCCGCCGCAGCACATCCGCGTGTCCGCCGAGCAGATCGCCGAGGTCGCGCGGACAGTCGGCTTCGATGAAGTCACGATCCATCCCCCTCTGCCGCGCCACTCGCTCGTCACCGCGCGCAAGCCCGTCATCTGCAGCCTGTGAACCACTGCCCGACCAGCACGACCCATCCCGAGAGGAACGCCCATGAACACCCGAGCAACGATCGCAATACCCACCACACGGCGCCGGCGGGATCGACTCCCCGCGCTCCGCGCACTTCGGCCACGCCGATTCGTTCACCGTTGTCGATGTCGTCGACGGCATGGTCGTCGGTTCGCAGCGCACTCGCGAACCCGCCCCACGAGCACGGCGGGTGTGGCATGACCGTCGCCATGCTCGCACAGGCCGGCGTCGACACCGCGATCGTCGTCGGCATGGGCCGCGGACCGCTTGCGGCCATGAGCGCACACAACATCACGCCGCTGTTCGACGACGAGTCCGCGCACGCCGCGCGATGCGGTCGGGCCTTCCTCGGCCGGCACGGTGATCCCCTTCGGCAGCCAGCACTCCTGCCAGGGCCACGACCACGCGAACTAGCGACTCCGCGCCAACGCGCAGAAGAGCGGGCGGGGCACTTGCCCCGCCCGTTCGCTGTTTCCGTGACCGCCGGGCGGCCGGCGCTAGGGCGTCTGGCCGAGCTTCTCGGCGATGAACTCGCGGACGTCGGTGTGGACGTCGAACCCGTACGTCGCGGCCAGGTCCTTGATCTTGGTGTTCATCTCGGTCGGTGCGACGCCGAACTTCTCCTGGAACTCCGCCTCCGGAATCCCGGTCGCCTTCGAGATCTCGGCGAACGTCATCGAGCCGCGGATCTCCTCGACGTTGACCGTGCCGCCGGCCTTCTCGACGGTCTTCTCGAGCGTCGGAATGGTCCAGGCGAAGCTGCCGGTGACCGTCGGGAGCCCGATGCCGATGGCGATGAGCGCGACCGTGAGACCGAGAACCGCGTTCGGGGAGAGCTTGCGAGCCGTCGGTGCCGAGCCCGCCGAGACGACGAGCGTCTCGCTTGACCGGGCAGACGTTGACGCACTCGTTGCAGTTGATGCACTCGGCGTCGTTGACGACGGCGACGTCGGACACGCTTCACGTTGACCGGGCACACCTTGTCGCACGCCTTGCAGTCGGTGCACGTGTCGGCGTTGCGCCGGACCTTGAAGATCGAGACGCGCGAGATGGCGCCGAGGAACGCACCCATCGGGCACAGGTACTTGCAGAAGAAGCGGTCGTAGACGACCGAGCCGACGACGCTGACGCCGAGGACGGCCAGGCCGATGGAGAACTCGGCGAGCAGCTCCGCCGAGGTCAGGTGCATCCACGCGACCCACGGGTCGTAGGGCCGGAGGACGAGCGAGGCCGCCTGCCAGCTCCAGACCGCGAAGAAGATCAGAGACGGCGTACTTCAGGAATCGCGCGGGCCGGTCGAGCGCCGTCGGAACCTGCGGCCGCTTGCCGCCGAAGATCGTCAGTCCGAGCTTGCCTGCAAACTCCTGTATCGCGCCAAGCGGGCAGATGTAGCCACAGAACGCGCGGCGGAACACCAGTGCGGTGGCCAGTACGACCACCAGCAGGATGACGCTCGACGCTGCGATGCGCTGGATCAGCGTCGCCGAGGTGATGAGCGACCAGCAGCGTCTCGATGCCGCCGAACGGGCACAGCGCGTCGACGCCGACGACCGGAACGCCGTTCTGGTGCGCGATACCGATGCCCGTGATGATCGCGAGCCCCAGACGCCGAGCACCGCAAGCCGGATGGTCCGACTGGTGCTGCTGCGCGTTCTTGTCACTGCGTGCTACCAGCGCTCGAATCGCCTGACCGGGGTTCTTGTTCCGAATTCACTGACACGTTGTTGCCTCCTCAGCTGCGACTTCCCAGTACCCCCTCAGGTATACGGATGCCGAGTGAATACCGCGTGAACGTCGCGAGCCGTTTCGTGTGAACCGGTCGAACCGGTCGCGGCAGTTCGCCGCGACGCCACGAAGTGTGTCGAACGTCACACTCACGTCGCTCGAGGCGCTTCAGCCGCGGCCGCCGAGGCCGATAGAGGAACCACGACGAGTTCGAGGATTCCGGTCCTTGCGGAGGGCACGTGCTTACTCTGACTACAGGCCTCAACCAACTGCGGCCCTACTACACCGACGACACCCGCGAGCTCTTCGGCGTGCTGCATCAACTCCACTTCGGCCGCCGAGGCCAACCTCGCGCTCCAGGTCCTCTCGAGACAGCCGTCCCGGACACGGTCGCTCGTGACCGCGTGCAACCTGCGCGAGGCCCTCGAGATCGCTGCCCTGCTCGCCGTTCTCGATGCACGTCGACGAGGAGACCGCTCTGCAGGACGGCACGGCTCGACCGACAGATGGCGGCCATGCAGAAGAGCCTGCCGGGCGGAATCGAGCTGGTCCGTCACCACCGCCGGCAACCTGGTGCTCGACATCATCGTCAAGCACGACACCGAGAAGTACTTCTGGACGCCCATCCCGATCACCGACGACTACGTGAACCCCGACGTGGTCGACCTGGTCGTGACGAGCAGCTACCTGCTCGACGAGGTCATCGAACTCGTGAAGTGCATGGGCGTCGTGTTCAACCCGAAGTTCTATCTCTCGCTTGACGACTTCCACCTGGAGAACGCCGCGGACGTCTTCGAGGGAATCGGAAGACCTGTTCGGGCACGCTCCCGGACGGACCCGCGCCCGACCACGCAGCTGGCGTACCGACAACTCCTTCTGGCTCGCAGAGCCGGCGGCCCTCGCGCACTCGCGGTCATGCGGCTGGTGAGCCGATCGCGACCGACCTTCGCGACGACGCGCGACACTGCCTCGATCACGTCTCGGATGAACACGCGCCGCATCGGCGACGAGTGCGGAATCCGCGAGGTCGAGCGTGTCGCGTTCGGTGTGTGCGTACTGCTCCATGAACCGGTACATCTCGCTGGATGCGACGGCGATCGCCGGCACCCCGTGGATGCCGAGGATCGCATGGTCACCCTGCACCCACTGCGGCCCCTCGGCAGAGCCGCTCGTGGCCCTCCATCGCCGTCGCGAACAGCGGCCTCGATCGTCGGGCGGGCAGCCGTAGAACGAGACGTTGTTCTCGGCGTCGCGCTGGCCTGAGTCGTCGACGTTGATGCCGAGCATGATGTCGCCGAAGCGACCTTCGTTCTCGGCCTCCCAGATGAGCTCGCCCGGGTTGGCGTAGTTGTCCTCGCCGTTGAACGGCACGAGCTCGATGGTCGGTCCGTCCCAGCCCGCCCGACTCGCCGAGAAGCTCGGCGAGCCCCAGCAGCGTCGCGACCCCGGTCGCGTTGTCGAGCGCGCCGGGTGAGCCCTTGCGGCTGTCGATGTGCGCCGAGACGACGATGCGGCCCGGCAGGGTGCCCGGGAAGCGTCGCGATGACGTGCTCGGCGGTCGCGGGGACGCGCGTGCGATTCGATGCGTGACCGAGCCGTCGCGCCCGACATGCGCGAGCAGCCGCTCGCCCGTCCGACGTCGGTCAGGTAGGCGTTCGGGATGTCGAAGTCGCCGTCCTCGAAGAGCGGAAACGGGTACTGGCCCCCCACCAGGTAGGGATCGGTGCCGGTCGCGGCAACCACGGCCGCCGGGCGTCGCCTCGATGGCCGCGATGATGCGCTTGTGCTCGGCCGGGTTGTAGAACGTGAAGTTCTTCGGCATCAGCTGACCGGCCGTGATCGGGCCGTGGAGCAGCAGCACCGCGCCCTCGATGCCCCCTGCCTCGATCTCCTCGACCGATGACGCCGCCGCAAGCGGCGCGGTCGCGTCGAGCGGCAGCGAGTACGGGCCGACGTTGCGCGTCGAACGCGCTCCCCGCCGACCTCGATGCGACGCCGTGCCGAACTCCCACTCGAGGCAGTCGAACTCCGAGCGCGCCACCTGCCAGCCGAAGCGCGGCGACCTTCTCGGCGAAGTAGGCGGTCGCAGCGTGGTTGCCGGACCACCCACGTGGCGGTCGGGAAACCGCGTCAGCTCGTGCAGGTGCGCGTCGATCGTTGATGCGTCCAAGGACCTCCCTCCCGAGAGGGAATGTGCCCCACGGCGCGGAGCGCGCCGAACGGCACCGGTGCGTCGGCGGAAGGCTCAGCGTGGGAGTGAACTTCGTGTACGCGAGGCTCTGCAGAGCCGCCCTTGTACATGCGAACGCGCCACGATGCACAGCTTGCCCTCGCACTCGGCGTCGATCGATGCGCGGCTCACGTCCACGTTGCCGCGCTCGTCGGTGTAGGTCACGTCGCGATAGCGCGCGTCTCCGAGCTGCCACGAGATCTCGACGAGCCCGCCGACGAAGGGCTTCCCGTCGGGCTGATCGCCGTGGACGGAGACACGAAGGGGCACCCGGCCCTGATTCCGCGTGGCGCCTCGACGTAGCGGACGCCGAGCGCCGGTCCTCCGCCCACACCCCACAGGTCCTCGAGCAGCGGGAGGTCCTTGTTGACCTGCGCGACGATCGAGGCCTCGACAGCGGAGCGTTGCCGGATCGGCGGCGTAGGCAGTCGTGGTGGGCGCGAAGGTGAGGCGCGGCGAAAGCTCGTCCTGGATTGCGCGGCCCGCGAGCGCGCCAAGCAGTGCGAGGGCAACGAGCAACAGAAACGCTGGCGATGCGCCGCCGCGTCTTGCGTCCAAACACTCTTCGCCGGTGGCGGAACATGGTCCCCCTACCCCTAGGGAGTCGCGCCGTGTCCGTACTATCGACGACGATTCAGCGGATGAGCACTGAAGTTCGGTCGATGACCGGTTCGGTGAGACGGTGGCGAAGACGAGCGGCTGTCGCGCTACACCAGATCGCGCGGAATCCGGTGCTCCCGAGTCGCCGAGAACAGCTCCGTCCCGCCCTCAGCTCGCCGAGTACGTCTCGGTGATCGAGGAACGTCTCGGCGTCGCAGGTCATCTCGGCGTCGATGCGGATGCTCCACGCGCGACCGGGACGCTGCGGAGCTGACTTCGCGCACGCAGTGCACGGCTGCCGAGAGCGGGTCACCCTCGACGATCGCGTAGGTGTCCGTCGCGAACTCGATCGCGGCGCTCGGAGCCGGGCAGCGAGCAGGCACTGCGCTGGGTGTCGAGGATGACGTGGCGGCCGGTCTCGGAATCGACGCGCACCTCCCGCGTGCGAGTGGCGCCGTCGCCGGGCGCCTGCGGCAGCGGGGCGGCGGTCTCGGCGGCGGCGAACTCGGGCGCGGCCCGTCCTCGGTCGGCGCGACCGGGCAGCTGCAAGCGAGCATGCGCCGATGCGCGGACGTCGCAGCGTCACGGGCTCGGGCGAGGGCCACGCGTGCGGCCAGTACGTCGGCGAGAGCGCGAGCCGGATGCGGTGCCCGCTGGCGAACCGGTGCCCACAGGCCCGCAGCTGCAGCGCGACGTCGTACTCGCGACCGGGCTCAAGCGGCGTCGGCTCGGCGTGCGAATCGCGGTGCGTGAGGTTGAGCAGCCCCCAGCTCACGAGCAGCGACTCCCCCGTCGGCGCGACGTCCTCCAGCCTCGCCGAGACGACCGCGCACGGCCGGTCCACGCTGACCCGCAGCGAGAGCTCGGGGTTGCCGAGCACTTCGAGCTGCTCGGCGTAGCGGGGCGGTGGTGAAGGTGAGCGAGCGCTCGTCGTCGGGCCGCTGGTCGACCGCGATCTCATCGGCGAGTCCGTTCGCGCACCAGACGCCGGCGGTCTCGCCGCACTCCTGGCGGCCTGGCAGCGTGAGCGTCGGTCACCGTCGAGCGCGCTGGCGCGAGTCGCCCCGGCCGTCGTCGCGCTGCTGCCGAGCGCTACCGTCAGCGTCGCAGCGCCGAAGCGCCGGCTGGGCGCCGCCGGGCGACGCGAGCGCCGGCCACTCGGCAAGCCGCGATCCAGCGGCCGGGCCGCTCGGCGTAGAAGCCCGCGGGGACGACGGACTCCTGCATCCACGCGCGCAGCATGGGCTCGTGCATGATGCCGTTGTCGATGCCCTTGAGCCAGCGGTCCCACCAGCGCAGCGCCTCCTGGAGGAATCCGATCGCCGGCCCGGGCACGCCCGAGTGCGGCAGCATGTGGCCCCACGGGCCGATGAGGCCGAGCCGCGGCACGCTCGAGGTTCTCGAGCATGCGCGGCACGGCGTTGACGTAGGCGTCTGCCCAGCCGCCGACCGCCATCACCGGGCAGCGCACCGCCGAGTAGTCCTCGGCGATCGAGCCGTGACGCCAGAACGCATCGCGCCGCTGGTGCGAGACCCAGTCGCGCGCGAGCTCGGGAGCGTGCTCGAGCCGCTCGAGCCACAGCTCGCGCCAGCCCTCGCCCACGAACCGCGGGTCGGGCGGCTGGATCGCGTAGCCGAGCATCGAGGACGACCACTTGAGCATGTCGGAGGCGAGCATGCAGCCGCCCATGTAGTGGCAGTCGTCGAGGTAGCGGTCGTCGGTGGACGCGCCCGTGATGACGGCCTTGAGCTGCACCGGCTGGCGCGCCGCGATCTGCAGCCCGTTGAAGCCGCCCCACGAGTACCCGATCATCCCCACGTCGCCCGTGCACCAGGTCTGCTCGGCGAGCCAGGCGAGTACCTCGAGCGCGTCGTCCTGCTCCTGCTTCAGATACTCGCCGAGAAGGAGCCCGTCTGAGTCGCCGCACCCTCGCAGGTCGACGCGGACGGCCGCGTAGCCGTGACCCGCGAAGTACGGGTGCTGGAGCGCGTCGCCGAGCGCGGTGCCGTCGTCCTTGCGGTACGGGAGGTACTCGAGGATGGCGGGCACGGGGTGCTGCTCGGCATCGGTCGGGAGCCAGATGCGCGCGGACAGCCGTGTCCCGTCGGACAGCGGGATCCACGTGTGATCGATCACGCGGATCTCGCGCGGGAACGACGTGCGAACCGTCGTGCTCACGGGCAACGACACCGGCGGTCCTTCCAGAGTGTCGGACTACTTGGTTGTACGAAGGATCTTGCCGGGGAAGATGCCCACGTTCGGGATCTCCACTTGCACGTCTTCACCCTTGATGAGGATGGTGAACGGGACCGGGTCGGAGCCCTCGATGTTGTGCTTGCTGTACTTGGCGCTCGCGGTGGGGCCGGAAGCAGCCATGTTCAGCGATGCCATCCCCTTCATGTTCATCTTGCCCGAGCCACCCACCGGGTTCTCGACGGATTCCCGGTGAGCAGATCCGTCAGCGGCACGTCGATGATGATGAACTTGAGCTTCGAGTCCCGCCCCGATACCGGAGATCTTGCCGTACGACTTCACGATCGACGCCGGTCCCTTGTAGTTGCCCTTGATACCGAGCGTCGCGTAGCCGTTGTAGAAGCCGCCCACATCGACACCGCCACCCGACGCGAACATGTCGAAGTCGTAGTCGAAGGTCCAGCCCTCGTCCTTCTGCGTCTCGCTACCGGAGACCTTGATCGTGAAGTCGACCTCCTTGCCGCGAGCCTTGGCGCGCTCGACGAACGCCTTGTCGATCGGCCGCCTTGTCCTCCTCGGCCGTGGTGTACATCGAGAACCCGTCGACCGCCGCAGTCAACAGCGTCCGGCCGTCGCGGGTCAGGCGGGCCGTGGGGACGATCTGGGTCGATGCGCCGTCCTCGGAGACCTTGACGATCGTCGCGTTCTTGGGCGCCTTCCCCGGGAGCGAGAATCCGATGAGGCACGGTTTGCTCGGCGGGGCCTTGGAGGTGTCGACGTACACGCCGGGCGTCAGCGGCTTCTTCACGCCGCTCGGGGCCGTGGTGAGCGGGGTGAGCGTCCAGACGGCGCCATCAGCTGCGGCCCCAGCAGGGACGTAGACGGCGGCAGTCGCCTCGCCCGAGGGCACGGCGGCACCGCTGCCGGTGCTCTTCACGGTGAGCTCGGCGCTGTTCGAGGAGTCAATCTCGAACACGGCGGGCACCGTCGCTGTGGGTGCTTCCGCTGCTCCGGAAGGTGACGAGCCGCCTCCCGTCGCACCACCCCCGCCGCAGCCCGACGAGTGCCGCCGCCATAACGAGTGCGATCACCGCCAGTGCCGGCCGTCTCATCTGCATGTCCGCCCCCTCCGAGTGGATGCGCAAACGCTCTCGCTCATGGTACCCCGATGTCAGTAGAGCGCGAGTATGTGGTAGAAAGTGCACCATGGAGACTCCCTACATCTACCTCAACGGCGAGATCATCCCGGCGGACCAGGCGGCGATCTCGCCGTTCGACATCGGGCTGCTGCGTGGTTACGCGGTGTTCGACCTGCTGCGCACGGTCGGCGGGAAGCCGTTCCTGCTCGCCGAGCACCTCAAGCGCCTCCGCAGCTCCGCCGAGCATCTCAATCTCGTTGTACCCGCGACCGATTCGAGAGATCGCCGAGGCCATCGGCGAACTGCTGCGCCTCAACGACCACGACGAGGCGACGGTTCGACTCGTGCTGACCGGCGGCACATCGCCCGACGGCATGGGCTACGACCCGAGCACGCCGACGTTCTTCATCCTCACCCACGACCTGCACGAGCCGCCGGCGTCGGTCTACGAGCACGGCGGCAAGCTCCTCACCCACCGCCATCGCCGAGAAGTCCCTGAGGCGAAGACCACCAACTACATCACCATGCTCAAGCACCGTTCTCGAGTGGGCGACGAAGGGCGCGCTCGACCTCCTCTACCACGATGGCCAGCAGGTCACCGAGGCGGCCAGCGCGAGCGTCTACTTCGTGCGCGGCTCAACCATCCTCGCACCGAAGGACAGCGTGCTGTGGGGAACCATCGGCTCCTACGTTCTCAATCTTGCCGAGGAGCGCTACGAAGTCGTGCTGTGTGACATCTCGCTCGAGGAGGCGCTCAGCGCTGACGAGGCGTTCCTCACGTCGACGACCCGTGGCGTCGTCCCGATCGTCGCCCTGGACGACGCGCGCGTGGGAGACGGAACGGTCGGTCCCGTGGTGCGCTACCTCATGGCTCGCTACCGAGCGGCGGCCTTCGGCGAATAGGGCTCGCGTTCCGCCCCCGCGAACCGTTAACCCTCCGGATACTTCTCGGCGGCTTCGCGCACCACACGGTCGAACTCGGCGTGCAATTCACGGAAGACGTCCGCAACGGCCGGGTCGAAGTGTGCGCCGCTACCTCCGAGAATGACGTCGCAGCACTCCTCGTGCGTTGCCGGCGCCTTGTAGACGCGCCGCGAGCGCATCGCATCGTAGACGTCGGCGACCGCCATGATGCGCGCACACAGCGGGATCGCTTCGCCTGCAAGGCCGTCGGGGTAGCCACTGCCATCCCAGCGCTCGTGATGCGAGCGGACGACCTCGATGCCCATCGCCAAGAAGGTGTTGTTCGGATACTCGTCACGGACGGCCTCGAGCGTGTCGGAACCCAAGGTGGTGTGAGTCTTCATCAGCTCGAACTCCTCGGCAGTGAGGCTGCCGGGTTTGAGCAGGATGCTGTCGCTGATGGCTACCTTGCCGATGTCGTGAAGCAGGCTCGCATGCACGAGGTTCTCCACATACGTCTCGTCGAGCCCGGTGTGCACGCCGCGCCCTGCGAGCCCTCCAGCGAGCAGGCGGCAGAACGCCTGGACGCGCTCCAGGTGGGTGCCCGTCTCGTCGTCACGTGACTCAGCGAGTCTCGCGAGTGCGAACACCGTCGCCATCTGCGACTTGGCGATCTCCTCGACTTGCTCGCACACGAGCGTCTCGAGATCGTTCGTGTACGCCTCGACCTCGAGTTGAAGCGCGTGCAGCCGCAGGTGAGTCTGAACGCGGGCGCGGACCTCGTCGAGCTGAAACGGCTTCGTGACGTAGTCGACTCCGCCGGCCGCGAACGCCTCGACCTTGTCTTCAGTGCCGTCGAGGGCCGAGAGGAAGATGACGGGGATGTGCGCCAGAGCGGGCGTCGCCTTCAGGCGGCGGCAGACTTCGTATCCGTCCATGTCGGGCATCATCACGTCGAGCAGCACAAGATCGGGCGGTTGTGCGTTGGCAGCGCGCAGGGCGGCCTCACCCGAGAGCGCCGAGCGCGTCCTCATGCCCTCGTCCTTCAGCATGTCGGCGAGAATGCGCAGGTTGACGTGCATGTCGTCGACCAGAAGGATGTCGGGCGGTGCTGTGCGGGTCTCCACGCTTGTGTCCCACCACGATCTCGTCTCGCGGCCAGAACCGAACCGCTGGCTGGCCGCTCTCGGCTACTGCACCAAGATACGCGCTTCGTCTCGTCTCAACCAAGTTGATTCGTTCCCGACCGGACAGAGAGTCACGCTCGCAAGCAGAGAAGCCGCACACGGGGATAGAATGAGTACCGGCCGCAGGAGACGATCGCAGCGCGGCGGCAACGGGAGGGCACGCATGCTGGGCGAGACCCGGTTCGTCGAGGTCGAAGGACACAGGCTGGCGTATCACCGCGCGGGCAGCGGCGAGACGGTCATCCTCGTGCACGGCATCACGACGTACTCCTTCATCTGGCAGGATGTTGCCCCGCTGCTCGAGGACTACGACGTGATCGCAATCGACCTGCTCGGCTGCGGTGAGTCCGACATGCCGCTCGACGTCTCCTATGCGATTCAGGACCACGCGGACAGGCTCTTCGAGTTCGTCCAGGCGCTTGGCATCGAGAAGTTTCACCTGGTCGGGCACGACCTGGGTGGCGGGACCGCTCAGATCTTCGCGGTGCGCCATCCCGAGATGCTCGACACCCTCACGCTCATGAACAGCGTCGGCTACGACTTCTGGCCGGTTCAGCCCATCACCGCGATGCGAACCCCGATCGTGCGCCAACTGCTCATGGCCACCTTCGATCTGGGCACCTTCCAACTTGTCGTCCGCCGCGCCGTGTTCCACAAGGAGCTCGTGACCGACGCCCTCATGGCGCAGTTCAACAAGCCGCTCTCGACGAGCGCGGGGCGCCAGGCGTTCATGCACTTCGCGCGCTGCCTCGACAACCACAACCTCACCGACATCGCTGCGGAGCTCCGCGAGCTGCCCGTGCCCACGCTCATCATCCGAGGCGACGCAGACCCGTACCTGAGCGCCAAGATCGCCGATCAGCTCCACGCCGAGATACCCGACAGCACGTACCTGCGCTTCCCCACCGCGGGGCATTTCGTGCAGCTCGACGAGCCGGCCGCCGCGGCGGAGGCCCTCATCGGCTTCTTCCGGGAGCACCATGGATAACTCCAAGGCGCTGCTGCTCCGGCTCGAGTCGCTCGAGGAGACCGTCCGAATCCTGCAAAACGAGAACGAGCGCCTCGCCGACCGTGCCGAGGACACGCTGCTCCTGGGCCTCATCGCCGAGACGGTCGCGCCTGCCGAGAGCCGCGAGCAGGTTCTCAGGGTCGGCCTGGAGCGGGTCTCGATTCTGAAGGACATCCCCTACTGCGCGTGCTGCTCGGTTGGCGAGGATCGCGTGGTGATCGTCTCGTCGTTCTTCTCGGCGGGGCACGAGGACATGAGCGGGGCAGAGATCGAGCTGCCGTGCTCGATCGAAGAGATGCACGGCGCCGAAGCTCTCTACTTCGTCGGCCCCGAATGCGACCGGTTCGACATCCGCGTGTCGGGCCAGTCCGAGCGGTTCGCAGTCCACTCGGCGCTCCTGATACCCGTTGTCTCGCAGGTTGGTGAACGTTCGGTCTTCGTCTTCGCCGATGACAGGCCGGACGAGCGGCTACCCGGCCTCATCATCGTGCTTCACCGCCTCATCGACATGATGATCGCCAAGATCGACATCCTTGAGCTGCTCGATTCTCTGGGCCGGCTCAACGAAGACCTGATGATGGCGAACCGGTCCCTCGAAAGCGCCACGCAGGCCAAGACCGACTTCCTGGCCAACATGAGCCACGAGATACGCACGCCGATGAATGCGATTCTCGGCTTCGCGCAGCTGCTCCGTCGTGACACCACCCTCACCGCCGAGCAGCGCGAGCGGCTCGACATCATCAACAACAGCGGCGAGTTCCTTCTCGTTCTCATCAACGACATCCTCGAGATGTCCAAGATCGAAGCCGGCCGCGCCACCGCGAACCCAAGCGCGTTCGACCTGCACGGGCTTCTCTCCGAGCTCGATTCGGTCTTCAGAGGCCGCGCCGAGTCCAAAGGCCTGCGCTTCGACGTCGAGCCCGGCGCCGACCTTCCGCGCTATGTCGTCACCGACAAGGCGAAGCTGCGCCAGATACTCATCAACCTGCTCAGCAACGCGGTGAAGTTCACTGATTCCGGCTTCGTCGTGCTCAAGGCGACCGGATCCTATCGAAGCGCCGGTCAGCCGCTCCTCACGTTCGAAGTCGAGGACACCGGCGCCGGCATCGCGCACGACGAGCTGGAACTGCTCTTCGACCATTTCGTGCAGACGGGGGCCGGACGCGAGAGCGGGACTGGGACCGGTCTGGGTCTCGCCATAAGCCGGCAGTTCGCCTTGCTGCTCGGCGGAGACATCACGGTGCGAAGTGAAGAGGGGCAGGGCAGCGCCTTCACCCTCGTCCTGCCCTTCGACGCCGGCGATTCGCACGCGCCCGTTGTCGAGCCGGTGTTGCCCGAGGTCACCGCGCTCGCGCCCGAGCAGCCTCGATTCCGCGTTCTCCTCGCCGATGACCACGCCGATATGCGCCATCTGGTCGCCGACATGCTCGGAGGGCTCGGCTTCCAGGTCTCGGCGGTCGAGAACGGCCAGGAGGCCGTCGCTTCCTTCACCGATTCGCCCCCCGACCTCATTCTCATGGACGCACGAATGCCCGTCATGAACGGCGCCGAGGCCATTGCGCGCATTCGCTCGGCCCCCGGCGGAGACGCGGTCAAGATCATCGCTCTCACGGCCAGCGCGTTCTCCGACACACGCGAGGCGCTGATCTCGACGGGGGCCGACGGCTTCATCAGCAAGCCGTTCACCGAGACGGAGCTGGTCGAGATGATCGGCGAGCTTCTCGGCGCGGAGTATCTGCGGGAGCTGCCCGCGGCACGCCGAGCCTCGAAGGCTGCTCGTGCCGCTCAGACGCCGCAACCGTTGCCACGCGAGCTGGTGTCGCGGCTCCGTGATGCCACACATCGAGCGGACTTCGATGCGGTCACGGAGCTCGCTGCTGAAGTCGCCGCCCACGATCGGGCCCTCGCGGACCGCCTCCTGCGGTTCGCCTCGTTCTACGACGCCGAGGGCATCATCGCGATAGTCGATAGCCTCGGCGGCGACTGAGCGCGACCTGCGAATCGAAGGAATCGCATTTCCCGAATCGTAGATTCGCAGGGACTCACCATACGCGAGCGAGGCATACTACCTCTCGGTACGCGCGGACTTGGCAGAACGAGCCGCGCACAGTCGGCACCGGGAGGCGCCATGTTCAAGACCATCATCGAACCGTTCCGCATCAAGACCGTCGAGCAGATCAAGATGACGACGGCCGAGCAGCGCGAGGAGATCCTTCGCGCCGCCGGGTACAACATCTTCTCGCTGCGCTCCGAAGACGTGATCATCGACCTGCTCACCGACAGTGGCACCGGGGCGATGAGCTCCAACCAGTGGGCCGGGATCATGCGCGGCGACGAGTCCTACGCCGGCAGCCCCTCGTACTTCGCATTCCGCGACTCCGTCTTCGACATCACCGGCTTCGAGCACATCATCCCCACGCACCAGGGTCGCGCCGCCGAGCGCATCCTCTTCAGCGTCATGTGCAAGGAAGGCGATGTCGTCCCCAACAACAGCCACTTCGACACGACGCGCGCCAACGTCGAGTTCCGCGGAGCGCTCGCGCTCGACCTGCCCAGCCCCGAGCTCGCCGACATGGACAGCGACTACCCGTTCAAGGGCAACATGGACGTCGACCGGCTGCGCGCCGCGTTCAAGGAGTACGGCCCCGAGCGCATCCCGCTGGTCATGATGACCGTCACCAACAACTCAGGTGGCGGCCAGCCCGTCTCACTTGCGAACCTGCGCGAAGTCGCGGACGTCTGCGCCGAGTACGACACGCCGATGTACCTCGACGCCTGCCGTCTCGCCGAGAACGCCTACCTCATCAAGCAGCGCGAACCGGGCCAGGCCGACAAGACCGTGCGCGCCATCGTGCGCGAGATGTGCGACCTGGCTCAGGGCTGCACGATGAGCGCGAAGAAGGACGCCATCGTCAACATGGGCGGCTTCCTCGCCACCCGCGACGCCGAAGCTCGCTCAGGAGCACAAGGTGCTCCTCATCCTCACCGAGGGCTTCCCCACCTACGGCGGCCTGTCGGGCCGCGACCTCGAGGCGCTGGCGGTCGGCATGCAGGAGGCCGTCGACGAGGACTACCTGCACTACCGCATCACCTCGACGCACTACGTGGGCAAGCACCTCCGCGACGCCGGCGTACCGCTTCTGTGGCCGACGGGCGGACACGCGATCTACCTCGATGCCAAGCGCATCGTCCCGCACATCGAGCCCGCGAAGCTCCCCGGTGTCGCAGTCGCGAACGCGATGTACCGCCTCGGCGGGGTGCGGGCCTGCGAGATCGGGACGCTCATGTTCGGCTCGCGCGATCCCGAGACGGGCGTCGAGACCGTGGGGCCTCGCGAGCTCGTGCGCCTTGCGATCCCGCGCCGCACCTACACTCAGAGCCACATGGACTACGTCATCGAGGTCGTGACGCAGGTCTTTGAGGACCGCGAGTCGCTCACCGGGTACCGCATCGTCGAGCAGGCGCCGGTTCTGCGCCACTTCTCGGCGAAGCTGGAGCCGCTCGGATAGGACCGCGCTTCACGGCAGAGAGAACGCCGCTCCTTCCGAGGGCGGCGTTTGCGGTTCAGCGGCGTTCGCGATGCGCTACTCCATCGCTCGCAGGTACGGATACGGGTTGACCGGGCCGCCGCCGCCGGGATGCATCTGGAGGTGCAGATGAGGGGCGCCGCCTGACGCGTTGCCGGTCGAGCCCGACGTAGCCGATGACCTGGCCGGCCTTGACCCGACCCGAGCGCACCGCCCAGCCGTCGAGATGCGCGTAGTAGAACCTCCAGCCCGTTGCGCGCCGGACAGCCAGATGCACTTGCCGCCGAGCCCGTTGTTGCTGGAGCTCACCGTGCCCGAGGTGATCGCCACCAGCGGGGTGCCTCTGGCTGCCATGACGTCGGTGCCTTGGTGTCGGCGCCTGCCGCCGCTTCGCGACGCGCCCCACGTGTTCGCGTAGTAGTAGGATCCCCTGACCGGGAAGACCATGCCGTTTGGCCCGGGCACTCCCATCATCCCGTCCGGGCGATTGGGCCCGCCACGAATCGCATCGAGCTGGGCCTTCACCCGCAGGAAGTCGGCCTGCTTCGCCTTCAGGCGTGTCTGCAACCGGTCGCGCTCGGATCGCAGGGAGGCGAGCGCAGCCGCGCCGTTCTTGCGCTCCTTCACCAGCTCCGCCCGCTGCGACTTGAGCCGCTGGCGCGTGCTCTTCACGTCGGCGATCGCCTCGGCGTCGGACGCACCGATTCGACGCAGATAGTCCATACGGGTGACGAGGTCGTCGAAACTCGCGGCGCCCATGAGGAACTCGAACAGGCTGAAGTCGCCTCGGCGGTAGATCGATGCCGCGTGGAGGCTCAGACGCTTCTTGGCCTTCACGAGCCGCTTCTGGGTGACCGCGATCCGCTTGTCGGTCTTGTCGATGCGGACTTCGGTCTCGTCGAGCTGCCAGTACGCGCGGTCGAACGCGTTGCCCGCATCGCGAGTGTCGGCCTTCAGTTGCTCGAGCTCGGCCTTGAGCTGCTCGGCGGTCTTGGCGCTCGCTACGCTCGGAATCGACATCGCCGTGAGGACGAGCGAGAGAACGAGGAGCGCAATGAACCCGAGGCGGCCGCCCGAGGTGCGGCGGCGCCAGCGTCGGTTCAGAGCATAGCCGCAGCGCTCCATCAGCTGGTCTCCATTCAGTAGTTCACCCGCAATAGTACCGCGTTCGTGCCGCCGCTCATGTGGAGGAATTGGGAACCTTCGATAAGGAGGTGTTCCTGTGAACAGGATGTTCGATCCCAAGACAATCGCCGTTATCGGCGCCTCGGAGACCGAGGGCTCGGTGGGCCGTACCATCATGGACAACGCGATGGCGTCGGCCGGGCGCACTGTCTACCCGATCAACCCCAAGCACGAGTCGATCCTCGGCTTGCAGGCGTACAAGAGCATCGGCGAGGCTCCCGCCGGAATCGACCTCGCGATGGTCGCGACGCCCGCCGCCACGGTGCCCGACGTGCTCGAGCAGTGCGTGGCCGCAGGCGTCGGTGGCGCGATCGTCGTATCGGCCGGCTTCTCCGAGACGGGCGCAAAGGGCGCTCTGCTCGACAAGCGTATCCGGGCCATCCTGCGCGACAGCCCGATGCGCGTGGTGGGGCCCAACTGCCTGGGCATCATCCGCCCGACGGTCGGCCTCAACGCATCGTTCCTGCAGATCAACCCCGAGCCGGGCAACATCGCGCTCATCTCCCAGAGCGGTGCGCTGGGCACCGGGATGCTCGACTGGGCGATCGACGCGCACGTGGGCTTCTCGATGTTCGCCTCGGTGGGCGGCATGGTCGACGTCGACTTCGCCGACCTGATCGATTTCCTCGGCGAGGACGAGCAGACGCGCAGCATCCTCATCTACATGGAGAGCATCGGCGACGCGCGGCGGTTCATGAGCGCGGCTCGCGGGTTCGCGCGCAACAAGCCGATCATCGTCCTCAAGCCCGGACGCTACGCGGAGAGCGCCGCGGTGGCCCTCTCCCACACCGGTTCGATGGCCGGCGGTGACGAGATCTACGAGGCCGCATTCCGCCGAGAAGGCGTCGTGCGCGTTCACGAGGTCGCCGACCTGTTCCACGCCGCCGCAGTCCTCGACTCGCACCGCCTGCCAAGCGGCCGCGACGTGGCGATCATCACGAACGCCGGTGGCCTGGGCGTGATGGCGACCGACTCGCTCGTTGAGCACGGCGGGCGCCTCGCGTCCCTCTCGGATGAGACGATGGCCACCCTCAACGAGGCGCTGCCTCCCTACTGGAGCCACGCGAACCCCATCGACGTGCTGGGAGACGCGGGAAGCGAACGCTTCGTTGCAGCCGTCAACGCGTGCCTCGCCGAAGAGAGCGTCAACGGCATTCTGCTGTTCTACACGCCGCAGGGAAACGCACGCCCGGACGAGATGGCCCATCGGGTCGCGGAGCTCGTGAAGGGCTCCGACAAGCCGGTGATCACGGTGCTGATGGGCGGCGAGACCGTGCGCAACGGCCGCCGTATCTTCAGCGACGCCGGCATCCCCAGCTACGAGACACCCGAGGATGCCGTCAAGACGTACCTGGGGATGTACCGGTACTCGCGCAACCTCGAGCTGCTCTACGAGACCCCGTCGGAGCTCTCGGTCGACCTCGCCCCGCCGCGCCACAATCTCGAGGCGATGCTGCGCCGCACCGCCAAGACCGGGCGACTCGTGCTGACCGAAGAGGAGTCCAAGCGCTTCCTCACGACGTACGGAATACCCGTCGTCGACCAGCGGATCGTGCACAGCTCCGCTGAGGCACTCGCTGCGGCCAACGACGTGGGCTTCCCGGTCGTGCTCAAGATCGTCTCCCACGACATCACACACAAGAACGCATCGGGCGGCATCGAGCTCGGCCTGTGCTCCGCCGCCGACCTCGAGCGCGGGTACGCCGAGATGCTCGCGCGCGTCGCGAAGCGCGCACCCGAGGCGACCATCGAGGGCGTCTCGGTGCAGAAGATGGTCCGCAACGTGGACTACGAGCTCATCATCGGAATGAAGAAGGACCGGCAGTTCGGCTCGGTCATCGTGTTCGGCGCGGGCGGCGTGCGCGCCGAGGGTCTGCGCGGACTTCGCGGTCAGCCTCCCGCCGCTCAACCCCGTGCTCGCACGGCGCATGATGGAGGAGACGCGGATCTACAAGTCGATGAAGCGCCCCCCGCGCGGCGTCGAGCCGCCGGATCTTGGCGCCATCGACGAGCTCATCACGATGCTCTCCAACCTCGTCGTCGACTTCCCCGAGATCGCCGAGATCGACGTGAACCCGGTCGTCATCTCCAACGGCATCCCCATCGCCGTCGACGCGCGCATCATCATCGACCAGTCAGTGCTCGACGGTAAGCCGGAGTCTCCGCACCTCGTGATAACCCCCTACCCCACTCGCTTCGTCACGCCATGGAAGCTCCTGGACGGCACCGAGGTGCTGCTGCGCCCCATCAGACCCGAAGACGAGCCGATGATCGACCAGATGCTCGCGACCATGAGTGAAGACGCCCTGCGCGACCGCTTCTTCGACGGGGTGCCTGTCTTCAACCACGCGCGGCTGGTGCGCTTCACCAACATCGACTACGAGCGCGAGATCGCCATGGTCGCCGAGATGACCCACGAAGGGCCGGAAGCGGATCATCGGCGTGGGTCGCCTGATGGGCGATCCCGAGCGCGGCTTCGGCGAGTTCACGGTCATCGTTCACAACGAGTTCCACGGCCGCGGCCTGGGGTTCAAGCTCGTCGACGTCATCATCGGCATCGCCGAGGAGAAGGGCTTCGCCCAGATCGGCGGGTCGATCGCCGCCGACAACCAGCGCATGCTCACGCTCACCGAGGAGCTCGGCTTCCGCGTGGAGTCGACCACCGACGGCGTGACGAAGGTGTGCCTGGACTTGGGTTAGCAGTAGGCTTCGCGAACAGGTACTCACGCTCGTCCCCCAAGATGCCGAAATAGACCTCAGGTCCCGGCAGGCGGGAATACGTCCATAGCTCTTGGGGGAGCGCTACATGCTGAAGGCGAAAGAGTTCATACTGCGCCATTTCGAGTTGCTCGTTGTGCTGGTGCTCGTGCTCGCGACCGCGTTCGCGGTCCTGGTTGCCGGCAACAAGGTGGCGTTCCTCAACTTCTACTACATCCCGGTGCTCGTGGCCGGGTACTTCTTGGGCCGTAACCAGGGCGTACTCGTCGCGGTCGCCGGCGTACTGATGGTCGGCTTCTACGCCGCGCTCAACCCGACCCTGTTCCTGTCGGCGCCTTCCGAGGTGCCCGGGCTCGACCTCGTGCTCTGGGGCGCCTTCATCATCATCACGGCCTTCGTCGTCGGTTCCCTCTACGAGGTCAAGAAGAACGCCGTGCGCGATCTTCAGCAGGCCTACCAGGGCATCCTGGCCATCCTGGCGAAGTTCATCGACGCCGTGGACAGCTACACCCAGGACCACTCACTGCGCGTGTCCATGCTCGCCGGACAGATCGGCGAGGCCATGGGATTGCCGAATGACGAGGTCGAAAGCATCCGCGTTGCGGGGCTTCTGCACGACGTGGGCAAGATCGATGTCAGCCTCGAGGTCCTGAAGAAGGCCTCGGCTCTCGACGCCTCCGAGTGGGAGCAGATCAAGACACACGCGATCAAGGGCACCGCGCTGCTGCAGCCTGTGGGTGGTCTCCTGCGCGATGTGGTTCCGCTCGTCGAGTTCCACCACGAGTGCTACGACGGCAGCGGCTACCTTGGTCTTGCCGGCCACGTGATTCCGCTTGGTGCCAGGATCCTCTCGGTTGCCGACTCCTACGACGCCATGGTCTGTGACCGGCCGTACCGGGCAGGCAGAACCTCGAGCGAGGCCATCAAGGAAGTCGAGCGCTGCAGCGGAACGCAGTTCGACCCGGACGTGGTCAGTGCGTTCAAGCAGGTCATCTACGTCGCCGGCGAGGAGCTCTACGGCGACATCGTGGCGATCCGTTCGCCTGAGCGGGCGGCAATCTAACCGCAGGCCAGCGGGGCGCGGCGCGACCTCGAAGCCAGCTGCTACTTCACCGTGACGTAATCGTAGCCACTCGACCATGCCCCAGCGTGCTCTGCGTCCGCGGGAGCCCATGCGCGTAGTCTCCAGGAGCCCTTCTTGGCAAGCCTGATCCGCGCGGAGTAGTGGCTGTAGCTTCCGTAATCGGAGACGGTTGCCTTGACCGGGGCACCGCTGCGCTTCCACACGCGCCCGATCTTGCGGTACCGGTAGATGCGTACCGGCTTGCTGCCCGCCTTGTGCCAAGGCTTGAGAGCACCGAACACCCTCCGAGAAGTCGTCGTTCGCATGCGCTTGGGAGCCACCGGAGTGCCCACACTGGGTTTGGGAGTGACGGTAGCCACTGAGCTCGCAATCGGAAGATACACGCCCGGCAGCCCGGCATAGCTCAGGCGATAACGTGACTTCGCAGCAGGTCTGACCCTGAAGGTGATCGCCCCCAACTCGGTCGTCGTGGCGACGTCCGAGTCCGCCCAGCCGCCCGCCGTGCCGGTCTGCAGCACAACGAGCTGACCTGGAATCGCCGCACCGGTCGCGGAGCCGTCTCGCAGTACGCCCCCGACATCCGTCCAGGACCGGAATCCCGGCCGCTTGGCAGATGCCAGCACCGACAGACGGGCACTCCGAGGTTGCACGAACTCGACCACCGAGGGCGCGCTCGTGCTTCGCGCGTAGGTATCGCGCTGCCCCGGATAGACGACGCGGTAGTGGGTAGTGGCGCTCGGCGTCACCCAGAAGGTGCTCGTGCCGGTCGATGTCGTGGATGCCGTGGCCACGACGCTCCAGTTGCCGATGCCGTTGCCGGACTTCTCAAGCTGCACGGTCCGGCTGTCCATCGTCGGGCCGGTCGGCGAACCGTGGCGCAGATCGGCGGTGAGCCGGACCCGCTGACCGAGCCGGACCGAGCTACGATCCGCCGACAGGCCGACGAAGGTCGGATAGACGACCGAGAACTCGACCGTCTCGGATGACTCGACGTTGCCCACGGCGTCGGTCGACCAGAAACGCAGGCTGTGCGGACCGGCCGTGTTGACGAATACCTGCGTTCCGCTCGTCTCGGCTCCCCCGTCGAGTACGAAGGTGATTCCGGTGACACCCGAGAGCACGTCGGTCGCGGCTAGACTGACCGTCGCCGAGCTGATGTAGGCCGCCGCGGCATCGCTCGCAGTCTCCGGCGCCGTCTTGTCGATCATGACCGTGGCCGTCTTGGTCGCTTCGACGTTGCCGGCCAAGTCGGCCGAGCGGTACTCGATCGTCGTGGTGCCCTCATCGGTGACGGCGACGGGTTCACCACCGTACTCTGTCCAGACCGTGTCACCCAGGCGACGCCACTGGGTGGATGCGACCGAGGACTCGGCGTCATGAGCGGTGAGCTTCACCTGGATGTCAGCGCCCACCCATGCGCCCGGTGCGTCATCGGTCGTGACCGGGTCGGCGCCGTCGATCCTGACCGTGGCCGTCTTGGTCGCCTCGGCGTTGCCGACGCGCGTCGGTCGAGGAGTAGGTGACGACTGTGGTCCCTGGTGCCGCGACCTCGAATGGACCGGTGTATTCCCGAGGCTCACCCTCGCCGATGCGGTAGATGGTGCGCGCCACGCCGGAGTACGCGTCGGCTGCCGCAAGCGTCACGGTCACCGTGCTTTCGTGCCAGAGTTCGTCATCGACGTCATCCGAGGTGTCCGGCGCGCTCGTATCGATCCGGGCCGTGGCCGTCTTGGTCGCTTCGACGTTGCCGGCCTCGTCAACGGACCAGTAGCTGATGTCCGTCACGCCCTCGCGCTGGACGGTCACGGGGCCGGTACACTCGCTGGTCACGCCCGGCGGCTCCAATCGGACGTAGGTCACGGTCGCCGTCGGGGACTCGGCGTCGAAGGCCGAGAGTCCGAACGTCACGTCACCGTTCACCCAGTCCGCGGGCAACGTCGGGGCGAGCGAGGTCACCGGCGCAATGAGGTCGATCAGCCTCAGCGTCGCAGCAGCACCCTCGATCGTGTAGTCAGCGGACGCCGCAATCGGCTCGGCATCGGCGAGGTTCGCGGCGCCACCGTAGTAGGAGACGTGGTAGTCACCGCGCGAGAAGCCCAGACGATACGAGCCGGGCTTCATCCGCGCGAGCCTGTAGAACCCATCCGGACCCGTGGACGCCGTCGCGACGGCGCTGCCCGTGGTGTCGTAGGCGGTGACGAGCACGCCGCCGAGAGCTTCGCCACTACGCGCGGTCACAGTCCCCTCGATTGCGCTCAGCCACAGGTCATCGAGCGTCACGAGGTCGTAGCCCGCGGCGCGCAGGCCGTCGATCAGCCCGGGCAGCGCCTCGATCGTGCACGTCTGATCGGGCATGTCGTGCAGCTGCACGTTGCCACCGGGTACAGCCGCCGTGAGCACACGGTCGATGAGCACCTGGGGCTCGGGACCTTGCCAATCCTTCGGGTTGATGGTCGCCCACGACATCTTCAGCCCGAGTTCCGGGAGCACCTCGACGTAGGCGGGGTTCCACGTATTGTAGGGCGCTCGATAGAAGCGCGGCGTCACACCGGTCTGCGCAAGAATCGCCGCCTGCGCCTGCGCCAGATTCGAGCGGAGCTCTCCGGCAGTGGCGGTCCCGAGCTCGGCATGGTCGTATGAGTGGTTGGCGATGAGCATTCCCGCAGAGGCGAGTGCCAGCGCTTGCACGGGGTCGTTCTCCGCTTCCTTGCCCACAACGAAGAACGTCGCCTTCGCGTTCTTGTGTTCCAGGATGAAAAGGAGCGCCGACGATGCCTGCGGCGCGTCGTCGAAGGTCAGCGCGATCTGCGGGCGCGCGGAAAGAGGCGCCGCGACGGCAGGAACGGCGAGAGACAGGAACAGAGCGGCGAGTATGAGTGCCCCGGTGACGGCGCCGAGCCGTCTATTCTCCACCAATTCCCACCTCCTCAACGCGTAGCGCTTCTACCTTCCACGTAGAAGCGTACAACAATCGTATCGGCTGATTGACTGTTCATGCTGAGTTGCCCTACGGTGCCCTTCGGCCCTCAGGGGCCGCGTGGGACTTCGCCATCGACTCAGCACTATGGGGGTTCGCTTGCTCTACATCTTCCTGGTGGCGTTCATCCTGATCATGGTGGGCGAGCTCGCCGACAAGTCGCAACTGCTCGCATTGCTCCTGGCGACGCGCTACAAGGCGTGGCAGGTGCTCATCGGCATCTTCATCGCGACGTTCGTGGTCCACTTCTTCACCGCGCTCGCCGGTCAGCTCCTCGGCTCGGCCATTCCGCAAAACGCCATCCCCTGGATAACCGGCGTCCTCTTCATCGGCTTCGGCATCTGGACCCTCCGAGGTGACAAGGTCGAAGACAGCGAGGCCGACAAGGGCGGACGGTTTGGGCCGATCATCGCAACCACGATCGCGTTCTTCCTCGCCGAGCTTGGCGACAAGACGCAGATCATGACGCTGGCCATCGCCGTCGATCCCGGATCGGCGATTCTGGTCTACCTCAAGGGCGCGGGGCCAACGGTACAGGCGTGGCTCGCGACCGTCGGTTCCCCTGCGAACGTCAGCGCCATGGCTCGCTTCTGGGCGGTGACCCTCGGCTCGACCGTAGGCATGGTCGTGGCCGACGCCGTCGCGATCCTGATAGGAAGGCTGCTGGGCAAGAACCTGCCCGAGTTGTTGATGCGACAGGTGTCCGGCGTCATCTTCATCCTGTTCGGCGTGCTGAGCATCGGCTCGGTTCTTCTCGGCGGGTAGCCACCCGGTCCACCAACCTGACGTGGTTCGCGGCGAAGCTGACCGCGGTGATTCGCCACTTCCTGAGGTCGAGCCCGTGTGCAGAACCTCCCGGTGTGTCAAAATCGTGTGTCCTAACGGGATTTGGGTAGCCTCTGTACACACACAGCAATGCATCCGTCGAGCGGCCCGGAAGTCGGGTGCTCGAATACGAAAGGGTATCGATGGCGAAGAGCGACAGCTGCACCGAGCCGCTACTGGCCGTGCCGAGTGGACGGGACGCGGCACTCGACGCGTGGACCGTGATCGCCGAGGACTGCTGCCCGGTCGACCCGGGCCTCTACATCGAGTACGACGTCAAGCGCGGGCTCCGCGACCAAGCGGGCCGCGGCGTACTCGCGGGACTCACGCGAATCGGCGACGTCGTGGGCACTGCCGCCGACGGCGACCAGCTGCTCCCGGCTCCCGGCCGGCTTCTCTATCGCGGCATCGAGATCGAAGACCTCGTCAACGGGTTCGTCGCCGAGGGCCAGCCCGGATTCGAAGAGACGGCCTACCTCCTGCTCTTCGGTAAGCTCCCGAACCAGTGCGAGCTCGACGAGTTCAACGCGTACCTCAAGGACATGCGCAGGATGCCGCGCTCCTTCATCCACGACGGAATCCTCCGCATGCCGAGCCGCGACATGATGAACGCCATGATGCGCGGCGTGCTGGGCCTCTACACGCTCGATCCCGAGGGCAGCAACACCTCGACCCGCAACGTGCTACGCCAGAGCCTGCATCTGATCGCGAAGTTCCCGATGCTCGCCGTCTACGCCTACCAGGCCTACCTCGACGAGTTCCACGGCAAGAGCCTCGTCATCCACCGCCCGGAGCCCGAGTACTCGACCGCCGAGAACTTCCTGCACATGCTGCGCCCCGACAGCAAGTTCACCGAGCTCGAGGCGCTCGTGCTCGACATGACGCTCGTGCTGCACGCCGAGCATGGCGGCGGCAACAACTCGACCTTCACCACGCACGTCGTCTCATCGACCGGCACCGACACGTACTCGGCGATGGCCGCGTCGCTCGGCTCGCTGAAGGGCCCGCGCCACGGCGGCGCGAACCTCAAGGTCGTGGGCATGTTCGACGACCTGCGCAAGAACCTCACCGACTGGGAGGACGACGAGCAGATCGCGGACTACCTGCACCGCCTGCTCGGCAAGGAAGCGTTCGACAAGTCCGGCCTGGTCTACGGCATGGGCCATCCCGTCTACTCGGTCTCCGACCCTCGCGCCGTCATCCTGCGCGGCTACGCCGAGAAGCTCGCCGCCGAGAAGGGCTTCTCCGATGAGTTCGCGCTGCACGCTCGCGTCGAGCGGATCGCGCCGCTGGTCATCTCGGCGCGTCGCTGGCTGTACAAGGGCGTGAGCGCCAACGTCGACTTCTACTCCGGGTTCGTCTACCGCATGCTCGACATCCCGGCCGAGCTGTACACGCCGCTGTTCGCGATCTCGCGCATCGTGGGATGGAGCGCACACCGGCTCGAGGAGCTCGCCAACGGCGGCAAGATCATCCGCCCGGCCTACAAGAGCGTCTCGCCCCTCCAGGAGTACGTGCCGCTCAAGGATCGCTAGCATCCCGGCTCGGTTGGGACGCAGCAAGCCACGGCCGGGCCGGAGGCTCGGGCGAGCGGGCTAGGGTAGCAGCTGTCCCGAGTGGTGGCAGTTGCCGCACAGGTCGTCCTCGGTCTCGACGAGCAGCCCGACGTTCGTGGACTCGTGCGGGAACACCTGGAACCGCGGATTGTCGCTCGCGTTGATGCCGTCAGCGATGGTGACCCGGAACGTCTCAGACGCAGCGATGCTGCCTTCTGTCACGTCGCCCACACTCCGAGCATCGGCATGGCATTGCTGGCAGATGGGCTTGTGGGTCCCCTGCCCTGCTGTGCGCGGGTACGGCATGACGAAGCCGAAGTTGCTCTTGCCCAGCGAGCCGAACGCGGTTGAAGTGCTGTTCACGCCGGTCACGACCTGAACGCGCTCGTAGTAGAAGGCGTTTGCGGTCCCGCTCGCATCGACGGGGTGATTGAACACGTCGTGAAGACCGGATACCCGACCCTTGTGGCAACCTCCGCACCAGTCGGAACCGAACACCGGGGTGTCAGTTGTCGCGCCGGTCGGCCTGCGCTTGAGCAGCTGGCTGGTGAGCTCCCCAGCGGTATCGCTCGTGATGCGCGCGCGTTGAGCCGTGAACGGAGCCACGAGATCCGTGCCGTGCGCGCTGTGGCAGTAGCCGCAGTGCAGCGCCCCGGTAGGGCCAGCCGTGGGCACGGTCGATGCGCCACCCGTCCCCGCGTCTCCGCCGGGGATGATAGTCGCCGTGTCTGCGCGGTGAGCCGACTGAACCGTGAGCCCGCGTGCCTCGATCGCCCCGTAGACACCCTTGCCTCCGGTGCCGTCGTGGCACAGTTCGCAGGTCTCGGTGAGGGTCGCCTCGGGCATGAGTATGGTGCCCTCGGCAGCCGCAGTATGGACACTGTGGCAGGCATCGCAGCTGCTACTCGTCGTCGTGTAGCCCCCGTGCGGTCCGGTGCTTCCGATGAACGGCAGACGATGGCACGCGGTGCAGTCCGAGTCGTCAAACGGCGGCGTCTCGTCGTAGGCCATCGCGACGGTCCCAGCGGAGAGCGTCGCGCACAGTATGAATGCCACCAGTGTTGCCCGGATTGCCATGCTCACTGCTCCAGATATCGCGCCAGTGCTGCCAGCGCCTAGACCTTCAGCTTAGTCCCTCGAAGTGCGTACCTCAAGACGACGCCCGGAACGCACGCTCCGGCAAGCCAACGCTACTGACTCTCGAGTACCACCACCTGCACTCGATCGTTGCCCTTCTCGGCGACGACCAGGCGGTCTTCCTGCGACGCGACATCCGTCGGGAAGTTGAACTGGCCGGGGGCGCTTCCGCGCACGCCGTACGTGCCGAGCACCTTGCCGCCGATCGAGAGCTTCACCAACTGCGACTTCAGACCGTCGGCGACCATGATGCTACTGTCGGCATCGACGTACGTCAGACCGCGGGGGATGTCGAAGATCCCCCCCGTTGTCGTCGCTCCGAGGCTCCGCTCCCTGCCGACGCTCCACAACGGCTTACCGGTCGCGGTCGCCGCTACCACGCGTGCGTTGCCCGAGTCAGACACCACCGTCGCCAAGTTGGGGGTCACGGCGATTCCGTTCGGGTGATCGAACTCCCCGGCGGCGGTACCGGGCCTGCCGAACTGTTTGACCAGCTTGCCTCGTTGTGTGAAGACGAGCACCTGATACGCGTCCGTCGCATAGATGCGGCCGTCGTACGCGCACAGGCTGGTGACGGCGATCCCTGTCCCGTCCTGGCCGGACGAACCCATCCCCACCCTCTTGGAGCGGTTCGGGAAGGCCCTCACGAACTCTCCATCTGCGTCGAATGCCTGGATCTGGTCGTTGCGGAAGTCCGCGACGTAGACGTTGCCATCTTCGTCGGTCGTGACGTCCGTGGGATAGTTCATGAGCCCGGGTTCCCAAGACGCTTTGCCGCCGGGTGCCGGTTTCGCGACCCCCAACCCTCCGAACTGGAAGAGGTAGCGAGCATTCTTGTCGAACACCACGATTCGGTTGTTGCCCGTGTCGGCGACGTACACCCGTCCATTCTTGCCGAACGCCGCGCCCATCGGACGGCTGAAACGGGGCCTATCGCCGACGCCGGGCCCATAGATGACGTGGAGCGGCCGTATTCCGGCCACCGGCGTGAACGACACATTGGACTCAGCGGGCGACAGAGCGAACAGCAGCGCGACGAGCGCCACCAGCAGCAACGCCAGAGCCACCAGCAGCACGATCAAGAGCCACTTGCGCTGCTTCTTAGTGGTGGCATCGGAGCTCATCGCGCACCTTCCAGTCGTTTGATCGCGCGCTCCGCGTCCGCCATGCCCGGGACGAGCTTCAGTGCTGCTTCGTAGCGCACTGCCGCCTCCGAGAAGCGCCCTGCATTCTCAAGTGCGAGCCCGGCAGTGTACTGGAGGTCCGCGTCGTCAGGATGTGCATCGGCCGCCGGCAAGGAGAATGCGAGCGCGCGCTCGTCATCACCGGTGTCCGCGTAGTGCCGACCAAGCGCGTAGGCGGCCAGGGCATGCTGGGGAGCGAGTTCCAGAACGCGCGCCAGGGACTTCTCGGCGGCACCGTCCTTGCCCTGCTGCAACTGTATGACGCCCGTGTTGTACAGAGCAGCGAGGTTGTTCGGGTCCGCCGAGAGGACCTTCTTGTACTGTGCCAGCGCCTCTCGGTAGAGGGAGTTCTGCTGGTAGGCATGTGCGAGCTGGAGCCGGGCATCGAGGTCGTTCGCCCGATCGGCCACCACGCGCTCCAGCTCCGGCAGTCTGCCATCTCGGGCGCGCGCGGTCGCGAGGTCCCGGGTTGCCAGGCGGTTCGCCACCAGCCCGCCAACGACCAGCACGGCCACGAACAGCACGACCACGCACGCAAGCAGCCACCACTGAGCAGCGCCGACTGCGGGCCGCTCGGCCTCACGCGTCCGTGCCGCACCCTGTTGCACTCCTGAACCGTCTGCCGTCATGTTCCAGGCTCTCGACTGACCGGAATCGGCCGCCTTCGAGATCGGGGACCGAAGCGAACACCAGTGCTCTTGCGCGATCGCGGTGTGTACGTGCCTGTCTCGAAGACCGTCAAGGCGCGACACCTCCGGCTTCAAGAATCGGCTCCGCGGACACTCGCTCAGCTCATCGACGACGAGCTCGGCACCTGCCCAAAGGATAGCACGGGCACCGGATTCGAAGCCCCTGTCACGGCACTCGAAGTCGCGGACTCAAGACCCCGTTTCGGTCGACAATCCGACTGCTGCCGCGCGTTACTGTACGTGGCACCCCACGCAGAAGAGCGGCGAGTGACAGTCGAGGCACTGGGCGGCGCCCCCGGTGTTGACGGCGAGGAAGTGCTGCTTGACCCAGGTGCCCTTGGTCGCGTCGTAGGCATTGTGATGGCACATCGTGCACATATCGAGTTGACGACCGTGGCAGCGCGAACAGACGGCGCGGTTCAACTGCGCCGTCGCCGCGTGGCCCGTGGCCCCCTTGGCCCATCCTTCCGGATGCGGCATCTGCACCCCGTGGCAGTCGTTGCAGAAGGCCTTCTTGTGGCACATCTGGCACTGCTTGGGATCGGCCTTCGAGACCGGACCGTGTGCGCCCTTCTCCCACGCCTTCGCCTTATGCGACTGTGGCAGCAGCTCGTAGTCCGAGGGATGGCATACGCCGCACTCGGCTGACGCCTTGGGCTGCTCGGCGGTACCGTGGCAGGTGAAGCACTGCGCCATGAATGAGATCGCACCGCCCCGCGTGCTCACGGGGTGAGCCGTGCGAACGTGGCACGAGATGCACGATCCGTTGCGCTTGGCGTGTTCGGCGTGGTTGATGAGGATTCGGAACCCCGAGGTGGCCTTGCGATTCACGTCATGGCACTGCAGGCACACGTCGTCTTGCACGGGCTCGCTGCCTGGGACGCGGGCATCGACCGGATCCGTGTAGCCGCCCTTCACGTGCTTGGCGGAGTCGCGCGCCAGAAGCTTGCCCCGGTCGACCAGCCTCTGCGGCAGCGCGTGCCACGGAGTGGGTGCCTGATGGCACTTCACGCAGGCAACCGTGGCATGCCCTGACTGCGCCCACGCCTGCGTCCTCGGAACCATCTCGTGGCACGAGCTGCACACGCGAGGGGAAGCCGTCGCCAGGTCGATGGCGACGGCCAGCGCCACCAGTCCGAGCAGCGACGCGACTCCTACCGCCACCCATTTCCTGGCGTTGCGCGTGCGCTTGATTGGCTTGTGCTGACCGTCCAGGGCGCTCACCTACTTCACCAGCACGAGAGCGGGATTGAGGTTGTCGGGCGGAACCTCACCGTGGCAGGGGATGCAGAATGCACCTTCGTGGCACGCCTCACAGCTGCGATGGATCTTGACCTGGTCTCCGTGCTTGGCACGCCAGTCCGCCCCGTGCGAGCGCGGGCGCCGCACGTGGCAGTCGACGCACCACTTCTCGGTCCACTTGTGGCAGCTGTCGCACTCAGGGTCGGTCGCCTTCTGCGCGTGGACGATCTGCCAGTCATCGGCGCGGTGGCTCTCGGGGGCCGCCTTCTTTGTGTGGCACACGGTGCATCCGTTCTTGGCCGTGTCACCATTGTGGCAGCGGAGGCACCCGGACATGGGCGGGGTGTTCTTGCCCTCGGCGCTCTTCTCGTGCACGACGTAGTTGTGGCATTCGATGCACTTCATCTTCAGAACCGTGACGTGCGCTCTATGCGGAATCTGGAGGTCGCCCTTGGGCGAAACGGTGCGGAGGTCGTTGTGGCACGCCAGACACGACTCGTTGGGCGGGGTGCCGAAGACCTTCGGCTCCCGCGAGCGAAAGACGAGCGAAAGGTAGAATTCGCCGACCATCCTCGCGCTGTACGCGGTTCGCGCCACTGCATTCGGCGGCACGTGACATGATTCGCACCCCGCCTCGGAGTGCGTTGAGGTCGACCACGTCTCGTACTTCGCGCTGAGGGTCGGCACGCGGCCGAAGAAGCCGGGCCGCGTCGCGAGGAAACCCGGGAGGACAACGAGCAGGAGCACCGCCAGCACGGCGATGCCTGCGATCACCAGCCGTCTGCGGCGTGGCGTGGCCATCAGTGGCACTCCTTGCAGAACTTCTCGCCGCCGTGACAGACGAGACAACCGTCGCCACGCTCCTTAGCGAGAGGTCCGTGCTCCTTCTTCCAGTTACCCACGTGCGAGGCCGGACGCTTCTCGTGACACTCTGCGCAGTAGCCCGGCGTCCAATCGTGACAGTCGCCGCAGTCTTCGAACTTCGCGGCTTGTCCGTGAACCACCAACCAGTCCTGCTTCATGTGGGTGGGCGGGGTCTCCTTGCGGGTGTGGCAATCGAG
This sequence comes from uncultured Coriobacteriia bacterium, assembly GCA_963803785.1. Taxonomy (GTDB): domain Bacteria; phylum Actinomycetota; class Coriobacteriia; order Anaerosomatales; family JAAXUF01; genus CAWDNM01. The sequence continues at coordinate 643,930 of CAWDNM010000006.1, forward strand.
ACACGCGTTGCTCGCCTTGTCGCCATCGTGGCATTGGGCCAAGCACCCTTCCATCTCCGGCCTGTTGAATCCCCGGCGGTTCAGCGAGTGCACGAGGTCCTTGTGGCAAGCGACGCACTCGAGCTTGAGGGTCTCGACGTGTGCGCGATGAGGGATGAGCAGGTCACCACTGGGAGCTACCCGCCGGTAGCTCGTGTGGCACTTCTGGCACGCTTCCTTGTTCGGCGCCTTGAGCAGGTTCGTGTTGCTCGGTCCCCGCAGCAGCTGCGAGTAGAAGGCCGGTATGGATTCGGCGGCGAACGTCAGAAACCCTTTCGCCCCCGGTTCGGTGTGGCATTGCACGCACGAGATCTTCGAGTGCGTCGATGTGGCCCAGTGATCCATGCGCTGGCCCAGAGCGGGATAGCGACGGTAGTACCCGGGCTGCAGCATCGAGATGACCGGAAGCACCAAGAGCACCAGCAGGACGATGACGGCGCCGACTATCCCCCACCTGACCAGCCGCGGAGGCACCTACTCCATCTCCTTGAACTTCTGGTGGCACTCCTCGCACCAAGGCTTCTTGTGGCAAGCCAGGCAGCGGGGATCGTCCACGGTCTTCGACTGCTTGCTGTGCCGACCGATCCAGGTGTCGGTGCTGCCGTGGAACGCCGGACGCTGCAGATGGCATTCATCGCACTCGCCAGCGGACTGATGGCACAACAGGCACTTCTTCTGGTCCTTGATGGCCTCAGCGCCGTGGTAGCGGCTCGTCCACTCCGGCTTGACGTGAAGCTGCTCGATCGCCTTCATGCCGACCTCGATGGGCAGGCCCGAGAACTTCGGCGTCTCTCCGGTCGTATGGCACAGCTGGCACTGCTCGACCTGATGGCATTTCTCGAGACATGCGCTCTCACCGGTGGCGGCGACTACCGCAGGGTGCTCCGTCTTCCACTTGTCGGCGGACTCGTGCAAGACGTGGTGGCAGTCGAAGCACTGCTCGGTCGTCTTCGTCCCCACGTGACAGCCGTAGGACACACAGACGCCACTGAATGGCATCTTCTTGTGCTTGTCGATGTAGGTCTCGAGGTGCGCCGTCCACTTGTGGCAGTCGACGCAGTTGCGGGTCTCGCTCGCCACGCGCAGGTGCGCCGGGTGCGGAATCTGCGCCGTGCGCGTCACCTCTGTGCTCCAGTCATCCTCGTGGCACTTGATGCAGGCCTCACGGGTGGGCGGCGCGAACTTGAAGAACTCCGGCACCTGGTCTCGGCGGAAGAGACTCGTGTAGTAGTCGGCGATGAGCGCGGTACCGTTGGCGATCGGCTGGGTTTCGTGACACTGGCGACAGCCGATGCCCTCGTGGGCCGAGTTCTCGAGGTTCACGTAGCGGCGCTCGAGCAAGTGGTAGCGAGAGAAGAACTCGGGCGAGGATGTGGCGACAAGCGGCACCACAACGACGACAGCGATCGCGATAAGCACCGCGACGGTGATCGCTCCGATGATGAGGCGCCTACGCGCCTTGGTGTCCGGTCCCGCCTCTCGCGCGCTCACGGGAGAATCATCCCGCCTCGAGCGCGCGCTCAGGGGCCGTCTCCACGGGCGAGGCTCCATGCCCCGCGCCGTGCGCCCCCTCCGGCACTTCGAGCGGAAGGACCTTGGCGCCGACCGTCATGATCAGCAGTCCGAGCGAGAGGATCCCGAGAGCGAGGAGAATCTCAACCAGGCTCGGGAAGTACGGTGGTGTGTACTGGCCGAGGGGATTGATGGCGAAGCCCATGGCCATGAGCACGTAACGCTTGAGGAAGATCGCCACGACGTACATCGACGCGGCGGTGAGCTGGATGATGGGCATGTGCCGCGTCTTGCGCCCCGCGAGCAACGCGAACGCGGTGATTCCCAAGAAGAGCACGGGGAGGAAGACGCCTGCGTACCCTCCCGTGATGAACTCATCGAAGCGGATGGTGTGGCCCGGCTTGGCGGAGGTCGGCCAGTAGATCACGAGGATCTCAACGAACAGCAGGAAGAGGTCCAGGATGATCACGGTCGCCAGCAGCGTCGAAAGGCTGCGGAACATGCTCGACTTGAACTTCATGATGTCGAAGCGCTGCATGATGTAGGCACAGATCATCAGGAGCGCAATGCCGGATGCGGTGGCCGAGGTCAGGAAGATCGGCACCATCACCGCCGAGTTCCACAGTTCACGAGACTTGTTCAGAGCGAGCACGAACGCCGTCGTCGTGTGCAGATAGATCGCGAACGGCAGCGCGATGAGGGTCATCCGAAACGCGAGCTTCTCGCCGCCCTTGCCGGTGATGAGTATCCACAGGTCGATGAAGCAGATGATCATGTAGATGTTGGCCGCGCTACCGGTGTAGACGAACGGCGACGTAGGGTTTGGCGTGAGCAGCATCCAGACAGCACGCCACGGACGCTCCATGTCGGTGACGATGCCGAGCAGCGCCATCATCGTGAGCACGCCGGCCTGCAGCACCGCGAGCCTCGACAAGGGGCCGAACTGCTCGGCACCGAAGAGGTGCACGCTGGCGTAGACGACGAGTCCACCCGCCGAGAGGCCGACGAAGTACATGTAGTTCGTGAACCACAGGCCCCACGGGTAGTTGTCGCGCATCGCCATGACCGCGCCACCCTCGGTCATCGCGGCTGCCCAGGCCATGCCGCCAAGAGCGAGGAAGATGAAGAGCACGCCCACGAACGACCAGTACCGCGTGCCGGCGGTCTTCAGCGCGCCGAAGTTCCAATCGATGCCGATGAATCGCTTCACGCCTGGGCGGGGAGTTGCCACGTCAGTCACCGTCATCACCCCACATACCAGATCAGCGGTTCGTTACCCGTTTCCTCTTTCAGGCGCCACACGCGGCGGGTCCTGAGCAGTACTGAGACTGCGCTCTCGGGATCGTTGAGGTCACCGAACGTGCGCGCCCCGACCGGGCACGCCTCCGTGCACGCGGTCGTCTTGCCTTTGCGGACCCGCTGGACGCAGAAGGTGCACTTCTCGACCACGCCTGCCTTCTCGTGGAGGGGAACGTCCGGGTTCACCTCACCCTCGGGGACCTCGGGCTCGACCCAGTTGAAATGCCTGGCGCCGTACGGGCAGGTCACCATGCAGTTGCGGCAGGCGATGCACTTGTCGTAGTCGATGGTGACGATGCCGTCGGGCTCTTTCCAGGTGGCCTTCACCGGGCAACCGTAGACGCAGGTCGGCTTCGAGCAGTGCATGCACTGGACCGGCATGTACCACTTGTCGGGCCGACCGGCCTCCTCGTAGTCGAGTTCCGCAGTGCTCGATGTCGACCTTGCCGAGTTCCATCTGCAGCACTTGTATGTAGGTGAAGCCGGAGTCGCGGCCGATGTTGTTCTCCTTGACGCACGCGTACACGCATCTGCGGCAGCCGACGCACGCCTTCACGTCGATGACCATGCCCCACTTCTGCTTGCCGACGGGCGGCGCGTAGGACACCGGCTTGCCCGGGTAGTTGATCGGCTGGTCTTCCTCGGTCACCCACTCGGTGCCATCGCCCTCGGCAGCGGCCTCGGAAGCGGACGCTGCCACGCCCGACGCTGAGATGAGCGCAGGCGCGACGCCTGCCGCGAGGATGCCCACGTGGCACCGATGCCCTCGATGAACCGTCGCCTGGAGACGGTGCAGCCCTGCGGGAGCGGAGCTTCGTCCTCGGTAGCGGACCAGCTTGTCGTCTGTGCTCATCGCGTGCGCCTTCCCAAGATCATGAATCCCACAATGGCCGCCGCCGTGAAGAGGCCGATCGCTGCCATGACGGTCAGCCACATCGGGGTGTAGACCGGAGGCGCGACGGGCGGCGACGCGAATGGCTTGAACCCCTCGCGCTCGGACCCGACTGCCCTGACCTCCATGCCGGTCCCTTGGAAGGGCGGCAGCGCGGCGATGTATATCCACGAAGGCGTGTGCGGGTCGTGGCATCCGGCGGACGTGCACTTCGCCTCGTTCTTGCCGTGAATGCCCATCTGCCACTGCTGGTACTTCTCGAAATGGCATCGCTGGCAGACGCGCGAGGTCTCGCCGGTGACGTAGACCCGGGTGCCATCAGCCGTGAGGAGCATCCCCGGGTTCTTCGTGGGCTCGTCGTGACATACGACGCAGGCCTTGTCGCCCTCGCCCAAGATGTCGTGGGCCTCGAGCTTGATCTCGTGCTTCTTGAACCCGTTGGGGAGCGGTGGGTTGGGCTTGCCGTCGGAGCCGACGACCACCGGGTGGCATTTGTCACACGGCTCGAAGGCGAGCTCGCCCGTTGACGCCTTGCCGGCGAATGCCGCTGATGCGAGCGTGAGGAAAGCGAGCAGGGAGATGAGCAGAACCACAAGGACCGAGGTCACGCGTTTCGTGGAGGAGGTTGGCTGTCTGAGTACTGACAGCCCCTGCGAATGTGTCGGTTCTATGGCGCTCACACCACCTCTGGACCTGGGGCCGATACCGTCGCCAAACACTAGCACCCCCCCTGACCTCACCGATTCGTGCAGTGTTGTCGTAGTGTTAGGGTTGCGTTAGCCGCTATTTGCGCCCTTTGGGCTATCCTAGCAGGAAGTGAGTCACCGCCTGTTGGGAGCGCGACACCGTGAAGCGAATCCTGGTCGTGGACGATGAGGAATCCATCCTGAAGGTCGTCGACTACGCTTTGTCCGAAGCCGGGTACGAGGTCCACAAGGCCATCGATGGCCCGGGCGCGGAGTTCATCTTCCAGGAAGTCCAGCCCGACCTCGTTATCCTGGATGTCATGCTCCCGGGCAAGTCCGGACTCGACGTAGCGCGGGACCTTCGCACCACTTCGAACGTACCCATCATCATGCTTTCCGCTCGCGGGGATGAAGTCGACCGCATCCTGGGCCTGGAGTTTGGGGCCGACGACTACGTCACCAAACCATTCTCCCCGCGCGAGCTCGTGAGCCGCGTCCGAGCAATTCTGCGCCGTGTCGAAGGCGCGCCCGTCGAGAAGCCGTGCATCGAGGTGGGGGATCTGGCGATCGACACCCTCGCGAGACAAGTGAAGTTGCTGGGGCAGCCGCTCCACCTCACGACGTCTGAGTACGGCATCCTGTTGCTGCTGGCGAGACACCCGGGCAAGGCCTACTCGCGCCAAGCGATCCTCTCGGCGCTGTGGGACGAGTCACCTGTCGGTGACGAGCGGGCGGTGGACGTGCACATCCACAACATCCGCGAGAAGATCGAGGAAGACCCCAAGAACCCGACGTACGTGCTCACCGTGCGCGGGTACGGCTATCGGCTGCGGGAGCCGTAGCGTATGGCTCTGCGCCGCAGAGGCTCGATCCGCCTCTGGCAGACCGAGCTGTTCCTTATCGTGATCGTGGTCGCGATGCTGATCTTGTCGGGATCGCTCTCGGCGGGTCTGAAGGTCACCCTCGCGCGCATGGCCGAGACCAGCGAGCTCCGCAACGTCTCCGCCCTCGCGCGCCAGCTGGAGCCCGAGTTCCCCATCGCCACCAGCGGCATGGTTCGTATGCGCGAACTGGTCGCTCAGTACCGCGACATCTACGGCGGCGGCATCTGGGTCTACGACACCGAGGGCAACCTGCTCGAGTCGTCCTACGACGTCGCGCCGACCGACGCCGTGCTCGAATCCGCGCGGCTCGGCGCGCTGAACGAGAGCGCCTCGTATGCGGCGAGCGACCTGCGCCCCGACGGCTGGGTGGCCGCATCGAAGTCCCTGCACGGCCCGGACGGCAGGCTCGAGGGTGCCGTCGTCACCGCGAGCGACGTCGACCTGTCCGTTGCGATCATGCAGGCCGTGCGCGACCGCCTGTGGGTCACCTTCTGGGTGTCGCTTGCGGTCGCGGGCCTGCTCGGATTCGGCTTCTCGGAAATCGTGAGCAGGCGCATCCGTGCGATGAACGATGCCGCTGCGGCAATGGCCGCGGGCGACTTCGAGCAGCGGATCTCCGCCGGGTTCGTACCGGACGAGGTTCGCGACCTCGCTGATTCGTACAACACCATGGCGGCCACGCTGGGAGACGCATTCGGCGACATCCAGGAGAGCCGGCGCCAGATCGCAGCGGTCGTCGACTCGATGGCGGAAGGTGTCATCGCGTTCGACTCGTCGGGCGTAGTGGTGGTCACCAACCCCGTTGCGGTGCGCCTGCTGGCGGTGCCCGACCGGGACCTGCTCGGCATGTCGGTCGAGACGATCACGACCGAGCCCGCCGTGCTCGAGATCGTGCACAGGGGCCTCTCCGGAGAGAGCGCGTCCGAGACGGTCCCGCTGGGTCAGTTCACCGTGCTGCTGCACTGCACTCCCCTTCTCGACGACGACGTGGTCTCCGGTGCCGTGCTCCTGCTCGCCGATGTGACCGAGCAGCACCGCGTAGAGGACGCGCAGCGACGGTTCGTCGCCGACGCCAGCCACGAGATGCGCACTCCCATCGCAGCGCTCAAGGGCATCCTCGAGCTGCTCGATGACGGAGCCAAGAACGTCCCAGAGGTGCGCGACGACTTCATCCACACGATGCAGTTCGAGGCAGACCGCCTCGGGCGCCTCGTGGCGGATCTGCTGACGCTCGCGCGGCTTGAGGCGGGAAGCCTGCGGCTCCGGCTGAGCCAGGAGTACGTGGCCGACCTTCTCGGCGATGTCGCCAACGTGATGCAGACGCTTGCCGAGCAGGCAGGCGTCACGCTGTCCGTCGAGGTGCCCGAGGATGACTTGCGCGTGACAGCCGACCGCGACAGAGTCGTGCAGGTGCTGTTGAGCTTCACCGACAATGCGCTGAAGCACTCGCCGTCCGGTACGGCGATCCATCTGTACGCGAAGCGCGAGGGAGATGCGATCCGGCTTGGGGTGGCCGATGAAGGCCCGGGCATCGAGCCGGAGGAGGTCTCGCGCGTGTTCGAGCGCTTCTACCGCACCGACGCCGCGCGCTCGGGACGCGGTGGCACCGGGCTGGGCCTGGCGATCGCCAAGGAGATCGTCGAGGCGCACGGCTCGAGCATCGACGTGGAATCCACACTCGGTGCCGGCACGACCTTCAGCTTCGCGCTCCCGTCGGCGTGATCCGACCGACTGCGGCGCCGCGTCCCAACGACCTCACGAAACCCTAACAGGACCGCAACCCCCCACGAACCCGCCGTGCCTCTTTGAGGGCGATAGTCTCCTTGAGAGTAATCGAGGGCCAACGGCCCGGACCATGGGGAGGTGGAGGACGATGTCAATCGCAATCGTGGCAGTCCTCATCATCGGCGGGCTCGTCGCCGTAGCAGCAGTTGCAGTTCTCATCCCGCTGATCATCGGCCTCGTGGCCTACGACGTTTCCTCGTCGCGCAACGACGCACCGGTCCAGACGGAGGACGCCAGCATGCGCATCGCCGTCGAGCGCGGCATCGCACGTGGGTTCGTTCTGCTCGGCGGGGCGTTTTGGGCCATCGCGAGCTTCGCGGGCCTCTACTCGTTCCGCGAGACCGGCGTCGGCAGCGCACTGACGGCCGCCTTCATCGTGCTGGCCGCAGTGGCAGCCACCCTGATCGTCGGCTGGTACTACGAGCGCGCGACTGCTGCCCTTCTCACGATCGCCTCCTTCGCGGTCGTCGTCTGGGGCGTCGTGTACCAGTTCGAGATGGGCGTGTGGATGCTCATGACGCTGGCCCTCATCGGCCCGATGATGACCGCAGCGGTGCTGTTCTGGCTCGCTCGCCGGGAGCAGGACGCCTACGAGCTTGCCACCTCGACTCGGCCGGAGCTGGCGCTGTTCTTCTCTGCACGGAGCACCGTCGCCTAGCGGCACATGCAAGACGATCGATTCTTCGAGGGCCGGCGCAAGCCGGCCCTCTTCTCGTGCCCACATCCGCGTAGCCGGCCATACCCGGTGGCCCTCCCCATCGGTCGCGCCCGATTCGGCCGCGAATGGGTAACCTTTGGCTAGTGCCAGTCCCCCGATGATCTGGAGCCCAGCTGTGAGCAACGCCCCTCGCCCGATCGACACCTCGCTCTTCGACGCGGGAACCGCCGCCTCTGAGGACTTCTTCCGCTTCGTCAACGGCGGCTGGCTCGACGCCAACCCGGTGCCGCCGGAATACGGGTCGTGGGGCGCGTTTCACGAGGTGAGCGAGCGCAACCAGGAACTGCAACGCCAACTGCTCGAAACGGCGGCCGAGTCCGACGCGCCGAGAGGCACGGTGCCCGGCATGGCCGGCAGCTACTACGCGGCCGCCATGGACGAGGAGGCGATCGCTGCCGGTGGCGCTGCCGCGCTGGCTCCACTGCTCGCGCGGATCGGCGCGGCTCAGTCCGTCGCCGACGTGCGCGACCTCTCGGTCGAACTCACGCGACACGGTGCGAGCGCGCTGCACTCACTGGGCATCTCGTCCGACTTCGAGGACGCCGACGCCTACCTCGTGTACGTCGGACAGGGCGGCCTCGGGCTGCCGGAGCGTGACTACTACCTCCGCGACGACGAGCGCTCGACGCAGCTGCGCGACGCCTACGTGGCCCACGTCGCCAAGCAGCTGGGCAACCTCGGGGACGCTTCGGCCGCCGCGCGCGACGCCGCCGAGCGGATCCTCGCCTTCGAGACGCGTCTCGCCGACGCCTCCTACCCCGCCGAGAAGATGCGCGACGTGCAGCTCACCATGAATCGCCACGAGGTCTCGGCGCTCGACGAGCTGATGCCCGGCTTCGGGCTGAGCGGCTACGTCGTCGAGCTGGGCGTCACCTCGCAAAGCGTCAACATCGACAACCCCGGGTTCTTCTCGGCGCTGGAGACCGCGCTGGCTGAGACGCCGATCGGGACGCTTCGCGACTACCTGCGCTGGCAGCTCGTTCGCAGCTACGCGAGCGCGCTGTCTCCCGCCTTCGAGGACGAGGCGTTCGACTTCTACGGCCGGACGCTGGGCGGGCAGCAGAAGATGCGGCCCCGCTGGAAGCGCGTGCATCGACGCCGCGAGCGGCGACATCGGCGAAATCGTCGCGCAGCTCTACGTCGAGGCCACCTTCTCCGAGCACTCCAAGCACCGCTGCGAGGAGATGGTGGACCACCTCCTCTCGGCTATGGGCGCCGCTATCCGCGGCGCGGAGTGGATGACCGAGTCGACGCGCGAGCAGGCGCTCGAGAAGCTCGCGGGCTTCTCGTACAAGATCGGGTATCCCGACGCGTGGCGCGACTACTCGGGCCTGGAGCTGGGGCGGACCTCGTTCGCCGAGAACCGCATGCAGTGTGCGCGTTTCGAGTACGACCGCGAGATGGGCCGTCTGGGCGAGCCGGTCGACCGCGCGGAGTGGGCCATGCCTGCGCATTCGGTCAACGCGTACTACCACCCGCTGCTCAACGAGATCGTCTTCCCCGCCGGCATCCTCCAGCCGCCGTTCTTCCACGCCGAGGCGGACGATGCCGTGAACTACGGCGCGATAGGCGCGGTCATCGCGCACGAGATCACGCACGGCTTCGACGACCAGGGCAGCCACTTCGACGCCCAAGGGCGCGCTCCGTGAGTGGTGGACCGCAGAGGACCGCTCCGAGTTCGACCGGAGGGCGGCGGTACTGGTCGAGCAGTTCGACGGGTTCGCGGTCGCCGACGACCTGCACGTCAACGGCCGCCTCACCCTGGGCGAGAACATCGCGGACCTGGGCGGGCTGACGATCGCGTTCAACGGACTCCGGGAGGCGGGCGGTACCGCAGGCCCCGCGCTCGACGGCCTCACACCCGAGCAGCGGTTCTTCGTGTCGTGGGCGACCGTGTGGCGCACGAACTACACCGAGGAGTACGCGCGCCTGCTCGTCAACGTCGATCCACACTCGCCCGCGCGCTACCGCGTGAACGGGCCGTTGGCGAACCTGCCGGCCTTCGCCCGCGCGTTCGAGATCGCCGAGGGCGCGCCGATGGCACGCCCCACGAAGTCGCAGGCACACATCTGGTAGCAGCGAGGCGAGGCGCCTAGGCGACCTCTGTGGTCTCCTCGGCGACCGGGATCATGACCTCGTTGCGGCGTGCGAATCCCGGCTTCCACGGCGCGTCGTACTGCGCCGAAACCGGTTCGCCCGCCGGGGTCAGCCCCTGCTCGCGCATCCACGCCTCGAGCTCGCCGAGCGCCTTCGCGAAGTGCTTCTCGCTGTAGTATCCGCTGAACGAAACCGCGGCGGCGATGTGGGAATCGACCGACTCGAGGGTCACGCGAGGGTCGTTGGGCAGCGGCAGGTCCTCCATCGAGTACTCCGCGGGCATGGTGAAGCTCACGACGTAGTCGTCCTCGGACTGCGCCGCCGTCACCGGTGCGGTCATCGCGATCTTCTGGCAGCATGCCCGGCCCGCGCTGACCGGCGCGGTCATGGCGATGCGGTCCGCCGCGTGATTGCTGCCGAAGATGTACTCGGCGAGCGGGTTGAAGCCCGCGCTGGACGCTTGCCCGTAGCTCGACGCGGCAACGCGTACGTTCGCGGTCAGGTACGCCCCATAGCGGCGCAGCTCGAACGGGCCTTCGTGCCGGAGGACTTCGTATCCGGGGGTTTCGACTGCCACGGGTTCTCCTTGAGAGCGAACGCGGAGGGTCAGCCCGTATATACCGCTGTGGGCGCGGGGCATCACCGCCACGCCAGGAGCCGTCCGAGCGCTTGGAGTGCCTGTGCTAGCGCTGGCCTGCGGGCTGGCACACTATGTACATGAGCAAACGCCCAGCTGAAGGCGAGGAACGGGACCGGATGTCGAGTCAACCGTGGTGGAAGACGGGCGTGATCTACCAGATCCCGGTGGCCAGCTTCGCCGACTCCGACGGCGACGGCATCGGTGACCTGTGCGGCATCATCGGCAAGCTCGACTACCTCAACGACGGCACGGACGGCTCGTCTGGGGGTCGACGTCATCTGGCTGACGCCGATCAACCCGTCGCCCATGCGCGATTTCGGCTACGACGTCAGCGACTACAACTCGATCACCCGCTCTTCGGGACGATGGCGGACTTCGACGCAGCTGCTCGCGGCCTGTCACGCGCGGGGCCTCAGGCTCATGACGGACCTGGTCCTCAACCACACATCCGACGAGCACCCTTGGTTCCAGGAGTCACGCACGTCGCGGGACAACCCCAAGCGCGACTGGTACATCTGGCGTGACGGCAGGGCACCGGGCAAGCCCCCCAACCGCTGGGTATCGGTGGCCGAGGGCAGTCCCTGGCAGTACGACGAGACCACCGGCCAGTACTACTACCACGCGTTCCTCGACTTCCAGCCCGACCTCAACTGGCGCAATCCTGAGGTGCGGCAAGAGATGCTCGACGTGCTCCGCTTCTGGCTCGACAAGGGCGTGGACGGGTTCCGGCTCGACCTCATCAACTTCCTCTACGAGGACGAGCTGCTGCGCGAGAACCCGCGCAAGCTCGGCTGGCGCCCCTACTTCTGGCAGCACCACATCTACGACCGCTCGCGACCGGAGAGCCTCGAAGCAGCGCGGGACCTGCGCCGCCTCACCGACAGCTATCCCGACCGCGCGCTGATGGGCGAGGTCTGCAGCGAGGACCGCGACGACACCGTGGCCTACCTCGGCGACGGCAGCGACGCGACTGCACCTCTCCTTCTACCTCGACTTCGCCCTGGTCAAGTGGAGCGCGGAGCGCTTCCGCGAGTCGGTGGGCTGGCTGGAGGCGCAACATCCCCGCCGACGGCTGGCCCTGCTACTACCTCAACAACCACGACCTGTCCCGCACCTTCACGCGCCTTGGAGGCGGGCGGCACGCCGAGGCCCGAGCGAGAGTGGCCGCCGCGATGCTTCTCACGCTGCAGAGGCACCCCCATCATCTACGCCGGCGAGGAGATCGGGATGCCGATGAGCAAGGTGCCGCGGGGGGTGATGAAGGACCCGCTCGGCACGAAGTACTGGCCCCTTTCGCAGGGCCGGGACGGCGCCCGCACCCCCATGCAGTGGAGCACCGAGAAGAACGCGGGGTTCACCTCCGGGCGAGCCGTGGCTCCCCGTGGACCCGTCGCACGCCGAGAGGAACGTGGAGTACCAGGACGGCGACCCGGACTCGCTGCTCAACTGGTACCGGCGCCTCATCCGACTGCGCGCGAGCAGCCCGGCGCTGCAGCGTCGGGAGCTACCGCGCCATCGAGGACACCCCGAAGGGCGTCTACGCGTACGTGCGGGAGTCGGGAGGACGAGAAGGTCGCCGTGTTCCTGAACTTCACCGCGCGGAGCCTCACGGTTCAGTCGGGCCTGCTGACGAACTGGCTGGTGCGACGAGCAGACGACGCTTCTCTCGATCCATGCGGCGACGCGACCGAGTCGGCGCTTTGTCGGGTCAGCTCCAGCTGCGGCCCCACGAGGTCCTGATCGTCGAGATAGGTGGCTAGCAGGCTCGCGCGTACCCGGCTCCGCCCTCAGCGGCCCTTGTCGCGAGGCTTCAGCCAGTCGTAGTCCATCTGCATCATCTGCATCATGTCGTCGGGATGGCTCACGTGGCCGCTCCGGCGCAGTGCGATGTACTGCCGTATCTCGCCGACGTACGAGCCGAAGAACACGAGGTTCGCCAAGACGGCCCAAGCGATGCCCCACGGGCCGAGATCCGTCGCCCACACCCACGGGATGTAGAGCACTTGGCCGAGGTTGTCGGAGACCATCGCGTCGCGAATGACGAAATAGCCGACGAGGAAGCCGACCGTGCTGCAGACAATAGCGCCGACCGGAGCTATCGCCAGCATCGCGCCGAGCATCGGAGACTGCCCGCGCCCACCCTTGAAGCGGTAGTAGACCGGCCAGTTGTGCCCCACGATGGCCATGAGGCCCGCCGCGTAGAGGTACGGCTCGCCCGGGAACGCCAGCCGCAAGGCAAGCGTCGGGACGAGGGCCTTGAGGATGTCGCCGGCCGCGCACAAGAGTCCCCACTTCGTGCCGAGCTGCAGCCTGACTGCGGTCGCGCTCACCGCGTCCGAGAGCATCTGGGCCCCGCCATCGGGCGTTGTGAGCTCCATCGACTGGACCTCAGAATGCCCGTGGGCGCGCACGATGATCCGCGCGAACGAGATCGAGCCGCACAGATAGCCGAGAAGCGCCGCAGCGCCCATGATTCCCCAGTTCACACCGTCACACCCCTTCGCTAGCGGCCGATGCCGGCTCTTCCGCCGAGGAGACCACGGTCACGGTGCCGGTGTAGCCGTCGACCTCAACGAGCGCACCCTGTGGAATGAGGTGCATGGCTCCAGGCACCGACACGACCGCAGGAATCGCGAACTCCCGAGCGACAATCGAGGTGTGGGAGAGGAATCCGCCCGACTCGGCGACGATGGCGCCTGCGCGCGAGAACAGCGGGGTCCACGCGACATCCGAGTACGGCACCACGATAACGTCGCCCTCCTCGAGCTCGGGCGCCTCAGAAGGGGCTGCTATCCTCACCGCTCGGCCGGTGTGTCGACCGGGCGAGGTTGCGACCCCCGAGAGCCCATCCGCCGTGCCCACATGCAGGGACTGCGCGACATCCCCGAAGACGACGTCGGGGACGATGGCGTCGCGGACCTCTTCCTCCTCCTCAAAACGCGCCCGCACCAGAGCCCGTGCATCGTCGGCACCAAGGTCGCCCGCCGCGAGCATTCGCACTTCGTCATCGGTCAAATAGAAGATCGCTCGGCCCTCCGGGGCCCAATCACCCAACCCCAACAGCGCGCTCAGCCTCAGGTAGAGCGGCCTCTGGAAGCCGTAGCAGAGGGTGTAAAACGACGAGACGTCTTCTCGGAGCACCTGATATCGGGCGGCGCGGTCGAACAGACGCAGGCAGCCACGCCCGCGCGGCATGGCGGCTACCTCTGCTCGGGTCACTCTCTCGGCCGACGAACGCCCATCCGACTGCGCGTCTATCAGCCGCACCACAGCGGCAGGGTCTTCCCGCCACGGCACGTAGGAGAAGTCGTTCCCCGAATCCGAGAAGTGCCCGTAGGTCTCGATGAACCGGTCGAACCGAGCCACGAAGTGCGCGGCGGCGGCCTCCGCCCGCACCGCGTTGACGCCGTCCGCCCGCAGACGCTCCCGCAGCACATCCGGCAACGCGCGTGAGAGCTCGTGCAGCTCGAGCATCGCGGCCGCGGGATCTCGGCCGTCGTCGCCTTGGTCGCGGTTCGCGAAGTCGACGGTTTCGTAGCTCACGCCGATGCGCTTCAACCGGCTAGCCAAGCGGTGGTTGTGCACCTCAGAGAGCAGGGGCGTGAGCACGTTGAGGGAGGCGATCGAGGACATCAGGGGCTTGAGAGCGTCGAGGGATGCGAGCAGCGCTCCGGTGTCGTCCGTCTCGAGGTCGACGGCAGCGCGAAGCGAGGCGAACGACCGACGAAGGTCGGCCAGTTCTCGAACCGCCCGCCGCTCGTACCCGGGGACGCTCGCGGCGAACGCGAGCACGCGCGGTGTCTTGCTCAGGGACTTGAGCGTGAGCCTGAGCTGCGGTCGTTGACCCTCGGCCTTCTCCATGCCGCTGAGCAGTTCGAGCGACTCACGCGGCAGCCCCAGCATGTCGAACACGGTGCCCAGCGCGCCCATGTTGAAGTATGCGCGGCAGTACAGCCGTGCCGCGAGGTCATCAGGCGCCAGCCCGGTCGGCCCGACGAGCTGCTCGAGTAGCCGAATCCACGCGCCGTTGACGAGCGGGATATTCACCGACCACACGAGCGGCACGATGATTCCCGGCAGAACCTCCCGCGAGAACCGGTTCGAGTAGTAGCTGACCGTGCCGATGCCGGTGATGGGCCGGATCTGGACGTAGACCGGACCGTCGCCTGCGAGAACCCACTCGACGTCGACCGGGCGCCCGTAGCGCTTCGCCATCCGAGCGACATCATGGGCGAGCCGCTCGGCGACCTCCTCGGGGAGCTGGTTCGGCCGCGGAACCGCCTTCCACGCGCCGGCCTTCCGAATCCAGCGCTCGGGGGTCTCGCCGCGCTGCACGAGCCCCTCTCCCGTCCCCGGCACCGCCTCGATGATCGTCTCGGCGAATCCGGTGACGGGATTGGCCGAGAACGCCACGCCCGACATCACCGGGCGCACCATGTCCTGAACGATGACCGCCATGCGAACCGCGCGCCCGGAGCCCGTGTGCGCGGACGCGTACGACTTCACGGACTCCGACTCGGCTCCGCGACGCACGAGTTGGACCGCAGCGATCGCGGCATCGAGACCCTCCACGTCCAAGACGGATTCGAACTGCCCAGCAAACGAGTGCTCCGTCCCGTCCTCGACGTCGGCCGAGGAACGCACGGCGTAGTGCTCTGCGGAGCGCACGACGCCGGTGAGTGCTCGCTCCAGCGCGTCGTCCGCCAACTCGCCGTCGTGCGGGAGAACGACCCAGGTATCCGGCGTGGGGTAGCCGTGCCGCTTCAGCCAGCCCAGCCCGACCGCCTTGCCGCCCGCCGAGGCGGGCAGCCTGCCTCGCCCGACTCGGAGGACGCGGGGAGCTTCGCTAGACACCTGCACCGTCGCTTCCTCGCGCGCTTGGCGGCAGCCGTGGTTCGACACTCTCGGCGATCGCCTTGATCGTGAGCGGATGGTTGTTCCACGCGCCGAGGTTCACGACCTCGACATCGCGACCGACGTCGGCGCGCGCGACGAGCTCGGGAACGTCGTACTGGCTGTGGATCGACTCGGCACTGATGCCCGCCGAGAAGTAGATGATCTTGCGAACGCCGCTGCGCGCGAGCTGCGTGCAGCGCGCAGGGACCCGCGGCTTCTTGAACTCCATCCATGCAAGGTCGAGAAGGTCGCGGCGGTAGCCGATCTCGACCAGCGCGTCGATGATGCTGCTGCGAAGCGCTAGCTCGTGCTCGGTCTCCGTGGGCCACTCCCGGTCCCACTCGTCGGGCTGGCCGTGACCGACCAGGAGCACTCCCACCTTGTCTCTCGGGAGGTCCCCGCGCTCCTTCTCGACCTTGTCGACGAACATCTGGTGCAGAGTGCTCGAGTCCCACAGCGGTCCGCCGAAGGTCACCGGCACGCCGAGGTCGGCCGTATCAACGTCACGCACCAGCTCCTCGCCCTCTGCCGTGTGGTTCGAGATGGAGACGAACACTTCTGCCACGACGACGTTGCTCGCCCCTTCGTTGAGCGCCCTGATGAGTGCGGCATCCGGCCGCGGGTCGTCGTCGAGGAACGAGGGGTAGACCCGAAGGTTCGTGAAGCCATCAGCGGCGAGTACGCGCCCCACGTCGTCGGCCATGTCGAGATGCCGTCGACGGTGCTGGCTGGAGCCCACCTTGAGATAGGCGTCACGCAGTCGCTTCAGGAAGAACGGGCGGGCGATGAACGGCACGAAGGCGATGCCCTGGTCGTCAAACTCCCGGAACTGGTTGAGCCATCCGATCGGGTCGTAGGTCTCCGGCTCGCCGTGCGTGAAGTAGATGACGGCGGTATGACCGTCGCCCGCATCCCCCGGGCGGCGAACCAACTCCGGGACGGCTCGGCCGTCGTCTCGGCGCAGCACGACGAAGGCGTTCCCAACGTACCCCACCAAGGCGCCGACGAGCGCGACCCCCGCGGCTGCCGCGGCGTCCGGGGCGAGACCCAACGGCACCGTCAGCGCGAGCACGAGGAACAGGCAGGCGGATGCGAGGAACAGCGCCCTCGCCATCTTGATCGGCTCCACCGTCAGGTATGAGACGAGAAGCCATCCCCCCGCGAATCCGATCAAAGCGAGCGCGACCAACCTCGACATTGCGACCTCCGCTGTCAGGGATACGAGATAGTACGTTCCCGTTCAAGAGGGCTGAACTTCCTCCTGCCAACGGGAGAAAGAGAAGGCAAGGCGGCGCGCTCGCGAGCGTGGAGTGCGCGTTGTGTGGATGGTCCGAACGCTGAGGCACCTCCGGACAAGAGGAAGCGGAGACTCAACGGACCCATGCGGGTATCGACGGCACGCCGCAGCAGCTGGTCCGTCAAACACGAAGGGAGCAAGCCATGGCTGAATCCGAGGGAATCATCGGTTACGTGGGTCTGTACGCCAACACCGACGACGCAACGGCGGACTTCGAGTCGATCAAGGATGCGCACAAGGCAGACTGGGTCGGCACGTACGACGCCGCGGTGTTCGAGAAGACCGCTGAAGGCAAGGTCAAAGTGCTCGACACCGATGCCACGCAGCGTGGCGAGGGCGCGAAGGTCGGTGCGATCACCGGCGCGGTATTCGGGCTCATCTTCCCGCCGTCGATCCTGATCTCTGCCGGAATCGGTGCCGCGGTCGGTGCCGGCTACGGCAACCTGACCAAGGGCTTCATGAACGGTGATGTGAAGGCCGCGGCCGAGGCACTCGCGCCCGGCCAGGCCGGCGTCATGCTGTTCGCCGACGCGGAGTACGAGATCGGCGCCGACCAGCTGATGCGGCGCGCCACGAAGATCGCCAAGCAGCGCGTCGACGCCAGCACCGAGGAGATCAAGGAATCCATCGACGAGGCGTAGGCGGCGCTCTCGTCGGCGCAGATGATGGCGGAGGCCGTCCCGACCGGGGCGGCCTCTTTGGCGCATCGGGGATTATCGGTCAGAATCCACGATGTCACGGGCTACGCTAGGCTCGTGACTTGAACCCGGAATGGAGCTCTCGAGTGGACCATGCCATCGTGCGCTGTGACCCGAGCCGGCTTGCCGAGCTCTTCGAGCTGCGCGCCCGCGTGTGGATCGAGGATGGCGCCGATCCCTCGGCGTTCCCTGATGGCGCTTGGTCGGACGCGACGGGAGCCCACCGCATCCATTGGGTGGTGCTGGACGATGGCCGGATAGTGGCCGGCGCCTCCATGAGCTTTCACTCCAGCCTGGCCGAACTCGAAGAGCCCGAGGCCTACGCAGCAGTCCCGACGCCTCCCCCCGGCATCATCGCCGCCCCTGCCCGCGTCGTGGTCGACAGCGCCTTTCGCGGCCAAGGGATCGCCGCCGCGTTGCTGGACTGCCAGGACCAAGCCGCCCGAGAGGCAGGTGCCGTTCTCGCCGCGCGTCAGGCCTCGCCTGCGATGCGGCGGATCTTGGAGCGCCGAGGCTGGCGCGACCACGGACCCGGCCCGTCGGACCCACGCTTTCCCGGTACGTGCTTCACCGTGATGAGCCTCGTGTTCGAGGAGTCATCCTGATGCCGCAGCGCACCGCCTACGCCGCGCTGAAGAGGCGCGTCGCCAAGACGGCCCCCGGCCGATGGCTGAGGCGAATCCGTCAGGCACGCAAGGACAGAGCACTGCGAGAGCAGCGAGCGCGAGACGCCGTGATCTTCGTCGTCGCCGAGAAGGACTTCCCCTACGCGAACGCGCCCTACATGTACCGAGAATGGCTCGAGTGGGCCGCCGAGCACGACCCGGAGCTGCACGCCCGAATCCGAGTCAGCCACCTCCCCGCCGAGCTCCCCGCCGAGGCGACAGTGCTCCACGCGTGGGTGCAAGATCCCGTTCGCGAGAGAACCGAGGCGACCTTCGCGCAGCTCGCAGAGCTGGAAGCGAGCGCGCTGCGCGCCGGTGCGAATGTCGTCCATCCAGCCGGGGTTCTGTCGAACTCGCGCAGAGACGTGCAGTTCGAGCGCCTGAGCCGGGTGGGGCTGCGTACCCCGCGAGTCGTCGATGTGGACGCAGGATTCGCTGACGGGTTCGGCGGCCTGTCGCTGCCGGTCGTCGTCCGCAGCAGCTGGGGCCATTGCGCACGGCTGACGCGCCTCGATTCCCAGGCGCAGGTCGCCGAGTGGCTCGGCGACGCTGGGGCCTGCACCGCAAGACTGGGTCGCCACGCAGTACATCGACGTGCGCAGCACGGACGGCTACTTCCGGAAGTACCGGTACGTCCTCTTCGGGGAGCGGGGAGTCTGTCGACATCTCATCGTCTCGTCTGATTGGGAGGTGCGCCCGAAGGACCGCGTGCTCACCGACGAGACGATCGCCGAGGAGCTGCGGTTCGTGGGAGCGCCATGCGCTGAGCACGACATCCTCGACGCCGCTCGCCGCGAACTCGAGTTCGACATCGCGGCGTTCGACTACAGCTTCGACGCGAACGGTGAGATCGTCGTGTGGGAGGCGAACCCGTTCCCGGACCTGTCGACGCCACGCGGACGCCCAGGCGAGTACCTCGGCGAATCGATCCTGCGCACCAATCGCGCCCTCGCCGGCCTGTACCACGATCGGCTTGCGGCGGCCCGCTAGGATTCGGCGCGACCGGCGCTTGGCGAGCCCTGGAGCTTCAGGTACGCGGCGAACATCCTGCGCGGTCGCGATCTCGCGACCCAGGCTCCGGGCGACGCCGGCGACGCGCTCGACCAGCGCAGCGTTGGTGGCGGGGACTGTGCGCGCCTTGTCGTACCAGACGTTGTCCTCCAGGCCCACACGAGCGCCGTTCCCCATGACGATTCCGAGCGCGTTCATGTCCAGCTGAGCGTCACCGATGCCCGCGACGCAGAAGAAGGACTCGTCAGGGAGTTCGGCAGCGATGATTCCGAGGTGATGCAGCTTCGCCTGGGCAGCAGCGATGTTGCCCAGAATGATGTTGAAGAAGAACGGCGGCTCGATCAGGCCCTTCTTGATGAGGTAGTGCACGTAGTTCACCATGCCGAGGTCGAAGACCTCGAGTTCGGGCTTGATGCCGCGGTTCTGCATCTCCTCGGCGAGCCGCATGATCATGTCCGGGCTGCTCAGGCTCGCCGGTCTTGTTGAAGTTGACCGAGCCCAGAGTGAGGCTGGCCATGTCCGGCTTGAGGTCACCGGTGAGCCGCAGGGCCGCCGAACGCTGCTCGAACTCCTGGTAGGTCCTGCCGCTCGTCGTCACCGCGATGACCACGTCGGCATCGGACGCTCTGATGCCGCTGATCATCTCGGCGAAGAGGTCCTCGCTTGGCGCCGGGTTCTGGTCGGCGTCACGAGCGTGCAGGTGCACCATCGACGCCCCGAGAGATGCGCACCGACGCACGTCGTCGATGATCTCGGCAGGTGTGACCGGCACCGCTCGGTTCATCGCCTTCGTGGGGATCATGCCGGTCGGGGCGAGATTGATGATGGTCTTGGGTGTCTCAGACATGCCACGCTCCGTTGCTCGAGCCGAGGTCCGCGACAGTATACCGTCCCGGCCGATGGGGCTCACGAGGCCTCTGCGTTGACGATCACCGGCAGTGTTCCCTCGCACTCGCCCCACGTCTTCGGGTTCGTCGACCAGCTCGCACATGAAGTGCGCGACATTGGCCATGTTGGTTGCGTCCGGCTTCGCGAGACTGCTCACAAGCCCCTCGTGCAACACGTACTCCGAGACATCGCCCTCCATGAGCGTGTCGGGGCGAACCACGACCCAGTGCACGAACGGATTGTCCGTCCCGATCTCGCCACCGAGGAAGTCAGCAGCACGCTGGTTGTCGTTCGCCGGCGGGACCAGACCGCGAAGCACCCACAGGAACGCCTTCTCGAAGGCCCCGCGACGGGCATCGGCGCCACCCGGACGATGCACCGAGACGGTGCTCATGAGGACGAACTTGACCGGCTTCCCCGGCTGGGACACCTCGATCGCCCGGCACACCCTCATCGTGGCCTGCGTCACGAGGTCGCGGGGCGGCCCGAACACGCCCTTCATGCTGATGACGTGGCCGAGGCAGGAGATGACCGCGTCGCAGCCACGCACCTGACGCTGGAGGTCCTCGTCGCTCAGCGACAGCAGGTCGGCCTCGACGACCTCGAGGTGCGGGTCTTGCAGCGCTGCTGCGGGGATCTTCTCGGTGGACCGCACGATGGCTCGGACGCTCACACCGCGGCTCAGGAGCTGCTCCAGGGCGCGACGGCCGGTGCGTCCGGTACCGCCAAGCAGAAGCACGGTCTGTGCGGTGTTCATGACTTCACCTCCGGGTACTGGAAGACATCGTCGAGCGCTACGCCGAACACCCGAGCGATCTGGAACGCCATCTCGAGCGAGGGCGAGTAGCGCCCCTGCTCGATGGCGATGATGGTCTGCCGCGTGACGCCGGTCCGGTCGGCGAGCTCGGCCTGGGTCATCTCGCCGTTGGCGAACCGGAGCGTCCGGATGCTGTTGGTCACCCTCGTCGGCTTGACCATGGCTAGAAGCCCCTGCGGTAGGCCGCGAGCTTGACCGCCGACGCGACGAGCGACCCCAGCACGAACGACGCGTACAGCGCGTTCGCGATCCAGAAGTACTCGTACTCGAGCATCGTCAGGCCCATCACGACGACCACGCCCGCCGAGGAGACGTAGTAGCCGATGAGCTCGCCCCGCCGGTTGATGGTGGTGTCCCGCTCGTCGGTCCGGTTGATGTCGTCGACGGAGCCGACGCCCGTGACCTCAGCCGAGATGGCCGTTCCGATGGCCATGACGATCGCCCCGACGATCATGAGGACTACCGTGGCCACGACGGTGATCACGAGCGGTGGCTGGTACGCGATCTCGGCCACCGGCACCTCGCCCAGCTGGCTGAGCACGACCCAGAAGTACGCCGCCGAGACCAGCGCCGTGACGACCGCGGCCACCCAGGTCATCTTCTCTTCGAATGGCATGGCTGCCTCCCTCATGTCAGGAATCTTTGACATGGAGACTGTAAAACGCATCAGACACGGTGTCAAGTATTATTTACACCGAGGGGTTTCCGGTCGGGGCGTGCGGGAGCACGGGAAGATCGTGATCTGCTTAGACGAGGTGGCGGGTGGGGCATGGGCGCAGCCCCCTGCTGCCCCGATAGCCTCCCCGCGCCGCCTGTGCGGCCGATCCGGGCCGCCTCCTCGCCCTACTGAGCGGGCGGAGTCTCGAAGTAGGACGCGTCGGGGACGGCCTCAGCGGCGTTCTTGAACAGGTCGCCGCCTATGTGGCAGTAGCCGCCCGGGTTCTTCTCGAGATAGTCCTGGTGGTACTCCTCGGCGGGGGTGAAGCTCGTCAGCGGAGTGACCTGGATGGCGACGGGCTTGTCGAGGCGGGTCTGGAGTTTCGCGATGGACTGCTCGACCACGGGGCGATCGGCGTCGTCGGCGTAGAAGATGCCGCTGCGGTACTGCGTCCCGACATCGTTACCCTGCCGGTTGACCGACGTCGGGTCGATGGCCTTGTAGAAGAGGTCGAGCAGGAACCCGCAGCGGCGCGACCGTGGGGTCGTAGTCGACGCGGACCGTCTCGGCGTCGCCGGTCAGGCCCGTGCTCACCTCGCCGTACGTCGGCGAGTCGGTCCTGCCGTTCGCGTAGCCGACCTCGGTGTTGAGCACGCCGTTGATCGAGGCGATGTACTTCTCGACACCCCAGAAGCAGCCGCCCGCAAGATAGATCGTCGCCATGTGCCCATCTCCCGTCGTTCTCGGCGACGCGTTCTCGGCTACCTGCTTGTTGTCATTACCCGTTGGGCCACCCACGACACAGCCCGCAAGAAGTAGCGTCACGGAAAGCACGGCCGCGCCGAAGATGTATGCGCGCGAACGGGTGTAGCGAGGCAAGGGATTCCGCCCTTCAGACGAGTCTGGGGTCTGACGTTGCCTCGCTGAGGAGCAGAGCGCGTGCCAGCGTCGTGGTACGGCTCGATGGCACGGCTCTCGGGGAATCCGACTCCGTCCTGCGAGTCTTGCGGAGCCGGATTCCCGTCGAGAATAGGAGGTGGGGCCGGGTATGGCTGGCCAGCCCCGCGAAACCAGCCGCCGCATTCGTGCGGGACCTGCCCATGCAGATGCCCGCTCGCGCGGTCCTAGGGTCCAGGATTCGCCCCGCAGGAACTCTTCCGCGTTCGCCATCCCTCGGGCCGCACCGAGCGCCGGTGGCTCGCTGAGTTCAATTTCGGACCTGCTTCGTGCTATTGTCAATCCCTCGAATTTCGATAGTTGCATCGGCGCTTCAAGCTCGGTTCGTATGTGTTTCTCCGCTATCGATAGTCGACACATGGTCACGTCCGACCGAAAAGGCGGTGCTGAATTGGGCGACACGCCACACCCCAACGACCTCGAGACGGCGTTGCGATTCCTCGACCGCCCCGACGTTCAAGCGCTCTTCGAGCGCGCAGCCCAGAGTGCCATCACTCGCGAAGCTCTCACGGAAATCCCGCTTCCCGCGGGATTGACCCTTACCCAGACCGAGACGCTTCTGGGCGCGGTCAACCGACTCAGTGCGATCAGCGTTCCGCTGCCAGACTTCGACGGCGAGACATACTGGTACACGACGCCACATGACGTGATGTCTCTGCTGCGAGTGATCGACCACCACTGCACCTCCGGCTCGGAGCTCGACCGGGCTATCAGCGACCGGCACGGCAGGCGCTTCCTGGTCAGGGTGTTGGTCGAAGAGGCAATTGTGACCAGCCGGCTCGACGGGGCAGACCTCCCGTACGAGGACGCGCACGAACTGCTGCAGATGGACCGGACTCCGGCCAGCGACCCCGAGCGCGTGGTCGTGAACTCACATCACCTGCTCAACGACCTGCCAGGGCTGGCCGAGAGCGCGCTGACGCCCGAGTTGTTGCTCGATCTCTACGAGCGCGTCGCCGAAGGCACCGAGCACGAGGCGTTCGATCCGTTCGAACTGATCGGCGGGCCCGCCACCGGCATGACGCGTCTGGAGGTCCTGAAGCAGCTCTGCGCGATCGCCAACTATCAGCAAGATGTGACCGCCGAGCACCCCGCCATCACCGCTCTCGTACTACTGTGGGACATCCCCTACTGGAAGCCGTTCCCCCGCTACAACGGCGCGATTGCGCGCATCCTGTTTCGGCTGTACGCGACCAAGCACAACTACCCGGTGCTCGGGCTCCTTCCGATTTCGGCGGTCACATCAAGCAGCCCCGGCAAGGATCGCCCGAGAGCGTCGGGGCCCTACTTCACGCGGCTCACGAGATACTCCGAGGTTGACATGACCGGCCTCGTCACAACCCATCTACAGGCGGTCCACGCCGCGATCCAACGCCTGCGCGAGCAGATCGAGCGTGCCCAGGAGCGGGACGAGGCGCTGCGTGAGCTGCTTCAGTCGGACCCTCTTCTCAACGGTCGACAGCGCAGTATCTTGGGACGCGCTCTTCGTGTCCCGGGCTCGACATTCCGCATCCGCTATCACCAGATGACCCACAACATCGCGTACTCGACGGCGCGAGCCGACCTGATGCAGCTCGAGGAGAAGGGCTACCTCAGGCAGGAGCAAGAGGGTAGGGCATTCATCTTCGTCGCGGCAGAAGGGCTTGCGGCGCTCGACTTCTGATGGCGGAACAGAGCCAGCGGCCCCTGCCACCTTCTCGGTGACCGGGGCCGCTTTGTGTTCTTCTGGCGGAGAGGGAGGGATTCGAACCCTCGTAGGGGGGGATACCCCCTAAACAGTTTTCGAGACTGCCGCATTCAACCACTCTGCCACCTCTCCGCGGTGGCACGCCCTCGGCAAAGCGAGAGCGGCAGTAACGGAGTATAGCGAGGGGGACGGGCAGGGGCAATCAGCTTGACAGGGTTGGCCGATGCTAACCGCTCATCCAGAACCACCACACCGTCGCCGTCAGCAGCAGGAACCCCACGAACAGCACGAGGCACCCGATACCGAAGAGCCTCGCGCCCTCCGCGTCGGGATTGATCTGCCGGTCGGGCTCCCCTGGCTTGCGCTTCGCGGTCATCGTGCAGTCTCCCTGTCGGCATCGCGATGTCGCCTAGTGGCTTGGTTCCCAATGCGGCCGGCGACCAGCGCCCACCGTGGCGCTCGGCAGGGAATCCCCGCCGCGTGACGAAAGGTGAGTAGCCTGCGCGCGACAGCGCGCGGTTTGTCGCTGTCCACCAGACACGACCACAGGAGCACGCATGGGCGCCGCACACCTGCCGACCGACCCGCACGACCTCGACGACGCCCTGTTCTGCTTCGCCAAGGAAGGGCTGGTCGCGTTCGACACCGAGGGCCGAGTCGCACGCGTGAACCCGGCGGCCTGCGAGATGCTCTGCGTGACCGAGAACGACCTGCTCGGCGGCGATGTCGACTCCCCTCGCGGAGCTTGCTCGGCGAGGAGGCGGCGGCGGAGATCGTCGCCGCAGGCGAACGACCCATCGAGATCACCTTCCAGCGGTGTGCCGAGCCTCTGGTCGTCATGGCCCGGCTCAACACCGTCCACGACGCCGACGGCGAGCTCGTCGGCCAGACGCTCGCGCTGCACGACATCACGCGCGAGCGCGAGATCGGCGGACATGAAGAACGAGTTCGTGTCGACGGTGAGCCACGAACTGCGCACGCCGCTCACGTCGATCAAGGGCTACGTCGACCTGATCCTCGATGGCGACGCCGGCGAGATCAACGAGATCCAGCGCGAGTTCCTCGGCATCGTGAAGGAGAACTCGGACCGGCTCGTGGAGCTCATCAACGAGATGCTCGACATCTCGCGCATCGAGTCCGGCCGCGTGCACCTCAAGGTCGAGCCGATGAGCCTGCAGGACTCGGTCGAGGGCGCGGTGGACACGTTCCGAGCGGTGCTCTCGCAGACCGGGCGCTCGGTCGACGTCAACATCGAGCACGGCCTGCCCCCGGTGGCCGCCGACCGCGACCGGGTGGGCCAGGTGCTCGTGAACCTCATCAGCAACGCGCTGAAGTACTCGCCCGCGGGCGGTCTCGTGGCCGTCGGCGTCGCGCAACGAGGGCGACTACGTGAAGGTCTTCGTGAGCGACCAGGGGCTCGGCATCAGCGAAGAGGACCTCGGCCAGATGTTCACCAAGTTCTTCCGCGTGGACTCCGCGATGACGCGCGAGATCGGCGGAACCGGCCTCGGGCTTTCGATCTGCAAGACGATCATCGAGCTGCTGGGCGGCCAGATCGGCGTCGAGAGCGAGCTCGGCATGGGCTCGACGTTCTGGTTCACGCTCCCGGTCGCTCCCGATCGAGATGGTGCGCATCCCGCTGCTGGACGGGGCCCGACGGACCCGCGACCGGCACCATTCTCGTGGTCGACCGCGACGACGACGTCGCCGATCTCATCGGCACGTACCTGGCGCGGCACGGCTACGACGTCGTCAAGGCGCACACCGCCGACGAGGCACTCGTCGCCGCGCTGCGCTACAAGCCCCGGGCGATCACGCTCGACGTGATCCTCGACGAGGGCGACGGGTTCGACCTGCTCCACCGGCTCAAGGACAGCCCGGACACCGCGGACATCCCGGTCGTCGTGCTCTCGATCGTGTGCGACGAGGGGCGCAGCTGCCGGATGGGCGCGGCCAACTACCTCGAGAAGCCGATCGACCAGAGCCGGCTGCTCTCGATGATCGACGACATCGTGGGCGTCGATCTCCTCGCCCGTCGCGCTGGTGGTCGACGACGAGCACGACATCGTGCAAGCTGCTCTCGGAGACGCTGCGCCGCAAGGGATTCGCGGTCGCCGCGGCCTACGACGGCGCCGAGGCGGTCGAGTCGCTCAAGCAGCGCATCCCCGACATCATCGTCACGGACCTCAAGATGCCGAAGATGGACGGCTACGAGCTCATCCAGCGCGTGAAGACCACGCCCGAGTGGGCCGACATCCCCGTGGTCGTCATGACCGCGCACCGCATCGATCCCGAGAAGATCCGGGTCCTCGACTTGGCGCGCACCTGCTCAACAAGCCCATCACGCTCGAGGGCATCGCACGCGAGGTCGAGGCCGTTCTCGTCGGCAGGACGACGGAGGTGCACTCGTGAAGCGCGTACTCGCCGTCGACGACGAGCCGCACATCCTCAAGCTCATCGCGTTCTCGCTTCGCACGCACGGGTTCGAGGTGCTCGAGGCCTCCGATGGCCTCTCGGCGATCGCCGTCGCCGAGGCCGAGCACCCCGACCTCATCCTGCTCGACGTGATGATGCCGGCGCTCGACGGCTACGAGGCGTGCCGGCGCATCAAGGCCAATCCCGACGACCGCCGACATCCCCATCTTCATGCTGACCGCCAAGACGCAGGCCGCCGAGCACCAGATCGGGTTCGACGCCGGAGCGCGGGACTACATCACCAAGCCGTTCACCCCGAAGGACCTCGTCGCCACCGTCGAGACGTTCTTCGCCGAGCAGACCGAATCCTAGGGAAGGGGCACGAACATGTCCGCGAAGATCCTGGTCGTCGACGACGAACCCTCGATCGTGAAGCTGGTCACGACGACGCTCGAGTCACGCGGCTACACCGTCTTTCCCGCCTACGACGGCCGCGAGTGCCTGACCGAGGCCAAGATCCACAAGCCCGACCTCATCCTGCTCGACATCATGATGCCGCACATGGACGGCCGAGAGGCCCGCGCGAAGCTGCTCGAGGACCCGGCGACCAAGGACATCCCCGTCATCCACCTCTCGGCGGTCGGCGACTTCGAGCAGCAGCTCAAGGCGACCTCGGCCGGCATCACCGACTACATCACCAAGCCGTTCACGCCCAAGGACCTCGCGCAGCGCGTCGCCGATATGCTCGACCCCAAGAAGCGCGAGCAGCTCGCCGCCGAGCGCGCGGCAAGGAGAGCAAGCTGCGCGCGATGGTCGACATCATGCACCGGCCGCCGAAGGACTGAGGCCGCACGGCACAGCTAGTACGAGAACACGTTCGTGGAGTCGTTCAGCGCCGGTGGTTCCCACCACGAATACGCGGCGTTTCGCCGGATCCATCGCTCGGAACACCTGCTGCATCGTCGCACGCGGGACTGACACGCACCCGGCCGTCCCCGGGTCGTCCCACACGTGGAGGAAGATGCCGGTCCCGCGCCCGTACACGGCTGTAGTTGGGCTTGGCGTTGTAGCCCGTGCGAGAGCGCGTACTCGTAGGTCTTCCGGTAGTCGATGAGGTGCTCGCCGTCCACGTGCCTGCGGCTCCAGACCCAGGTGTTGTAGCGCGAGCCCTTCTCGGCGGACCACCAGTGGTACTTGGTGATGTGTCGGTAGTCGAGCTTGGTACCGCTCGGCTTGGCGGCGTGCTGGCCGAACACGAAGCCGGGCATGAGCCAGATTCCGGTCGGCGTCTTGTCGTTGCCCGCCGCCGGTCGGGGCCCGCGCACAGCCCGTTGCGCCCGAGCCGGCACGGCGAGCTGAGGAGCATCACCCAGTCACCCGAGCGGTACTCGTACACCCGCATCGTCCCCGAGCGTGACTTCAGGCTCTTGGCCGTGACGACGATGAGCTGCCGGGCGTCTCGGCGGTACGCCATGCGCTCGGGGATCGTCAGCACGCCGTCGCGGTTCCACACGATCGCGTCGGCCTTGTCCGACACGCGGATCTCCGAGCTCGTCGCCGAGACGGACGGCTCCGGCGGTACGCTGTCGACTCCGCGCGGATCGACCCAGGTGCCGGCTGGCGCGAGACTCACCGTTCGCCGAGTAGCGGCTGCCGCCAGCCGACGCGGTGACGCTCGCGACGACCGTGCGCGCGAGCGCCCACTCGCCCGGAGACGCGCCGGTAGCAGGACAGCACCAGCGCACCGGAGTGCGCGGCCGAGAACTCTCCGGTCACGACGAATGCGCGTGAACGGGTCACGGAAACCGGCACGGTGGGCGTTCCCGGTACGGCCGCCGCCTCGAGCCCGGTCGCCGAGGGAGCGGCGACTGGTCGGGCCTCAGATGGCACGGCGCTCCCGGCAAGGAGTGCGACGATTGCCAGGCCCGCCAGAGAGCCGATCAACTTCGTCAAGCGCTCGCGGTTGCTCAAGGCGCGCTCCTCTCCAGCGTGCCTCAGGAGTGTAGCAGCCTCTCGCGATGCGCCGAGGAGAAGGTGCGACGAAGCGACCCGCTGGCCGGCCTGGCGAGACGGCGGCCTACGACAGTGCCGTCGCAACCGCCTGCCGGAGCTCGCTGTGCATCTCTTGCGACGGAGTAACGACCACTCGGTGTCCCCCGACCTTGTGCGAGTACCGAGATGCCGCAGCGTGTGACTCGTAGATTCGTCCCGCCTCGCGGGTGAGCACCGGCATAGCTTCAAGCGACAACTCGCCGCGATCGAGAAGCGACCTCACATCGAATCGCTCGCCGTTCTCGAACCACACGAGCCCAAAAGCCTTCGGAGGCTTGCCGACGAAGACGTAGAGCGTCTCCGCTCCGGGAACGACCTCTATCTTGTCGTTCGCGCTCTTGGCGAACGCCTCCAATTGCCCGTTGGCCGCGATCGCCTTCGCGGCTTCTGAGCCCTCGTCCAGAGCGGGAAGCTTGTCCCCGAACAGTCCGTCGAACAGTCCCATGGACCTCTCCTTTGCAACGCGACGGGCCGCATCGGGGTGCGCGAAGCACCCGGATGGCGGCCCGACCATTCCGTCGCAATGACCTCCGGCACGTAGAGTGCCAGACCCTGAGAACGAGTCCGAGAACGCGAAAAGCCGCCACTCGAGCGTGAACTCGAGACGGCGGCCCGACCGTTCTCAGCGACCTCCGGGTATACCCCGGACCCGTCTAGCTATTGTATTGAGATGATTCTTTGTGCTGTGGGTGCCTGGGGTCAACCGAGAGTCCGTGAGCGGCTGGCCGAGCCCGCCGAGCGGCAAACGAGCGAAACCGCAGGACGCCCGTGCTACCGTGCTCGTGGAGCGAAGCGCGAAATGAGAGGCATCCGTGACCGAAGACTTGGACCAGCAGACCCGACCCGCCGACACTGAACCGAGCGTCTTCGCGCAGGGAGTGCGCTACCTCTTGGTCGGCGGCAGCAGCGCCTTGCTGGAACTCGCCGTGTTCTGGGTGCTTTCGAGTCCTCTCGACCTTGATGTGCGCATCTCCAACGTCATCGCGGTCTTGATCGCGACCGTCTGCAACTTCTTGATGAACCGCCAGTGGACCTTCAAGTCCTCGTCGCATTGGGTGCGCAGCGCCGTGCTCTACCTGACGCTTTGGAGTCTCAACCTGGTCTTCACGACGTCGGTGATCGCGTACGCGGATGGCCAGGGCTTCAGCCCCACCGTCGCCAAGATCGGCACGATGGCGGTCGTGACGCTCTGGAACTTCTGGCTCTTCCGCAAGGTCGTATTCGTCTAGCAACGCGAAAGAGCGGCCCCGCTGCTCGCGGGACCGCTCTTGTCACATTCGTATGGCGGAGAGTCAGGGATTCGAACCCTGGATACGGTTTAAAGCCGCATACACGATTTCCAGTCGTGCTCCTTAAGCCTCTCGGACAACTCTCCGCGTCCTGCTCGGCGCTGGAACGCCCAGCTCGCCGAGAAGTGCAACCGCGAGTATAGCGACCTGCGCACGGAGCGGCAACGCGCCGCAGGCACAGCCGCGTCCTACCCGGCCGCCGGCTCCGCGGCGAGTCCTCGCCTCCTCGAGCACGGCCTTCATCGGCCGCGGGCGGCCGAACAGCGCGACGAGCGCGATCCAGACGACGACGCCCACCACGAGCCAGACGATGGTCGCGATACGACCTCGACCGGTGCGATCAGCAGAATCACGATCGCGCCGATGATGCCGGCCGTGCGCATGCCGCTCTGGTGCACGTAGATCCACTCGCCGACGGGGCCGAAGTCCCAGTCCGGGCCGATGCTCGCCATACCGTGCTTGAAGCCGTTGCGCAGCGAGGTCGCGAACCGGTTCGGGCCCGGCGAGCATCGCGCCGACGACGAACACGAGGCCAACGACGGTGAACAGCTGCTGCGCCGCGACGAGATTGCGGAACACGAGGGTGTAGGCGGCCTGACGCCGCAGGCGCGGGCATTCCGCCGAGCTGGTACGACCGCATGCCACGAACGGTGCCTGCGCGAAGTAGATGGCCTCGAGCGGGAGCAGCACCGAGGCGGTGATGCCGATGCCGACCCACAGCACCGCCTTGCGCCGGTCGACGGCGAGTGCGACACCGCCCGCGAGCATCGCGAGCGCCAGGAACGGCAGCAGGTAGGCCATCGTGTTCATCGACCTGAATCGCGACTGCCGAGCTGCTCGAGACCGGCCGAGTCGACCAGCACGATCTGCTGGTTCTTGATCGGGATGTTGATGTTGTTGACGAAGCCCAGGCCCCTGCTCGACAGCGCCTGTCTTGATCTGGTCGACGAGCACGGTCGTCTCGAGCGTGACCGTGCCGCCCTGCTTCTGGATCACGCCGGTCGTCTTGTCGCTGATCGCGGCGATGAAGGCCTTGTGGCCGTAGCGGTTCATCTGGACCCACACGGTGTAGAACTGCTCGGAGCGCACGATCTTGGTCGCCGACTCCCGAATGAGGTTGTCGATCGCCCCGGTGATCGGCGTGAGAGAATCTGCGGCCTGCGGCGGCAACTGGCTCGAGCGCCTGGTCCACGTAGCCCTTGAATGTCGACGTTGGTGATGATCGTGTCCGATGCCTTCGTGGCGACGTAGTCCTGGATCGCCACGTCCTGCGCCAGCGGCGCCACCGTCGCCACCCAGCGATCCTCGTTCATGACGGTCCGGTTCAGCCAGACCGCGCTGACCGCCAGCCCGAACAGGATCGCGCCGAGCACGATGAGCACGACCGCTGCCGACGCGACGCCCGATGTGCGAGTCGCGAGTCCGCGCCGCGACCAGCTTCTCGTTCTCGGCTCTCGAAGCCGCTCGATCTCGGCGAGTAGCTCCGCCTCGTCGACCTTGATCGCCTCGATGCCGGCCGGCCTCGTCGGCGGCAGCTCGCCGGGTCGTCGGCGTCCGCCGGCGACTCGTCCGGCGTCGGTCGCTGCCGTCTCGTCCGGCCGCTCTCTTCGCCATCGGCTGCGGCGCTCGATCGCGTCCGGCTCGGCAGGCTTCTCGGTCTTGGTCATAGCTCCCCCTCGAACATGGCTGGCGCTCCGAGGCGCCCACGTCGCGCCGTCGCCTACATATTCCCGAGTCCGGAGCGGATTGTCGCACCTCGTCAGGCGATTTGCTCGCTGCAGCGGCAAATGGGGAAATCACCTTTGGAAGACAGTCGAGGTACTCCGAGAAGGGAGCTCGCGACGTATGTGGATTCGGATTCTTGATTCGATGGCTGATCACGTCGATCGCGGTCGCCGCGGCGATTCTGCTCGTACCGGGGATCACGGTGGCTCCCGGCGGCAGCGCGTGGCTCACGATCGTCGGTCGTTGCGCTCGTTCTCGGCTTCGTGAACGCGATCATCCGGCCGATTCTGAGCTTCCTGTCGTGCGGCTGCATCGTCGCGACGCTTCGGCCTGTTCATGCTCGTGATCAACGCCCTGATGCTGATGCTCGCCGGCTCGTGGGCCAACGCGCCTGTTCAACACCGGCATCACCATCGACGGCTTCTGGCCCGCGTTGTGCGGCTCGATCGTCATCAGCGTCGTGAGCTTCCTGCTTTCAGTGTTCATCCCGGATACCGACGACTCGGGCCAGTCGGCCTAGCCGTCGTTCCGGTTACACGTCCCGACCACCGTCGAAGGAGAAGGAACATGGCAGAGAGCAGCGGCATCATCGTGTACGCAGGCCTCTACGACGACGTCGACGACGCATGGGTCGACTTCGACACCATCAAGGCGGCCCACGCGCGAGAAGTGGATCGGCACGTACGAGTCGGCCATCTTCGAGAAGGGCCCGGACGGCAAGGTCAAGGTTCTCGACACCGACGCCACGCAGCGCGGCTCCGGCGCCAAGAAGGGCGCCATCGCCGGAGCGATCTTCGGCGTCATCTTCCCGCCGTCCTCTGGTCTCGGCGGCCGCTGGCGCCGCGATCGGCGCGGGCATCGGCAACGTGGTCAAGGTCATGGACCGCGGGGCCGTCAAGGATCTCGCCGCCGAGCTCGAGCCCGGTCAGGCCGGCGTCATCCTCATCGCTGACGCGACCTTCGACGCTGGCGCCGAGCGCCTGATGAAGCAGGCCAAGAAGATCGCGAAGCAGCAGGTCGACGCCGACGCGGCCGAGCTCAAGGCCGCAATCGACGAGGCGTAGCACCCGCACGAGCACGCCGCAAGACGCAGCAGCCCGGGACGCGAGTCCCGGGCTGCTTCGTGTCGACTGTCTGGGCGCACGCCTCGGACCGTCGCGCGGTCGCGGCGCCTGCGCTAGCTGCGTCCTGAACTTGCCGATGCCGCGCGTGAGGTTCTCGGCCTCGCGCTGGATGTCGTCGGCGGTGGCCGCGAGCTGCTGTGAAGCGGCGGCATTGCCGGTCACCCCGCCCGAGACCTGGTGCATGACCTCGACGATCTGCCTCGACGCCGCCTGCTGCTGCTGCGCGGCCGCCGCGATCTCGCGTGCCGCGTGCGCCGTGCGCTCCATCTGCTCGAGGATGTCGTCGAACGACTTGCGCGTCTGTGCGGCGCTCTGGACGGTCGTGCGTCGCGCTGTCACCCTGCGAGTTCGCCGTCTCGGTGAGGATCCGGCTCGCGCCCTGGATGCCGTCGACGAGCCTCGCGATGCGGCCCGCCGACGATCGAGACCGAGTCGGCAAGCGTGCGGATCTCGGTGGCGACGACGCCGAAGCCCTTGCCGGCCTCGCCCGCGCGCGCCGCCTCGATGGCGGCGTTGAGCGCGAGGATCTTGGTCTGCTCGGCGATGGAGCTGATGAGTGTGGTGACCTGGCTGATGTCCTCGGCCACCTCGCCGAGGTGCTCGGCGCCCTGCGCAACGGCGACGGAGCCGCCGGCGAGCATCTCGACGTTGATGACGCTCGTCTCGATGGAGCCTGCGGCCCTGCTGTGCGGCCTCGAGCGAGTCCTCGGCGATGTCGAGCACGCGGCGCGCGCCGTCTGCCACTGCGCCGAAGCTGTGGGTGAGTTCCTCGATGGTCGCGGTCGCCTCGGCGACGGCCGAGGCCTGCGACGTCGCGGTGTCGGCCTCGCTGTGCGAAGCCTCGGCGATGTCGTGAGCCACTCCGTCAAGCGTGCTCGCCGAGGACCCCACGCGGGCGAGCAGGTCGCGCAGCTCGGCGGTCATCGCGTTGAACGCGTTGCCCATCATGGACTGCTTCGCGGTAGCCCGTCTCGGGCACCGCGACGGTCAGGTCGCCGGCGGCGATCTTCTCGGCGGCGGCGCTGACGCCGTCGAGCGGCGTGGTGGCCCGGTTGGCGATGTCCAGCCCGATGCCGACGGCCAGAGCGAGTCCGGCCATCGCGATGAGGCATGAACTTCACGGTGAAGGGATACCGTCGCGGCGCGGTAGGGCGCCTGCGGGATTCCCGTGAACATCATGCCGACGACGGCGCCCTCGGGGTCGGTGAGCGGTTCGTAGGCCGAGATGTAAGTCGGCTTCACGACCTTGGCGTTGCCCTGGTACGGCTGCCCGCCGACAAGAACCGCCTCGCGGATCTCGTCCGAAACCGGCGTGCCGATCGCCCGCGTTCCGTCAGCGCTCTTGACGGTCGTCGCGACCCGAACGCCGTTCTGGATAGATCGATCGCCTGACCGCCCACCTTGGCAACGATCCGGTCGACGAACTGGTTGTTGTGCTTGAGCATGTCCAGCGCGACGAGCGTCCCGACGCGCTTGCCGTTCTCGTCGGCGACGGGGGCTACCGAGGCGATCGCGAGCGCCCCGGCCACCTCGGTCGGCTGCCGCTGAGCCGGAGTCATTCGGCTTCAGGGCGATCACGGTAGTTCTGGTCCAGACCCAGGGAGTAGAGCTCAGTGAGCGGGATGATCGAGACTATCGAGGTCGCCTCGGCTGGACTTCGCTAGCCTCATGAGTTGCGGCCAGTCGAGCCTGTGCCAATCACGACGCCTGAGTGGACGACCACGACGAGGCCGTCCCGTCCGATCCAGAGCAGGCAGTCGTAGCGTGAGCAGTGAGT
Source organism: uncultured Coriobacteriia bacterium (assembly GCA_963803785.1). Taxonomy (GTDB): domain Bacteria; phylum Actinomycetota; class Coriobacteriia; order Anaerosomatales; family JAAXUF01; genus CAWDNM01. The sequence goes on from CAWDNM010000006.1 coordinate 678,438, forward strand.
CCTGGCGGCTGAAGCTGCTCGCGCAAGCGCGGCGGCGGTCCGATGCACGGGGTCGGAGAAGACGTCCTGCGCGAGCGACTCGAGCTGCGACGTGCGCGACGTCTGCAGCTCCGCCAGCTGCTACTTGGGCGACGTTGCTCGTCGATCTCGACCGACTTCATGCGCCTCGTTGGTCAGCGACGAACTGAATGTCGGCAGCGCGAACAGGGCCGTCGCCACGGCCGGGCACGATCATCATGACCATGAGGCTGACCATGAGCGCGGTGCGCAGGCTGACGTTCTTCACGTTCCAAAGCGGCCTCCCCTGGCGGCTGCAGCAGGTTGGTACTCATGAGTATCGGACTTGCCGGGCCCACTCATGAGCAACGCATGGCGGTTCTTAACGAACCTCAAAGGACTGTCGAGAATCACCACATGTGCACCGCCCGCGTAGCTCGGTGCCGACCGCGAACGGGAACATCTAGAGATAGCATATCCCACCCACGACTCCAGCACGGAGGCCACCATGTCGTTCGGAAAGCTTCTCGGACTCTACGGCGCGTGCACGGTCGCCTTCTTCGCGATGGACTTCATCTGGCTCTCGACTGCGGTGCCGAGACTCTACCAGCCGGCCCTCGGGTCGCTGCTCAAGCCTAAGCCCGACATCGGTGTGGCTGCCGCGTTCTACCTCGTGTACCTCGTCGGCCTGATCGCGCTCGCCGTCCTGCCCGGGTATTCGCGAGGGCGCGGTCATGGGCGCCCTGTGGCGTGGCGCGCTCTTCGGGTTCGTCGCCTACGCGACGTACGACCTCACGAACCTGTCGACGCTCGCCAACTGGCCGGTCAACATCACGATCATCGACATGATCTGGGGCACCGTCCTGAACAGCGTCGTCTCGGTGGTCGGCTTCTACGCCGGGCATGTGGCTCGGCCTGGGCCCGAAGTACCCGCCCGCCATCGCCTCTGACCGCAGCCGGCTCCCGCCGTCCGCCCCACTCTGCCGAGGAGAACGCCCATGCCACGCGCCATCTGGAAGGGCACCATCTCGTTCGGGCTCGTCACGATTCCCGTCGGGCTGTTCTCGGCGGTCGCACCGCGCGAGCTCTCGTTCCATCTGCTCGACTCGCGCGACCTGTCGCCGGTGCGCAACAAGCGAGTGAACGAGACCACCGGCGAGGAGGTCCCGTGGGAGGCGGTCGTCAAGGGCTTCGCAGCTCGAGGACGGCCGCTGGGTGACGATGGCCGACGAGGACTTCTCGGCGGCGAACGTGAAGGCGACCCGGACGATCGACGTGCTCGGCGCGGTGTGCGCGAGCGACGTCGCGCCTGAGTTCTTCGACACGCCGTACTTCCTCGCGCCGGAACCGCAGGGCGCCAAGGCGTACGCGCTGCTGCGCGAGGCGCTTCGCTCGGCGGGCCGCGTGGCGATCGGGCAGATCGTGATCCGCTCGCGGCAGCGGCTGTGCGCGCTCGTGCCCGCAGGGCGACGCGCTCGTGCTCGAGGTGCTGCGCTACCCGTACGAGCTGCGCGCGGCCGACGGGCTCGACCTGCCCGGCGGCGACGTGGCCGCGCTCGGCGTGACCGACGCCGAGCTGGCACTCGCCCGCCAGCTGGTCGCCACCATCGAGACCGACTGGGACCCGAGCGCCTACCACGACACCTACCACGACGACCTGCTCGCGCTCATCCAGCGCAAGGCCGCCGGCGAGACGGTCGAGGTCGCCGAGGCCCGCGCCGAGCCGCTCGGCGAAGTGGTCGACATCATGGAGCTGCTGAAGAAGAGCGTCGAAGACGCGCGGGCCGCGAAGGCCGGCGGCGCACAGGCCGCCGGCGCCTAGAGGCGGCCGACCGATGCCGCTCGACGAGTACCACCGCAAGCGCGACTTCGCGAAGACGCCGGAGCCCGCGGGCGCCGAGCCGCGCCGAGGACGCGCCGGCCCTCAGCTTCGTCGTGCAGAAGCACGCGGCGCGCGCGCTGCACTACGACTTCCGGCTCGAACTCGACGGCGTGCTGCTGTCGTGGGCCGATGCCCGAAGGGACCGTCGCTCGACACGCACGACAAGCGGCTCGCCGTGCACGTCGAGGACCACCCGCTCGAGTACGGCGGCTTCGAAGGCACCATTCCGGCCGGCGAGTACGGCGGCGGCACCGTCATCGTGTGGGACCGCGGCACGTGGCAGCCGGTCGGGCGACCCGCACGCGGCGCTGGAGAAGGGCGACCTGAAGTTCGACCTGCTTCGGCGAGAAGCTCCACGGGCGCTGGGTGCTCGTGCGCATGCGGCCGCGGCCCGGGGAGAAGCGGGAGAACTGGCTGCTGATCAAGGAGAAGGACGAGTGGGTTCGACCCGCCGATGAGTACAACGTGATCGCCGAGGAGCCGGACTAGCGTGCTCACCGGGAGGTCGATTGAGGAGGTCGGTGCGGCCGGGGAGGTCGGCGGGGACGGGGTCTCGGCGTCGGCCGCTGGCGACCCGCAGGCTCGCAGCCTGCGAGCATCCCCGCCGACCTCCCCGGCCGCACCTGACCCGCGAGTGCCTTCCCGGTCGCAAGAGCCCGACCACACAACTTCAACGCCCATCCCACCGCGGCCGAACTCGCACTACGGGACCCTGCGAAGAACCCTCCGCCGCGCAGACCCTCGCGGCTCCACCTCTCCCGATCGACGTCGAGCTCGCTACGCTCGTCGACGCGCCGCCTCAGGGCGAGGGGTGGCTGGCGGAGGCGAAGTACGACGGGTACCGGCTGGTGCTGGTGCTCGATGGCGGGCGGGCTCGGGCGTTCACTCGCAGCCACGCCGACTGGAGCGACCGCTTCGCGCCGCTCGTGCGGGCGGTCGAGGGGCTGCCGGCGGTCTCGGCGGTGCTCGATGGCGAGGCGGTCGTGTTCGACGCTGAGGGCGTGTCGCGCTTCGAGCTGCTGCAGACGCGCGCTGGGCGCGCATCCCGAGCGCATCGCGTACGCGGCGTTCGACCTGCTGTTCCTCAACGGCCACGACCTGCGCGACATGCCGCTCGCGCAGCGCAAGGAGCTGCTGCGGACCCTGCTCGCCGATGAGGGCCCGCGACCTCGCTGCTGCGCTACGCCGATCACGTCGACAGCAGCGCCCGCGAGCTCTACGCGCACGCCTGCTCGGCCGGGCTCGAGGGCGTCGTGTGCAAGCGCGCCGACAGCCGCTACGTCGCCGGGCGCGGGCGCGACTGGCAGAAGGTGAAGTGCCGGCACACGCAGGAGCTCGTCGTTGGCGGCTTCACCGAGGGCCAGGGGTCGCGCGGGGCGCTCGGCTCGCTGCTGGTCGGCACGTACGAGGGCGAGCGGCTCGTGTACGCCGGCCGGGTCGGCAGCGGGTTCGACGAGGCGACGCTCGCTGCGCTCGTGGCCCGAGCTGGGCGCGCTCGCAGCAACGACGTCGCCGTTCGAGCCGGCACCGCACAGTCGCAGGACACGTCGTGCACTGGACCGAGCCGGCGCTCGTCATCGAGGCCGCGTTCCGCGAGTGGACCGCCGAGGGCGTGCTGCGCCAGCCGGTCTTTCTCGGCGTGCGCGAGGACAAGGAGCCGCGCGAGGTCGTGCGCGAGCGGCCCGAAGCGGCATCCGCCGAGCGACGCCACCGAGCCCGAGCCGCAGCCCGGCGGCGAGCCCGAACCCGGGGCCAAGAAGCCTCGCGCAAGCAAGCGCAACGACTTCGGCTCGCCCACCACCGTGCTCGGTGTCCGCGATCACGAATCCCGAGAAGCCGCTCTTCCCGGACTCGGCGTTCCCGAAGCTCGTCGCTCGCCGAGTACTACGCGGCGGTCGCTCCGGCGATGCTGCCCCACGTCGCCGAGAGGCCGCTGACGCTCGTACGCTGCCCTCTGGGCCACGGTAGGGCCTGCTTCTACCAGCGGCACCCGGACGCCGGTCTCTCGCCGCACATCCGCACCTTCGCCCACACGCTCACCGGGCACACGGACCCCGACGAGCTGCTCTACGTCGACTCCGCCGAGGGGCTCGTCGCGCTCGCGCAGATGGGCGCGCTCGAGATCCACACGTGGCTCTCGCGCGTCGACTGCCCCCACGCGCCCCGACCGCATCGTCTTCGACCTCGATCCCGGGTCCGGGCGTGACGTGGGCGCAGATCTGCTCGGCGGCGAGGATCGTTCGCGAGGAGTGCGCGGGCGCTCGGGTTCGCGCCGTTCGTGAAGTCGACCGGCAGCAAGGGGCTGCACGTCGTGCTGCCCATCGAGCCGGTGTGGGAGTTCGTCCGCGTCCGCGCGCTGGCCAAGTCGATCGTCGACCGGCTGGTCGAGCGGCCACCCGGACACGCTCACCGGGAAGATGGCCAAGGACGCGCGCGGCGGCCGCATCTTCCTCGACTACCTGCGCAACGCCGAGGGCGCGAGCGCGGTGGCGCCGTACTCGACGCGCAACCTCTCGGGCCCGTCGTGCTCGGTTCCGCTCGCGTGGGACGAGCTCACCGACGACCTCGACATCCGCGCCTTCACGACCGAGCGCGTGCTCGCGCGCGTCGCGGCCGGCACCGACCCGTGGGCCGGCATCGCACGACGCGCGCTGCGGGAACCCGCGCGCTCAAGTCCGCCGAGAAGCCCGCGTAGTGCCTCGCGCGGCGATCCGCGCCGCTGGCGCGAGCCTAGTACCGCAGCTCGCGCACCTTGCGCGCCGCTGCGTTCGCCATGTCGCCGCCGACCACGAGCCGCAGCGCGTTCACGAGGTTGTCGGCGATCTGCGGCAGGTCGGCGTGGTCGATCGTGTCGGGAGTCTTGCCGATACGGCGGCTCTCGACGTCGACCGACACGCTCGCCAGAACGGTGCCGATCACCGGGCGCAGCGTCTCCTCCACACGTGTCGCGAGGACGTTAGGCACCTGGCTCTTCCTCCGGCTTCGCGGAATCGCTGCCGCTGGGCCTGCCTGCTCCGACTTCATGCCGGTGAGGTAGGCCTGCATGGCGCGTGCGGACGCTGTAGAAGTACGCGGCGAGCAGCGCCATGGCGAGCACCACGAGCCCCTCGCTGACGAGTTCCGTCTGCTCGAACGTGATGCCGGAGACGAAGTTGCTCGTCCACTTCGCGAGCGCGGAGGCGGCGAGGCAGACGATCGCGAGGATGACGAAGTGGATCTTCTCGGCGATAGCACCGCCGAGGACGATCTTGCGCAGGCCGAGGGCCTCGAACAGCAGCACGATCGCGACGCCCAGGCCGGTCGCGCTCACGACGATGTGCAAGGCCAGCGGCGTCATCTGGTTCTCGTATGCGAACGCCGATGCCGGAGACAGCAACGCCGCCGCGACGAGCACGGCGACCATCCTGAGCAGTCGGTTCATGCCTGTGGCCCTCCCGAGCTGCACCTGCGGGTGCGGGTATTCCGTGTCGGGTGAACAAGGTGTCTGTTTCCGTTATCGGCAAACGCCAGACCTGCTGCAGCTTCGCTCGAAACTGACTGTGACATCCATCACACGCCTCGCGAACGCGACTGCTCCGGCGCGTCGAGGCGGCGCAGACTCACCCCGCCGAGAACCCGCCGCCGCCACCGCCGCCACCGCCGCCGCCCGAGAACCCGCCGCCGCCGCCCGACGAGGACGACATCTCGCTCGAGGCGATCTGTGACGCGCTGGCGAAGCCGCCCTGCAGCGCCGAGATCGGCGAGCGATCCACCGCTTGACGCGTAGACCCACCAGTACGTCGTCTGGAAGGCCGGGTCGCCGACGACCGCCGGCACCTTGACGCGCAACTGGTTGATGACCTCGGTCGCGATGCCGAAGACCACGGCGAGCACGAGGAACCGGTTCCACAGCACGATCGACTGCGGCGGCACCTCGTGCGAGCCGCCCGAAATCGTGCAGGTAGTCGTGGACCGCCTTGTACTGGGCGAACAGCTCGTTGCCCTGTCGGCTGCGGCGCAGCATGTACGCGCCCATGACCGCGATGCGCAATGGCCGAGGGAACCGCGAAGCACAGCGGCCAGATCGTCTCGCCCAACACCGCCGAGAAGAACCCGACCGCGCCGACGACGCCCGCGAGAAGGAACATGCCCACGCGCCACGACCAGCTGTTGCCCTCGAACATGCCCGAGCGACGTCGGCGATCGCCTCGCACTCGTCGTTCCACGCCTTGATCTTGCTCGGTGTAGGTCTTGCGGGTTGTCCTTGGCGTACGACTTGATCTCCTCGAGCGTCACCACGCCGCCGGCACCGATATCGTCGAACAGCAGGTCGAGCAGCAGTCTTGTCGGTCGGGCCGACCGAACCCGCCGGCGGTAGTTGGGGTTGAGCCCGAGTTCGAAGCTCGCCTCGTCCTTCGCCCCGATGCCGAGAATCCCGTCGTGGCGCACGGTGGTCGGCCGCATCGTGATGACGCCCTTGTCGGCGAGGTCCATGAGCGTGGCGGCGATGTCGGCGGTGCCCGGCGTTCCGAAGCGCCACAGCGAGCCGATGACCCCGGGCGACGAGGTCGGGGCGCGGGTCCTCGCGCAGGTAGCCGCCGGGAAACGCGGGCTTGTACTCGCGCCCGTGGCGCAGGAACGCCCAGATCGCGAAGCCGAGCGCCCCGAGCGAGAGCAGCGCGCTGAGCCCGATCGCCAAGGCGATCCCGATACGCGCCTTCATCCGCTCGGCGTTGGCCTCGTCGGCCCACTTCGCCTCTTCGTCGAGCACCGCCTGCGTCGCGCGGCTCGTTGATGACCGGCGCGCTCGGCCAGCGCGTCCGGCGGGTAGAGCACGCGCGCCTCGACGAAGGTGTTCGCCGGCAGCTCGGGCACGTCGAGCGTGACCCTGCCGTCGGCGCCGATCGCGACGACCGCCGGTGAGCGGGCCGTGCGCCCAGGCCTTGACCTGCTCCTTCGTCAGCGGCGCCGGCGGCGCGATCTCGATGTTCACGCGCCCCGCGGGCACCGACGGTCTCGTCGCCGATGAACTGCCAGTAGAGCTCGGCGGTGTCGGAGTAGCGTTTCGCCGCGCCCGTTGGCCATGTAGTCGATGCGGAACCGGCATCGTCTCGTCCGAGCGCCGAGATGGCAAGCGTGCAGCGTCGACCGAGTCGCCGTCGTCTGCGACGGAGTAGGTGCCGGGTGTCGTCGCCTCACCGTCGACCTTGGTCGTAGTGCTGCTCGGTATCGCCGCGCACCGTCGACACGCCGAGAATCTCGATTCCGTCGGAGCCCTTGGTGTTGAGCTTCCACTCGACCCAGCTGAACTGCCCGTCGAAGTCGACCGTACGCGATGCTCGCTGACGCGCAGGTCGCCGTTGGCGATCGACCGCGGCGCCGATGCTCGATCGCCTCGATGGAGAAGTCCTTGGCCGCACGCGGCGGCGGGCGCCAGCGATCAGCGCAACGAGCAGCATCAGCGCGCAGAGGCGTGCCGTTCGAGCGCCGAAGCGGCTCACGATCGCTCCTCTCTGAGCTTGCGGAAGAAGTCGCGCAGCAGCGCCGCGGACTCATCGGCGAGTATTCCCGAACTGACGTCGAAGCGATGGTTCAGTCGCTCATCGCTCGAAAGGTCGTACAGCGTCCCGAGCGCACCGGCCTTCGGGTCGGGCGCCGCGAAGACGCACCGCGCGATGCGCGCCTGGTGCATGAGCCCCGCGCACATGGGGCAGGGCTCGAGGGTGACGTAGACGGTGCAGTCGGACAGTCGCCAGCGCCCGAGCTTGGCCGCGGCGTCACGGATGGCCAGGAACTCGGCGTGGCCCGCAGGGTCGTGATCGATCTCGCGGCGGTTCATGCCGTGTGACACCACGGCGCCGTCGCACACGACGACCGCACCGATCGGCACCTCACCGATCTCGCCGGCGTACCGTGCCTGCTCGAGCGCCATCGCCATGTAGATCTCGTCGGATTGCATGTGGGTTCCTTGCTCGTCGTGACCGGATGGCGTGACTCTATGGTAGTCCCGAGCCGACGATTGGCGAAGTCGCTCGAGTTCGAGGCTGCAGAGCCGACCGCGCCGCGCATGATATTCTCTGCCTGTTCGCGCCACGGAGGGGTGGCAGAGTGGTTGAATGCCCTGGTCTTGAAAACCAGTAGGCCCGCAAGGGTCTCGTGGGTTCGAATCCCACCCCCTCCGCCATGCGCGGTTCGCGATGGCACGTGCCGCATCGAGCGTGAATCGCGCGCCGTGTGACTTCAGGCGCTCAGCAGGGTATATCAACTCATTGGTGACCGGGGGGTTCTTGCTCGGTCATTGTCTGTTTGCAGAGCGCGACTCGTCCCTAAGGGACTGCTAGGGCGCTTAGCACCGGAAGGAGAACGACGATGGCAGGGACTCTTGAAGGCAAGGTCGGCCTCGTTACGGGCGCCGGCTCCGGGATCGGCCGAGAAACGGCACTCGCGATGGCGCGAGAAGGCGCGAAGGTGGTGGTATCGGATGTCGCCGACGACAGCGGCGCCGAGACTGTCGCGATGATCGAAGCGGCGGGCGGCTCCGCCGCCTTCGTGCATGCCGACGTCTCCAACCCCGACCACACCGAGGCCATGGTGAAGTTCGCAGTCGACACCTACGGTGGCCTGCACCTCGCCGTCAACAACGCCGGGATCGGCGGTCCCGCGGCACTGACCGGAGAGTACCCGGTCGACGGCTGGGAGAAGGTCATCTCGATCAATCTCTCCGGCGTGTTCTACAGCCTGCGTGCCGAACTGCCGGCGATCGCTGCGGCCGGCGGCGGATCGGTCGTCAACATCAGCTCGATTCTCGGCTTCGTGGGCTTCGCGCAGTCGTGCGCGTACGTCGCGGCGAAGCATGGCGTCATCGGCCTGACCCAGAACGCGGCGCTCGAGTACGCGACGCAGGGCGTCCGGGTCAACTCGGTGCACCCCGGCTTCATCGACACGCCTTTGGTGTCCGCCGCGGGCATGGAGAAGGGCAGCGATCTGTGGAACTTCATCGCCGCGAAGCACGCCATGAACCGTTGGGGCACCGCATCCGAGGTCGCCGAGACGATCCTGTGGCTTCTCACCGATAAGGCATCCTTCGTCACGGGCAGCCAGTACGTGGTGGACGGCGGCTATCTCGCCCAGTAGACAGCTGGGGCAGGTCTCTGCGCAGCCCTGGTCGCTTGCGAGAGCGGCCGGGGCTGTTTGCCGTTTGACCGCATGAACCCGATGATGGGTTTCGCAGCAACGCTGGACTGACGACGACCCTACGGCCATCGGCCTGAAGATTCATCGAGGAGACATGCATGACTCAGATCGCTGACGCACCGCGCACGCGGCATCAAGCTCGTCCTGTGGCAGATACTCGTCCTCAACCTGCTCGTGTCGGCCGCGAAGGCGGCGTGGGGTCTCGATCAGCGGCTCGACGGCCATGTTCGCCGACGGTATCCACTCGCTCACCGACGGCGCCGGCAACGTCGTCGCGCTCATCGCCATGGCGGTCGCGGGCAAGCCGCTCGACGAGAGCCACCCGTACGGGCACCAGAAGTACGAGTCGTTCGCGAGCGCGATCATCGGCGTCATGCTCGCTGTTGGCGGCATGGCGGGTCGGCAGCGAATCGGTCTCCAGCCTGGTCGCCTACGCGAAGACCGGCACGCTGCCGCCGGTCGAGGTCACCGACGATCTCGTTCGTCATCATGCTCGTCACGCTGGCGCATCAACGTGTTCGTCGTCTGGTTCGAGACTCGCCGAGGCAAGGCGCTCGACAGCGACGTGCTCCAGTCCGACGCCAAGCACACGCTCTCCGACATCTGGGTGACCCTCGGCGTCATCCTGTCCCTCGTCTGGTCAAGATGGGCATGCCGATCGCCGACCCCATCGTCGGGCTCTTCGTCGCGCTCGCGGTCGTCTGGGCGGCCATCGAGGTGTTCAAGGGCGTGAACACGACCTTCTCGGACCAGGCGCGGCTCGACCCGAACGACGTGTAGCGCAGAAGGTCCTGATCGTTCGAGGGCGTGAAGGGCTGCCACAACATCCGGACGCGGGGCACGGGCGCCTTCGTCCAGATGGACATGAGCATCCTGGTCGATCCGACCATCTCGGTCGACGAGGGCCACGCGATCGCGCAGGAACTCGAGCAGTGGCTGTGCGCGCAGTACGCGGGCCTCAAGGACGTCGTCGTTCACGTCGAGCCGGACACCGAGGAGCAGCGAGACAAGCCGTTCCTCGCCGCGAAGCACGACTAGCGGCCAGCCTCGAGCGACGCCGCCTAGAACGTCAGCCGCACGGTCGTGACGCAGTCGACGGTCTCCTCGGCGACGAAGCCGAGGCCGGTGACCACGCGCAGCATTCGGCGGTTGTTCGCGTCGATGTAGCCGCTGATCTCTCGGAGACCCTTCTCCTGCGCGATGCCGATGATGACGTCGGTGAGCTTGAAGCCCAGCCCGCGGCCCTGGAAGTCGTCGTGCACGAGCACGGCGAACTCTCCCTTGCCTTTGTCGGCCTCGCCCATCAGGCGCCCGACGCCGATGATCCGCTTCTTCTTGCCGTGCGTGTACTCGGCGACGATCGCCATCTCGCGGTCGTAGTCGATGTTGGTGAACCGCACCAGCATCTCGTGCGTGATGTTGACCACATTGCCGAGGAAGCGTGCCCTGCAGCGTCTCCTCCGACGTCGTCTTGAGCAGCTCGTACTCCATCGGCTCGTCCTCGGGCCGAATCGGCCGCAGGATGACCTCGGTTCCGTCCGACAGCTTCCACGGCGTCACGTAGCGCGTGGGGTACGGCGTGATGACGAGGTGCGGATGGTCCGGCTTGCCCTCCATGACGCCCGTGTCGATGACGATTCGCGCATCGACCGCGCAGGCCTCGCCGTCGGCGATCACGAGCGGGTTGATGACGATCTCGGCGATCTCAGGGAAGTCGACGGCCATGTTCGAGAGCTTGGTGAGCAGCTCCTCGAGCTCGCAGACGTCCGGGGCGACGACGCCGCGCCTGGGCGACTGGATCGTCCTGAAGATGCGCGTCTCCTCCATCATCCTGCGGGCGAGCGTCTGGTTGAGCGGCGGCAGACTCACCGAGAAGTCCGCCAGGCCCTCCGCGCCCACGCCTCCCGCTCCGAACACGATCACCGAGCCGAACTGCGCGGTCCTTCTTCATGCCGAGAATCAGCTCGAAGTCCACCTGGCGGACCATCTTCTGGACCGAAACGCCCTCGATCGCCGCCTTGGGGGAGTTCTTGGCGACGCGCTTGATGATGCGCGCGTACGCGTCCTCGAGGTCTGTCGGCGAGCACACCCCGATCTCGACGCCGCCGACCGAGCTCTTGTGGGTGATCTCGTTCGCGACCACCTTGAGAACCACCGGATAGCCGATCTTCTGCGCCGCCGCGAGTGCCTCGGCTTCGGTCTCGGCGACGATCTGCGGAGCCACGGGGAAGCCGTACGTCGTGATGAACCGCTTCGACTCGTCCTCGGTCAGCACCGATCGGCCGCTGCGCACGACACGGCGCAGCATCGCCCGCAGGTTGTGCTTGGGCGGGGCGATGTCGATGGGCAGCTCGGCGGGGGTCTCGTAGAGCAGCTCGAGGTTGCGGGCGTACCGGTACATGCTCATGTACGTCCGCACGGCCTCTTCGGGCGTGTTGTAGCACGGAATCGCGGCCGACTTGAGCACCTCTCGGCCGGGCGCGACCGCGTCGCCTCCCATGAGCGCGGTGATGACCGGCTTGTTGGAGTGCTTGACCAGCGCCGCGATCTCCTTCGCCATCTCGTCGGGGCGCGCGTCGCCCTGGGGCGTGTACAGCAGCAGCAGTCCGTTGACGCCCGGATCTGCCAGGCACGCCTTCACCGCCGAGACGAACCGCTCGCTCGTCGCGTCTCCCAGGACGTCGACCGGATTGCGCGTGGCTCCAGTGGGCGGGCAGCGCGGCATCCAGCAGCGCCATCGTCTCCTCGGACAGCTCGGCGAGGCGTCCGCCCTGCTCGGCGAGCGTGTCGGCAGCCATCGCTCCGAGCCCCCCGGCGTTGGTGACGATCGCGACCCCGGGGCCGGTCGGCAGGCGGCGGGAGTCGAGCACCTCTGCGGCGTGGAACAGGTCGATGACCTCGCGCACCCGCAGGACGCCCACTCGCTTGAAGGCGGCCTCGTAGACCTCGTCGCCACCTCCGAGCGCACGTGGAGGGCAGCAGCGCCGCTCGTCGCGCTCTCGGCGTAGCGCCCGGGCTTCAGGACGATGATCGGCTTGTTGCGAGCGAAACTGCGCGCGGCGCTCATGAAGCGGCGGGCGTTCCCGATCGTGTCCATGTAGATGAGGATGCTGCGCGTGTAGGGATCCTCGCCGAGGAAGTCGATGAGGTCGGCGAAGTCGAGGTCGATCATGCCCCCCACCGAGACGAACAGCGAGAAGCCCACGTGTGCGCTCGCGGCCCAGTCCAGCATCCCGGTGCCGACGCGCAGCACTCTGCGAGATGAGCGCGATGTCGCCCCGCGCAGGCGCAGCTGTCAGCAGCGACGCGTTCAGGCCGACGCTTGGCCGGATGACGCCCAGGCTGTTGGGGCCGAGCACGTGCATCGGATAGTCGCGCAGCTTCTTCTTGATGCGCTTCTCGAGGGCGAACCCCTCCTTGCCCGTCTCGCCGAAACCGGCCGAGACCACGATCGCCCCGCTCACCCCCGCCTTGGCGCACTCGAGCAGGACGTCGGGCACGGTGGCCGCCGGGGTGGCGACGACCGCGAGGTCGACGCGGGCCGGGGACGGCACCGATGTTGGCCACGCAGTCGATGCCGAAGCACCGAGGCGTGGTTGGGGTTCACCAGATGGAGCTCCCGACCTTCCGAGCGCATCAGGTTCTCCAGAATGGTTCTGCCGGCGGTCCCCTCGACCTCCGTGGCACCGATCAAGGCGATCGACTTTGGATCGAGCATTCTGCGCATGTGCAAAGCACCTCCAATCAGGTGCTTTCCCTGTTTCGGCATGAGAACATTGTCGGGCGGCTCCATCCCGAGCCGCAGCATGTACGCGGCTCCCCATCTTGGGCACAATCTGGCGACGGAGAGAAACGGACGGCGCACAGCCGAGGAGGCCTCATTGGATCGGGCGGCACTGATCTGGAACCCGACCCTGGCCTCGTACGACCTGGGCGATACCCACCCGCTCAATCCGCTCCGGCTCACGCTTACCGTCGAGCTCATGGAGGCCTTCGGGCTGCTCGGGCCGGATGTCGTGATCTCGCCACCGGCCGCCACCGAGGACGAGCTGCTGCTCGCACATTCGAGCACCTACATCGAGACCGTGCGGCACGCCGGCGACTGGGGCTCTGACTTCAGGCCGGTCATGGGCCTGGGTACCGAGGACAACCCCATCTATCCCGGGCATGCACGAGATTGCCGCCTTGACCTGCGGCGCTTCGATCCAGGGGATGGAAGCAGGTCCTGTCGGGGCGGCACAAGCGGACGTTCTCGATCGCCGGAGGCATGCATCACGCGCACCGCAGCAGGGCGGCGGGCTTCTCGATCTACAACGACGCCGCCGTCGCGATCGCTGTCGCCCGCCGCGAGCGACCCGACCTCAAGGTCCTCTACATCGACGTCGACGCGCATCACGGTGACGGCGTGTACGAGGCGTTCGCCGGCATCGGCGGAGGTCATGACGATCTCGGTACACGAGAGCGGCCTCTACACGTTCCCGGGCACGGGCTTTCCGGGAGAGACCGGCTACGACGCAGGCGAGGGGTTCTCGGCGAACCTGCCGTTGCCGGCGTACTCGACGGACGAGTGCTATGCGCTCGCCTTCGATCGACGTCGTCGCTCCGCTCGCGCGGGCGTTTCGGCCGGACATCATCGTCGCGCAACTGGGGGTCGACGCTCACTACAGCGACCCGCAGACCGAACTCGCGCTCACGCTGCCCGGGTACCGGGCGCTCGTGCGCGGAATCATCGGGCTCGCCGACGAGCTGTGCGAGGGCCGTCTGGCCGCCCTTGGCGGCGGCGGCTACCACATCGTCGACGTGGTGCCGCTGGCGTGGACGTGGGTGCTGGCGGAGCTTCGGCGGCGTGGACCTGTGCGACGACGTGCCCGGATGTCTGGCGAGCGCAGGTTCGCTCGCGCCTGGAGTGCGAGCCGCCGTGCAGCATGGGAGAGCACGACAGCTTCGACTCCCCGCCGGAGCGGGCCGAGCGGGTCCTGGAGCTGACCGAGCAGCGCGTCCGAGAGGTGCGCGAGGCGGTCTTCCCGCGCCACGGGCTGGTGCCGTAGCGGCTCATCCGAATCCCCCAACGGCAGCACGCCCGGACCGCGTCGTGGGTACACACACTTGTGCACACGCGCGGCGGCATCCGGGGAGGCGCGCCGCCGGAGCGCGTGACGGGCGGGAGGAGGAGCCATGCTCATCGAGCGGCTCCGGACGTACGTCCCGTACGCGTGGCATTTCGCCGCACTCCGCTCCGCGGGGCCGTTCATCTGCGGCATCGCGATCACCGACCACTGCAACCTCTCCTGCCGCGGTTGCCACGTCTCCAACACGGGCATGGGCGACATGCCCTTCGCCGATGTGGTCGCTCGACTGAAGTCCGCCTACGCGCGAGGCTGCCGCGAGGCGTACTTCACCGGCGGCGAGCCGATGCTGTGGCGCGACGGCGATCTCACGGTCGAGGACCTCATCGTCGAAGCGCGCGCGCATCGGCTACTTCCACGTGCACGTCTACACGAACGGCACGCTCGGGCTGGACAGCTCGGCGGACCTCATGTGGGTGAGCATGGACGGGCTGCCCAGCGTCTACGAGACCCGCCGAGGCGACCACTTCGCCGACGTCGAGCGCAACATCAGGGGCCTCGGCCACCCCAAGACCGCGGTCATCTACGTCATCGACCGCTTCACGCAGGGCGGCGTCGAGCCGTTCCTGCGTTGGGTGCGCTCGTCGCAGCCTGCCGGTGATCGGCGTGATGATCTACTTCCACACGCCGTACTACGGCATCGACGAGCTCTTCCTCACCGCCGAGGAGCGCGCGCCCGTCATCGACCGGCTGATCGCGCTGAAGCACGAGGGGCTGCCGCTGCTCAACTCGGTCGCGGGTCTCAAGGCGCTCAAGACCGGCGACTGGCCGCGCCGCATGCCGGTGGCGCTCGTCAGCGACGCGACGGCGAGTCGGTCTGCTGCCGCGCACCCGACAGCGTCTGCCCCGACTGCGGCTACGGCGCGTGCACCGAACTATCTGAGGCGCAGCGGCTGCGGCCGAGCGCCGTGCTCGGGATGGTGAGGTACCTGTGAGCGGGCCGGGACATGGAATCTCGCGCGTGGCGACCCGTGCGGTGCGCCGGCACCTCGTCGGCCCCGAGCAGCGCTGGGAGTTCGCGCGCCCGGACCCGGCGTGGACGCCGCCGCCCGTCGAGCGCACGTCGCTCTACCTGCACGTCCCGTTCTGCCGCAACTGCTGCCCGTACTGCCCCTACACGAAGGTCCCCTACGACCCCGCGCTGGTCGAGCCGTACACGCGTGCGGCGCTGGCCGAGGTCGACCGGTGGGCCGACCTCGTGGGACCCGCCGAGGTCACGAGCGTCTACATCGGGGGCGGGACCCCGACGCTCGCGCTGGACAGCGTCGGCAGCGTGCTCGACCGCATGCGCGAGCGGTTCCGGGTGCGAGGCGACGTCTGCATCGAGACGAACCCCGCCGACGTCGACGCCGAGACCGTGCGCGAGCTGCACGACTGCGGCGTCGCGCTCGTGTCTCTCGGCGTGCAGTCGTTCCGGCCCGAGAGCCTGCGCGTCATCGGACGACGCTACACGCCCGAGGTCGCCGAGACGCGCCCTCGCGCTGCTCGCCGAAAGCGACTTCGCCTCGGTCAACGCCGACATCATGTTCGCGCTGCCCGGCCAGACGGCCGCCGACGTGGTCGCCGACCTCGAGCACGCCGCCGAACTCGGCGCCGACCAGCTCACGACCTACCCGCTCTTCACGTTCCCGTACACGGCCGTGGGCGAGTACCTGCACCTCGCCGGCGTCAAGATGCCGGACCTCTCCACGCGCCGCGAGCACTACCGGGCCATCTCGGAGTGGTGCGAGAGCCACGGCTTCGAGCGCGTCAGCGTGTGGGGGTTCAAGCGAGGCGGGGCGCCGCGGTACTCGTCGGTGACGCGCGACGGCTACATCGGCATCGGGCCGGGCTCGGGCTCGCACCTCCCCGACGGCTTCACGCTCAACACCTTCGATCTCGCCGAGTGGGAGGCCGCGCTCGCGCGCGGCGACTCCCCCATCGCGCTGCGCATGCCCTTCGAGGGCGAGATGAACGGCTGGTGGTGGCTGTACTGGCGCTTCTACGACACGCACATCCCGATGGCCGCGCTCGACGAGGCCCTCGGCCCCGACGCCGAGAAGGCCCGCCGCTGGCTCGCCACGATCCAGCACGCCGGGTCTGGCGCAGCGCAACAACGGCTCGCTCGACCTGACCGACTCGGGCGCGTTCTGGCTGCACCTCGCGCAGAACCACTTCGCGCTCTCGTACGTGAACACGCTCTGGACCGCGGCGCGGCGCGAGCCGTGGCCGACGTCCATCTCGATATAGGGAACCGACACGTCACGGGGGTGAGAACGATGGATGCGAACCTCGAGACCGGACACGCGGGCGTCGGCCCGCCGAGTCCGGAACGGCGCATCCCGCTCGCGGCCGAGATTCTCGGCTACGTGGGTGGAGCGCTGGCACTTGGCGCGGTCGTGGCGCTGCTGACCGCGTACTGGGTGCAGATCGGATTCTTCGGTCGCGAGGCGATCGCGCTGGGGCTGATGCTCGCCGGGCTTCTCGGCGGGTATGCGATCGCGCGAAGCGACACGCCGGCGGCAAACCGGCTCTCGCAGTTCCTGCTGTTCATTGGGCGTGATCGGTGCGGGGGCGGTGGTCGGCTTCGGCGTCTACGAGCTGATACTCCGCCAGTTCCCGGACACGGCGCGCAGTCGTGGTCGGACGTGATGTTCCGCAACAAGGCCGCCGACTGGGCGGTGTTCTCGGCGTTCGCCACGGCGGCGGTGGTCGGCGGCGCGGTCTGGTGGGGTCGCCGCACGGTGCTGCAGCACCTCGCGTTCGGGCTGGGCGTGGGCATCGGGACGCTGCTGCTGCTTGCCGCTGCTTCCCGTCGACGGTCCCGAATGGGGCGCGGGTGCGGTGCTCGCCGTGCTCGGACTCGTCTGGGGGGCGCTCGGGCCTGAAGGGCTGGTTGCCGCCCGAACCGGTGGCGCTATCGCTCGCGTCACTCGGCGTCCTCGGCGGGATCGAGATGATGAATGTCGCCATCTCACCGGACACGTGGCAGGCGCCGCTCGATGCTCTGGCTCGGCCTCGTGGCGTCGATCGCGATCGTGGTCGGCGGCCTCGTCATCAAGCGAGTCGTGCTGCTCGGCTTCGGGGCCACCGGCATCGCCGTGTTCGCGTACCAGCTGATCGACGCGGCCTTCCGAGGCACGCTGTGGGCTCCGGTCGCGATGCTCGTCGCCGGTCTGGTGTTCGTGGGCCTGGCCGTCTTCGTGGCGGTGCGACTGCCGCAGATGTCGCGCAAGAAGGAGGCCGCGCTGCACCGCGTCGCGGCGGCAGCCGCGATCGCACCCGGCGAGGCGCAGAGCCGGCGCCGCTGGCCGAGAAGCCAGAGCCCGCACCAATTCCGCTCGCGGCCGAGATCCTCGGCTACGTGGGCGGGGCGTTCGCCGTGGGCGCAGCCATCGCACTCATGATCGACGTTCTGGACGCCGCTCGGGCTGTGGGGCCGTCTGGCCATCGCAGCTGTCGGGGCGCTCCTCGGCATCGTGGGCGGATTCGCCGTCGGCCGACAGGGGTCACCCGGCGCCCATCGGCTCGAGCAGTTCATGCTCGCGATCGGGACGATCGCCGTCGGGTTCTTCGCCGGAATCGTCGCGCACGAGCTTCTCGGCGTCGTGGATTCCCGCGCAGCCAGGCGATGAGGGCTACAACCGTGCGGAGATGTGGGCCCAATCGATCGGCTTCTGGACGGCCGCGTCGCGGGCTTCGCCATCTGGTGGCGTCGGCGCACCGGTCTGCAGCTCGCAGTCTTCGCCGCTGGCATGCGTTCTCAGCCATCGGCAGCACGTCCGACATCCTGAGCGTCAACAACCCGGCCGCGTGGTGGTACAGCGGGGCCGCGATGCTCATCTTCGCGGCGCTGTTCTGGGCCGGCGCGCTGTCTGCGGTTCCTGAAGCCGGAGAGTGTCGCCTACGCGTTCGGCTCGACCGCGCTCTACCTCGGGCTGCTGAACCTCATGTACAACCCCGAAACCAACGCCGACCGACCGATCGTGATGTGGATAGGACTTGCGACATCGATCGCGATGATCGTCGCAAGCATCCCGATGAAGCGGGGTGTGATTCTGGGGTTCGGCGCGGCCGGCGTGGTCCTGTGGTCGGTGAATCTCGTGAACTCGGTGTTCGGCGAGCGCATGCAGGGTCCGGTGCTCCTGCTCGTCATCGGCGTGGTGTTCGTGGCGATGGCGGTGCTCGTCGGCGTCCTGTTGCCTCGCTTCAGAGGGGCGGGGCCGGGTGAGCGCTCGACCCCACGCCCTTTCGGCCCCCACGCGGGGGCTCCGGCGTAGAGCCTCCCTCGACCGACTGACGCAGGCCCCGTCGCTAGCGGCGGGGCCTACCTTTACCATCCGTCCCGACGCGGGTACTATATCCACTCGCGCGTCCCTGCAACGGCACTCACGCACAAACGCGCACACGGAGAGCTGGCCGAGTCGGTCGAAGGCGCTCGCCTGCTAAGCGAGTAAGGGGGTAAAGCTCCCTTCGAGGGTTCGAATCCCTCGCTCTCCGCCATTTGACATTGCAGCCTGCCGAGGCCACCGCAGGATTGACAGCGGTTCTCAACGATGGCAGGATACCCAAGCCCTTAGGGGCACACGCGCCTTTACCTCAGCTGGATAGAGGGCCTGACTACGAATCAGGACGTCGCAGGTTCGAATCCTGCAAGGCGCACCACCGCACTCCAACGGCCTCCCTTCGGGGAGGCCGTCTGCGTTGGGGGCGAGGCTAGCAGCCTTCGAGGGACACGCAGGTCCCCGCCTCGCCGGCGACGATCTGCTCGATGTCGGCGAGGCTTCCGATCGCGGCGCGCTTGCCCGTCTGCCTCGCGAACCGGATAGCGGCGTCGACCTTGGGGCCCATCGAGCCGGCGGCGAAGTCGTGGCGCTCGAGCTCGTCGGGGGTGACGTTTCGAAGCAGGTGCTGGCTCGGAGTGCCCCAGTCGGCGTAGACGCCGTCGGCGTCTGTCGCCATCACGAACAGGTCGGCGCCCAGCTCCCGCGCGAGCAGCTCGGAAGCCAGGTCCTTGTCGATGACCGACTCCGAGCCGACGAGCGTGCGCGTCCCATCCGGCAGGTAGCACGTGGGGATTCCTCCGCCGCCCGCGCAGATGACGACGGCGCCCTTCTCGACGAGCCACTTGATGGGCGCGAGCTCGAAGATCCGCTTCGGCTCCGGTGAGGCGACGACCCGGCGCCACTGGTCACCGTCCATCTTGCACGTCCAGCCCTTCTCGGCCTGGAGCCGGTCGGCGTCTTCCTCGGCAGTACTGGGGGCCGACGAACTTGGTGGGGTCGTCGAATGCGGGGTCGTCGGGGTCGACCTCGACCATCGTGAGGATGGTCGCGAGCGGCTTCTCGAACGGGAGGAGGTTGCCGAGTTCCTGCTCGATCATGTACGCGATCATGCCCTGCGTCTGCGCGCCGAGAACGTCGAGCGGGTACGCCTCGACCTCGGTGTAGGCGGCGGCCTGCAGCGCCAGAAGGCCGACCTGCGGTCCGTTGCCGTGGGCGATGACCAGGTTGTACGGCTCGGCGAGTGGTGCGAGGGCTTTCGCAGCGGTGCGGACGTTGGCGCGCTGCGCTTCCGCCGTCATCGGATCGGATCGCTTGAGCAGCGCGTTTCCGCCAAGCGCCACGACGATCGTCTGCTTGCTCATGCTGTGCCACCTCCGGCGTGGAGCGCGACCGCAACCTGCGCCGCAAGCCGCGCGTTGTTGTAGACGAGCTCCTTGTTGGCCTGCTCGGTGGCGCCCCCCGAGAGCGCGTGGAGCCGCGCGAGCAGGAACGGCGTGACGTCCTTGCCGTGGATGCCCGCGCTCTCGGCCTGCAGCGAGCGCCTGCGCCGTCCAGCCGTCCAGCGCTGCCGCGGCGATCTCGTGCTGCTCCGGAATCGGATTCGCGACCACCACGCCGCCCGCAAGCCCGACGCCCCAGTGGGCGCGAAGCGCCTGCGGCGATCTCCTCGGCGGTTTCGAGGCGCGCATCGACGCCATGGCCGCTGTGGCGCGAGTAGAAGGCGGGGAACTCGTCGGTGCGGTAGCCGAGGACGGGCACGCCGTGGGTCTCGAGCACCTCGAGCGTGAGCCCCAGGTCGAGGATCGACTTGGCCCCCGCGCACACGACGCACACGGGCGTGCGGGCGAGCTCGAGCAGGTCCGCCGAGACGTCGAAGCTCTGCTGCGCGCCGCGGTGAACGCCGCCGATGCCGCCGGTCGCGAAGACGCGGATGCCGGCCAGCGCCGCGACGATCATCGTGCCGGCGACGGTCGTGGCCCCGTCGGCACCGCGCGCGATCAGCACGCCGATGTCGCGGCGCGACACCTTCGAGACGCGCTCGGGGCCGGCGGTCGCGAGGTGCTCGATCTGCTCGGCGGTCAGGCCGACGGTGGGGCGGCCGTCGAGGATCGCGATGGTCGCGGGCACGGCGCCCGACTCGCGGACCGCAGCCTCGGTGGCCAGCGCGCACTCGACGTTGGCCGGGTACGGGAAGCCGTGGCTGATGATGGTCGACTCGAGAGCGACGACGGGTCGGCCTGCGGCGAGCGCCTCGACGACCTCGGCGCGATTGCGATCGTCAGTAGCCGACGCTGGGCGGGTTCCTGGTCACGACAGCATCTCCTCCATTGCAGCGAGACGCGGTCTGCGCGCTCACGAGTTCGCTTACGGTGCGTTCGCTGGCGAGCGCCATCGCCGCGAGCGCGCTTCCGGCCGCGGCGCATCGGCCGACCCGCCACCCCTGCAGCATCCCCCAGGCAACGCCCGCCGAGAACGCATCCCCCGCTCCGGTGGCGTTCTCGACCATCGACGTCCGGCGCCGGCTAGCCAGCCCGATTCGTCGGCCGAGGCGAAGTGAACGCCCCGCTTGCCTGCGGTGATGTACACCGTCGCCGACCCCACGCGCGCGCAGCTCCGACGCCACCCGCTCGATGCCGTCCGCGTCCTGCGGCTCCGGCACGCCCGCGAGGACGGCCGCCTCCATCACGTTGCACTTGAGCACCGCGAGCCGGCCGAGCACACCCGCGACACGCGGCGCCTTGGCGGCCGAGACGGGGTCGAGCAGGATCGGCGCGGCGACGTGGCTTGCGACCCACTCGATCGCCTCGGCCGAGAGGTTCGCGTCGACGACAACCACGCGCGCCGCCGAGAAGACCTCGGCGCGCGCCTCGAGCTCGGCGACGGTGAGGCGCTCCAGCACGCGCATGTCGTTGACGGCGACGGCCATGTCGCCGTCGTCATCGAGGATCGCCAGGTAGAGCGACCCGGGGAGGTCCGGCGCGCTGCGACGGCGTGCTCGACGCCGATGCCGAGCCGGCGGCACTCCTCGGCGAGTGCCACGGCGTTGTGGTCGCCACCGAACGCCGTGAGCAGCTCGACGCCGACCCCCAGGCGCGCGAGGTTCTCGGCGATGTTGCGGCCTACGCCACCGGAGCTGACGCGGGCCCACCCGGGATTGGAGTCCCGCGCGAGGAGCGGCGCGAGCGAGCGCCCGACGACGTCGGTGTTGGCCCCGCCCACGACGACGACGCCGCCGAGCAGGTCGGAACTCCCGCCCGCGTCCGGATCGGGCGTGATGCTTCGTAGTGCGGTCATCTGGCGGCACCTTCCCGGCTATGCGCGGTCCTTGGGAGAGAATCCCCGAGAACCGATGTCTGTATGCACGCGTCTTACGGGTACTGACACAGACGACGTGTGCCGATTCAGGCGCACTCGCAACCCAAAGGAGGACGGCGATGGCTCCCAGGAACAAGCTCGTGACGGCCGCACTGCTCGCGGCGCTCGCAATCGCACTCGTCGCGCTCAGCGGCTGCACCAAGGTCATAACCGCTCCGGCCGGCTCGGCAGCCAACACCGTGACCGCCGACGGCACCGGCAAAGCACAGGCGACACCCGACACCGCCGAGATGTCGTTCGGCGTCTCGGCCACCTCGTCCAACGCCAAGACCGCGCTCGAAGACGCCTCGAAGGTCGCCGAGCAGATCACCGCGGCAGTGAAGAAGGAGGGCGTCGACGAGAAGGACATCCAGACGCAAAGCGTCAACGTCTTCCCGCAGTACACCGACCAGGGCGGCAAGCAGGTCATCACCGGCTACCAGGCCTCGCTCTCGGTAAGCGTCAAGGTGCGCGACATCGGCAAGCTCGGCGACGTCATCACGGCCGCGAACAACGCCGGGGCCAACAACATCAGCGGCCCGTCGTTCACCGTCGCCGACCCGGCTCCGTACGAAGCCGAGGCCATCGACAAGGCGGTGGCGGACGCCCGCAAGCGTGCCGAGGCTATGGCGAAGGCAGCCGGCAAGAGCCTGGGCGCGGTGCTCAGCGTCAGCTCGACCGGCGTCGGCTCGATTCCGCCGAGCCCGATGTACGACCTCGCCGCCGGTTCCGCCAAGGCCGAGAGCGTGCCCATCGAGGCCGGTCAGCTCGATATCACGGCGAGCGTGACGGTGATCTTCGAACTCAAGTAGCAGCGAAGCCAGCGGGCGTCGAGCACTACATGCCCCTGCATACGCACCGATTCGAAGGGAGGGCGCCCACCGTGGCGCCCTCCCTCACGTTTCAGCCCAGCAACGCTGCGGGTGACCGTATCCCTCCACTGTCGTAGAATCCGTGAGTACACCCGCGCGCGTCCCCCGTACTGCGGGCGCGCCCTCATTCAGTCTCGCGCGAGACGCAGGAAGGTACGGCATGCAGCCACAAGACGTCACAGTGTTCGGAGCCGGCTACGTCGGACTCGTCGCCGGAGCGTGCCTATCGGCATCGGGCCACTCGGTGACCGTGCTCGACGTCGACGAGCGCAAGCTCGAGTCGCTGCGCCAGGGTCGCACGCCGTTCCACGAGCCGGGCCTCGACGAGATCATCACCGAGGGCATCGAGTCCGGCCGTCTGCACGTTCAAGAAGCCCTCCGGAGGTCGAGTCGTACGGTCGACTATCGTCTTCGTGGCCGTGGGCACGCCCTCGACCTCGACGGGCTCGTCGGACCTGCGCTTCGTCAGCGCCGTCATCGAGCAGATCATCGCGGCCGTTCCGGCAGGCACCATCGTGATCATGAAGAGCACCGTCCCGCCGGGAACCGGAGCGATGCTCGCCAAGCGCCTCAAGCAGCACGGCGTGCACTACGTCTCCAACCCCGAGTTCCTGCGCGAAGGCAACGCCGTGCAGGACTGGTTCAAGACCGACCGCATGGTCCTCGGCGGCGAGCCGGTCGCGTGCGACCACGTCAAGGCGCTCTACGAGGACATCGACGCGCCGACGCTCGTCTGCGACATCGCGAGCGCCGAGCTCATCAAGTACGCGTCCAACGCCTTCCTCGCGATGAAGATCTCGTTCGCCAACGAGATCGCGAACCTGTGCGACAACGTCGACGCCGACATCACCACCGTGATGGAGGGTGTGGGCATGGACGGTCGTATCGGCGGGTCGTTCCTGAACGCGGGTATCGGCTACGGCGGATCGTGCTTCCCCAAGGACACGCGCGCGCTCGACTACCTCTACAGCATCAACGGCCACCACTCGCAGCTGCTCAAGGCCGTCATCGACGTCAACGCGTTCCAGCGCCGCCTGCCGGTCACCACGCTGCGCCGCCGCATCGGCGACCTGCGAGGGCTGCGCATCGCCGTGCTCGGCCTGACCTTCAAGCCCGACACCGACGACACGCGCGAGGCGCCCGCCGAGGACATCGTGCGGATGCTGCTCGTCGAAGGCGCGACGGTCTCGGGCTACGACCCGGTCGGCGTCACGAGCTACGACTCGGACCTCTACTCGCAAGCAGCCCAGCATCGAGGAGGCCGTACAGCGGCGCCTCGGCGGTGATCGTCGCGACCGAGTGGGACCACATCTGCAACGCGGACTGGCCGGCGCTGTGCGCCACCATGGTGGGACCGAAGATCGTCTTCGACGGCCGCAACTGCCTCGACCCCGCGCAGGTTCGGGCGGGCGGCGGCGACTACGTCGGCGTCGGTCGCCGCTAGTGCCCCAACCGAGAGGCCGTACTCGATGACCAAGCTCATCATCCAGATCCCCTGCTACAACGAGGAGGAGTCGCTCCCGATCACGCTCGCGGAACTGCCGCGCGAGGTGCCGGGCATCGACGTCGTCGAGTGGCTGATCATCGACGACGGCAGCGTCGACCGCACGGTCGAGGTCGCGCGCGAGCTCGGCGTCGACCACGTCGTGCGCATGAAGCGCAACAGCGGCCTCGCCAAGGTCTTCATGGCCGGCCTCGACGCGTGCCTGCGCCTGGGCGCCGACATCATCGTCAACACCGACGCCGACAACCAGTACTGCGCCGCCGACATCCCGCTGCTCGTCGAGCCGGTGCTCGCCGGCCGCGCCGACTACGTCATCGGCGCACGGCCCATCGCCGAGATCCCGCACTTCTCGCCGATCAAGAAGGCGCTGCAGAAGCTGGGCAGCTGGGCGGTGCGCGTCGCGAGCAACACCGAGGTCGCCGACGCGCCGAGCGGCTTTCGCGCGATGTCGCGCGCGTGCGCGCTGCGCCTCAACGTGCTCTCCGAGTACACCTACACGCTCGAGACGATCATCCAGGCCGGCCGCGCCGGCATGGCCATCGAGAGCGTGCCGATTCGCGTCAACGGCGACCTGAGGCCTTCTCGGCTGGTGAAGAGCATCTCGTCGTACGTGCAGCGCTCGCTCGTGACGATCGCGCGCATCTTCATGACCTACAAGCCGATGAAGTCGTTCATGTACCCGGGCGCGATTCTCGGCGCGACTCGGCGTCCTCATCGGGCTGCGCTTCCTCTACTTCTACTTCGACCGGGCGCAGGGCCAGGGCCACCTGCAGTCGCTCGTGCTCACCGCGATCCTGATCCTCGTCGGCGCGCAGATGATGCTGTTCGGGCTGCTCGCCGAGCTCATCGGCAACAACCGCAAGATGCTCGAGGACATCCAGTGGCGCACGCGCCGCATGGAGCTCGAAGCCGAGACCGGACACGCCGAGAAGGCCGCGTAGCGTGGCGAGCCGCCGTCCCAAGGTCGGACTCATCGGACCCGTGCTGCCGTTTCGCGGCGGTATCGCGCAGCACACGACGATGCTCCTGCGCGCCTTTCGCGGAGTCAGGCCGACGTGCTCGCGCATCTCGTTCACTCGCCAGTACCCCAAGGTGATCTTCCCGGGCGAGAGCGACCGCGACCCCGCGTTCGAGGGCCACGTCGAGCCGCACACCGACTACCTCATCGACTCGGTCAACCCGCTGACGTGGCGCGCCGCCGTGAAGCGCATGATCGCCGTAGCGGCCCGACGTCGTCGTGCTTGCCGTGGTGGCAGGTCTACTGGGCGCCGAGCTTCTCCTACATCGCGCGGCGGCTGCGCCGCGCGCGGCATCCCGGTCGTCTTCCTGTGCCACAACGTCACCGAGCACGAGGCGGCCGCGTGGAAGCGCGCGCTCACCCGCCGCGTGCTCTCGCTGGGCAGCGGCCACGTCGTGCAGACGCAACCTCGACGCCGAGCACCTGCTCGAGCTGCTGCCCGACGCCAAGCCGGTGCTGCACCTGCACCCCGCCTACGACCAGTTCCCCGACGCCCGCGCGGCACGCTCACGCCCGAGCACGACCTCGAGCTGCTCTTCTTCGGCTTCGTGCGCCCGTACAAGGGCCTCGACCTGCTCATCGAAGCGCTCGCCGCTGCTCCCCGCCGACCTCGACGTGCGCCTCACCGTCGCCGGCGAGTTCTGGCACGGCCCCGAGGAGACCGCGCGCGCGCATCGACGAACTCGGCCTCGACCGAGAAGGTCGAGATCGTCGAGCCGCTACCTCACCGAGGACGAGGTCGCCGAGTACTTCGCTCGCGCGCACGCCGCTCGTGCTCCCGTACCGCAGCGCCACCGGCAGCGGAGTGCGTCGCGATCGCGCACCACTACGAGAAGCCGGTCATCGTCACGCGCGTGGGCGGGCTGCCCGACGTGGTCGAGGACGGCGTGACCGGCTTCGTGGTCGAGCCGGAGTCGCCCGAGGCGCTCGCGCGCGCCATCGAGGCGCTTGCCGAGCGCGACCTCGACGGCATGGTCGACGCGGTCCGCCGGTTCAAGGCCGAGAAGCTCACGTGGACGCGGCCTCGCCGACGCGTGCCTCGAAGCGGGAGGTGATCGCCGTGAGCTGATGCGCCGGGCGCTCATCACCGGCGCCGACCGGCTTCGTGGGCGCCGCGGCTCGTGCCGGCGCTGCTCGAGTCCGGCGTCGCGTGCCGCTGCCTCGTGCGCTCGAGGAACGCGCTGCGGCCCTGCCCGCGCGACCCGCGCGTGACGCCACGTCGTGGGCGACATCACCGCGCCCGAAACACTCGCCGGCGTCGCTGACGGCTGCGACGTCGTCTTCCACCTCGCCGCCGAGGGACACGTCTCGGCGCAGTCCGAGGAGGCGTTCCGCCGCTTCATCGCCGTCAACGTCGACGGGACCGCGGCGCTCATCCGCTCAGCCGCTGCGTCCGGCGGCGTGGAGCGCTTCGTGCACTTCAGCTCGACGGCGGCGATGGGTCTCATCGAGAAGCCGCTCGTCGAACGAGGACGACGAGCCGCAGCCGCGTCACGCCCTACCAGCGCTCGAAGCGCCAGAGCGAGCTCACCGCGCTCGCGGCGGGCCGCGAGACCGGCGTGCCGGTCGTCGTGCGTGCGCCCGTGCATGATCTACGGCATCGGGGCCGTCGGCGAGTTCGAGCAAGATGGCGCGCCTCATGCGCCGCGGCCGCTTCCCGAAGGTCGGGCGCGGGCGCAACCTCACGCCGCTCGTCCACGTCGACGACGTCGTGCAGGCGGCGCGTCAAGGCCGGCGAGCGCGGCGTGCCGTTCGAGACCTACCTCGTCGACCTCCGCGCGCTCGCCCGAGCTCGACGAGCTGCGCGACTGGATCATGGAGGGATGGGGCGAGACGGCGCCCGTACCCGTACGTGCCGGTCTGGGTGATGTACTCCGGCGCATGGGTGTTCGAGGTGCTCGGCAGGCTCACGGGCACGGCCACCCGTGGCGAGCGCGCCGCAACATCGCCAACACCGTATACGACCGCGAGTTCTCGATCGAGAAGGCGCGCCGGGAACTCGGCTACGAGCCGGCAGTCGATCTGCACGCGCGGCTGCATCGAGACGGTGCGCTGGTTCAAGGAGCAGGGGCGTGAGTGACCCAGCCGATAGCTGGTGCATCAGCCGGTGACGGTCTTCAGCCGCCGAGCGACCAGACGGCGACGCGACGCCCGTCTCGCCGAACTGTCGACGCGCTCGGCGGCTTCGAGGGGCGCTTCTCGGCGGGCGCGAAGGTGCTCATCAAGCCGAACTTCGTCGCGCCGTTTCCCGCGACCACCACCGATCTCGCGATCATCGCGGCGGTCGCCGAGCGCGTGCGCGCAGGCCGGCGGCGTGCCGGTGGTGGGCGAGTCGAGCGGCTACGAGTTCGCCTCGGCAGCCACGCATGAGGTTCTCGGCGTGCCGCCGTATCCTCGCCGAGCGCGGCATCGAGTTCGTCAACCTCGACGAGTATCCGTACGAGCGAGGTGCGCTCGAGGCCTCTGGCCAGCGCGTCGAGCTCACCCGTCTCGCGATCGAGTCGGAGACTGGTCGTGAACCTGCCGGTGCTCAAGGGCCACACAATCACCAAGGTGACCGGCGCGGTGAAGAACATCTTCGGGCTGCTGTCGCGCGAGAGCCGCCGGCAGTCTGCACGTCAGCGGGCTGCGACGCCGGCATCGCGGCACTCGTCGCGCCACTTCCCGAACGCGCTGCACTTCGTCGACGCGCGCAACCTGCTCGTGCGCGCGGTGTTCTCGGACGTGCAGCCGCTGGGGTTCTTCCTGGCCGCCGAGGAACCCCTTCGCGCTCGACCACTTCGGGTCGACGCTGCTCGGCATCGACCCTGATTCGGTCGCGTCATCTCACGCGGCGTGCCAGACTACGTAGTCGACGGCGCGCTTCCGGAGGATCGCCGAAGGCGAGCTGTCGCGCCGAGATGCACCGCGCGACCGCTTCCACCGCGCGATGTACTCGGCGTTCTACCTCGTCGACGAGGTGAAGAGCCGCACGGTCGGTGGCGACTCGCTCATCCCGCACCTGCACTGGAACCTGGGCGTGCACCCCGAGCTCGGACGAACTCTCCGACGCCGAACTGCGATCGGCTGGCGGCACTCTGCCCCGCGGGCGCGATCGACGTGAACGAGCGTCGCATCGTCGCCGAGAAGTGCATGCCGCGTGCGCTGCATGGCGTGCTTGCGCGCTGCGAGCGAACCAGACGCAGTACGCCTTAGGCGCGCGATCTCCAAGCCTCGCCAAAGAGGAGCGATGTGATGCACAACCTGCCCGAGCCGTTGCGCGACATACCGGTCGACGTACCGGGGCTGTGGGAGACGCTCGCGACGCGTTTCGCAGTCACTCGAGCGCCGCCGTCCGCGTGGTTATCCACGGCGGCTACGGCAAGAACAACATGGGCGACGACGCGCTGCTTCACGTCATTCGCGGCCGGGTGCTCGACCACGTTCCCGAACGCCGAGATCCACGTCGTGTGCCATGGTCCCGAGCGCGTGGTCGCGCGCTACCGCGACGACCCGGTCGGCCCGGTGACGTCGTCGCACTTCAAGAGCCGGCGCGACCGTGCGAGCCGCGCTCGAAGCGACCTCTACATCATCGGCGGGGGCGGCATCGTCAACCGCATCAACGCCTACTCGGGCAACATGGTCTTCAAGGCGCTCGATCCCAAGGGCAAGTTCCAGTTCCTCGCCACGCTGGTCGCCGGGCTGGACCGGCGCTTCACGCTCTACTACGCGCATCGGCGCCGAGAGCTTCCCGGACCGCGGTCGTCAAGAGCCTCACCCGCTTCGCGCTCAAGCGCGCCCAGCGTCGTGTCGCGCGCGCGACCCGCGGACCATCGCGAACCTGCGCGAGTTGCGGCGTCGACTCGCGACATCGTCCAGGTGCTCGACCCCGCGCTCTCGCTCGATCCCGCCGATCCCGCTCGAAGCCGACGCGCTCCTGCTCGAGTCCGGCGCCATGCCGCGCGCGAACCGCGCGCGCCCGCTGGTCGGCGTCAACTTCCGCTGGGTGGGCGATCCGGCCGTCGACAACGACCACACGCTCGCCGAGGCGGGGCGCCTGCGCGCGTACGCTGCACGACCGCGGCTACGACGTGCATCTTCCTGCCCATCAGCCAGCACCCCGACAAGCACC
This sequence comes from uncultured Coriobacteriia bacterium, assembly GCA_963803785.1. GTDB lineage: Bacteria > Actinomycetota > Coriobacteriia > Anaerosomatales > JAAXUF01 > CAWDNM01. The sequence continues at coordinate 707,740 of CAWDNM010000006.1, forward strand.
TCGAGGACGATCTCGACTTCGGCCGCCGACTGCGCGACGAACTCGAGCGCGCCGGAGCTGGTTCACCTGCTCGAGACGTACCCGCACCCGACGGTGATACATGGCGCTGCTCGGCGCGTGCGACGCGCTCGTGCTGTCGCGGCTGCACGCCGTCATCCTCGGCGACGATGATGGGGGTGCCGATCGCGGTCGTGAGCTACGACGACAAGGTCACCGAGTTCGTGAAGCTCGCTGGCCGGGAGTCTCGCATGATCCAGCTCACCGACTTCTCTATTGAGCGGCTTGCCCCCGCCCTTGACGACGTGCTCGCCGAGGTACCCGTCAAGTGAGCGCGCCCAACATCGTGCTCATAACCCTCGACGCGCTGCGCTTCGACCGCGTCGGCCACTCGGGGTCGGGTTCGACCCTCACGCCGACGATTGACGCACTCGCCGAGCGAGGCCTCGCATTCGACAACCTCTTCTGCCAGGCGGTCGAGACTCCGGTCTCGCACGGGGCGCTGCTTTCCGGGCACTATCCGCGCATCACCGGCATGCGCTCGGTCGTCAATCGCAAGCACGTGCCCAGAGGCGCGACGATGCTTGCCGAGTGGCTCGCCCCGCAGGGATACCAGACCGGCGGCTTCATCAGTGCCTACGCTCTCGACCGCAACCGTGGATTCGCAGCCGGCTTCGACACGTACGGCGACCAGCTTCGCGAGAACGACCCCTTCTACCCGCTGCACTTCGCCCATGCGCTCATCGTGATGGAGGCGCTCAAGCGTGTGCCGATCAAACCCTTCTCGGCGATGGATCTCGCGAAGCGCCGGTTCGGCGAGCAGACGGTGGATGCGGCGACTGACTGGTACACGAGTCGCGACGCCGACAGGCCGCGGTTCCTCTTCTGCCACCTGTTCGACGCGCACTGCGAGTACTACAGCCCCGAGGGCTTTCGCACCTATCCCGTGCGCAGCAACAAGAAGACGTTGCGTGAGATCGAGACAGGCAAACGGGAGGCCACCGATGAAGTCCTCAACCAGATCCGAGAGCAGTACGATCATTCCGTGCGCTACGTCGACGGCCTCGTGGCGCGGCTGATCGAGACGGTGAAACGCGCAGACCCCAGCCGGGATACCCTCGTGCTCGTGACCGCTGACCACGGGGAGGGCCTCGGCGATCATGGCTACATGCTGCACGGCTGCGAGCTCTACGACGAGGAGATCCGAGTCCCCGGCGTGATCGCCTCACTGTCCGAGAATGCACCGACCGGTCGAATCGCACCGCTGACCCGCAGCATCGACCTCGTGCCTACTCTGCTTGCGCTCGCGGGACTGCCGCCGATGCCGTGTGACGGAGCGGATGCAAGCATCCTGCTCGGCAAGGACACTGGTGGATCAGACGACGAACGCATCTCATTCACCGAGACTCGGCACACTTACCTCAAAGCTCGCTGGCTGCGCGCCGTCCGCTCCTCGAAGTTCAAATACATCTATGATGCTAGCGGTCGCCGCGAGCTCTACGACGTCGAGTCCGACCCTCGCGAGGCCGTCAATGTCATCGAGTCCCAGTCGTCCGCCGCCGAGGAACTCCTCGCGCGGCTCGCGAGCGAAGTCGGAGTGTGAGCATGTCCCAACCGCGATCCTCAGATATCCAGTACGGGAAGGTCGAGTATCAGTACCAGGACCCGAAGAAGGTGTCCGAGTACGACTCGAACCGCTTCGGCCGGCCGGGTGGCCGGTATCTGAACACCAGGCAGGTCGAGACGGTCCTCGATCTTCTCGGCGACGCGCCTCTCTCGGTGCTTGAGGCGGGATGCGGAACTGGGCGGTTCACCTACAACATGGCTCGGGCCGGCCACCGAGTAACCGGACTGGACTACTCGGCGGCAATGCTCGAAACGTGCGCGAGACGCGGTGCGGAAGAAGGCGGTTCCGAGAACGTCACGCTCCTTGAGGGCAGCATCTTCGAGCTGCCCTTCGAGGACAACAGCTTCGACGCGGTTCTGTCGGTGCACGTGCTCATGCACCTGCCCGAGCACGATGCCGCGTTGCTCGAGCTGCTCCGGGTCGTCAAGCCCGGCGGGCTCGTGATCTTCGACATCCGCAACAGCCACAGCCTCAACCGGATCTCGTACCCCTTCCGGCGCACAGCCCAACGGCTGCAGGGGCGCGAGGCATGGACGGTGTGGTACGCGACGGTCGAAGAGGTTGCCGCCTTCGCGAAATCGCACAACGCAAAGCTTGAGCGCGCGCGCGGGCTCTTCCCGCTGAAGCCCAACCGGCTGCCGGAGATCGCGATGCCGCTCATCCGCTCACTCGAGAACACGCGTGAGGGATCGTTCTGGAAGCGTGTCAGTCACATTCAGATGGTGGCACTGCGCAAAGAGGGCGGAGCGGCCTGATGCGCCTCTTCGGCCTGGTACTCGTCGCGATTACTCCGGGATGGCCGTTGCGCCGCTTCCTGTACCGCACGCTGTTCGGATTCACGATTGCCCGAGGTGCGCGTATCGGGATGCTCAACATCCTCGATATCCGGTCGCTCGAGATGGACGAGGGCGCGTCGATACGAGGTATCGGCAACGTCTTCATGAGCGTCCACTCGGTGAGGATGGGGCCGTACTCGCGAATCGGGTCTCCTCGCGTCGGGATGAACCTCTTCAGGGGGACCGCCAACAAGCCCACCTATCCCACCGCGACACTGACCCTTGGGCCGTGCTCGCTGGTCACGCTCTTCCACTACTTCGACCTGTGCGGCGACATCACGTTCGGAGCCAACTGTGTCGTCGGCGGCATCCGCTCGGTATTCTTCACGCACACGCTCTACATGCCGCAGTTCGAGCCCATCACGATCGGTGACCGCGTCTACATCGGCTCGAACAGCCTGTTCCAGATGGGTGCGGGCATCGCGTCGGACTCGATAGTTGGCCTGGGCTCGATCGTGATCAGCAACATCAATGAGGCGGACGCCCTCGTTGCCGGGTCACCCGCCCGCGTTGTTCGCTCGAACTACGGTTACGACGCCAAGTCCGCCTTCGCGCTTCGCCGCAAGCACTTCTGGGAGAACGGGGTCGTCGTTCCGCCGCCGCCCCTCGAATCATGAGTCAGGCGCGCCCCAAGACCGGGCGCGGCTCGATGGGCCGCGGTACCCTCGAACAGGTCATCTCGCGTGCGACGTTCGTACTGAGCGGCTATGCGCTGCACATTTCGATGGCCTATCTGCTCAAGGGCCCGAGCGCCTACGGCCTTCTCGGCCTCATGATCAGTGTCACCAACATCGCGCGGGTGCTTCTCTCGACCGGCCTGCCGCAAGCGACCCCGAAGTTCATCGCCGAGGCAGACGAGGAGCTCGCCTACCCCATCCTGCGGACCTCGCTCAAACTGCAGTGGATCATGGCGGCGGCGATCATCGGTGTCTACGTCGCGGGCATCCCGCTGTGGCAGGACTTCCTCAACGACCCCACGCTCGCTCCGTACTTCTGCGCGTCCGCGCCCTCTGATCCCGCTCATGGGAACGCGTTCCAGGTGCTGCTAGAGTTACTTCGACGGCCTGCGTCGGTTCATGCGCCCAGTCGTGGCTCAACATCCTGTACTCGGTCGGGCGCGTGGTGTTCGCCGTCGCCTTCGTGCTTCTGGGATTCGGCGTCGACGGCGTGCTGTGGGGCTTCAGTGCCTCGCTCGTGATAGCTCTCCTCGTCTCGTGGAACTGGTACAGCCGAGGACCGGACCGCAATCCGGAGAGCCGGCGCCTGATCACCTTCGCGCTGCCGCTCATGGTTCTCGCGATCGGGCAGATCGCTCGTCGTCAATCTCGATGTGCTGATGCTCAAGGCGACTTCCTGCCGGCAGCGCCGAAGTGGGATTCTACACCGGGGCCATGAACCTCGGCAGCGCGCCGTACTACATCTTCTCGGCGTTCTCGATCACGATGCTGCCGCTGGTCACCACCGCGTTACGTGACGGCGACAAGGCGCGTGCCAGCCGTCTGGTCGCTCGCAATGTGTCGTTCCTGATCATGGTCGTATCCCCCGTCGTCGGCATCGTTCTGGCGGCGGCGCCGAGCGCCCTTCTCGACTTCGTCTACCCGAGTGTGTACCGAGTAGGCGCGGCCGCGCTGTGTGGGCTGATCGTCTCCCAGTCGCTGCTCGCGGTGATCGCCTCGCTCACGTCTGCCATCACCGCCAAGAACCGCCCGCGGGTCGCGATGGCCGTGTGGCTCGTCTGCATCCCGGTCCAGGTGGGACTCGGCTTCGTCGTCATCCCCAGGTTCGGCATGGCAGGTGCTGCGGTCGCAAACCTTGCTACGACCGTCGTCGGCGTCGCGATCGCCGGAGTACTGACATTCCGCTACTTCGGCCTGCCGTTCGAGCCGGTTCCGCGTCATCAAGGCCATCGCGGCGTCGGTGGTCGTCTACTTGCTTATGTCGCTGCCCAGCGACTACTCTCTCGTGGCGCTGCCGTTCGCCTGCCTCGGCGCGCTCGGAGTGTACGCGGGACTCATGCTTGCGACGAGCGGAATCACGGTGGGCGAGGTCACCTCGCTGTTCAAGCGCGAGGCCGTCGCCGCGACCGCCACCGATCGAGGAAGAGGTTCGTCAGCGCATGAAGGCCACTGATTTCGTCACGCAGATCTATCCCAAGACGCTCGCGTACAAGGCCGCGCGCGCCGGCATCGCCAAGGCGATCGGCCCCATGACGCTGACCTTCTCGGTGACGAACCGCTGCAACAGCCGGTGCAAGACCTGCAACATCTGGCAGATCTACCCCAACCACTGGCAGGTCGCCGAGGAAGAGCTGACCCTCGACGAGATCGGCAAGATCTTCAAGTCGATGCCGCCGGTCTACTTCTTCAACCTCTCCGGCGGCGAGCCGTTCCTCCGAGACGACCTCCCGGAGATCGTCGACCTCGCCGTCGAGCACCTCAGGCCGGCCATCCTGCACACGCCCACCAACGCGATCATGACCAAGCGCATCCTCGCGGGCACGCGCAAGATCCTCGAGAACCTGCGCGCTCGCGGCCTGGACACGCCGTTCACCGTGAAGCCGTCCATCGACGGCGTCGGCGACCTGCACGACGAGATCCGCGGCGTGAAGGGCAACTGGCCCCGACTGCTCGCGACCATCGAAGGCCTCCAGGAGCTCTCGAAGGAGTTCCCGAACCTCCACGTCGAGCTGGGTACCGTCGTCTCCAACTTCAACAAGGACCGCCTCGAGGAGATCGAGACCTACGTCCACTCCCTCGGCGTCCAGAGCTACCGCAACGAGATCGCCGAGCAGCGCGAGGAGTTCTTCAACATCGGCGACCCCATCACGCCGACCGGCGAGGAGTACGCGCACCTGATGCGCGAGTTCGCCGCGAAGGTGCGCACCAACCTGCCCAAGAAGCGCCCGCTCGCGCGCCTCACCGAGTCGCTGCGCCTCGTCTACTACGAGTTGGCCGCCCGCATCGTGCAGGAGGACCGCCAGGTCATCCCGTGCTACGCCGGCATCAGCAACGCGCACCTCACGCCCCACGGGCAGCTGTGGCCGTGCTGCGTGCTGGGCTACGCGAAGCCCCTCGGCGACCTGCGCGCAGTGGACTACGACTTCATGACGGTGTGGCATTCCGAGCAGGCCGACAAGGTCCGGGCCTCGATCAAGGCCGGGGAGTGCGCGTGCCCGCTCGCGAACCAGGCGTACTCGAACATCCTGTGCCACACGCCCGAGCCTCGCGAAGGCGATCACCAACGTGGTGCGCTACGGCGGGCTGAAGTCGAGCGAGTAGGTGCTAGGCCTGCTCGGCGGCTGGAGTTGGCGCGAGGTGTCTCGGCGGCCGTGGCCGGCTCGGGCTCCTCGGCAGCTTCTGATGGCCCGAGAATCCGCGCGACCACGGCGCCCGCGTACCAGACGACCAGCGGCACCACCTGAAACGCGGTGCGGTTCAGGCTGTCGCCCGGACCGAGACGTCCCGGGTGCGCCATGCCGTGGATGAGGCCGGCGACGACGGCGTAGAGCGCGATCGCCAGGAACGGCGAGCGCGTCCACGAGCCGGTGCGCAGCGCGTCCCGGGTCAGCATCGAGAGCACGAGGACCGCGACCACGCCCGTACCACAGGTAGCTGTACCCTCCCGCGCCCTGGAACAGGTTGATCCGAGCGTGCGCCAACGCGAAGCGCACGGTCTCCCACTTCAGCGCGAATACCACGAGCATCAGCGCCGCCGAGACGGACACGAGCACCGAGAGGAACCGCTCGCCGCTCAGCCGCACGGGCGACACTCGGTCCAGCAGCTCCACGATCCACGGCCCAACAGCCGCGAAGGCGAGCACGCCGAGAATGACGAGCGTGGTGCGTCCGCTGAGCTTCGTGGACTGCCACACGCCGAGCTGCGCGAAGGCGGCCGCGTTCGCGGACACGACCAGGAACAGCAGCGGGGCGAAGTAGGCGGCGACCGTGCGCCAGCGCACCTTCGAGAGCGTGAGCACCGAGATCGCCACGGCGACCGGCACGAACTGGTACGCCGGCCCGTCGGGGCGGCTCATCGCGAGGCCGGCCGTGAAGACGCCCGCGAGCATGAGGAACGCCGGCTCGATCTCGGCCTCGCCGCGCACAACTCTCGGCGGTGCCGCCATCCACATACTCGTGAGCGCCATCAGCAGGAAGATCGCGCTCGCCATGTGCGAGTGCACGAAGACCGAGTGGTAGATGAATGACGGCTCGAGCACGAGGAACAGTGCCGCGCCGCCCGCCACAAACAGCTTGATGCGGCGACTCGCGCCGAGTAGCGGCCGGGTCCACAGCGTCGTCGCCAGCCAGGTCACGAGCGTGGTGCCCAGCATCGGGTAGATCACGTACGCCCAGTCGCTCCCAAGCGTCGAGAAGATCGCGTTCATGCTCGGGATCAGCAGGCCCCTCGATGCGATGACCCGCGCGGTCAGTTCGCCCGTGCGGCCCAGAAGCACCCCGAGCGGCCAGTACGCCACGTAGGAGTCGGCGGTCGCAACCGTGACGCGCAGCAGCCCGAAGACGGTCGCCAGTACCGCGAGCGCCCCGCCCGCGATCAGGAAGCTGCGGGCATCGACCGGCCGAGCGGTTGGCTCGGCGACGGGCGTGACAGGCCGGTCTGGGCCGCCGCCCAGTGCCAGAGTCTGCACGCCCCACAGCGCGACCACCAGCAGCAGCGCTCCCCCGGCGGCGCTCATCATGTCGAGAGGCCGACCGGTGACGGTCGAAACGCACGCCGCCAGTGGCGCCGCGAGCAGGCCCGTGGGCAGCGCCGCGAGATGGTAGTTGATGGCGCCAAGCCGCTCGCGAACGGGCCACAGCGCCGCCCATCCCGCGATGACGAAGAACGCGATGCCGAGAAGCTCCGGGGCGAGAATCCTCACAGGTCACCACCGATCGGGCTCAGCTCGATCGGCACCATGAGGAACTGGCGGCTGTTGACGCCGGGCCGCGCGAGGACGATCCACGTGCCCGAGCCCACGGCCCTAGGCGCCGCGACGAAGAACGACTTCGAGCGCTCCACGAGATTCGTGGTCGCGGCGAGGCGCGAGGCCTGCTCCGCCGTCAGCGTGGGATCGTACTTCTCGGCCGAGACCAGGATGTCGGTGAACGACGCCGCATCCAGTGGGAACGGTGCCCAGGCCGTCCGGATCGTCGTGCCGTCGGCCTTGACCATGAGGCGGCCCGACGCTTCGCCGTACAGCGCGACCGTATCGGACGGGACGATCACGCGATTGATGAGCGCGCCCTCGGCTCTGGCCTGCTCGGCAAGCACGCCGATGACCGACCCGAGCGACCGGATCGTCTGGTGCTTCGAGACGACGCCCAGGTAGTCCCCGCCCTCGCGGTACGGAACGCCTCGGCCTCCCCACCAGGAGACGAACGGCGCGCTGCGCTTGACGCGCTTCATGACGCTCGTGCCCTGCGCGGCCTTGCGCTGGTTGACGTAGGCGGCGTACGGGATGGTGGCGGCGACAGCAGCGAACCGGAGGATGCCGATGCCCAGGCAGGCAACCACGGTGATGAGCAGTATGTTCTCGACCACCGATCGCGAACGAACCGGCCTGGTTTCTTGCACCAATCGCCCTCCCGAGACTCCCGGCGCTCTTGAGCACCGCGCACTCGCGGTAGTATACACGCCGACCACGGCAGACCCGGGCACTGTCACCCCCCTGTAAGCACCCGTTCAGGCCCTCGAGCACCGCCTCTTTCGTGCGCTCGCGCCACCCCGTGGCGTACCATGTGCGCAACGGAGGTGGACGCGTGCGGACAGTCATCGGAGTGATGGGCGGAGCGATCGCCGACCCGGCCGTGCTCGCCGACGCCCACGAGGTCGGCCGCCTCATCGCGCTCGAGGAGTGGGTGCTGCTCACCGGCGGCCGCGACGCCGGCGTGATGGCCGAAGCCTCGCGCGGCGCGTCGGAGGCCGGCGGCCTCGTCATCGGCGTGCTGCCCGGCGACTCCACCGAGGGTACCGCGCCCCACGTCCACGTCGCGATCCCCACCGGGATGGGCGACGCCCGCAACGCCATCAACGTGCTCGCCAGCGAAGTCGTCATCGCGCTTCCCGGCGGCGCCGGCACCGTCTCCGAGGTCGCGCTCGCGCTCAAGAGCGGCCGCCCGGTCGTGCTGCTCGGCTTCCCGCTGGGCAAGCCGTTCGAGCGCTACTACCTCGCCGGCGTGCTCGTCGACGCCGAGACTCCCGCCGATGCCATCGCCATCGCCACCTCCTTCCTCGCCGAGAAGGACCTCGCATGAGCCTCGCCGAGAAGGTCGTCGTCATCACCGGCTCCACGCGCGGCATCGGCCGAGCCATCGCCGAGGAGTGCGCGCGGCGCGGCGCCACGATCGTGGTCTCGTCGCGCTCGCCCGAACCGGTCGCTGCAACGACCGTCGCCCTCGCGGCGCTCTCGCCGCACGGCGCGGCAGCGATCTCCGGCATTCCCGCTGACGTCTCCCGCTACGACGACGTCGTCGCGCTGCGCGATCACGCCATCGCCACCCACGGCCGCATCGACGTCTGGCTCAACAACGCCGGCGTCTCGAACGGCTACCGCCCGCTCGACGAGGAGTCGCCCGAGGAGATCGAAGCGCTCATCGCGATCAACCTTCTCGGCCACATGTACTCGGCCCGGGCGGTCATCCCGTACTTCCGCGAGCACGGCGGCTACCTCATGAACATGTGCGGGCGCGGCTGGAAGGGCGAAGGTCCGCCCTACACGACCGCCTACGCCGCGAGCAAGGCGGCGATCGCCTCGCTCACGAAGTCGCTCGCCGCCGAGAACAAGGACTGCGCGAACGTCTCGGTGAACGCGTTCGTGCCGGGGATGGTCGACACGGACTTCTACGTCGACATCACCTGCAGCCCGCGGCTCGAAGCGACGAAGGGCAACATCCGCCTCGCGCTCGACGCATTCGGGACGCCGTTGCCGGAGGTCGGTCGGCGCTGCGCCGACCTGCTCGAGGCCAGCGCCCGGCGACACCACCGGCAAGATCTACGCCCTGCTCAAGCCGGGCAAGATGATGCGGGGCGGCATGAAGATGGCCTGGTGGGGCATGACCGGCAAGATGGCGCGCGGGTAGCACGCGACTACGGAAGAGAGCGACCGGCTGCATGGAGCCCTACGACTCGCGAAAACTGACCGGCGGCTCCCGTCCCAGGCGCAGGAAGGCGCCTGACACGCTGCTGCAGGGCTACGGGCCGAAGACGCGCCGGGTGCTCGGGGGACCGAGCCTGCGTATGAAGCGCCGCCGGACGGCGGCGGGCGGGGCACTCGTGCTCGTGGCGGTCGTGCTGCTCGCGGGCGTCGGGCTGTGGTGGGCGATGACGCGACCCGTCGCCTTCGCGGTGGCGCCCACACCTGCGGATTCCAGCGTGACGGTCGTGAGTTGCCCGCCGGGCGTCACCGCACCCGCATCATGCACCGGCACGCTCACGGCGAGCGGCGTGAAGGCCGGCCCGTATCAGGTTTCCGTCTCTCGCACCGGCTTCGCCACACAGACCGTGACGATCGAGGCCAAGCGCTTCAAGGAGGCTCGGGCCTCGGTGGCGCTTCAGCCGCTGCCGCAGAAGCTCAGAGATCGCCGCCATCCCCGCCTCGGCGAAGATCAGCGTGCTCGATGCAGGCGGCGCCGAGCTCGCACAAGGCGTCGGCAAGCTCTCGGCCAAGCTCCCGGCGCAGCAGGTTCGCGTGCGGGTGACCGCGACGGGCAAGAACGCGTTCTCGCGAGACCTCATGCTCGACCGAACGGCCGTCGTGAGCGTGAGCCTCGACCCGAAGGGACAGCTCGTTCACGGCCTCGGAACCATCACCACTGCCGGTGCGCCCAAGGGTGTGGCGATCACGCCCGACGGCAGCGAGGCGTGGGCGACCATTCTCGACGGCCCGCCGTCGATCGAGATCTTCGAGCCCAGGAGCGGCAAACGGCTCGGCGGGGTCGACATGGGCAAGTACGGCGCGGTCGAGATCGTGTTCAACCGCGCCGGTACGCTCGCCTATGCAAGCCAGATGGAGACCGCGAAGGTCTTCGAGATCGACGTCGCGAAGCGCAAGGTGCTCCGCAAGTTCAAGACCGAGAGCGCGTGGACCAAGGTCGTCGCCCTCTCCCCGGACGAGAAGACCCTCTACGCGGCCAACTGGTCGGGTAACGACGTCAGCATCATCAGCGTGAAGAGCGGCAAGCTCGTGCGCCGCGTGGCGGTCGCCAAGACACCGCGAGGGCTGTGGCCGACCCAGGACGGCAAGTGGCTCTACGTCGCGAGCTTCGACCGCGGGGTCCTCGAGAAGATCAACCTCGACACCTACGCGGTAAAGACGGTGTTCCGAGGCGGCGGTGCCATGCGCCATCTCGTCGCCGATGAGAAGCGAGCCAAGCTGTTCACCTCCGACATGGCCAAGGACTGTGTCTGGGTCACCGACATGAAGAGCGGGAAGACGAAGCGCTTCGCACGCGTCGGCCACAAACCCAACACGATCGCGCTCTCGCCGGATGGGCGCGTGCTGTTCGTGAGCAATCGCGGTGCGAACAACGCCGTGTCCTACTACCTCATCGGCCCCGAGTGGGGCTCGATCATGCTGCTCGACGCGGTCACGGGCAAGCCACTCGACGGCATCGTGGGCGGCAACCAGTGCACCGCCCTTGCCGTGTCCGCAGACGGTGCGCTGCTCGTCTTCAGCGACTTCCTCGACAACCGCCTGCGCGTCTACGAGGTGCCGGCACATGCGAAACTCGCGGCAGGCGGCGGCGGACGTTCGGCGAATCTAGCGAGTGAAGTCAAGAAGTGACTCGCTGGCCAACGCTCTGAACTGCGCGAAGAGCGGGTAAGTACGCTGTAGCGAATCTCGTGGCGTCCGGGGGCTCCCATGTCCGAGTGCATCCGAACAGACAGCTGCATATTCTTCACCGACGAGGTCGGCTATTCGCCCGAGCTCTGGGGTGAGATGAGGTCGGCGTACTGCCTCGTCGGGGACACGTCGTGCGCGCGCTTTCGCCTCCTCGCCTACATGACCGCCGAGGAGATCCCGCGCGATCTCATCCCCACCGACACTCAGCGTGCCGACGAGTTGATCGCCGAGTGCAAGGCGAAGGCTGAGGAGTAGGCGGCCCTACCGCCTCGGTCCGCCGCCCGGCCCGAGCCCGTGGCCGCCGAACGCGTTGCGCATCGCCGTGAGCACCTGCCCCGCGTAGCTCGGGCTTGTCCTCGGACTCCTCGCGGAAGCGCAGCGAGCCCTTCGATGACCGGCGTCGGGATATCGAGCTCCTTCGCCGTGTCGACCGTCCACGCGCCCTCGCCGGTGTGGCCGACGACGCCGCTGACGCCCTCCAGGTCGCTCCCCAGCTCCGCGTACGCCCCGCCGAGCCACCCGACCAGCCGCGACTCGACCACGCTCCCGTGCTGGTAGACCGCCGCGACCTCCTCGAGGTCGAGCTCGAACGGCCCGTCGTGCATGAGCGCGAAGCCCTCGGCGATCGCCTGCATCATGCCGTACTCGATGCCGTTGTGGACCATCTTCACGAAGTGCCCCGCGCCGTGCCCGTCGAAGAACCGGTAGCCGTCCGGCAGCGCCACGTCCGCGAACATCGCCTCGCACGCCGAGAAGACCTCGCGGTCGCCGCCGATCATCAGGCACGCGCCCGTTGCGCGCCCCGCCGGGCCCACCGCTGGTGCCGCAGTCGAGGTAGTGGATGCCGAGCTCGGCGAGCTTCTCGGCGCGTGGTGCGGCGTCACGCCAGAAGCTGTTGCCGCCGTCGATGACGGTGTCGCCGGGAGCGAGCAGCTCCGCCAGCCCGCCGGCGCCGTCGCCCTCGGCGCCGAAGAGCAGCTCGTCGACGGGCGCACCGGCCGGCACCATCAGCCAGATGACGCGCGGCACGGGCAGCTCGGCGACCAGGTCGCGCAGCGTCGCCGCGGCGACCAGCCCCTCGGCGGCCATCGCGGTCGCGACCTCGCCGTGCCGGTTCCAGCCCACCACGCGCCAGCCGCTGTCGAGCAGGTTGCGCGCGAGCCCGGCGCCCATCTTGCCGAGCCCCGCGACGCCGATCGACCCGCGCCCGCCGCCCGCCGCCAGCGCCGCCTCGGCCTGCGCGACGATCGTCCGACGTGTCGGGCGGATACGTCGCGAGCGGGACCAGCCCGGCCTCCCAGCCGTCGACGATCGGGTCGATGAAGCGCCAGCCCGCGTCGATCTCGCGCGTCGAGACGAACAGCGTCTGGTCGCCGGCGAACGCGTCGTGGATGCAGCTTCGCGTACTCCTCGACGTACTGCGCCTTCTCGGCCTTCTCGTAGAGGAAGAACGAGAACGTGCGCTCCTCGACCTCGTCTTCGAAGCCGGGCTTCTTGGCGTAGAAGACGATCTCGATGCGGTCGCTCGGCTCGAGCGTGAAGACGACCGGTTGGTGTGCCGGAGCTCGTCGTCGCACATGATGCACGGCTCCGGCCGGCGCATCGTGACGGTGATCTCCTTGCGCGCGGCGCCCATGCGCTTGCCCGACTGCATCGTCACCGGCACGCCCGCCCAGCGCGTCCCCGTCATGCGCGTCCGCAGCCGGAAGTACGTCTCGGTCTCCGAACCCGCCGAGACGCCCGCGATCTCGCGGAAGCCCTCGGACTGCGCGCGGAAGGTGTTGTCGGCGACCTCGCCCGGGGTCATCGGCGTGAGCGACTCGATGAGCGCGGCGCGCGCGTCGCGGATGTCGTCGGCACCGGCGGACAGCGGCTGCTCCATCGCGATGAGCGCGAGCATCTGCAGCAGGTGGTTCTGCCCGACGTCGCGCAGCGCGCCGACGGCGTCGTAGAACGCGCCGCGCTTCTCGGCGCCGATCGACTCGAGCAAGCGTGATGTCGATCGACTCGATGGCGCGTCGCGGTTCCACTCGCACTCGAAGAGGTTGTTGGTGAAGCGGAAGTTCATGATGCCCTGGAGCATCTCCTTGGCGAGGTAGTGGTCGATCCGGTAGATCTGCTCCTCTCGGAAGAGACTGCCGAGCAGGGTGTCGAGCTCGCGCGCGGTGTCGCGGTCGTCGCCGAAGGGCTTCTCGACGAGCACCCGCGTCCAGCCGGTCAGGTCGCTGCACTCGATCGTGAGGCCGCCGCCGGCGAGGTTGCGGAAGATCGTCTCGTAGTTCTCGGGCGGCACGGCGAGGTAGAAGAGCTTGTTCGCGCACACGCCCCACTCCGTCTGGATGCGGGAGAGGTGGCGCTGGGTCTCCTTGTAGGCCTCGGGGTCGTGGAACTCGCCGCGCTGGTACTCGAAGTGCCCGAGGAACTCCTCGATGTCCGCCGGGTCGGCGTGCGCGGCGCGCTCGGCGAGGATCGCCCGCACGTGAGCGCGCAGGTCGTCGTCGCCCCACTCGCGGCGCCCGAAACCGACGACGCGCAGCTTCTCGGGCAGCTGGCCCTTCTCGCGCAGGTAGTACAGCGACGGCACGACCTTGCGCGCCATGAGGTCGCCGGTCGGGCCGAAGACGACGAGGATCGTCGGAGCGAGCGGGACGCGGTTGGTCGAAGAACGGTGGCGTGGCGACATGAGAGGCGCTCCCTCGTGGGTAACGGGGCAGAGTCGTACTCAGGGTGTATGCCCACGAAGGGGGCACTTCGACTGGCACTCCCGCCTCCCAATCATCATCATGGGCAGCAGACTCGCGCCCGCCGAAAGGGACTCGCCCGTGCCGCGCATCATCGACATCCACACCCACGCCTGGCCCGACTGCCGTCGCCGAGAAGGCCGTCGACGTCCCTCACGCACTCGGGCACGCTGACCGCCTCGTACGACGGTTCGATCGCCGGGCTGCTCGGCGCGATGGACGCCACGCGGCGTCGACTGCTCGGTGGTCCAGCCGGTCGCCACCAAGCCGAGCCAGGTCACCGGCATCAACGACTGGGTCGCGAGCATCGGCTCGGCGCGCATCATCGGCTTCGGCGCGATGCACCCCGACGCCGAGGACCCCGCCGACGAGATCGCACGCATGGCGACGCTCGGCATCCGCGGCTTCAAGCTGCACCCGGAGCACCAGGCGTTCGCCCCGGACGAGCCGCGGATGGCTGCGATCTACGATGCCGCCGTCGCCCACGACATGACGATCCTCTTCCACGCCGGCCACGACGAGCTCCACGAGACCCTCCGCGGCACGCCCGAGTCGTTCGCCGCCGTGCTCGACGGCTACCCGGACCTGCGCGTCGTGCTCGCCCACCTCGGCGGGTACCGGGTCTGGAACCACGTCGCCGAGGTGCTCGTGGGCCGCGACGTCTACCTCGACACCGCCTACACGCTCGGGCACCTGCCCGACGCCGACTTCGTCGAGATCGTGCACGCCCACGGCGCCGAGAAGGTGCTGTTCGGCAGCGACGGCCCGTGGACCGACGCCGGCGCCGAGATCGCGTGGCTGCGCGGACTGCCGCTGCGCGCCGGCGTCATCGAGGCGGTTCTCGGCGGCAACGCGGAGCGGCTGCTCGTCGAATAGCACGACTGGAAGAACCTGTCGGCACGGGCTTCGCTTACCCGCTCCAGTGGCGCGACGAACCCGTGGTGCAGATACACGTCAACCGGGGGCAGGCAGTGAGGGCAAACCGTGAGCTCGTGAGTGAGTTCTGCTACGCAGGCGCGTGGGTGGCGCCTGCGCCCTTCATCGTTGTCGACTGCGGCACGGTGGTCTTCGCGAACGACGCCGCGCTGCGGGTTCTTGGCCATTCGGACGCCTCAGCCCTTATCGGCAAGGGCCATGAGGTGCTCTTGCACCCCGACCTGCTTGTGGCAGCACGAGCGCGCCAAGAGCTCGTGGCCTCCGCATCGCGCCGATTCCCAGATACCCCGACCAAGGTACTGACTGCGAATGGCGGCGCGGCGCAGCACAGCGTCGACCTCTACCCGATCGAAGTCGAGGGGCGAATGCTGACCGCCGTCGAGTTCGACATCTCCGGATGGCCGCAGACCACACCAAAGTCGCCTCCGGCCCCCCAGCTCGGGGTCTGTGCGCCGTCGTTGGGGTGGGCACTCCTCGAAGACTCCTCGACGCCCATCCTGATCCAGTCGCTCGACACGATCCTCTTCGTGAATCGCATTGCACGCGAGCAACTGGGCGTGACAGACCGAACCGAGATCGAGGGTCTACCCATACTGTCGATCGCTCATCCCGACGGACTGATCGCGGCGGCGCAACGCGTCGCGTTCGTGTTCGGCACTCATCAACGGGTCTACAGGTTCCCACGAAGCTCCGATGCCCCGACGGTCGGTCGGCGCGCATCGTCGCGGACGCGTATCCCGTCAGTGTAGGTGGCCACTGGGCTGCGTTCATCATGGCGCGCTCGGTACACGAATCGGAGTAGCCGAGTCCCCGGCCAGTCTCGCGCGTTGCGCTACGCGCGAATCTCGCTCACGCCGCCCAGTAGGGCCGCAGCACCTCGGGAATCTCGACGCTGCCGTCGGCGCGCTGGTAGTTCTCGAGCACGGCGGCCAGACAGCGCCCGACGGCAATCCCGACCCGTTGAGCGTGTGGACGAGGCGCGAGCCCTTGAACTCACCCGGCGAGCGGTACTTGATCGAGGCACGACGCGCCTGGAAGTCGACGCAGTTCGAGCAGCTCGAGATCTCCTTGTAGCCGTTGTAGCTGGGGAGCCAGACCTCGATGTCGTAGGTCTTGGCCGCGCCGAAGCCCATGTCGCCCGTGCACAGCACGATCACGCGGTACGGCAGCTCGAGCAGTTCGAGGATGCGGCAGGCGTCGGCGAGCATGCCCTCGAGCGCATCCATCGACTCCTCGGGCTTCGCGAACTTCACCAGCTCGACCTTGTCGAACTGGTGGACGCGGATCATCCCGCGAGTGTCTCGGCCGGCGGAGCCGGCTTCTTCTCGGAAGCACGGGGTGTAGGCGGTGTAGTGCAGCGGGAGCTGCTCGGCGTCGAGCACCTCGTCGCGGTGGATGTTGGTGAGCATGACCTCGGCGGTGGGGATGAGGTAGAGGCCCTCACCGGTCTTGAACAGGTCGTCCTCGAACTTCGGCAACTGGCCGGTTCCGGTGAGGGTCTCGGCGTTGGCGAGGACAGGCGTCCACCACTCCTTGTAGCCGGCGGCGGAGTGGGTATCGAGCATGAAGCTGATGAGCGCCCGCTCCAGCTTCGCCCCCATCCCGCCGAGCAGGACGAACCGCGACTTGGCGAGTTTCACCGCACGCTCGAAGTCGATGATGCCCAGCGCCGGACCCAGGTCCCAGTGCGCTTGCGGCTCGAAGTCGAAGTCACGCGGCGTGCCCCAGCGGCTGATCTCGACGTTGTCGTCCTCGTCGGCGCCCACCGGAGCGCTCGCGTCAGGTAGGTTGGGTCCCGTGAGCAGCAGGTTGCGAGTCTCGGCGTCGACCGCCTCGAGGTGCGCCTCGATGGCGGCGATCCCGTCGTTGATGCCCCGCACGGCGTCCTTCGCCGCTTCGGCCTCGTCGCGCTTGCCGTCCTTCATGAGCGCGCCGATAGCCTTGGACGCCTCGTTGCGCTTCGCCTGAAGCGACTCGACCTCGCCGATGAGCTTGCGCCGCTCCTCGTCGAGTCGCAGGAACGCTTCGATGTCCCAAGACGCGTTGCGGCTCGCCATCGCTGCGCGAACGGCGTCGGGGTTCTCGCGGACGAATCGGGCGTCGAGCATGAAGGCCTCCCGGTGAAGCTCGGATGCGAAGTGGTCCGATCGAACTGCGACCCGACTCAATCGAGTATAACGAAGCTAGGCGAGATGGGCGGGCGGCCTCGTTCGGCGCCGCCACAGCTCAGGTTAACGCAGATTAGTGCCGATAAGAGTTCGAATGGTCCCCACGCCCGACCGCGGACCGCGGCCGCGTGGGAGCGGGCCGACTGGAGCCACGCGTGGAGCATGACAAGCACAGCTCGACCGACAAGTTCGCGGCCCGGATGAACGCGGGTCGCGACCTCGCCGTACCCGAGCTGCTTGCGCTGTGCACCGCGGAACTCGACCTCAAGTCGGCGGTGCTCGATGGCCTCGCCGACGGCATCGTCGTCCACACGTACGAGGGCGACATCCTCTATCACAACCCCGCCGCCGCGGTCGTCTACGGGTTCAGTACGGAGGAGTTCGGCAGGCTCGGCAGGTACGAGTGGATACCGCCGGACATCAGGCCGAACGTCCCGCTACGGCTCGACACGCTCGTGCAGACAGGCATACTCGACTTCCAGTCACGAGGACTCACCGCCGACGGCGGCAATATCACCACCGAGGTCCACGCCCGCTTCATCCACCTGCCGGACCTCGGTCGCGTCATCGTCTCGGTCATCCAAGACGTCACCGAGCAGGTGGCCGTCCAGGAGATGATCAGACACCTCGCCTATCACGACACGCTTACCGGGCTCGCCAACCGCGTCATGCTCGACGAACAGCTGCGGATGGCCATGGCGACCGCAGATCGCCATGGCGATGTGGTCGGGGTCGTGTTCCTTGATCTCGATGCGTTCAAGCCGGTGAACGACACCTTCGGGCATTCCGCGGGCGACTTCGTCTTGAAGACGGTCGCCGAGCGTCTCGCGAAATGCGTCCGAGAGTACGACACCGTCGCGCGCGTCGGCGGCGACGAGTTCCTGGTGCTCTTCCCGCGCCTCCAGTCGCGCGAAGAGCTCGCCATGCTCGGCAACAAGATTCGCGACTGCATCGGCGACGCCGATCGACCTGGATGGCCGGGCCGTCAGCATCGCGGCGAGCGTCGGCCTGGCGACCTACCTGCAGGGCGAAGCCCCCGACGAGCTCATCAGCCGAGCAGACCACGCGATGTACCGCGCGCGAATCAAGGGTGTCGACGGATGGCAGCCCAGCGAGAGTGACTAGCGTCCGCACGGGAAAAGCGCAGCTAGTCGGCGTGCCCAAGCCGAAAACGACTCAAGTCGAGCACTATGTGCGACGATACTCAAAACATGAGGCGCCGGTTGGGGAACCGGCTCCGAGTCACATGGGGGTAGCATGCCCGGCTTCAATCTGGGCGCGAGCGATCAAGGCAACTGCGAAGACATTGAAGAGCAACTGAACCTTGTGTCCCTCGCTCTTGACGCAGCAGGCGACAGCATCATCATCCACCGTCCCGATGGAACGCTCGTCCGCTTCAACCGAGCGGCAGCCGACCAGATGGGCATCACCGTCGAGCAGTTCGATCAGCTGCCGCCTTGGGGATGGGCGCAGCCGATGAGCCCGGAGGCTCGCCGGCAGAGGACCGCCATCCTGCGCGAGCACGGAGAGAACGCGTTCGTCTCGCAGCTGACGCTGGCGGACGGGCAGGTCGTGCTCCACGACGTCCACACGCGCTGGGTCGAGGCGCCCGGCGGGCCCTACATCGTCGCAGTCAGCCGGGACGTGACCGAGCAGAGCAGGGCACGCGAGGTGCTCGAGAACCTCGCCTTCCACGATCCGCTCACCGGTGTCGCGAACCGCGCGCTCTTCGAGGACCGGCTCGAACTCGCGATGTCGTCGGCCCGCCGGCACAACGAGCTGCTCGGCGTCGCGTACCTCGACCTTGACGACTTCAAGGACATCAACGACGGCTACGGGCACTCATGGGCGACCAGGTTCTCATCGCGGTCGCGCAGCGGCTCGAGGGCTGCTGCCGCAGCGAGGACACGGTCGCGCGATTGGGCGGTGACGAGTTCGCCGCCATCTTCCCGAGAGTCGCTTCCGTCGCCGACCTCGAGCAGCTCGCAAGCAAGCTGGTGGCGCGCGTTCACGAGCCCGTCGTCCTCGGATCGCTGCGGTTCGACATAACCGCCAGCGTCGGCCTCGCGGTCTTCGAGCCCGACGATGACGCGCGTTCGCTGCTCATGCGCGCTGACATCGAGATGTACGAAGCGAAGCGCAACAGCCCCAATTCTCGGCGAGCGATACTGCGGAGGCGCGGCTAGGCGGGTATGTTCTACCTATGAGTGATGCGAGCGATACCCCTGCGCGTCCCATCGAAGACGACCTCCCGGTTTCCGCCCAGGTCGATGAGCATCCGCTGCGCCTCGCACCTGAGATCGCCGAGCGGCTGTCGCCGGGCGAGCAGGCGACGTTCTTCTGCACCCTGGTGGACTCCGCGCATCGATGCGATCATCGCGCACCGTCCCGACGGCGCGATCGTCTGGGCGAACCATGGCGCGTCCGAACTCCTCGGGTACACCTTCGATGAACTGATGCAACTTCCGGCCTACGGGTGGGTCGCACCCCGACAGCTGAGGAGCGCGCCTCGGCGCATCGAGACGATCCTGCGCTCGGGCCAGCTCACGTTCGACAGCTCCGTGCGGCGCAAGGACGGCGCGCTGGTCGAGACCGAGGTGAGTTCGCGAAGGGTCGATACCGCACTGGGGCCGGTCGTGATCGCGGTCATCCGCGACATCAGCGGGTGGATCGAGTCCAAGCGCACGCTCGAGCACCTCGCCTATCACGACGCGCTGACGGGCTTGGCCAACCGCGCCTACTTCGACGACCTTCTCGCAAGGGCCATCGCGGATGCGAACCGCTTCGGCGACCTGCTCGGGCTGGCCTACCTCGACCTCGACGAGTTCAAGCCGGTCAACGACCGGTTTGGGCACGAGGTTGGCGATGCGGCACTCACCGAGGTCGGTCGGAGGCTCATGGACGCCGTGCGCGCGCAAGACACCGTCGCGCGTATCGGCGGGGACGAGTTCGTCATCATCCTGCCGAGGCTCTCGGGCCACGACGAGCTCGGAGTCGTCGCCGAACGGTTGATCGAGCGCATCGAGGAGCCGGTCCAGGCGCTCGGGCACATCGCCCACATCACGGCGAGCGTGGGTCTTGCTCAGTTCGACCCTGCCACCGATGACGCGCGGTCGCTGCTGGTCAAAGCGGACCTGGCCATGTACGCCGCGAAGAAGGATCCGGCTCACCCGTGGCTGCTCCACCACGATGGCATGACGGTCCCGGAAGGACGGCTGGACAAGTGAGCTTTGCCCTCGCGGGCATCGCCGCCTACTCGCCGAGATGGACGACCATGCCACCGCCTGCCCGCGGCTCTGAAGCGAACGACAGATCGCGCATCTCGGCGAGGCGCTCCAGGTGCTCGGCTTCGGCCTCGGTCGCGACGATCGCACGAGTGGAGCGCCCTTGCTGTTGAGCGCGCGCTTCACCTGGTGGATCGCATCCGGCACGGGCAGCCCGCGGAGCGGCTCGATGTGCTGACCTCGCGTGTCGAGCACGCCGTCGATCCACCTGAGCGGCACGTCTCGGTACTCGCCCATCAGCACGCCCTCGGCGCGCTTGTAGTCGGCTGCCGTGAGGTCCGCTCGGCCGAATAGGGTGCAGTGGCACCAGCCGACGTCGTCGATCTCGGCCTGCGCGTAGCTGCACGGGCACACGAGCTTCCTGTCCTGCTCGGAATCGCCCGTCGGCTCGAAGCAGGGGCAGTATCGACGCCCGTACATCTCCTGGCAGTCGGAGAGCCACAGGCGAAGGTTGGTGTAGACCATCCAGCGTGGGTTGACCGACCAGCCCTTGCTCGCCGCGTGCTTGCGGATCCACTGCGTCCTGCTTGCGCGAGCCCGTGACGGTACGCCGCGAAGTCGCGAGCGAAGCCCTTCATCATCGGCCACATGTTGCCCATCAGCTGGTTCCCCCTTGAGCGCACAGCGCCGCGCCGTACGCGCCGATGATCTGCGAGTCAGTCCCGCTCTCACCCGGCACGAGCACGTCGCCGCCGAACCCGCTGCGCACCATCGCCACCATCGCAGGGTTCTTCGCGACGCCGCCTGCGAACACGAGCGGCGACCCGGCGCCCACGCGCTTGAGCGAGGAGATCGTGCGCTTCGAGATCGACTCGTGCAGGCCGCGCGAGATGGCGCCGCGGTCCTCGCCGCGGTGCACGAGGCCCGTGACCTCGCTCTCGGCGAAGACGGTGCACATCGAGGAGATGGCGACTCCGCGGTCGGACGGCGAGCGCCGCCGCCGCCAGCTCCTCCAGCGAGAAGCCGAGCGCCCGCGCCATCACTTCGAGGAACTTGCCGGTCCCGGCCGCGCACTTGTCGTTCATCTCGAAGTCGAGGACCTTGCCGTTCGCACCGAGGGCGATGACCTTCGTGTCCTGCCCGCCGATGTCGAGCACCGCTGCGGCCTGCGGGATAGAGCGTCGCCGCCCCGGTCGCGTACGCCTTGATCTCGGTGACGACCTCGCACGCGAACGCCTCGCGCGCGGAATGCCGCCCGTAGCCGGTCGCGACCAGCGCGTCGTGGCCGTTGCGCTCGACGAACGCGCGCGCCGTGGCGGCCGGGTCGAAACCCGAGTCCGCCACGGCGCTGTCGACGATGCGGCCGTCTTCCAGCCACACCGCGTCCACGCTGCGCGATCCGATGTCCAGTCCGAGTACTCGCATGCGGCGAGCCTAGATCATCTCGAGGAACGCCTCGACGCGCGTCGAGAGCTGGCCGATGTCCTCGGCGGAGTAGTCGGTGTCGATCTTCATGACCGGGATGTCGGCCTCCTGAAGCGTCTTCTCGACGGTGAACGCCTCGGCCTGGTAGGTGGCGCAGAAGTTCAGCGCGTAGTCGATGACGCCGTCGGCGTTGTACTCCTTGGCCATGCGGACGATGTCGTCCATGCGGCCCTGGTTGGGCGTGAAGCAGGCGCAGTTGATGTCCATGTACTTGGCGGCCAGCGCGTCGAGCATCTCCTCGACCGTCTCGCCGTCTTCCGGCACGAGCGTGTCGTAGTAGCGCGAGCCGGTGCACATCTCTTCGCCGACCACGATGCCGCCGGACTTCTCGATGATGTCGTGGAGCTTCCAGTTGGGCAGCGCCATCGGCGTGCCGGTGATGAGGATGCGCTTGGCGCCCGCGGGAGCGACGCCCACGCCGTCGGCGACGCGCTGCTCGAGCTCGTCGGCGAGCACGTTCATCATCTGCGTGTAGCGCGGCACGTCGTCGTAGAAGGCGACCTGCGTGGCGAGCAGCGCGTCCTTGCCGCTGATCGGCGCGGGCGACGCGGCGCGCGTGGCGGCGATGCGCTGCAGCGCGCGGCGCTTGTCGTTGACCTCCTTGATGGACGCCTTGAGCGTCTCGGCGGTCAGGGTCTTGCCGGTGAGCTCCTCGACCTTGGTGCGGAACTCGTCGAGCTCGGCGCGGTAGAACGCGATGTCCTGCGGCCGCTTCATCTGCGGCAGCTCCATGACGTACACGTTCTGCAACTCGCCGAGAAGCTCGTACGCCTTCTTCTTGCCGTCGCAGGTGGTCTCGCCGACGATCAGGTCCGCCTCCTCGATGTACGGGCAGACGCTCGTGAGCTCGAAGCCCATGAACGACTTGATGAGCGCGCAGGTGTTGCGCGGCATGATGCGCTCGACCTCGTCGTAGCCGAACTCGGCACCGGCGCACAGGCCGACGCACCAGGCGCCCGCCGCGCGGACGATCTCCTCGGGAACGTAGAGGCAGAAGGTGCCGACGATCTTGCCGCCGGTGGCGCGGAAGTCGTGCAGCTCCTTGACGCGCAGGCCGTGGACCTCGCTCATGACGAAGTCGAGGTAGCCCATGCCCGCCGGGCCGGTTCTCCTGCGTCAGGAACGCAGCCCCGTACATCTGGCCCACGGCGCCGAGCAGCGCGTCATGCGTCGGCAGGTCGAGACCGAGCTCTTCCCACATCGGGTGGTAGTCGACAACAGCTTCTTCGCTCATGGTGTCTCCCTCTCTCGATTCCCGAGACAGTCTCCATCGGCAGCTGAGGCGACGAACGAGCTCCCCATCGCTCGATAACCATAACCGATATCGCACATATACTATGCCTTATTTCACGAATCGGGAAATCCGCGGTGCGACACGGCGCGCGTGCTCCTGCGAGCGGTGCCTGGGCTATACTCGCCATGGGCGCTCAGACGATCAGCGTCCGCCGCCTGAGGGGATGCGCGATGACCGACCAAGACACTCCCTACGAAGACGAAGAGGTCGACGCCAGGCCGGAGAGCGCCGGAAGACGATTCCGACCGCCGCAGCCTCATTCTCGTGCTCGCGGTCGCCGTCGCCATCGTCGTCATCGTCTTCGTGCTGCTC
Organism: uncultured Coriobacteriia bacterium; assembly: GCA_963803785.1. Lineage (GTDB taxonomy): Bacteria > Actinomycetota > Coriobacteriia > Anaerosomatales > JAAXUF01 > CAWDNM01. Next base: position 731,202 of record CAWDNM010000006.1, read on the forward strand.
ATGCTGCGCGGGTGCGATTCGGTTCTCAACAGCGCGAACCGGCGCAGCTCCACCAACCAGATCGTCCCGGTCGCCGGTCAGCCGCCGGTGGACGGCGCGGTATCGATCTGGGTGGCGGCGGGGACCGACCTCGAGCTGGTGCTCTCGGAGGCGGCGAGTCAACCGCACGGGAGTCGTCGACATGGGCGGTGGCCGCTTCGTCGTCGAGGTACCACCCGGCACCGAGGTCGAGGCCATGCGCAGGCTCAAGGACGTCAGACGCCGTCTACGATGCGGGCCGGGTCTACGCCGAAGACGCTGCCAGCCAGTAGCACCGCTCGGCGGGTCGCGGCTGCGACGCTCTCTAGACCCTGGGGTAGCTGCCGAGCACCTTGACGTCGCGCAGCTTCATCCTCAGACAGTCGAGCGCGGTCTTCACGTGCCCGTCGTCGACGTGGCCCTCGAGGTCGACGAAGAACATGTAGTCGCCGAGCTGCCGCTTCGTGGGCCGCGACTGGATCTTGGTCAGGTTGATGTCGCCGTAGGCGAACTCCGAGAGGATCATCAGCAGGGCGCCCGGCTTGTCCTTCTTCATGAACAGCGCCAGCGACGTCTTGTCCTTGCCGGTGCGCTCCCGAAGCCCGCGCCCGATGACCACGAAGCGCGTCTGGTTGCCCGCGTAGTCCTCGACGCGCGACTCCAGCGACCTCGCCGCCGTAGAGCTGCGCGGCGATGGCGGGGCCGAGCGCCGCGACACCCGGCGTGGCGACCGCCGTCTGCACCGCCTCGGCGTTGGAGTTGGCGGCGAGCGACCGGCGCGACCGGGCAGGTACCGCTCGAGCCAGCGACGGCACTGCCCGCTGGCCTGCGGATGCGCGACCACCGACGTGACGTCGGCGAGCTTCACGCCCGGCGCGACGACGACGCAGAAGTGGATGTCGAGCACGAGCTCGCTCTGGATCTCGAGCTGCGTGTCGAACGCGAGCGCGTCGAGCGTCGCGGGCACCGATCCCTCGATCGAGTTCTCGATCGGCACGACGCCGGCGTCCGCGCGCCCGCGCTCGACAGCCTCGAACACCTCGGGGATGCTCGTGCACTCGACGGGCTCGAGGTCCTCGATCCCCAGCGTGTACAGCGCCTCTTCCGAGAAGGTGCCGGCAGGGCCGAGGAACGCGTAGCGGGTCATGTCAGTCTCCGGAAATCGTCTCGGGCTCGGGCGGGCGCAATGGTGCGCATACTCGGTTCCTGCCACCGTTCTTCGCCCGGTACAGGGCATCGTCGGCTTCGCGGAGCAGGGCTTCCTTGTCGTAGGCGTACGTGGGGTAGGTCGCGACCCCGATGCTCACGGTCAGCGTACAACACCTGATCGCCGTCAGCGTCCGGGAACAGGTGCGACGCGATTGCTTCGCGGATCTTCTCGGCGACGACGTAGGCACCGGCGGCGTCCGTCTCGGGGAGCACGATCGCGAACTCCTCGCCGCCGTAGCGGGCGACGACGTCGACCTCGCGCACGATCGACGCCAGCACCCCGCCGAATTCGGCGAGCGCCATGTCGCCGGCGATGTGACCGTACCGGTCGTTGAAGCCCTTGAAGTCGTCGGCGTCCATCATGAGCAGCGACAGGTGCTTGCCGTAGCGCTTCGCCCGCGTGACCTCCTCGTCGAGCCGCTGCTGCAGGTAGCGATAGTTGCTCATGCCCGTGAGCTCGTCGGTGACCGCGAGGCGCCGGGTGAGCTTGTAGAGGCGCGAGTTCTCGACCGCCACGACGAGTTCGCTCGCCAGCGCGTAGATGACGATCCGGTCCTCGTCGGTGAGCCCCTCCATGTCCTCGGCGGTCGAACAGAAGAGCACCATGGTCGACCCGTGGTCGAACACGCGCAGGCAGGTCAGATGCGCCTCGATCTCCCCGAGGCCGAGCGTACCTCCCGGCGCGCATGCTCTCGTCGCGCGGTACCCCCACACTCGCCGAGAAGAGCGTCTCGGACTTCTCCTTGTCGAGCACGAAGATGGCGAGCGCCGGGAAGTCGATGACCTTCGAGATGATCTCGAGCACGAGCGGTTCCGACGTCGTCGAAATCGAGCGACGAGTGGATCACCTCGGTGATCTCGGCGACGGCCTGCAGCTCGCCGACGCGACGCGCAAGCTGCTCGTTGACCTGCTCGCGATCCTCGACAGCGAACTCGACCTGACGCTCCCGCTCTCGCTGCGTGCGAATCGCGTGGGACACGATGATGCCCAGCAGAGCGAGCGCGAGTGCCCCCGACCCGATGAGCCAGAACCCGGAGAGCGTTCCGGCCGGCGCAAACGCGTGCCCGACCGCGTAGGCGGTCGCAATCGCGATCGAGGCCAGAATCGCAGCGCGGTGGGAGACGGTCACGGCGTACAGGGCGATGAGCACCATGCACACGCCGAAGTTGGCGTCGTAGGGCGAGAGCACCCACGTGAACACCGCAAGACTCACGAGATCGAGGGGCAGGACCCAGAGCATCAGGCGGGCAACCGGCTGCTTCCCGCGAATCACGCCCGCCACCACGATGATCGTGCCGACGAAGGAGCAGGATGAGCGCCCAGAGGCTCAGCTCGCGCTGCAGCGTCATCTGCTTGGGGATGTAACTCGCGACGTAGAGCGCCACGCCCAATCAGCCAGCGCGACGATGCGGAGCACGACGTACGTGCGCTCTTCGTCGTTCATGCGAATGGTGGGTTGCTCGGAGGTCACGAGAACTCCAGCTTGTGAGTGGCCGGCCCGACCGGCGGGGCAGCCGTTCGTGGTACAAGTATAGCTGACCGACCCCCGATGACCTGCGCGCTTGAGCACGGCGTCGCCCAGCGGAGAGCCATGGAACCGGATTCGATCATCGACCTGCTGCGCTCGGTCGCGGCCGGCGACAGAAGTCCCGAAGACGCCTCACGCCTGCTGGGGGACATCTCGACCGCGCAGCTCGCCGACGCCGGCCGGGTCGAGGCGCGCGTCGACCACCACAGGGCCGTGCGCTGCGGCTTCCCCGAAGTGATCTTCTGCCAGGGCAAGACGCCCGCCCAAGTCACCGCAATCGCCGAGGAGATCCTGTCGCGCTCGGAGGTCGTACTGGCGACGCGCGCGACCGTCGAGCACGCTGACGCGCTCGCTGACGCGATCCCCGATGCCCGTGCGCGACGACCTCGCCCATCTCGTGTGGGTCGACCGCCGAGCGAACCCGCCGAGCGAAGGCAGCGTCGTGGTGGCGAGCGGCGGCACGGCCGACATCCCCGTCGCCGAGGAGGCCGCCCGCACCGCCGAGCTCATGGGCTGCGCGGTCACGCGCCTCTACGACGTGGGCGTCGCCGGCGTGCACCGCGTGCTCGCTCACACCGGGCTCCTGCGCGACGCACGCGTGGTCATCGCGGTCGCCGGCATGGAAGGCGCGCTTCCCTCGCTGGTCGCCGGGCTCGTGGACGTGCCCGTCGTCGCGGTCCCCACGAGCGTGGGCTACGGCGCCAACTTCGGCGGCATCGCCGCACTGCTCACCATGCTCAACTCGTGCGCCGGCGGCATCGGCGTCGTCAACATCGACAACGGTTTCGGCGCCGGCCTGCTCGCCGCCCGCATCAACCGGCCCGCGTGGGCCGCTTCGCTCGACGCAGCCGACGGCGAGGACCCTCGGCCGTGATCGGCTATCTCGACTGTTCGACCGGCGTCTCCGGCGACAAGTTCCTCGGCGCCTTGCTCGACGTCGGGGAGCTGACCGGCGCGTTCACCGCCGAGCGACCTGCAGGAGCTCGCAGCCGCACTCGCGCCCGAGGCGCGGGTCACCGTCGAGCGCGTCCGCTCTCACGGCATCTCGGCAGTCAGCGTGCGCGTCGAAGCCGCCGAGCAACCCGCACATCGCCACTGGCCGGCGATCGAGGCGATGCTGCGAGACCGCCGACCTCCCCGAGCCCGTGCGGTTCGCGGCGCTGCGCACCTTCGAGGCGCTCGCGGCAGCCGAGGCCGCACGTGCACGGCATCGACGCTCGACGAGGTTCACTTCCACGAGGTCGGCGCGATCGACTCGATCGTCGACGTGGTCGGCGTGTGCTTCGGCGTCCACGCGCTTGGCATCGATCTGCTGATGGCGGGCCCCGTCGGCCGTCGGCGGCGGGACCGTCGAGACCTCGCACGGCATGCTGCCGGTGCCCGCACCCGCGACCGCCATGCTGCTCGCCGACGTCCCCACCTTCGGCGGGCCGGTCATGAGCGAGCTCACGACACCCACCGGCGCGGCGCTTCTGCACGGTCTCGCGGTCGGATTCGGGCCGATGCCGCCGATGGTGACCGACCACGTCGGCTTCGGCGCCGGCACGCGCGACATCGGGCTGCCGAACATCTGCCAGCTCACGGTGGGCGACTCCTCCGAAGCGACCGGCTCGGCTGATCCGCTCGAACCGGTCGCACTGCTCGAGACCAACATCGACCACCTCCCCGCCGAGGAGCTCGCGTTCGCCGCCGAGGAGTTGCTCGGCGAGGGAGCGCTCGACGTGTGGCAGACGCCGATCGTCATGAAGAAGGGCCGCTCGGCGGTGATGCTGTCGGTGCTTGCGCCGGCGGGCGCGGCCGACGCACTTCGCCGAGCGCATCATCGCGCTGACGGGCACGCTCGGGCGTGCGCCGCGAGTTGCTGGAGCGCACGGTCGCGCAGCGCGAGAGCGAGCGTCGTGGACAGCCCGTGGGGACCGGCGCGCGTGAAGGTCGGTGCAGGACGGATTCGGCCCGAGCACGACGACGTCGCCCGCATCGCTCGCGAGCACGGCCTGCCCTACCGCGTGGTCGCGGCCGAGATCGAACGGCTCGCGCGCAAGGACACCGCGCCCGAGTAGCCGGCGACCGCACGCTCGGCGTATGCCGCGTCTGAGTAGCGGCCAGCCGCACGCTCGCCCAACGCCCTAGGCCACGAACCAGCCGTCACCGTCGCGGGCGATGAAGCCGTCGGCAGCGAGCTGCTCGAGAATGCCGAGCACGTCGCCGCTGGCCGGCGCCGAGCGACCCGCGGTCTTCTCGGCGAGGGTGAGGTGCTCGGCGAGCGCGTCGGTGGTGCTTCCCGGCTCGGCCATCACCGCGCGCAGGAGCCACGCGCGCTTCTGGCGACGGCTGCCCTCGAAACGCGACTGCTTCGCGTGGTGCGCGCTTCGCCGCGACGGGTTGGGCAGCTCGCGCTTGAGCTGCGCGCCGTAGTCGAGCAGCGCGTAGTACCAGGTTCGAGGCGAGACGCCCTGGCGAGCGGCCTCTTCGACCGCAGCTGCGATCAGCGGCGTCAGCTCACGGTCGGTGACCCCGTCGCGGTCGGCGAACAGCTCGTGCAGGAAGACGGCGCGCACGTTCGTCTCGAGGTAGACGCCGGGCAGCTCGAACGCGAAGGCGCGCACGCCCGATGCGGTCGCGGGCCCGATGCCGGGAAGCGAGCGCAGCGCGGCCTCGTCGCTGGGCAGCTGGCCGCCGAAGCGCTCGACGACCTCCTCGGCGGTGCGCTTGAGGGCGATGGCGCGGCGGTTGTAGCCGAGACCCTGCCAGGCGCGCAGCACCGGCTCGAGCGGCGCGGCGGCCAGCGCATCGAGCGTGGGGAACTCCTCGAGCCACGCCTCCCACTTCGGCACCACGCGCGGGACCTGCGTCTGCTGCAGCATCACCTCGGAGAGCAGCACGGCGTACGGGTCGCGCGTGTTGCGCCAGGGGTGGTCGCGATACAGCTCGCGGCCGCGCACGACGACGTGCGCCACGAAACCGCCGAGTCGCGGGTCCGGAGCGGGCGTGCTGTCGGTCGGTTTCGGCATAGCGGGGATGCTACTCCTCGTCGACCTCGCCGACGATGACCGGCTCGTGCTCGGAGGGCTGCACGCTCTCCTCGGCGAGGATCTCGGTGCCGATCTCGGCGGCTGAGTCGAGGTGCGGCTTGCCGGTGAGCGGGACCTCGCGCACGAACCACATCGCGACGAACGCGCCGACCATCAGCACGAAGCCGATCAGGTAGGCCTCGGCGATACCGTTGGCCAGCGCGATCCTGACGTCGGCGAAGAACGGGACGAGCAGCGCCCTGGCCTGCGGCGGTACCTGCGCGGCGAGCTTCTCCAGCGCGCCGGCGTTCAGCAGCTTCGCAGGCTCGGCGGTGAGCTTGGCCAGCAGCGGGGCGACCTGCGCCGAACTTGACCGCATCGCGAGCGACGAGCGCAGTGAGCTCGCGCGCGAACGCCGCGTTCATGACGCCGCCGAGCAGCGCGACCCCCACGGTGCCGCCGATCGAGCGGAAGAACTGCAGCGCGCCGGTGACCTCACCGATGCGCGTCGGGAACTGCGACTGCAGCGAGATGGTGAACAGCGGCATCGTGATGCCGACGCCCGCTCCCACCGTGATCATCGCGAGCACGACCTCGGAGTTGGGGGTGTCGACACCGAGGCGCGACAGCATGAACATGCCGATCGCTGCCAGCCCCATACCGACCAGCCCGAACACCTTGTAGCGACCGGTCCGCGCGATGAGCTGCCCGGTCACGATCGACGCGAACACCATGCCCAGCATGAGCGGCATGAGCAAGGCGCCCGAACTCGATGCCGTGCGGCCCTGCACGATCTGCATGAACAGCGGCAGGAACATGATCGAGCCGAACATGCCCACGCCCGACAGGAACAGCACGGTCATGCTCGCCGAGAACCCGCGGTCGCGCGAAGAGCCGGACGTCGAGGATCGGCTCGGAGGCGTGCAGCTCGCGGTAGACGAAGGCGGCGAGCGCGAGTGCGGCGAACACGAACAGGCCGATGATGGTCGCCGAACCCCACGCGTACACGGAGCCGCCCCAGTTCAGGGCGAGCAGCAGCGGCACGAGGCCCGCGGTGAGCGCGGTGGCGCCCCACCAGTCGACGCGGTGCTGCTGGCCGTGCTCCGGCTTGGGCATCGCAACCATCAGCACGGCCAGCGCGAGCACGCCGACCGGCAGGTTGATGTAGAAGATCCAGCGCCAGCTGGCGGCATCGGTCAGCCACCCTCCCAGCGGCGGGCCGAGAACCGACGCCAGGCCGAACACCGCGCCCATGAGTCCCTGGTAGCGAGCACGCTCGCGCGGCTCGAACAGGTCGCCGATGATCGCCATGCCGTTCGCCATCATCATGCCGCCACCGACGCCTTGGATGCCTCGGAAGATGATGAGCTGCAGCATCGCGTTGGGCGCACCGAACGGCGTTGAACAGCGAGTTGAAGATGGGTTCGCCTGCTGCGCCCGACAGCGCCGAGCCCTGCCAGGAACAGCGAGATACCGCCGATGTAGAACCACTTGCGGCCGTAGAGGTCCGAGAGCTTGCCCACGATCGGAATCGTGATCGTGGACGTGAGCGAGTAGATCGTGAAGACCCAGGCGAGCATCGCCATACCGCCGAGGTCGCGCACGATGTTGGGCATCGCAGGACCGACGATGGTGGCGTCAAGCGCGCCGAGCAGCATCGCCAGCAGGACGCCGGCGAGGATGTACATCTTCCTGCGATGGGGGAGTTCGCGCATGTGAGTCGGATCAGCCGTTCTTGATGTAGTAGCGGCAGCGGAAGCCCTCAGGGCATTCCGGCGGAACCTCGCTGCTCTTAAACGTCCATCCCATGCCTTCGACCATGCACATGCACTGGACGCGCTTGTTCGAGTTCTTGATCGAGTCATTGTGCACGTCATCATCGTGCAGCGACTCACGCCACCACGTGCACTTGCCTTTGATCGGAGTGTACCAACCCGCCATCGCTGGCTCGCCTCATTCGCTTGCAGCCGACCGCATGCTTCGTTGCCCGATAGCGGCTTCTGCCCAGTGTAGCCCTGCGACGGCTGCATCAGAAACCGTGCTGCGCATTTCCTGATGCAGGCAGGGCCGGCGCATCGGTGCGCCGGCCCTGCAGTCGGTCCTTATGCGGGATAGGGCTACTTGTCCACGAGCGAACGAAGCGTGGCGGTCATCAGGTCGAGGAACCGCTCGAAGAACTTCTCGAACTTGCCGATCTCGTCGTTGTTGCCGCTGGGCTCGTACTTCGCGTAGAAGTCGCCGCCGGCAACCCGCATCGAGAGGTCCTCCATGCTGGTGATCATGTAGTTGAGGCGCTTGAAGACCCACAGGTCGAGCATCGCGCCGATGACGAGCGTGACGACCAGGAGGGTCAGGCCGATGACGATCATGGTGCTGTAGATGATGCCCTTGGCCTCTTCGGCCTGCGGGGTGATGTTGTCGATCGAGTACACGACGCCGACCTGCTTGCCGGCCTTGTCGGTGACCGGGAAGACGACGTGCGTGCGGCTGTTGCCGTCCTCGCTCCACCGGACCTTCCAGAAGTCGCCCGTCCTGCTCGATGGACTTGTGGCAGACGGCGGTGCAGCTGCCGTTCTCGATGCCGACGATCTTGCCGATCTCCGGCACGTCCTCGGCGCCGGTGGTCTCGAGCTGCATCTTCTCGGCGAGCGCTTCGTCGGTGATCGCGGTCAGGACGTAGAGTCTCGCGCTCGTCCCAGTTGCTCGGCTTGCCGGCGGCCTCGAGCACCGGCTTCGTACGCCTTCTGGTCCATCGAGGCCTTGTCCAGCATGAGACCGTAGTCGGCGCCCGAGATCGCCTTGAGCGACTCGAGGTACTTGACGGCGTTCGCCGGAACCGTTGACGTCGCCGAGCTCGTCTGCCGCCAGCTCGTTGGTCTGGCTCCACGACGCGGCCCCGACGTCGAGCGACTCCTGCGCCCAGATGTCCAGCCCGCCCGAGAGCGACTGGTGCAGGTACACGATGACGAAGAGCGCCCCAACGACGTTGAGTACGACGACTCCCGTCAGGATCTTCGTCCGGATCGATACGTTCTTCATCGGCTTCCCTCCTCGAGGCGGCCCCGCCGCCTTCTCCCACTCATTACCTTACTTCGGTTCATCTTGCCTCACACTTTAAGGCCAATACGTCGCGGTCGGTACATCCGACGGCCTTGGGTGGCGCGTCGGACTGCTCGCGGGGTGACATCCCCCCGTCACGCACGAGCCGGATCGAAGCTGCGTTTGCGGGTCGAAACTCCTCAACCGTATGCCCAGAAGACCGTCGTGCCCGTCGAGCACGTACGGGAAGGCATCCGGCGTAGCGCCGTCGGTGGTGACCACCGTGCGGATGAGCAGGCGCGGACGCTTCCACGCGTGCGGGATGCGCACGTGGCAGTCGACGCAGGCCTCGCCGTTGTAGTGCTTGCTCGTGGACGGCAGGTTCGGGTGCTTGATGTGGCGGCGGTGCAGCGATGCCCCGCCGGGGGTCGTCGTGCCCTCGATGCCGCCCACGAATACGGGGTGGCACTTGAAGCAGACGACGCGCATGGTGCCGGTCGCCTCGAACTGGCTCTCGGTGCGTGTCGGGTTCGCGTACTCGGTCTGGCTGTACTCGGGGTCGATGGCGATCGGGAACCGCCGAGCCGTGCGGGCCGTTCATGCCGTCCGGCAGTGAGTGGCAGTCATCGCAGGTGACCTGGATGTGCTGGATCGACTCGGTGGTGTCGGTCGAGCCCGGCGGGAACGCCGAGGCATTCAGCCACGTCGTCGAGCCGCTGTTGGGCGTGAGCGCCCACACGTACGTCGTGCCCTCGATGCTGAACTGCGTCAGCGGGAAGCGCTTGTCCTTCGCGCCGCCCACGAGCGAGCGCGGCAGGCCGTTGTGCCCGGAACCGGTCACGGCATCGAACGCGGCCTTCCAGTCCAGGACGGGATCCGACCAGACCTTGCCCGAGGGCAGCGGGTTGGCGGTTGAGATCTCCTTGTGCGCGGATGCGACGGCGCTAGGCCCGTCGTTCTTCGAACCGCTCGCATGACACGCCGAGCAGCGCTTGTCGTGATTGGCGATCGCGGCCTTCACGGCCGACAGGCCCGCAAAGTCGCCGGCGCCGGTGACGTCAGCGTGGCAGATCGCGCACACGCTCGAGCCGCCGCCGTCGAGCTTGCCCGCCTGGCGCGCGTTCTCGTGCTCCACGCGCAGGTCGGCGACGTGGCAGCCGAAGCAGCCAACGTTCTCGCCGACGCCGTAGGTCACGCCGTTGACGATGCCGGACAGGTCAGCCACGTGGTTCGCGAAGTGCTGGTCACCCGAGTAGCCCGCGTGACAGGCCACGTCGGGGTTGCTGCCACCGCAGCTGGCGAGGTCGGTCCGCGATATCGCCGGCGCCTGTGTGGCAGCCGCGAGTGGTGCAGCCCGTCTCGCTGTGGAGAATCCGCAGGTCGAGGGTCGTGTGGCAGCCCCCGCGCGCGCAGGCGCCGGTCTGCTGCGAGCCATCGGCCGCCAGCTCGTCGGCGACGTGCGAGGACTCGATCGAGCCGTGGATCTCCCGCTTGCCGCCGGACGTATGACATGCCGAGCAGGCCTTCGCGGTGTTCTTCGCCGTCCAGTTCGACTTGACCAACTCGGACGCGGTGCCGTCGGCGTTGTGGCAACGCGTGCAGGCTGTGCCCGAGCCGTTGTTGAGTGCGTTGCCCGGACGGGCGTGCTCCGTGCCGAGTACCGCGCTGTGGCACACGTTGCAGGCGGTCTTCAGCCCGGTGGCGCGGGTCGTCGTAGAGCGCCGTTGCCTGGGCCGTCCCGGCGGTGTGATGCGCTGAGTCGTCGCCGTCAGCAGGCCCGGCGGCGCCGTCGTGGACGTCGGTGCTCGGGTCGTAGGCGCCCGCTGCACTGTGGCAGTCGCGGCCTTCGCCGCATGTGGTCTTGTTCGGATCGTAGGCGAGGTTGCCGTCTGCTCGCGGTCCAGTCGTGGCAGCGCAGGCAGTCGCGGTGGAGGTTCGTCGAGGTCGTCGGCTCGCCGATGTCCATGTAGTCATCGGTGGGGTGGCAACCGGCGCCGGTGGCTGAGCAGCCAGCGCTCGTGAACTCGTGCTTCGCGGTCAGGTTGCCTTCGTGGGCAGCGGACAGGCCCTCGGCGCCGTGGCAGACGGAGCACGACTGCGCGGTGTTGCGGGCAAGCCACCGGTCCTCAACGACGCTGACGGAGGCCGCGTTGTTGTGGCAGTTGAGGCACACGTTATTCGGGGCCTCGGTCTTCTCGGAGGTCGGGATCGCATGCTCGTCGGTCAGGCTCGTGCCGTCGGGAGCCATTCGATGGCAGTCCCCACATGGAGTGTCGAAGAACGAGCTGTCGGCGGCGGGCCTGGTGTTCGTTGGGGAGTGGACCTCGGAGTCACGCTTGTGGCTGTACGAGCGGTTGTTGTAGTTGCGGTGGCAAGCGCCGTCGCCAGGACCGCCACAGGTGATGCCGTCGGGCACGTCAGCCTCTTTGCCGAGAACGTGGCAGCCCTTCTCGCCCTCGCTCGGCGGACCCGGCGCACGTCTTGGGCTTGTCCTTGTGAAGGGCATGGAGCTCGTTGACGTCGTGGCAGCCGTCACCTGTCGAGCCGCAGCCGAACGGGCTCTTGGCATCGACCTCGGTCGCGATGTTGATGGCATGCTGCGGCGTCGAGGAATCGGGCTTGTGGCACGACTCGCAGCTGCGCTTCTTCCAGTCGCTCAAGACCTCGGCAAGGCCGTAGCTGCGAACGTCGTTGTGGCACTCGCCGCAGCCAACGTCCTCGCCGTAGGTGCTACCCGCGACGGCGGGCACAGCGGTGTGGGCCTTGCGCAGGTCGCGCGAGTGGCAGTCGGCGCACTTCGCCGAGGCCTTCCCGCCCACGGCCCCGCGCATCTTCTTGGTCATCACGGTACCCATGGCCGTGTGCGTGGTCTCTCGGTAGTGGCCGCGCGGGTACGGATCGGTGATCTTGGAGACGTCGGGTGCCTGCTTCATGGTGCCGTCGTGACACAGCTGGCACTCCGTCTCGGGAGGCATGTGGCACGGGATGCAGCCCACGCCCTGATAGTCGTGGCACGTCGTGCACTTCGCGTTGGGGTGGTAGACGTTGAAGTCGGAGTAGGTCTTCTCGGAACCGTGACAGCCCTTGCCCGAGTTGGTGCAACCGCTCTCGCGCTCGGGCTTGTAGTCGCTGGCCTTGGTGAACTTGTGGACGGTCTTGGTAGGCGGATTCCAGCCCGCGGCGAACGCGACGGCGGCGATGATCGCCAACACAATAAGGCCGTTGCGCACCTTCTTGGCGCGTACGGCCTTTTCGTCCGGCTTCTTCGACTCGGTGAATGGCGACTGCCAGCCCGTGTCTCCGGGTCCGCCAGACATCACTATCGTCCCTGTTTGCGGGCTTGGGTGGGACGCATGGTCGCCCCTACTCCAGGTTCAGCCCGAAGAGTTCCTTGGCTGCGTCTCGCAGCGCCTGGATCTTCTGCGCGTCGTCGGGATCGTCGGGCTTCACGAGCGGCATCAAGAAGCCGCATCGCATCGCGATTTCCCCCCGCGACTTGTAGATATCGAGTCCATTGGACTCGATATGCTGCTGTACCCGCTGGCAGTAGTCGTATAGCTTGCCCATGCTTCTCCCCTACGCGCTCGCATGACCCCCATGCACCGACGAGTTTCTCCTGTCGGCATCATAACCGTTCGAGGGCACCTATTCATCCCACCTAATCTAGAATCGGCGTTCTGCCCCGATGCTTTAGCCCCGAGTCGGGTAAACCTCGTTTTGATGGGGTACAGTGTCCGAGATTATTCGGAGCACCCTAAGCGCAGTCGACATCCAAGGAGGCCTTCCATGGCACCCGTTTCCGGCGACACCGTTCGCGTCAACTACACCGGCACGCTGGCCGATGGCAGCGTCTTCGATTCAAGCGAAGGTCGCGAGCCGCTCGAGTTCGTCATCGGCTCCGGCCAGGTGATTCCGGGCTTCGACGCAGCAGTCTCCGATCTCGGCGTGGGCGACACCGCCACCGTCACGATCGTGGCCGCCGACGCCTACGGCGAGCACTCCGATGAGGGCATGCAGACCTTCCCGCGCGACGCGTTCCCGCCGGACGCCTCCCCCGAGGTCGGCTGGGCTGTCGAACTGTCGGCCCCCGACGGCCAGCGAGTACCCGCGACCGTCGCCGAGGTGACCGACGAGTCGATCACGCTCGACTTCAACCACCCGCTCGCCGGCCAGGACCTCACCTTCGAGATCACCCTCGTGGAGGTCGTCGAGGCGTAGCGCTCTCGCGCTAGATGACCCCAGCCAAGCTGAGCCCCGCGATGTGGTAGAGAATCACGCCGAGGTAGAGTCCCACGCCTGCCAGCAACGTGATCAGCACGGGCCGAAACGTCCTGCCGCGCCACACCATCAGGGTCACGCCCAACATCACCGCGAACTTGAAGGCACCGGCAAGCACCATGCTGTTGTCCATCAGCCCGGCCATGACCGGATTGCCCTCGACCGCGCCAACTCGTAGGGCCGCCATCGTGAAGACCCAGTCAGCGAGCGAGAGCAAGTTGAGCGCGACGAGCACCGTGAGGAGAACGACCCGGCTGTCGCGGAGGAATTCGAGCACGGGGGCCGGTCGGCGCCGGTCGAACCCGGTCCGTCGTTCGGGGTGACGCAGGATGGTGAGCTTCACCCGTCGTTCCCGCTGTCGGTTCTCAACCTCGCGCATCCTGCACCTCCCTCCGCGTCAAGTCCCAGTGCGTGCCCAGTTGCACCTCGCGTGCCAGCATGCTCCTGCGACCAGCTTGCCCTGGGGCGACACAGCCTCACCTAATCCTGACTATTCATGTCATGGATTCTGGCACGAGCCTCGCTTCTGCTCTCGTGACCCGCCGAGAGGAGCATACCCATGCCCGTCACCCGCACCGTCCGAGCCGTACTCGCATCGCAGCCCACGCTCGAGGGCGCCGGGGTCCAGCTTCGTCGCGCGTTCGGATTCGGCCGCGAGAACCTCTTCGACCCGTTCCTGATGCTCGACGACTTCCGCTCGGACAATCCGGAGCACTACAAGGCGGGCTTCCCCTGGCATCCCCACCGCGGCATCGAGACGATCACCTACGTTATCGAGGGTGAGGTCGAGCACGCGGATTCGCTCGGCAACAAGGGGCGCATCGGCGCCGGCGACGTCCAGTGGATGACGGCGGGCAGCGGCGTCGTGCACCAGGAGATGCCCGAAGGCGACTCGGCAGGTCGGATGGGCGGCTTCCAGCTCTGGGCGAACCTGCCTGCGAGCCACAAGATGATCGATCCCCGCTACTGCGGCGTACCGGCCGACGATATTCCCTCGGTGCTCAATCCGGACTCGAGCGTGCGCGTGATCTGCGGTCAGGTCGAGGGCGTCAGCGGCCCGGTCAGCGACATCGTCGCGGGTCCCGAGTATCTCGACGTGACCGTCCTTCCGGGCCGTCCGTGGTCGCACCCGACGACGCCGGGACACACCGTGTTCGCGTACCTCTTCGAGGGCTCCGCGTGCTTCGGTCCCGAGGGCGCCGAGACGGTCTGCGCCGAGCACGGCACCGTGGTGCTCTTCGGCGATGGCGATCGAGTCGACGTGCGCGCCGGCGAGGACAGCGCGCGCTTCCTGCTCATCAGCGGCGCGCCTCTCGGCGAGCCGATCGCGTGGGGCGGACCCATCGTCATGAACACGCGCGAGGAACTCGAGCGCGCGTTCGACGAGTACCGTCACGGCACGTTCGTCAAGGTCGGGTCGTCACACCCGGAGGAGTGACCGGCCCGCTCGCTACGCGCTGATCGCTGCCGCCGTGTCGGTCTGCTTGCGCTCGTCGCGGCGGACCCACATGTCGGCGAACGCGGTGACGAGTCCAGCCTGGGCGCCCGCCATGATGGCGAACAGAGCCGCATCGACCACCTCGCTGCCCGGGTTCATGAACATCGCCACGCCAACGCCGATCACGTACACGGCCAGCACTCCGGTCGCGATCAAGCGAAGCGTGTCGAGCCGCCTGTGCTCGCTTGCGCAGGGTCCATGTCTCGAACCGCATCGACATCGAGGCTCACGATGATGACCAACGCCGCGACAGCTGCAGCCGCCACTACGACGACAAGGCCCGCGAACTCGGAACCGCTCACCGCGCTGATGCCCATCCCGATTCCCGCCAGCGCGAAGAAGCCGACGCCCATCGTGATCGCCGCGAGCACGATGCCCAGGACGATCCCGGGGATCGTCGCGCCACCGAAGTCACGACCGTGCAGCTTCCACGCGATCACGGCACCGGCAATCACCGAAGCCAGTCCAAGCAGACTGCTGGTACCCGATACCACCAGACCCAGAACTCCCACAGGACCGTCCGGCCCGAACAGCCCGCCAAGCGACATGATCGCCGCCCCAGCCGCCATGACAAGCGCGAACAGGGCCGCAGAGAAGAGGAACGCGTCGCCAGCGACCGCCGAGAAGAAGTTCCTCACAGGATTCTTGCCTGAGGACGTCATCGCCCCCACCTCCCCGTTCCCTTGCGGGGCGCCGAGCACATGCAAGGGCCCTCGCAATGCGAATGTACCCTCATTGCGGGCTCCCGCGAGCACGAATCGGCAGACGGTGATGCCAGATACTGGAGAAGCCGCGCCCATCGAGGACGCGGCTTCTCAGCAGGTGAATGACGTGCGACTACTCCTTGTTGGGCCCCAGACCGACCATGATGCTGGTGACGTTCTTGTCGGTGTCGCGGCTGATCGTGACGCCGCCCTTCTGGTCGCCCTTGCTGAAGCTGATGCTCGCGAACGCGGGATCTGAGTTCGTGCCGTCCATGGACTGCTCGATCTTCCAGCCGCTCTTCTCAAGCTCAGCCGTGTACCAGTCGTAGACGTCCTTGGCGGCATCCGGGGTGTTGACGATGACCGTGAAGGCGTCCTGACCGTCGGTCGTGCTCTTGAGGCCGGAGTCGACGGTGCCGTTGGGGTACTGCGGGAAGTCGGACGGGAAACCGTCCGGGTACGCACCCTCGGCGGCGGACAGCGTGCTCTGGTTGCCGTCCTTGTCGGTGGTGGTGATCGTCTGGTTGTCCGTGTCGACCTTCACGCCGGTCGTCTTCTCGACGGCGGCCTCGGTCGCCTTCTGGGCGATGGCCCCGCACCCTGCCAGCGCGAACACTGCCATGACGAGCGCGAGAACCAGGGTGAGTGCGGTGAACCGGCGCATAGAGACCCCTCCAACTCGGTCGAGTATCGAGTGGGCGGCGCGAGATGCCCCGTGAGTTGTTGCCCGCCCCTTACTCGCATGCTAGCAGCGCAGCGGCTTTGTGGACAGCAGGTCCGAGCAGCGTGGGGCGGCAGCTGCTACGGTCGGTCCTCAGGCTCCTGTGCAGCGCACGTGGGCAGTCGGAGGAGGTAGATCGTCACCGCGACAGCAACGGTCATGATGATGATGTCGGCCACGAGCAGCGGCACGAAGAACAGCGTCGAGATACCGACGCTCGCCCAGAGCGTGGAAATCGCCACCGCCTTCGTTCGTTTCTTCAGGCCCCTACCAGCCAGGTAGTCACTGATGTGAGCTCCGAATGTCGGGTGCTCGACCAGCCACCGGTGGAGACGCTCCGAGCTGCGCATGAAGCATGCAGCTGCGAGCAGGATGAACGGCGCGGTCGGAAGCACCGGAACAAACATGCCGACAACGCCAAGTGCGAGCGAAATCCAACCGCATCCCAGGAGCGCGTATCGTCCGATATCTCGAATGCTCATGGGCTGAGTATAGCTAGCGAGCTGCCAACAATCCCGCGGTGGCTCACTCGTAGGCGATCGCCTCGGCGACGCTGACTCGGGCCGCTCGCGAGGCCGGCAGCAGGCTCGCAACCACCGAGATCACCACGACGAAGACGAACCAGGCCGCCACGCCTTCCAGCGAGAACGCGTAGGTGAGCGGGAAGCTCATCGCCTGGCCCAGCGCCTGCGCGAGCGCCCAGGACAAGCGGCACGCCGACCACGACCCCCAGGGCCCACGACACGAGTCCCACCACCACACCCTCGGTGATGAAGATCTGGTAGATCGAACCGTTCGACGCGCCGATGGCGCGCATCACGCCGATCTCGCGGGTGGACTCGAGCACGTTGATGCTCATGGTTCCCGACAGCCCGATGCCGCCCACCGCGACGAGGAGCGCGGCCATGATCATCAGGAACACCACGATGATGTTGAGCGAGTCTGCGGATGGTGCTCTGCAGCCTGCGCTGCGTGATGGTGTTTGTGACTCGCATGCCTCGATCGGCGAACTGCTCGGTGAGGTTCTTGGCGGCCTGCGCTCTGAGACTCGCCGTCGTGCTGCGGCGGTGCCCACCATGAGCGTTTCCACCGCGCCGCCCGCGCCGAGACGGTCGTCGAGATACTCGCGGTCCACCCACGCGAACTTGTTGAGCAGGTCACCGCGGGAGAAGCCCGACGATCCGGAAGGTCTCGTCCTGCCCGTGGATCTTCAGGGTGATGTCGCTGCCGAGTCGCAGGTCGGGCTCGGTCTCGGTGAAGCTCTCGTCGATCACGACCGCGTTCCCGTCGCCCGGCCGTAGCCAGCGCCCCTGCTCGATCTCGGGATGGAAGTAGCGGCTATCGGGCGGGAGCCCGTCCACGTAGAGCAGCGGCGACTCCGTGCGGTCGGGCCGCAGCCGGACGGCCGGCCTGACGATCCAGCCCTCGACGTCGACGACGCCGGGCACCTTGAGCGCCGCTCGCGCTGAACGACCTCGAGCGGCTGCGGCGGGTAGACGTCGGCCCACACGTCCATCGTCCGGTGCTCGCCCACCTGCCGCACCGTGAGGTCGATCGAACTGCGGACGCTCGCCACCGCGATGAACGTGCTGGCGGCCAGCATCAGCGCTGCGAGCGTCAGCGCCAGCCGCCCCTTGCGCACGAACGTGTTTCGCAGCGCAAGTGCGACCGGCCGAGACAACCCCTTCACCCCGCCCAAGAGGCGGTCGAGCAGCCCGTGCCCGAAGTCCAGCCCCTTCGTGCCCGAGCTGTAGAGGGCTTCGCGCACGGGCATCCGCATCCCGAGCACCACGGGCACGGTAGCCGCCAGCAGCGGCACGAGCAGCCCGACCGCGAGCTCGATGGCCAGAATCGGACCCGGGGTGCTGAAGTCGGTCACTCGGAAGTTGAGGACGCCGGAACCGAAGTCGACGAAGCTCCTCGTCGCGATCTGCCCGAGTGGGATGGCCAGCAGCAGCGCCATCACGCCGTACGCCAGCACCATGACGAAGTACAGGGCCGCAAGCTGACCGCGCCGCGCCCCGATCGCCTTCATGACGCCCAGCTGACGGGTCTGTTGCGCGACGAGCGACCCGATCGTGTTGATCACGAGGAAGCCGGAGAGCAGCAGCGTCAGTACGCCGACGAGAACGAGCAGCATCGAGACCGCCTTGAAGATGTCGGCGATCGCCTGCACGCCCGGCTCGAACGCGATCATCTGAAGAACCCGCACGCCCGCGGGCTCGATCACCTCGTCGCGGAGTCTCGCACCGAGCGCGCTCGCCTCGTCGATCGTCGACAGGCGCCCCGCGGCCCGCACGTCGACCTGGTTGAACACCTGGGGCTCATCGAGATCGGGCAGCGTGTCCCAGTTGACGTAGCCGACGGCTCGCCCCGTCATCATCGGCAGGGGGGCGTTGAGGTCGTGGACGACGTCCTGCGACCTTGAGGCGCGCGTTGACGTCTCCGGCCATCTCCAGCTCGACCTCGTCGCCGAGCTTTGAGCCCCGTCGACTTGGTCGACCCCTCCTCGATGAACAGCTCGCCGCGCCTGGGCCATCGGCCCACATCGGGCTGGTCCGGCTTGTTCACGCGGATGGCGTCGTAGTCCTTGAACGCCTGGATCGGTGATGCTGTTCCAAGGGCCGCCGTTGAGCCGGTAGCTCGTCGAGACCGATCGCTGGCCGACGGCGGCCTCCACGTCCGGCTCGCGCTCGATGGCCGAGACGAACACGTCATCGACCGGTGAGGTGAAGTAGGTGACCGTGGCGGGAAGCGTCGCCGGGAAGCCCTCGTCGAGCGAGCGGATGAGGATGCTGCGCCCACCCATCATCACGGCGACCGCGAACACGCCCACGGCGATGGACAGCACCACGAGCACCGTGCGCGTCTTGTGCGCGAGCAGGTCGCGCACGACCTTCTTCCAGCGGGGTGGAATCAATGACGCCCCCAGAGCGGTCGCCGATGACACCGATGAGTCCAGCCTACCGCATGAGCGCCCGGGCAAGTGCCCGAAAGGCTTCGGGTAGACTCAGCTGTATGAGCCTCTCACTCATACAGAACTACGGCCTTCTCGCCGCCGCGTTCTACGCGATCTGCATCGGCCTGGTGCTGGTGCTGATCTACGAGGAGCGCGACCCGTCCACGACGCTGGCCTGGGCACTGCTCTTCGTGCTGTTCCCCGGCTTCGGCGTCTTCCTCTACGTCCTGTTCGGCCGCAACTGGCGAAACATCGGCAAGGCGGATCGCAAGCGCATCGCGGCGCTCGAGCGCGGGCATCAGACGTGCTCCTGCCCATCTACGAGCGCTTCGCCGAGAAGGCCTCGGCGTTCCACAGCGCCGCCACCCCGGTCGTCGGCAGGCTCGTCTCGGCGATTCACGCGCAGAACCTGACGAGCCCGCTGCCCTGCAGCGACGTCGAGGTCTTCTCGGCGGGTGCCGACAAGTTCGGGCGGCTGCTCGCCGACATCGAGGCGGCGACCGACCACGTCCATCTCAACTACTTCATCTGGGAGCAGGACGCGCTGACCGAGCGCTTCTGCAACCTCCTCGCCGAGAAGCTCGCGCAGGGCGTCGAGGTCCGCGTCATGTACGACTGGGTGGGGTCGCTGCCGTACGGCAAGAGCCAGCTGCAGCGGCTACGCAGGGCCGGCGCGACGGTCACCGCCGATGCTGCGCAGTGGCAGAAGCTGAACTGCCGTAACCACCGCAAGATCGCCGTCGTGGACGGGCGGATCGGCTACACCGGCGGCATGAACATGGGGCAGGAGTACATCGACGGCAAGCCGCGCTACGAGTCGTGGCGTGACACCCACGTGCGCTTCACCGGCCCGCTCGTCGCCGAGCTGCAGCGCCTGTTCGCGAGCGCTGGGTGCGAACGACCAATGAGGACCTGTTCTCGGCGAGGTACTTCCCTGAGGTGCCGGAGCCGCCGGATGAGACCGCAGTGTGGGCGCAGATCGTTCACTCGGGGCCGGAGAGCCACTGGCTGGCCGTGCGCAACGCGTTCCTGCTCGCGATCTCCTCGGCGAATCAGCGGATTCGGATCCAGTCGCCGTACTTCGTGCCCGACGGCGGTATCGAGGGGGCGCTCGTCGCGCAGTCGCTCGGCGGAATCGACACCCAGCTGATGATGACCGGCGTGCCGGACAAGAAGATCGCGTGGTGGGCGGCGTTCACCTACATCGACGACTTCGTCGAGGCCGGTGGCCAGGTCTCGCTCTACGATGCCGGCTTCTTCCACCCGAAGACGATGACGGTCGACGGCGAGATCGCCGTCATCGGCACCACGAACTTCGACATCCGCAGCTTCGAGCTCCACGACGAGCTCAGCATCTTCTTCTACGACCGCGCCATCGCCGAGAAGCTCGACGCGATCTTCGAGGCCGACATGGCGAAGTGCAGCGAGGTCACGATGGAGCAGGTCGAGGCCGATCAAGCGCGGCGAGCGCATGCGCAACGCGCTGGCGAGGCTGAGCTCGCGACTGCTGTAGGAGCGCAGGCCCCCGCCCGCAACGAACCGCGGCCCCGCCCGGATTCGAGCGGAGCCGCGTTGCGATTCGTTCGCAGTCACGCGCTACTTCACGCTGAACGACTTCTTCGGTGACGTGTAGGCACGGTGGTACAGCTCGTTGTCGTGCTTCGAAAGCTTGACGTAGACCTTGTACTTGCCTGCCTTATAGAGCTTGGTCGGGAGCTTGAACTTGATCCTGCTGCCCGAGACGGAGAACGAGGTCACCTTCTTCGATGTCCCGTAGGCGAGGTACTTCCTCTTGGCCTTGCTGTATTTCTGGAAGTACACCCTGACCTTTCCCGAGAGACCCGCGGGCGTATGCTCCCCGGAGATGTATCCGGCGACCACGAACTTCTTCCCGTGCTTGGCCGACGAGATCGACTTGTTTGTGGTCGTCGTCAGGAAGGGCTTCGTGACAGTGTCGTACGGCCACGCGGTGAGGGTGACATCCAGCGACTTCGTCTCGCCGGAATCGACGGTGAACGACGCTACATTGGCACTGTTCGCTTGGGCTACCCAAGACGTGGGCCAGTCGGAGTAGATCGGCGGCCTCCCGAAGGACCCGTCCTGGAACATCATCTTCCACTTGTAGGGCTTCCACTGCGTCGCCGCGTAGACGACCGTCCACGACTGCTTGGGATCGTACGTCGGCGTCCCGGGGTCGACCGCGAAGCTGAAACGCCCGTTGGCGTCGGTGTAGTACGTCTCGGGCCTGTAGGCGTACTTCTCTCCGGCGGTCCTCAGGTACGGCTCGACCGAGATGTTTGCCAACGGGTGCCCGCTCTTGTCGCGCACGACGCCGGACATCGTCCCCTGGAATGTCTTCAGCTTGGCGTTGACCCCGGTCTTGATCGTGCCGTCCGCCAGTGTGAAGTTCGTGGCAAGAGTAGGTGCCTGAAGAACCCATGGCATCGATGCAGGATGCATCGCGTCCACACCGTTCCACCACTGGACCCGATACAGGAGGCCGGTATTGGGCGGGTCAAACATAACCGCGTAGTCTCCGGTGAGTGCAGGGTCGGTTGCCGACTGAGTGTACGTGAGCGTGTAGTTGCCGTTGTTGTCCGTGTCGGTGCCTAGTGCCGAATACCAGCCATCCCCCGGCGGCTGCCGATAGAGCTCCACCGTGACGTCGGGAATCGGCTGGCCGGACACATTTGTCACTTTGCCGCTTACGGTTGCCGTGAGCGTCGTCGCCGCCACCGCCGGTACGACCGAGAGCGCAACAGCAACGAACACCGCTGCTGCAATCACTAACCTGAGAATCCTCCCCCTCGAAGCGCGCGCGTGCGTCCATGAAGCCCCCCTTCGCTTCGGGCCATTCGTGATTCGACGGCCACTCGTGACCATGCACGTATGTTCCTAGCCAAATGGGGGACGGACTAATCGAGCACCCGACTGCACCACAGGCACCGGGGCTTCTCGGCAAACAGAAGCGGCTCCGCCCGATTGGGCGAAGCCGCTGTTCAGTGCGTTGGTGCGGGTGAAAGGAGTTGAACCTTCACGGGGTTGCCCCCACATGGACCTGAACCATGCGCGTCTGCCATTCCGCCACACCCGCGTGCGCGAGAGCAGATACTAGCATCGCAGGTTGCGGCGGGCAAATCCTCGACGGTGCCGAGTCGGCCGGACGAATCGGGCACCGCATGGCGCCCGGGTGGTCGCATGGCCCAGAACCAGTCAGTCGCCCGGCCGCTCCTCGGCAAGCTTGGCCTCGAGCAGCTCCTCGGCCTCACGGTTCAGACGCGTCGTGATCACAGACGCACCCGCGTTCTCGAGTGCGGCCTCGAGCGCATCCGGGCGGTCGACTCGTTTGGCCTGCACAAAGAGCGCCGTCGTGCCTGGCTTGAGCGTCTCGGAGGTCTGCGCGATGAACTCCTCCTCGAGCCCGTAGTCGCCCGTGAGCTTGCCGACCGCCGCGCCACCCGCCGCGCCGATTACCGCGCCAGCGACGGGATTCAGGAAGAGGAGCCCGACAACCCCGCCCAGTATCCCTCCGACGACGGCTCCACCGCGTGTGACCGAGAAGTCGTGATCGTACTTGGGGGTTCCGTCCTGAGCGACGGTCACCTTGACGGCGTCTTCGACCTGCAGGACGCCGTCATCGACCAGCGCTTGCAGGTCATCCTTGAAGGCGTCGGCCGCTGCCTCATCGCCGAAACCGAGCACCATGATCTTGCTCATGCGCACCCCTCTCCGAGTCACTCTGGCCGTCGGACCATGCTCACTAGCGCTGCAGCGCTCGTGTCCATAGTAGCGGCCCGCCGCGTGACGCTATGGGACAATGCGGGTGTTCGTGGTCGCTGGGGGCGCCCACACGTTTGCGCGTCGCGCTCTTGAGGTCAGGAGACCGCTTGATCAGTTTCCGCAGACTGGGAACGCACGGCCAGCTCGCGAATCAGATGTTCCAGTACGCGGCGCTCATCGGCGTGCGCGCAAGACGCGGCTACGAAGCGCGCATTCCGCGCCCCGACGGGCTTCAACTCACCCGGGTCTTCGATATCCCCGAGCCAGAGCTTACCGAGGATGACGCAAGGACCCTCGTTCACTCCTACGAAGAGCCGCACTTCTCGTACAGCGACGCCGTGTTCGACGTACCGGACAACACGGACCTCTTCGGGTACTTCCAGTCACAGCGGTACTTTGAGCACTGCATGCCCGAGATACGCGAGTCGTTCTCGTTCAAGTCCTCGGTGATTGCCGATGCCGACGCCGCGTCCGCACCCCTCTTGGGCAGAACCTGGCTCGGGGCGACACGAGTGAGCCTTCACGTTCGCCGAGGTGACTATCTCAAGCGCTCGGACTGGCACCCGGTCTGCGAACCCAGCTACTACACCGCTGCACTCGACGACCTTGAGAGCCGGTTTGGTCGACTCCGTGTCGTGGTCTTCTCCGACGACTTCGATTGGTGCCGAGAGACGTTTCGCGGCCGCCGATACCGCTTCTCGGCGGGTAACGATGCGGGCACAGACATGTGCCTCATGAGCCGGTGTGAGCACCACGTGATCGCCAACAGCAGCTTCAGCTGGTGGGGAGCGTGGCTGAATCCCTCCCCCGAGAAGGTCGTCGTCGCACCGAGCAAGTGGTTCGGCCCCCTTGGTCCGGCGGACACGCAGGACCTTCTGCCTCCGGACTGGCGGCGCATCTGACTCGGATCCGGCGCAAGAAGCCGTATGCTGCGGAAGTACGAGTGGGCATGTACCTCTGGTGAGGACCAGCCGGTCCGGCACCACCAGACTCCCGGGGGGAGTAACGTGAAGGGGGATGCTATGAGAAGCAAACCAGTACTGCGGTTGATCTTGGCCCTATGCCTAGTGAGTGCGTTCTTTGCGCTTCCTGCACTCGCGTATGCTGCAGAACCGTGCGAGGTGACGGGGACCGTCACTGCTGCAGGCACCGGTGAGAAGCTGGCCGGAATCCGCATCTCCGGCTACTACCGGATCAACAACAGCGCTTGGGGATTCGGGAGCGAGACAACCGACGAGAACGGCGAGTACTCCATCCAGTTCTATCCGAGCGAAGATGCCTACTTCGGCATCCACTCGATCGACCAGACGGGGACGTACGACGGTCAGACCAGCGCTGATGCGACGATCGCTCCCGGGCAGACCAAGCGGATCGATTTCGTGATGGCGAAGGACGCCGTGGCGCCGCGCCCGGAGCTGTATACCGACGACGACAGGATGTACCTGTCGTTGTCGATGCTCGGACGCAGTAGTGCGGCGCTTCCGGACGACGTCGGGCGCTGGGCGGTCGTCTCGAGCAAGCCCGACGAGGTGTGGCTCGACGCTCACGATGACGCGTACGTGAACGGCCGGAACTGGAGCTACTCGAACGGCTCGGGTCTCGCCAAGATCGAATACGCCATCGACGGCGGGCCGTGGGTCACCGAAACGCCCGAGACCGCCCATGATGTGAGCTGGTGGGACAACATCCGCCCGATGTGGATGGATGTTCAGCTGGGCCCGCTCTCGGAGGGCCTGCACTCGGTCAGCTACCGTGCCACAGACCGGCTTGGCAACGCGAGCGTCCTCAAGAACGGGCTCGCCGTGGTCGACAGCAAGCCTCCCGTCACGACCTACGGCAAGAGCACGCCGACCACAAAGCGGCTCAAGCTCATTGCGAAGGACTCGGTCATGGGCGTCGCATCGACGCTCGTGCGTTCAGGCAGCACCGGCTCGTTCCAGCCTGGGACCAGCTTCTCTGTGCCGTCGAAGGGTCATAGGCACGTGGAGTTCTACTCGGTGGACAAGATCGGCAACACCGAGGCGATCAACAAGCTCACCATCTCGGCGCGTGCGACTCTGAGCAAGCCGAAGCCTTCTACAGAATCGATAGCCCACACGAAGGCATTCAAGGTCACCGGCTCGGTATACGGGCGCTCGAAGGCGAGAGGCTACCTCCGTATCTACAAGCTGAAGAATGGCAGCTACAGGTACGTCTCGCGGAAGGCCTTCACCGAGGGCTCGAGCGGGAAGTACGGCGTTTCACTGAGACTTCCCGCAGGCACGTATCGATTCGTGGCCACCTACGGCAAGTACACGGCAACATGGGCCAACCCGCCGGTCCGCAGTGCTCGGTCCGCTGAGGTCCGCGTCCGATAGGCACTGCCCTCGCAAGACGACAGTTCCATCGCAGCGGCTCCGTCCCTGACAAGGGGCGGAGCCGCTCGTGTTACGGCGACATCGGCGGCCCTAATCAGCGTGCGGCGAGGCGCTATTCGCTCCAGGGCATCCGTAGCGTGGCTCGGGTACCCTTGCCCGGCGCGGAGTCGATCTCCAGTTCGCCGCCGAGATGCGGTAGCCGGTCTCGGATGCTGAACAGCCCAAACCCGGAGGCACCGTCTGCCGTGACGCGGTTGACGTCGAAGCCCCGACCGTCGTCGGCGACGGTCAGCTCGATGCCGTCATCCGAGCCCCGCATGATCACGGTCGCACTTGTCGCTTGCGCGTGCTTCACCACGTTCATCAGCAGCTCGCGCGCGCCCCGGAAGAGCACAGAGCGCGCCTGCTCGCTGAGCCGTGACTCGACCACCCCGTCGGTGTCGCCGGAGCACTCCAGCCCGTGCGTGCGCGCCGTCTCCTCACAGAGCCATTTGAGCGCTGCTCCGAGGCCGATCTCACGCAGCACGGGCGGGTAGAGAGCGGTCGTGATGGACCGGGTCTCCCCTATCGCAGTGCCGAGCAGCTCCCGACCGGCAGCTATCTCGTCCATGTTGCACGTGCCGTCAGATCCTGCCGCGGCGTGCAGGTGCATCATCGCGACAGCGAGCGACTGGCTGACCCTGTCGTGGAGCTCCTCGGCGAGACGCCGGCGCTCAGAGTCCTCGGCGTCGGTCAGTTCCGCTGCGAGCGCGCTGAGTCGCCGCAGGTAGGACCGCTCGCGCTCCTCGGCCACTCGGCGCTGGGTCACGTCCCGGAACACCGCGACGACCTGGTTGGGCTGGATCTGAAACGCGTTGACCTCGAACGCGCCCGCTATGTGATCGTCCTGGTACGCGATCTCCTCGGTTTGCCACGACCCGCCATCGCGGGCCACGCGACGGTAGGCCGCCGGCACATCGGTCTCGGCGAGTTCGGGAAACGCCTGCTCGATCGTCAGACCGACCATGACGGAGTTCTCTATGCCGAGCATCTTGTCGGCGGCCGGATTCGCACCGGTGAAGATGAGGGCCTCGTCCTCCAGGCGGTAGAAGTGCATGCCGAATGGGGCAGACTCGACCACCGCGCGGAAACGCTGCTCGGATTCTCGCAGGCGTCGCTCGGCGGCCTTACGACTCGAGATATCGCGAATGATGCCGATCCGGTCGCCGCCCGGCCCCGAAAGAGCGCGAACGACGACCTCGGCGTCGAAGACAGAGCCGTCCTTTCGCACGAGGGGGATCTCGGTGGTGTGGAGCTCTCCCGCGGGCAAACGCCCCGTGAAGCGGCTGTTCAACTGCTGGAAGGACTCATCGGAGGGGTGAAGGACACGCGTCGACAGTCCGAGCAGTTCGTTGTGGCTGTAGCCGAAGAGGCGCTCGGCGGGACGGTTGACCCGCTTCATGATGGCATGAGTCCCGTCGAGCAGAATGACGCCTGCGTCGAGCATCTCCAGCAGGTCAGCGAGGAAGTCCCGAGATCCTTCCACCGCACGCTGCGCCTCGACCGCAGCCGTGATGTCCCGCACGATCACGGCCGTGTCGCCGTCGTCGAGGGGCAGGAAGCGCGCTTCCCATACCCTGTCTTCGCCCGCAAGCGCGAGGGTGTACTGCCTTGTGACGACGTCGCCCGAGACATGGCACTCATCAGCGCCGCTTCTGAGGGTCGCCGCAACGTTCGGGGGAAGCACGTCGGCGTAGCGCTGCCGCAGGAAGACCTCGGGCGGCGCGTACAGCCCCGTGTCCCCCGGCGCGCTGTAGCCCACGATGTATCCCGCAGGGTTGACGCGGAAGAACAGGTCCTTCGAGAGCTCGAAGATCGCGTCGAACTCCTCGGCCTTGCGCGAGAGCTGCTGCTCGAAGACGGACCGCTCGGTCACGTCCTCGCCAAGGCTCACGATGCCGGCAAGCTCGCCGCGAGGCCCGGACAGGTTGGCTGAGTTCCAGCGCACGATCCGCCGGGTGCCGTCGCGATCGGTGACGGGAACCTCAAAGGCCCCGCTGGACCCGCCGGAGACGATCCGATCGTTGAACGCGGCGATTGCGGCCTCGCGCAACAGCGGGGTCGAGCAGCTCGAAGAAGGACGCTCCCACGAGCTTGGTCTTCCCCGAACATCCGCATCGCGGAATCGTTGGCGAATGTGATGACCCCGGTCACGTCGATCTGCACGGCAAGGACGCCCACGTGCTCGATGATCTCGCGGAAGCGCAGCTCGCTCGTCGCGAGCCGTTCCTCGGCGCGCTTCTGCGCGGTGATGTCGACGATCAGGCCCCGCAGGCGCCCATCGACCCCCTTGTCCGGGTCGACGGTCACGATGTCGCGCACCCACACGCTCGAACCGTCCGCGTGGATCAGCCGATACGAGAACTCGTGGTCCTTGCGCTGGGAAGTCGACCGCTGGCAGAACGCGGGTGCCCAGGATGCGTCATCGGGATGCAGACGCTCCAGCCAGAATCCCGGCACAAGCCAGTCGGTCTTGGGGAATCCGAGCAGAGTCTCGGCCCCGTCGCTCACAAAGGTGAACGCTCCCGTGGGCCAGTCGAACTCCCAGACCACTCCGCCGACCGTGTTCACCAGTGACTCGAGGTGGTCGTGGTCCAGCGGCGCGCGGGAATCGGGCGCTGACCCGTCGGCGGTTGGCTCGCTCGGGCGGTTCGGCTCGTCCATTTCGATCCCTCTCCTCAGAGCGACTGCATGAGCGTATCCAGCCGCACCGTCACGCTGCAAGCTCAGCTGCTCGCCCGACCCTGTCGCCGGCGCACGAACCGCCGCGCGGCCCCGAAGCGGAAACGCATGAGCGGGACGAGCCCGCGCCCGCTCGCGGTGACAGCGACTCGAGCCATCTGCATCGGGACGCATTCCGCGTTCCAGTCGCGGTTCCAGACCGTGTCGCTCAACAGGTTCAAGGTGGCGATGCCAGGATCGTCGCAGCAGTGACGAAGGGTGTGCTCGAAGAGCATCTGCCCGGGAGCTGCACGTGCGTACCCCTCGTCGTATCCGATCTTGAGCATCTCCAAGTCGCCACGCACAAGGACGTTGAGCTCCGTGGCGATACACCGGCCGTCGGCGTAGAGCGAGTCGATCCAGCACCGGCCGTCCTCGGCGAGTGAGGCACTGAGGTCCCGGTAGAAGGCGACCTTGGCCTCGTTGAGCCTGATCGCGGTGCCCGTGCCCGATGCACCTTTCCAGCCCGATGCCTCGACGTCCAGGAACACCTCAAGCGCGCTCGCCAGTTCCTCAGGCCCTCTCGCCGAGACGAACTCCACACCTTCGAGCTTGGCCAGCTTGTTGCGCGCCTTGCGCAGGTTGCCCCGGAAGTTCTTCGACAACGCCGAGAAGGTCTCGTCGAACGGGCGAGAGCAATCCACCACCCCCCATCCCGCCTGGGCGTAGATGGCGGTGCGCGCCGCATCGGCGCCGGACAGCGAGTCCCACAGCACCGAATCACTCGGCAGCGGGCCGAGCACGAGCATCGGGCGACGACGTTTGGCCGAGCGAAGGTGCCGCAGCACCAGCGGGAGCAGCGCGGCGCGCGCGTCGTCCTCAGGAGCGATCACGTCACCGAGCGGCCACTCGTCGCTCCAGGTCAGGCCCCATACGCGCAGCGGCACGCCGAGAGAACGATCCAGGCGAGACTCGAGCGGGAAGATGGCCCTCACGCGATCGTCGTCGCGCAGTGCGAGGTAGGTCATCGCGTCGGGCGAGGATGCGAGGTGCCGGGCGTACGCGCGGTGGGACTCCCAGAGGTGGTAGGCGCAGCACGCAGGCATCGCGTCGGTCAGCGCCCGCCAGTCGCCTTGCAGCGATGCGAGACCGTCGAGCCCGTCGTGCTCGGTGATGCGCCACGTGCCCTCGGTCACGAACCCGTCTCCCCCGCTCGATCGGCCCGCATCCCCCGCAGGCAGCTGATCCCATCATCGCGTTCCGACCTGCGAGCGACAAGCGGGCCTTGAGCCGCGAGTCGCGGCAGAACCAGATGGGGACTCTCCAACGGAGTGCGCCATCTCACAGTCGCGGCATCATCGCTCTCAACCCTCCGCCCGCGCGTGCCGATGAATCC
Source organism: uncultured Coriobacteriia bacterium (assembly GCA_963803785.1). Taxonomy (GTDB): domain Bacteria; phylum Actinomycetota; class Coriobacteriia; order Anaerosomatales; family JAAXUF01; genus CAWDNM01. Next base: position 760,401 of record CAWDNM010000006.1, read on the forward strand.
TCCGACAGGCATGTAAGACACGAGCGCAAAGAGCGCCCATCACGATTCGAGACGCAGGGGAGCCCATGCTGATCGCAGTTCTCGAGAGCGCACGCGGTTCCATCGAGCGGGATGTCGAGTTCTCGCGCGGCATGTTCACCACAGAGGGCCTTGGCGAGATCAGTATCGACGATCTGCGCCGGCTCGACGCCGCGAACCAACTGGCCTGGACCTCTGATGACATGCGCATTCTCGCGCTGGGCTACTCCCCCGACTCCAGCGTCTCGCTCATCGAGAACGTCTGCCTCGCCGACACCCAGCTCCAGCTCGCGGTCGAGACCGAGGTTGTCTACGTCCCGCCGCACCGCGTCGGCTCGAAGACGGAGGCCGAACTCAGGCGGATCGTCAGCGACATGAACGGGCGTGGCTGGATCCTGGTGGAGGACACGCGGATAGGCGCCGCGGGCGGTCATCTCACGTTCCAGCGCGCCGAGCCGCTCGACCCCGCGATACTCGCCGCGCTGTCCTGCGCGGGGTAGGTCGGCGCCCGGAGGCAGCGCGCTATCGCTTCACCTTGCCGCGCCACATCGCCATACCGCCCTTGACGCTGTACGCGTCGGTGAATCCGAGCGCCTTGAGCTGACGCGCGGCGGTCGCACTGCGGCTGCCGCTGGCGCAGATCAGGTAGGTCTCGGCGTTCGGATCGTACTTGCCGACGCCCTCGCGGAGCCGGCCGAGGGGGATGTTGATCGCCCCCGGCACCCGGCCGCCTGAGAACTCGCTGGGCTCGCGCACGTCGATCAGCACGACCTTGCCGGCCTTGATCTTCTCGGCCAGCTCGTCGGTCGTGATCGTCTTGGTTCCCCATCCGAACATGGGCATCCCTTCGCCGCAGCCCCATCGCTGATCCTCGACAGTCTGTCCCAGAACTCGGGTCACTGTCGAACCGTTCTCGCCTTCGCGACAGCTCCGAGGCCTGCCATTCGCAATCTCCCCGACGCGTTTGTCGGATGCTCAGGGCCGCTCGGCGGTCGATTGACCGCGTTCAGCGGGTGTCAGCAGCAATCTCGGGTGACGCCCCCGAGTTCCGGGAACCTACCCGTTGCGTGGCGCCTCGCCTGGCGGCACCTGCTGCATGCACTCGACGCGAGCGTCCCGTAACTGAGCGGTACTCGTGAAGGGGGCGATTCGATATGAAGAGACGCGGATTCCTTGCAGTGCTGGGCGCCGCGGTCCTGGCCTTGGCGCTGATCGCGCCAACCGCCGCGGTGGGACTTCCCAGCTGGATTCTCGACAGGAGCCTCATCGGCGTGGCGCCGGCCGCCGACTACAGACAACCTGACGTCAGTGGCAACCATGTCGTGATGCAGCGGCGCGTTCTTCCGGCGACGCTGTACGACGTCGTCGACTGCGACCTGCGCACCGGCGCGATCACGGTGATCGGTCGTGCGGAAGGGACGTACAACGCCGACGAGCCCGCTATCGACGGCCCCTGGATCGTGTGGCAGATCGGCGCCGACATCCGGGCGAAGAACATTGCCACTGGTGTGGTGCGACGTGTCACGAACGATGGGGCAGCGACGCCCGCCAACCTCGACCTCAATCCCCGTGTCTCCGGTGACTACGTCGTCTGGGCGAGGCAGAACGGCACGGACTGGGACATCAAGGGCCGCAATCTCAAGACCATGTCGCCCAGCTTCTTCGTTGCAGGTGGCCCCGGGAATCAGGTGCAGCCCTCGATTCACGGCAAACGGGTCGCATACGTTGACGTGATGGGCCCCGCAGGCGGGCAGGTCAAGGTCAAGACAATTGGGGGCGGAACGAAGACGATCACGAGCATCGCGCCCAGCCTGAACTCGCCTGACATCGGTGACCACCTGATCGTGTGGCGCGTGCCCAACACCTCCGGCAAGCAGATGTTCCGCTACTTCGACTACGACACGGGCCAGACGCACGACGGCAAGAGCAGCACAACGGTCGACGTGATGAATCCTCAGGTCAGCGGCGACCGCATCCTCTTCGAGCATGACGTCGGGCCTACCGCGGACCTGTTCATCGGCGACGTCCGCCTGGCTCGTTCGGGCGAGGCCGTCTTCTCCGTGCCGGACAACGCGGCCGACGAGGCCGTTGGCCGGATCGGCGGGAACACGCTCGTGTACCTCGTCAACGGCAAACCCTGGTTGGGCAAGATCGCGGTTCCGAGCCTGTCCATCAACAAGCTGCCGAAGCGAATCGCTCACGGCGGACGCATACGCTTGAAGGGCACTCTCAAGGACCAAGGGATCCCGATCGGGCATGCCGCGCTGGCGGTCGAGAAATACTCATCGGGCAAGTGGGTGAAGATCAAGACGCTCACTACCACGGCCTCGGGCACGTACTCGTACAGGTCCGGCAAGCTCTACAGCAAGCGGAAGCTCCGCGTCGCATACGATGGCAAGTACGCGACGTCCGGGCCACACATAGCGACGTACACTTTCGAAGGTCAGCAGCGTCAGGACGGCCTGGCCGCGCTAGAAGGCGCCCTCGGCGTCTGGCGTCACAGAGGCCCCGGCCGGAGACGGTCGGGGCCTCTCTCTTTCGCGGGTCTCCGCTAACCTACTCGGGCACCGTGTAGAAGTCGTCGGGGCCGAACTGCGGCTTGCGCGCCGTCGCCATCGGGTCCGTCGCCCTCCGGCGTCTCGTCATGCTTGCCGAGCAGCTTCTCGCGCGCGCCTTCGAGCAGGTCGTAGGCGACCGGCACGACGATGAGCGTGAGCAGCGTCGACGTGGTCAGACCGCCGATGACGATGACGGCGAGCGACTGGCTGATGAGCGCGCCCTCGGCGAAGCCCGAGGCCAGCGGCACCAGCGCCATGATGGTGGCGATCGCGGTCATCAGGATCGGGCGCATACGCGTCGAGCCCGCTTCGAGCAGTGAGCTCTTGCGGTCCATACCGGCGCGCTGCTTCTGCCGCACGCGGTCCACCAGCACGATGGCGTTGGTGACGACGATACCGATGAGCATGAGCGCACCGATCATCGCCGGGATGTCGAGCGGCAGGCCGGCGACGAGGAGGCCGACAAGACCACCCACGACCGCCAGCGGCAGCGAGAACATGATGGCCAGCGGAGCGACGGCCTCGCCGAACGCGATCATGAGGACCAGGTAGACCGCGCCGATGGCGATGATCATGGCGATGCCCAGCTGCGAGAACGACTCGTTCATCTGCTCGGCGGTTCCGCCGGTCTCGGTCTTCACGCCCTGCGGCAGCTGGAGCGTGGCGACCTTCGCGTTGACGGCCTTGATGACCGAGCCGGTGTCGCGCTCGGTGATGCGGCCGCTGACTGCGGCGTACTCCTTGGCGTCGCGCGTCAGGATGGCGACCGGCGACTCGGTCTCGTTGACCGCGGCGATCTTGGAGAGCTTGATGGTCTTGCCCAGCGGCGTGTCGAGCTTGAGGTTGCGCATCTCCTCGGCCTGCTTGAGCGGGTCGAGCGCGAGTACGTAGTAGACGTCGGTGGGCTGGCCCGCGATCTTGATCGTGCCGGCCTTCTGGTCGGCCACGTAGCCGCGGACCGTACCCGGCGATCATCGCGGCGTTCATGCCGTACTTCGCCGCCTTGGCCTGGTCCACGTCGACCACGAGCTGCTTGCGCGCGACGCCCAGGTTGCTCTTGACGTTCGCGAGTCCCGGCTCGATTGGCCAGCGCCTTCTCGATCGTGTCCGAGGCGGTCTGGATGTCGGCGAGGTTGTCGCCGGTGATGATCAGTTCGAGCGAGCGTTGGTGCCGGAAGCGTCGACCGTGTTGAACGCGATCTCGGTGTCCTTGCCGCCCAGGCCCTTCGGTCTTGTCCCGGAGCGAAGCGATCACCGTAGTCCATGTCGGCCTCGCCGTTCAGGCGGATGTAGAGCGCAGCGGTGTTGGCGCCGCCGAGACCACCGGACATGCTGACCGACGTGCTGCTCCCGCCGACCGTCGACTGGTAGAAGTCCACGTCCTTCTCGGAGGCGAGCGCCTTCTCGATGCCGAGGACGGCCTTGTCGACCTCGGTGGCCTTGGTGCCCTCGGGGTAGGTGACCTCGACCTGGATGTACTTCTCCTTGGCCTCCGGCACGAACCCGGTGCCGATCAGGGGAACGAGCGCCAGCGAGCCGACGAACATCGCGACGGCCACGGCGACGACGATCCAGCGGTGCGCGAGCGACCACGTCAGCCCGCGACGGTAGAGCGCCATCGGCTTGGACTCGCCCTCGGGCTCCTTGGGCATCTTGCCCTTGAGCAGGAACCACTTGGCCATGAGCGGCACCACGGTGACCGCGACCAGGAGCGACGCGAGCAGCGCGAGCGCGACCGTGATGGCGAACGGCAGGAAGATCTTGCCGATGACGCCGGTCACGAGGCCCAGCGGCAGGAACACCGCGACCGTGGTCAGCGTGGACGTGGTGATCGCCGAGGCGACCTCACTCGTGGCCTTGCGCACCAGCTCGGCGTTGGGGGTCTCTCCGCGCTGGAGGTGCCGGAAGATGTTCTCGATGACGACGATCGAGTCGTCGACGACGCGCCCGATGGCGACGGTCAGACCACCGAGCGTCATGACGTTCAGGGTGACGTTGGTCTGCTTGAGGAACACCATCGCGATGAGGATCGAGAGCGGGATCGAGACCGCCGCGATGATGGTCGCGCGCCAGTTGCGCAGGAACAGCAGGATGACGATGACCGCGAACAGCGCGCCCAGAAGCCCCTCGCGCAGCATGCCGTCGACCGACGCGTTGATGCCCTTGCTCGCGTCGTAGACGGTCTCGATCTTCGCGCCCTTGCCCGGGGAAGCCCTCGGAGACGTCGTCGAGCGCCTTGAGCACGTCGGTCGAGATGTCGACGGTGTTGGAGTCCTGCGTCTTGACGATGTCGATCAGCACCGCGTTCTTGCTGTTCGCGCGGCTGCCGACGCTGCCGTCCAGCGGCGCGTAGGTGACCTTCGCGATGTCGCCCAGTCGCACCATCTTGATGCCGATCTTGGGCGTCGAGGAGCTCGAGCCGCCGGCCGACATGCCCGACGGCGCCGACATGCCGCCCGATGCCGCCCGACGAGCCGCCCGACGACGCGCCGGCCTGCGCCTTCATCTTGTTCTGCGACGCCGTGACCTGCTTCTGGAGACTCGCCGATCGTCCCCTGCAGACCGATGATCGCCGCCTCTCGAGTCTTGGCGATCTGGCCCTGCAGCTCGTCGTAGGCTCCGGCGTGCCGCGTCGGCATCTGCGAGGCCGCCGCCTTCAGCTGCGGCAGCACGTCGTACTTCAGTGAGTACTCCTGCGCCTGCACCTGCTGGATCCCGTTGATCAGGCCGGCCTGCATGGCGACTTCGCCCGTCGCCTGCCCGAGCTGGCCCATGCCCGTCGCCGACCGCCGCGAAGCCCTGGCCCATTCCCGAGCCCAGCGCGCCCATGCCCTTGCCGAGCGCCCCCATGCCCTTGCCGATCTGCGCGAACGCATCGCCCATGATCTTGTTCTGGTTGGGGTAGATGGCGACCTTGAAGTCCTTGATGTCGTCGACGCTCTCGATGGAGCCGCCCACGCGAATCGGCTCGGTGGTCTTGCCCAGGTCGACGGTGCCCACCGGGAACGACAGGTTCGCGGCCTTGAGCTGGTCGATGACGCCCGAGGCTGTCAGGCCCTTCTTCTTGAGCTTCTTCGGGTCGAGCTCGATCTTGACGACCGCCGGCGAGTCGGCGGCGATCTTCGCCTCGCCCACGCCCTGGACGCCCTGCAGCGCCGGAATCACGCGGTCGCGCACGTCGGCGCGCAGCGCGGCCGTGTCTTCGGGCTTCTCGGCGATGACGGCGAGCTTCATGATCGGCGCGGAGCCGAAGCTGATGCGGCTGACGGTGGGCGCGATGGTGTTCTCGGGGAGCTTGACGGTGGAGAGGACCTTGTTGACGTTGCGCTCGGCCTCGTCCATGTCCTGCGAGAAGCTGAACGACGTGATGACGATCGACACGGAGTCGTTGGACTGCGCGCTGACCTCCTCGATGCCGTCGACGCCGCGAAGCGCCTTCTCGAGCGGCTTGGTCACCTGGTCGTAGACGTCGCCGGGTGCGGCGCCGGGGTACGGGGTGACGACAGCCACGATCGGGATGGCGATGTCGGGCATCGTCTCCTTCTTGAGCTGCATGGCCGACCACAGCCCGCCTGCCGTGACGAGCACGACGAGCAGGATGACGGCGGCGGCGTTCTTGAGCGAGAAGCGGGTTATGCGGTCCACGTTGCGATTCCGTTCTTCCTTGTCGGCCTTCTCGGCCGAGCGGTGCGTTGCAGAGCCACGCCGTTCGGCGGGCCGGCTGGAGCGGTGGGGCGGAGTGCGCGGGGAGCCCGCGCGGCACGGCTATATCTGGTTCGAGGTCATGGCCTCGATGAGCTTGTTGTGGACGGTGATCAGACTGCGGATCTCGTCCTCCGAGAGGACCGAGAGGTAGCTGCGCATGATGTCGCGCCGGTGCGTCTCTGCGGCGTGCAGCGCGTCGAGCCCCTCGGGCGTCAGCGTCACCAGCGTCACGCGACGGTCCGCTGAGTCGATGGCCCTCACGACGTAGCCTTCTCGCTCGAGCGCAGTCGACGGCAGCAGAGGCCGCGGGCGGCTTGATCGCGAGAAGCGCCGCGACCTCGCTCATCTTCGCCGAGCCGTGCGCCTCGATCATGCGCAGCAGCATCGCCTGCGGCATCGTGAGCGTCCCGGCGCATGCGTCCGGGCCGCCGTGTCGCGCGGACATGATGCGGCCCATACGCAAGATGACGTCGTCGAGCTCGTCGAGAAGGGCGTCTTCGGCGGCAGGTTTCGCGGGTTTTGTTTCGTTCATCGAAATATTCATGCGTCGAACCATAGCGAGCGCCGTGCCAGCGGTCAAGCTGAGACGCGGTCGGTTCCTGGCGGCTACTCGAATACCCGCGTGAACTCGCGCCAGATGCCGTCGGCGGCCTCGCGAATCTGCACGAGCGCCTTGCGCGGCCCCCTGCGGGCGAGCCGCACGCGCGCGCCGACGTACCGCCGCAGCCGCTTGAGGTCATCTCCCCCAACCTTCGCAAGCGCCGCATCGAACCGCTCCGGGCTTACCTCGGCCTGCCCGAGCTGCCACAACGCGTCGCGGCTGTCGGTCGAGAGCGTCAGGAGCGTCTGCCCCAGCTCGCCGAGTTGCTCGCGCAGCGCGTCCACCGCCTGCAGCGACCTCGACGCGGTCCTTCTCACCGAACGAGGCGAACTCGTAGTCGAACGGCACGTTGTAGATCTTCTGACCGGCGACCACGTGCAGCTCGCAGTACACGTACTTGAACGCGAGCTGGAGGATGCCCTCCTTCTCGATGCGGCGCATCGACGTGCGCACCGGCATGCACCGCAGGATGCGGAACTTGCCGAGCTCGGCGGCACGCTGGGCGTAGTCGTGGTCCTCGGCGAGGAGGACTTCTTCGTCGAAGCCGTTGATGGCGTCGTGGGTCTCCTTGCGCGTGAGCATGCAGAAGCCCGGTGCGTGGGGCGAGACGTACTGCATCGTCTCGAGGTAGAAGTTCGCGACGTCGCACGCGAAGAGGTTGCCGGGCGTCGCGCTCGCACGGCTCGATGCGAGCCCCGGCGATGGTGAGTTCGCGGTCGAAGAACTCGGCGACCGCCTCCTCGATGAAGGTGGGGTCGAGATCGACGTCGGCGTCGAGGAAGAGCAGCAACTCGCTCGTCGCGACGGCGGCGCCGGCGTTACGCCCGACATGCCGGCATCCCGCCGTCGACCACGGTCGCCCCGAGCTGCTCGGCGACTTCGCGCGTGGCGTCGGTCGAGTGCGCGTCCGCCACGACGATCTGGTCCGGAACGCGCGTCTGCGACGCGAGCTGGCCGAGAAGGTGCGGCAGCCCCTTCGCCTCGTTGAGCGCGGGGATGACGACGGTGAGCGTGTGCGGCATGGGTCTCCTTGGCGACGCGGATGTGGCGCCAGTCTGCGCACAACCGCTCGCTGCGGGTCAGTACGTCGGGCGGCGCCGCTGGGCTAGAATGTGCGCGGGGGTATTCGACGGCGCACGGGCGACGGGAGGCGCGTGGAGCAGCAGCTCATTCTCGACCGCTACCGGCCTCTCGAGGAGCTCGGCGAAGGCGGCTACGGCACGGTCGTGCTCGCGTGGGACACGCGCATGCAGCGCCGTGTCGCCATCAAGCGCATGACGCTTCCTCTCGACCACGACGGCGAGCCCGTCCACAACCCGCCCGGCCTGGCCGAGGCGCGTACCGCCGCGATGCTCAACCACCCCGCCATCGTCACCGTCTACGACTTCGAGACCGACGGCGACGAGGCGTTCATCATCATGGAGCACATCGACGGCGCGAGCCTCGAGAAGGTGCTCGACGACCTGGGCGAGCCGCTCGACCTCGACGAGACGGCCGCGGTCTTCTCGGCGGTGGCCGACGCGCTCGACTTCGCGCACGACAACGGCGTGCTGCACCTCGACATCAAGCCCGCGAACATCCTCATCAACCGGGACGGGCGCGTGAAGGTCGCCGACTTCGGCATGGCCGCGATCTCGACGGTCATGGGACACGGCGCGAGCGTGGGCGGCACGATCGGCTACATGCCGCTCGAGCAGCTCGAGGGCATGCGCGTGAGCGAGGCGACCGACGAGTGGGCGTTCGCCGCCCTCACCTACGAGTGCCTCACCGCCGAGAACCCCTTCGACGACGACACGCTCGAGGCCGCGATCGTGCGGCTCGAGACGCTCGACACCCCGCTGCCCAGCGAGCTCGAGCCCTCGCTGCCGCGCGCCATCGACGACGTGCTGCTGGCGGCGCTGGGCCTGCGGCCCGCGGACCGCTACCGCAGCGTGGTCGCGTTCGCCGATGCGCTCGAGCCGCACTTGGGCGATGCGCGCCTCGGCAGGGAATCGCTCGCCGAGCTGGTCGAGTCCCACACCGCCGACGACCTCGAGCACGAGGGTGCGCCCACCTCGACCAGCTGGGCCTGTGGGACCGCCTGGGCGGGCGCACGGGCCGGATGCTGCTCGGCGTGGTGGCGGCGGTCGAGTCCGGCTGGCTGGCGTGGGCCGGTCTGTCGATGACGCGGCTCGACTTGTGGGGCGTGCTGGCGCGCAGTCGGGGCTGATCGCGATGGCAGGCCTGTTCGCGCCGACACTCGGAACGCTGCTCGGGCTTGCGGCCTTCGCGATCGGGCTGTTCGCGCAGCGGCAACTGGGTGCTCGGCGTCGTGATCTCGATCGCAGGGGCGCTCTGGTGGTGGTTCGCAGCCCGCAGACGCCCCGGTGCCGCCGTGATCCCCCTCGCCGCGCCGCTGCTCGGGGTCGCGCATCTCGCACCCATGACTCCGTTGCTCGCCGGCTTCTCGCTGCCCGTCTTCGAGGCGGCAGCGGCAGGCCTCGTTGGCGGGCTGCTCTCCGTGCTCGCCTCGGCCGCGTCGTTCGTCCCGGCGCCGTACGACTCGGTCGATCCGCGCGTGTTCGTCGACGTCGGCCGTGCGCCGCTCGTGGCCGCCTCCGTGCGTGCGGCGTTCCTCAACCCGGCGACCTACGTCGCCCTGGTCGGGTGGCTAGCCGCAGCCGCGGTGATGTCGTGGTTCTCGGCTCGTGCGACGCGGCTTTCGGCGATGATCGGGGCGGTGCTCGCGAGCCTGGTGTTCGTCGGCGCCTACGTCCTCGCAGACCTCGTGAGCGTGGCGCTTGGCAACGGCTCGGTGTGGGTCACGACCGGGCTGACCGTCTCGGTGGTCGCGTCACTTACAATGGTCGTGCTCGTGGCGGCGCTCGGTGCGCCGGTGCGTCCGGAAGAGGACACCGAGCCGGAGTGACTCCGGCTCATTCGGACTGAAGGATCATCTTGAGCCTGCTCTCGGACTTCGAAGATAGGGTCAGCCGCGCGGTCGAGGGCGGCTTCGCCCGCGTGTTCCGCTCGCCCGTGCAGCCCGCCGAGCTCGCCAAGGCGGTCGGCCAAGGAAGCCGACCGTGGCCGCAAGGTCGGCGTCGGCAAGGTCTACGCGCCCACGCTCTACAACGTGCTGCTCTCCCCCGAGGACGACGAGAACCTCGGCGGATTCGCCGAGACGCTCGCCGGCGAGCTCGAGACCTACCTCGTCGGCTACGCGCGCGAGCGCTCCTACACGCTGGCCGCCCGTCCGGTCGTGCGCTTCATCGTCGACCCCGAGCTCAGGCTCGGACGCTTCGACATCATCGGCGAGCTGCTCTCCCCCGAGGAACTCGCCGAGGAGCTCGGCGAGGAGTTCGAGGACGAGACCCCGCTGCGCCCGCCGCCGATAAGGTCGGACCGTCCTCGACGCCGAGGCGGCGGCGATCGCCGAGCTGGCGGCTCTGGGCCAGCTTGGGGTCACGGACACGCCGGACGCGCAAGCTGTCGATCCCGATCATCAAGCCCGGCCTGTTCTTCGACGCCGAGGCCGAGGACTCCGACGACCTGGGCGCCCCCGCACCCGGAATCGCCACCATCACCGTGCGCGGCGTCGACCACGACGTCGTGCTGCGCGGCGACCGGATGGTCGTCGGCCGCCTGTCGAGCTGCGAGATCTGCCTGCAGGACAAGAACACCTCTCGGCAGCACGCCGCGTTCGTCAGAGGACGGCGGCGGCTGGGCGGTCGAAGACCTCGGCTCGACCAACGGCACGCTCGTCAACGGGCGGCGCGGTCGACCGCATGCACGCTTCGCGACGACGACGTCATCGTCGTCGGCATCACCGAACTCATCTACCACGAGCCGAGGGGCTGAGCCCGACATGATAGATGTCGCGCTGCTGGCCGGCCGACTCCTTCTCCTGGCGCTGCTCTACCTGTTCCTGTTCGCGGCGGTCAGAGACCGGCATCGGGCTGGTCGCCGGTCAGCGCGCGAAGGGCAAGGCGGCGTGGACGCTCGCGGTCGTGCAGGGACCGCGCGAGCTGCAGGGCGTCTCGGTGCCCATCACCGGGCCGGTCGTCATCGGCAGATCGCCCGGCGCCGACATCGTCATCGGCGATGACTTCGTCAGCGGCAGCCACGCGCGCGTCTCGCCCTTCGGGCGACGGCGCGGTGCTCGAAGACCTCGGCTCGACGAACGGCACCATCCTCAACGGCCAGCCCGTCACGGGCGCCGCAGACGCTTCGCGCGGGGGACGCCATCGACATCGGCACCGTCCGGCTGAAGGTGAATCGCTCATGACACCGCGCGCCAAACAGAGCTGGGCAGCGCTCACCGACATCGGTCGCGTCCGAACCCACAACGAGGACAGCGTGCTCGCGCAGCCGCCGCTGTTCGTGGTCGCCGACGGACTCGGCGGGCACGAGGCCGGCGAGGTCGCGAGCTCGATCGCGGTCGAGACGCTGCGCGATCACGCGCCGAGGCGCCCCGACGCCAAGGCCCTCGCCCGCGCCGTGCGTCGGCCAACCGCGAGGTCATCCGAGCCGCGCGCGAGGGCTACGGCAAGCAGGGCATGGGCACGACGATGACCGCAGCGATCGTCGAAGGTAACCACATCGCGCTGGCCCAGGTGGGCGACTCGCGCGCGTACCTGCTGCACGCCGGCCGGATCTCGCGCATCACCGAGGATCACTCGATGGTCGCCGACATGATCCGCCGAGGCCAACTGACCGAGGCCGAGAGCCGCACGCACCCCAACCGCAGCGTCATCACCCGCGCGCTGGGCACCGATGCCAACATGACCGCCGATCCCTACGAGTTCGACGCCGAGCCGGGCGACCGGCTGCTGCTGTGCTCCGACGGCCTTACGGCGATGCTCGAGGACGAGGCCATCGGCGAGGCGCTCGCTGCCTACCAGGACCCCGCGATCGCTGCCCGAATGCTCGTCGACGCAGCCAACGACGCCGGGGGTCACGACAACATCTCGGTCGTCATCATCGACATCGAAGGCGACGGCTCGCGGGCGGGCGCGACCGTCGACGCGAGCGGTGCCCGAGCCGGTCGTGGCCTGCTCGCGGTCATCGGCTGGGTACTGCTGTCTGGCGCTCATCGTCGGCGGCATCGCATACGGCAGCTATCTCTACGCGCGCAAGCAGGCGTTTCTCCAGGTGGGCCCGGGGGATGTCGTCTACGTCTACCAAGGAGTGCCCGGGCAGATCGGCTCGCTGAAGCTGCAGTGGCTCGTCGAGCGCGACCGACCATCTCGATCGACGCTGCTCCACCCGCCGACCAGGCAGACGCTGCGCGAGGGCATGCGGTTCGACAGCCTCGACGCAGCGCTCGAGAAGGCCCGTTCGCTCGAGCCGACGACCCAGCTGTTCCCCTAGGGACCGCCCATGTTCTCGCGCCGAACCACAGAGCTGCTCCTCCTGCTCGCGGCAACGCCGCCGGTGCTGCTCGTCTTCGCGCTCGTCGACGCGCAGAAGACCCAGGCGTTCGAGACGAGCTCGCTGTTCGTCCCCGGCGCCTTGCTCGTCGCGTTCGTGATCGCGCATCTCGCCGTCCGGCAGTTCGCGAAGAACGCCGACCCGGGCCTGCTCCCGATCGCGTTCGTGCTCTCCGGCATCGGGCTGGCCGTCGTCACGCGGCTCGATGCCGCGCTCGCTGCGTCGCAGGTCATGTGGCTCTTCGTCGGCGTGGCCGGCGCTTGTCGCGCACGCTCGATCGCCGTGCCGTCGCTCGAGCGGCTCGCGCGCTACAAGTACACGCTCATGGTCAGCGGCCTCGTGCTGCTGCTCCTGCCGGCGTTCATCGGCCGCGAGGTCAACGGCGCCAAGCTGTGGATCCGCTTCGGCGCGCTTCGGCTTCCAGCCGGGCGAGCTCGCCAAGATCCTCATCGTGCTGTTCCTCGCCGCCTACCTCGCCGAGAACCGCGAGCTGCTCTCGGTGTCGACCCGCCGCATCCTCGGCGTGCGCTTCCCCGAGCCGCGCACGATGGGCCCGCTGCTGCTGATGTGGGCGCGTCTCGCTGGTCGTGCTCGTCTTCGAGCGCGACCTCGGGTCGTCGCTGCTGTTCTTCGCGATCTTCCTCGTGATGCTGTACGCGGCGACGGGCCGAGCCGCCTACGTGGTGGTCGGGCTCGCACTGTTCGGCGCGGGCGCGACCGTCGCGTACTTCCTCTTCGGCCACGTGCGCACGCGCGTCGACATCTGGCTCCACCCGTTCACCGATGCCGCCGGCAAGGGCTACCAGCTCGTGCAGTCGCTGTTCGCGCTGGCCGCAGGCGGGCTGACCGGCGTCGGCCTCGGGCATGGGGCTGCCCACGCGCATCCCGTTCGTGTCGACCGACTTCATCTTCTCGGCGATCGGCGAGGAGCTGGGGCTGCTCGGCGCGGCGGCTATCGTGCTGTGCTTCCTCGTGTTCGCGATCCGCGGCTTCGCCACCGCCGCGCGCGCCAAGACCGACATGGCCGCGTTCACGGCGGTCGGCCTCGTCGCGGCCATCACGATTCAGGCGTTCGTCATCATCGGCGGCGTCACGCGGCTCATCCCGCTGACCGGCGTGACGCTGCCGTTCATGAGCTACGGCGGCTCGTCGCTGCTGTCGAGCTTCATCGCGCTCGGCGCTGCTGCTGCGCGCGGGCGACGAGGGTACCGGCGCGCAGGTCGCGATCGAAGCGACCTCGACCGACCTCGGGGTTCTCGGCAGGCTCGCGCTGGGGAGGCGGCTGACCGGCATCATGACCGTGATGTCGCTGCTGATGGCGGCGCTCATCGTCAACCTCACCTGGATCCAGGTCGTCGACGCGCGCGCGCTGCAGAACCACGCCGCCAACACCCGCAACCTCGCCGAGCAGACCCGCGACGACCGCGGCTCCATCCTCACGCGTGACGGCGTGACGCTCGCCGAGTCGAAGCAAGGTCTCGCGCAGCACCTACGAGCGCGTCTACCCCAAGCACTCCTTCGGCGCCCACACCGTCGGCTACTTCAGCGCGCGCTACGGCCGAGCCGGCATCGAGGCCGCCGAGAACGACGTGCTCGCCGGCGGCAAGCGCGCCTTCTCGACGCTGGGGCGACGTCGTCGATGCCGCAGCCGGGCGCTCGGTGCCCGGGTAACGACGTCGTGCTCACGCTCGACAGCCGCGTCCAGAAGGCCGCCGAGAAGTCGCTCGCCGGACGCGACGGCGCGTGCGTCGTGATCGACCCGCGCACCGGCGCGGTTCTCGCGGCCGCCGCCAACCCCGGCTTCGATCCCGAACAAGATCGACTCGGACTGGGAGGAGCTCAGCACCGACCCGGACGCACCGCTCATCGACCGCTCGCGCAGCGCGCTGTTCGCACCCGGCTCGACGTTCAAGGTCGTCACGCTCACCGGCGCGCTCGGCACCGGCGTCGCCGACACCGAGCGACACGTTCCCCGGCCCCGGCACGATGAAGATCGGCGGCGCTCCCGTCACCAACTACGAGGGCGGCAGCTACGGCAAGATCGACCTCGTCAAGGCGACGATGAGCTCGATCAACACCGTCTTCGCGCAGCTCGCGGTCAAGATGGGTGCCCGAGGCGCTCGTCAAGCAGGCCGACCTGCTTCGGCTTCGACCGGAAGTACGGCTACGAGATCGGCGCGAAGATCGTCGCTCATGCCCGACCCCGCCGAGATGACCACGTGGGAGACCGCGTGGGCCGGCGTTGGCCAGCCGGTCGGCGAGCACGACAGCCCCGCAGGCCCGCAGGCGACCGTCATGCAGATGGCGCTCGTCTCGGCGGGGATCGCCAACGGCGGCGAGGTCATGCAGCCGTTCGTGGTGCGACTCGATCCGAGACAACACAGGCGCCGAGGTCGGCAAGACCCGGCCCGCAGGTCATGACGCGCGCGACCGATCCCGCGACCGCCGCGACCGTGGGCGAGATCATGGAGAAGGTCGTGACGGGCGGCTCCGGGACGCGCGCCGCGATCAGCGGCGTGCGAGTCGCAGGCAAGACCGGAACCGCCGAGGTCGGCAAGGGCAAGTCCGACCAACGCATGGTTCATCGCCTTCGCCCCCGCCGAGAAGCCCACGGTCGCGCTCGCCATCATGATCGAGGGCGGCGGCGTGGGCGGACAGGTGGCGGCACCGGCCGCCAAGACCGGTGCTCCAGGCGGCGCTGGCCGCACAGAAGGGACGCTAGGACGAGGACTTCGGCGCCGCATGGCGGCGTGAAGCCCCGCAGGTTCGGAACAACGCGGAGGCAACGCCGTGAGTCAGGCAGCCAACGAGTGTCGCAGGTGGTCTAGAATGTCGGCAGCGGGAATCATTCCCGCAGGTGAGTGAGCACGGGGGCGTGACGTGGAAGAAATGCTGTTCGGCCGTAGGTACCGCGCAACCGAGAAGATCGGCTCCGGAGGCATGGCCGACGTCTACAAGGCCGTCGACGAGACGCTCGGTCGCACCGTCGCGGTCAAGGTCATGCACCCTCGCTACGCTTCCGATCCCGCGTTCGCCGCACCGCTTCCGCCAGGAGGCTCAGGCCGCCGCCAACCTCGTCTCCCCCAACATCGTCAACATGTACGACTGGGGCCAGGACGCCGACACGTACTACATCGTCATGGAGTACGTCCGCGGCGCCGACCTCAAGTCGATCATCGAGCAGAAGGGCGCGCTGCCTTCTCGCACCGTCGCCGAGATCGGCGCGCAGGTCTGCTCGGCACTGACGGCGGCTCACGGCTACGACATCATTCACCGCGACATCAAGCCGCACAACATCATGGTGCAGCCCGACGGCACCGTGAAGGTCATGGACTTCGGCATCGCGCGCGCCGGCAACTCGACGATGACGCAGACCGGGTCCGTGCTCGGCACCGCGCACTACGTCTCGCCCGAGCAGGCGCAGGGCCGCCAGCTCTCCGCCGACGAGCGACCTGTACTCGCTGGGCGTCGTGCTCTACGAGGCCGCGACCGGCAACGTGCCCTTCGACGCCGATACGCCCGTGGCCGTCGCGCTCAAGCAGGTCAACGAGATCGCGACCGCGCCCGAGCGCGCTGAACCCCGACATCGACAAGAACCTCGAAGCGGTGATCGTCCGCGCGATGCAGAAGCGCTCCGAGGACCGCTACGACATCGGCCGACGAGATGCGCCGGGACCTGCTGCGCGTCATCCAGGGTCAGCCCGTCGGGCCGGCCGCCGGGTTCGGCGGCGCTGCCGTCGCCGGCGCCGTGGCCGGCGGCGCAGCCGGGCGCACCGACCACACCGCCGTCATGACGCCGGTCGGCGGTACTCGCAGGCGCCGGTCAACCGGGGTCCGCAAGCGAAGAAGAAGCGCCCGATCTGGCCGTGGATCCTGCTCACGGTAGCGCTCGTCCTCGCCGGTCTCGGCGTCGCGTGCGTACATGGGGCTCCTCGCCTACCGCGCCCAAGCCCGTTCCCGACGTCGAAGGCATGGACCGCGCCGCGGCGACCGTCCGCTTGAGGAGGCCGGCTTCGTCGTGGGCACCGTCGATGAGAAGTTCGATGAAGAGGTGCCGAGTCGGCGAGATCACTCGAGCAGAACCCGATCGCCGGGCTGCCCGCGAAGAAGGGCACGCCGGTCAATCTCGTCGTCAGCAAGGGCCCCGACCTGGTGGTCGTTCCCAACATCGTCAAGCGCACCCAGGCCGAGGCAGACGCCGCTGCTGACGGAAGCCGGGCTCACGAGCCGCGGTGGCCTCCTCGGCGTTCCACCCGGAGATTCCCGCCGGCAGCGTCATCAGCCAGACGCCCAAGAAGGGCGACGAGGTGCTGCGGGACTCGACGGTGAGCTACGTCATCTCGCTCGGCGCCGAGCAGGCTGTCGTCCCCGACGTCGAGGGCATGACCCAGAGCAAGGCGACCAAGCGGCTGCAGTCGGCCGGCTTCAAGGTGAAGGTCACCACGTCGGACAGCGACACGGTCAAGGAGGGCGTCGTCATCTCGCAGAGCAAGTCCGCGGGCGGCTCCTACCCCAAGGGCAGCAGCGTGACGATCGACGTTTCCACCGGCCCTCCGATGGTCAAGGTCCCGGACGTGAAGGGCGACGCACCCGACGCTGCGCAGGCCAAGCTGACCGACGCCGGGCTCAAGGTCGAACTCAACTACAACAACGTGACGGGAACCGGAGTGGTGGCTGGCCAGCTGCCGGCCGCAGGCACGATGGTGGCCCCGGGCACGACCGTCACGCTTGAGATCGACGGCGACGATCCCGCCGTACCGTAGGGCAATATCGTCCATCACGATTCCTGGAGACCTCATGGCAGGCGCCAACGGACTTCCCGTACATCTCGAGATCACCGAGATCCTGATCGGCGGCGAGTGCCCGGTGGGGCACAAGGTCGGCGACAGCTGGGTCATCAGGGACGGCATCGTTCCCGAGGGCATCTGCGCTGCGGCGTGGAATGCGATGCAGCCCTACATCGTCTCGATCCGCTACGGCGGCGCCATGCCGTGGAGCGGCGAGGCGACGATGAGCGCCTGCTGCCCCGATCCCGCGAACCCCGTCGTGTTCAAGATGGAAGTCCTGCCCGACGAGGAGTAGGGGCCTTGCGGAGTCGGTTCCTCTCATCGCTGCGCTCGCCGCGTGCGTCGTGCTGAGCGCGAGCGGATGCGCGACGACGCCCCGGCGCCCGTCCCACGCCCACGCCGTCCGCCGAGACGACACCCGCGCCCGTCTCGGCAGTCACGACGCGCCAACCGCGTCGACGTCGCCGAGGCGCAGCAGGTGGTGCTCGCCTACGTCGAGGCGCTGCGCAGCGCGAGAGGCCATCGGATGCCGCAGCACTGATGACGTCGTACCGCCGTCCGGAGACGCGCGCGAAGGGCTGGACGGCCGAGATCCGATGGTGGAAAGACGCGCAGGTCAAGGCGGTAGTCCACCCAGGCCGCTACGTCAGCGACGAGCGGGCGTTCGCCCAGCTCTACGCCGAGCACTTCGGGCGTCCGCCGTACAAGCTGGTGGTAGTCAACGTGCGCTACGGCCTCGGGCCCGGGACGCCGCCGGGCGACACCGACTTCGTCGTGACCCGGGACACCGCAGGCGCGCCGTGGCTGGTGCACGATTTCGGCGGGGCGCTGCGCCCCGAGTCGACGCCCACCGCACCCTTAGCCTCGACGGCACACGCCGAATTGGGGAGACTCTACACAGTAACCCTCGAGAGGAGCCTCCCATGCGCATCGCCCGTCTTGGCCGCAATCTGGCCGTTCTGCTGACGATCGGTCTGCGTCGCAGCCCTGTTGTCCGGCTGCGGCCCCAAGGTCCCCAACGTCGTGGGGATGCGGGCCGACGAGGCCGTCCGCGTCTTGCAGGACGCGGGCTACAAGCTCGGCACGACCGGCAAGGTCTACACCACCGGGCTGCCGCCTGGGCAGGTCTTCTCTCAGATCCCGCAGGCGAACGAGCGAGTTCGCGAGGGCGAGACGGTGAACCTCACCGTCACGTTCGCGCTCGGCGAGATCTCGGTTCCCGACGTCTCGAAGCTCAGTGCCGACGAGGCGTCGCAGGCGATCGCCGCAGCCCAGCTCGCGCCGCATGCAGGTCGACCAGTACTCCGACTCCGTCGCCGAAGGGCAGCATCGGCGGGCAGGTTCCGGAGGCGGGTGCGACGGTCGAGCGTGGGCGCGACGGTGGTCTACGTCGTCTCGAAGGGCCCGGCGCCCGAGAAGGTCAAGGTTCCCGACATCACCGGCGACAAGCAGGATGACGCGGACGCCGCCATCAAGAAGGCCGGCCTGAAGTCCGCCGCCCAGAAGGCGTACAGCGACACGTGTCGCCAAGGGCGTCATCGTGCTGCAGAATCCCGCGGCCGGCGCATCGGTCAGCCCTGGCTCGATCGTCTCCTACGTGGTCTCGCTCGGCAAGCCGCCGGCACCGACGGCGAGCGAGCCGGAGCCGTCGATCACCGTGCCCAACGTCGTCGGCAAGAAGGAAGCTGACGCGACGTCGGCGATCCAGTCCGCCGGCCTGAGCGTGCAGACCTACCGCCAGGCCGACCCCAAGGTCGCCAAGGGCGTCGTCATCAGCCAGATGCCGCCTGCGGGTTCCAAGACCGCGAAGGGCGGCGTCGTCGGGGTGCTCATCTCGACCGGCGCCGAGTCGACCGTCGAGGTCCCGAGCATCAGCGGGAAGAACACGGCCGACGCCAAGGCCGCGATCGAGGCGGCCGGACTCGTGGCCCTACCGGTCGACCAGCCCAGCGCCGACGTGGCAGAGGGGGTCGTGATCCAGCAGGTCCCCGTCGCCGGCAGCATCGTGCCGTTCGGGTCCGAAGTACTGTACGCGGTGTCGACCGGCGTGCCGGAGTAGCGCCGCGATACGATAGCCCGCCCACCCTGCCAACGTGCGGAGGCACGCTTGACTGACAGCACCCCCAGGCCCAGGTCGCGCACGAAGCGGGAACGTCCGGCCTTCTCGGTGAATCGCTCGTGGCTCGCACTCGCAGCCGCGATCGCCGTCGTCGTTGTGGTGGCCGTGTTCTTCGTGGTGCGATCGACCGGCCCCAAGGGACCGATCGTGGTCGTCGACGCCGGGCACGGCGGCACGTACTCCAACACGGGCGTCGGCGGCATCAAGGAAAACGACCTGAACCTCGCCATCGCCAAGCGGCTGGCGAAGAAGCTTCGCTCGCGCGGCTATCGGGTGGTCATGACCCGTACCTCCAAGAAGAAGGTCGCCGAGGAGATCATCGCCAACTGGCGCTACGCCGGAGCGCCCGGCCGCACCTGGGCCTACGGGGCCGAGAAGACCCCGAGCGAGCAGGCTGCCGCCTCGCGAAGCGACCTGCAGGCTCGAGTCGACATCGCGAACGAAGCCGGCGCCGACGTGTTCGTGAGCATCCACAACAACGCATCGAAGGACGTCACCGCCCGCGGTACCGAGACGTTCGCCTACCGCGGCGATGCGCCCGGCAAGGCGCTCGCGGCATCGGTGCTCGACGCCATCGGGGCGCGTACCGGCGGCCTGACCCGCGGCTCGTTCGGCTCGGGACTCTACGTGTGCCGCTGGACGAACATGCCCGCCGTCCTGGTCGAAGGCGGGTACTTCACCAACGAAGAGGACGCCAAGGCACTGAAGTCCGGTCGCTTCCAGGACAAGCTTGCCGAGGGCATCGCGGACGGCATCGACCGGTGGTTCGTGACCTACCCTCTGCGCGAGAGAGAGCCACAGCTCGCAGCGGGGAATGCGGCCTCACTCGCCACCACGACCTCAGCCGCCGCGTACCCGAAGGGGTCGCCGGTCGCCGTCTTGCTGCCCGAGAGCGCAACCGCGCTCGGCCCGTCCGCGAGCACGCTGGCCGCCAAACTCGGCGCGCCGCTGCTGCTGACCGGCGGACAAGGACCTGTCGCCCGAGCTGATCGCCGAGCTCCAGCGGCTCATGCCCAGTCGCGTCATCATTCTCGGCATCTCTAAGGATCAAGACATCGAGGCCATCTCAGCCGCGGTCACGGATGCGACCGGCTCGCGGGCCAGCATCGAGACGATCGCCGAGAACAACGCGCCGAGCGCAGCCTCGCTCGCCGCGGGATACATCACCATTCCCGACAGCGGCGAAGTCGTCATCGCAGACGAGGCCGACGCCGACGCGCTCGCGGCGCTCGCGCCCTACGTCGCACGCAAGCTCGTCCCGGTCCTGCTGGCCAAGGACGGGAAGCTGGGCGACGAGGGATCCGTGTTCTTGACTGCGAACAGCGGGCGGATCAAGAAGGTGCTCTCGATCGGGTGCGCCGAGCCCGCCGCCGAGCCCGAGGGCTGGCCGGTCACCGCCGTGAACAACACCGACCCCGACGCGCTCGCCGCGACCCTGCTCGCGCAGTACCGACCCCGCGAAGAGCAAGCGCAAGCTCAAGCCCGTCGCGGTCGATCCCGAGAGCGCGCCCAGCGTGTTCACGGCCGCCACGGAGGCCGCGCGCCGGAAGCAGCCGCTCGTGCAGGTCAGGGCCGGGATCCTGGGGCCGTACTCGCGCGAGTTCCTGGTGAACCGCACCGCGACCGTCAGTCGCTTCGTGCTGATGCGCGCCGACGGCTCGCTGCCGCCGGTCGCCGAGAGCGCGCTGTACAAGTCGGTCGGTCGCTGACGCTCGGGCTACACTACGCCCGTGACCAAGAAGCAGCCCACCCCCTCCGAAGGCCCCTTCACCAGCGCAGCCTGGTGGCGCACGAATGCGCTCTACGTCGCGGGCGTCGCCATGCTCACCGTGCTCTCCGCGTTCTCCAAGGTCGTCAACCAGTTCAAGTTCTTCATCTATCCCGACTCCTACTACTACCTGCTCATCGCCCGAAACCTGCTCACCAACGGCCACCCCACGGGCACGCTCGGCCCGGGCGGCATGCCGTTCCCGCCTCCCGGCTACGCCGCGATGAAGGCGACCTTCCCCATGCTCGCCGCCGCCGTCATGGCGTTCGGCCTCCCCGCCGAGCAGACCGGCCACCTGGTCTCGGGCGCGGCCGCGGTACTCGCGGTGCCGATGGCGTTCTTCGCGACGTGGCGGCTGCTTCGCTCCAAACCGGCCGCGCTCGCGGCTGCCGCGTTGGTCGCGGTCTCGTACGGAGTCACGTACTGGGCCGGATTCGTGATGAGCGACTCAGTCTCGGTTCTGCTCGGCTTCGCCTTGCTGGCCGTGATCGCCAAGAGGCGTCCTGACGAGCTGAGCAACGCCGGCGACATCGGGGCGGGTGTGGTCGCGGCGTTCCTGCTGCTCTCGCGGCCCACGTACTTCGTGGCGCTTGCCGCTGCTGATATGGATGGGGTTCTCGGCGTTCGGCTGGACGTGGAAGCGTACGGCCACCTTCGCGGTGGGCTGCGCGCTGCCGGTCGCCGTGATCTCCGCGCTGTGGTTCCCGCCGCCCGCCTTCAGCGGGCGCATCCTGCTGCGCCTGCTGCCGGTGATCGCGGGGGCCGCCGTGGTCGCCCTGGTCGCCGTGCTCGTCATGCGCAAGCGCTCTGAGCAGGCAGCCGCTGCCAGCGGGTGGGGCGGCCTGACCCGCTTCGCGTACTACCTGCTCGCCGCCACGCCGCTGCTGGTCTATGCGGTGCAGAGGGCGTTCGTGCTCGCCGGGCGGACGAGTCCGTTCCTCGCGCTTGACCGGTTCGTGGCGCGAGACTACGCGACGGTCGTGTTCCTCGTGGCGGGCGCGATCGCGCTCGACCTCGCCGAGACGCGCGAAGTCGGTGGGGCGTTGCTTGCTGCCGCGGCGGTTCTGCTCGGCGTGTACTTCTGGGTCGAGCCGAGAGACTCGCGCTACCTCATCCACCTGCTGCCGTTTCTGGTGCCGGTCGCGGCGGCCGCTGCGATGCTGCCGGGGCTCACGGCTTCGGGGGGCTCGGCGAAAGGTCGTTCGCGCGGGGGAGTGCCGACGTGGGCGCATGGCGTGTCGATCGCAGTGGTCGTGGCTCTGGTCTCGGCGATGGTGCTGCAGGGTTGGCGGGGCATGTCGCGCGCCGAGGCGTCGTTCCTGGCGACGGACTACCCGAGTGAGGTCGCTGCCGGAATCCGGCCGGTGCTCGGCTCCGACGGCGTGCTCGTGACAGCGCTCCCCTGGGCGATGCACTTCCGTACCGACCGCCCGGCATGGGCCGCCCAGGGCGCCTCGATCGAGCGGCTCACCTCCTACGTCCCTGCCGATTCGACCGTGCTGTTCCTCGCTGACGCGTCCATGCGCGTTCACTACCCGAAGCTCGAGCGCGCGGTCGGCCGACAGTTCGCATCGCGCTCGCTCGTGTCGTTCACGGTCCCCGAGGAGTACCTGTACGGCTACTCGAGCACCGTGGACACGCAACCGGTGCAGGTCTACCGGCTCACCGCCTCAGAGCTACGCTCGCTCGTCACGAGCGATTCGACGTCTGGGCCCGATCTAACCACGCCGCCGCCCGTCAGATAGCCGCCGTTCGCGGCGTCCTGGGGGTTTCCGCATTTCAGGCTTGGTAATGAGGGCGTCCGAGGCACACGATTTGCAGTTTAGGCGACCCAGTACGCCACGCCCGATTCGGCTCTCCAGGGGGAACCATGCGCTCCTTGAACGCACGCCAGCTCGTGTTCGGTTTCATGATCGCTGCGGTCGCCGTGAGCGCGGTGGCCTACGCAGGAAGCTCGGCGCCGTGGGCCAGCGCGGCCTTCGCTATCGTCAGCATACCGAGCACGCCAGCCAAGCCGGTCGTCACCAAGGGACCGCAGACCACCCCCGACACGCTGCAGCTGGTTATCTCGCCAAACTCCGTGATCCCGACTCCTGCCCCCGACGCCTACGCAGTCACGTTCGATGGGGTCGAGTATCCTCCCCAGCCCGCCGTGGCCAGCATCCTCACCACGACGTTCAGCCCGCTCATCCCCGGCTCCTCCCACCTGTGCACGGTGGTGGCATGGAACGGGTTCGGCCCGTCGGTCCCCACGACCTTCGCGGCCACACTTCCCAAGGCCCCGGTATCGCTGAGCAAACCATCCGTGCCGTTGACCGGGAGGACCACTCGGTCGATCAAGGTCACCGGCAAGGTCGTCTCGGACTACGCTGTGGGTAAGGCGTCCGTCGTCAAGCTCAAGTTCTACCGACGCCAGAGGTCCAAGTCCGGCGCGCTGTACTGGAGCTACAAGAAGACGCTGACCGCGAAGCGATCGACGCCGGCGTCGGCCAGCTACTACGTGTACACCAAGCTGAAGCCCGCCGGCTCCTGGAGCGTGATTGCCCAGACGTACTCAACGGGTTCGCATGTTGGAGCCAAGTCGGTGCGCAGCCGTTCCAGCAAGATCAAGTAGGGCCCGCGACATGCTCAGCACTCGAAAGGACGGGGATTCCCCGTCCTTTCGTCATTACGCGTCAGTGAAGACGAAGCCCTGCTCCCGGAAGATCGTGAGACACGTTTCGACGACGGCGGCATCGAACAACTGACCGGCACCCCGCTCGACTTCGGCCAGAGCCGGCTCGACGCCGATTGCCGCTCGATACGGGCGGTGAGACGACATGGCTTCGACGACATCAGCGACCGCAAGCACCTTCGCCCCGACGAGCAGCTCGTCCTCACGCAGCCCTCTCGGATAGCCCGAACCGTCGCAACGCTCGTGGTGTTGGTAGACCATCTCGCTGATGGGAGCCTCCATGTTTGCCGACGCCAGAATCCTATAGCCCGCCTCGGCATGCTCCTTGATGAGATCGAACTCCATCACCGTGAGCTCACCCGGCCGACTCAGTATCTCGGCCGGCACGGAAATCTTGCCGACGTCGTGGATCAGCGCCGCTATCCGGATCGCCTCGATCTCGTCGGCGGGCAGGCCCATCTCCTCGGCGATGCGCATCGCGAGTTGCGAGACACGCCGCTCGTGGCCCGCCGTGTAGGGATCCCGTGTCTCAACGACCTGGCCCACGACCTCGATGATGGATGAGAGCGACTGCGCAAGTCTCGCTTCGGCCTGCTTGCGCTCGCTGATGTCGCGATGGAAACCCAGGACGTAGGTCTCCTCGCCGGCAACTACCAGGTTCGCCGTGACCTCGATGGGGACCAGCTGCCCGTTCTTGCAGAAGTGCTCAACCTCAAACGTCATCGGTTCGCCGGCGAATATGCGCTGAAGCCGCTCGGGCGCCAGCCGAGCGGTTTCGGGTGAATCGAGGGCGGCGAGGTCCATCGAGAGCATTTCCTCGACAGTGTATCCATGCATGTCGGCCATGGCGGCATTCACGAATCTGATCGTCCCATCGGGAGCCAACAGGAAGATGCCGTCCGCCGCACCTTCGAATACCGCCCTGAACCGTTCCTCGCTCTCGAGCAGCGTGTGCTCCAGCTCCTGCATGCCCGTCATCTTCGCCACCAACGAGATCTTCATGTTCTCGATGGCGTGGGTGAGCGTGCCGACCTCGTTGTTCGGGTGCTCGATGGTCGCGTCGAACTCTCCGCGCTCGACCGCCTCCGCGTAAGCCACGCCCGACCTCAGGCTGCGCCGAATACTCAGGAGCACAGTGATGCCGATGACCGCGGTGATGAGGACGCCGGCGACGGCGACAAGCATGAAGGAGGTGGTCGACCGTCTCTCGAGAACGGCGATGCGCTCTCGCTGCTTGACGAGCGCTGCCTTGACGAGCGCGTCGGTTGCGTCCAGCTCGCGCTCCATCAGCTTACGGGTGTCACGCAGCTCGGCCTCTCGACAGGTCACGGGCGGCGTCGTGCGCAGCCCTGTCGTTGCTCTCCACGGCCGCGGTGGCAAGCGCAAGATACTCATCATGCTGCGCGGACCACTTCTTGTACTCGGCGGAGAACCTGTCGAATGCCGCCTGCACCTCGGCGTCCTTGTTCGGGATGGCATACCAGGCTGCGAACTGATCATCGATCGACTTCTGAGCAGCGCCCATGTCCTCGATTTGCTTCTTGAGGTACTCGACGTCGTAATCGACCAGGATCGTCTGGTCTTGCAGGCGAAGATCGGTGATCGCGTAGTTGATCCGCGTGAGCGTGTGCGCCATCGGCTCGCCGGTGGTGTACACGGCGTCCCATGCCGCATTCACACTGCCCACGGCCCGAGTGCCGGAGTAGGCGAGGCTCACGATGGCGGCGATGCTCAAGGTGCCCAGCAGAAGGAGCACTACCGTGATCGATGACTTCTTCAAGGCGGCTCCCTTCTTGTCTGCAGGGATGGCCGGAATCCGCGAGCCCGGCTCGCGCGACCCGTTACAGCACATTAAGCATACTCCGAGAGGCACGCGCCGTGACCTCCGCCGCCGTGGGCGCCAACCAGAGTCGTCTCGGCAGGGCAACACGAGAGGCGGCCATCCGCTATCGGATGACCGCCTCGCGAGCAAGCCCGTCAGGTTCCGAGCGCTACTTCACCGTGACGTAGTCGAACCCTCGCGACCAGGTCTTCGCGTGCCCGCTGTCGGCCGGAGCGTAGGCGCGCAGGCGCCACTTGCCGCGCGAAGTGAGCTGCACACTCGCCTTGTAGCGAACTCTCACCGTTGCCCTGGTCGCCCGAGGAGTCCACACTCACTCGAATCGTGGTCCCTGCGACTCGGTCCCTCACGAAGGTATCCGGCACCGTGTTGGTGTCGCCAGCGACGAAACTCCAGTTCGAGTGGAAGGCAACGTAACGCCTATCTTCAAGACGTCGGCCGGCAAGCGGCTCGGCGGGAAGACGGTCTACCTCTATCGCGACGGTCATCGAGTGGCGTCCAAGAAGACCAGCTCCAAGGGTGTCGTGAGATTCAGTTTCAAGCAGGTCCGTCGCCCAGACACCAAGTGGCAAATCAAGTACAAGGGCAGCTCCACGTACCGCCCGTCGGCTCGGCCACGAAGACCACGAAGACTCACTACCACCTTCCGAGCGCGTGGGGCTCGGCCTGGTGGGCGCGACCTACCGAAAGCAAGTCACCGTGACGCAGGATCCGCGGTGCATACGGCGTCGAATTCTGGCAGCCGATGTGCGTCACCATCAAGCGCGGTGTGGTGGTGGTGGCTGAGAGCACTGTCCCGGTCCTCAAGTTCGGATTCACCGCATCATCGGCCGGCAACTATGTCATCGACATGTGGATGCCGCAGAGCTCGGGGCCTAGTACGGGCCTCTGCTACGTCTACTAGGAAGCGCTCGGCCACTACGCACCAAGCGCCTCCGTAGATCAGGGCCGCTCGATACACGCGGAGGGGCCGCCCGTCGGGCGACCCCTCGCAATAGCATCTGCGAAGATTCCGAGAACTACCAGCGAGCCTTCAGGTACTCGAACTTGGAGTTGCCCACGCCTCGGCGGTAGGCGCGCATCTTCCAGCGGCCACCAGTGGACAGGACCACGCTGCGGGTGAAGCGCCCTGCGGAATCCGGTGTCGCCTTTACGGAGCCCTTGTACACCCACTTGCCTTGGCTTGGACTGTAGCGGTGCAAGCGCAGGTACACGGGGCGGCCAGCACTCTTGGCGCCCGCCGACATGCGACCACGCACCTTGAACCGCTTGTCTGAGTCGACGACTGACGGGGCGCTGGGTGCCGCTGCCACGACCTTGGGCACTGCACGTACGACCGCGCTCTCGCTCATTCCCCACTCACCGTCGCCCCAGTACAACGCCTTGAAGTACATGGGCTTGTCGGGAGCGAACTTGACCACGGCCACGCCCGTCTCGGTCTCTTTGGGCACGTACTTCCAGTGATCCTTGTCGGCCGAGTAGAACAGCTTGAGCGTGCGCCCGCCTGTGATGAGCGCCCCGGCGGGGTCGGTCAGCTTCAGAGTGAAGGCGATCGGCGTGCCGTAGTACGGAGTGAGCGTATTGGCGCGGAGCCTGATGACTGGCCGCTTGCGTGCCTCGACGAATACGTCGGGGACCGGCGCACCGGAGGTCGGGGCCTTGGCGTGGAACTCGATCTGTGCGCTTTGGCCGGGTTGAAGGACGGCCGGGGCATCCCACGACCACACGGCATCGACGAAGTTCGCGCCGTTGCGCTCGACGCCGATCAGCTCGATGGACGAGACGGGGAAAGCGGCGGTGTTGGTCACCGTCGCGACGTACGAGCGCAACTCAGGGGTTGGATCGACGGTCAGAGCGGATATCGTGTTGGCGTCGCCGCCCAGCTTTGAGACTGCATCGACCCGCAGCCGAAGCGCCGTCCGATCCGTCTGATAGCCGCACGCCGTGACAACAGCGGTCCACGTGGTGGGCACGCTCTCGGGCCAGCTCAGGTGAAAGGTCGTCCAGTCACCGGGAGTCATGCCGTCGGCACGCGGCCACGCCTTCTCGGGGTCACGCTGAGGGTCTTCGAGCCATGTGACCTCAACGACCGGGCAGTTCACGTTGACGGTTGATTCATTGGAGATGATGCCATCAAGATAGCGCGCGTCGCCGTAGTCATAAGCGGCTGTGGCCTCAACCGAGAGTGCGACACCCTTGTCGCAGACATCCTGCACAGACCCCCCGTACGCCGGCGACGCCAGCCCCGCGAGAGCCACGACGAGGCATGCTGCGAGTCCCGCGACGGCGACTCGGAAACGCCTACTCCTGCTCTGCATCGGATCCCCTCCCTTCGATTCTCGGGCAGCGGACTGCCCGGACATGGTGAGAGATGTATCGGCATCGGCCGGAGGACGGTGTGTGCGCCCCCTCACGTTGTCGGGGAATGCGCTGTGACTTCCGTCACATCTGCTGATGCTTCTGCTGTGTTCTCGCCGTTCGCTCGGCGACAGGGAAGCGGCCGCCCCTATCGGGACGACCGCCTTGAACTCGCGATCCTAAGCGACCAACTACTTCACCGTCACGTAGTCATAGCCGCTCGACCACGCCTTCGCATGCCGGCTGTCTGCCGGTGCGTACGCCCTCAGACGCCATTTGCCGGCCTTGGACAGGCGGATCGACTTCTTGTACTTCGTGTAGCTCCTGTAGTTGTACGCCTTGGCCTTCACGTAGCCGTACTTCTTCCACTTGCCCGAGGAGGTCTTCTTCCACTTGTAGATGCGGATGGGGTAGGTGCCCTTCGTGTGCCGCGGCTTGAGGTACCCGTACACCGTCTTCGAGCGACCCTTCGTCATCCGTGACGGCGCTTTGGGAGTCCCGACCGACGGACGTGGCGTGACCTGCCGCGCATCGCTGACCGCCGATCCATACTCGACCTTGGGATCTTCGAACCGCGCCCGGTAGTACGTCTTCGACGTCGGTGCGGCGAGCACGGTGAACGAACCGGTGGCGTCCGTCAGTGCGGTCAGTGGGGTGTCGGCCCATGGCCCGCTCGCACTCGTCGACATCTGAAGTCTGACCAGCTTGCTCGGAAGAGGGGTAGTTCCCGTGGTCAGCTTGCCGGTGAACGTGTACTTGGCTCCGTACTTGGACAGCGTCTTCGAGGAAGACGTCACCGCCAGCGCGCTCTCCCCCTTCATGCGATCTCGCACGAAGACATCGAGCTTCCCGTTGATATCGGGAACCAGACTGCTGACGGAGTTGAATGCCACGTAGCGCCCGTCCGCCGAAACCGACGGCCGCTCGCTGTCACTGTCGCCTTGGACGCCCGCGTTGGACACGCTGATCCGAACCGTGTTGCCGGCCTCCAGATCGTGCGCGAATACATCCCTCTTGCCGTTCGTGTCGCCCGGCACGAGGTTCGCCGAGGATGACTCGAAGACCACGTGCTCGCCGTCCGCCGAGACTGTGACCTTGCGGCAGTACCCGTCGCCCTGTGCTCCACCGGAGGAGACGGACGCGCGCTTGAACTCCCCGCTCTCCAGATCGAGCACGAAGGCGTCGCTCATGCCGTTCGTGTCGTTCGGCACCAGGTTCGACGCCGTCGAGGCGAAGGCGACGTGCTTGCCGTCCGGCGTGATCACGGCCTCGTCAGTGTCGTCGTTGCCCTCGGCCCCGCTGGGCGACGCGCTCAGGAGCTTGGTGGTGTTGAACTGCAGGTCGCGAAGATACGCGTGATACCTGAAGGGGACGGTACCGCCATCGATCAAGTTGTACGAGTCCGAGTAGAACACGGCGTAGCGGCCGTCTTGCGAGATGCTGGGGAACCACGCCGCGCCGTTCCCCTCCACGCCACCCTTGCCGACGCTCAGGCGGGTCGTGGTGCCCTTGACCAGGTCGCGCACGAATGCGTCGGTATTGCCGTTCTTGTCACCGGCAACGAGGTTCGTAGCGTCCGACTCGAACGTGACGAAGCGGCCGTCCGCTGAGATGTGCGCCTCGTAGCTCGCGCTGTTTCCCTGCTCGCCCGCCGATGAGACGCTCGCGCGCGTCGTTTCACCGCTGTTCAGATCGCGAACGAAGACATCGATCTGGTCGTTCGTGTCACCGGGCACGAGGTTGGATGCCGCCGAGTAGAACACGACGTGCTCTCCGTCGGCAGACATGTCTGCATACCAGCTGTAGCCGCCGCCCTGCGCCCCGCTTGATGACACGCTCGCCCTAATCGTTTCACTGGTCTCCATGTCGCGAACGAACACATCGTGTTGACCGTTGGTATCGCCAGACACGAGGTTGGTCGCATCGGAATGGAACGCCACCATGCGACCGTCCGCTGAGATGCCGCACGCCTTGCTCTCACCGTTGGCTTCCACGCCGGTGGAGGACACGCTTGCCCTGACCAGCGTGTTGTAACCGGTGTAAGAGCCTGCTGCCGCCAAGCCGGCCACAGCGAACGCTAGCGCGACGGTCACCCCCGCAGCAATCCACCGGACCCTCCGTCGCGCCCCGGAACCGGACGCTACCGCAGATGACGAACCGACGTGCTCCCTGCGACTCATGCTGACACCCTCCCTCTCGGTGGACGCTCGTGCGCGGCTCCGCCCCCGCCGCCTACTTCACCTTCACGTAGTCGTACTTGCTCGACCACGCCGCAGCGTGACCGGCGTCCGCCACCGCGTAGGCCCGCAGACGCCACGTGCCCTTGTACTTCAGGCGCATCTTCACTGAATACTTCGTGTAGCTGCTGTAGTTGTACGCCTTCGCCTTCACGTAGCCGTACTTCTTCCATTTGCCCGAAGAGGTCTTCTTCCACTTGTATATGCGCACCGGATACGTGCCGGCCGTGTGCTTCGGCTTGAGCGTGCCCCAGACGGTGTATGACTTCTTGCTCGACATCTTCGAGCGCGCGATCGGGGTGCGCACGTAGGCGCGCGGCAGGACCGAGATGGCGGTGCTGAGCGTGGACTCGTACTCAGACGGCATACCCGCATACCTCGCCCGGTAGTACGTCTTGGTGGTCGGGACGACGGGGATTGAGAAGCTCCCGTCTGCTGCGGTTGTTGCGCTGAGCCCGGTGTCGACGAACACGCCACTCGCGCTCGTCGACGACTGCAGATTGATCTTCTGGCCCGGCACGCCGGTTCCGCCCGCGGTGAGCTTGCCCGTGAACGCATAGGACTTGCCGTACGCCGAGAGGGTCGAAGCACCCGAGGTGCGCGTGAGCGTGGTGGCCTCGGCGACGGGCGTCGTTTTGCGCATGAAGACGTCGGCCTTCACGTTGGTGTCGCCTGCGACGAGGTTGTCGGCATATGAACTGAAGAGCACGACGAGCCCGTCAGCAGAGATGGCGGAATCGTAGCTGCCAAGCGAGCCGCTCTCGCTCTGCGCTCCCGATGTCGAAACGCTCGCGCACTTCGTGACTCCCGCACTCATGTCGCGGACGAAGATATCGTCGAGGTCGTTGGTGTCGCTGGCGACGAGATTGGAGGACTTGCTGTCGAAGGCGACACAACTCCCGTCGGCCGAGATGGCGGGATCGAAGCTGTCGGCGTCACCCCGTGCGCCCGCCGATGAGACGCTGGCGAGCGTGGTCTTGGATGAAGCGAGGTCGCGCACGAAGACATCGGTGGCGGCGTTGTTGTCACCAGCGTCAAGGTTTGTGGCATCCGAGCTGAAAGCGACCCGCAGCCCGTCTGCCGAGATAGCGGAGTAGTAGCTATCGCCGTTGCCGCGCACTCCAGCTGACGAGACGCTGGCGAGCGTCGTCTCATCAGAAGACATGTCGCGCACGAACACGTCGGCCGCCCCGTTGGCGTCAGATGCGACGAGGTTCGACGCGTACGACCAGAATGCGACGTAGCGGCCGTCGGAGGAGAGAGAAGGCGCATAGCTCGAGCCATTCGCCTCCGCTCCGGCCGGCGAGACGCTCAGGCGCATAGTCTCGCCGGACTGCCGGTCCAACACGAAGATGTCAGGCCCGCCTCCGGTGGTGTCATCGGCAACTAGGTTCGTGGCGAGCGACTCATAGGCAATGAAACGCCCATCCGCCGAGATGACCGGCGCGCTGCTCGAGCCGTTGGCCTCGACGCCGGCCCCTGCCGTGCTCACGCGCGTCGTCTGCCCCAACACCATGTCGCGCAAGAAGATGTCCGTTTTCGCGTTCGTGTCGCCCGCAACGAGATTCGTAGCGCCCGAGCGGAAAACGACATAGCGCCCATCGGCCGAGATTGAGGCCTTGGAACTCGCGCCGTTTCCCTGCTCTCCGGCCGAAGAGACGCTGGCCCGTGCAACCCCATCCGATTGCACGTCTCGCACGAAGACGTCTGCACCCCCGCGGTGTCCCCATGGACGAGATTCGCCGCCACAGAGTCGAAGACGACGTAGTGACCGTCGGCGGAAATGGCGGGTTGGTAGCTGTCGCCATCGCCCTCACTATGGTCGACCGAGACGCTCAGGCGATCGTGGTCTGAACGAGCATCGCGCTCGCGGGCAGTGCCAACCCGGCCCACACGACCGTCGTCGCGGTCACGATGCGCCGCTACCCAAAGGGACCGCGCGCCCTTCGTCGAATTCCCCGCCGTGACACTCCGCCTCATTGAGCGCATGCCATTCCCTCTCTCGATCAACCCTCTCACGAACGGCTCCGCCCCCGCCGCCTACTTCACCTTCACGTAGTCGTACTTGCTCGACCACGCCGCAGCGTGACCGGCGTCCGCCACCGCGTAGGCCCGCAGACGCCACGTGCCCTTGTACTTCAGGCGCATCTTCACTGAATACTTCGTGTAGCTGCTGTAGTTGTACGCCTTCGCCTTCACGTAGCCGTACTTCTTCCATTTGCCCGAAGAGGTCTTCTTCCACTTGTATATGCGCACCGGATACGTGCCGGCCGTGTGCTTCGGCTTGAGCGTGCCCCAGACGGTGTATGACTTCTTGCTCGACATCTTCGAGCGCGCGATCGGGGTGCGCACGTAGGCGCGCGGCAGGACCGAGATGGCGGTGCTGAGCGTGGACTCGTACTCAGACGGCATACCCGCATACCTCGCCCGGTAGTACGTCTTGGTCGGTCGGGACGACGGGGATTGAAGAAGCTTCCGTCTGCTGCGGTTGTTGCGCTGAGCCCGGTGTCGACGAACACGCCACTCGCGCTCGTCGACGACTGCAGATTGATCTTCTGGCCCGGCACGCCGGTTCCGCCCGCGGTGAGCTTGCCCGTGAACGCATAGGACTTGCCGTACGCCGAGAGGGTCGAAGCACCCGAGGTGCGCGTGAGCATGGTGGCCTCGGCGACGGGGACGACCGTGATCGTCACCATGGCCACATTGGACTCCAGCGCGCCGTCTTCCGCGCGGTACGTGAACGTGTCGGTGCCGTGGAAGCCCGCGTTCGGCGTGTATATGTAGGCGCCGTTGGTCGAAAGCGAGAGCGAGCCATGGGCCGGCGGGTCCACGAGATCGGCGGTCAGCGCATCGGTGTCCACATCCGTGTCGTTGCCGAGCACTCCGGGCGCTGGCACCGTGAGTGCCGCGCCTTCGTTCACACTCGCCGC
Source organism: uncultured Coriobacteriia bacterium (assembly GCA_963803785.1). Classification (GTDB taxonomy): domain Bacteria; phylum Actinomycetota; class Coriobacteriia; order Anaerosomatales; family JAAXUF01; genus CAWDNM01. Next base: position 793,405 of record CAWDNM010000006.1, read on the forward strand.
GTCACCGAAGGCGACGGGAGCGTGGTTCTCGGAGTACTGGAGCGTCACGCTCTTGAGCTCCGGAGACAGAACGCCATCGGTCTCGAGGCGCACGACGATGTCGATGTAGTCAGCTTCGTCTAGCGCGCTCAGATCGGTTCTCGCCGAGGCATCCGTGACCGCACGGCCTAGGTAGTTGCCGGTTCCGGTCGCCCAGTCGATTGGATTCCCGTCGTAGCCGAGCGGCTCGGTCCAGGTGATGCCGTCATCGGAGCGCCTGACGGCGAACTTGACGGCCTCGAAGGCCTGAGGAGCGACGTTTCGGCATCCAGCCTCGTCCAGGCTGCCAACTCGGACGGCCTCTCTGCACGCAAGCCGACTGCCGAACCGCCGCCGCCGATAGTACCGATCCTGTTGCCGGAGGCCGAGAAGGCCAGCCATGCCGCGGTATCGGTCTGACCGCCGTTGTTGAGGCCTGCTGCCACCACCGAGCCATCGGACTTGAGGCCCACAGTGTGGAACCCGCCCCCGCCTACGGCCACGATATCGCTCCAGCCCGAGACATCAAGCTGGTCGGATTCGTTGAGCCCAACTGCCACGACGGTCCCGTCGGACTTGAGGCCCACCGTGTGGTAGTCGCCCGCGCTCACGGCGACGATGTTGCTCCAGTCGGACAGGGAACACTGGTCGTAATTGTTCAGCCCCACTGCTACTACTGAGCCATCGGCCTTGAGGCCAACCGTGTGGTAGGCACCTGCGCTCACGGCCACGATATCGCTCCAGCCGGATACGGAGCATTGGCCATAGCCGTTCTCGCCCGTTGCCACGGCGGTGCCGTCGCCGTTGAGCCCTACCGTGTGCACGTCACCCGCGCTAACAGCCCTGAGGCTACTCCAGCCGCTGACGTTCAGCTCCCCATAGGTGTTCTCGCCCACAGCGACTGCAGTGCCGTCGCGTCTGAGACCGACCGTGTGCCGACCGCCCGCACTTACGGCCGCGATGTCGCTCCAGCCTGATACGTTGCGCTGGCCGTAGACGTTCTCTCCCACAGCGACCGCAGTGCCGTCGCGTTTGAGGCCGACCGAGTGGGAGTAGCCCGCGCTCACGGCCGCGATGTCGCTCCAGACTGAAACCACGGACTGCCCGAGATCGTTCTCGCCCACCGCATATACGGTGCCGCTGGACCGGAGGCCCAGCGTGTGGCGGTTCCCCGCCGCCACCTCAACGATGTCGCCCAGGCCGAGGTGTTGCGCTGTTGCGAGGCGTTGTCCCCGACGGTCACAACCGAACCGTCAGCCTCCAGACCCACGGAATGAAGGGCGCCAGCCGCAGCGGCGGTGATTCCGTCCCAGCCAGAGACATTGCGCTGGCCCATGTCATTCCAGCCCGCGGACACGACCGTGCCGTCCGACTTGAGGCCCAGCACGTGATAGTAGTTGGCGTCCACGGCGACGATGTCAGTCCAGCCCGTGACGTCGCACTGGCCGTAGCCATTGCCCCCGTCGGCCACAACCGTACCGTCGGAACGCAGGCCGACCGTGAAGTCGCTGCCGGCGGCTATCGCGATGACGTCGGTCCAGCTCGCCGCATCGTCCCAGTCCGGGTAAACCGATCCGGTCACTACGACCGTCCCATCGGAGTTGAGGCCGACTGTGCGGGTCTCACCCGCGGCGATTGCCTTGATGCCAGTCCATCCTGAGACGTTGCACTGATTCGACGATCCGTTTTCGGTGGAGCCGGTCGCCACGACGCTGCCATCGGCCTTGAGACCCACCGTATGGTTGAGCCCAGCAGCGACCGCGACGATGTCGGTCCAGCCGGTGACGTTCGCCTGGCCGTACGCGTTGTAGCCAGTCGTCGCTACCGCGTGACCGTCGGATGTGAGGCCCACCGTGTGGTAGTAGCCTGCGGCGATCGTCGTGATGTCGCTCCACCCAGAGACCTCGAGCGGCCCGAAGTGGTTGTCGCCCACTGCAACGACAGTCCCATCCTCTTTGAGGCCCACCGTGTGGAGAAGCCCGCCGCGACCGCCTTGATCGGCCCCGGGAGCATGACGCTGCCCGGAGCACGGCCCGTCGACGCTCCGGAGATGGTCGTCGTCTCGCCCGTGCTGGCAGCGTTGGTCGCGAAGTCCGCCTGCGTGTCCCACGTCATCGAGTTGAGTGAGGCAGAGGCCGGAGCAGCCCCGGTGAACGCGAGACTGAGCAGCATCACCGCGAGCAACGAGATCGCCAGCGGCCTCACCGCTCCCCACTGCGCCCGAACGTGCGGAACCCGAGACTGAAGTGCGCCCATGGCTGACCCCTGCATCTGCCCTCTGCTATGCAAAGGGCGAGCGGTAGACGACTCAGAGCGAGGAGTAGAGCCCCCCGACCCTAGGATTCACAATACCACCTCGGTCGAAGGGCCGAACTCCACTCACGGTGCCGTCGCGTACCAAGCCGGCCGGGCTATTTCACCTTCACGTAGTCGTGTCCGCTGGACCATGCCGAGACGTGCCCGCTGTCCGAAACTGGGCAGGTCGTCGGCCGCAGCCGAGTGCGCCAGTGCATCCTATAGGTCCGGCCTCTCCCTGAGGGTTGCAGGGCAACCCACCACGACGAGTCAGCGCCATGTCTCCCCCGCAACCATCCTCCGCGCTACAATACCGACTGCCCCACAGAGGGGTGTTTTGCTGGGTGCTACCGTTCGTCAGAGTATCCATACGGTATCCGTGGGTGATTCTCGGCCGATTGTCGCAGGAGTCGCAAGCCTTCTACCAGCGGAAATGCACCGCAAGCCTCCGTAGCTCAGGGGATAGAGCACAGGTTTCCTAAATGGGCCGAAGTAGCTCTTGCTGGTGGCTGTTGTCTCATTTAGCTGGGGAAACACTTCATGGTGTTGCTGGGTGTCTCATTGTGATTGGGCTAGTCAGAGTAGCCATACGGTAGCCGCTATTGACTGAACAGGCGCCCGGTTCCCAACCCGCAGTCGTGACCGAAATCGAAGCGGCCCGGGCCGGGCTTTTGGACGCACTTGCCCTTGCCCCGGACACCGCAGGCGGACTAGGGCCGTTCCTCCTTGGCCAGGACCTCGCCTCAGAGACTCGTCCTCAGTGTGCCTGCTCCGACAACCCGAACTTCGACTGCACCTCGCTTAACCCCATCGGCCGCGAACTCGACCCGTCCCACCCCAAACAGGTCACCTTCGTCAGTCGACACCAGAATCGATGCCTCCTTGATGGCTCCCGAGCGGCGAATCTCATCGCAGAGCTCACGGTCCCAATCCGACCGCATGATGACGGTCCAGCCATCTCCGTCTCGCCGGAGGGTGGCCGATCTCATCGAAGCATCATCGAGCAGGCGAGCATCGATTCGCAGCGCATTCACGTCAACGTACACGCGTTACTCCCCACATTGCCTGAGTCCATCCAAGACAGCGTAGCGTGCCTCTGAGATCAGTCGAACGCCGCCACCAAATCAATCTCGACGACGCGCGGTCGATGGTTGCTGGCCCCCAGGCCTCGCGAGTCCGCACTGCGGCTGTCGCTTTGATCACCATGATTCCGCTGACCAGCCCACAACCGCCTTGGTCAATTCTCAATTCTTAGCTTCGTTGATAGTAGACTGATAGTTGCCCTGTTTTCGCAGGTCAGAGCCCTTGTCGAACTATTCTCGAATGTGTGTTCGATTCTGACTTCTCACTGCACTATCAATATCCGTAGCCGTTGATAGTGAACTGATACTTCGCCCGTTCGCGCAGGTCACAGGACCCGCTCAACTATCAGTCTCAGAATGCTCAGTCGCAGACTACGGGCGGGATTGCCCTTCTGTGTTTGCGGCGATCATCTCCCTGAGGTTGGGCGACGGCACGAACAGGAACTTCCGGCCCGCACGCTGCTGGAGCAGGTAGCCGGCTTCCGTCAAAGACAGCAAGTCCGCCCGTGCGGTGGCGTAGGCGACGGCATGAGAAGCCGCATGGGACTCCATCGTGACCTGCACGCTCGGATCCTTGAGCGCACGGATCAGCACGGCGCGCTGGCGGTGATTCAGGCTGAGATCGCGCTTGAGACTCTTCTGGAGCCGACCGTCCTCCTCAGACTTCCTACTCATGTACTCATGCAGCTCTTCTATCGCCTGCTCGATCGCGTGGAGGTTGAACGTGACGAAGTAGGTCATGTCGCAATCGTCTTGCTCGGAGTAGAGGTATGCCTTGTCGTACTGCCCTCGCCTGCCGAGGATGACGCGCGAGATTGCCAGGTACTCGAACAGCCAATAGCCCCGTTTCAACATATATAGGTAGAAGAGTGCTCTCGCCGTCCGTCCGTTGCCGTCCACGAACGGGTGGAGATAGGCCAGCCAGAAGTGGAGCACGATCGCCTTGAGAACGGGGTACTCGAAATCGCCATCGTCGTTGTTCGCGTAGTTGCACAGGGCGATGAGTTGAGGCTCTATCTCGCTCGCGTGTGGCGGCGTGTGAAGAATCTCCATCCTTGCGTCATCGGCCACCACGACATCGTCATCGGCGGTTCTGAACCGGCCTGCGTCAGCATCGTTGTCGAGAGTTCCCTCCGTCATCGATTCCTGGAGCGTACAGATCATCTCCGGGGTGATCGGCTCGGCGAGATATGCCTTCATCTTCTGGATGGTGGTGAAGTTGTTGAGGATCGATCCGCTCCGGGCGATCGGCCGGCTGCCGACCCGTTCTAAGCATCTCCTTGGCGACTCGTGTCGTGGTCGAAGCGCCCTCGATCTGACTGGATGCGATCGCCTCTTCCATCAGTGAGTTCACGAGGAAGCGCTTCTGGTTCTCGGCAGGAATGCCGCCGCTCTCCATAGTCACGGTGCCACCCGCGCGCTTGTCGACCACATGGAGGCACCGGAGCACCTCGGGCGTGAGCGAATAGGAGAAGGGATGTCCGTTCACATCGACCACGCGTGTATCGCGGCGATCGAGCGCTCTAGAGAGCTTCAGGAGGAACCAGGCAACCTTGTGGTCGAAGCCCGTGGGGAGCGTGAGGTACTTGAACTTGTCCCAATACAGGTAGTCTTCGTTTGCGCGCCGCAGGATGTCGCGAAGAATGGGATTCTGCGCGAACGACAGTGCATCGCCTAGACTCAGGTTTGCACTACCGAGGTCCACGCTCGGAGCGGGTTCGAGCGAACGCTGCTTCAAAGTAACCCCCGAAATATCAATCGGCCCGTGTGTTGATAGTAGCACGACTACCGATGATCCGACCTGGTTCTCGGCGACGCGAAGTCGATTCGCGCGCACGGCGGCAACTTACGGCATCGGCTCGGCGTGCATGGATGGTGTTCTCGCCGGCGGACGGTCGGTACAGCCCAGTGGGAGTGAACTGGATTCGCTTCTGCCGTAGAGACACCATGTTCGGAACCGAAGGTGGGCCGTGGTCCGGAAACAACGCATGGGTCAATGCGCGAATCCTCAGTCCACGCAAGCACGGTTGTGCCGCGGATGCCACGCACTGAGCACTTCGTCCACGTTGTGGCGGAGAAGGACGCCGTACTTGACCCTGGGATTAAGAGTTTGGGGCAACTAGCAGGTCAATAGACAGATAGCCTGTTCGTTGTCACGTAGGTGTCACGGGATTGGCCGGAATGGCAATGCCGGCGCCACCTAACCGCCGAGGTGTCGCATGATCTCGCCGCACTGCTCGGGAGTAATCTCTCCACTCGCAAGGCGCTTCTTGGCGATTGAGACCGCCTCATCGTCTGGAGGCTTCGTCGTGACCGCTTGGGGACATCGAGGCACGAGACTAAGCACGCCAGGTTATAGGCTGCAAAGTCATGGTCGCCTGAGCACAGGCTACCGCTTCGCACGCTCGATGACCGGATGTGCAGACTGCCCCGCCGAGATAGTGTTGTCTTGGTATCGCAACAACCGCATCCCGTTCACGGTCACAACGATCGAGGCGCCCATGTCGGCCATGATCGCCATCCACAGCGTCAGCCATCCGGGGAACATGAGCAGCAGGGCGAGCAGCTTGATTCCAATAGCGAACGCGATGTTGACCTTGATCGTCCGCAGCGCTGCACGACTCAGCCCACGGCGAACGGAAGCTGCGCCAGGTCGTCGGCCATCAGCGCGATGTCGGCTGTTTCGAGCGCTGTGTCGGTACCGGCCCCTCCCATGGCGACGCCGACTGTCGCGGTCGCCAGCGCGGGTGCGTCGTTCACGCCGTCACCGACCATCGCGACCTTGCCATACTCACCCAGCAGATTCGTCACGGCGTCGAGTTTCGCCTCAGGGAGCAGTTCGGCTCGATACTCATCGACACCCGCCTGAACCGCGATTGCGGCAGCTGCTGCCGGGTTGTCACCGGTCAGCATGATCGTGTGCTCGATGCCGATCCGCCTGAGTGCTGCGACCGCCTCACGACTGGTCGCCCGGACCGCATCTGCGATACCGATGACACCGATGAGGTTCCGTCACGCTCCACGAGCACGACCGTCTTGCCATCGCGGTGCAGACGCGTCGATCGGCGGCCTTCGCCATCGAGAAGTCGGCGTTGTCCGCGAGCATGCGAGAGCTGCCGACCGACATCTCATGACCGTCGACTGTGGCCGTGACCCCGAGCCCCGACACGGACTGCATCTGGTTAATCGGGGAGCAGCGCGATTGCGCGACCCTGCGCCTCTCGGACGATTGCGGCAGCGAGCGGATGCTGCGAGCCGGTCTCCAGCGATGCCGCCAGCTGCAGCACCCTGGTCTCATCCGCACCGTCAAGTGAGATGACGTCGGTCACCGACGGGCGCCCCTCCGTGAGGGTCCCGGTCTTGTCGAAAGCCATCGGCCCGTATCGCGCCCATTTCCTCGAGATGGATGCCACCTTTGATGAGGACGCCACGGCGTGCCGCGTTGCTGATGGCGCTCACGATGGAGACCGGCGTGGAGACGACAAGGGCGCAAGGACACGAGACTATGAGCAGAGATAGGCCCCGGTAGATCCACGGCGCCCAAGGCTGGGCCAGCAGCAACGGCGGAGCGAGTCACGATTCCAGCGGCGAGCACCAGGACCACGGGAGTGTAGATCGCCGCGAATCGTTCGACGAACGCTTGAGAAGGAGCCTTTCTGGCTTGTGCCTCCTCGACCATGTGCACGATGCGGGCGACGGTCGTGTCATCCACCAGGCGCGTCACGCGGACGCGCAGCAGGCCTTCACCGTTGAGCGTGCCGGCAAACACATCAGCGCCTTCTGTCTTCTCGGCGGGGACGGACTCACCGGTGATGGTCGCCTCGTCGAGACTCGACGCACCCGACTCGATCGACGCCGTCGAGCGCGAGCTTCTCGCCGGGACGGACGACCATCAGGTCGCCAACGGCGAACTCCTCGACCGGAATCTCGGCCATCTCACCGTCGGGGCGCTCGATGCGAGCTGTCTTGGGAACACCGCCCATCAGGTCGCCTATCGACCGCCTCGCACGCTCCATGGTCCACGACTCGAGCATCTCCGATGCTGAGAACAGGAAGGCGACGACCGCCGCTTCCTCCCACGCACCGATAGCGCCGGCGCCGATGATTGCCACGGACATGAGCACGCTCATGTTGAAGTCGAGCTTGGGCAGTGAGAACGCCGCCTTGCGGAAGTTGCTCCATCCGCCGAGCACAATCGCGACGATGTAGAGGCTCATGAAGACAGGGGCGACGGCGTCCAGCTTCTCCGCTGCAAAGGCCGTCGCGATGAAGGCCCCCGATGCGATCGTCCGTACGAGCTCCCAATCGACGCCCGCCTTCGACGGGGCAGCAGTCTGCTGCTCTTCAGCGGTCAGTATCCGGTAGTTCTCCTTGCGACCTTCAGCCCGGATGGCCTCGAGGTCGCAGAGCGCCCTCGATGGTGAGCTTGCCCGCTGTGGGGTTGAGCCGCGCCACGGTCACGCCGGGCAGCTTGGCCACGTTCTTCTCGAACTTGGCCGCACAGTCGAGTCAAGTGATCCCTTCGACAAGCAGGGTGCATGTCGCGGTCTCGCTCGGCGATGACATTGGTTGCCTCCTAGGCACAAACGGGATTACACTCAAACGGTCAAGCGCATGTTTGAGTGTATGCGTCGCGCAGTATGATAGTCAAGTAGGCACTTGAGGATCTTGGAGGTCCCATGGCCAAGCAGACAGACCCGCCCGTATGCGAAGTCGAGTGCGTGCACGCCGACAAGGTCGATGAACTGCGGCCTGTCGTCAGGCAGGCTCGCTGGCGTCGGCGAGACCGTCGCAAACCTCGCCGACGATACCCGCTTCAAGGTGCTCTACGCCCTGAGCCAGTCAGAGCTCTGCGTATGCGACGTCGCTGCAGTCGTGGGCGAGTACGACCGCAGCCGCTTCGTATCATCTGCGCCTCCTCTATCGCACCGGGCTTGTGGACTACCGCCGCGATGGCAGGCTGGTCTATTACCGACTGGCAGATGACAAGATGCGCTCGGTTCTGGAGGCAATCAAGACGTATCTGCTCGCTGGACAGGCGTCGTGAGCATCAGCGTAGACATGCCGGGCACTGCTTACGCTGGCCTTCTCTTTGGCGGCTACGCCCTGCTCTGGGCTCTCAAACGGAGAAGCCAGCTGATCGCCACCGGAATCGACCCCGACGTGTTCGCACAGCGGCCCTCTAACGGGCTTCAGAGCTACATATCCAGCCTGTCGCGAATCCTTCAAGTCTATGTGGCCGTGCTGCTCGTGGCGCATGCTCTCGCACCTGCAACCACATGGGGGCTGCGCACGCCTGCCATTGCTCGACGGTCCAGGAGTCAATGAGATCGGTCTCTTCGTCGGCGTGGCGGGGCTGACACTCTGCTGGTACGCCCAGCGAACCATGGCGGCTTCGTGGCGAGTGGGCATCGACGAAACGAACCCCACTGAGCTCGTCACGGAGGGTCCATTTCAACCTCGTCCGTAACCCCACATACTCGGGCCTGTTCGTTCTCACGCTGGGGCTCTGGCTGATATGGCCGACCTGGGCAGTTACTCACGTTCGCGCTACTCTTCGTCGTCATGCTCGAAGTGCAGGTCCGCTGTGAGGAGGAGTACCTGCTCCTGCATCATGGCGAAGATCTACGCAACATACTTCGCCAAAACCAAGCGCTACGTGCCCGGCGTGTACTGACTACTCAACCAGAAGAAGCTCCGCTACAACCAGCCCGCTCGGATTCCTCGGCGATCCATTGACTCGGACCTCGAAGTGAAGATGTGGCCCCGTGGCGTTCCCCGTACTCCCTACACCGCCGACTCGTTCACCACGCTCCACGTCCTGGCCCACCCGGACCTTAATCGCACCAGCAGCCTGATGCGGATAGAGGGTGACGACCCCATCACCGTGATCGATCATCACTGTGTTGCCGTAACCGCCACGGTACCCGGTGTAGATGACCTTGCCCGAGCCTGCAGCGATAATCGCACTGCCTTCGGGAGCTCCAATGTCGAGTGCGGGGTGAAGTCTCTCGCCCGTGAAACGGGCAGGTTCGCCGACCATACGGGGATGTGACTCGATGCGATGCGGGCACCGGCCACGTCATCTTGCCGTTGTACCGACCTGATCCGCCATTACTCCCGGCCAGTTGGCCCGCGATGCGCAGAGACTCTGCCTCCTCAGCATCAGCCAAGGCCCTCAGGCGTTTCGCGTTCTGCTTTGTGTTGACCATCATGCTCGTGCGGTTCGCCTTAGCGCTCGCAACCTGCTCGGACTGTTGCCAAGCGTTGCGCCTGCAGTTCCCTCAGCTGTCCTTCTGCCCGGCTCGCCTCATTGCGCTTCAGTTCGGCTGACGAAAGTGCCCGGTCCAAGAGAACCTGGTCACGGGCAAGCGCTTCTCCTATGCGCTCCAAGTCCAATGCGACGAGCGTGTTCGCCTCCAGGACGCGGGACACCAACTCCGTTCTGAGCACCAAGTCCGAGATGCCACGCGAGTCGACTAGCACTTCGAGGTAAGGAACCAGTCGCCTTGTCGGTAGCGTGGCGTTGACCCGCTTGGCGAGAAGGGCACGTTGACGTTCCTGCTCGGCGGAGTTGGCTTCGAGTCGCGCCCTGGCGACGGAGGACCTCCCCGGCCAAGACATCGACTTCGCGCTGCAGTCGGCTGCTTCGCAGGGTCGCATCGGCGACCAGTGGATCAAGCTCGTCCACCAGTGCTAAGGCGGCCTCGATCCGTCGGTCAAGATCCGCGATCTCCGTCCGCAAGCCGTTGGGCTTCCCGGTCAGCAGCCTGTCGCGCCTCGGCGTGCCTCCGAAGCACGACGTTCGTGCGCCCGCGCGGCACCGGCCTTCGCAGCGTAGCCAGCCTGGATAGGCATCGCCATGGCGAGGGCAGTCGTTAGAGCGAGCACGCAGCCCACCCGCGCCGAGAACATCACCTGTGAGCGTCTCGGGTCACTGTCCGCCCTTCTTCGGCCATGCGGCGAGCGCCGCACCCAGCAGAAGAAGGGCGAAGCCTCCCCACGCAAAGCCGATCAGAGGGGTTGATCTTCACGTTCATCGACAGCTGACCGCCCTGAGTGCCTTCCCAGACAACGAAGACGTCACGAAGAGGCTCAGACATCACCGATGCGTCGCGCCGGGACTGCCCTGCTTCGAGCGAACTGCGTCTGTCCAGGGGTGATGTCGCCGAGCTGACGCCCGTTACGCGACACGCCAAAGACGGCGGTGGACTTGGTGTCGCCGTTGACTTGCTGGATCTCCTTCGTACTCCTTGTAGGTGAACGTGTAGTCAGAGACCGTGAATGTGGCGCCTGGCTGTCGGCGACAACGGTACGCACGTCGCGCACGTACATCGATGAACCCACGAGGCCGATCAGGATGATGCCCATCCCGATGTGCGCGAGGTAGCCACCGGACTGTGTCCGGGCCTTGAGGAGGATGTTGCCGAGCGCGGCGAGCATGCCCTTCGTTCTTCGCCGCCGCACGCTTGCGGGTGCCATCGATGAAGAGCCATGTCGTGTTCGAGATGATCAGCGAAGCAGCGGCGAGTCCGAGTATCGCAATCGCGCTGTAGATGATCTCAGGACCATAGGCGAGGAAGCGCCTTGGCGTTCGTGCCGCCCTCGGCGACCATCGCCGAATAGACTGGACGAAGGTTGAACCACCACTCGGCCGCGAGCAGTGCGAACAGCACGGCGGCACCGATGAGGGGCGTCGTGATCCGGTTCCAGAACGTCGAACCATCCGTCCTTCGCCAAACCAGTATCGGGCAGACGGCGATGATGAGCGCGTACAGTACGCCGAGCGGACGTGCGATCAGGTTGTACGCAGTGGCGCTCATCGACTGTCCGCCGAATGGCAACCACGAGGGCAGCGCCGACGAGACCGTCAGGTAGGCGACCAGGAGCCCCGCCAAGCAGCATGATCACGTTGTTGAAGTAGTACGCCGCCTCTTTGCCGGTGAACGACTCGAACTCATCGTTACCAGCGAACGTGGCCCAGCGGATACCAGAGCCCGATTGCTGCGGCGACGACGGCCCCGATGATCATCGTGAGGAAGAGCACTAGCGATACGGGGTCCTTCTCAAACGCGTGCACAGACTGCACTACGCCTGACCTCGTGATGAACGTGCCGAGGATCACGAGCGCGAACGTGAATGCCGCCATCATGACGGTCCAACGCTTGAAGCCGTCACGACGCCGATAGATGGTGAAGCTGTGGATGAGACCGACGCCGGTCAGCCAAGGCAGAAGGGAGGCGTTCTCGACCGGGTCCCACGCCCAGTAGCCTCCCCAGCCGAGCACGACGTAGGCCCACACCGAACCCAGACCGATACCCGCGCCGAGGAACAGCCACGAGAACACGGTGATTCGGTCGACGATCTTGACCCATGCGTCTGACCCGTCGTTGACGATGAGCGAGGCGATGGCGAACGCGAAGGGAATCGTGAGACCCGCGTAGCCAATGAACAGTGTCGGAGGGTGCAGAATCATCGCCCAGTGCTGCAGGAGCGGGTTCATCGCTGCGTCCACAAGGAGCTCGCCGTTCGGGCCGAGCCACCCGGCGGGTGATGTCCTTGAACGGGTTGTTGGGAGCCGGAGAGCATCATGCCGGCAGTGAACATCGCGAGGATCAGGTTCGTGACTGGCCAAGCCCATGTTCGACAGCCTGTCGGTGATGTCCATTCGACGGTAGGCGATCCATGCGGCGAACATAGCGAGCAGCCACGCCCAGAAGAGCAGGGAACCCTCACGCCCCGCCCACAGGCCTGAGAGCTTGTAGAGCCAGGCCAGGCTCGACACGTCTGTGCTGTGATTCTCAACGACGTACATCAGCGAGAAGTCGTTGCCGAAGAAGCCCGGCCACGATGATCAGGTTGGCCACGGTCAGTGCTGCGGCGGCGATGAACGTCGCGAGGTAGCCGGGGTGGAGCCCGGTCACCGGCTCCTCGCCCCCGGGTCCGGTTCGCATCCTTGGAAGCACGAATAGGGAGAAGATCGATGCGAGTAGCGCTACTCCGAGCGCTACGGTGCCAAACGTTGCCATGGGTCCTCCTGAGGCGCCTGCGATCTGGCAGGCGATGTGTGGTCTGGTCCGCTACGGGCGACATGCGCCGACGTAGTCGCTGTGCAGGGCTGAGATCTTCACGACGTCGCCTGTTCGAGGCGAGTGGATCATCATGCCGCCACCGACATAGATGCCGACGTGGTGGATGGGGCTTCCAAAGAAGACGAGATCGCCGGGCTGAAGGTCGCCTCTACTCACTCGCTGGCCAGCGAAGATCTGGGCCCGGCTCACCCGTGGCAGCCGAACTCCGACCTGCCTGTAGACGTACATGGTGAACCCGCTGCAGTCGAAGGTGTTCGGGCCTTGTGCGCCCCAGACGTACCGCGCACCGAGGTATCGCTTCGCGACTGAGACGACCTCAGACCGAGCAGCTCGTGTCGGTGGCGGGAAGGTGCGACCACCCGGATTCGGACCTGCGAGACTGCTCGAGCAGCCTCGCTCGGCACGCCTTCGCTCTTCGGCCCTATCGAGTGCAGCGACCTGCGCTTCGAGTCCCGAAAGCATTCGTTTGCGGTCGGCGAGCTTGGCCTTCGATCGACTTCTTGCGAGCTGGCGAGGTTGCGCGAGACTGCGGCAGCCTGATCGGTGCGCTGCTCTAGCGTCTTTCGCGCCTCGGCCTGTTCGGCCTTCGCCACTTTCAGATCTGCGACAGTACGAGCGTCATCTTCGTTCTGTTCGCGAAGGAAGTCCCACGTCTGGCGAACGCCTCGAAGTCCGATACGCCGAGCAGCACGTCCACGAAGCCGAGGACCGTTTCGGTACATGCTCGCGGCACGCGAGTCGAGGCGCGCTTGCATCGCCTTAGTACGTTTCGTGGTCGCTTGAGTCTCTTGGCGGCGGCCTTCTCCTGTTTGGCGAGGTTGCGTGTGACGCTCCTGAGCGTCGTTGAAGTCCTCCGAGAGAATCTCAGTCTGCTTATCGAGGACATCGACCTGGACCTTGACCCTCCTGGCACGGGCGATCATCTCGTCCCTAGGTGCGGCGTTCGCGCACGGCGACGAGAGGGTGGCGGCAGCAACAGCACGGATGCCGCTGATGGAGGCCGCGACCAAGGTCAGGGCCAGGCCTCGGCGAGACCCGCTCCGGTCGCGACCGACTACCGACCGCCGCACTAGCGAACCACCAGCGTGCCGCGATCCATATCCATCCCACATGCGAAGGCATACGTGCCGGGCTCCAAGCGCCGGCAGCTTCACCGTCACGGGACCACCCTCCAGGCTCTGTCGGATCGTTCAACTCAGGGAAGACCACCTCTGCAAGGCACCCAGAACCTTGACCGAAGGTGATCTCGACTGGCTTGCCGGCCTCAGCAGTCAGCTGCGACGGCGCGAACGAACCTGAGGATGTGTCCACCGTCAGAGCCTGGCCCTGCCGGATGGCTTCGCTGCCGCACTCTCGGCAGGAGCGGAAGCAGCACTCTCAATAGGAGCGGATGTCGCAGCCGGAGCTGATGCGTCGACCAAGCCGGTTGGGGCGAGGGCCTGGCGCACGCTCTCTTCCGTGGCCTTCGACTCACAGAATCCGGCCTCGAGCGTCGACGTCTTGAAGTTGTACGTGGCGGTGTTCATGCCGTCGGCAGGGTTCAGGGCAGCGAACAGAGTCTCTGCCGTCTTGGTGGGATCCGCGTCTGCCGGAACAGCCAGTGCGATCGTCGCCGTCGAGCACGGTTGGCCTTGCGAGAAGGTCTGACTGATTGAATCGCCCTCGATCTGAGGCTTGGTGGTCTGATTACCGACAACCATCGCGATCACGATGACCGAGCCGACGATGACTGCGGTCACGAGGTTGCGCTTGGCAGCTCCGGTGAGGCCGGTCGCCTTCGCGCTCGTCGTCGCCTCAAGCTTGGCGTCGGGGGCCGATTCCGCCGCGCACTTTGAGGGGCGCCTTTTCCGTTGCCCTTGAGCTCGCGGCGGCTTTCGACTTGAGCGAAGGATGTTGACGCACTTCGCGGGCGCGTTTCGAGTAGCCGCGACCGAGGCGGGTCATCTTGCGACGAACAGCCATGATGAAGAATGCAGCCAGCTGCGATAGCAACAAGGATGACGACGATCTGCGCCGTCGAGCCTGAGGAGGTCGAGTCGACGCACCTGATGCCGGGGCTGCTCCCACTTGATATGAGAACGTCATGTCAAGCTGGTCACCCGGCTTAACGTCCTTCACCGACTTGGTGTAGAAGCTGTAGCCGGAGTCGCCCGGCTGCAGCGCAGCTCCAGGAGCCGCCTGAACAATCTGGGCGCTCTGTGGGATCCGCGCACTCAGCCGAACTTCCGGTACTGCTTGAGTCGCCGTCCACTTCACGGCGGGCGTGTAATTCTTGCCATCGAAGCCGGCAGCGTCGCTCGTCACGATTTCAATCTGCGCGATGCGCGACTTCGTTAACGTGAACCGGTACACGTCCGAACCGTCCACCGTCGACTTGGTGTATGTGAGCTCGGGATCAGCCGATGGGATCGCCGCCAAGTATCTGACCGACCCACTGAAGCGATGAGCCCGCCGGCACGGAGAGCTCTGCCTCGGCAGGCAACTTGGTTGACTCCGGAAGCTCGCCGGACACGAGCAACACGCCACCCGACTGCTCCGAGTGCAACGTGACATCGACCCGCTGCCCAGTCTTGGGGCTCGGCGATGGCGGATCCGGCCCAAAGAAGGACGGATACAAGCATGGCGAGGGGAAGTAGAAGACGAAGCGTACGACGCATGGGGACTCTCCTGACCTGGGGCTCAACGACGGCAAAGTACCGTCGGAGGTCAGATGCGGAGAGCGGAGACCTTTAGTAGAACGCGGCGTGGAAGCGAGTGGGGTGCCTGCCATGAACACGACCTCGCGAGAACCCCCCCATCAAGGAGCAGCATCAGGTCAAAGGCCGACCTGCACACGCACTTGAGCCTGCGGGCGAGTCTTGCGAGTGGGCGTGAACGCTCAGCTCCGGTACAGCATGAATGGGCGCAACCGAAAGCCATGCCGTCGGCACAGAGCGATAGGATCACTGCACCGACCAAGACGCAGCGATATGATGAGGATGAGCTTGAGCGTATTCATGTTGAACCGATCTAATGCAAGCATCGTGCCTTGTGGGCTCTGAGGGGGGACTTTCCTGCCCATCTGCCCAAGTGAGCATCGACACACATCCCAGAACCACCGCCGGCACGGAGTAGTCATCGCCGGGCCAGAACGCTTACCTGAACCCGAGGAGCGTAGGTGCTGGACGCCGCGCACGCAAACGTAGATATCGTGGAGAAGCCCAGATCGGGCGCAGCCAAGAATCGCCTGCCATGCCCGACCTTCCCTCGAAAGCGGCGTCAGGTGCTTGAGCTCAGGATTGAGAGTACCTGGGTCGGGGCCGTTTGGATCCTCGCAGGACGCGCTGTCTGAGGGACTCAGAGACTCGATTGGCGCGGCCCATCTCATGTCACCTGGCCCCAAGCCGAGTGTGTCCTCTCGCTGGGCACCGAAGTAGGTGTTTCTACTATAGAGACACATGGCATTCACGCCCCGAAGGCGTCCGGGCGTCAACCGACTCACAAACACAGCGTATTCACAAGAATCGCAGCAGCCTCAAGGCGTCCGCTCGATGCCTTTGCTGGGCACCGGCTGTCAGCCGTGCTACCGCGCCTGCGAACCGCGATTCGACTTGTCGCGGCTGAGCCGGTCAGCGGCCACAGCGAACCACTCGATGAGCGCTCCGACGAGTGCCCCAATCGCGATCCCTGGAAGTAAGCTGTGGCCAGGGCGCGCAATCGAAAGACCAATGAAGAGTCCGATCCCCGCCCCAGCGAATGCCAGGTAGCCGAAGCGCTTCGCCATTCCAGCCATCCCTTCGTGCGCCCAACGTCGTGCGCATGAGCGGACGAGCACGCGCTGTCTGGTCGATTCTACCTGTTGGCGTTCTGCTCGATGCGCTTGTTCGACAGCGCGCGCACTGACAAGTGGGTAGGTTCTTCCCTACGACGATAGAGAGGGGCAACCGCCATGACAATGGCCAATGATCTCTTGCAGGGCTGGCGCGACAACTTCACAGTGCACCGCGTCTTCGGTGATCCGGTCGAGAAGGAAGATGTGACTGTCATCCCCGTGGCGATGGTCGCGGGGGGCGGTGGAGGGGGCAACGCCCCGTCGGAAGGCGAAAGCGAAGCAGAGGGCTCGGGCAGCGGCTTCGGTGGGATGGCCCGGCCAGCCGGGGTGTACGTCATACGCGCTGATAGCGTTGAGTGGCAACCAGCGATCGATGTTACGAGGCTGGGCATGGCTGGCATCGCGCTAGCCGCACTCATCACCGTGACAGTGGGCGTGGCGATACGGCGACGCCAGCGATAGTCGTGTTACGGCGAGAGCCGCTGGTCGCAGGCATGTGTTCATGGAATACGCGGTAGTCGCCTGCGGCCGGGAAGTCGGGACTGGGTCTGTCGAACGTGTTACGCATGAGCAGACGCGCATGCCCGCTCAGGTCAGTCTACGTTCTGGCGTTCTGCTCGATACCTTTGTTGGGCGAATCTCGGTGTCCCGGGGGTGTCGGCCGCTACCCAGGCTCTGGGAGAAGACCATCAAGGATGCCCGCCACATGCTCGACGATCTCAGAGCAGACCTGCTTCTGTTCGGGTGACCCGCGCTCGAGCTTCCCGCCCAAGGCCC
Organism: uncultured Coriobacteriia bacterium; assembly: GCA_963803785.1. GTDB lineage: Bacteria > Actinomycetota > Coriobacteriia > Anaerosomatales > JAAXUF01 > CAWDNM01. The sequence continues at coordinate 810,480 of CAWDNM010000006.1, forward strand.
TGCAGCACGTAACCCTGTACGTCTTCTTGAACTCATCGACGAGGGACTTCGCCTTCTCTGCGCATACCATTGGGTCTTGGTCCGCGTTGGTCCGGCCATAGGTCGCACCGATAACGATCTGCGCTCCAGCAAGGGCTCCGCAGACACACCCGGACACCATGCCTTGCCCGAAACCTGTCGCCAGCCTGACGTACTCCTCTGGGACACGACCTTCTTCTGCCGCCGCCTTCAGGATCGATTCGGCGCAGACGTACCCCTCGAAGTAGAGTTCCTTCGCTCGCGCCTTCAACTCAGTCCTCCTCGACTGGACGTGCGGTCCATCGCCTTGGGGAGCACGATCACACTCGCGGGATTAGGCCCGGGATGGTCATCGCGCGAAACCGACCGCCTTGGGCCCGCCTGCCGTTGTCGATTCCGCCTAACGTGTCTTGCTTGACCTGCGGCGCAGGCACCCTCAGGTCAGACTAACTTCCTGGCCGTCAGGTTGAAGCCATTGTTGGGCGTGCGGATCTCACGTTGTGGGTCGGTGCGCCAGCGATTCGACGCTACACGGTGTCACACATCAGAAGTCCGGGTCCGGGAATGTCGGCTCACGACCCTCGGTGAAGGCCTTGATACCTTCGACGCGGTCGGGATTGACGACCGAGCGCCAATGCTGGTCCATCATGATCGCGATGGCTTGCTCCACTGGCTCGCCCTGTCCGTTCTGAACCGCACGCTTGACCGACTGGACTGCAGTAGGCGAGTTCTGTGCAATCTTGTCAGCGATGGCCAACGCGGCGTTCATCAGCTCAGTTCGGGGATGAACCTCGTTGACCATTCCGAGTCGGTAGGCTTCTTGCGCGGTTATCGGTTCGCCGGTCATCAACATCTGCATGGCCTTGCCCGGAGGAAGCACCCGAGGAAGGAACACGGGCGAGCCACCCCCGGCGGACAGACCGACCATCGCCTCGGGCTGACCGAAGACAGCGTCATCAGAAGCGATGATGAAGTCAGTACTGATGGCCATTTCGCAGCCGCCGCCGTAGGCCATTCCGTGGACTGCGGTGAAGATCGGCCTCCGCAGCTGACGCAGGTTGTAGAGAACGCGGTCGAAGACCTGGCGCTGGCGCAGCCACTCCTCCCTCGTCATCTGCTTGCGCTCGTAGAGGTCCCCGCCAACCGAAAATGCGCGGTCGCCTGCGGAAGTGAGAATGGCGACGCGCACAGAAGGTCGCGCCGCAATCGTCTCGAGTATCTCGATCAACTGCGCCGCCAGCGCCGTCGTTACCGCGTTGTCGGCATGGGGTCGGTTCAGCGTGATGATGGCGATGCGAGCGTCGGACACGTAGTCGACGAGTACGAGCTGGTCGGGCTCAGGTTCGTCCAGCGGCGGACGGTAGCCGAGGCGCTTCATGCGTGTGTCAGTGCTGCCAGACATTCTCTCTCCAATCATCATCGCTCCCCAGGGAGCAACTGGCTCTACTGCCGAATTTCGAGTCATAACGACATGCGCGTGAGAATGAAGGTGAACTCTCGCTAGGTGTGCCCGTCTCAGCCGGGTAGCCGAATCCCGCCTTACCGTTGTATGCGCTCACGTCTCCAAACGCGGCTGTCCATATGCTCGTCGTGTAGCACGGAGTTGTCCAGCAGGTGAGTGCGCCCCCGCGTCCTGCGGACGCGGCGAAGGTGTGCGTCAATGGGGTAACATCTTACCTGCTGGTAAGGGACCCGCCGCATCGCCGACGGGTAGCAAGTGACGGGGTCAAGAAGCCGGATGCCCCCTCCACATTAACCAGCGACCATCAGGAAGACCGAGTCGGGAGGATTCAACATGACTGAGGAAATCAGGAGTTCGGATCACGTAGCGTTGGACTGGAACGACTTCTACTACACGAACTGTCCGCTGGTGTCCGCCAGCAACGTGGATCAGGAGTTGGGCTGGGTTCGCGAGGAGCTCAAGAAGATCGGTATCGAGTACAGCTTCCTTCGCTCGCGCCGCGAGAACAACTGGTACCCGCACTACATCCACAACATGGACAACCTCATGCGCGCGGGCGGGTGCTTCCCTGCGATCGCCGTGCAGGCAGATGTTCGCCGGACGCGTCTTATCGGCCTCACGCACGTGCCGCAGGAGGGCGGCTGCATGCTCGTGCGGGCGAGGGACGACATCCACCGGATGAAGGACCTCAAGGGCAAGAAGATCGGCCTGTCCAAGAGCCTGAACACCATCAAGAACGACTGGTGGCGTTGCCAGGAGGAGCAGGGCGATCGAGAACATGCTCATGCTCAACGACATGACCCGCGACGACGTCGAGATCGTCGAGTTCCCGTACCCGGACGACTGGTACGACAAGCCGGAGATGCTGGCTCCGATGTACAACCCGTCTGAGCTGTGGCTCAAGCGCGACCACAAGCATGACCTCGCATTCCGTCCCCTTGAGACGTCGCTCGTCACCGGAAAGGTCGACGCCATCTACACCCAAGACAGGGTCTTCCAGCACTCGCAAGAGGCCACGGGCGGAATCAAGCGATCGAGAACCTGGGCAACTACCCCGACTGGACGCTCGGCGGCGCGAACATTCCTGCGACGTTCACCGTCAGCGACGTCGTATGCGAGGAGCATCCTGAAATCGTCGTCGCGATCATGAAGGGTCTCATCAAGGTCGGGCGCTGGGCCAACGAGCACAAGCACGCCGCTGCAGCCATCCTCGACAAGCAGACCTTCTACCTGGACGTTGAAGACACCTACCGAGGTATCAAGGACGTCGACATGGTCCCGAACCTGTCTCCGCAGAACCTTGCTCTGACCGAGATGAACAAGGACTTCTTGCTGAGTCACGGCTACATCAAGAACGACTTTGACGTACAGGCGTGGGCCGCTCCGGAGTTCTTCGAGAAGGCCGCACAGGAGCTGGTCGAGGACGAGTGGAAGAAGCGCAGCATCAGCAAGCTTCCGCAGGCGGTCACTCTCGAGGAAGCGATGGAGTTGCGGCTGGGGTAGCGAGTTGTCTGGCGCTCGCCCGGCTACGACGTGCCGAGTCACGAGCACGAGAGAAGGAGATGAGAAGATGCCGACAGTAACGTACGCTTCACGGAAGGCACGAGGTGCCCGACGCGAAGCTGACCAGCTTGGGCCTGTACGTGACTGCCGCGGAAGCCTACGAGATGTGGAAAGCCGATCCGGAGAAGGTCAAGGTTCTTGACGTGCGCATGGTCGAGGAGTACGTCTTCCTCGGCCATGCGGCGAGAGGCGGTCAATATTCCGGTGGCCTTTCCCAAGTACGAATGGCATGACGACAATCGGAAGTACGGCTTCGAGCTGAATCCCGACTTCGTCGACCACGTCAAGGCAGTGCTTCCAGCCCGGCGACACTATCGTGGCGATGTGCCGGTCGGGCGGACGCAGCGCGTTCGCCATCAACATGCTGGCCAAGGCAGGTTTCGTGACCGCCTACAACATCATCGATGGCTTCGAAGGCGACACGGTCGACGATCCGGAGAGCGTCTATCACGGCAAGCGCATGAAGAACGGATGGAAGAACTCAGCGCCCTGGACCTACGACCTCGATCCGGCGCTGGCATGGATTCCCACGGGCGAAGAGCTGGAGAAGCTCCGCAGCACCTTGGACGTCTAGCCGCGAACTGACTTCAGCCAAAGAACCGAGTAGGTCCGGTTGGGCCTACTCGGTTCTCTGCGAGTCCGATTCAGTTGCCGGTAAGCGCCGAAGTCCGAGGAGGACAAACTGTGACCACCAATGAATTGCTCACCGTCGTAGCCCAGGTGACCGGTCTGCTCGGGATCGTCGGCAGTATGGCTGGGAATGGGTCTGGGCCTGACGGTCTCCCAGATCGTGGAGCCACTGAAGAACGTTCGTCTGGTCGTATTGGCGCTCCTCGCGAACTTCGTGCTGGTACCAGCTCTCGCCTATGGGATCACGCTGGTCATCCCGCTCGACGATGCACTCAAGATCGGATTGATGGTCGTGGCGTTGTCAGCGGGCGCGCCCTTCCTCGTGCTCGAGGCGCGTGCCGCCAAGGCCAATCTGGCGCTCGCTGTCGGGCTGATGACGCTCCTGATGGTCGTGACCATCTTCTATCTGCCGCTCGTATTGCCGCTGCTGCTGACCGGCATCGAAGTGGATGCGAGGGCGATCGCCACGTCGTTGATCGTCCTGATGCTGCTCCCGCTGGTACTCGGTCTGCTTGTCAGGTCCGGCGCGCCCGAGACCGCGCAACGCTGGCAGCCGACGATGAACAAGATCGGCAGTCTGGGCATCATGATCATGCTGGTGGTCGGGCTGGGATTGAACGCTGCCAACGTGATCAGCCTGATCGGAACCGGCGGATTCCTCGCGCTGCTACTCTTCATCGCTGGCAGTCTGTTGATCGGCTTTGCCATTGGCGGCCGTGATCGAGGCGTGCGCAATGTGACGGGGCTGGGTACGGCACAGCGCAATGTATCGGCCGCCATCGTGGTTACGCTGGCGAACTTCTCTGGCACGAGTGCGGTTCCGTTCGTGCTGGTGGCATCCGTTCTCATGCCGCTGATCTTGCTTACGATGGCGAAGCGGCTGGGAGCACGCAGCGAGACGTCGACCGACGAGGCCGGCTGAGGTTCGGCGGATCACCGCCTGGCACTGGTAGCCGATTGGGAGCGCGGACCCGCGCCTCAGCTCAAACCGAATGCAAGAGGAGCCGCCCCATCCGGGGCGGCTCCTGTATCAACGGGGACAGACAGGTCGATCGGATGCGCCAGTAGATATGCGGGCTGCGTAGGCCGCTCGAGGTTTGTTGAAGGTGAATCCGTGTTGTTTACACGAGGGCGGGCCCTGAGACAGACCTTCGCTGCGAATGGATGGTGTTGCTTGGCACAAGACACCTATTTCGTGCCGGGACGCCTGCAATCCGACAGAACGGGGGACCCTCCGGAGCGGACGAGACAACCGCCTGCCGCAAGGAGACCCGAAGATGGCATCGAGAAGGAACCGCCTGCCCCGCACGAAGACTCCCGAGGAATGGTCCGCGTTCTTCGCGGCGATCAACGTCCGTTACGCCACCCAGATGAGAAACCACGCCTGCCTGTACTTGATGTACATGACCGGGATTCGCGTGGGCGAGTGCCTCAGCCTCTACGTTGAGGACTTGGACTTCGACCGGATGCGTCTACATGTCAGATCGGGCAAGACGGGTGAGAGGAACGTACCGCTTCCCGACGACGACAAACTCAGAATCAGCGTCGAACGGTGGCTCACGGTCCGTGAGGGCTGGAATCCGCCCTCTCCCCTCCTGTTCCTCACCAAGCCGGGCAAGGCACTTTCGCCCAACGCGGTCAGGGAAAGCATGCGGCTCTACGCCGCGAGGGCCGGAATCGGTCATGCGTCGTGCCACATGCTCCGACACTCGGCGGCGACAGAACTGCTAGCGCAGGGCGCAAGTCCAATCGGCGTCCAGAGAATCCTCGGCCATGCGAGGCTAAGCACCACCCTGAACATCTATGCATCGGCCGCCGATTCACACGCCGCGGAGGCGATGGCCAGGAGATGAACCTGATTCCCACTTGGGCATCACAACCATCAAGTTGAGGCCGAGGGTTTCGCTCACGCGCGCGGTGGTTCACAAGGTCATGAGGGCGTAGATTGAGCTTGAGACGACGTCTCGCGGCATCAATGTACTGTCCCGACCGCACGTGTCTTGCTCGCCCGAATCAGATTGGGGGGTGCGAATGCCCGACCATCGCGTCGACAGAGCCGACTTGATGAATCGCATGATGGCCGCTCTCGACGACCCCGACCCCGCCGTGCGCCGGTACTCCGCCCAAGCACTCGGACGCGTTGCTGACCCCTTAGCGGTGCCGCCCCTCGTCACAGCCCTTCGTGACCTCGATAGTGACGTCCGCTGGAAGGCAGCCGAAGCACTCGGCCGAATCGGTGATCGCGCAGCGGCAGTCCCTTTAACGCTCGCCCTTCGGGATTCCGAGAATCGAGTCCGCTGGAAGGCCGCTCAAGCACTCGGTTCGGTTGGTGACGCCGCTACGGTGCCGCACCTCGTTGCCGCTCTTGATGACTCCTTCTTCGCCGCGCGCAACGCCGCCGCGGAGTCGCTCGGCGCACTCAGGGACCCCACCGCCGTGCCACACCTCATCGCCATCCTGAATGACCTAGTGGGGGGCCGGAAAGCTGCCGAGGCGCTAGGCGCCATTGGGGACCCCGCCGCCGTGCCGCACCTGATCGCCCAGCTGAGCAACCCAATCGCCAACACCAAGGCGGTTGCGCAGGCCCTTACGGCGATCGGAGACCCATCGTCCGTGCCTCGTGTCATCGTTGCCCTATATGACTCCGAAAGTTGGACACGGCGCAACGCTGCGATGGCCCTTGGCATCATCGGCGATCCGGCAGCTGTGCCTCATCTCACCACCGCCTTGGATGACGATGACGGCGGAGTACGGGTCAAGGCCGCGGAGGCCCTTGGCGCATTTGGAGACCCCGCAGCCGTACCCCGCCTCATAGCGGACCTTGCTGATCCCGACAGCTACGAGCGTGCCTACGCTGCTGTTGCCCTCGGGGAAATCGGTGATCGCTCAGCGGTGCCGGACCTTATCCTCGCCCTCGATGACATTGAAGAGGGTGTGCGCTGGGATGCAGCAAAGGCTCTCGGTGCGGTGGGTGATTCTGCGGCCGTGCCGGCCCTGATCACAGCGCTGTTCGACCCAGACTCGGGGGTACGCAGCAACGCTGCCGCGGCGCTTGGCCGAATCGGTGATCCCGCCGCGGTGCCCCACCTCATCGCAACATTCCTCTGCCCTGACCCATACGTGTGCCGTAGCGCCGCCCAGGCACTCGGCGAGATCGGCGATCCCGCAGCCGTGCTGCCGCTCATTTTGCTTGTGGACGACAGTGACATCGAGGTGCGCCACAACGCGGTCGAGGCACTGCGCGTAATCAACGACCCTATGGTCGTTCCGCACTTTACTTCGGCCTTGGCTGATCCCGACCCGAGTGCGCGACGGGTGGCCGCCAAGGTGCTCAGGGTAATCGGTGATCCTGCCTCTGTGCCCAGCCTTGTCGAGGCCCTGGATGACAGCGACGAACGCGTGCGTTGGATTGCCACGGAAGCGCTCGGCGAGATTGGCGACCCAGTGGCGGTGCCCCGACTGACCATGGCATTCGTCGATGCTGACACTCGAACCGCCATGGTTGCGGCCCGAGCGCTTCTGCTGATGACTCGCCAGTAGGCCGCGAAGAGCAAATGGCGTAGACGGCCCGTGCCCTCGTGGCCGTTGCCTGACCACGCTGTCGACGATTCAACTGGGGTCCCTAGACCTAGGCCTCGAGAGTCCTACTCCTCTTCGAAAGCGGAATCCCTGAAGCGCAACACGCCCGCGTTCTCCAACACCGTGCGCTGCACCGCTTCGGGTACTCCACCCGGCACCTCGACCTGGATGTCGATCTCGACAACAACCCTCGCGCCCGGCAGCACCGCCAGATGCGCCAAGATGTGCTCCCCTATCTTCGCGGCATCGCCGCCAGGGGCAGTTGCGTTGATTTGTACGCTCCCGTGGAATCGACGCGGCAGGACAGGTCCGGTGGCCCCCTCTGTCGAGCCGCCCACGGGCGTGCCTTCGATGGTGGGGGTGTCGCCCCCTCCCCACAACGTGCTCGGCTCGGGCGTACCTCCGGGAATCGGCAGCGGCACCTGAACGCCATCGCCCTTCTGCGCCAGTACCGATGTCTTGATGACGAAGCCACTCGCCATCACGCTCGCGGCCTCTCCAGCATGAAGCCCACGATAGAGTGCGCCGGGCTCGTCGAAGGCCTCGGCATAGCCGAAGGTCTCGCTCTGCCAGTTGAGTGATGCGATACCGTCCTGTACTGCACCGAGGAGAACACCCATATCTCGCATACGCGGGAGATAGAGGTATTGGGCAAACAACTCCCACAAGGGTCGAACCCCGATGCTTTCGTCCTTCCACAAGGGGATACGGTCCAGCCACATCCGGAGCACTGTGCCAGCCATCTTCGTAACGATCTGCTCCTCGTTGACGAGCTTGCGTGAGATGCGAACCGCCAGCTGCTCGTCACCAGCGACCTTCATCGCTCGCCATTCGATGTCACCTGCAGGGTTCGGCTGATCGGGCACGAGGACCCACTGCCACGCTTCACTCACTCGGTGACGAGCTGCCTCGCCCGTGTCCCGCAGCTTGGTCTCAACCTGCTGCATCTCCGCAGGTCCAAGATTCTGAGCTGTGGCGTCTCTCTGGATTGACTCCCAAGCGAGCATCAACCGCACTGCGGAAACGAGCGACTCCAGAACGGTGCGATCGGCTGCGAGAAAGATCAACATGTTGCGGAATCTTCGAGGTCCCGCGCCGCGGTCCTCGAGAATCTCTGCGACTCGTTTCCGCGCTTCTGAGTTGTCGGTCTTTGCCGAATGCGCGTATTTCGGTCCGAGCACCACGAGACGCGTCTCGGGTTCATCCGCAACTTCAGACGCCGATTCCGGCGCCACGTGCACGCCACAAAACTCCCCTCGCTGCACGCACGCGACTCGAAGCAGCTTCACAATCTCGGCATCAACATCCGCCGGCTTGAACGCGTCAGCGCGATCCTGCGCAAGCCTCGTCAGAGTCGGCTTCACCGAAAACGAGTACCGCGTCCCATCAGTCGTCAGATGAGTGGCCTTGTCAGATAGGCGACGAAGCGCGTCGCCGAATACCGCAGAGGGCTCGCCAGGCTGCACGCAACCAAGCTTGATCCTCTTGTCCTCAATGCCCGGGTGCTTGGTCCCCACCGTGGGCGCCGAGCCCAGATAGACCGTGCGCGCCACTCGCCTCGTCGCCGAGTAACGACCCAGGTTGGGGTTCTCACGGTCAATCGCGACGGGCAGCGAATTCGCGCCGTCAACATCCTTCTCGATGATTGGCTTCCAGTTGTCCTCGAGATAGCGCGTGAGCTCTGAGAGGACCGATTCGTGATCGATTGGAACGCTGCCTGGGGTGATAAGCAGACTGGAGTCCTCACCAACCCACAGCGCATGTACTACTGCGGCCATCAATCGGAGCACGCCTCGTGTCCGCTGGAATCGCTCGAGCGTCGACCAGTCTGAGTAGAGGCGCTCGAATAGTTCAGGATGGATGGGGTAAGCCATCTCCATACGGCGACGGTAGTCGCCCTCACGCGTCTCCCGCGGGAACTCCTCACGTTGGCCCGAGTACAGGTCAGCGAACCCTTGAATGACGGCATCGCGTGCCAAACACGCGTCAGGACTGATGTCCTCAAAGAGCCGCCGGCGCACGATCTCGAAGCTCTCTTCCGCAGTCGCCGGTCGCCATGGAGATTGCAGCCTACCAACCACGTTCTTGAGTCGCTTCAGCGCCTCGAATCCGCCCTCACCACCAATCTCAGCGGCACTTGCGGACGTCTCCGGGTGGTCAACATCTCGCACAGCGTCCGACGCCGGTATCGACACCACGAGGAGCGCACCAGGCACAGCGTTCACGGACTCAGTGAGCGCCTGTGCGAAAGTGAAGTGGGTATCGAACGTTCCTGCCGGCAGGTCTGAGTTCGAGTACAGCTGTCGCGCGTACGCGACCCATTCGTCGATGAGAATCACACACGGAGCGTAGCTCTTGAGAACATCTCGGAGTGCCACGCCGGGGCTCGTGCTGGTTGCATCAGCCTCGGCCACCAGGGCAAACCCCTCGGCCCCGCCAAGCTGCCAAGCGATTTCTCCCCAAAGCGTGCGAACGACGGTGCCGTCTGGCTTCGTGACGGGCTGCCCGGGCGCGACCGCCGTGCCCACGATGACGGCACGCTTCACAACATCCGGTCTGGATACCCCTGCTGCCTCGAGGAGTTCAGTCACACCAGAGAGCTGATCGACTGGAGCATCCGAGAAGAGGTGGTAGAGCGCCAGAAGCGAGTGGGTCTTTCCCCCGCCGAAGTTCGTTTGAAGTTCGACGATTGGATCGCCCCCTTCGCCGCTCAGCCGCTCCGCGGCCCTCGTGAGCAGTGAACGCAATCCCTCCGTCATATAGGTGCGACGGAAGAACTCCGCCGGATCTCTGTACTCGTCCACTCCTTCACCGCGATGAACTTGGGCGAGGTCGGCTGCGAATTCTGCGGTCTGATATCGGCCCGTCGCGACGTCATGGTGCGGCTTGATAACGTGGCGCCAAGGCGTGAGCCCAGAAGACGGCGTGCCCTCAAGTGCGGCCTGCACGGCTCGCTTGGACTCTCGCTTGGTCTGCTCGTCAAAACGAATGCGCAGCAGCTCTTGCTTCATCCTGTCTGCGTCCACGGCTTCGGAGGCAGATACCGCTGCGAGCAGACGCTGGACACTGTCCAGTGCCCGGTACGCATCATCGGTAGAGAACTGCTCATTGTGCGCCCACCGGTTTCGGGTATCCCGCAGCTCTCTTACGAGCGTTCGCTCCGAGGAACCAAGGACCTTGCTGAAAACCTGGTTCCACGCGTCCCCCATAGCCTTCAGTAGTGCGAGGAATCACGGAACTCCGCTTCCGACGAACCCGGCTTTCCAGGAGTACCGATCTGGGTATCCCACCCCTCGCCCAGCGACGCGTGCATTTCGCGCAGGAAGAACGGTCGCAGGCCTATGGCCAGCAACTCCAAACCCTTGCCGACCCGATCACGATTAGTCGTTGCCATCTACGTTCGTCCCCTCATTGGCTGAGTCAGATCTCGAGCTTGCCCTGCGCGGTCCCGCTGATGGATGAGCCCGACGAGGCCAGCTTCACAATCTCCGGCCAGGCTACGACTAGCGCGTTGAATGGCATGGCGTCCCGGCTCCAGCCCTTCTTCTCGCAGACGGCGAAGAGGCGGTACGCAAGGTCACGAGCGATTTCGCCATACGCAGCACCGACGCGAGCGAGCAAGTCAGCCGCTCCGCTCTCGCCACGCATCTTCGAGCGAACGCACGAGATACTGTGCGACCTCCCAGACGGTGAGCATCTTGTCAGTCGCTGGGTCCCAGTCATCCGCAAGCTCATCGCGTTGGAGGAGGCGAACCTTCCCTGCACCCGACTCAACGAAGCCGTCATGTGCGAGTGTGTCGACGGAAATGGCCTTGGCTTTGGCCAGGATGTCCGCGACTCCGTACGCCCCCTCAGAGAACCCCTCTTGTTCGAACCATGCGAGCGCCCAGCGAGTCGCCGGATCATACTCACTGTCTTGCTCCGAGAGCACCTCGTCCAGCACTTGATTTACTAGCGCGAGTGCCGCACGCACCGGCATCGCAGAATCCGTCCGCTTCGACGACCTTCGAGTACGCCGAGAAGACGCCCATTCCCGGTCCAATCGCTGCCTGCGCGAGGTCGACTGGCGCGATGTTGCCATGCTGCAGAACGCGGAGTGCATCCGGTAGCTCACGCCGGAGCGCGCTGACGAATTCGCTACGCGTCGCCATCGGTGCCGACGACTCGCGTGGACGGCATACGAGAACGATAGATGAGGCCAGGGCATTCGTGCCCGACGCTGTCGGACGGTTCGAGAGCTCACTTCGCATAGGCCACGTTCCGAGCACGACGAAGCCCGCGGCCAAGAGACCTTCTAGCATCGTTTCCCAGCCAGTCGATGCCGTCTCGGTGTCATCAGTCTCAGCTTGCTTGAATGCGTAGTAGACAGTCAGTGGGAACCGCACGTCGTGCGCGTCCCGCATCCGCTCGAACGCATGACCGAGGCCCGTTTCAAAGAACTCCTGAGCTTTGTGCCTGTCTCCACCAAAGCGATACGGCGTGGCCACAAGTTCCTGCGCCTTGGGCACGAGCAGGGTACTCATCAGCTGCGGATAAACGCTGCCGAGCGATTGCCGGAGCCAAACGTAGAAGAAGTCCGAGAGGTCTGCATAGCCGATGTTGTCGTAGTAGGGCGGATCGGTGGAGATCATCGGCCTCACAACTTGTTCGATTGCGGCCGCCGCGTCCATCTGATGTGCCTCACCAGTTGCGCGCGGACAGGAGGCCTCGAGCACGCGGATGAGGCTACCTAGGGACACTTCATAGTCTCCTGCCGCACCACCGAAGATGTTGTTTTCCGCGTAGTCCCAAATCATTGGGATTGCCTGGCGGCCGAAGAGATTTCGCACCTGCGTCTTGCTACTCTCCCAGCGGCACAGAGAGTTGCTGATGTCCGCAAGTCGACTGACCCCGAAACCTAGGTAGGTGGCGACCGCGTCCGCGTACGCCCGCGCGCCGGAACCGCCATCCTCCATGGAGACGTCATCGTTGGGCATCCCGCTAGCGAGCGCATCCAGAAGGACCCGCTCGCGTGCCTCTCCCACGAGATCGCAGAATGTGCCCAACGCAACGAGCTGCCGAGGCGTGAACAAGTCGGAGAACTTCGTCATGCCGTAGTTTGGTGTCTTGAAATCGCGTGGGTTGTGCGGCAGCGGTACATCCGGCTTCCAAGAGGGTACCGCCGACTCTGAAATACGGACATGCTCGTCATTTGGCTCGACGTAGAGCCGGCCTCGCGCACTTTCAGCGACAATAGCTATTAGCCGCTGGCCCATTCGACCGGCCCGTCCCTCTGCGCGAACGTGCTCGAACGGCACCGAGGAACCACAGACTACGCAGCGTCCCCCACGGCGGTTTACAGTGCCGTCTTGGGGTACCCCCTCCCCAGTCCGCACCTTAAAGCGCACCCGCTTGGTCTCCCTATCCACGACCGGCTCAACCCACGCGCCTTGTCCCTTCTTCTTGGACAACCACCATTTGTTCGTGAGCGGCATCTCAGCGTGACACGCCGGGTTGGGGCATTCCACTGTCCGCACCCAGAGCCACGCGATTACGGTAGCCTCGCCGCCGCCATATATCGCCGGCAGTTCAACCCTCGGATAGAGCATCCCGATGCGTTCCTGTGCTTGCTCGCGCATCCACGCGCCATAGCGGCGCACGTCCTCGGCAAGCCCTCGAGCATGAAGCCACACTCCCGCCCCCAGAGTCGCGGCGTCTGCATCAGGGTGAACGGGCGCTCGACCTGCAAAACGGGGCGGTATTTCGATGAGTCCCTTTGTGATGAGCACCGCGACGGGGTTGAGGTCACTGCCATGCGCCTCAAGTCCCAGCCTCTGCGCCTCAAGCGGGATGGATCCTCCGCCGCAGAATGGGTCGAGCACAGGCGGGGCGTCGCCGTTCGTCGAACGGACTATCTCCGCGCGTGCGGCGGCCAACACAGCTTCGTTACCGGTGTTCTCCCACTTCACGAGTTCCTCAATGACGCGGAACAAACGCTGGCGCTCAATCTCCTGGAGCTCACTCGTAGGGTATTGGTCGGGATGCGCTGATGGGTCGTCCACGAGCGATGAAAAGAGCACCGCGCGGCACGTCGCAAGCGGCTTGCGGGACCACCACAGGTGGAGCGTCGAGGGATGGCCGTGCCGGATGGACTTCTCTTTCGCCGACGCAACGTTAATCGCTTCAAGCGGCAGCGCTACCTCGATCAGCTTCTTCTTGTAGGTCACTAGACTCCTGAATCGTCAGCTGGGTTCAGCGGATCTGGCGTACAGGTCCGGCCAACGTGTAGTTCACGCTCGTCGCGTCAAAGATGATCCCGGCATCGCCGGCGAACGGACAGCGCACGTATCGCACGCTGGTTCCCCCGTCCGCACCCACGCGCACGAGAGCGAGCACGTAGTCCTCCCCCTTGTTCAGTCCGTGGAGAATCTCGTTCTTCGTGATCGTGACGGTGGTCGAACCTTCAATACGGCCTTTGACCTCCACGAAGTGCAGCCTACCAGTCCCTGGCTCGCGCGACAGAATATCGAAGCCCGGGTTGTTATGTGATTGCTCGTGCGGCTCACGACCAAGGGCGGCCTCGGCCTCAAGAACCGCGTCCACCGCCAACCGCTCGACTTCTTCGCGCGAGAAGCCGAAGGTCGATGGATCGGGTTCACTTGGCAACACCGCAGCGCCGAGTCTAGCGAGCATCCCCCGCGGTACGATGAGTGCTCCCCCCTGGATGACTGGCGGAGATGAGGCCAGCTGGCGTTCTTGCTCGAGCTGCTCGGTGCGCTGCTTCAACCGCGCCTGGAGAGCTTCGCAGCGTTGGCGCGCTTTGCCCGAATTTAGTCCTCCACGCGCTGCCTTGCCCGCCAGTTCCCGAGCCTTGAGTTCCTCGGCACGGTTGTCCCAGTATGCGATTTCGCGTGTCAGCCGCTCTCGGACTGCGCACAGTGTGCGGTCGACCCGCTCAACAGTACGATCGCGAACCTCGGCGAGGTGCGCCGGCGCTATGCTCTGGATCGCCCAGTCTAGCGCTGTCGTCTCGACGTCTCGGGTCAGCCAATCAGCATCGAGAACTGGCCGGACAAGCGAGAGTTCGTCTGGCTCGATGGGGCGGTAGTCGAGATGGGGCGCAAACCCCGCATCGCTCACGACTCCGTCGCTGTCCAGTTCGGCAAACTGCATCCGCCGCGAGACCACACGAGGAATGCCTTCTGCAGCCACTCGCGCGTCATGCACGCTGTGGTCAAGACACACGAGCAGCCGAGGCTGGTCACCGTCATCGGCGTCCGCCACCAGCACGGCGCCTTGTTTCAGTAGCGGCCTGGAGTACTCGAGCGTGAGATCCGTGACCGCCTCAAGCAGCGCGTGGCCGGGACAAACGAACTCGGCGACGGGCTTGCCTTCAAGCGCAATCGAATCCTTGTCGAACGTCACTCGCTCGTAGGCGGGAAGAAGCGGTGTGCGTGTTCCAATGATGCGATCGCGGTCGCGCACGCTTTGTGGCACGCGCTTGATCTCGAACCGCCCGGGCTCACGTCTGACCATACGGCCGCCCAGCTGCTGGAACGCCTCGGCAAAGAACGAGTGGACGAAATGCGGCTGGAGCTTTCGCGCCTCGGCGAGTTCCATTCGCTCGCGGATGCGGTGTACCTCGCCGACCGACATGATGTCTGAAGCGAGCGCCCGCTGGCGAATCAGGTCCGTCACACGCTCGCCCACTTCGGCGTCCAGCACCTCCGTCAATCGTGCGCGCACGTCTGGCCGATCGCCGTAGCGAATCGCCTCCACAATCAGGTCTCGCAGTGGCATCTCCACGAAGACCTGGCCCAGCACGTCGAAGACCTGTCCATGGAGCTCCGCACGCATGCGTTCAAGCTTCTCAAAGAGACGCCGGAAGACATCGCCTTCACGCGTGTCCTTCGCGACCAGATTCCACATGTGACAAACCTCGGTCTGCCCGATGCGGTGAACGCGGCCGAAACGCTGTTCGATACGATTGGGGTTCCAGGGCAGGTCGTAGTTCACGAGCAGGTGTGCGCGCTGCAAGTTTATACCTTCACCAGCGGCATCTGTCGCCACAAGCACGCTGACATCCTTGTCTTGCGTAAACGCCTCCTGTGCGTGGCGACGCTGCTCTCTCGCCATGCCGCCGTGGATTACTACCACCTGTTCGGGCCGACCCAGTAGATTGCGAATCCGATCCGTGAGGTAGTCGAGCGTGTCCTTGTGCTCGGTGAAGACGATGATCTTCCGGCGCGTGCCGTCCGGCCAGAACATGGCTTCCTCGGCGGTGAGCAGCTGGCTGAACCGCTCCCATTTTCGGTCCGTTCCCGAGCTGCGCAAGATGCGCGCGTGCTTCTCCAAGATGGTGAGACTCGCGATCTCCGCCTTGAGCTCCTCGACGGTCTGCGCCGCGGTGACCTCGTCGACCACCGCTTCTTCGAGGTCCTCGAACTCGTCGTCGGTAAGGTCGTCGATGTTCTCCCAGTCCTCTTCCGAGAGGCTCTCGGCTTGCTTGGACCAGTCGAATTCAACGGCCGTCACGGCGCGCTTGCGCAGCTCAGCCTCAGCCAAGTGATCCTCGAGACGTTTCCTTCGTCGCTCGAGGGAGCGGAAGATTGCGGCGGGCGAAGATGCGAGGCGGCGCTGAAGCGTCGTCAGCGCGAAGCCGACGACTGCGCCGCGACGGCCTTGCCCCTCCGCCTTCAGCCGATCGACCCGGTTCATCTCGGTACGGACGTAGTCCGTGACTTCGGTGTACAGCTGAGCCTCGGCCTCCGACAGTTCGTATTGCACGGTGTAGGCCTTGCGCTCAGGGAACAGCGGTCGCCCATCGAACTTCAGAAGCTTCTCCTTCACGAGCCGCCGCATCATGTCCGATGTGTCAGCCTTCATGTCACCCCGCGGCTTGCCTGCGAAGCGGTCACCGTCGAGCAGTGCCATGAACAGCTGGAAGTCGGCATCCGAGCCGGCGTGCGGCGTGGCCGTCATCAGCAACAGGTGGCGAGTGATGTCACCAAGACGCTCCCCTAGCCGGTAGCGTTTGGTGTAGTTGATCTTGTTGCCCAGGTAGTGCGCAGACATCTTGTGCGCCTCGTCGACGACCACGAGGTCCCACTCGGTGTTCGTGAGTTTGTCGAGCAGCTCTTCGTTGCGCGCGATGTGGTCGATACGGCCAATCACGAGGTCCTTCTCGGCAAACGGATTTCCAGTGCGCGAGTTCTCTATTGTCTCGCGCGAGACAACGTCGAAACGCAGGGAGAACTTGTCCCAGAGTTCGTCCTGCCACTGCTCGACGAGACTGCCGGGGGCCACGATCAAGCACCGCTTGAGGTCTCCTCGGATGATGAGCTCCTTGATGAAGAGACCCGCCATGATCGTCTTGCCAGCGCCTGGATCGTCAGCCAGGAGGAAGCGCATGGGTTGCCGTGAGAGAAGCTCTCCGTACACCGCCTCGATCTGGTGAGGGAGCGGCTCTATACGCGAGGTGCTCACGGCGACCATGGGATCGAACAGATACGCGAGGTGGATACGCTGTGCCTCTAGGGCCAGTCGGAACATCGCGCCATCGGCATCAAACGAGTACGCACGTGCTGCCTGTGCAACGCCGATTCGGGATTCGTCATCGCGGTACACAAGCTGCTGTCTCACAGCTCCGCCGTCCACGCTGTAGGTCAAGGTGAGGGCATTTGTGCCGTGCCACTGTGTCTGAACGACAGTCGCCTGGATACCGGGAACAAGACCGTCGACGACGGCACCGGGTGTGAGGTCTTCGAGGCGTGCGGGCACTGACAACTCCAAGTCCTGCGAGGGGCTCCATCCATTCTACGCGACCCACTGACAAGGTCGTTCGCACTGGTGGGCATCAGCCTTTTCGATCCGCCGTCCGAGGCTGACTCGGACATCTAGATGGGGTGCCGGGAATCAGGGCTGGGCGACGTCCGAGCAGCGCATGATGAAGCGCCGGGGTCGCTCATGACTTCTGCTTCATATCGATTCCGGTGGAGCAGGTGGTTGAGTTGCAGCAAACGTCGCTCGCAATCGGGGAGTCACTAACATTTGCCCCCTCAAAATTGACTCTGCGACCGAAGATTCCCTGCCCTATGAAGTACTTCTGCTTGAGGGTCATCACTCGCCTCCGAGCAGACGGTCACGCCGAACTCACAGTCCTTGATGGCTTGGATGACTTCCTGGTCGCTCATGTGCTTCTCCTTCATGTCGAAAAGTGATTTCCGGCTGACAGGCGTTTGTGCTTGGGAGTTGTGGTGTTTTGTGCTTGGGGTTGACTGTCAACGGAGGGCAAATAGTTGGTAGTTACTGTCCTCCGAAGACGGGTCTGAGAGCCTCGTGTGGACAGTCATCATCGTGGCCGTTGTTGGGGTCATAGAGGGTCGAAGAGCAGACGAAGCAGAACTCCCCGTCGATGTTGATGTAGTCCTCCATCGCCTGCCATGGCAGCACTCACCCGAGGCTCTCACCTGAACCCTCGGCCTCGGCTTTGGGCCGATGGTTGCGTCCGCTGCTAGGTGCCCTCTTTGTGGATGACGACTTTGGGGAAGCCGCCCCTGGCCCTGACTGCCTCGAGGCGCTCTCGCATTCGCCGGTCCATCTCTCGGCGTGTCTCGGCCCTCGTGAGCAGGCAGTGCTCTGAGAGGTGTGGCCTGTCGTCACAACCGACGCATAGCTCACGCACTTCGCGGCTGGTGAGGGTCCGCCTTTCGATGAGGGCTGCGGCGACCATCTCGATCTGCGTCCAGCGGCGCTCGACGAGGTCGTGGGTCGCACCGATGTGATTCTCAATCGAGCCATCAATCGGAACACCCATGGACTGCCAGTCCACCGAGGATGTGTCGGATCGGAGATAGTCCAGTTCAATGGATTCAAGATCGATGGAGTTCCCCGCCTTCAACCATTCGAGTCGGGCCTGCGCAAATGACCCGGCGAGGAAGGTGATGATGTCCGAGTCGTCGCCGCGATTGGCGTTCTCCTCTCGTCTTGTGCAGACGAATCCGGCGGCGCCCTTGGTTCGCGGGCGGATGGTGACGTATAGGAACGGGACCTGGTGCGTCACATGCGCGACCGCGTGACCGGCCTCGTGGTGGGCGACGGATTCGGGCGTGTTCAGCATGGTTCCTCCGAGTGTCTGGACATGCGGCCTCGTGCGCCTACTCTACTACCCAGGTACGGACTTGGACGGCTGTTTGGGCGACCTCAGGTCTCCCAAGAGTCCGGGACGCCTCCCAGGTCTCACGTGACGACCGTGGGACCCCGATTCCCCGCCAGTAGTGGGTAGCCCGCCTGCTTGGGGCCTTGAAGGCTCAGCGGTCGCCGGAATGGAATTATTCGTCTGACCTGATCGTCGACTGCCAAGTAGGTGCGCACGAGTGGTCCGCAGACCGAGGGATACCAGCTGGGCGCTGACCTAAAGGAAATCGTTTCGCCTAGTCGCCTGCTACCCACTAGGTCAGGAAGACTGGCTCGCCCACCAATCGGACGCATGGACGCTCTGGACGCAAGAAACTGAGTACTTCCTCATTAGTGGTCTACCTAGTTCCCTCTTCTTCCTTCATTTCGAAAGGGAAGAACTTGCGTCCAGTGCGTCCACCCCTACCTGGACCTGCGATGAAATGGACGCTATGGACGCAGAATCCCCTACTTCTGTTCTCTACAAGAGAGAAGAAGAAGGGAGAACTAGGGTGGAGAAGGATCCGAGAATCGCAGCATCTTCCCGATTCTTGCGTCCGAAGCGTCCAGTGCGTCCAGACTCTTCACCGTGAGTTCCTGGCAATCCAAAAGAATTCTTACAGCGCCGCTAGTCTTCAGTCGTCCTCCGCCTTCCGGGATTGCTCACCTTGAGCAGCGCCGGAATATCGCTGGCATCCAACCCCATCGTGGTGGCGACTTCTATGTCGCTGAGCCCCTTCATTCGCAGTCTCTTGATTTCCTCCCTGACCTGACGTGGCCCCTCCCTCTTGCGGGAAACACGCTTCGCGCATTTGTCGGAGCAGTAGATCAAATCGCTTCGAGAAGCACGTTCACTTCCGGCGGTCGAGACCTCGTCGATGGCGAAGTACTCGTCACACCCTGGGCACGGTCTCTCGGACATCCGTGCGTCGAGCATGGCCGCTGCTTCCATCCAAAGCGCACCCAAGAGGTTCTTCGGCTTGAGGCCCACCTGAAGGTAGCGCGGCGAATCGCTCGCTCCCCATTCGTCGTACTCCATGCGCAGGGTCACGAGAGGATCTAACCAATCCGTCAAGGGCTTCTTCAGGGCGGCGAACAGCGCACCTCTGGGGTCGTCGTTCCACTCCCACCCATCGGGTTCCTCATCGGGCATCGGCAGGACGTAGTCGCCTTGGAAGAACCCCAAACGGCCTCGGATCCACCTCCTCTCCAAGTAGCCCTTGCCTACATCCGCCACGAGGCAGCGCTTGCCATCCCGTTCAGTCAGCTCGATCTTCGGCTGCCGAGTTCTTGCGAACAGTGCAAGCTTCACGAAGGTCCGAAGCTCACGGGCGCAGTAGTCCCAGGTCCAGACCGGCTCCGTGTAGGGCGAATCGACATTCAAGCCCGTGACCTCAAGGCCCAGGAGTCCGAAGGAGTTCACGAACGAGACTACATCCGGCCTCTCGTCCGGGAATGGGTCGAACGGGTTGGGGCCGATCCGGATGAATTGGTCGAGCGCCCCACGCGATTCTCCGACACCGAGTGAGTAGACCTCGAAGCGCGAACGGTCGTTGCCGATCATGGGTTCCCAGTGGTTCAACTCACCTCGAGGCGGTTGCCAGCGGTTGGGCGAGACCTGGATCGGCCGGTTCGGATACAGCATCGGCATCGGAATCCAGCCGTATCGGTCACCCGCGGGCGGAGCAGCGGCGAGTAGCCGATACGACACCATCTCCTGCGGGAGCAGCTCACTTGGCTCCATCTCCTGCGGGAGCAGCTCGGTTGGCTCCGCTCCCATTGAGGGTGACTGCTTCTTCGCCCGCTTCCGCTCCCGCGCGGCCATCTCCGCCGCGCGTAGCTCAGTGGGGCGATGACCTGGCGCCCATTCGATTCCGAGAACCTGCGCTCCGGGTGCCGGACGACTCCATCCCAGACTCATCTTCGCGTTGATCTTCATGTCCACATTATGTCCACATTGATGTCTCTACAACCAGGACCGTCGACCGTAATCTGCGCATTGTCCTTAACGCGTCACCGAGTGAACGGAGAAGCACGATGACAAGCAATAGCAGGATTTGGACGGTCGAAGAGGCTGCGGACGTCGCGGGTATCGATCCCGCGCTCGCGTATTCGCTGATCCATGTGGGGCTCTTTCCGGCGCTCAGGCTCGGGACCCGTTTGGTGGTTCCGAAGGCAGCTCTCATGTCGATGCTCAAGGATCCGGAAACCGCGTTCCCCACGGATGACGACTTTCCCTGGCTCGCAGAAGCGATCGCGTCATGAGCCGGAGCGGATCAACTGGAACCCCGAGGACCACGAAGGGAGGTGTCGCAATGAACGAGAGAATCGAGCGTGAGCTCGAGAGCACCAGAGAGTGGCTCAAGGAACAGTCCGACGAGTGGGTCGACAGCCAGATGCAGTCGGTGCAGGAAGCGTTGGACCACGAGTTCTCGCAGTGGGTCGAAGAGCAGCGCGAGGAGTGGCTCCCGGCGAAGCTCGACGAAGCCCGCGAGGGCTTTCGTAGCCAGCAGGCGGAATGGATCGAGGACGAACTCAAGGCCCGCCGCTACGAGCTTGAATACGACGACAGCGAGACCGCCTGAGGCTGAACCAGCGACGGTCGCAGCGCACTGAAGCGAGGTTGATTGACGGCGCGCCGGGTCCGACAAGCAGCTCCAGACACTCCGAACGCTGCACACCTTGATAACCGAATAGACCAGAACCAAGAATGGAGTTGGGAGGCAATCAGGCCGAGATTCGAGGATTCCTCAGGGGTCGGTCCTCCGAGTCATTTCGCCGTCTCCCGCAGATACGCAAGCTGGCCATCCGACAGGTCGAAGTCGCTCTTGATCTGTTCATCGGATTCATGTCGGTTCTCGGCCCGCCGAATGCTACGACGCAGGCTCGTGACTCGCGGAGAACACCTCACGCAGTACAACCGATCCGCGCGCAGCGGGAAGATCCATGTGTCGCAGAACTTGCAGGTGCGAACCGGCTGATGCAGTGCTGCCTGATGAGCGATTTCTAGCCAGAGGAATCCCTCAAGTGAATGGGCTACCGCTGTCGGCACGAGCCATTGCCCATCGGGGCTCCAACTCACACCGAGAGACACCATCTTGCTCAGCTCGTAGTTGACCACCTGTTGAGCCCTCAACATCCCCTCCCTCTGAGGATGCTCGATTCCCAACTCGTCTGTCAGCGGCACCAACGCCAGACCTCTCAGCCGCTTCTGCGGCTGGTGTAGCTTCGCGAACCTGCTAGGCCGCTCCCGCGCAGCCTCACGCAATAGCAGGTCCTTCTCGGTCCCGAGCAGGGGTCTCGTGAAAGGTTCTTCGGCCCGATTCCGGAACCTGGTCACAAGCTCGAGGATATAGCGCATCTCGGTCTGCACCATGGTCCAGACTTGCGGGTCCTCGGCCACGTAGTCGTGCTCGACCTCTTGGCCATCGTCCCAGAAGACGTTGACCGTCTGCACATGTGTTTGGAGCTGACCGTAAACGCGTGCGAATTCGAGCAACGCATCTGGTTTGAGTGTGTCGAGGCTCAAGAACAGCTCGAGTAGCTCGGGCGCAGTCTCGTAGGAGAACGGCTTCATCTCAACAGGCACGGGATCATCCGCAAGGTAGTAGAGCCACAGTCTGTCTCCGCCCGTGAATCCGAGCACGTCCATTCTGTACCCGTCACGCGGCATCGGGGCCGCGTACGCGGCAAACTCGAACATCAGCCACCTCACCTGCGGTTTTTGATAATCGCAACCTAAGGCAGGTCATTCCCATTTCGGGTCCGAATACGATGGCCCTACGTAGACCAATCTGAGAGTGCGACCAGAAAGGAGGTGAACCCCCTTGCCCGACAAGCAAGTTGCTGAAGCAGCACTGCACAAGCGCGTGACGTCGATTACCCAAGCGCCCGATATGGCCAGCTAGCATCGAGAAGGGAGGGCGCCGTGAATGCGCCCGAAAAGAAGAGACCCTTCGCCCCCGTTCCGGAAAAGTTCAAGGGTGAAGAGCCTCTCGCAAGTGAGATTGTACCAACGACGGAACATACCAGCCACCTCGATGCGCCTGCGGGCGAGAGCAAGTTCAGTGCAGCCGAGTTCATCAAGTTCCTGTGCGCGATGCTGACGGTATTCCGCGACTTCGCCGGTATCGGATGGGCGATCCCCCCGGACATGCATGGTCGCGTGATCCCCGTGTCCGGTCTGCCGCTTTGGATCCAGAAGCGGTTCCACGACCTCGACTATGAGCCGCCGTCGAGCCAGCTGATCGCCAAACGATTGGCCGCACTTGAGTCGCTCGCCAGGTTCGGCGATACCGTTACCGACGTATGCAAGCGCGTGGGAGGGTACGCAACCGACTTCTTCATCGACCTCGGTGATGCCTTCGTGCACGTGCGTGATGGCGTCTGGAGCATCGTTACCGAGACGCCCATCGTCTTCCAGGCACATCCGACCTCGGCCGTCCTCACTCATCCGGCTAGGGGAGGTTCCGTAACCCTGTTGAGGCGCTTTCTCAACATCGAATCAGATGACCATTTCCTCTTGATCATCACCTACATCGCCTACCTGCTGACGCCCAGGACCCAGTTCCCGATTCTCGTACTCATGGGCGAACAGGGCTCGGGAAAGTCGACGGTTGCTGACATCGTCCAATCACTCGTCGATGGCTGGATCAATCGACGGGGGTCGCTGCCCGAAAGCGAACGCGACCTCGCCATATGCGCGATGAATGCCCTCGTCCTGTGCTTCGACAATGTCTCGAGAATCACCAACAAGATGGCGGATTGCCTTTGCCGCATCGCGACCGGAGGCACCTTCTCGGTTCGGAAGCTCTACTCCAACAACGAGAACACCGTGTTCAGGCTCTCGAACCCGGTGATCGTCACTTGCATCAACCTCGTATCCGACCTCGCCGACTTCCTCAGCCGGTGCCTGATCATCGAGCTTCCCTATCTTTCGGACGAGGATCGGGGACGCACCGACACGGAGTTCTGGGCCGAGTTCGAGGAGGACCGTCCGCGGATCTTCGGTGCCATCCTGGATCTCGCTGCCAAGGCCGTTGCGCTCGAACCCGGGATTCGTCTCCCCCGCTACCACCGGATGAGCGACTTCGTCCGTTTCGGTGAGGCGGTCGCCCGTGCTCTCGACATGCCCGAAGGCTCGTTCCTCAGGGCCTTCGAGCTGAATGAGGACCGTGCCGCCCACGCCGCGCTCGACAACCCCCTGGCGACCGCAATCCAGAGGCTTCTCACGGAGTCCGGCGTGTTCCACGGCACCCCGACCCAGCTGCTCCACGAACTCAGAGCCTGCTGGCCTCTTGGTCAGGGAGCCCCTCCCGGTAGCCCCAAGTCCTTGTCCGCGCAACTGAGCCGTATCGCTCAGCCTCTCAGGCATGTCGGCATCTCCGTCGATTCGGGCAAGTCGGGTGAGCGCTGGATTCATCTTGAAACGACGGTTCACGCGAGCGCCACGGACGATCCGGCCGCAAACGCATGGGCTACATCACGAACGATGCTCGACCTCCTCGACTCCGACTCGGAGTCCGAGGATTCCCACGAACTCATCTACTCCTAAGAGGTGGTATTCATGAAAGCATTCTCCATCAACGAACAGCTGCTCGACGTGAAGCAGATGGCACGCTTGCTCGGCATCTCCGAGTCATGGCTGCGCGAGCGCATCAAGGATGGTCGCATCCCGCACTACCGCGTCGGCGGCCGCATCCGCGTCTACCTGGAGGACGTCGAGGCGTGGAGACGCGCCCAGGCGATTCCCAGTCCGCTCGTGTTCGAGCGTCCGAAGCCGATGCCTGAGCCTCCGATGGCGACGAAGCCCAGTCGCAGGTCGACCGGCGGTGCGTCATGACGACAACGACCCAGCCCACCTCGCTCAACGAGAAGACTAGCGACATGCCGTTTGATGCCGACGGCCACCAAAGGAATCTCATTAGCCACGCGGTGTCGGTACTGTTGGCCGAGGGCTACGAGTACGTCTCCACGGGCCTCTCCGGATCGCATGACTGCGGCCTGGTCGATGACTACGACGTCGTTGGGCGTTATGTCGAGGTCGACCCGAACTCGCCTTGGTGTGGGTTGCGACTGACGGTCTCGGAGGATTGCCGCTCAATCTATGTCGACGAAGAGACAAGCGAGGACGTTCAGGCGGTGACTGATCTCGAACTGGCAGTAACGGGCCAGTACTGCGCCGCGCTCAACGACGTCCAGGACTTCTTCCGGGTGTCCTCCCGCGGCAACGGGATGGTGGTTTCCTCTGCCTTGCATCCTCGGGGCGTGGTTTCCGAACAGGATGTAGGTGACCTGCTCAGGTGGTCATCCATTGCCACTCACCACGTGTGGGTTAGCGCTGCCGCCGTCCTGTATGGCGAGCGCACCCCGGCAGAGGCCGCCGGAGACGCCCTCGCCTTCTTCGCGGGGAGAATCCGTCCGCTTCTCGACCGTCTGCAGCTCACTGGTGTGCCGCGCTCTCCCTTGGCGTCGGACAACATCCATGGAGGTGCGTCATGACGACCACGACCCAGTCCACCACGCTCGACGAGAAGGTCGCGCAGCTCGACTCGCTCTTCCAGTACCTCGGCGTGGAGCCGGAGCGCATGCCGCTGCATGATGCCGACGGCCCCGGCTGTCTGAGCTACCTCTGGTGGGGGTGGTTCGAGGCCCCCAGTCTGCTTGAGCTGAGCATCGCCCATTTCCTGCCTGCCACCATCGTGACCGTATGGGAACCGATGGGGGGCACGACCGCCTCAGCCATGAAGCCGTTCTTCGACACTTGGGCTGTCGAACACCCCGACATCACAGTCGTGACGGATCCTCAGGGTGTTCGTCTCTCCATGGAGGTCGTGCCTGCGCCTGACTGGACCAACGGCGTGTGGGAGGACTACCTGCACGAGGTGTGGGCTCACCGTTTGGGGTTCCTCAGTGAGCTCAAGCAGTACGCCTCCGCGCACGGCCTGGATCATGTCCTGCCTGAGCCCGAGCCGGAAGGAGGACTGTCCTGATGACCCGGTACGCGGCCCCTTCGCCGCCTGCGCTTGAGTGTGCAGCCATCCCCGAGAGGCTGATTGACGTTCGCGAGTTGTCAGCCTGGCTCCAGGTGCCCGAGTCATGGGTGTATGACCGCACACGCAGGGCAGGCGCCATCCCGCATCGCAAGATCGGCAAGTACATCCGTTTCGCCCCGTCTGAAATTGAAGCGTGGCTTGAAAGCCACAGAACAGGAGCAAGCAACCATGCCTAAGAAGCCGTCCGCACTCACAAACGCGAAGCAGATGCTCGAGACCGTTGGCAAGAACCGCAAGTCACAACTCGAAACCTGCGTCCTCATCTCTAAGGACCGCAAGGACGATGGGATGGTGACACGCGTCCAGGTCAGTGAGACTGACATCGAGGTCACGCACGAGTGGAGCCCTGTTCCCGAGACGTCGCACACGGCGGTGAACGCCTTCATCAGGGGCTACCGTGCTGCGGGTGGGACTGGCGTTGCCTACTCCTACTGGGGCTCGATCCAGATGTACAACCACTTCGCCGCCGACGCCGAAGGCGTCATGCCGTCGTCGGATGAAGCCATCGTCGTGGCGAGGAAGCGATGGGACGAGTTCATCGCCGAGGTGCCGGTCAATCGCTCGATCAAGTCGACCCGGAAGCGCATCCCCATCGTCCAGCCCAGCTCGTTCGCTCCGCCTGTACCGATGCCAGTAGTCATGCCCATCCCGACGCCAGCACCTGTTCCGGTGGTGCCCGACTCGGCATTCGCGAAGCTCGCTGCTGAGGCCGCTGCCCATGCGGCCGCTGCTGCGGGTCCCGATCTCTCGCAGTACACCTAGACACCCACTCAGCCGTGGCGGCACCTCCTCGTGGGATTGACCCTGCGAGGAGGCGCCCGCCGGCCTAGGCCAAGAAGCCTCTGGAGCTGGACCTCCTGGCCGTGCAGGCTGTGAGAAGCGATCCACGGTGAGTAATCCCTATGTCACGAAGGGACGGTGACGGAGTGCCACAGAAGCGAAAGAGCGGCAGGTGGGGAGCGCGTGTCTATGACAAGCACTCCGGTCGCCAGATACCGCTCGGCACCTTCGACCGCAAGAAGGATGCTGCGGCCAAGGAGCGCATGGTCAAACGCGAACTTGAGCTGGGCTCTTACACGGAGCCCAAGCACATCGGATTCGCGGACTTCATCGAACTCTGGCTCTCCGCCGTGGGCGTTACGGGAAGCACTCTGGGCGACTACCGCAATACCTGCGGTCATCTGACACGTCGGTTCGGCAACCGGCTGCTCAACCAGATTCGCCTTCAGGACCTTGACCTCTTCGTTGCCGAGTTCAGTCGCACCCATGCCCACAACACAACTCAGAAATTGCGCACGCGAATCAAGCAGCTCTTCAAGCAGGCGGTGAGATGGGACTACCTGACCACCTCGCCTGCGGCTGACCTCACGAGAATCCCAAAGCGGCACGAACCCACTTCTATGCGCATCATCAACTCCGCACAGACCAGGTCGTTCATCGCAGCAGCTCCCGACTACTGGAGGCCCTTCTTCCTCGTTGCGGTGATGACGGGGCTTCGCAGGAACGAGCTGTTCGGACTCACTTGGTCTTGCGTCCAGTGGGATGAAGGCAAGATCAGAGTCCGACAGCAGCTGAAGGTCGGCGGCACCCTCGGTCCGCTCAAGTCACACGCCGCATATCGAACCGTCGATGTCGGACCGAGTGTGATGAAGGCGCTGAGGGAGCACCGGCTGGCGTGTCCCATGACCGCCGACGACCTCGTCTTCCCCACAGCCTTGGGAACGCCCGTCAACACGTCGAGCTTCGACCGATGGGTGATGAAGAAGACACGAGAGAAGGCGGGGCTGCCGGATCTCACGCTTCACGACCTGCGTCACACTTTTGCCAGCGCTCTGATTGATCAAGGGCAGACCGTGAAGTACGTCCAGACCGTGATGGGCCATGCGTCGGCTCAGACCACGTTGGATGTCTACGGCCATCTCTTCGACACAAGTGGACATGGGGCCGCGAGAGGCCTGGAGAGATGGCTCTCCGAGACCCCGGCCGACGGCACTCAACTCGGAGACGCCGGATAGTCGCAGGCGCTACGGGGCAACGGGTTTCGCACGTCAAGGGGGCCCGACCCGTACCTGAGGGCTGCGGAACCGAAGTTCACCGCGGGCACCGCACTGTCTCCCCTAGATTGCGCCTCCGCGCTACAATACCGACTGCCCCGCTGAGGGGTGTTTCGTTGGGTACGATCGTTCGTCACAGTAACCATACGGTAACCGCGAGGGATTCTCGGTCGATCGTCGCAGGAGTAGCAAGCCTCCTACCAGCGCAAACGCACCAAACGCCTCCGTAGCTCAGGGGATAGAGCACAGGTTTCCTAAACCTGGTGTCGCATGTTCGAATCATGCCGGGGGCACCACAGAAGTCGCAGGTGGGAGAGGGTGAACCCCTCTCCCCCTTTGCGTTCCACACCTGCCGTGCTGAGACTCGTGCTGAGACTCACGCCACAGACGGCGTCTTCCACGCAGCGTTCTCCTCTTCCGACAGCCAGTCGTCGAGATCCTTGCGAGCCAGGTCCGCCTCCGCTTCTGGCGTAGCCGCGTAGTACTTCATCGTCGTGGAGAACGACTTGTGGCCCATCACATCTTCGAGGTACGACGGGGTACGGCCATCAGCAACCATCCTCGAGGCAAATGCCTTCCTCAGGTCATGCAGATGAAGCCCCTCAAGACCAGCCGCCTTGACGGTCGGAATCCAGACTCTGCGATAGAAGTTCGGGTATGACATCACTCCGCCAAGTGCATTCGGGAAGATGAGATCTGCAGTCCCCCGCGCCGGCTTCCTCCATGCGATGTCTGACGGCATCCAGAACGCCATCCGGCAATGCGATGACCCTCATCGCGGCAGCTGTCTTGGTCGAACTGAACTCACCCCTCGCTGTCAGCTGGTTTGAGACGGCGATAGTCTTCGCTGCCCAATCGACACTGCCGTAGGTCATGGAAAACATCTCGCCACGCCTCGCGCCAGTTGCCAGAGCGAGCACGAAGAAGTCCGCCCACCCGGGCGGCGCAGCCTCCACCAACGCGCGGACTTGATCCTTGCTCAGGCGCACCTTCCGCGGAGAAGCCTCGGGAAGGTTCAGCCTCTTGATCTTCGGAGCCGGCGATCTGTCTAGGTACCCGAGTTCAACGGCGAGATTCGTCAGCTGATAGAGCTGCGTCACGATCTTCCGGATGTAGTTCGCGCTGTACGGATCACCGTTTGGCTTACGCCTTCCGATAAGCCATCTGGCGAAATCGTAGTAGTCCTCAGCACGCAACGACCTTGCTCTCCGCTCGCCGAAGAACCTGATGAAGAAGACCGACGAGCGCCGGTAGTCCTCACGGGTGCCCTGCTTTGCGGTGTAGTCGATCCAGCGCTCAATCAACTCCTGCAGCTTGATGTTCTCCGACGGTCTCGCTGCGACGCCCATCTTCAGCTGCTTCTCGGCGTCGAGCTCGGCCTGCCTAGCGCTATGTACTTCGTCGAACGTGCCGACCCACACGGTCTTCTGCGTAAGAGGACTGTAGACGCTTACCCGCCAGCTCACTGAGCCATCGGTCTTCTTGTGCTTAACCACGGACATGCTTCCTCCTCAATGACGCGGGCGCCCCCGCCTTTCAGCGGAGGCGCCCTGTATGTTGGATCGTTCCTAGACCGCCGCTGTCTCGCGCAGCCAGGTCAGGACCTCATCGACCTCGAAGCGGTAGTAGCGACCGAACCGCAAGTGCGGCATCCCTCGCTGGTGGACGGCCCTATACACGGCGTCGATGCTCACGCCGAGGACCTCCGCAAGCTGATCGGCATTGACGAGCCTGGTCCCGACCGGACTTCTCGTTGCATCGAGAACTGGAGTCATGGTCGAGCTACTCACGCATACCGCCCCGCAAGACCGGGGCACCGCTCGAACGTGCCGTCTGAGGCATCTGACGCCACTCGCGGCCATCAAGTTCGTGTCCCAGCTTCTTGGGATGATGCCCCGCCCACTGCTTGAAGAAGAACGCGGTGCCGCCAGCCAAGGAACGGTCACGGAGACCGCGGACCCAGTCGGCCTCCATCGGACGCCATCCCGGACCGGACTCCCCACCGACAATCAGTTGGTCGATGCCTTGGAGATCCAAGTCGGGCAGCGCACCAAGCAGAGGCTCGGCAGAGATGAACCGAACTCTGGCCGGAATGCGACGCAGGAGATCGACACGGTCGACGTGCGCATTGTTCTCCACTGTGACGCCTGCCCAGACGTTAGAGGGCCAGTCGCCCAGCCATGACTCGGCGAACTCGAGCATGCGTTCCGGTCGCTTCGTCAGCAGCTGATACTCGTGCTTCGTGCCGGTCGCAAACATCGCGCCGAACACGTCGTTGATGAACTCGAAGGGCACGTCCTTGTGGAACAGGTCAGCCATCGAGCAAACGAACACTCGCCGGGGCTTGCGCCAGCCAGCCGGCTCATCGAGAGCCTCGGGATGCGTCCGTACCTGGAAGCCATCCGCGTACTTCGGCTGGCCCATCGCCTCAAGACGCTTGGCCATCGTTTCCGCGTAGCAATGCTTGCATCCCTCGCTCAGCTTCGTGCACCCGGTCACCGGGTTCCATGTCTCGTCCGTCCATGCGATCTTGCTCAACTCGATCACTCCTCTTGGGAACACAGCGGGCGCATCGATGTCCGATACGCCCGCGTGAATTCGTATATGTCGTTGTGGTCTTCGCCGCGCCATGCGGCCCGATTTGGGTCTACCCGTCGTCACTAAGTGCCGATTCCACCTCCGACGTCATCTTCATGTCATTGAAATCCAAGTCACTCGCGGGTTTGAACAGTCCGGCTTGCTCGAGAAGCCCGATCAGATCGCCAGTGTCCGCTCCGAAGAACGGCCATTCGTCAGGGCTCACGTCGTAGCCATCGAGCAGGTGTCGATCAAACTCATAGGCTAGGGTCACCCCATCGACAGGCCGACCCAGGAGGCCGGTCAGCACGTCGGTCTTGTACATGAGCAGAACGGACTTCAGTAGCCCGCTGCCGTCTAGGCTGAGATCGAGCACGGCCGGATCGGACAAGATGGCGCTGTCCATGACCCTGAGATCCAGACCCCACCTCGTATCGGCGATGAAGAGGTAGTAGGCCATCCGTCTCGTGACTTCGTCGTCGACTCCACCTCGCCGCGACCGGGCCTGTGCCAAACAGCCCTGCAGCGCGGAGTACGGGGTGGTTGCTGCAAGACGCGGCCAGTGGAAGTACGTGGCCATCACCCAGACGACGAGCGGATCGTAGAACGCTACCTGGCCTCGACCTGAATCCGGATCCGTGCCCATCGCCAGCCATCTGATGTCGAGCCGGCCGAAGATCGTCCGCAAGCTGTCGGTCTGTTGAGTCGCGTAGAAGCGCTGCTGCAGGATGTCGCCGATCTGACGTCGACTGAGCAGCCCGGCGCGTGTTTCCGCCATATCTCGTCCTCCGATTTTGTTCGCAACTCTCTATGTTTACATATTCAGTTATCAAGGTGTAACATGATAGGCGCACATGCGGTTGCAGTAACCCAACAAACGGACTTTATCACAGACGATCTGGACAGTGCAACAAGATGTACGGGTATTTCCTACGACTCAGGAATCGGCAATCGCGAAGGGGTATCGCACATTCGGTCGAGTCGCCGTTACTGAATGAATAGATGGTCGCAATCCACGGTCATCACGAGAGCGCCAGGCTTAGCCGCCTCTCCGCCGGGTTCGGCCCGGAACGCCGCCTGAGAAGGGCCGCGTGTAAGGGCGTAGCTATATCCAAAATCAAGAAAGGAACCGCCGATGAGCAAGGAAGCCGAGAACAAGGACAGGGTGTCAGCACTCGAACGTTATGGTCTCCCCTATATGAATTTGGACACGGACCGCGATAAGTACGCTGCTGGCCTAGTCGATATGTGGGTGACGGCCGACGTCGACTACACGATCACGGTCAGCTTCAGCGAAGAGGTATACAACAGGCTCGGGTTGAAATCCCCGGAACGGATGAAGGCCTTCGTCAAAGAGCGCCTGGCTGCCGCCGGCTATTTCGGGCCATACGTCCTAGTCGTCCATGACAAGAACGGGACTAGCTACTGGCACCCGCATCTGATCATCAAAGACAACGGCACCGCCAAGAGGATCGAGCGCGAATTCTTCAAGTACGGAGACCTCGGCCGTGCCAGTAACGGTCCAATCCAAGGGTCAGGGTCATTCGCGTACCATGCGCGACGTGCCACAGAGCTCTGGCCACTCACAGAGAACTGGGACTTCGAACCTGGCTGGAGAAGGCGTCCGCGTCCCCGGGGAAGAGGCGTCAAGCGCAAAGCCGTTGCCTAGTTCAAAGCGGATAACTACATACCACTCTGAAGGGTGAGTACGGCCGAAAACGCCAGAATCGCAAATACCCCAACAGGTATCGTTACTGTTTACACGTGCGGCCCGCCGAGATGGCATAACCGCAGGTCGCGGATAGCCAACCGCCCCTACCTAGGCGCGTTGCCTACATCAAGCAAGAGACAGGGGCCTTGGCACCGATATCAAGCCAGTGCCGCAGCCCCAGATCTCTGCAGATGGTGTTCCCCGCCAACGAATGGCGGAAAGTGACCAATGCCTTATGCCGCGCTCGCTACGCTCGCCGACCGAGTGTACGAGTGCGTCGGCGAAGTATGTCTTGCTGGCGCAACTGAGCGTCGTTTGTGGGCATATCGGCTGAGCCCGCTACTTCTGATCCTTCGCAAGGGTCAGCGATCGCGAGCCTTGGAGTTCAATCTCAACGATAGAACTGTGCTCGTACCCGTACATCCGTGCGGTGTAGACGAGACGGCCGATCTCATCAACAAGCACGGGACGGGGATACGAATCCTCGGTCACAACAATGAACCCCTGCTCGTCGAGTCGCCTCATCTTCCAAACAACTGCGCCATCGCCCTTTCGACTGATAATCAAGTCGCCTTTGCTGCGCGTAATGCTAATCTGGCCCCCGTCGATTATGTCTTGTTTCCCCCACGAGCCAATCCAGTCGTCCGGAATCTCGTCTGCCCACCGCCTGCTGAGTGCCTTTGTCGCCCTGATGTTCTTCTTGCGACGCAGGGCGGCTTGATGGTTAGCCCAACTCCTCGTTCCTCTTACTACGACCTCGGTCGTCGCGGGCTTCAGAATCGTCTCGGCCTTGAGTGTCCGCGTTGTCTCAATCCCATCACGATACGTGACGAGCCATTCAATCTTCTTCTCGCCGGGGACACCGCGCTTCTTGGTCTTCGAGTAGTTGTCGTACTTGGACCTGTCTGATCGTGTCTCAGTGTGAAAGGGAATCGGCTGGGAAGTTGACTCGATGGCGGTCGTGACGGCCGGGGAGTTCGGTTCAGATGAACTCGCTCCGGTGCACCCGCTCGAGGCCAGCGCAGCCAGTAGCAATAGGAAGGGCAGCACTCGCCGAAGGCGCCAATCCAATGACAGCGAAGTCGAAGGCCCGGAATGCCCCCGTACAATCGCGGCCGCGTTGAGCATCATCTGCAGGTGCAGCTTCGGTCTGGTGATTGAGCCCCTCACGCAGTCCCCTCTCCTTGACACACCTAATCCGTCGTCACTGGTTCAAGCATCTGAGTGTATCCGTCAGGGGAAAGATAGCCCAAGTAGTTGCCGACCTTCGTCTCGCCCATGACCCGATAGTCGCCGCCGAGACTGATTGCGACCTGTGTGCCCTTGCTGTTCGCCCCGTTGTAGAAGATGGTTCCGGACACAACCTCGACCACCACATAGCCATCTGACTCATACTCGATGACCTTGCCGATTCCTTGGTACTTGCCGCCAAAATCCTCGACAGCCGGCTGATCGGACTCCTCAGGCCTGGCCTGTCCGCTCTTCGCCTGAACGGTTCTTCGCTTGAGATCCCGCCCGATATAGTCGCGCCAGTCAGCCGATTTCTGCGCGAAGAAGTAGTCCAATTCTGATTCGGCTGAGTCGATCAACGAGCTGCCGCGCTGAATCTCCGGCATCGCGCCATCCCAGTTCACTTGGCCTGCCGCGTTTGCGTACTCCTCCCATGAGCTGTTGATCGCATCAAGCCCCGCAATTAGATTCTCATGCGCCCTCTCCAGGCCAGCCGGAGCCTCTTCGGACGAGACCCCGCGGCTGAGCTGTCCCGCGCTGTTCACCAACCGTCCCAGATACTCCTCGTCAGCCTGGTCGTTCAACTCCGCGAACAGCGCCTTCACCTCTGCATATTTGTTGACAAACTCGACCTCGGCCTCCGTGGGCACGTATGCGGGGGCCTGCGCAGCAGGGGCGCTGGGTACAGGCCTTGCGGCCTGGACATTGCCGCTGGTCGAGCAGCCCGAGATGAATAGGGTCCCGACCAACAACAACGACACAATCACTCTCGGCTGCACTGATCCTTCAATCACTAGCGGGTACGTCGCATGTGTCCGGACACGAATGTGCCGTCGGACCGAATGTACGGCTGAACGTAGCCCCACTCTGTATGTGGCATTCCGCGCTGGACACCGGCCCAGTAGTCGCTACCGTCATACGTGACCGAAGGGGAGCCACTAGTGAACGGGGGCGCCCCCACTCCGAATTCACCGAGGTACGCCGGCCCTTCATCGGGGGTACCCCGGCTGAGTCCGCCATCGTAGGATGGGGCTTCGGCGTCTGAACCGAGGGCCGGGGGCTGCGGCAACTTCGATTGCGCCTTCTCGGCGACATCCGTCTTGCCAATCGCGCCGTACTCGGCGTCCAGGCTGGTTGCCTTGCTCGCAACGTCATCGGGTGACGGACTCTCAACATCAGCACGGCAGCCTACGGACGTAGTGGCTAGGCTGAATGTGACGGCGAGCAACGCCAGCCATCGCCAGACACGCGAGTACTTGCGGTTTGAAGTCAGCGGCATCTGAAGTCGTTACCGATCACGCAAGATCCCCAGACAATTCGAGTCGATCGCGGTTGAGCACAATCGCATGTGCTCACATAAGTATATCGGCTGGTATTGAGGGACCCTACACCGCGTTTGGGGACCCGAACCGGGAAAGGGCGTAGGCACGGCGCAGATTCCCGTCAGAATGAACCGCGCGACGTTCAGCCGGCTTGTCCACTGACACAGATTTGCCGATTCGCGAGCAGTGCTCGAATGCTGAATTGCCAGATCCGTGAACGAACTCGGCGCCATCTAGCTTCTGCATTGCCGCCACAGATGGGGCCTTGGCACCGCTAACAAGCCAGTGCCTCGGCCCCCCATCTCTGCAAGTGGTGGTCCCCGTCTATGCCACACGCTCTGAACCAGTTGCTTCGCAGCGGGCTAGTGCCCGGCATCCAAGTCTTTGTAGTCCTGCTCCAGCTTCGCGTTCACTTGGGCAATTCGCTGATCGTATTCGGCCTGTGAGATTGCCCCGGCGAGCATCTGGTCATAGAGCTGCTTGGTTACGCGAGTTGCTCGAGCGTGAAGCGCCCACCTATCCGTCTGGTTGGCAGCGCCGCTGACCGCTTGCTTGGTTCCAGCGACTACCTTCTTGGCAGCATCGGAATCAGCGACGAGCACACCAGCCGAAGCCAGTCCTCCAAACGTGAACACGGCGCCAGCCACCAGGAGCATTCCCCCCAGAGCGAAGAATCCTGTCAGCGAGATCAATACGCCAATGGCAAGCAAAGCCACGCCGAGAATTGTCCCGCAGCCAGCCATCTCCTGGTGCCCGGACTTCCGAGGGTCGGTCGAGCTATCCATTACTTCTCCTAGCTCACCGGTCTGCCATGCACCCGAATCTCGCACCGCATCCAGCCGGGTACCCCCGACCTTGCGGCTTGGCCCTCACATTGCCGATCCGTCCGCCTCGCAGGCGCCTGTCTGGCGGGCCCTACTAGAAGCTCGAGAAGAAGCTCGCAACCATCGCGAGCATTCCAAAGACGACACCGAGAACCAATCCTCCAACGACGAGGACCGCAGCGATCAAGACCCAGAAACCCATCGCCTTCTTCATCGCCGCAAAGCTCTCCCACCGTCCCGGGTTGGACATACTCGCTGCGTTGTAGCCGATCAGGCCCAAGGGAACGCCAACAACGAGATGCACCAGCAGGTAGAACGGTCCCAAGATCGGAACGAATACGACTGTGATGGCGAGTGCGGCCAACCCGAGCTTCCACTGTCCGTAAACGAACGCCCAAATCCAGCTCCAAAGGAGGGCAGGCCAACAGAAGGCTTCGCCCCCGTCGAATAGCGGGCCGCCGTTGTCGATGACCCAGAAGCTGAGCAATGTCCGCATGTTCACCGGACCTTGCTCGGGCGGTTGGAGCACGCCCGTTGACGAAGCGGGATTCGTCGGGCCGGACAGGTTCGTCCCGCATTCAACACACATGATCTGGCCTGTCTGTGTGGTTGCCCCACACTGACGACAGTGGTTGTCGCCAGTCTCAGGATTGAACCCGCACTGAGGACACGCCGTCACGGTCTTGTAGAGCTCGGCTCCGCACGTCCTGCAATGCAACACCCGCGGCAAAGCATCGGGCGGCGGTGGCGACATCCATGTCTTCTCGATCGCGGACGCCGGATGGCCCATCGGGCACGCTCCGCCTAGGGTCAACCAGACCGGCTGACCACATCTGCCGCATTGACCGACCGGAATCTGCCCCTCTGCACCCACAGTCTCGGACGCAGCAGCAACAGCAGGGGCGCCACAAGCGCCGCAGGCTTCGTCAGTGGAACTCATTTCAGCACCGCAGTCGCGGCAATACATACGATTCCCCCTTACGACGTGCCCGAATGTCGTCGTCTACTTCGAGCAGCTCTAGTAGTTCTTCGCCTTCGCCTTCACGTACGCTGTGGCGGCCAAGACGCGCTCACTTACGCCATACCTCTTCGACCGATACCTCCATGTTCTTGCCTGGGTAGCTGCTGACGGAATCGACTCGAAGCGCTACGACGTCTCCGTACCTGACCATGCCTTTAGCAAAGGGCATGGGGGTCCATATCCTGAAATACCCGTAGACTTCAAGCGACAGGCCGTCACCATGGACCTTCCCGTCCCAGGACTTCTCGCCGCTTCGAATACGGCTTGGCGGGCCACCCAGTTCCGGCTTGGCAACGTACTTCACTCGAACGTAGATCACGTCGCCTTCTTCGGCAGCGACAAGCTCATCCCAAGTGGACGTATCGGGCTGGATCTCAAGCGCTGTGAGCACTACCGACGTGTCTTTCGCCACAGACTGACCAGCCTTCGGCGACTGCCCGAGTACTCTTCCATGCGGCGCTCGTCCCAACATGCGGTACCTCAGGCCACTGGATGCAAGAGCTGTCTTAGCCTTATCGGCGGCCATACCAACAACCCTCGGCACGCTGACCGTCGGTCGCTTGGCGATCACAAGATCGATTCTGTCGCCCGGTTGCAGGTACGCTTGGGGGCTCCAACTGGCCGCAAGTACGCTGCCCGGCGTCGCAGTCTCGCTGAGCGAATAGGAAACCTGCCCCAACGTCAGTCCGGCGGCCGAGATGCGTTTGCGCACCTCCTCGTCCGCGTCGCCGATGGGATTCTCCAAGACAACCCGCTCAACGCCTGCGAAGGTCAGTACAAATCGAATGTCCTTGGGCACGGGGACTCCGGCTGCAGGGCTCTGCCGAACCACCGTACCTGGTGCAGCCGCCCGCTGACCGTCATAGACCACCTCGAACCCAGCGATGTCATTGAAGTCCGACATCTTCTGGCCAACGAAGTCGGGGGCCGGGTCAGTGATCGATGCAAACGCAAGGGATCCCGCCACCAACGACGCAGCGACGATGAATCCCGTCCAGCGCGCTCTTGTTGAGACCAATCGGATCCTCCTCGTTAGCGTGGGTCCGCGGAACCCGACCACACAACCTCGGGGTCTCCGTTGGCGTTGCTCTCCAGCATCACCCAGTCACCCGCTTGAAGAGTGTCATACGTAACCGCGGAGACCTCGCCCGCCAGAGTCTGAATCTCAACCAATTGAGGAGCCCGCACTTGCTTCCCGTCCTTCTGGAACGTCATGAGCGTTGGCCCTATCACGCGGCCCACCAGCTCATCATCGCCTACCGCGCCGTCTCCGGTTGCCCGGTCGGTTACCGCACCAATCCGAGCTCCCGAAGTGGATTCGTTTGCAGGGAAGATTCGCGCATACACTAATGGCGTGATTGCGGACACGGCTAGATAGGCCACGAGAGGCGCCAACAACGCTACAGCAAGCCGCTTCCAAGCGCGCCGATCGGCCCGGTCACCGCCGATACGGCTTGTGCTCTTTGTCTTATGCTCTTGTTCAACAAAGTGATCGCTTGGCGTCTGTTCTGGGGTCAATCTTCGCCTCCGTCTCATCTCTAGATTCATCCCTTGCTGGGATGACCCTCCCGCGATTCTGGCCAGTGAGCGGCTTTGCTCGGTTGTCTATAGGGTTGGGTATGCGGCTAGCAGCCGCTCCGAGCTTGTCCCGGATGAGGTAGTGCCATCCTGGTAGTCCATGTCCTTGGACGTCGCGTCGGCGTCCGAACGTTCATCATCCGCGTCATGTCTTCCTGGTAGGTGGACCGGCACAGCGAGGCATGTAGGCATGGCTCATCCTGCCCCATTCGTCTAGGAGTGGCAGAGCAAGTCGTCAGCGCCACCGGAAGCCGCCGTCGCCGAAATCCATCTTCTCTGAGTTGCCACCGTCCAGTGTGCAGACCCACACTTCGTACTCGACACGCGCATCGTTGTAGGGCATCGCGTAGTTCTCGAATGCGATGTAGCCGCCATCCGGGGAAACCGAGTAGCCACCCGTGCTCCAGTCCCCAGGAGCTCCACCACCCGGCGCCTTGAATGACGCGACCGCCTCGCCTGTTGACCGCACGCTGACGCTCACTCTGTCGTCGGCCACGGTCACACGGTAGCGCTTGTCTCCAGCAGTCTTGCGAGACTCACCCATTGGATGCTTCGCGCTTCCGGAGTAGCGGCGCTTCTCGCCCGTGCGCGAGTCGATCTTGTAGGTAGTCCCATCGATCCAGACCACGGCGTTGTAGTCATCGGCCCAGCCATCGAACACGCACATGGAGTCAGCGTCGAACTTGAACGCCTTTCCTCTCGGATACCTCGAGATGCGGACCGAAGAGCAGCTCGCCCTGTCAGTACGGTGGCCTCCAAGCGTGACCACGGACTTCTCGTGCGGTGAGAGATATGGCATGTCCGCCGGCGTCCCATCCGGACGCATGCCTTTGATGAGCAGCGATCGTTTGCCGGTCCACGCATCGTAGGAGTACAGGCCGCCTGAGCCGACCTGTAGTAGCCGAGCGTCGTGTTCGGCGTCCACTGCGGCAGAAATCGCAGGAACTGCTACAGCGAGATCGACACTCTCCTTGGGTTTGTCCAACGACTGCTCAGCTTGTTCGACCGCCGCACCGCTTGACGTCGGGAACGGAAGTACCACACCCGACAAGTGCGAGCGCGACGAACACGCATAACGCGACGACCACAACTCGTTTCACGAAGATTTCCCCTCCCAC
The DNA here is from genome assembly GCA_963803785.1 of uncultured Coriobacteriia bacterium. Classification (GTDB taxonomy): domain Bacteria; phylum Actinomycetota; class Coriobacteriia; order Anaerosomatales; family JAAXUF01; genus CAWDNM01. Next base: position 849,376 of record CAWDNM010000006.1, read on the forward strand.
CAGCCATCTTGTCATATCGGCATCGGTACCGTCTGGCGTGAACGCAGTGGACGGAGCCATACCGTCAGCCCCGCCCACCACGTCCACATCCACCTACGACTGCGAGTCCCGCATGAGCCGTCGGCTTGCTGCACCTTGTACCGCACGCGACACGTCTGCCGTGATCTCGGCGCTGCGTGCAACGACTCCGGATCCGAGAACGGTCACCTTCAGCGCAACCTCCCTCGCCTGCGAGAGGACCTCCCGGATGTCGATCTCGGGGATGGTGTCTCTGGCGAAGTCGAGGGTGACGCGCCTTCGCGTGCACGAGCTTGACACTGGTCGCCTCACCCAGACGAGCTAGGTCGAATGCCCTGCGAAGAGTGGGGTCTCCGAGAACTGCAATCGCCGCATGCAGTTCCGATGTCCGACCTCGACGCGCCTTCCGTGCAGCCAGCAACGCATCGAACGCCGCCTGAACCTCGTCTTGCTTGGCACCTGGATCAACACCCAATACCTTGTAGTGATCGGTCATGATGACCAACCTCCTTCTTGTCAGGGCCGAACCTGATGTCCGAGCCCACAACGAAAAGACCCGAACCACGTCTTGCGGTCCGGGCCATGAAACCAACTGATTCGGTTCAAGAACTGAGGAACGCCCATCACCCTGACGTGAGCCTCGGTGTTGGCGCTAGACTGTGGACAGGCAATCCGCTCCGTCTACGCCAACTTGGAGCGCAAACACACCCGAACGTTTCGGGACGGGGGATTCCAGCTTGTCCGATTCAACCTGCTTCGTCTTCGCCATCTGTGTGGCGATCGTGGTCATTGGGGTCTTCCTGAACGCAACGGCTAGGCGCAAGCCAACGCGTGCTTGTCCCACATGTGGAGCAAGCAGTAGCCAGCCTGAAGAACCGACTGACTACCTGTGCTACTCGTGCAAGCGGCCGGGCCCGTGGGCGAGCGACTTGCAGAGGCAGGAATGGGACCGAGGCCAGCGATTGACCGACCGCATCGGACAGCTGCTCTTCGGAATCGGGGGAAAAGAGTCCATTGCGAAGATGCAAGGCGACCTGGCCGCAGCCGAGTCAGAGGCGCGACTCCCGCCTGAAATGCTTGCTGGCGCAAGGTGGGTCGCCTACTGCGCACTGGTCCGAAGTCTGATTGGTGATTCAGCGCTCAACGACGACGAGTTCAAGACGCTGCAGAACGCAGAGGAGTTGTTGGACCTCAAGTGGGAGGACCTTGTCGACCACGATAGCGGCCTGTTCAACGAGCGGCTGGCGGCCCGGATCCGTGCGTGTGGCCCCCAGATGATGAAGGAGTCCAGCGGCATTCTCCTCGCCTCGGACGAGTACCTGACCTACAGCTTCAACGCGGCCCTGTATGAAGACGTCTACGTTCAGAGTTTCGGCGCCGTGACTGGCGAAGCCGGAGTCAGCGTACCGGTGACCAAGAGTGGCGTAGAAGTCAACGCGAGTGTAGGCGGGCTCGCGGGGCAGAGCGTCCCCGTGCTCACGGAGCAGATGGCCGACAGCGGATTGTTCTACATCACGACCCAGAGGGTGGTCTATCTCGGCTCCCGAAAGACGGTTGATCTGCCAATTCGAGACATCACCGGAGTCGAAGGGCACCAAGGACGGCTGACCCTGCACAGCCGGACGTCGCAGGCGAACATCGAATTCAGCATGTTCGAAGCGAACGTAGCGGAGGCCACCATCGAGTGGCTCATGAATCCTCCGGCTGTGACACCCCCGGCCCCGCCGCCAATCGATGCGGAGTACCCGGTCCTGTCGAAGCGGGACTTCGCGAAGATCATCAAGGACCCGACCTCAGCGCAGGGCAAGACCCTGACGATTCACGGACTTGTTCTCGAATTCAACGCATCCACGGGACCGGAGACGTTTCGTGCGAGGGTGAGCAATGAGCTCATACCTGCCGACAAGATGAGCGAACTTGACGACGATGCCCTCTTCCATGGAGACAGCAAACTGCTGGCGGACGTCGTGGAGGAAGACCTCTTCGAGGCCCGAGTGTCAGTCACAGGGACATTCACCTATCAGACACTACTCGGGGGAACGAGAACCATTCCCTCATTCGTCGTGGGCTCGATCAGCGTCTGCAACAAGCCCCACCAGACGGGCTAGGCAGGCTGGCGTCCCCGCCCACCTGCTCAAGCGGCCACCGACAGCAGCTAATAGGCCAAGGCGTGCTTCCCAGACGGACTGTTGTAGCAGGGCAGACCAACTTGGCTGGCGTCAGCTCCGCAGAATACGCACTTCCCGGCCCCGTTCCCGATCACATGTTTCCCCGTAGGACTGTTGTAGCAGGGTAGACCCACTTGGCTGGCGTCGGCTCCGCAGAAGCGGCACTTCGACGGACTCTCGATCACATGCTTCCCTGTCGGGCTACTGTTGCAGGGTAGACCGACTTGGCTGTCATCACTTCCGCAGTAGACACACGGCATGGCTGCCTCCCCTTCGTTGATGTATTCCCGACTAGGGCTACGGTTCTTGTGTTGCGAAAACTTCAGCCGATGCGGGCTTCGCGGTCACCGTCACTAGCGGAAGCTGCATCGTGAACGTCGTACCGGGAGCAACCGTCTCTGGAAGGTTCTCAGGCATCCAGAAGTCTGCCCCCACCACCGTGCCAGCCTTATCCTTGAGAACCACGACCCCGCCGAGTTTGGCTGATGCCATTTCCTCCGGTCCCGTCGTCACTTTCGCCTTGACTTCGTACTCACCCTTGGACCCCTTGTACATCTTGTAGTCCGTCTTCTTGAAAGTGACATCGGCGACCTTGAAGGCTGGCACTGCCGTGTCAACAAAGTCTCCCTTTTCGACTACGCGATACTCGACTTTCGTAGGGGTACCCGACAGGTTTCCAGAACCGGCTCCAGCAACGTATGGCACCTTGGCCCCTGGCGGGATGTCTGAAATGGCGCTCTTGTACGAGCCCACGACTGAGTTGCTGGCGTCATACGCCACCCATTCCAACTGAACGCCCGTGAGCGGCTTCGGCCCGGGATTGCCAACGAACACCAAGGATCGGAATAGAGGAAACTCCTTGTCGGTGTCAGACCAGAACCAGGCCGCCTCAACCGTTGGGCTTGCTTGAACGCTTGCTGCGGCTGGCTGAGAACCCGCTACCGCCGCCGGCGATTGCGAAGTGCCGGGCTTACACGCCGTGCAAGAGACTCCGACGGCAAGCATCAACACAAGGACTGCGAACTTGACGCGCATACCCCTACCCCCTCAATCGACCTGTCCAACAACGAGTATGCGGACTGGCTCACACCTTACACGTACGCCGTCAGGGCCAGCACCCCTGCAATCATGCACACGGAACGGATGGATTGGGGCGCCACCAATACAGAAGCGGCCACCCCCGCGAAGGAGATGACCGCCTCACAAGAACCCCTGAGTACTGCTACTTAACAGTCACGTACCTGTAGCTTGAATAGCTCGCCTTGTTCATTGAGTCGGCAGGGTGATATGCCCGCAGCCGCCATCTCCCCTTGTACGGCAGCCTGACCGAACCCTTGTATTTCGAGGACTCCGACCAAGACGCATTCGAGATGGCCGTGTCGAACGTCTTCTTGTAGACGTACTTGTAGGTACCGTTGGACTGCTTGGTCCTGCGGTATGCCTTGACCTTGATCTGAGTCGACCCTGTCGCATGCTGGGGTGTGATGTTGCCCCAGATCGTGTAGGTCTTCCGGTAGGTGTGCGTGTATCTCGAGAGATACGGCGCAGCCGAGAAGTAGACGCCGGTTGACGGCGATGTGACCACCTTGGCACCAACAACACTCAGGTCATAGCCGCCGACGTTGCCTTCGCCGAGTCCTTCAACCCTCACGTAGTACAGCCCAGCCGGAAGGGGCTTCACGAGCAGGCAGTTCTCGTAGCTGGCCGCATAGGCACCGTCCAAGTATGTGAGGCCGTCGCTTCTCGACCAGTAGAGATCTAGGGCTATGGCGTCCCCGTAACGATGGTTGAGGCCCACCTTCACCTCACCGACGCCCGACGTGAAGAAGCAGTACCAGTCAGCGTCGCCAATGACTTCGATAGCTGAGGCGTGCGGTCGTCCCGGCGGAAGCGGTCCCCTTGCGTACGGCGGGGTGGATCTACCGTCCTCAGGTAGGACAACTGGCGCAGGTGGAACTGACACTCCCTGTGGACGTTGCGCCGTGGCGTGCGTGCCGCTGACCGTGAAGTCGTAGCCGCCCGTATAGTCCTCAGACCCGCCGTTCACCTTCACGTAGTACAGGCCAGCGGGGACCGACTCGCTGACCATGTTGTTCTCGCTGTCGGAGTAGGCCCATCCATCCGCCAGCTTACGGAGATATGCGCCGTCCCACCGGTAGAGCGTCAGGTCAGTGCTGTCGCCGTACCTGCAGTTGATTGCGATGCGCACGTCCCCCGTACCTGAAGCATAGAAGTAGTACCAGTCCACATCGCCGATCACGTCTATTGCGCCGACGTAAGGTCTTGTCGGCACGACGGGCCCTCGTGCGGAGTCGTACGTACCCTTGCTATCCTCGGGCACAACGACCGGTGTCGGATGAGCCTGTACGTTTGAAGGATGACTTGCCGAAACGTACGCCCCAGTGACCGTGAACGTGTAGCCGCCCGTGTAACCAGTGTCGAGCCCTCTCACCCGCACGTAGTACAGGCCGGCGGATAGCGGTTTGGTGACAACCTCACCACCGTAGTCCGCCGCCCAAGCATCAGCAAGCAAGTTGAGTTGTCCACCGTCCCACTGGAAGAGTGCCAGCTTCTTGGTCTCCCCAGAAAGGTGGTCGAATGCGATCTGCACGTCACCTGTGTTAGTAGCGTAGAAGTAGTACCAATCAGCGTCGCCCGACACATCGATTGCATCCACCTGCGTCAGCCCTGGAGCGACTGGACCGGTGGCGTTGAACCACTCATTGGGGGCGTCTCCAGCGTACGCAGGCGCAACTGCGAGGAACAAGGCTGCGGCAAACAGAGTCGCAACCATCATCCATCGAGCACCGATTGTGCGAACCATCAAAGTCACTGCCATCCTCCGCCTATTTCACCGTCACGTAGTCATATCCACTCGACCACGTGGCTGCGTGACCACTGTCCGCCGGAGCGTAAGCCCGCAGCTTCCACTTGCCCGTCTTCAAGAGACGCATCTTCACTGAGTACTTCGTGTAGCTCAAGTAGTTGGACGCCTTGGCCTTGATCGGATCGCCGTAGCGCTTCCACGAACCTGACGAGCTCTTCTTCCACCGGTAGATGCGCACCGGATAGGTGCCGCTCGTGTGCCTCGGCTTCAAGTAGCCGTAGACGGTGTATGACTTTGAGTGCGACATCGTTCTCGGTGCAACCGGCGTACGAAGGTACGGCTTCGGAACTACGGAGACCACTGGGCCGAAGAAAGCACCCGCACCTATGCGGTAGTAGGTCTTCGATGTCGGCTTGACCGATACGGTGAAGGCCCCCAATGCCGAGTTGAAGGAAGCCAACTTCGTCCAGTTGGTCTTGTCCGCCGAGCTCCATAGATCCAGGTTGACGTTTGCAAGCATCCCAGACGATGCGTTGCGAACGGTCCCCGACACGTTCGAAGTGCCGCCGTATCCGGTGGAGATCGGAGTGGCGCTGTACGAGTATTGCGGGCCGGAAACGACCAACTTGTACACGAGGGGGTCGCTGACGTTTCCAGCCCCGTCCTCGGCAAATGCCTCGACCGTGTGAGCCCCGATAGTGGCCAGGCCGACCTCGCTTCCGCTCATCCACTGCGCCCCGTCGACCCGGTAGCTCATCTGCGATACACCCGTCAGCGTGTCGGTCGCCTCCAGTTGGATGAGGCCATCAACCGCCTCGCCCGGATTCCGCTTGACGCTAATCACCGGCTTCTGCGTATCGACCACGAAGCCAATCGTCCGCTCTGTCCAGTTCCCGGACGTGTCCATGGCGAACCCGCAAAGAGAGTGCGCCCCATGCCCAACCGTGGCACCCGAGACCCACTCCTCTCCGTCCAGTTCCAACCGAGACATCTCGAAGTCAGCGTCATTGCATGCCACCTGCGGCATAATCGGCGTTTTGTATACCCCGCCATCTGACACGCCTGTGACCGTCACTAGCGGCGGCGCCAAATCGAATGCGGGTGTCGCAGGCGCTGGAGATAACAGTGTCGGCAGGTATGGGATGAACCCGGCGCACGAGAGGTCCACTCTCTGATCCCAGATGTAGCTTGGGATATTCGCGTCACCGCCAACAACCCAGTAGTTGCCCGTCCCGTCCATGGCGGCATGGTCTTGGTTGGGCCGAAGTGTGAGCAGATAGTCAGACGGGTTCACTGGCAAGAAGAAGGTGTTGCCGTTGACGTAGATTGAGTCGGGTCCGTGTCCCTGGGCCTCAATCGGCCCGTGTGATGCGTAAAACACATTGTTTCTCACGTACACCTTGGTGGGTACGTTTGGCGGCGCCGTCATGATTGTGTACATCTGTATGCCGTCACAGCCGATGAAGACATTCCGATCGATGTAGCAGTCACTCTGCGGGCCGGACAGGACGATGTCATCAGTCGGGTACTCGATGCGTGAGTCCGCAAGCACGAGGCTGCCCTTGCCATTGACTGCCGAGAGGCTTCCGCCAGACAGAACGCACTGCTTCAGCTCAATCGCACACGGGGATGTGGGGATCTGTGGTGTGATGATGGTATCAAGCATGTATATGCGGTCCGTTGGCTCGCCAACCGCCTTCAGCGAGCCAAAGACCTTGATTGCGTGTGACGACGAGCCCACCACCATCACGCCGGGTTCGATAGTCAGCGTGGCCCCAGATGCGATCTGGACGTCGCTTCCCAGAACATAAGGGGAGGCTTCGGCAGTCCATGTGGTGCTCGACGAGACGATTCCACCAACGACGGTTCCGGAGCCAGAGACAATCCGTGCACCAGCGGTCCCAGCTAATCCAGAGACGGTCCCAGCGCTCGCGACGACAGGGGTCAGCATGCACGCAAGAACGATGGCGCAAAGCAACGTTGCTCGTTGTGACATAGGTCGCCCGCTCTCATTGGAGTCCGTCGTGGGCCCTGCGCCTGAGAATCCGACGCCACCTGCTACGCCCACGGTCCAATACTACATCGCCCACCAGCATGCTGCCGTGGCCACCCTCATGAACCTTTCGGCCAGCCCTTGACCTAGTTCTGTCGGTGCCACGATGCGAGTGAAATCACCGGGACGGGCCGCCACCAGAAGATGACGACCCGCTCGTGTATATGTGGAACGAAGAAGCGGCCACCCCCGGATCAGGGGTGATCGCCCACGAGAATCGATCTACCGGCTACCTACTCGCCTGCAAACCAGTTCGCCTTTCGGAGTTCCTGCACGCTGGTTATCAGAGCGACCGTTCCGGGATGCGGTCAGCGACACCGACCGACCCCATCAGTTTGCGGAGCTTCGTGAGAGATACGGGCCGTTGACCGTTCTTCTGCATCTTGCCAGCGGCTTGCCACGCCAAGGACCCTGGACCGTTGTAGAACTCCTCCGGATCTCCGTGACGCTTCAGATGGAGCACGATGAGATGGTCGGGTTCCGAAGACAGCGCGACAGAACTGCCCTGAGTTGCCTTCACCTGGACGTTCTTACCTGAGGGACATACACCGTCGTGGGTGACCGAGGAAGCGGGGTGGAGCGCAATCCCGTACAGGTGAGCAGCCCACACTTCGCCAAGGCTTCCCACAAGATGACCGTCTGGCGTGAAGTGACGACTTGGGAAGATCGCTTCGAGTTCGTCGACTACTGCGTACAGCCGACTTACGAGGGCAGGCACTTGGTCGATTCCGTTTGACACTTCTACTCCTGAATTCGATTCCACGCTTGCTACGCGGAAGCACTAAAGGCGGCACTTACGCTTGCGACGAACTCGTCGCGCCGAGTCGGAACATTCCCGATCTGGGGATCTCGATAGAACCTTCCGCTGCCCACGAGCCACATGAGCTTGTCCACGTGGTACGGCGACAGTCCGGCAGACTCCGAGAACACGGTGAGCGTCTTGAACGCCTCGTAGTCGCTCGCCTTCTCCGGCATCAGTCCAAGACCCACAAGAATCGCCCGGATGTGGACGTCCGGCTTCCCGAAGTTCGAGTAGCCCAGTTCCTTGACGAAGTCGCAAGCCAACGCGAATCCGAGCCCTGACACCTGCGTGCTGATTGCGACCGGCAAGTCAGCACGAGTACTGGCATCAGTGTCATAGCGGTCTGCCCACGCGTAGAACGCGTCGGAGCCGCTGAACTGAGCGAGGAACCTAGCGCCTGTGACTACACTCCGGCAGAACTGTGGCCATACGCTGCGTCGAGTTCTCCGAATCTCACCTCGTGGCTTCACACGGGCAACGATCTCTTCGAGGACCGCATCCGCGTCATCACCATAGTGCTCGACGACGCTGCCCGGGTTGAATCCGAACAGCACTGAGGACAGTGCATCAAGGCCGCCATCCATCGAGCCGCTCACAACCGCAGTCCTCATCTGAGCGTTCTGAGCCGACGACAGCAACCCGTAATAGACACGTTCGATGCTGTCCACCCGCAGTCTGTCGCCCGGTTCCAGATACCGCATCAGTACCTCCTGCGTGACACCTTCTTGCGAGAACGACAGCAGGTAGTCACGAGCGGCATCGCAGAACACACGCTCCCGGGACATCAGGGCATCCGTTCGCTAGGAGTTGGACCTCGGGTAGACGACGCGATCACCGTCGAACGACAGGTACCCGCCCTTCTCGAGCGCTCTCAGTACAGCCGCCTTGTCGTTTGCGGAGATTCCGCCCTGGAACTGAAACATCGCGCCGATAGAGTTGAGCACTGTGTCCCGCTTTGACGGACGCAGCTTGTACAGTCGCTCCGCAACGTAGCGTGTTAGCTCGTCGTCGATGCGCTGGCTCGGTTCACCAGCCCGAGACTCCGGATTCTGCTGCTCTTCCTCTTTGGAGGCGAGCTGGATCATCAACAGCGCCAACCGCAGCTTGTCGCGATACGGCAGTCCTGCAGCGGCCTTGGAGACGTCGTCGTATGTCACGGAGTTCCCCCTCGGAACCGAAGTCGATATGTGCAAACCATCCTGGGCGTGAGGAGACGCGCATGCCCTCAGGTCAGTCTACCTTCTGGCGTTCTGCTCGATGCCTATGTTAGTGAGACACTTCAGTTGATTCAGGCCGTTATTCAGGGAGTCGCTGCATGAACGAGCGTGACCTCTACAACCCGTTCGAACAGATGAACCTTGATCCGGGCGCGTGCTTCCTGTGTGGCGGCGTCCCAGATGAGTCCACGAGGGAGCATGTCTTCCCGATGTGGCTGCTTCGGCGCCAGGGATTGCTGGACTCGACTCTGACGCTGCTGAACGGAACGCTCGTCCCGCACAGGCAACTCACAGTCCCATGCTGTAGGGAGTGCAATTCAGAACACCTCTCGAGACTGGAGTCGGTAATCGAGCGCGCAACAGCTGAGGGCGTGGAAGCCCTTCGAGCCCTGCCGGAAGACCTCGTGTTCCAGTGGATTGCGAAGATCTTCATTGGCATTCTGTGGGCGGAGCTGAGGTTCAAGGCTGATCGGGCTGAGATTGACGGCGGACCAATCGTCGAGCCGGACACAATGGCCGAGTATGCGGTTCTTCACGGACACCTGCAGTCCAGTAGACGACCCTTCATATTTGAAACGCCCACGCCTTGGTCGCTGTTCATCACGGGCCTGCACAGTTTCGAGCCGAATCTAGACTTCGACTATCACGACGACGTGATTCGTCTGGCCTTCGGGATTCGCTTCTCAGGCGTGGGAATCATCGCCTGCCTTCAAGACAACTGCACACAGAGGGAATTGTACGGAGAGCTGTGGGAGCCGTTCGCAGACACGCCACTGCATTGGGTGCAGTGGGACGAGCTGTGGGCAAGGGTCGTCTACCGGAACGCCCTGCTCAATCGCGTCCCCAAGTACATCAACATGTTGCCTTCGAGCGACGATGAACCTGTCCATGTGGTATCGCTTCGAACTGGAGGCTTCGCTCCAGATTCGATGTGGGATGAGTGGGACTTTGAGACCTACGCTCACATTGTGCTCAGCTTCATGCGTCACAAGGCGCCGTCACTGCGGCTCGAAGACATATTCACGCCGCCGGACAAGGTCGCGACCTGGCTGTACCGCGACGACGGGGAATTGAACCGACTCGATTCCGACGGGAACCGAATCGAATAGCTGCCGTTCTCACTAACGACACATCTGCAGACTGTGTGACACATCTCGGACACACGGGCGTTAGGAGTCAGCTGCCAACCCTGCCTCTGTCGGGACAGCCCTCCGTACCAAGCCAACAGAACGGGCCGCCACCACAGCGATGACGACCCGCTCTGACAGTGCTTGAACCTGAACTACATCAACCCGAGATCCCGAAGCGAAGCGTGCTCATCACCCCCGATCACGACATGATCGAGAACCTCGATGCCGAGAACGTCGCCGGCCTTCACCAATCGTCGAGTCAGCTGAATATCGGCTCCCGACGGCGTAGCGCCACCATTGCCGGATGGGTGGTTGTGGACGACTACAACCGATGCTGCCGACACCATCACGGCCTCTTTGAAGAGTTCTCTCGGATGACAAATCGACGCGTTCGAGAGCGAGCCGACCGAGCCTCGACGATCTTCATTACCCGGTTCTTCGTGTTGAGGCAGACACCAGAGAAGTGCTCGCGGTCTCGCCCGACGAGCAGAGGGCCCATAGTGCGACAACATCTTCGGGGTCGAGATCGTGTCGGCCGTACGAGCTGCACGAGCAGCCAGAGTCCGACGGCCCAGCTCGACGGCGCTTCCAGCTTGGCGAGGCTCTTTGGACCGACCGTTCCGTACTCGCGAGCGACCTCAGCCAACGGTGAACCACCAGTCCAGCCGTCAGTGGCGAGGACGGTAGCCAGACGAGTACACGCCTCGTCGTCGGTCTTCTTGCCGAGGATCGCCGCGACGAGCTCCACGTCGGACAAGCGGTCGATGGTTGCGTACTTCAAGATGACACCTCCAGAAACAGAGAAGGCCCGGCCGCCGAAGCGACCGAGCCCTCAAGTTGAGTGAGTAAGAACTCGGTTAGGTTCTGGAAAGACAGCGCGAGTAGGCTGTCTCGTTGGTGGCCGGTCTGCTCCGAACCCTCGGGAGACCGGCCGCTCTCCTATTCCTCGCCGTTCACAAGCGCATCGAGCCTTCGCACCGCATCACCTCCGATACGTCGGGATGACGTGTGCATAGGTCTCGAGCAACGTGGTCGGCGAACTCCAACGTCCCAGAGCGGCGAGCGTCTTGATGTCGGTGCCGGCACGAAGATGTGCGACAGCCCACGAGTGCCGAAGGTCGTGAAACCGCATGCTCGGAAGGTACGCAGCGAGCCAAGCGCTCGGTCGAGCACCCGGTTGGGTGTCGCGTCTGAGAGCGGCGACCCGTCCGCTTTGCAGAACACGAGCTTGTGACCGCCTGCCTGCCTACGCCTTTGCTCTATCAAAGGGAGCAAAGACTCCGGCAGTGGAACCGCTGCGACGGACGACGTCGTCTTCGGTGTAGACACGATTCCGCCCCGCATCGACTTGGTGATTGAGACCGTCATCGAGTCCAGGTCGATGTCGCTCCATTCGAGAGCGAGACACTCTCCTTTCCGAAGTCCGCACAAGCGCCGGTAAGGCAATGAGCAGCCTCCACGAGGGCTGAGTCGCCTCGATCAGCTCACGAAGCTGAGAAGGCGTCAGAAACCGCATCTCGGTTCGCTCGACACGAGGACGAGCGACCTTGTCGACCGGATTCTCGGCAAGCAGCCCGTAGTCGACCGCCGTACCGAGACATCCGCTTCAGAACGATGACGTGGTTCTTGACTGTCCGCGGAGACAGACCGGCAGCGATCTTGTCGGCGATGTAGACCTGGATCCGCTGAGGCGATGATCTCAACGAGCAGTGAATCCCCGAACGCAGGGATCAGATGGCGGCGAATGATCGACTCGTACTCCCGGTACCCGGAAGCCTTGAGCCTCACGATCGCCCATGTAGCCAGCCACGAGATGGCGAAGTCCGCGAATGTGACCGGCCTCTCTTGCTCAGACATGAAACACCTCCTAGAACGACGAAAGGCGCCCCGAGTGGGACGCCAACTGAACAGATGAAAGCGTGTAGCCAACAGAGTGAAATGCCCTACGGCCGATGAAGCCGCATGACCCGGTAGAACACGGACCAAGCGGAATACATCAGCCGACGCTCCGGCCAAGGGACGCTCGTTACGAACAGCTCAAATATTTCAATGCTAGAGAGCTGATCTCACAGAGGACGCATCCCAGGGCCTCCGACTTAAACGGGCACAAGGGCTACACGTAAGCGGCAAGACGCTCACGTTCAGCGTCGGTACCGACCTCCCAGATGAGGTCGTCTACTCGCATGTCGAGCGCACAGGCCAGTTCGTCCATAGCGCCAAACCCAACACGGCCCTTTGAAGCGGCAACTGACCCCCAACCTGTACAGCGCTCGGGCTCCATTAGACCTCCAATTGCGGACATGGTGATGCGGCGGCGGAAGAAGAACGCCTTCCACCGATCACGATCGATGAAGACGCTTGCCGCATTGGGAAGCCTGCCCGATCCCGTGAGCGGGAAACCCGGCTCGGGGGCATAGCGACGTCGAAGCTCGTTGACTCCTTCGACCATGACAGGACTCGACACCACGCTTGCAAGCCAGGCCACGGCCTCATCACCAGGGCGAAGCGACACGAGCATCTCGACGATCTCCTTGTCCGCCATCTGTCGAACCTCTGCAGGACTCATGACGTACCTCCTTGTCCAGGAACGCAAAGAAGCCGCCCGAATGGACGGCTTCACGGACGAGCGCTGAGGCAGGCGCCTCAGCTAGTTCAAATGCTGACAATCACCTCCTATGGATGGCCGAACAGGCTGTGAATCTCACCTCCCTCCACTCAGGCAGACGGTGCTCGCGATTCAGACGATAAGTAGGTCGAGCAATTCTGTTCAATTCGCGGCCAACGCCGTTACTGCTCTTATGTAATGACTTTTTCTAACCAAGAACAGGAGTACAACCATGGAAACAAGCCAAGACGGCACAACCATCACGATTACGAAGCACGGCATCTCAACGCAGCTTAGGCATCAGAACGAGGCTCAGGCAGATGCCGCCATGACTGCGATCCGCTGGTGTGAAGAGCACCCGGACCAGACGCTCAGAGAGTTTGTTGAACTCTGGAACCGGTGCCACGCAGACGTACGGCTCACTGACAACAGCAGAGCCTCATCCAACTCAGTCATCGATAGGCACCTCTTGCCGTATCTGGGTGAGGAAGTGACCAGAGACCTCGGGCGGCAGGACGTCCTCGACTACATCGAGAGCCGAGCAGCAGAGGCCGGTAGCTATCGAAAGGTGACGCCATGGGTTCTCAGGCTCCAGGCTCTGCTCAACAAGGCCTATGAGTGGGGCCTGATCGATAGCAACCCAGTCATGCAGATCGATGCGCTATTCCTCGGCGGCAAGCCAGACAACCTGGAAGAAGCCGCGTAGGGCCCCAACGACCACCCCGAGTACGACCTAGGGGTACCGGGCAACTATCTCGGCATTACCAAACAGGGAGTGGATTGTTCCCCACTTAAATACGTTGTTCCGGTTTTCGGTCCATATAGGCGTTCGCATGACTCCATGTCGCTTCCCTCGGCTACAATCGAGAGACCGCACGTCAGCACGCCAGAGGGGGCATGCGTGACAGACGCAATTATCGAGAATCCGATCGTGAACTCCCCATACCGGGAGCCCTCGCGACACTTCCGTTTCACCGATGAAGGCATCACCAATGAAGTGGTGAATGGTCGTCGGCGCAGTGAGTATCTGATTCCGATTCCGCCGGCTAGGCGCAAAGGGCAGGCGCAGCTTGTTCTCGACGCCGAACACATGCCCGGTCGTCGCCAGGAGAACGAGCTGATCAACCAGATCCGGGACAAGGTATCGACGTGGCGAAAGGGCGGCTACGTCGGCGTCACCCGTACGACGCGCCTTCTGCTTGAGCACTGGACGCGAGACGACCGCGACAAGAGACTCTTCTTCTGCCAGCTAGAGGCCATCGAGACGGTCATCTACCTGACAGAGGTCGCGCACAAGTACAACGATGCATGGATTGAGAACCGCCTGCGTGAGGTCGCGCAGGATCACAACCCGGATCTCGACCGCATGGCCTTCAAGATGGCGACCGGCGCCGGCAAGACGACCGTAATGGCGCTTCTGATCGCATGGCACGTCTTGAACAAGGCAAACAATCCGCAGGATGCCCGGTTCACCGATGCGTTCCTCATCGTCTGCCCCGGTATCACAATCCGAGATCGCCTTCGCGTCCTGCTGCCGAGCGATCCCGAGAACTACTACAGCCGGTGGGACGTCGTCCCTCCAGATATGCGCGATGACATCGGCCGAGCCAAGATCGTGATCACGAACTACCACACGTTCTTGCGCCGGGAGAAGGTCGCAGCCGGCAAGCTCACCAAGTCGATTCTGACCGGGGACGCCGCCCAAAGCCCGTTCACCGAGACGCCGGAGGAAATGGCCCGCCGCGTATGTCGTGAACTGGGCACCAAGAAGAACATTATCGTCATCAACGACGAGGCTCATCATTGCTATCGTCCGAAGCCCGCGGAGACTGACGAGAAGCTCAAGGGCGACGATCTCAAGGAAGCGAAGAAGGCCGAGGAAGAGGCGCGAGTCTGGGTGTCTGGGCTCGAGGCCATCCATCGCAAGATCGGCGTGAAGGCGGTCTACGACCTGTCTGCAACACCCTTCTTCCTCAAGGGGTCGGGATACGCAGAGGGCACCTTGTTCCCGTGGGTCGTATCCGACTTCTCGCTGATTGACGCCATCGAGAGCGGCATCGTCAAGATCCCGCGCGTCCCTGTCGCCGATGACTCCATGACAGGTGAAGCGCCGACTTACCGGGAGCTTTGGCTGAGGATCCGCGAGCACCTTCCAAAGAAGGGCCGGGCGCAAGAGAAGCTCTCTGAAGAGCCGCAGTTGCCGGCCGAGCTCGAGGGCGCCCTCCAAAGCCTCTACGCCAACTACAAGAAGTACTACGACCGGTGGGAGGCGATGCCGCTTCGCGAGGGCCAGATCGCCACACCGCCCGTGTTCATCGTTGTCTGCAACAACACGAACGTCTCCAAGCTCGTGTTCGACTACATCGCCGGTTGGGACAAGACGCTGCCCGACGGAACCCTCGTCCCTGTTCCGGGCAAGCTCCCGCTCTTCACCAACGTCGATGGTGGTCTTTGGACACCGCGGCCTAACAGCATCCTCATCGACTCAGAACAGCTGGAGACCGGTGGAGCGATGAGCGACGACTTCAAGAAGATCGCTTCTCGTGAGATCGATGAGTTCAAGGCCGAGTACCGGCAGCGGTTCCCGGGTCGTGATGTTGAGAACCTCACCGACGAAGACCTCCTCCGAGAGGTCATGAATACGGTCGGCAAGGCCGGCAAGCTCGGCGAACAGGTGAAATGCGTCGTTTCGGTCTCGATGCTCACGGAAGGCTGGGACGCGAACACCGTCACGCACATCCTCGGAGTCCGAGCGTTCGGCACGCAACTCCTTTGCGAGCAGGTAGTCGGGCGAGCCCTTCGTCGCATCAGCTATGCGGTCGACGAAGATGACATGCTGCAGCCTGAGTACGCCGAAGTCTACGGTGTCCCGTTCTCGTTCATTCCGTCTGGTGGTGCGGCACCCGATCAGACTGAGAAGCCGATTCCGACGAGGGTTCGCGCCCTCGAGGACCGTATCGAGAAGCGCATCGAGTTCCCGCGTGTCATTGGCTATCGGTACGAACTTCCGAGCGAGAAACTAACGGCACGGTTCATCGACGCATCCAAGATGGCGTTGAGCACTGAGAGCCTGCCCACATCGACCGAAGTGACCGGCGTAGTGGGCGAGACCGAGTTCCACACGCTCGATGAACTGATGGCGCAACGCGAGCAGAGCGTCATCTTCGGCATCGCGGACAGGAGCACTTCGGAAGCTCCAGGCCGACGGAGAGCTCACGCCCGTGGCTCTTCCCGTCGCTGTTGTCGATAACGCGACAGTGGCTCGCTTCATGCGTCACCTACAAAGACGACACCTTCCCGCAGCTGCTTCTACTGGCCCAGCTGCAGGAGCAAGCCGCTCAGAAGATCGAACTCGCGATTCGCCGTTCACAAGAGGGCGAAAAGCGTCTGATGCCTATTCTGCGTCCGTACGACACGATCGGATCGACGAGTTGGGTCGACTTCGACACCGTTCGTCCGGTATTCGAGACCTCACCGGACAAGTGTCACGTGTCCCATGTCATGGAGCACAGCAAGTGGGAGGGCAAGGTCGCGCAATCGCTCGAAGACATGAACGAGGTCATCTCCTACGTGAAGAACGACGGCATGGGATTCACAATCCCCTACACGATCGACGGCGAGGAGAAGAACTACTTCCCCGACTTCATCGTCCGGGTGGCCGTTGGCGACGAGATCATCAATCTGATTATCGAAGTCACGGGCGAGAAGAAGCGTGACAAGCACGTCAAGGTCGAGACCAGCCAGACGCTTTGGGTGCCGGCCATCAACAACGACGGTCGCTACGGAACATGGCGCTTCCTTGAGATCCAAGACCCGTACGAGACCAAGGCTCTGATTCGCGGATCGCTGACGGGTGACTACAGCGATCGACATCAGCTCATCGTGACGGACGAGAAAGCGGAGAACTGAGATGGCACGAGGCAAACAGTATGACCACACGCCGGTAGAGAGTATTCGTCACGCCGACAAGCGGGCGAATATTCCGACCGAGGAGCTTCGTGACTTCGTGGCGGAAGAGGAGCGCTCGCCGAAGTACGTCGTCTACCCGCGGGATACCATCACTTGATCCTCAGCTCGTCTGGAAGGGCAAGGACGAGCAGGACAGCAAGGACCTTGAGATTCCGGCTGTCCCCATCTATGTCCAGGAGAAGATTCACCCCCAGGCCTTGATCGAGAATCTTCGTCAGACCGCGAAGGCTGGTGAGTCTGAGCCCGAGCTCAAGCTCTTCGACGGACTACGACGGGATCGAGTTCGAGGAGCTCATTGATTTCTACCAGCACGAACAGAACTGGTCCAACCGAATGATTCTCGGCGATTCGCTTCTCGTGATGAACTCTCTTGCGGAGAAGGAGGGTCTCAAGGGGCAGGTCCAGACTATGTTCATCGACCCGCCGTACGGCATCAAGTTCGGCTCAAATTGGCAGGTCAGCACAAGGAAACGAGACGTGAAGGATGGCTCAGTCCGAAGGCGCCTCCCGGCAACCCGAGCAGGTCAAGGCGTTCCGAGACACATGGGAACTTGGAATCCACTCGTACCTCGCATATCTCAGGGACCGCCTCTTGGTAGCACACGAACTTCTCTCTGAGACAGGGAGCGTATTCGTCCAAATAGGTGACGACAACCTCCACCTAGTCCGGTCGCTGCTCGATGAGGTGTTCGGGGCTGAGAACTTCTGCAGTCAGATTCAGTTCGTGAAGACTTCAGGGGCCGGTAGCCCCTCGTTAGGCACTAGCGTGTTGGCTTCGGTGGCCGATTTCGTCATTTGGTTCGCCAAGGACAAGGAGCGGGTCAAGTATCGCCAGCTGTACAAGCCCCGCGAGCTGACCACCGACAGCCTTGGTGCGTATACGCTGATTGAGGACTCAAGCGGCGGCCGACGACGTATGACTCCCCAGGAGCGAGCCAACCTCGCCTCAATCTCCCAAGAATCTAGAATCTTCCGTGGCGACAATCTGACGTCCCAGAGCGGAGTCGAGAAGACTCGGTATCCGGTCGATTTTGAAGGACGGACATTTCGCCCGACGAAGGGCGTATGGAAGACTTCAGAGGCTGGGATGGCGCGTCTCAAGGCCGCAAAGCGGCTGATCTTGCAGGGCAACACGTTGTCCTACGTTCGCTACTGGGACGACTTCCCGGCGACAGCCCTGAACAATGTGTGGACGGACACGGTAATAGCCGGATTTGCTGACGAGAAGACCTACGTGGTTCAGACCAGCACAAAGGTAGTTCAGCGCTGTCTACTCATGACCAGCGACCCAGGTGACCTTGTTCTCGATCCCACATGCGGCAGTGGTACGACAGCAGTCGTTGCCGAGCAGTGGGGTCGTCGCTGGATTACGATCGACACGAGCCGGGTGGCTCTTGCCCTCGCGAGAAACCGATTGATGGCGGCCAAGTACCCGTTCTATCTGCTGGCGGACTCCCGGGCAGGCGCAGCGAAGCAGTCCGAACTGACGGGAGTACCCGAAACCCGGTCTGAGTTCGCTCAGGACATTCGGCAAGGCTTTGTCTGCCGGAGGTTGCCCCACATAACGCTCAAGTCGATCGCCAACAACGACGAAATCGTTGAGGGCCTTCCAGCGGATCGGATTCGTTCGGTCATATCGCGGGCGGCCGATGCCCAAACGATGTATGACCAGCCGTTTGAAGATGCCTCCCATGTAAGGGTCTCTGGTCCGTTCACTGTTGAGAGCCTGTCGCCTCACCGCATGCTTGAGGCAGACTCCGACACGGTCACCGGCACGATTGAGTCACCCAGCTTCGCCAGCATGATCCTCGACAATCTCAAGCGTGCAGGGGTTCAGAACATGCGGCGTGACGAGAGACTCGAGTTTGAGACTGTCGAAACCTACGCGGGGGAGTGGCTGAACGCGGTGGGAGGGTACACCGACGCAGCAGGAGTCGGCCGCCGTGTGGCGATCTCCATCGGTCCAGAACACGGCACTGTTGGCTCAGAGCAGGTGAAGGAAGCCGCAAAGGAGGCTGTTCGCGGCATTGGTTTTGACCTACTCGTGGTTTTGGGCTTTGCGTTCGATGCGCAAGCGGGCAAGACCGCAATGGAAATCAGTCCAGACACGAAGCGCGCTCCTGAGTTCGCCGCGGCTGAGGCCACGCGGCAGTATGGGAAGCTTCAAGTACTTCTCGCCCGAATGAACCCAGACCTCGCGATGGGGGATGAGCTCCTGAAGAAGACCGGCGCCGGTAACCTCTTCATGGTCTTCGGGGAGCCAGATGTGCAGGTTCGCTCGCAAGACGGCGGGACGGTGGTGGAGGTCTTGGGTGTCGACGTCTACGATCCGACGACCGGGCAAGTCCGTAGCGACTCAACCGCCGACATCGCTTGTTGGTTCGTTGACACCAACTACAACGGGGAGAGCTTCTTCGTCCGACATGCGTACTTCACCGGCGCGGGCGACCCGTACGCCAAACTGAAGCGGGCACTCAAAGCGGATATCGACGAAGCCGCGTGGGGGACGCTCTACTCCACCGTGAGCAGGCCGTTTGACAGGCCACAGTCAGGGAAGATCGCGGTCAAGGTAATCAACCACTATGGCGACGAAGTCATGAAGGTCTACGAGGTCTAGCGGCCCTTCCCGCCCTTGCGTTGTCGATCTGCTTTGAGAGGTGAGAACTCCGCCGCGTGGCGAGCTGCCATCTCCGCGCCGAGCGCTCTCTGCATCGCTGTTCCGCCGGCCTGTGAGGCATCCAGAAGGCCGGAATTGAATCGTACTTGGTTCAGTCGGGCGAGCGCCTGTTTCGAGTTTGAGAAGCGCTCACCCACGACGCCCCGCGAGACAAGGTAGAAGGCGCCGTCGTCGGGCACCCGGTCGGTCCCTGATTCAACGAACAGGTCCAGGTCCTCATGTCCGTATCTGAATGACAATATGCACCTCCGCCCTGAGTTACGCGTTGGTCAAGGCCTATCCGGAATGCCTGCTGGCCACGATCGATGGCGAATTCTTGGAGCGGACAGTAGTCGTACGGCGAGCGCGGCTTCCATGGCACCTTCTCACTGACACAAGGCTATTCCCGGCCTGATCCCAAGCCCACCGTGTCGACGACCTCACCGTCGACCAGCAACTCCACCTTGCGTATCTTGCCATCGTGCGCGAGCACTCCCAATCGGGCAGCCGGTGCGGTCACCAGTCTGCTCACGATTACTTCTGCGGGTGCTTCCTTCGACGCAATCTTCCTCACGAGGTCAGCGTGTTGCTCGCTACCCTGAATAGCTGCACGGGCAGCGCGTCCTATCCGAATCTGACTGCTGCGTTTGTCCTTCTGAATCACTTCGGCCATCGGCGTGGCAAGCCTCACCGTCGGGTCTAAACCGGAAGGCTTGTTGCTGACTCTCGCCGCGTCCAATTGCGCACGTGCAAGATCTTCCTCGAGGCGGTTCATTTCGGCCTCGTGTCGCGCATTCTCGTCGGCGCGGCTTGCATTCGCAGCGGCCGTCATCACGCGATACTCGCCTTCGCGGACCTCGTTCTGCTTCTTCTCGAACTCGATGCCAGCGAGAATGGCGATTCTGGCGACTACCGCGGATGCGACGATGAGTGCCGGTAGACCTTGAAGCAACACCTCACCAAGTGACGCATATCGGACACCAACTACCCGAAGAGGCTGGATCGTCTCGGACACGGTCTTCTTGCCGTGGATCTGCCAGCCTGACTTGCCCCTCGAGACACTGATGGAGTGCGGCTCCGAATAGATGGCAGCATAGGAGCGATACAGGTCCTGCATGACCTCAAGAAGAGTCTCGAAGTCGCTTGCCGTCCACTGCTCATCAACAATGAAGCGAAGCTGAACCGATCCTGCCTCTTCTATCGGCTTTGGCATCTAGCCACCCTTCCGCGAGAACTCAACGTCAGCATCGTCCCATAGGATGACCGCAGGTGGTATTCGCGTTCAACGATTCTGTTCCACGGAATCCACGGCGCATCGGGAAGGAAGGTGGGGTTCAGTCGGGATCTACGAAGGCACGGAGCGCAAGGGGACCGAATAGACGCAGGCACGCTTCCTCATAGTCTGAGGGGGGGGGTCATCGCACAAATCTGGCAACCAGGGTAGTCGGCAAGAACAGGCAATCACGAGTGGCCGTCCTTTGTCACAAACGGACGTAACAGCCGAGACACGGACTTGCCTCTGTGAGCACGATTCCCTGACAAACGGGACTGGAAAACCTTAGGTCAGACACCCTGTATGCCATTAGGAAGCCTGTGCTCTCAGACAGGTTGCTCGATCTCGAACGCATGTCCACACAGCCAAGTTCAACAGCGAGCTCCGTCAGATCTTAGGTGTGCGAACTCAGTCGGAGTCCGGATAGAGACGAGCTGTTCTACTGGACCTGATAGTACTGCCGATAGAACGCAAGCCTTCGATCTTCGTTCACCCATTGCACGCGGCCCGCCTTGTCGAGGCTGCAGATTCGGGTCCAGATATAGACGTTCGACTGGGCGTCCATGAACACTGCGCCGTCCCAGTACAAAGTCACGAGGGTTCCCGACTTGCGGTCTATGCCCGCACGGAACCAGGCGCGTGCGGCACCATCGCGCCACCCGATACGGTTTGCTGCGTCTTGCCTCTCCAGGAACCGGTAGCAAACCAGCTTGCCGTCCTCGGTCCTGAAGTTCGACCCATCCCAGTGAACATGTGCCCGATACGTTGCCGTGCCGACATCCCACTCAACGACGCACAGGTCGGTCCGCTGGACAGCGTGACGTTGACGGTGGTCTGCACGCGCTACGTGGCACCAAGCAACACCTGGGAGACTAGCTTGGCGCTTAGTGTGGGCTGGCCTCTGCACCGCCAACGACTTCTCCACTTGCACGGCAAGCTGGCGCTTCACTGCCGAGGTCAACGGGTCGTCGCCGAGCAGGCGCCACATACGCTGCTCCATCCTCCCGACCGCAGCGTTGTTGTAGCCGCCTCCCTGAGCCCGGACGGTCATCCTCTGAATCCAGGTCGTCCCGCGCGAGTCAGCAAGGCTGTAAGCGTCCATTGCCTGGCCCATCGCCCAGCACCAGACGTAGAAGCGTCCAGGCATTCCGTCCTTGTACTCGGAGAATAGACGCGTCCTCCCCTCAACAAGGCCCTCGGCCAATTGCTCGGGGCTGATTGACCTGTCGTCGTCGAACGCCTCACCGATGGAGTAGCTGGCTTCCCAGAGCGTGTCTCTGTCGCACCCAACGACCAGCTCATTGATCTCGCGCGCCGCGCGTCGCATTTCCGCGCTCATCTTTTCGTCATCGAAGCTCCAACGGAGACGGACGGCGCCACGATAGCGGCTATCGACAAACACCCAGTAGTAGCTCCAATCCTCGGACGAGAAGATATCTGCTTTCACGCTTCCCCCTCTCGAAGTCCACGCCCGCAGTCGTGGCTACTCGGACCCTGCCCCGTGGCGCACCGTGACAGATCGCAAACTCGACCTGGGCCTCGATTCCGACTTCATCCCCGCCCGTGGCAGACCCCTACTCAGCTGAATCGCCACCTCGAGGCGTGTTGCGGCTCTGCTCTAGATTATGCACGACCACCGACCACGGGGCGTACGCTCAGATGGCAGACCCAGTCATGCTGCTAGGTGGTACCACGGAGTCTTCGTTGTGCCACATGTTTCTAACGCCGTGCGGAATGAGCGTCACGCAACCTCGTTCGTCGCGGCTTCAAGTCGCAGGTCAACGGGGCATGGTCGCTCACACCGTCGTACATGACTGGGACTAGGTAATCGCAGTGGAGAGCGGTCAGCTCTGACGAGATCAGCAAGTGATCAAGACAGCGCGACACGATTCCGGAGCGATGAGACGACGGCATCTCACCGAGTCCATTTGCCAAGGAATGGGCGTCATGGATGCCGAGGCCACCGTCGAGGAGTTTCCTGACTGATTCATCCCATACCGACAGCGGGCGCGGGTCACCATTCCAGTACGTGTTCGCAAGGTCGTCGCGATCACAATCCTGCTCGGCGAACGTTGACATGGATCCGTCAGGCCCGTAGGACATCGGCTCATTGAAATCGCCGCCCACGATCAACGGATGCTCGTTCGGCTCTGCTATCGATCGTGCAATTGCCTCGTAAGCATCGATCTTCTTCCACCCGTTGTTGGAGCCGTTCGGCATGTGGACGCTCACCACATCAAGAAGTAGTCCGTCGACGTCTACAACACAGCGAGCGTAGAGCTCCGGCCAGGGTGCGCCCCGCTTCCATCGGTCGTCCACCCCACGTACGGACCATCGGCTTGCGATGGCAGATCCGTAGTAGGCTTCGTGCGTCGGAAGCCAACCCGCTTGGGACTCGGAAAGGCCGATTCGCTCGAGACCCTCGAACAACTCAGCCGAGGACGAAACGAGGACCTCCTGCAGGAGGATGAGGTCCGGGCGCATCGCAGCGACCGCCTTCAGAATCTCCGCGTGCCGGCTGTTCTGTCCCCTGAAGTTGAGGTTCCACGTAACCACGCGAAACTGAGCGGCATTCAAGCGAAGCCCCCTGACGAGATCGCAAGTCTTGACCACATCATTGTAGGAGAGCGCCCAGACGCGGGGAGACCAGTCCCGATGCAGCGGCTCGCATCCTGCTCAGGCACCGCAATTCGGACACTGCTCCTGCTGAGACCATGCTGAGAGTTGGCCGCGACTGACCGCCAGCAGCCGCAACTCAACGATGGATTTGCACAGGTCAGACCTACTGAACGCAGGTAACCGCAACTCGCCAAGTCGTATTCCTAAACCTGGTGTCGCATGTTCGAATCATGCCGGGGGCACCACCAAAAGCGCAGGTGGGAGAGGGTATCGTGCCCTCTCCCCCTTTGCGTTCTGGGTTGCGCCTGCCGTGAGCGGCGGCCTGGAGCCCCCCGTCAGGCGATCCATACGAGGTACGCGCCCGCAGCGATGATTCCGACCCCACCTATCCTCGTCAGCGCCGGTGTGAATCTCGAAACCGAGCGCATGAAGGCTAGCGAGCCGGACGCGATGCCCAGGAGCAGCAGCGGCATGCCCTTCCCGATGCCGTACACGAACAGCAGCGCGGCGCCCTTGGCGGCGTTGCCGGTAGTCGCCGCTATGGCAGCGATTGCGGCGAGGATTGGAGTCGAGCACGGCGTCGCCACCAAGCCGAACAGCATCCCGAACAGCAATGCTCCCACGACGCCACGACGTTCCGGACGCTTGACGGGCAGCCAGCGGTTCAGCTGGTCCACGGGCAGGTTGATGACCCCGAGCATCTGCAGACCGATCACCACGCAGATGGCGGCCACGGCGTAGTAGGCCCACGAGTCGACGATCAGTGCATGTCCGATCAGCCCGGCGATCGCACCGATCGCTGCGAAGACCAGGCTCATCCCCAGCACGAACACAGCGGAGAGCGCCAGCCCTCGAACGAGCGGGGACCTTCCCTCGGACTCGCCGACCTGCCCGGTCACGTAGCCGAACACAGCCGGGATCATCGGCAGTACACACGGCCCAAGGCCCGCAACGAGTCCACCTAGGAACGCAATCCCGAACGCGACCGGTCCCCACGTGGCTCCAGCGGTCAGCCCCTGTGCGAGAGACTCGACGTTCACTCGGCAACCAGCTTGTCGAGCCGATCTCGCATCTCGCTGTCAGACAACGGCCCGGTATATGACTCCGACACCGCGCCATCTGACGTGACGAAGAACGAGGTCGGGATGTACTGGAACGAGAACTTCGACGCCAGCTGCTGCGCTGAGGCATCGTCGGTGATGGCGTTCACGAAGACGACCTTGTCCTGATACTCGGGCATGACTTTGTCGGCGACCGCCGAGATCTCGAGGCACGACTGTCAACTCAGCGAGTGGAACAGGACGTAGATGGGTTTGCCCGTCTTCACGGCAGCCTCGTAGTCGGCGGTGGCGTCGTTGCGAACCGATGTCACCGTCTGGGAGGACTGCGCGCCACCTCCACCTGTCTGGGACGGCGACAAGTACTTTGCAGCCATGATTCCTGCGAATACGGCGATCACGACCAATGCGATGACCATCCTCGTCGACGCGCCCGGCTTCGTTGTTGGCCCCGGCTGCGTCGGCTCCAGGTCTTCTTGCTCGTTCACGTCAGTCCTCACTCTTCAGGGGAACGAGCACGACAGGCACTGGCGAATGCGCCACCACCTTGTCGGCGACCGAACCGATGACGGCGCGGACGAGTCCGGTGCGGCCGTGCGTGCCCATGACGATCACGTCCGCCTCGCGCTCCTCCACCACCTTCAGGATGCCTTGGTATGGAGAGTCAGCCTCCACCACGATCTCCTCGGCGGGTATGCCGGCTGCTCGGATGCGTCCGGCCTCTGCGGCCACCTGCTCGGTCATGAACTCGCGGATCGCGGCTGTCACCGACACAGCCTCGTCGGTCGTCGGAAGAATGGGCACGACCACTCCCAGCACCATGACGACCTCACCCTCGGAGCGAGCGATGTCCTCAGCGAAGCGGGCGGCCGCCTCTGCTGTGGCCGAGCCATCGACTGGAAGCACGATCCGTTTCACTGCCATGAGTGCACACCTCTCGAAGCGTTGTCGGCACTGGTAGCTAGATGAGCAGTCGCCCAAACGCATTGAACGTGTAGCCGATGATGATGATTCCCGACACGACGATGCCGAAGAATGTGGCGAGCAGGGGCATCTTGACCACCTTCTTGAGCATGATCATCGACGGCAGCGAGAGCGCGGTGACCGCCATCATGAACGCTAGCACGGTGCCGAGGCCGACGCCCTTGCCTACAAGCGCCTCTGCTATCGGAAGAGTCCCGAAGATGTCCGCATACATGGGGATGCCTATCGCCGTAGCGATGATCACCGCAAACGGGTTCTCATAGCCCAGCACCGCCGAGATGAACGTGCCCGGTATCCAGCCATGGATGATGGCACCGATGCCCACGCCGATCAGAACGTAGAGCCATACCTTCGTCACGACATCGACGACCTGCCCGCGAGCAAAAGCCAGTCGGTCAGACCGTGTCATCTCCGGAAGATCGGCGTCGGCGAGGTGCGAGCCGAACACGAACGGCTCCACGTATCGCTCGAGCTTCAGTCGGCTGATGATGAAGCCTCCGACGACGGCCAGAACAAGACCCACAACCACATAGGCAAGCGCCGTGGTCCAGTTGAAGATGCTCGCGAGAAGCATCACTGACGCGAGATCGACGAGCGGCGACGAGATCAGGAACGCGAACGTCACGCCCAAGGGCAGACCCGCGGAAGTGAAGCCGATGAACAGCGGAATCGAGGAGCACGAACAAAACGGCGTGATCGTGCCAAGCAAGGCTCCGAGGACCATGCCGGTGATTCCGTCGAACCTACCCAGGATCGCCTTGGTGCGCTCCGGCGGAAAGTAGCTCTGCACGTAGGAGATGGCGAAGATCAGCGCCGACAGCAGCACGAAGATCTTCACGGTGTCATACACGAAGAACTGCAAACTCGACCCGAGCTTGCTCGTGAGCGACAGACCCAGGACGTCCTCGATGAAGCGACCTACCAACTCGTTGAGCCAGGTCATCTTCAGGAAGTTCTCGTTCATCCACCCGAAGACGTTGCCGATGGCCTCAAGCATCGTCGGCTAGCCCCTCTGGAGTAGTGCGACAAGGTCGTCGACAGAGGGCACTCGTCCTGCGACCCGAAGCTCGCCATTGACGACCAGGGCGGGTGTCGACATGACGCCGTAGCTCATGATCTCTTGCAGGTCGCTCACTTTCTCTACCGTTGCATCGAGGCCCGCCTTCTCGACGGCCTTTCGGGTGGCATCCTCAAGCTGACCGCACTTCGCACACCCCGGACCGAGCACTTTGATCTCCACGCTCTCCTCCTTCTATGTCGAAATTCTATCGAACTACTTGGGCAGAGGACGGGCTCAATTCGGTGAGAGCCCTCCGTGTCGTTCTACAAGCGCTTGAGCTCTCCGGCCGCCAGCTCGAGGACGTCACGATGCAGCGTGTAGTACGTCCACAGACCGTCCTTGCGCCCGGATACTAGTCCCGCCGACCGGAGCACAGACATGTGATGGGAAATCGTCGACGGAGACAGCTTGAGATGATCCGACAGCTTGCAGGCGCAGACCTCATCGGCGGCACAGCACGTCTTGCCGGCTGCCGGCGTCGCCTCGCTGAGCACCCGGAGAATCTCGCGCCGGTGCTCGGAGGCTAGCGCCTTGAACACATCGTCGAGCCGGGCTCTGGTTGCACTTGTGGGCATGGCGGCAACTCCAACTAGTTCGAACATTTTCGAACAGTATGACACTAGTTCGATGTTTCTCCAACTAGTGTGCTCACGAGCAAGTGCGAAGCACCCTGCGTGCCCCAGAGGCATCCCGCCGTCGACGAAGCGGACCTATGCCGCTACGAAGCGTGTCTGCCACTCGCCCTGAAGCAGTTCGCGCTCATCCGCGACTTGAACGGACGGTTCCCTGACGCAGCCCGCTTGATGGCGCGGGCTCCCGAGCCCCGCTCTGCGGCGCGGCGTTAAGCTTGGTCGCTCAAGCCCGCTTCTCGGACACCCGATAACAGCCAACAGGACACGCACCGGCGTGCTCCTGGGTCAGGTGCTCTTCACGTGAGCGCCAAGGGAAGGCGGTCCGAATGGCGGGCACCAAGGTAGTCTCAAACCGAAGTTGGGGAGTTGCCGTCTTCGGCATCGTCATCTCGGCGCTCTCGATGGCGCTCATTCGAGCTGGCATCGAAGGCTCAACTCTCTTGACCGGGCTGATCGCCAACTTCGGTAGCCTGATCACCGTCGGGTTCGCGGCCGTCGTCATCCTCTGGGCTGCAACGCGCTTCGGCCCCACGGAATCCCTGCGCCAGCAGTGGCTCTTCATTGGTCTCGGCGTGATGTCGTACTTCGCGGGAGACGTGATCTGGGCCTACTACGAGGCCGTCCTCGGACAAGAGATTCCGTTTCCGGGACCGCCCGACATCTTCTACCTCCTGATGTTTCCGTTCGTCGCAGCAGGCCTAGTACTCGCGATCCGAAGCTTCACGCCCCTGCTGGACCCGCGCCGGCCACTGCTCATCGCGGGGATCGCCACAGCTGCCGTGACGGCGGTCCTGTGGGTACCGGTCTTCCAGCCGGCGCTCACTGACACCGAGACCGCCGGGCTTGCCAAGTTCCTCGGCCTGGTCTACCCCATCGCCGACCTCTGGCTGCTCGTCTTCCCGGCACTTGCCCTCGCGATACTGCTCTCGAGGCTCTCGGGGGGACGGCTGTCGTGGCCGTGGATCTCGGTAGTAGTCGGCTGCGTGGCAATTGCCTTTGCGGACACCATGTTCCTCGTTCTAACGAATGCGGGCACATACGCCTCGGGTCACCCGATCGACCTTGGATGGTGGATCGGCAACACCGCCCTGGCGTTCGGCGCTTCACTCGCCGTCGACATACAGAAACCGAAGCGGGCGGGAGGTGAGCGGTCATGAGCGAGAGCATCTACGACTCGGTAGTCGGCGTACTGGGCGGGCTCGTGGGCAAGCCGGTCGCTCAGATCTGCATCAGCTCGGCAGCCATGAAGATCGGCAAGACCTCCGACGCGCTCACCGTGAGTGACCTTGATGCCGTGCTGGTCGAGGTCCGGAGTTCCATGGGCGCTTTCGCATCGGCCGACGTGCTGGATGGCGCCATCGAAGACATCCGCAATCGAGCGGCCGCCTAGGGTAGCGAGCCAGCTCGTCCGAACCTGCACGGTACTTCGCGGGCCCAGGCTACTTCGTATACCCCAGTTCCGTGAGCGCTTGCTTGCGCAGGCTGTCGGCCTTCTCGGATGCCTCGGTGATGACCTTCTCGAGGTCGGCCAGGCGCTTCTCGGCCCAGTTCTCGTCCTTCGCGATTGCGGGGGTTCCGACCTTCTCGGCGGCCTTGCTGTAGCTGTTCATCTTCTTGATGTCGGCGTTGTAGGCGCTGTAGCGGCGCGCTTGACCCGCGGCCGCCATCCGGACGACGACGTCAGCCTGCTTCTTGCGCAAGTCGGCGTACTTCGCGGCCTTGTCCAGTCCTGCTGACTTGTCGAGCTTGTGGGCCTCTCGGAAGAGCAGCGCGGCCTTCACGTAGTTCGCTTGGGCCGACTGCGCCTTGTTTCGCATCGTCGAGTACTTGCTCTTGTTACCGGCCTGCACCGCAGCGTTGAGGGCGGAGTTGCCCGCTGCCGTCGCCTTGCCGGCCTGCGTCGCCTTGCCGAGCATTCCGCTTGCCGTGTCGACGTACGCGACGAGGTCCTGGAGCGCGTCGAGGGTCTCCGTCGATGCCGCCAGCGCGGCGAGGTAGTCGGTCTTGCCCTGCGAGTCCTTCCACTGCTCGGCGATCGCGCGTGCCGACGCGATCTCGTCCCGGGCCGTCTTGAGTTGCGAGTCGGTCTTGACGACGATCGCGTTGATCTCGGTGGTCGAGGGGCTTCCCTGATTGAGCGACTCCAAGGATGCAGTCGCAACTTCGACAGAGGTGACGGCGGCGTCGAGGTGAGTCTCGGCCTGTTGTATCGCGGCGGTGTCGGACGCGCTGCTCTTGAAGAGCGAGTACCCGAGCACGCCACAGCTGACGAGCCCGCACAGCATGACGAGTGCGATGACCAGGGCGATGATGCCGCCCTTGCCCTTCTTCGCGGGCGGCTGCTGCGGGGGCGGCTGGCCGTACGCGGGCTGTGGTCCCGGAGGCTGAGCAGGCGGATAGCCGGGCTGCGGCTGGGGCTGGCCGTACGCGGGCTGCGGTTGCGCGGGCGGCGCGTACTGCGGCGGTGCGACCGGGCGGCTGAACGGGCGGCTGCTCGGGGAACATGCCCGGTGGCGGAGGTGGAGGTGGTGCGGGAGCGGCCCCCGGCTGCTGAGTCGGGTAGCCCGCCTGCTGCTGGTCAGACCCTTGGTCACTCATGCCAGGTACCTCCCGAGATGCCGGTGTCCCGCTCGGCTTCGCGCCAGGCGGCGTGGTCTGAATGCTACCATCGGTTCCTGAGGTGAGCGTACCCAGCCCACGCCGAACGTAGCTCGGCTTTCGGAGAGCGGTGACCCCATGACCGTCGCAGGCTTCTGTCGCGCATGCGGCCAGTACGTGTGGCTCAACGACCAGTGGGGCTGCGTGAACGGCCACGCCTGGAACGAGATCAGCAACTGGTACGACCCGCAGTCCGGCACGCCGATCACCCCCTACTGGCTGCAGCCGGCGCCCAGGCGACCGCGCCCGTGCCCGCGCCTGCGCCGGCGCCGCGCCTCGGCAGCCCCGGCACCGGTCGCCGCACCCGCCCGCTCCGGTCGCCGCACCCGCACCCGCCCCGGCACCGGTCGCCGCGCCAGCCCTGCCACCCGCACCCGCCCCAGCGACCGTCTCACGCTGCTCGCCGACGTGCTCGCGGCATTCTCGGCCTACCCCGGTTACACCGTCGCCTACGGCACCGATACCGACATCACGATCGACAACCAGGTCGCCGACGCCAACTGGGGCGCCGGCAAGAAGAAGGTCGACTACGCGGCCGTCATGAAGGCCGTCGAGCCCGAGTTCACCGTCTACTTCTGGGAGATCCTCAAGGAAAAGGGCGCAGGACTGAGCTTCGGGGGCTTCGAGGCGGAGTCGTACTCGACGTTCGGCACCAAACGCACCGGCAAGACGAAGGAGGTCGTCATCGGCCCGACGGGCGTCGCGATGGACTACTCCTGGGACTACGCTGCCACACGCAACATCGTGGAGGACGTGGTGCGCCGTCACGGCTGGCAGATGAAGGTTGTGCTCCAGAAGAAGTCGGCTCAGTGGCGGTAGGGTAGGAACTACGCGTACGCGACCGGCACGCGTCAACGCGGGAGGCCCCACGATGAACCTGATGATGAGAACGAAGAACACGGGAGAGTTGAACGCCGAGCGCGTATTCGCTCGCTTTCTCGTCCTGGTCGGCGGGACGTTCTGGTTCTTCGCCCTCGCCGGATTGCAGAACATGGGCTACACCCAGGTCTTCAGCCTGCCGGAGCTCACCAGGGCCGCGATGCTCGGGGGCATTCCGCTGGCGATCACCATCGGCTCGTTCACGCTCGGGCTGTTCTACGAGCGGCTGAACGGCACGCTCCTCGTCCTTGCTGCGCTCGGCATGATCGTGTGGGGAGGCGTCGCCCACTGGGGCGAGATCGTGCTCTGGACGACGGCGCTGACGTTCCTGGCTGCCCCGGCCGGATTCTCGGGGCTCCTCTACATCCTCGCGTCTCGCACGCAAGAGGTTCAGGAGCTCACGGCGAAGACCGCGTCGAGCTAGCCCGATCGCCTCACAGTCGAGCCACCTTCACGCCGAGCAGATCGACCGCCTCGGCGATTGAAGCCGCTCCCGCCGCACCCACACACGAGAGCGCGAGCGTCGCGCATGCGGCGGCGTCTGAAGCCGCGTCGTGGTGCATCAGCGTGATCCCGCAGTGGTCGCACATCACGTCGAGCGTGTGGCGGCGCAGCTCCGGGAACGCGCGCCTTGCGAGCGAGACGGTGCAGACGTACTCGTAGCTCGGCGAGACGAGCTCGTGGCTGGCGATCAGCGCGCGCAGCACCCGGATGTCGAACGGCGCGTTGTGGGCGAGCAGCGGCCCCTCGGCGAGCAGGGGCGCGACCTCCCACCAGACCTCGGCGAAATCCGGTGCGAGGGCGGTGTCCTCGGCGGTGATGCCGTGAATGAGGCTGTTGCGGTACTCGTACTCGTTGAACGGGGGCTGGATGAGCCACGACTCGGTGCGCTCGATGCGCCCGTCGCGAACGACAGCGAGCCCCAGCGCACAGGCGCTGTTGGCCTCGCGGGTGGCGGTCTCGAAGTCGATGGCGACCCAGGTGTCGGGCGCCGGGGTTCGGCGGCTCATCGGCCGATTGTACGCGAGCCCGCCGCTACAGCCCGAGCGAGAGTCGCAGCGCTTCGTCGACGCGGGCCATCGTCGCCGAGTCGAGCGAGGCGATCGGGGGGCCGATGAGCCGACTCTGGTCAACCGTGAGCACCTGACTGCAGCGCACGGTGCTCGGCTTGCCGAACAACTCGTCGGGCAGGCGGACTTGGGTCGGGTAGTCCCTCGCGCTGACCCTCGTGGTCATCGACAGCACGATCGTTGTCGGCGAGAACCGGTTGCCGACGTCGTTCTGCACGACCAGTCCCGGCCTGCGGCCCGTCTGCTCGGATCCACGCCCAGGGGTGAAGTCGGTCCAGTAGACCTGCCCGCGCCGCACCCCTCTGTCGCTCGGCGGCGTCACCATTCCGGCCAAGTCTCCATTGCGACCGGCCACGCGAGTTCGGCAAACTCGCGGTCCTCCTCAGCGTTGGCGATATAGCCCTCGGCCATGAGCTCTTCGACGTCGCGCTGGCGCAGGCACTCGAGCGCTGCGAGCACGACCTCGGTCTTCGTGGATGGTTGGCGGCAGCGCGCTCCTCGACGAACGAGCGCGGCCCACTCGGGCAGCCGGAACTGGGATGGGCGGGTCTTGGCTGAGTAGGTGGCCATCGGTGCAGCGCTCCTCGGGCAGTGTCAGTACATGGTGCAATACTACGTGCACTACAAACGTATTGCAACGCCCCGCGCCGCCCGAGCGCTACCCCTCGCCGCAGCCTCCCGCTTCGCCGCCTCGGCGAGCAGCGCGCTGACCTCGGCATCCTCGACCTGCCCGAAGCGCTTGTACGACTGCCCCACCGCCGAGAACCCCGCGGGAACGTCGACCACGACGACCTCATCGGCGTGGCTCTCGAGCGCGTGGATCGAGCCGACGCGCCGCGACCGGGACCGCGAGAATGACGTGGTCGGCACCGGCGCGCCGCACGTACTCGACGGCCGCAAGCGCCGTCAGCCCGGTCGCGAGACCGTCGTCGACGACCAGCGCCGTGCGGTCCTCCAGCGAGAGCGGCGGCAGCCCGGCGCGGAATGCCGCGAGCGAGTGGTGCACCTTCGCGAGCGCCGGGCCCGAGTAGTTGCGCACCTCCTCGGCGGTGAAACCCGATACCGGGTTCGCGTACACCTCGCCGTCGGCCGAGACCGCGCCGATCGCGTACTCGGAGTTGCCCGGCGCGCCGACCTTGGCCGCGACCACGACGTCGAGCGGAAGATCGAGCTCGCGTGCGACCTCCGCGGCCACCGCCACCCCACCTCGCGGAATGCCGAGAACGACGGTGTCCTCATCGATTCCGAGCTCGGCGAGCTTCTCGGCGAGCTGGCGGCCGGCGTCCGTTCGGTCAGCGAACATGGCGAGCGCCTCCTGACGGAGTTTGCATCGACTAATAATTCTATGCACCAGAGGGGAATCTACCCCGTACAATGGCATCGAAGCGCGACCTCCGGGGCGGAGACCGTCGCGCGCCACATAAGGGGGCGGTATGGCGGCTCGCAAAGACTCGACCGTGAAGCTGATGGTGAACTCGGCGATCTTCTGGCTGGTTCTCGCAATCACCCTGGGGCTGATGCAGGCGATCGAGTTCATCGCGCCGGACAGCTTCCGGGGCATCGCGTGGCTGGTCTTCCCGCGCATCCGCCAAGCGCACGTCAACGGGCTGGCCTTCGGCTGGCTGTCGATGGCGATGGTCGCGGGCTGGTACTACGTCGTCCCGCGCCTCACCAAGACCGACATCCACTCCGAGAAGCTCGGCATCTTCGTCGCTTGGGCGTGGAACATCGCGCTCGCCGTGGGCGTCGTCGGCCTGACACTGGGCTGGACGCAGGCGCGCGAGTACGCCGAGCTCGCCTGGCCGGTCGACATCGCGATCATGGGCGTGCTGCTGCTCACCGCATACAACCTCTTCCGCACGATCATGGCGCGCAAGGAACCCGAGCTCTACGTGACCCTGTGGTACGTCATGGGCACGCTCATCTGGTTCCCGATCGTCTACGCGATCGGCAACGTGATCTGGGCGCCGCCCGACCGGCTCGCTCATCGGCCTGAACGACGCGATCTGGAACTGGTTCTACGGCCACAACGTCCTCGGACTGTGGTTCACCACCGGTACCGCCGGCCTGATCTACTACATCGTCCCGAGGGAGACCAAGCGCCCGATCTACGGCTACGCGCTCGCGCTCATCGCCTTCTGGGGCATCGCGTTCTTCTACACCGCGGTCGGCACGCACCACATCCTCGGCGCGCCGGTTCCCGAGTGGCTCAAGACCATCTCGGTCATCTGCTCGATCGGGCTGCTCATCCCGGTCAGCGCATTCGTCGTGAACATGTTCATGACGATGCGGGGATCGTGGCACATCGCGTACACGTCGATTCCGCTGCGCTTCGTCCTGACGGGCGTCGCTGCCTATCTCATCACGAGCATCCAAGGCTCGTTCCAGGCGCTGCGCGGGTTCAACCAGTTCATCCACTTCACGAACTGGCCGGTCGCCCACGCGCACCTGGCACTGCTCGGCTTCGTCGCCTTCTCGATGTGGGGGATGGTGTACTACATGATGCCGAGGATCCTCGGGTGTGCCGCTGCACTCCGAGCGGCTCGCGTGGACCCACTGGTGGCTCACGGCCGTGGGCTTCACCGGCTTCTTCATCGTGCTGACGGCCGCGGGGCTCGTGCAGGCCGGCGGCTTCGCGGGCGGCATCCCGATCATCAAGATCCTGCCCGAGATCCAGTCGCTGTGGATCGGCCGCGCCGCAAGCGGAACGGTGATCATCATCGGCCAGTACATCTTCGCCTACAACATCTGGCGAACCGCGCTCGATGCGCGAAAAGCACCTGCCGAGAAGCCCGCGACAGCCGACGCCGCGCCCGCCGCGGCCGGCGCCTAGAGAGGAGACGCGACCCATGAAGATGTCGCCGCGCCTCATCATCATCGGCGGGCTCGCCGTCGTACTGACCGTCATCGCATTCGTCGTATTCCTGCCGTACGTGGTGTTCCAGCCCAAGCCCGCCCTTGAGACCCAGCCCTACACCGAACTCGAGCAGCAAGGCCGCGACCTGTACGTGAGCAACGGCTGCATGTACTGCCACAGCCAGTTCACACGGCCCGGCGACGTGACGCCGTCCCGCCCGAGCGAAGCCGGGCAGTTCGCCTACGACCAGCCGCACCAGCTCGGCACGCTGCGCACCGGTCCCGACCTCGCCGATATCGGCCTGAAGCGCGGCGACCGGTGGGAGCTCGACCACCTCAAGGACCCGCGCTCGCTGACGCCCGAACTCGATCATGCCGAACTTCAACTACCTGTCCGACAAGCAGCTCGCGGCGATCGTCGCGTACCTGAATCGTCTCGGCAACGGTCGCAACGCGTCGACCGACCTGATGATTCCGGTGAAGTACCTCGGACCCGCCTATCAGGCGAACAAGTTCGAGCTCACGAACGAGAACTTCGAGAAGGGCCGCGGCATCTACGCCGAGAAGTGCCTCACCTGCCACGGCTGCGCCGGGCAGGCAACGGCCCGTACGCGATGCTCAACAACGCACGGCCGGCGAACCTGCGCGATGTGGACTACAAGAACCAGCCGGTCAGCTTCTTCTTCTGGCGCGTGAGCGAGGGCGTCCCCGGCACCGTCATGCCGGTGTGGCACCAGTCGCTGAGCGAGGACGACCGGTGGCTCGCGATCCTCTTCATCCAGAAGGCCTTCATGGACATGAACCCCGACTACAACGATGAGGGCGACCTCCCCGCCAAGTTCGCCGACAAGACCATCGCCGAGAAGACCGACGAGAACATCGAGGCGGGCAAGGCGATCTTCGTCAGCAACTGCGCGTTCTGCCATGGCTACGGAGGCAGCGGTGACGGCCCCAGTGCGGCCGGACTGCTCCCCGCTGCGCCGAACTTCGAGGAGACCTCGACGTACGTCGACTGGACGCCTGGTGACTACTACTGGCGCGTGAGCGAATCGCTGCCGATGCGCGCGATGCCGCAGTGGCACACGTGGTTGCATCCCGAGCAGATCTCGCTCGTCGCCGGCTACGTGAAGAACATGCTCATCTTCCCCGACCCGGCCAACGAGCCGGTCGACCCCGAGACGCCTGAAGCTGCCGCCACGCAATACAAGATGCCGGCTGACACCGACATCATGCGCGGCCGCCAGGTCTACCTGCAGCGTTGCTGGATGTGCCACGGCGACGCCGGCCAGGGCGAAGGTCCGGACGGCAAGCATCTCGCGCCGATGCCTGCGAACTTCACCGAGGCTGACCCGAAGACCATGCCGGACTCTGACTGGTACTGGAGGGTCTCGCAGGGCATCGGCAACGCTGCCATGCCGCAGTGGCGCCTCCTCCTCTCAGAGGAGGACCGCTGGGCCGCGATCAAGTACATCAAGGCGACGTTCGCGAACCCGAGCGAGCCCACCGACGTGAGCGATGAGGTTCCGCCGGCCTACCAGGCCGTCGACCCCGCGCCGTATGCGCCGACCCCCGACATGATGGCGATGGGCGAAGACCTGTACGTCCGGCTGTGCGCGGGCTGCCACGGCGCCAAGGGTATGGGCGACGGTGAGTTCGGCAAGGTGCTCATGCCGACTCCGGCCAACCTGACGGAGGAGCCCGCCGCGACGATGGGCGTGGACTTCTGGTACTGGCGCCTCGACAACGGTGTCATCGGCACCGACCCGAGCAAGACCGGTGGCAAGCCGACTCCACATCCGACGGCAATGCCATCGTGGCGCAACATCCTCACCGAACAGCAGAAGTGGGCGATCCTCTTCTACGGCATGAACATGACCAACTCGAAGGACGCACCGAAACCCGTACCCGCGGGAGGTGGCAACTGATGGATCTACTCCGTCTACCTCGTCACCGCCGTCATCGTGACATTCACCGTCGGAGCTGCCGTGGGGCTGTGGCTGTCGATCGTGGGCGGCCACTGGAGCCATCTCGACGCAGCCGCCCGAGTGGTGCTGGATGACGACGAACCCATGCCGACTCGCACGAAGGGGGCCTTCTGATGCCCGCAAGCCAGCAGATAGCAGCCGTCCTCTGGGGGCTCGGCGTCGGAGCGGCGCTCATCATCGTGGTCTGGGCGACCGTGCGAGGCGGCTGGTATCGCAAGCCCCTCGTGGGCAGCACCCGCGACCTGGCCGAGCTGCCCGAGGCTCATCCGCACACGGAGGACTCGATGCCTGAAGTCCTGGGTGCGGTCCACGAGTATCCCGATGGGATCTCGGAGGCGCACGGGCCGGTGCCGCTCATCGTCAAGCTCGTGATCATCTCGTTCACGGTGTGGGCGATCGGCTACGTGGTGCTGTTCGTGCAGCGCGGATACACCTTCACCTAGAACCGACCGGCAACAGGGAGCAGCAACGCCGTGGACATGGGCGGTCACATGCAGATGTCGGCGGCGAGCCTGTCGTCGTTCTCCCTGTGGGGAGCGTTCCTGCTCGGGCTCGCGGGTGGCTTCGGCCACTGCCTCGCCATGTGCGGGCCGTTCGTGGCCGCCGCGAGCCTCGCCGACGGTGCCGCCTGCGGCTCGGCTGCGAGTGCTCCGTGGAGGCGCGCGTCGCAGCGGCATCTTCCAGCTCGCCTACCATCTCGGGCGTCTCGGCACGTACGCGCTGCTCGGCGCGGTGCTCGGGCTGCTCGGCGAGGCGGGTGCGCTGGCGTCACTGGGCGGGCCGTTCTCGCCCACCGGGATCACGCAGTGGCTGAAGGTGGTCGCGGGTGCGCTCATGTTGGCGATGGGCGTAGCGATGATCGTCGCGTGGATTCGAGGCCGCCGAGCGAACCTGCCCGAGCCGACCGCGTGGGTGGCCTCGCTGCCGTGGTTCGGACGCACGGTCGCGCGGCTCTCGCGCTCCGGCGGCTGGGCGGGGCTTCCGCTCGGCGCGCTGATGGGGCTTTTGCCGTGCGCGCCGTTGCTGCCGGTCGAACTCGCGGCGCTTGCGACCGGCAAGCCGCTGTACGGCATGCTCGTGATGCTCGCCTTCGGCCTGGGGACGGTGCCGGCGCTCGCGGGCTTCGGGGCGGCGAGCGGGCTTCTGGGCGCGCGGGCACGGGGCTGGTTCGCACCGGTCGCCGCGGCCGCCGTCGTGGTGCTGGGCGCCGTGACGCTCGTGCAGGGACTCGCGCTCGCGAGTGCGCTCTAGGCGCGCGCGTGTGACACCCGCCGAGTCGACCTCGTGCGACCTGTGCGGCCTCCCGGTTCTCGGCCGACCGATTCACGATCGCGAACGGGACTTCTGCTGCGAGGGCTGCCGACGCGTGTACGTCACCGCCGAGGACGCCGGGATCTCGGAGCTGCTGACGCCGCCGGAGTCACGGAGCGGGCGCGGGCGGGCCGGCGCCGACTCCGGTGCGCGGAAGGCAGCGGCAGCCGCGGCGGCGGGCGCTCGCCGAGAGACCCTGCGCGTCGACGGCATGTGGTGTGCGTCGTGCGGACTGGTGCTCGAAGACGCGCTCATGGCGCTCCCCGGCGTGCTCGATGCCGAGGCGAGCTACTCGGCGTCGCTCGTTCGCGTGACGTGGGAGCCGGCGGTCACTTCGCTCGACACGCTGATGGAACGCGTCGCGCTGCTCGGTTACCGGGCAGCACCCGCTCGAGAGGTGTCGCAGCGTCCGCGGCGACACCGAGGAGCTGTTCTTGCGAGCGTTCGTCTCGGCGGTCGTGGGCATGTGGGTGATGTGGCCGACGTACTTCGTGCTGTGGCCGGCGTTCTCGACCGGCGACTTCGCGAGCGTGCGAACGTACGAGCTGTTCACGGGGGCGCTCGCGTTCGTGGTGCTCGTGTACGGCGGCTGGCCGTTCCTCGCGGGCGCATGGCGCGCGGCACGCGTGCGGCGAGCGACGATGGACACGCTGGTGGTGCTCGGCACGTGGACGGCGTGGCTGTATAGCGCGTGGGCGACAGCGACCTCGAGCGGGCCGACGTACTTCGAGTCCGCCGCGATGATCGTGACGATCGTGCTCGTGGGCCGCTGGCTCGAAGCGATCGGCACGCGCGATGCGACCGCGTCGCTCGCCAAGCTCACCGAATCCGCCGAGGAGGGCGCGTGGCTCGCGCGAATCGACAGCGAAGAGGCCGAGCGCGTGCCGCTCGCTGAGGTGACGCCCGGCGCAACCGTGCTCGTCCGCGCGGGCGAGCGGGTGCCCGTCGACGGCGTCGTGCTGGCCGGCGAGAGCGAGATCGACCGCTCGCGGCTGACCGGCGAGCCGCTGCCGGCAGCGGTCGTGCCGGGTGACGAGGTGTGGGCGGGCACCGTGAACCTTGCGGGCCTGCTGCGCGTGCGAGTCGAGCGCTGCGGCGCCGAGACGCTGGCCGGCCGGCTCGCCGCACTCGCCGAGGACGCCGCGTTCGCGAAGTCGCACGCGCAGCGGGTGGCTGACGCAGTCGCGGCGGTGTTCGTGCCGGTGGTGATCGCGATCGCGGCGGCGGCGGCGTTCATCGGGATTGCGACCGGCGTTCCGCTTGCGGCGGCGGTCGAGCGAGCGGTGGCGGTGCTGGTGGTGTCGTGCCCCTGTGCGCTCGCGCTCGCGACACCGCTCGCCGTCGCCAACGCGATCGGTACCGGGGCGGAGCATGGGCTGCTGCTGCGCGGAGGCCCGGCGCTTGAACGAGCCGGGCGCATCGAGACCGTCGCATTCGACAAGACCGGGACGCTGACTGGCGGAACACCTGTGGTCGCGGGCGTGCTGCCGGCGCGACCTGACCGAGAGCGCCGTCGCGCACGTGCTGTCGCTGGCGGCGGCGGTCGAGACCGGTGACCCGCACCCGGTGGCGGCTGCGATCGCGGCGGCCACGGCCGGCGCGCCGCGGCCGGCGACGGTCGAGCGCCGCCCGGGCGCCGGGCTCATCGGCGATGTCGACGGTGTTCGCGTCCTCGTGGGCAGCGAGCGGCTGCTGGCCGATGAGGGCGTCGCGCTCCCCTCCGCGCTGGCCGATGCTGCGCGCGAGGTTCGGGCAGGCGGGGAGCTCGTGGTGTGGGTCGCGGCGGACGACGAGCTGCTCGGCGGGCTTCGCTTCGCCGACGCGATCCGACCTGAGGCCGCCGACGCGATCGCCGCGCTGCACGCCGCCGGCGTTCGCACCGCGATGGTCAGCGGCGATGCGGCAGCCACGTGCGAGGCGGTCGCGGCGGCGCTCGGCATCGACGAGGTGCGCGCCGAGGTCCTGCCGCACGAGAAGGAGCGCGTCGTACGCGAACTCGCCGAGACGGGCGGCGCGCTCGCGTTCGTTGGCGACGGCATCAACGACGCGGCAGCGCTTGGAGCGGCCGACGTGGCGGTCGCGGTGGGCGGCGGCGCCGACGTCGCGGTCCTCTCGGCAGATGTGGTGCTGGCGCGCGATGGTTCGCCGCTCTCGGCGATGCCGGCGCTGCTCAAGCTCGCCAGCGCGACCCGGCGCGTGATCGCCGAGAACCTCGTGTGGGCGTTCACGTACAACGTCGTCGCGATACCGCTTGCGGTGATGGGGCGGCTGTCGCCGGTCGCTGCGGCCGCGGCGATGGCGGGCTCGTCGCTCGCCGTCGTGGCGAACTCATGGCGGCTGCGGTTCGCGGTGCGCGGTGAGGGAAGGGAGCGAGCGTGACAGGCCTTGAGATTCGACCCGCGGTGGCGGCGGACGCCGCGGAGTTGCTGCAGTACGCATCCCGGCTCTTCAGCGAGGGCCTGCCGGGCATCTTCCGACGACCGATTCCCACGCCGGACGAGGAGCGCGAGTTCATCCGTTCGCATGTCGAGCCCGCGAACTCGACGCTGCTCGTCGCGATACTCGACGGCAGGATCGTGGGACTTGTCGACTTCGTCGGTGGAACGCTCGCCGAGGAGTCCCACGCGGGGACCTTCGGCCTGTCGGTCGATAGTGCGCACCGCGGACACGGCATCGGGACGGCGCTCATCGAGGCGCTCCTCTCCTGGGCACCCGAGCAGGGTATCGCCCGGATTCAGGCATGGGCCTGGGTGAACAACCCAGGGGCCATCGCGTTGTACGAACGGCTGGGCTTCGTGCGCGAGGGCCTGTGCAGGCACGCCGTGGTGGTTGACGGCGAGCCGATCGACGTCGTGCTCCTCGCACGCCTTCTGGTGGACCCCTAGTGGCTCCTTGCGGAAAGGGACGGCTGTGATGCCGGGCGCGGCGGCGCTGGTCGCTGCATACGTGTTGATGAGCGCGGCGCTCTTCGCGGTCTACGGCCTCGACAAGTCGGCTGCCAAGCGCGGCGGATCCCGAACCCCAGAGTGGGTGCTGCATCTCATGGCGCTCTTGGGAGGGTGGCCCGGCGCGCTCGTCGCGCAACGCGTGTTCCGGCACAAGACGGTCAAGCAGCCGTTCCGCACCATCTTCTGGGCCACAGTCGTCGCCAACTGCGGCATGCTCGTCATAGTGCTGGTGCTGTATGGCGCAGGCGGCCCAGGATGATTCGACTGGCTCCCAGGTCCTAGCGCAGCTCGCAGCGGTCGAGTGTCACGAGCTTCGCGCCCGGCACGGAACCGCTGAGTGCCTCCGCGGTCTCCGGATGGCACGTGAAGAAGAGCACCTGCCGCATGGCCGAGAGCTCAGCCACCGCAGCGACGGCTCCCGCGCGACGCTCCGGGTCGAAGTTCACGACGACGTCGTCCATGAGCACCGGAAGCGACGTGCCGGTTCCCTCGAGCGAGCCGATGAGGCCGACTCGCAGCGCGAGGTAGAGCTGCTCGGCGGTTCCGCGCGAAAGCTCATCCGTCGTGCGGATCGTGCCGTCCTCCGTGACGACCGAGACGCCGCTGCCGTCCAGCGGCACCCGCACGTCGGTGTAGCGCCCATCGGTCATCGCCGAGAAGACCCGGCCGGCCGTGCGGACGACATCGGGCTGCCGCTCGCGCTCGAACCGCTCACGGGCACGATCGAGCAGTCGCACCGAGAGCGAGGCGACGAGGTAGCGGTCGGCTGCGGTCGCGGCCTTGACTCGCAGCCCCTCGAGCGCCTGGCGCGCGAGGGCCATCGAGTCATCTCGGCCCTCGTTGTTCAGCTTTCCGCTCAGTGCGGCGTGCTCGCGCGACGCCGTGTCGTACGTCTCTCGAACGGTGAGAAGCTCTTCGCGCACCCGCTCGACCAACGCGCGAAGTGCCGGAAGCGCCGACGACGCCTCGAGGTCGTTGCGCGCAGCAACCTCGCCGATCACGGCGTTCGCCACGTCGAGCCGCTCTCCGAGACGGCGGCGCTCGGCGCGCGCGGCCTCAAGGTCCCGAGTGAGCTGGAGGTGCTCTGCCGCAGCGCTACGCGCGGCCTCGAGATCTCGCTTGGCCCGCGCTGCGAGTGCTGTCGCTTCTGACAGCGGCGGTATCTGAGCAGCGGATTCATCGTAGCGGCGCACGGCATCGACGAGCCGGACCACCCATGCTTCGGCCGCGTCGCGCTCGCGCGATGCGGTGTCGCGGTAGCGCTGCGGTCTCATCGATCAGCCGCTGGCGCTCGGCGAGTTCCTCGAGCAGCGTGCGAACGGCGGCCGGGTCGTCACCGTGTGCGTCCAGCCCGCTCTCTGCGAGCCATGCGCGCCACGTTGCAGTCGCCGCGTCACGCTCGGCTGCGGCCGTCGTCGCCAGCGAGCGCTGGGCGACAGCGTCTGCGCGCAGCCGCGCTGCGTCAGCGGACAGCGACGCCTCGGCAGGCGCCGCCACCGGCTTGCGCGCGATCGTCATCGCGAGCGCAACGACGCCGGCCAGCAGCACGATCGCGCCAAGAACCGATGCGAGCGGCTGGCCCATCAGGACGCCGATCGCGACGAACACCACGCCCACGCCGACCGCTGCCAAGCGAGAGCGCGAGCGGCACGGTCTTCGATGCGGTCGCACCAGGCACGGGCGCCGACTGGGCGGCAACACCCTCCGTGCTCACCGCGCGTGCTTCAGCGTGCCGAGCAGCATCTTCGGCGGCCTCAGCCTTCGCGCGCAGACCGGCGAGACGGTCGCGCCATCCTTCGACCGCAGTACGGTTCTCGACGCTGTCCTGCGCGTCCGCGGGCAGCGATCCCGCCTTCGCGCGCCGTTCGGTCTCGGCGGCGGTCGTCTCGGCGGCGGCCATCGCTTCGAGGCGCTGCCGGAAGCCCGACTGGTCCTCGAGCACTGCCGAGAGCTCCGGCGCGGCAGCGAGCACACGCTCGTCGACGTCGACCATCGCGAGCGCGCTCTCGGCGCCACGATAGCGGCATCGGCGTCGCGAGCCTGCTGCGCGAGCTCGTCGAGTTCGTCTGACGCCGCTCCAAGCCGCCCGGCATCCTGTTCCAGCACGTGGAGCCGAGCGTCGAGTTCGTCGCGCCGGTTGCGCAGCGGCTCGATCTGCTCGGCGAGTTCCGCGAGTCGGGCCTGCTCGTCCGCGTACTCGGCCGCCTGCGATTCGAGCGCGGCGATCTCCAGCTTGAGATCGCGCATCTGCGCCGCGAACGCATTGACCGCCGGCTTGGATGCCCGCGGAGAGTAGAGCTCGCCGGCGCGGGTCTCGAGCCGCTTGCGCGCGTCCATCGGGTTCACCGCGAGCCCGAATCCCGCTGCGTAGAGCCGCGACACGATCTCGGCGCTGTCGCCCCTCTCGATCAGGGCAAGCTCGTCGAGACCGAACCCGAAGACGACCCGGTACGACTGCTCGCTCACGCCGCTGACGAGTTCGCCGAGAAGCTCGGGCCGCTCGGCACCGCGGCGGGCGGCCACGGAGACGGAGCCGCGGTTCTTGCCGTCGAGCCGCTCGATCGCCCACTCCCCCGTCGCATCCGCGAACAACAGCCGCGCGGCACGGGAGCCCGCGAGCGGCTCGTAGCCACGCTCCTTCGAACGGCCGTCCGGGTAGCCGTACAGCACGTGGCGCGTGAGCGCCGTCATCGTCGACTTGCCGGATTCGTTGGGGCCGAGCACAACGGTGAGCCCCTCGCTCAGCCCGCTGAGGCACTCGCCCTCAAGCGCGCCGTAGCGAACCGCCTCGATCGCCGTGAGTCTCATCGGACCTCACCGCCGAGCAACTCGTCGAGCACTGCATCGCGCGCCCGTTGGAGCGCCTCGACCTGTGGCAGGCCCGGCTCGTATCCGGAGAGCGATGTCGCCACCGGCGTGGCGATCTCTGCGATCAGGGCGCTCAGCGCCGTGCCGTCGGCCTCGAGCTCGTCGGCGAGACGGACGACCTCCGCCGAGAAGTCCGCTCCGGCGCGCACCGCTTCGAGGTCGATGCAGCGCGGACGTTCGGTCGTCGATCCGGTCGATCCAGACCCACGGGTCACCGGCACCCTGTTCGACACGCACGTCCTCGAGCAGCTGCGATAGCACTCCTGGCCGTGCG
The DNA here is from genome assembly GCA_963803785.1 of uncultured Coriobacteriia bacterium. GTDB lineage: Bacteria > Actinomycetota > Coriobacteriia > Anaerosomatales > JAAXUF01 > CAWDNM01. The sequence goes on from CAWDNM010000006.1 coordinate 893,296, forward strand.
AGGTCCACGTGCGCGTCGCTGCGTCCGACGATCGTGAAGCGTGCCGCGACCGCAGCGGTTCTCGGCCGCGAGCAGCTCTTCGCAGGCGCTCGCGAGCAGCGAACGGACACCGTCGATATCGGTCACCGCGCCCGCGTCGAGCGTGACGTGCGCCCACGCTACCGGCGCGGTCTCCACGTGTTCGAGGGAGACGGCACCCGACGTCGAGACGTCGACCACGAAGCACCCGTGCGGGCCGGTCTCCTTCGGGTTGATGCCTTGCGGGCTGCCGGAGTAGACGACCCACGGGTTCTCGGCGAGGATCCTCTTGCTTGTGGATGTGGCCGAGCGCCCAGTAGTCCATGCCCGCGGCCCGCAGATCGTCGAGCGTGGCGGGTGCGTACGTCTCGTAGTCTGCGTTGCTGCCCACGTTGGCGTGCAGCACACCGATCGCGATGGGGTCGCTCGCCTCGCGCCGGTAGCCGAGCGACAGGTTCTCCGTCACGTCTCGGCGGGCGAAGCTGCGGCCGTAGACCGCAGCAGACGACCTCGCCGTCGCGCACGACCTCGGCGCGACTCACGCGGTCGGCGGAGAACACGGTGACGTTGTCCGGGAAGCGCGAGCCTGGCCGACCACCCGTTCGCCGGGTCGTGGTTGCCCTGCACGACGAACGCCTCGATGCCCGCCTCGGCCAGCCGCGTCATCTGCTCGCGGAAGCGGAGTTGCGCGCGCAGGCTCTTGTCGCGGGAGTTGTAGGCGTCGCCGGCGATCACGACGAAGTCGACCTCGCGCGCGATGGCCGTGTCGATCGACGCGCCGAAACGCCTCGTAGGTCGCCTCGGCGAGCGCCTTGCCGATACGGTCGGACGCAGCGGTCAGACCCGAGAACGGCGCATCGAGATGCAGGTCAGCGGCGTGGATGAACGTCACGCGGTCGCGCACGGGCAGGTCCCTCCCTCGAAGGTACTGACCCATGCTAGCAGGAGGCTGTGACAGGACGGAGCGAGCCACGGTACTCGCGGGTTCCCGTTGGTTACGTTCACCGCGAGAGTGGACACAACTATCTGCGTAGAACGGCGAACCGAGGCCGCTGTCATCGGTTCTTGGAGGAACCCATGCGCCGAGCAGTTCGGGTCCTGCATCTGGTCTGGGCCACCGCGCTTGCGCTCGCGATCGTGGGTTCCTCAACGCTCGTCGCCGTGGCCGAACCGCTGACCCGCAACGAGCCGGCGACCACGACGCTGACGCTCCAAGCGCCGAAAGTCATTCGGGCGCACGAGGTCACCGTCGTCGTCGCGACGCTCGAAAGCACTGCCGGTGCCCCCGTCCCCCGCGTGCCGGTCGCGATCGTGCGTATCGCCTCGAGCGCTGAGACGACCGTCGCGACCGGCCTCACCAACAGCGACGGTCGCTTCGTGGCCAAGGTGAGCCCGACCTCCCGAATCGTGCTGCAGGCGCGCTTCTCCGGCGACGTCGCCTACCTCGCGTCGGAAAGCTCCGCGGCGGCGGTCACGCCGAAGGTCGAACTCGCCCGGCCGTGGACGCACGACGACTTCGCCTACCCCGGCCAATGGCTGCCCGCGCGCGGGTCGCTATGGCCGGCCCATTCGAGAAAGAGCACATCGACAAGGATCGTCTGCGAGCGCAAGCAGAGCGGCAGGTGGGTCGTCCGCAGAACCTTCAAGGCCGCAATCGTCACCAAGAACGGAAAGAGCCGCTACGTCGGCAAGTTCCAGCTACCCACGACAGGGACGTGGCGGGTCCGGATCCTTCACGACGACGCCGGTCACGCGCGAACGCTCAGTCAGAGCCGAAGTATCAAGGTGACGAACTGGCCCGGCCGCTACCGCGGACACAAGATAGGCGGCTTCAAGACCAAGCGGAAGCTCGTCGCACTCACGTTCGACGACGGCCCCAACGCGAGGACGCTCGCAATCTGCCGCATCCTCGAAAAGTACGACGCCAAGGGCACGTTCTTCTTCGTGGACCAGCTGTTCAAGCGAGGATACGAGAAGCAGGCCAAGGCCGCCTACGACCGCGGGCACGAGATAGCGAACCACACAGCGCACCATAAGATGCTCTACGGGTACGCGGAGTCACTCAGGGAGGCAACGCCCGCCCAGAGGCGTATCAAGAAGGCCACGGGATTCGCCCCGATCTGGATTCGCGGTATGGGTGGCGGTATCGACAGCGCCGGCCTGCGCGCAGTGGGCCACACCGGGCAGCTCTACTGCAACTGGTCGGTCGACAGCTACGACTCGCACCAGCTCTATCTGCCTCCTGACACCATCTACCGCATTGTCATGAAGGCGGCCGGGCGCGGTGACGTCATCCTTCTGCACCAGACACATCCGGAATCGATCCAGGCACTGCCTCGAATCTGCGCGGAGCTCAAACGGCGCGGCTACAAGATGGTCACGCTCTCGAAGCTCGCCTCGGAGACGAAGGGTTACACACCCACGTTCTGACGCACCGCGCGACCTACCGCCCCGCGCGGCGCCATCGCGTCGTCCAGCCCTCGACCGCGTCGAGCGCCTCGTAGAGCACCACGCCGAGCAGCGCCATGCCGATGATTCCGGCGAACATCGCCGGGTAGTCGATCGACCCCCACGCGTCGACGATGTACCAGCCGATGCCGCTCGAGCCGGCGATCGACTCGGCGAGGAACAGCACGGCGACCGCCGTCCCGGTGCCGATACGCAGCGCCGTGAAGATGTCGGGCAGTGCAGCCGGGACGACCACGTGGCGGTAGATGTCGAGCCGCGAGGCGCCCAGCGAGCGCACCGAAAGCACGCTCGGCTCGGGCACCGCCTTGGCGGCGTCGCGCGCCGTCACGAGTATCTGGAAGAAGACGATGATGCGCGATGAGCACGACCTTGGGCGCGTGCCCCAGACCGAGGAGCACGAGCAACACCGGCAGGAAGACGACCTTCGGAATCGGATACAGCAGGTAGATCATCGGCGCGGCGAAGGCGTCGGCTCGCGGCGAGCGTCCGAGCCACAGCCCGAGCGGCACCGCGAGCGCCGTCCCAATCGCCATCGCCGCCATCACGCGCCAGAAGCTGACCACGATCTCCGGCCAGATCTCCGGCCACTGCGCCACGAACGTCTGAATCGCGATGACGGGGCCGGGCAGCGCCGGCGAGTCGACCGCGGCCGCGAGCGCCGCCCACGCGAGCAGCAGCACGACCAGCGCGCCGACGTAGCCGAGCGACCTTGCGCGCGAGCGGGTGCTTCACAGCGCCTCACCGCCCGCCGCGGCCGCGTGCACCGCGCCCTCCTCGGCGAGCACTCGGCGCAGCTGCACGCAGCGCTCGTGGTACTCCTCGCTGTCGCGGTAGCCGGCGCTGCCCATCGCAGGGTTGTCGACGATCGCAGCCACGCGGCCCGGCCGCGGCGTCATCACCACGACGCGCCGGCCCAGGAAGACCGCCTCCTCGATCGAGTGCGTCACGAGCACCTGCGTGTGGCCTCGGCGCTGCCACAGCTCGAGCAGCACGTCCTGCAGGTCCTCGCGCTTGAGCGCATCGAGCGCCGAGAGGGGCTCGTCCATCAGCAGCAGGTCGGCGTCGAGCGCGACCGCGCGTGCCAGGCCCGAGCCGCTGCCGCATGCCGCCGGACAGCTCCGCCGGGTAGGCGTGCGCGAAGTCCGCAAGCCCCACGCGCTCCAGTGCTTCCGCGCTGCGGCTGCGGCGCTCCTCGCGACGCCACGCCGCGCACCTCGAGGCCAAGACCCGCGTTCGCCTCGACCGTCTTCCACGGCAGCAGACCGAAGTCCTGGAGGATGAGCGCGGTCTCGCGCCTCGGCGCACGCCAGCGTCTCGCCGTCGACGAGCACGCGTCCTGCGGACGGCGCCAGCAGCCCCGCTGCGAGCAGCAGCAGCGTCGACTTGCCGCACCCGCTCGGCCCGATGACCGCGACCGGCTCACCTGCGCGCGATCTCGAGGCGACAGCGAATCGAGGGCCCGGACCGAGCGGTCCGAGCCCTCGTACGTGAGCGTGATGCTGTCGAAGCTGAGCGTGGCCACGGTCGGCGCGCTAGTCCTGCGGCAATCCGACGATCTGGTCGTACGTGACGTCGGCCTTGAGGTAGCCCTTGTCCTTCATCCACGTCAGAACCGCGTCGACGTCGGACTGGGTCGGCACCACGGTCGTGGGGTAGGTCTGGACCTTGTACGTCTCCGCGAGCGGGGCAGGCAGCCGCGCCTTGTCGACCAGCACCTTGCGGTAGTTCTCGGGATTCTTGTTGATGTCGTTGACCGCGACGTCCCACGCGCTCGAGCACGCCGTCGACCGTGGTCTGCCCGCCGGGCTTGGCGAGGTACTCGTCGGAGAACAGCAGCACCGTCTGCGAGAGGTTCTTGGCGGCCTTGGTGTCGTCGCCGACGAGCTTGGCGCCGCCCGTCTCGGCGAGGGTGAGGAACGGCTCGGGCAGCGCCGCGGCCTTGAGCTTGCCGGCCATCAGCAGCTCGAAGCGCACCGGCACCTTCTTGACCTCTTCGGTCTTGACCTGGTCGGCAGCGACGCCGGCCTCGGCCATCAGCCCGTCGAGCACGTACTCCTGAATCGTCGCCGAGGAGGTCCCCACGGGCACGCCCGCGAGCGCCTTCATGTCCGTCGCAGTCGACTTCGGCGGCACGACGACGCCGAAGCGGCCCTGGCTCTGATCGGCGCCGAGCATGATCGTGGCGACCTTGACGCCCTTTCCGCTCGCCGAGAGGTTCGCGGCGGCGATGAGGTCGCCCATGAAGCCGTCGATGGCACCCGAAGCGAGTGCGACGTCACGCTCCTGGGCGGACTGGAACACGATGATCTCGACCTTCGGGATGCCTTCGGTGCGAGAAGTAGCCCATGTTCTCGGCGACCCAGAGCGGCAACGAGTCTTCAGTCGCCAGCGTGCCGATCTTGACGGGAATCGCAGCAGGCGCGGTCGCGGTCGCCTCGCCGGCGGCGGGCGCTGCGGGCTTGGTCGGCTGCGCACTGCAGCCTGACAGCAACGCAACGCTCAGCAGGGCGACGAGCACCAGCGCGCACACGGAAAGACGCGTCGAACGGGTCATGCGGTGACTCCCTTCGTGGTGGGACAAGCTAGCTCACGCAGACTGCGCGGCGCAGACGGATCTCGTCTCGGACCGGAATCCCCGAGAAGCCCGGCGTCGCGGAACCGAAGCGGTCGGCGACCTCGCCGACGGCGACCTCGTAGATCGCGAAGCCGTGGCGCTGGTAGAAGTAGAGCTGCGGGATGTCGTCGTTGGTGATCGCCACGCGCAGGAAGCTCAGGCCCCGCTTCGCCGCGAACGCGTCGGCGGCGGCCAGAAGCGCCGAGCCCACGCCGGTCCCCTGGTGGTCGGGGTAGACCGAAAGCAGCACGACGGTGAGTTCGCCTCGGCTGATGGCGAGCGCGAGCAGGCCGACGAGCTCGCCCTCGGCGATGGCGACAAGGTTCACGCCGGCGAACACGTCGAACGTCCGCCCGAACACGTCGACGTCGGTCTCGCCGAGCGCGCGCTCGCACAGCAGCGCGACGGCCTCGTGATCGGCGTCGTCGGCCTGGCGGACCTCGAACTCGACGGTTTCGCGCTCCATGTGCGATGCACAGGTGACGGTCATGCGCGCCTCGCCGAGCGGCAGGTCCTTGCCGCAGCTCGGGCAGCGGTATTGCGGGAACGGAAGCTCGAAGGCGTCGTTCATCATCGGTACTCCTCTTGGTGTACGTGCATCAGGCGTTTCTGTTATACCGCGACCGCGACCGCGCCGCGAGAGTCGGGACCGCAAACGGCGAGAATCCGTGCGTGACGCGTACGGCGGCGGGTCGATGCCGACGCGGCGATGATGACGGCTCGGGTATCATCGGCTCATGACCACACCACTGCTTTCGGACTCTCCCGCCGCACTCGACGCCCTCTCCCGGGTCGAGGCGCTCTACACCGACCTCGACGGCACGCTGCTGGGCCTCGGGGGCTCGCTGCTCGTCGACGGCGAGGGCACGCCCTCCGCCTCGACCGCCGAGGCGATCGTGCGGCTCAACGCCGCCGGCCTCACGGTCGTCATCACCACCGGCCGAAACCGCCTCCAGTGCGCCGAGATCGCGCGCCTCGCGGGCTGGCGCGGCTTCATCGCCGAGCTGGGATGCGTGATCGTGCCCGATCGCGGCGCGGATCCGCTCTACCTCACCGGCGACTGGCCGGCCGATGCGCTGGCATCCGGCGAGACTCCGTGGGAAGCCATCGAGCGGCTCGGCGCACCGGCCGCGCTCTACGAGGCATTCCCCGGCCGGCTCGAGCCGCATGCGCCCTACCACCTCAACCGCGAGGCGACGCACATGCTGCGCGGTTCGCTCGACGTGGCTGCCGCGCAGGCTGTTCTCGGCGAGTTCGAGTTGCCGATCGACATCGTGGACAACGGCATCATCCGGCCGCTATCGACGGGCCTCTCGGCAGATATCAGCGAGGTGCATGCGTACCACCTGATCCCGGCGGGCGTGACGAAGGCCGGGGCTGTTGCGCGCGACCTCGCCCGCCGCGGACTGACGCCGCGAACAGGCGGCCGCGATCGGTGACTCGGCGAGCGACGTCGAGATGGCCGATGTCGTCGGCGATGGGGGCGCTGGTCGCCAACGCGCTGCACGACGAGCGCGTGCGAGCGGCAGCGGCCACTCGCGCCAACGTGTACTCGACGTGGGGCGAGCGCGGCGACGGATGGGCGGAGTTCGCCGACGCCTGGCTGGCGGCGCGCGGCTAGTCGAGCACGATACCCGGAGGGTCCGATGCTGCACGAAGTCTCGAAGAACCTGGAGCTGTGGAACGGCTGGACCGATCTCCACATGTCCGGTGCCTACGACGTCGATGGGTTCATCGCCGATCCGTCCAAGCGCCCGTTCGACTGGGTGATCCAGGAGGTCGTGGGGGACGTCGCAGGCAAGCGGCTGCTCCACCTGCAGTGCCACGTCGGCCTCGACACGATGCGCTTCGGCCTGGCCGGCGCCACGAACCTCACCGGAGTCGACTTCTCCCCGAAGGCCATCGCAGCGGCCCGGTCCATCGCCGACCGGCTCGGAATCTCGGCGACCTTCGTCGAAGCGGACGTCGCGGCGCTACCCGAGAGCGTGCCGGTCTCGGCGTTCGACGTCGTCTTCACCTCGTACGGCACGATCATGTGGCTCCCCGACCTCAAGCCGTGGGCCGAGGGGATCGCCTCGCGCCTCGCGCCCGGCGGGGTGTTCCACATCATCGACGCGCACCCGTTCCTGACGGTCTTTGACGACTTCGCTCCCGAACCGCCCCTCAAGGTGCGCTATCCGTACTTCAGCGATGAGCCGCTCTACTTCGAGGAGCACGGCAGCTACGCCGACCGGGACGCCGATTTCGTCGCCGACTCGTATGCGTGGCAGCATCCGCTGTCCGAGATTCTCGGCGTGCTTCTCGGCGAAGGGCTGGTCCTGCAGCAGATGCGGGAGTTCCCGGTCGTGTCCTGGGAGGCGCTCGAGTTCCTCGTTCCGGACGGCGAGGGGCTGTGGCGGCTGCCGCCGGAAGCGGGGGACATACCCCTGATGTTCTCTCTCACGCTCTCGAAGCCGGCGGAAGGCTGATTCGCGATGGCCGCATACACGAAGGACGAGGCGCTGACCTTCATCGAAGCGATGCGCCGTACCCTCGCCGGCAAGGTCGGATTCAGCTGGTTCGTCGAGAGACTGTCCGACCTCTCGGCCTACATCGAGACCATCACCGCCGAGAACGAGCAGCTGAAGGCCGAGCTCGAGAGTGTACGCGCCCAGGACGGCTCCGAGCCCTCGGGCGAACCCCTCTGACCTTGCCTCGCCGGAGCAGCGGTAATACACTACGCCTGCTGCGCGCTTCGGCGACGTATGCATTGACATCGAGGAAGTCAGCTCCGTCCGTTACGGTGCGGCTCCTGTTCGAACACAGGCCACTGCCCGGAAATGTCGAGAGACGCCAATGGGTAGAACAGCCCTCGCCGGCTTAAGGCGAAGGCTAAGGTGGCTGGGCTACGCGGACCGGCGCAATGCGACCGGCCCCGCAGGCGAGGCGTGACCTCGCTGCGTCGACGACACCACGCGTCGTGCGCCCTACGTCGGACAGTGCCTAATCCATAGACGAGGGATTGAGCGGTGAACCTGTTCGGCGTCGCGCGCCTTTGGCTGGCGTGCGTGTCGAGCCAGCGCACGGGACCCGTGCGCGAACCGCCGCCCCTCGTCCACCACGGACGCAGGGGCTTTTTCGTTGTCCGACCTGCAACCGAACGACAAGGGCCTACGTGAAACCTCACAGTACCTAGGCCCCGAGGTGACCTCCCGACTCGTCGGCGGGCTCCTCGGGGAGAGCAGCCGCCAGACGACCCACCGGGTATCTGCCGCTCGCGCGCCGTGCGAGCCCCGGAGGGAGGGGGAAACCGTGATCTACCTGTCCCAGATGCTGGGCAAGCCGGTGGTCGATGCCGCCGGTGAGGAAATCGGCACGATCAACGACATCGCGATCGCGACCGGCGAGGTCTTCCCGCGCGTGACATCACTCGCGTTCGTCGGCCCTGACAAGACGCCGTTCATGCTGTCGTGGCGCAAGTTCGTGTCGCACTTCGACGGCGAGCAGATCGTGCTCAACGTGCCCGCGCCCGAGATCCGCTTCAGCTACCTGCAGCCCGACGAGGTCTTGCTCGCACGCGACCTCATGAGCAAGCAGATCGTCGACACGCAGGGCATGAAGGTCGTGCGCGTCAACGACCTCAAGCTCTCCGAGTCCCGCAACCAGCTGCGCCTTCTCGGCGCCGAGGTCGGCGTTCGCGGCATCCTGCGCGGTATCTCCCCCGCGCTCGAGCGCGTCGTCGCTTCGGGCGCCAAGCTCGTTGGCCGAGCAGCTGCACGAGAACCTCATCGCGTGGAACTACATGGACCTGCTCGACCGCGACCTGTCGCAGGTCAAGCTGTCCGTCACCCACAAGCGCCTCCACGAGCTGCACCCGGCCGACGTCGCCGACATCCTCGAGAAGCTCGCGCCCGCCCAGCGCGCGCAGGTCTTCGAGCACCTCGACAACGAGGCCGCCGCCGACACGATCTCCGAGCTCGAAGACGAGCTGCAGGCCGACGTCATCGACGACCTCTCCGAGCGCCGCGCCTCAGACCTCCTCGCCGAGATGGACCCGGACGACGCCGCCGACATCATCGGCGACCTGCCCTACGACAAGGCCGAGGCGCTGCTGCGCCTGATGGGCGTCAAGGAGTCGGGCGCCATCCGCTCGCTGCTCGGCTACAAGGAGAAGACCGCCGGCGGCATCATGACGCCGGAGTGCACCACCGTCACCGACGAGATGACGGTCCAGCAGGTCATCGACCAGCTGCGCGACGAGGCCGACGAGCAGGAGAGCATGTACTACGTCTACGTCGTCGAGGCCAACCGCCGCCTCGCCGGCGTCATCAGCCTGCGCGACCTGCTGCTCGCCTCCCCCACCACCACCGTCGCCGAGATCGCCGAGCGCGACCTCTTCGTCGCCCACGTCGACGACGACCAGGAAGACGTCGCCGAGCAGATGAGCAAGTACGACCTGCTCGCGCTGCCCGTCGTCGACGAGGCCGGCAAGCTGCTCGGCATCGTCACCGTCGACGACGCGCTCGACGTCCTCGAAGAGGAGTCCGCCGAGGACCTCGCGCTCGCCACCGGCTCCTCCGAGCACGGCGGCCCCGTCGCGAACATGCTCTGGTGGCTGATGCGCCGCAACTCCTGGCTGCTCGTCTGGACCGTCATCGCGTTCGCGGTGGTCGCCGGCACCCCCCGCCTCTTCCCCGACCTCGGCGAGGTGGCGATATTCGTCCTGCCCGCCGTGCTCCTGCTCCCACTCCTCCTGCGAACCGCCGAGGACATCTCGCAGCGCGCGATCGCCGAGATGATCGAGGACGTCGAGGAGGGCGGCGGCTCGTTCTGGCGCCACCTGCTGCGTGACGCCGCCTTCGGGTTCGCGCTCGGCACGGTCGTGGCCGCCGTGCTCTTCGGGCTCGGCGAGCTGCTTGGCCTCGGGCTGGAGCTCTCGGCGACCTTCGCGATCACCACCGGCATCTCGGTCATGCTCGTCATGATCGCCGGCGTCGGCGTCACGGAGTTCGCGCGCCGTCGGATGATGGCCGACAAGCCGGTGTCGTCCGCGGTCCTCGGCCTCTCGATGATGCTGCTCTCGGCGGTGCTCTACCTCGGGCTCTCGCTTGCGGCCGGTGCGGCGTTCGTCAGCGTCACGGGCGCGTAGGGTCTCCGCTCGATGACGCCGGAGAACACGACAGCGACGTCGGCCAAGCGCTCGCGCAAGTGGCGTGCGCTTCCGCTGCTCGCCGCGCTGGGACCCGGCATCATCGCCGCATCCGCCGGCAACGACGCCGGTGGCATCGCGACCTACTCGGCGGCGGGGGCGAGCTACGGCTACGCGATGCTGTGGATGATCTTCGTGATGACGTTCTCGCTCGTCGTCGTGCAGGAGATGGCCGCGCGCATGGGGGCCGTGACCGGCAAGGGCTTCGCGGCGCTCATCCGCGAGCGCTTCGGCATCCGGCCCACGCTGTTCGCGATGATCTGCCTGCTCGCGAGCAACGCCGCCACGAGCGTCGCCGAGTTCGCCGGCATCGCCGCGGCGCTGCAGCTGTTCGGCGTCTCGAAGTACATCTCGGTGCCGATCGCGGCGGTCGTGGTCTGGCTGCTCGTCGTGCGCGGCAGCTACAAGCAACGTCGAGAAGGTGCTGCTCGCGCTCTCGAGCGTCTTCTTCGCCTACGTCATCGCGGCGTTCATGGCCAAGCCCGACTGGGGCGCTCGTGCTCAAGTCCACGTTCGTGCCGACGTTCATCCCCACGCCGGCGTTCGTCCTCATCGTCATCGCCACCATCGGCACGACCATCGCGCCGTGGATGCAGTTCTTCGTGCAGAGCAACATGGTCGACAAGGGCGCGACCGTCAAAGACCTGCTCTACCAGCGCGTCGACGTCATCGGTGGTGCGGTGGCCGCCAACATCGTCGCCTGGTTCATCATCGTGACCACCGCGACCGTCCTCTACCCCCGCGGTATCGCAGCCGACTCCGCCGAGAAGGCCGCGCTGGCACTCGCGCCGGTCGCCGGCGAGTACGCAAGCGTGCTGTTCGCAATCGGGCTGTTCGGCGCGTCGCTGCTCGCGGCGTTCGTGCTGCCGCTCACCGCCGCCTACGCCGTCACCGAGGCGTTCGGCTTCGAGCGCGGCATCGACCGGACCTGGGCCGAGGCGCCCATCTTCAACGGCATCTACACCTTCGTCATCTTCTTCGGCGCGGCGTTCGTGCTCATTCCCAGCGCTCCGCTCGTGACGATCATGGTGCTCTCGCAGGCGGTCAACGGCGTGCTGCTGCCGTTCCTGCTCATCTTCATGATGAAGATCGTCAACGACCGCCGGATCATGGGCCGCTACGTCAACGGCCGCGTCTACAATGTGATCGGCTGGTCGACGGTCGTCGTCGTCATCGGCCTGACGGTCACGCTGCTCGTCATGCAGGCTCTGGGGGTGAAGTGACGATGCACGCCGAGGAATCCTCATCCGACGCAATCGCCGCCGCCAAGCACGCGGCCAGGCAGCGCGCGCAGGAGTCCCGAGAATGCATCGACCTCACCGTGTGCCGCGCTCATGCGGTCTCGGTGGCGTGGCTCCTCCTCGCGCTTCCCGAACTCGCCGATGTCCGAACCGTGCTCACGTACGCGGCGATGCCCGCCGAGCTCGACCCGTCCTTCGCGATCACCGCGTTGCGCCAGCAGGCCGTGCGCATCGGCTACACGCGCATCGAAGCCCCCGGGGTCCTGGGCGTGCACCTGGTCGAGAGCGAGACCCAGCTGATACCCGGGCCCCTTTCGATCCGGCAGCCGTCCGAAGACCTTCCCCGGCTACCGTTCGATCGAGATCGACGCCGTGATCGTACCCGGCGTGGCCTTCGACGAGTCGGGGGCCCGGCTCGGCTACGGCGGCGGCTACTTCGACCGGCTGCTGCCGATGCTCAGACCCGACTGCGCCCGTATCGGCGTCGCCTTCGACGAGCAGCTGCTCGAGGAGATTCCGGCCGAGGAGCACGACGCGTTCGTCGACGTCGTGGTCACGCCCACGCGCGTGATTCGCGACCTCGTGGCGAGACCGCTAGTCGCGACGCGTACGGCTACCTGGCGTCCGCCAGCTCCTCGATCGTCACGAACGTGTAGCCGCGCTTCTTGAGGTTGCGGATGATCTTCGGCAGCGCCTTGATCGTCTGCTTGCGGTTCGTTCCGCCATCGTGCATGAGCAGAATCGATCCGTTGCGGGTGTTGCTCGTCGCGTTCTTCACGATCTGCTTGACCCCCGGCCTGCTCCAGTCACGCGTGTCGACCGTCCAGAGCGCCACGTGCATGCGAGACGTCCGGACCTGCTTCCAGACCGCCTTGTTGATCGCGCCGTACGGCGGGCGGAACCACGTCGGCAACACGCCGGTCGCCTCGTAGATCGTGTCGGCACCGCCGCGTATCTGGCGCCGGACCTCCTTCGGCTTGCTCGTGGTGAGAAGCCGGTGTCCCAGGGAGTGATTCGCCACCTGGTTGCCCTCCTCGGCGACGCGCCGGGCGAGGTCTGGCGCGAGCTTCACGCGCACACCAAGCATGAAGAACGTCGCACGGACTTCTTCGCGCTTGAGGATGTTCAGAATCTTGTCGGTCTGACCCGGCCACGGGCCGTCATCGAAGGTGAGCGCGACGAGCTTGTCGCGCGGGTTCGGCCGCGATTGCACGATCACCATGTCCTGAGCGGGCCTGATGACCTGCTCGGAGACGACGGCTTTGGACTTCTCGCCGATGACGCGAGTGCGAAGGCCCACCGCACCGGCACTGGCGAGCCGCATGACGGGCCCCCGGCCCGTGACTCTCGTCTTGACGGGTATCGACTCGCGCACGGTGACCGTCGCCTCGACCGTGTCCGAGCCGTTGTGGCTCACGAGCACGTCGCGACGCAGCAGGTACTGCTCGGGCTCGGCCGGATGCGCCGTTGACGGCGACACGACCGGGCAGGCCGCCTTCAGTCTCGATGACGCTGCCCTTCACGGAGAGCAACCGTCCGGGCCGGGCGACGAACATGCCCTTGGCCTCGAGGTCGCCCACGGTCGTTCCCTCGTCAAGCATCACGGGCTTGCCGTCGATGGTGACGGGAACCGGCCGTTCGCCGCTCAACGCGACTCCAAGCAGCAGCGCTGCTATCGCCAGGACCGGCAGGCAGAAGTACCCACAGTGACTGTCGTAGTGTCGGCGTGTATGTGTGGTCATGGGACACGGCTGGTCAGATACCCCCAACGTCTAGTGCAGCGACTCGCGAGCTAGAGCGATATGCGTGCCACGCGACCCCTGCTCATGCCGAGCAGATCGGCGCAGCTCATGCGCACCATCGATGCGGGCGTACCCGCTGCCGGGAACACGATCTCGAACCGCATCAGCGAGTCGTCGAACAGCACCGGCAAGGTCTCCGGCAGCGCGAAGGGCGAGACGCCGCCGATCGCGTAGCCGGTCACGGCTCGAACGGTGTCTGCATCGGCCATCTTCGCCTTCGCACCGCCGAGCTCGGCGGCGATCGCGTGCAGGTCGCCCTTGCGGTCCCCGGCGACGAGCGCGACGAGCGGCGTCTGGCCATCGACCACGACGACGAGTGACTTCACGATCTGTCCGAGCTCGCAGCCCATCGCATCGGCCGCGTCGGCCGCCGTCTTGGTTGATTGCTCGAACTCGACGATCTCATCGGCGAGGCCATGCGTTTCCAGGAAGGTGCGGACGCGCTCGCGCGACCCGACCTTCTTGGGCTGATCGGCCACTCGTGGACTACCTTTCGTTCGATAGCGACGCCGGCGCCCTGTTGGGGACGCGCAGCGGGAATCGCAGGGACTCGAGGACAGCCTCGAGGTCGTCTCGGAGGACTGCGAGGGTACGCAGGTCCAGGCGCATCAGCGGGTACGTCGGATGCGGGTGGACGACGACGAAACCGTTTCGGAGCAGGAACGGCATCCCGAGCATGGGCATGTCGTCGAGGTTGGCGGTGCTCAGCGCGAATGCGAACGCCTCGACCCTGCGCTCTCCCCGCTGGATTGAGGTCGCTTGAGCGCCGCGCGTAGCAGGACCGTCCCCAGCCCGCGGTGCCGGGCATCCGGAGCGATGTGCAGACAGCTGATCAGCGGTACCGACGGATCGTCCGGCGCCGAGGAGAACGTCGTGGCCTGCGGGAAGTAGCCGCTCGGCGCGTACTTGATGAAGCCGAGGACTTCGTCGTCTTCGTAGGCGACCCGTCCGCAGGACGCCCCACTCGTCGGTCACCTGGCGAAACCAGGACGCGCTGGAGTTCGAGATCGATCGTCGCGCCGCACCTGCGCTCGCGCTCGCCCGAGCTTTCCCAAAACGCGCAGCCCGCACAGCCGATCGGCAGTCGGTCCAGGTCGTCGATCTGCAGCGGGCGGAGTTTACGGGTCATGGTCTGCTGTCATGTTTCGGAGTCAGAGGGTCTGTCCAGTATACGGCGCGTCGAGGCCTTGTGGGCCACGGCAATCGCAACGAGTCGGGAGGCGTGGTGCAGGGCTCACTGCCGCCGGCGTCAGTCGTCGTCCGGGGGGCCCATCGCGTCGACGACCTCGTCCTTGAGCGCCTTGAACCAGCCCATCGCCTTCTTGCCCCGCTCGCTTTCGGCGGCCTTCTTCGCCGTGACCTTCGCGTAGGCCACGGCCTTGCCGGCGGCTTCACCGGCAGCGACGGCGACATCGTCGAACTTCTCGGTGGCGGCATCCAGCGGCGACTTCGGTCTTGACCTTCGCGACCGCGGTGGCCTTGCCCGCGCTGGCCGCGGCCCCACCGTCGACCTCGACGCGGGCAGCCTCGTCGCTGACGACCATGGCCTCGCCATCGAAGCCGCGAACCATTCGGGCCGGCAGGTCGCGCACGCCGATGGCCACGTCGCGAGTCGCACCCTCCGACAGGCCCAGCGCGTTGAGCTCGCCGGTGTCCTCGGCGAAGACGGCGTCACGGACGGTGCCGAGCTCGGTGCCGGACTCGGTGAGCACCGGCATGCCCGACCAGGCGACGGTCGTCGTCCCACTCGAAGCCGAGGCGCTTGGCGGCGGCGCCGTCCCAGACGGCACCGCCGTGGGTGTGAAGCTCGCCGTCGACCAGCGTGACCCGGTCCAAGGCCACGTAGCGATCCTTGCGCTCGATCATGAGCGCAAGGTCGGAGCGCTCGACCGCGAGCCCGACGACACGCAGCTCCGTCGGGTGGAACAGCACGTAGCCGACCGTGCCCACCTTGCGACGGGCTCCGGTCTTCTTGTTCGGCTCGCCGAGGACCCGCACGCGGTCCAGCTCGCGAATCGAGAGCATCGAATCGTCTCCTTCATGCAACGGACCGGCCCCCGTTCTCAAGGGCCGGTCCGAGCGTAGCAGAAACCGAGCCGAGCCTAGACCTCGGGCAGCGGGTTGTCGCCCTTCTTGTCAGCGACCGCAGCAGCGACGTCCTCGACGGCTGCCTTGGCGTCGGCGACTGCGTCCGCGGGGTCGGTCGCGGCCTTCTTGGCGACGTAGTCCAAGCCGCCGCTCGCCTTTGTCGACGCGACGTCGAGCCCGCTCTTGGCACCGGCGGCCGCCTTGTCGACAGCCTCCTTGGCCGCAGGCGTGACTTCGTCGATCTTGCTCTTGGCGGCGTCGGCCGACTTGGCCACCGTCTCCTGCAGGCGACCGCGAGCCTCGTCGATCTTGGCGCGGAGCTCCTCGCTCTTCTCGGCAGCGGTCTCCTTGGCGGTCGAGGCGACCTCGGTGACCTTCTCCTTGCCGGTCTCGTAGAGCTCGCCGGCCTCGCCCCAGTACTCTTCGGCCTTGCTCGGCGATCATCTCGCGCGTTTCCTTGCCGCTTCTGGGTGCGAACAGCAGGCCGAGGACCGCGCCCACGAGTCCGCCGAGCAGAAACGCGCCGATGACCGATCCCCCACGCCGATAGTAGCCGTCATACATTTGAAAGCACCTCCGTGTTCGATGCGAGACTCCATGAAGTTGCTGGCTCGGCAGCGTGCCACCGAGCCATCACAAGACTATGTACCCGATTCTGGCGCACGAGCGCAGGTTCGATTCTAACCGAGAGGAGGGCCCGCGCTACGCCGCGCCTTCCTCGGCGTTGAGCGCACCGGCGTCGATGAACGCACGATAGAGCTCGAGACGGTCCTCGACGACTTCGGCGAGCCGCCGGACGCCCTCGTCGATGGCCTCGGGCTCGGCGTAGCAGAACGCCAGGCGCATGCAGTTCCTGCCGCGGCCGTCGGGGAAGAAGCCGTCGCCCGGGGCGTAGGTGACGCCGCGTTCGACCGCCTCGGCGAGCATCGCGTTGCAGTCGACGAACTTGGGCAGCTCGACCCAGACGAAGAAGCCGCCGTCCGGCCTGGTCCAGCGCGCCTCGGCCGGGAAGTGCTCCTCGAGCGCAGCGAGCATCGCGTCGCGTCGCTCGGCGTAGGTGCTCGTGAGGCCCTGCAGCACGCGGCGCCAGCGGGTGCCCTTGAAGTAGCGCTCCGCCGTGACCTGCGCGAAGTTGGAGCCGCACAGGTCGGCCGCCTGCTTCACGAGCAGGATCTTGGCCAGTATCGGCTTGGGTGCGGTGACCCAGCCCAGCCGCAGCCCGGGCGCGAAGATCTTGCGAGAACGTGCCGAGGTAGATGACCTCGTCGTCGAGCGCGCGCAGCGGCTTCATGTGGCCGCCGTCGAAGCGCAGCCGCCCGTACGGGTCGTCCTCGACGACCGGGATGTCGTACTCGCGCGCAAGCTCCAGCAACCGGCGCCGGCGTTCCGGCGACATCGTGACGCCGGCGGGGTTCTGGAAGTTGGGGATCGTGTAGATGAACTTCGCGCCGCGCACGCCCACGCGCTTGAGCTCCGCCTCGAGCAGGTCCATGCGCATGCCGTCGTCGTCCATCGGCACGCAGCGTATCTCCGGCTGGTACGCCGAGAAGGCCTGAAGCGCTCCGACGTACGTGGGCCCCTCGGCGATGATCACGTCGCCCGGGTTCACGAACGTCTTCGCGAGCAGGTCGAGCGCCTGCTGCGCGCCGGCGGTGACGAGGATGTCGTCGCTCGGAAAGCCGCACGCCGATCTCGGCCATCAGCTCGCTCGACGAGCCGGCGGATCTGCGGGCGACCGTTGCTCGAACCGTACTGGAGCGCCGCCGACACCTTCGTGCTTCACCGCATCGCGAGCCGCCGAGGCGACGACGTCGTGCGGCACCATGCCCACCGCGGGCATGCCGCCGGACAGCGAGATCATGTCGGGGCGCGAGGCGGCGGCGAACAGGTCGCGCACCGCGCTGGAGCGCACGCCCGCGAGCCTGTCGGCATAGCGGTCGTGCCACCGGTCGAACACCACTCGGGCAGTACCCATGTCATCTTCCTAACCCGGAAAATACAAAACCCCCTCCGCCTGATTGGGCGAGGGGGCATTCGCGGTACCACCAATCTTCGTCTCGCTCGAGCGCCGGGAGCGCCGTCGAGACCTCATTCCCGGGATACCGGTCCGGGGCCGATCCGCTTCCGGCGACATTCGCCCTGGCGGAGGACATCGGAGGGGTGGCTGGGCGATGTGCGCCCTCTTCCCTCACGTCCGAGGTGTGCTATCCAGTCCACCGCGACGATGCGCTGTGGTGTGACGCGCACGATAGCACCGCGCATCGCCGCTGGTCAACGCTGCGCCCGTTCGGCGGCCGGGCCGGGCAACGAGCGGCCGCTCGCCACAGGTGGTTCGCACGCTACACCTCGCGACGCCGGACGACCGCCAGCTCGGCGACCACGCTCTCGACGTCAGGTCGCTCGCCGGACGGGTCGAGCAGCCACTCGACCACCTCGACGCCGTAGCGCAGCGCGCCGAGGCACACGAGGTCGTCGTCGTAGGCGAGCCGCACCCGGAAGACCCCGGGCCCGTCCGCCGAGAAGTCCCAGGCGGTCTCCCCGCGCAGGCTTCTCGGCGAGCCGGACAGCGCCATCAGCTCGCAGGCCACGTGCTCGAGCAGGTGCGGCGTCTCCGTGTCGGCGAGTTCCGCGACATGCCCGTGCGCCGAGCCGTTCTCGCAGGTGTGCCTCGAAAGCCCGGGCAACAGGTCGAGCGCCCGTGCGGCCAGGTCCGGGCACGACGAGGTTCGTGCGAACTCGCGATCGGTCACGCGTACGAGCGCCTCGACCCGCTCGGGACTGACTTCGATGCGCTCGACTCGAAGGGCGCCCACGGCATGCACCGCGACCTAGTAGCCGTAGGGCGGCGGCGGCGGAGTCGGCTGGTGTCGCGGCGCGACGGCCCGCTCTCGAGCCGAAGAAGTAGGCAAACGACGCCGCAACGACGACGACGCCCACCGCCACGAGCACCGCCCTGGTGATGTTCTCGTCGTACACGTCATTGGCCACACGCTTCGACTCGCTGATCGCGAGGTTCTGGATCTTCTCGACGCGGCCCTTGAGCTGGTCGAGCGTCACGCGCTCCTCGGGTGCGACGTAGAGCGGCTGCTTGGGGTCCTCGTTCACTTCTGGATGCTCCTCATCTTGACGTAGGTGAAACCACCGGCACCGAGCAGGATCACGCCGCCCACGAGTAGCAGCGCGCCAGGCCAGCCGAGCCATTCGGCGAGCACGAGCAGGATCGCAACGAAGATGAAGTGCAGCCCGATCACCACGAGGCAGCCGGCCGCCGAGGCGGACGCAAGCGTCAGGCCGAGCTGCTGGACCGGTAGCACGACCTTGTCGCGCATGATGTCGGATGCCTCTGCGCGCATCCAGTTGACGAACATCTGCAGCAGGTCGGCGATCGCATCCACCAGCGTCTCGCGGCTGCGGTTCGGGCGGCTGTGGAGGCGCCTGCGGCTCATCGGGTGCCGGCTCGGCGCCGGCGTCGGTGGGCGGCGTCTGGGGGTAGGACTCGGCGGGCGGAGCGGTGGATGCGGGCTCCTCGGCGGGAGCGAAGTCTGGATCCGGGTTCGCAGCGCTGTCGTCGGCCATGCTCATCGATCATGCCTCTCGTTGGAGACGAAGATACGTCGCGTCCCAATCAAGATACCCAAAACCAGCGACGGCGCCGGAAAGTCCGGCGCCGTCGCTGATTCTCGTGGGTCGCTTGGTGGCGTGCCGCGCGGCCTAGTACCAGCCGTAGCGGTAGCAGTGCCTCAGTGCCGCCGTGGGAGATGCCGTAGCGGTGCTTGATGTAGCGAATCGCCTTGCGGGTGTTCCAGGCGGGATCCGCCCACTTGCTGCGCCCGAAGCTGGTCTTGAGCTGGAACAGCCCCTTGCATGAGCCGTTCGTGGCGGTGGGTCGAAAGGTGCTCTCGCGCTTCGCGATCTTGATCAGCGCTGCGATCTGGACGTTGCTCGAGCTTCTTCTTCTTCGCTTCGGATCTTGATGATCTTTACGACCTTCTTCTGCTTGGCGGTCAGTGCCATGGCGGGAGAAGCTACGCCCAAGGCGAAGGTCAACGCGAGTAGAAGCACGAATGCGGTCCGGATGAAGCGCGGCGTCGATGTCGTGGTGCGATGCAAGTTGTCTTCCTTCCAAAGGGTTCAGGTCGTGGTGCTTTGTGCCAGCGGCCGTGCTGCGCGCAAGCGCGCGAAAGTGGGCTACGCGCTCGCTGGCTCAGCAGCGCGCGTCCCGAGAATGGGCCTACAGGAGGCGGTAGCGGATCGTGCCGACTCCGCCGAATCCGAGGGCACGTGCCGTGCCCGGGCCAAGATCGAACTCACGGCCGGCGACGAACGGACCGCGGTCGCGAACTACCGCGACGACCGAGCGGCCGCGCCACTGAACGAGTACGCGGGTACCGAACGGAAGCGACTTGTGCGCGACGACCATGCTGCCGCGAGTGAGCCTGCCGCCGCCGGCCATCGTGTGGCCGTAGAATCCGGGGCCGTACCAGGAAGCGCGAGCAGCGTGCCAGCCGCTGCCCAACGCCGCGCGAGCCCCGGCGGGCTGGGGATGCGGTGCCTTGGCCATGCGCGCGGGGGTCGAAAGAGACGCCGCGCTGGCGGTGGTGACGAGTGAGGCGATCTTCTCGGCGGGGGTGGGGTTGAGCGTGACGGGTCCGGTGGTGCGGACTCCGATGCCGAGCGCGCCCTGCGAGGGTGCAGGTGCGGCTTGCGCGCGAGCAGGCGGCCAACCAGTCAGGCCGACGGCGAGCGCCGCAACGATCGCGATTGTGCCGACGACCGCGAGCACGCTCGCGGTGACGCTGGCTATCTTGGTACCTCGACTCACACAAACCTCCGAAATTCGGCTGCAGAACAGACGACGGCACGGAGGCGCAAGGGGGCTCAAGGTCCCTAGACAGCGGATGAAGATGGGGTGATGGCTAGCTGCCTCACATCCGGCCACGAGGGGCGATTACTCGCCGTCGTCTCGTGCCAGAGAAGCGCTATGCACTTGTGGCGGTGGACCTGGTCGTGTCTCTCGGTCGTTCTGCACTCGCCAGGTTCATGGCGGCGGGTGGGTCTGGCCGATCCGATCAGTCTTGTTTGCCAGCATCCACCACGCGGTCCAACGGCCGTTTCTGATCGTCATCCGGCCGAGCGCGATGAAGCCACGTACCCTTCAAAGACCTGCGTAGTATATCGGAACGTTACCGAAACGACAAAAGCCCCGGCTTTCCGGGGCTCTTGCGCGGATCGGATTCCATGCGCCTTGCAGGCGCTTCTATACGTTTCGTGAGCGCTACTGCGGCGGCGTCGCCTCGACCGAGACGAGCTTCTCGAGCACCCGCCCCAGCTCCTTGAGCTTCGCTCCGTAGGTCGCCCAGTCACCCTTCTGCTGAGCGGCGGTCGCCTCGATGAAGAGCCGCCGCGCAGCCTGGGCATCGGCCGTTGTCTCCCCGGGCGTGACGGTGCCGGTCGTCGTCGGCGATGGCACGCTCTCGCCGAACACCTTGAGCAGCGCCGCCTCGAGCGTCTTCTCCATCTCGACCTTCTCGGCGTAGACGACGAGGACCCGAGTGAGTTCGGGAAGCGCGGTCGTCTCGGCCTGGAGGTAGAGCGGCTGTACGTAGACGATCGAGTTCTTGATCGGGATGACGATCATGTTGCCGAAGATCGCCTTGCTCCCGCGCTGGTTCCACAGCGAGAGCTGCGGCGAGATCGCGGCGTCCTGGTTGATCTGGGCGCTCACCTGGTCCGGCCCGAGCACGACGCGTTCCTTGGGGAACAGGTAGACGGTGCGCTTGCCGTAGGTCTCGGGATCGGAGTTCGCCGCCACCCAGCCGATCATGTTGTCGCGGTTCCTCGGCGTGTAGGGCTGCATGATGTAGAAGTGCTCCTGCGTCTCGCCCGGCAGCTTCATGAGCACGAAGAACGGCTCCATCGGGTCGCCCTTGCGCTCGCCCGGGATCTCCCACTGGTCTTCCTTGTTGTAGAACACGCGCGGGTCGGTCATGTGGTAGGTGCGGTAGATCTCGGCCTGCGCCTCGAAGAGGCCCACGCGGGTAGCGGAAGTGCTCCTCGATCGCGGGCGGGATCTTCTCGGCGGGCTCGACGAGCGTCGGGAAGACCGACATCCACGCCTGGAGGACCGGGTCCTTGGGATCGAACGCGTAGAAGTGCGTGGTCCCGTCGAACGCGTCGACGGTGATCTTGACCGAGTTGCGCATGTAGTTGACGGGCGATCCCGGCAGCCCCTCCGAGTAGGGGAAGTACTCAGAGGTCGTGTAGGCGTCGATGACCCAGATGATCCGGCCGTCCACGAGCACCGGGTACGGGTCCTGCTCGTACGTGAGCCACGGGGCCAGCGCCTCGACGCGCTCCATCAGGTTGCGGCGCATCAGGACGCGGCTCTCCGGCTTGACGTACTGCGAGAACAGCACCTGGCTCGAGCCGAGATTCAGCGCCCAGGCGATGCGCGTCGGCAGCCCGCCGATCTTCGCGCCGCCGGTCCCTTTGTACTCGTACTCGGCGTTCGTCTCGCCAAGAGGGAAGTCGAACTCCTTGATGCCGGTGTCGACGATGACGTAGTCGTCGGTCACTTCGCCGAAGTAGATGCGCGGCTGATCGGTCTTGAGGTCCGTGGTCGTGCGTGGAGGCACGTCGCCGATGATGAACTTGGGCATGCCTCGCGCATCGGAGTCGTTGACCCCGCTCATGACCAGCCCGAACCCGTGCGTGTACACGAGGTGGCGGTTGACCCACGTCTGCGAGGTGCTGGGCAGCTGCGCGCTGTTCATCTCGCGCGCCGCGACCAGAACCTGGGTCCGCGTGCCGTCGATGCTGTAGCGGTCAACGTCGACATCGGGGAACTCGTAGTACGTGCGCAGGGACTGCAGCTGGCTGTAGCTCTGCTTGACGACCTTGGGGTCCCACAGCCGCACGTTGGCCAGCGTCTGGCGGTCGGCGACGATGTCTTGCGGCGGTGAGGTCCTCGGCGGCCGGGAACTTCTTGCCCTGCACGTTCGGTCAGGTCGAATGCCTGACGCGTCATCGCGATGTTGCGCGTGATGTAGGGCGCCTCGGCCGAGGCCTCGTTCGGCGCGACGACGAACTGCTGCACGAGCGCCGGCCACACCGCGCCGAGCAGAATCGATGCGCCGAGCCACACGCCCAGCGCGATGGCCGGCAGGCGCCACCCCTGGAAGCGGATGTTGGCGAGCAGCGCGACGGCCGTGGCGATCGAGATGAAGATCAGGATCGTGTAGGCCGGGATCTGGGCGTGGATGTCGGTGTAGCCGGCGCCGATGATCTGGCCGATCGTCGAGTAGTTGAGCTGGTAGATGCTGATCCAGTAGCGGAAGCCCCACGTCAGCACGATGAGCGCGGCGAGCACCGACAGGTGCGCTTTGACGTGCGGGGCGAAGCCCTTGAACCGCGCCCACGGCTGAATCGCCCCGTCGAGCACGTGCACGGCCGCCGAGAGAACCGTGGTCAGTATCAGGATCCCGAGAAGCCAGTCGCACAGCAGGTTGTAGGCGGGAAGCTGGAACACGAAGAAGCCGACGTTTCGACCGAACTGTGGATCGTTGTACGGAAACGGGACGGCAGACAAGCGCCAGGCGGAACGTCTGCCAGTGGGTCGACATCTCGACGCCGTTGAGGAACGCCAGGACGAGCGAGCCGTACAGTATCGCCTTGTCCAGGATCGGGCCCATGTTGCCGCGGATCTGCTCGATGAACATCTGCAGCTGCTCGGGCGTGCCCTCCGGCAGGCCGATCGGCACCGCGCGCGGGGCCATCCGCCGCGCAACGCGCATGCTCGTGTAGAGGATCGCGAACGCCAGCAGCGCGAACACCGTCCCGACGGCGAGCTGTGAGGTGATGCGCGTGATGAAGACCCTGCTGCTGCCCCATGTCCGAGAACCAGGCGTAGTCGACCCACACCCCGGCAAGCCACGTCACGAACGGCAACCCGATGAAGACGACGAACGCGGCAACGCCAGCGGCGATGCCGATCAAACGAGAGCGGCCTGGCTGAGCTGCCATGGTGCCTCCTTGGAGGGGCTTAGAGGTAGTCGTCGATGTCGATGTTGAGGCGGCGCGAGTCGATGAGCCCCGTGATGGTGAGGTCTGGGACGCTCGGTGAGCGCCACGTCGGCCGGCGTGATGAACTTACCCGACGGGTCGGTCAGTACGCGCACCGTGGGGCGGTACGCGTCCTGCTCGGACGGCGCGACCACTATCGCGACACTGCCGTCGGAGAGCAGCACGCACCGACCGCGGCGGGTAGGCGCCCATCATCCGGAGGAACAGCTTCACGAGCGCCGGGTCCAGCGACGTGCCCGACGACTCGACGATCAGCTTCATCGCCTGGTCCTGGACGCGCGCCGACCGAGTAGCTGCGCTTCGAGGTCATCGCGTCGTAGCTGTCGGCGACGGCGACGATGCGGCTCGAGAGGTGCTGCTTGCGCCGCGGCGTGCGCGACGGGTAGCCGCTTCCGTCCCACGCCATGTGGTGCTCGAGGATCGGCACGAGCACGGCGCTGTCGACGCCGGGCATCTGCGCCGCCATCTGCGCTCCCAGCAGCGGGTGCTGGCGCATCTTCTCCCACTCGTCGGCGTCGAGGCGTCCCGGCTTCTCGATGATGTCGAGGCCGACCTCGAGCTTGCCGATGTCGTGCAGCAGCGCACCGGAGCCCAGTGACGAGAGGAAACGCGGGTCGCGCGAGATCGTCGAGGCGAGCGACACCGAGAGGATCGCCACGTTGGCGGAGTGGTAGTACGTGTACTCGCTGTGGCTCTTGAGCGCTCGTCATCTGCAGCATCGCGTCGCGGTTGGACAGCACGTTGTCGACGAGCGACTTCGTCACGCCGGCCACGTGCTTGGCCTGCATCGGCTTGCCGCCCGCGAACGCGCCCTGGATCTCCTTGATGACCGACACGGCGTTGCCGAACGCCATCCGCACGTCCTCGGAGAGCTCGAAGCGCTCCTCCTGTCCGGCCTCGATGATGCCGACCAGCCCGATCTCGACGTGAGACAGCCGCGCCTCGGCGGTCATCGCCTCGATGCCGCCGGCCTCCTCGATCGCAGCCGAGTCCGACGAGACGATGCGCATCGCGCGGGCCAGCTCGGCGCGCGACGGCTCCCTCGCGGAAGATCAGCGACCCGATTCCCGCTGCGATGAGCTCGCGGATGAGCTGGTCGAACGCCACGCTCTCCTCGGTCAGCAGCTGCTCGCCCAGAAGAACCTCGCCGTCGAGGAAGACGAGCTGCACGTCGACGTGCTCGGCGTGGTAGCTGCGAAGCACGCCATCGAGCGCACCGACCGCCGCGTCGACTGACGGATGCTCGAAGGCGTAGAAGCGAGCCGCCCTGCGCACGGCGTGGATACGGGTGAGCAGCTCGCGCGCGCGGCGCATCTGCTCGATCGTGTACTTGCCGGACTCGGCGCCCGTCGCTCACGACCGTGGCCGCTGCCGATGATGCCGGGATTGGGAATGCTCGAACCGCCGCCGCTCACCTCACACCTCCCCGACCCTCGATGCGCTGGATGGCCGCCGAGTGCCGCACTGCGCAGCTCGCGCGCCTTCGCCCCGCCGAGCAGGGCGCGCTTGACCGGCGAGCGTGCGCAGCGTTGCCGAGCGCTTCGGTCGCCCCGAGCCGCCCGAGCGCCTCGATCGCCTCGACGCGCGGCCCGTTCTCGCGGTTGCCTCGCCCTTCGCCGCGCGCGACCTGCTCGAGCGTGGGTACCGCACCCTGCACGCCGCTCTGGCCGATGAACCGAGCCGCGAGCTGCACGTTCTGCGCGTCCTCGTCGTAGAGGCAGTGCACCAGCATCTGTGAGGCGAGCCGGTCGCTCTGGTGCGAGAGCGCGCGGATCGTCTCTCGGCGAACGCGCGCCTCGGGGTAGCGCAGCGTGCGCTCCAGGTACGGCAGCACGGTGGGCGACTTCGTCGACCCGAGAATGCTGACGACGTTGCGCACGAAGAACCAGCGGGGATCGACGACCTCCTCGCCAAGCTCGGCGATGTAGGCAGGCGCGATGCCGCTGATGGTGTCGACGAGGCTCTTGCGCGCCGCCATGTCGGGCTCCGTCGGCGAGCTGCTCGAGCAGCGGCTTGAGCGCGAGCGGACCGAGCATGTCGATGAGCCTCATCGCCGCGGTGTGCTCGGGCGAGCTCGGCGGATAGAGCCGCAGGGCCTGCGTGATGCCCTTGAGGTCCTCCGAACACGCGAATCGTGCGACCGCGCGCACCAGCCGGCTGCGCTGCTCGTCGGTCAGTTCCGGGTTCTTCGCCGCGGCGCCGAGCGTCGCCGTGACCTCGGCGGCCGCCTCGAGTTCGCCGCGCTCGATGAGCAGGCCGATCGCGCCCTCGAGGCGCGTCATCGTCATGTCGAAGCTGCGCTCGCTGCTGTCGAGCGTGACGAGCGTGACGAGCGCGCCGATGACGTCGCCGTCGGTGATGCCGCGCCGCGCCTCATCCTTGAGCGCGAGGATGTCCGGGTCCCTGCGTCGCCACCTCCGCCGAGACGGGCGCGCTGTCGATGAGCTCGATCACCGCGTCGTTCGGACGCGAGAACGGCGCGCCGGACGGAGTCCCGGACCGTGAGCTGGCTCGGCGCCGCCTCCTCGAGGATCGCCTCGATCTCGTCGGGCGCGACTCCCTGCTCGAGCAGCACGCCGCCCGCGGCTCGCGCGACCTCATCGTGGTCGACGCCCGACACCGCACTCAGGTTGCGAATCGCCCGCACCATCGCGATGCGCAGTTCGCCGGCCCGTCGCCCTGGACGCGAACATGCGGCAGATCTGGTCGATGTCCATCTGCCGCACGACCGCCGCCAGCGGCGCCGAGCTGCGCGCCTCCGGCAGCAGGCGCTCGCCGACGAGCTCCTCCCGGACCTCCTCGGCGAGC
Organism: uncultured Coriobacteriia bacterium; assembly: GCA_963803785.1. Taxonomy (GTDB): domain Bacteria; phylum Actinomycetota; class Coriobacteriia; order Anaerosomatales; family JAAXUF01; genus CAWDNM01. The sequence continues at coordinate 919,606 of CAWDNM010000006.1, forward strand.
TCGAGAACGGCCTCGGCGAGCGCGCGCATGCGTCTCGTCGCGCTCCTCGGCGCTCAGCGTCGAAGCGAGGTGTGCGAGCTTGACGAACGAGTCGGTCATGCGGTCGAATCCGGTCGCTCCACCGGCGATGAGCGATTCCATGAGGTAGGTTGCGCACGGCGGCGGGGTTACTCATGAATCGCGCGATCGTGGTCTGCTCGCCCGCGCCGCCGCGGCGGGCCGTGGCGACGAGTTCGTCGATCTCGTCGACCGATAGCGCCTCCGAGTCGTCCAGGAAGGCGGGCGCCTCGGCGTCCACGAGGGTGATCTTGGCCTCGGTGACCGATATCGTGCCGACGTTCTGCTCCCACAGCCGCGCCTCGAAGCCACCGGCCGCGACGAGCTCGTCGGCCGGGTAGTTGAGCACGGTGAGGAACGCGATCAGGTCGCTGGGCTCGGTGCCCGCGTGGAATCGGACCTCGGCGAGCATGCGGTTGTAGAACTCGCGCGCGAAGGCGATGAAGGTGTGGTGCCCGGGGAACACCGGAAGGTCCTCGTAGAAGAGCCCGTCTCGCGTGACGGCGAAGCGCACTTCCGGCGTCTCGCGCAAGCGCCTCGTCGAGGATGGCGACGGCGTCTCGCGCCGTGTCGCGCGGAATCGCACTCGACGGCGGATAGAGCGAGACGGCCTTGTCGGCGACGATGAGTTGGCGCACGAAGCGCTCGATCACCGCCGGCACTCTGGCTTCGTTGTCGGGCTCCGTTGCCATGCACATCCTCGCCTCCGGGCGCCAGTGAGTGTGGCGCCCTCGCTCATTATAGGCGCACGCAGCTGGGCTGCGACCTACCGCGTTGCCTGCGATTCCTCTGCCGAGTCCGCGGCCGCGCGCGCTATCATCGGCCATGCCGTCTCCCAGCGACCACAATCTCGCCACGCGACCACCGCGCCCGCCCGCCGAGGTGGTGCTCGCCTCGCAGTCGCCGCGCAGGCGCCGGCTGCTCGAGTGGCTGTCGCTGCCGTTCGTCTCGACCGCGGTCGACACGCCCGAGGATCTCGACTCGCCGCTCGCCAGCGACCCCGTCGCCCTGGCCGCATCGCTCGCCGCCGAGAAGGCCGTGGCCGCTCGGGCCGAAGGTCACGGCGACCGACGACCTCGTGCTGTGCTTCGACACCATCGTCGTGCTCGACGACGCGGTGCTCGGCAAGCCCCGTGACGTGCCGGATGCGTGGCGGATGCTGCGCGCGCTTTCCGGCCGCACCCACCAGGTCGTGACCGGCGTCGCCGCGCTCACGCCCGATCTCGCCGAGCCCGCACACGTTCGCCGTGGTGACCGACGTGGCGATGAAGCCGCTGTCCGACTGCCAGATCGAGGCGTGGATGGCGATGGGCACGTTCCTGGGCTGCGCGGGCGCCTACAACATCGAGGCACAGGTCGCCGAGGTGGGTCTGTGCGACTGCTACCAGAACGTCGCCGGCCTGCCGCTGTGCCACGTGTACGCGGCGCTCACCAGCGATGAGGCGCTGCGGGCGTGGCTGCCGGCCGAGCCGACGTCGCCGATCGCGGCGTGCGACGCGGCGCTCGGGAGACGCTGCGAGCTCGGGCCGCGGGTGATTGCCGCGGGTCGCGCGGGCTAGCGGCGTCGGTAGATGTCGGCTCGATGGTCGATGCGGTCGACGATGACGATCTCGATGCCGTCCCGCTCGCCGATCCAGTAGACGATGCGATAGGCGCCTCTGCGGGCGCAGTGGAAGCCCTCGAGATCGAGACCGAGCGACTTGCCGACCCGCCAGGGATTCTCGAGCAATGCGCCGGTCATGAACTCGATGATCGCAGCGGCGGCATGCTCAGGAAGCCTTGCCAGCGACCGGTCTGCCGCCGGAGACACCCGAAGCTCGAACCTCGGCACGGGTCACTCCTTGCTCAGGTACTTCGCACGGAGCTCCGCCGCGGTGAAGTAGTTGCCCGCGAGTACCTCGTCGTTCGCAGCCCGAATCTCCTCAAGCGCGCCCGGGGTTGCGAGGATATCGAGCGTCTCCTCGATGCCCTCGAGATCGCCCGGGCTCATGATGACTGCCACCGGCTTGCCATGGCGCGTGATTACGACGCGCTCGTGTTGGCTCTCGACGAGATCGACTATCTCGGAGAGGTGGGCCTTGACGTCTGCAAGTGATCGAGTCTCTGACATGACCAGAATTCTAGTCACATCACCCAGCATCGACAAGCGCTATTCTGCGGCTGCCCGCCTCGCCACCACGATCACGCTCTCGTCCGCATCGGTCAGCGCATGTCCGTCATGCCCGCCGAGAAGCTCGACCCGCTCGAAGCCGGCCGCCTGCAGTTCGGCGCGCAGCAGCTCCGGCGGCAGCGCGGTGTGGTCGGAACGGCGCGACGCGAGCTCCCAGCGGCCCTCGAGGTCGCGCGTCATCGTCACGAAGTCGAAGCTGATGACGGGCCGGTCCTCCGGGTAGTCGAGCACCCGCAGGAAGACGAGCGTGCCCTCGGGCGTCTCGCGAAGGACCGGCGGAATCGTGCGCGGCTTCTTGTCGAGCAGCCGGCCGTGGTTGAGCAGGTGCAGCACCACCACGCCGCCCGGGCGCAGCACGGCGGCGAAGTCGGCGAGCGCGACGCGCAGCCCGGCGATGTCGGCTACGTGCGGCAGCGCGTTGCCGGTGCACACGAGCGCGTCGGCGGGGCCCAGGCCGCGAGCCGCGAGCTCGCCGAACCCGCCGCGCACGAGCCGCACCTCGCCTCCGGCTTCGGCGACCTCCGATGCGGCCGCGGCGATGTTCTTCTCGGCCTGGGCGAGCATGGAGTCGTCGGGATCGACCGCGTCCACCGACATGCCCCACGAGGCGAACATCAGCGAGTGCCGTGCGCTGCCCGCACCGACGTCGATGACGCGCTTCGCTCCGACCTCGTCGAACACGCGGCGGAAGAACGGCGCCTCACGCTCGAGGCGCGCGGTCCAGTTCACGAAGACGTCGTAGTCGACCTGCGGCGCGATGCGCGAATCGCGCTGGGACTCGGTCATGCGTCTATTCGCCTCCGGGAAGCAGCGGCTCGTCGAGCCGGAAGATGCGCGACGCGTTGCCGCGCATGATGAGATCGATGTCGGTCTCGGACAGGCCCATCTCCTCGATGGTGCGCTGCTGCATGTAGCGGATCCAGTGACGGTACGGGTGCGGTGGTGCCCGAGTCGGTGCCGAACAGGACGCGCTGCGGGCCCAGCGCCATCAGGCATCGCTCGAAGACCTGCGCGAGCTCCATCTTCGGGCACGTAGTAGTCCATCCAGTTGTTCGTGCCGCTCGTGTCCACGCACACGTTCTTGCACTGGTACGCGAGACGCAGCACCTAGTCGAGCCATCCGGCGCCGAAGTGCGCGATGGTGAAGGTGAGCCCGGGGAAGTCCCGCGCCACGGGCGACAGGTCGAGCGGGTCGGCGTAGCGCAGGTCGCCGGTCGGATCCACCGTCACGCCGTAGTGGATGATCATGTTGGCCTTGAGCTCGTTGGCCGCCTCGAAGAACGGCCGGCACGCCGGGTCGGAGAGCCGGTAGCAGCGGTTCACCGGGTAGAGCTTCACGCCGCGGAAGCCCGGCTGCCATCTCCCGCTCGAGCAGCTCGGGCGCGCCCGGATCGCGCGGGTCGACGTTGCACAGCGCGTGGACGTGCCCGTTGGCGGCCGCGGATGAAGTCCCGCGTGTACGCGGAGTCCGGCAGCACCGAGACGACGAGCGCCTTGGCGACGTTCGCGGCGTTGATGCGCTCGACGTACCAGCTCGCCGCGTCCTCGGCCGAGAGGTCCGGCAGCGTCATCTCGCCGTCTGCGGCCCCACTTGCCCTCCTTCGCCGCCTGCTTGAAGCGCGTCGGCGTCTCGGGCCGGTCGACGATCTCCATCATGAGCGGCTTGGTGAACAGGTGGACGTGGGCGTCGATCGCGTCGCCGGGCTGCGTCGGGGGTGCTGGGGCGAGAATCGGCATGAAGCGGCTCCTGTCGGGTGGCGCTCGACCTACTCGGCCGCGGGGTGATCCTGCTGCGTCGCGCTTCGGCCGACCGGTCGCATCGGCGGCTGCTCGGCGGTCACGCGGATGCGCGCGATGCGGCTGCGGCGCATCGTCTGGATGCGGAACTGGTGGCCCTTGCGCTCGTAGCGTTCGCCGGGAACCGGTATGTGCCCGAGCTTGGCGAGCATCCACCCGGCGACCGTCTCGTACTCGTCGCTTTCTTCCACCGGCAGCCCGCGCTCAAGCGCTTCCTCGATCGACAGTCGCCCGTCGACGACGAGCACCGTGTCCGAGATGCGCGTGATGTAGCGGTGGTCGCGGTCGAACTCGTCGGCGATCTCGCCCACGATCTCCTCGACGATGTCCTCGAGCGTGGCCAGGCCCGCGGTGCCGCCGTACTCGTCGACGACGATCGCCATCTGGTTGCGCGTCGCGCGCATCTCCGAGAGAAGCGGCAGGATGCCCTTGGTCTCCGGGCACGAAGACCGGCTCGCGCATGTGCTCGGTCACGAGTTCGTCACCGGCGCCGGTCGAAAGCGGAGCGACGAGGTCCTTGAGCAGCACGACGCCGACGATCTTGTCGTGGTCGTCGTGGAAGATCGGCAGCCGAGAGAAGCCCGTGCCCTGCATCACCGACGCCGCATGGGCGACGGTGGCGGTGTCCTCGGCGAGCACCATGTCGACGCGGGGCACCATGATCTCGCGGGCGACGGTGTCGCCGAGCTCGAAGATCTCGTGGATCATGCGCTTCTCTTCGTCGAGCAGGGTGCCCTGCTCGGTGACGAGGAGCTTGATCTCCTCTTCGCTGACACCCGGCCGCCCGCCGTCGGTCTTGAGGCCCATGAGACGCGCCACGGCCGTGGTCGAGATGGTGAGGAGCCACACGAGCGGCGCGAACACGCGCTCGAGCCAGGTGACCGGGCCGGACACCGCAACCGCGACTCGCTCGGCGCGCTGCAGCCCCAGCCGCTTCGGGACCAGCTCGCCGAAGACCAGCGTCGCGTAGCTGATGAAGAGCGTCACCGTGAGCACGGAGAGGCTCGGCGCGAGACGGGCGAGCAGCGGCAGGCCGAGACCGACGAGCCACGCCTCGAGCGGCGCAGCCAGCGCGACCGCACCTGCGGCCGCCGCGAGGAACCCGACGAAGGTGATGCTGATCTGGATCGTCGCGAGCAGCCGCGTGGGGTCGTCGGTGAGGGCGAGCGCCGACTTCGCGCCCTTCGAGCCCTCCTCGGCACGTCGCTGGAGCGCCGCACGCCTGCACGGAGATCAGCGCGATCTCCGCCGCGGCGAAGTAGCCATTGATTGCGACGAGGACGATTATGAGCAGGACTTGGATGCCGAGATTCTCCATGCAGAGTAGGTTACCAGTATCGCGGCAGCGAAACCGCAGGAAGCACGCTCGGACCCGAGGAAGAGCGGACGCTCAACACAAACGGCATAGAACACCGATAAGATAAGGTACCTGCGGCGTCGCGCGTTGCTGGAACGATCCCGCGCGCCGCGATGATGGGCAAAGGAAGGGGGGTGGGATGGCGCTCGATCCTGAATACACACGGATTCTGGAGAACGTGCTGCGCGCGCTGTCGACAGCGACGCGCTCGCTGCGCCTCTACCCGCCCACCAGCCCCATTCCCCGGCAGACCGTCGACGCGGCCGTCTCGGCACTCAACGAGTTCTTCGCCAAGGGCAAGCCCGACCTCAAGCTCACCGTCGCCGCGCGCGGGCTTCGCGTTCGAGGGCGAACCGGTCGCGACCAGCGATCGTGGTCAGCCTCGAACTCGCGAACACGCTTCGCGACCACGGCGTCGCGCAGGTCGACATCGTCCAGGGCACGATCGGCCGAAGACCTGCTCGGCTTCCTCTCGGTCGTGTCGCGCACTCCGGAGGAGGTTCGCGCCGAGGGTGGCATCAGCTCGGTCGATCGCGGACCTGGGCGTGTACACGGTGACCCTGACCGACGTGCAGCTCGTCACGCTCGACCAGACCGCCGCCAGCTCGCTCGACTCCGAGGACATGCTGCTCGAGATCGCCGACAGCCCCGCCAAGCTCGGCCGGCTGGTTCACGTCGGTCTCCTCGGACAAGGAGAGCCTGCGCTCGCAGCCTCCGCGAGTTCGTCGCGGTGACGGGCGAAGACGGGACCGAGAACCTCGCCGACGCGCTCTCCGGCGACTTGGTCTACGCAGCCCGCCGACAACCGCGACGCGCTGCTGTCACTCGCGTTCGAGGCCGGCGTCGCGCGCGCAGCTCGCGTCGCGCATGTTCTCGATGATGGACGCCAGCGACATCGCGACCTCGATTCTCGAGCGGCAAGTTCGGCCGCAACATGCTCTCGCTGTCGAGCGCGCTCGCCAACCTGCCCCTCGAAGACGTCGCCGACTCCGTTCGCCGAGAAGTGCTCGAGATGCTTCCGAGCTCCGGACACGACGCCACTGAGGCCGCCTTCCTCGGCCACATGCTGGAGGTGCGCGACAGCGGCATGCCGGAGCCCGCGCTCGCCGAGGCCGACCGCACCTTCAAGACGATCGTTCAGGCCGGCTCGGTGAGCGAAGCCGACATCGCCCGCGCCCGGGAGGTCACGACGGCCGCCACGTCGGTGCTCGACGATGTGGGCATGCGCACGATGCTCACGCTGCTCGACCATCAGACCGAGTTCGAACGCTACTGCACCGGAGTCGACGGCATCGCGCGCATGGTGCCCCGGCTCATCGAGCGCGAGCAAGTTCGACCTGGTCGCACAGCTGTTCGACGAGCTCACGGCTCGCGGGAAGCAGCACCCCGAGTGGCCGGAACTACCGGCGCGCGTTCGAGAATCGCTTGGCGGTGCCAGTCGACACGGAGGCTGCCGCGGCGCTGGTGCACGCGTGCGTGGAGAACCGGGAACTCATGGCTACCGCCCGCGAGATCCTGCGCTTCGCGGGCGAGTCCGTGCAGACCGCGATCGCAGCCGAGGGCGTCGTGCTCAAGTCCGACGGGCTCGACGTCGCCTACGAGCTTCTCGGCAAGCGTCTGATCGACCTGCTGTACGGGTTGGTCGCCGTACGGCGCAGTGGTTCCAGCTCGGACCCATCGTCGAGCGGCTCGCAGCCGACGGCAGCCCGCGCTCGCTGCAGACCATCGAGTCGCTGCTGGCCCGTCCCGAAGAGCAGGCCCGCCGAGAAGTCGTCACCACGCTCGCGAGCCTCGACAGCCCGGCCCTGCTCCCGCTACTGGGTTCGGCGCTTCGCGATCCTGCCGAGGAGGTCGCTACGGCAGCGGCGCGCGCACTGGCCAAGAGCAGCCGTACCCGGCTCGGCCGCACTGCTCGGAGCTCGGCTGGCCGAGCTCGACGTCGACAACGCCGACTTCGCCTTCGCGCGCGAGACTCATCGGCGCTCTCGCGCGCTCCCCCGAGCCCGCTGCCGACGAGGCGCTCAACCGCCTCGCGACGCGCCGCGCGCTGATCAAGCGCGGTCATTTCGCCGAGGTCCAGCAGCTCGTCGCACAGGCGATCGAGGTCCGCCAACGAGGGGGATCGCAGCTGATGAGCACCGTCGCCGGACCCGCAGTCACCGCCATCGCCGGAGCTCGCCGAGCGGTGCAGCTCTACCCGCCCGCCCATCCGGCCTACGGCGAAGCGCTTCACCGACCTCGAGGTCGCTATCCGCAACGCCACGGCCCCCGAGCCGTTCGTGCTCAACCTGCACCAGGGCCGTCTCTACCACGGCAGCCTGCCGCATCCCCGACGACGTGCCCGGGCTGCCCGCCGTCGTCGAGATCTTCGAGTCGCTCACGATCGAGTCGCTGGTCTTCCAGTCGAGCTTCTCGTCGAAGGATGCCGTCGCGCTGACCGAGGCGCTCTCGCTACGGCCCGGCCCCGACCTCGACCTCGGCGCCGAGCTTGCCGCCCGGAGCGTCCGGTCGGTCACGGTGTCGCTGCTCGCGCGCACCAACGAGGACGAAGAGGTCGAGCGCGACATCGAGCGCGAGAAGGACCGCGCCCTGTTCCGCAAGTCGGTGTCGTCGGTGCGCAACATGCTCGAGCAGGTCTCGGCCGGCGACCTTTCTGCGGTCACCGAGGCGCGCTCTCTGGCCGAGAGCCTCATCCCTCGACTTGAGGAGGATGCGGCGGCCGTGCTCGCGATGGCCGCAGCTCGCAGGCCAAGCGAGCGTCAGCTGTATCACTCGCTCAACGTCATGTGCTACTCGCTGTTGCTCGGCCACCGGCTCGGGCTGCCCGGCCGAGGGGCTCTCTTCGCTCGGCACGTCTGCGCTGCTTCACGACATCGGCAAGTCCGCCTTCGACCCCGACGATGCGTCGCAGGCGGAGACGATGCGCTTGGAGCACCCGCGCGTCGGCGCCGAGATGCTCCAGCGGCTCGCGCTCGATGACGTCTCCCCCATGCTCGTCGCCTACGAGCACCACATGTACACGAGCGGGGCCGGGTTCCCCGACCGTCCCGGCGGGCTACGTGGCCCACCCGTACAGCCGGATCGTCAGCATCGCCGACCGCTTCGAGAACCTCACGAGCCCGACACCCGGAACTCCGGCGCTGACGCCGGACCGCGCGCTCGTCCAGGTGCTGCGGGAGGCGAACCAGTTCTTCGACCCGTTCCTCGCGAGGCTCTTCGCGAACATGCTCGGACCGTTCCCCGTGGGGTGCGTCGTGCGCCTCTCCGACCAGAGGGTCGGCGTGGTCTCGCGCTACGGCGATGACCCGCTGGCGCCGGTCGTGCGAATCGCCTACGACGCGCGCGGCCTCGAGGTCGACCGAGTCAGAGGACGTGGATCTCGCGACTGCCAGCGTGACGATCGTCGAGATCATCGCCCCCGAGTCGCTCGACATCGACGTCTCCGAGCTGCTCTAGAGGGTGGCGGGTCTGCGGGCGCAGCCGAACGCCTGCGGCGGCTTCGCCTAGACGATCTCGGTCGGGCTCTTGCCGATCCGGTGGAGCACGAGCGCGATGAGCGCGAGTCGGCGACCCCGGTCCTGGCATGCGTCGACGAAGTCCCCGACCTGCGCACGGACCTCATTCGTGGGCTTGTACCGAATCAGGCCGCCGGAGCGCTGGAGGATGCGGCCCTCGCACAGCGCGTCGATCTCGGGCTCGACCTCTTCAACGCGACGCCCGAGGCGGGATGCCAGCCCGGCACAGTCGAGCGACGGCATCGGGATTGCGGTGGAAGAACACGAGGATATCCCACGCCAGAAGCGACCTGACGTGGCATTCGACGAACTGTGTGACCGTGGGTCCCAGGACCCCTTCGAGGTCGTACACGTTCCTGCTCGTCCGCCCCTCTCGGCCTGCGGCGTGATCGCCGAACCAGGCGATGAACCCCACCCGCCAACTTACCCGCGGGACAGTCCATCACCAGTGTAGCGAGATTCGTGCGATTTAACACGGGCACCGACCTCAGCGCAACGCCCGACCGAAGTGCTCGACGATTCGTGATGTTTCGCCGACGCCAAGCTCGTCGAGCACGCACTCCATGGCCTCGACCATCACCGGCGGCCCGGCCACGAGAAAGGGCCTGCCGTCGAGCGGGTCGACGTGGCGCCGTACGGTCTCGGCAGTGATGAAGCCCCGCTCGCCGTCCCATCCCTCCGGCGCGTGCTCGAAGCACAGCACGAGTCGCACGCCGATCTGCGCCATCGCGGCGAACTCCTCGGCGAAGGGCGTGCAGCGCTCGTCCCGGTTGCCGTAGAAGAGCACCGCGTCGTCGAAGACCCGCCCACTCTGGAGGGCGTCTCGGAGCATGGAGCGCACCGGCGTGATGCCCACGCCCCCCACCAGGAAGGCGACGCTGCGGGCGGCCTCCGGAATCGCCAGTCGGCCCCCCGAGCCCGAGACTGCGACCTTCGCGCCGGGCTCGAGCGCGCCAAGTGCGTTCTTGAACGCCGAGCCCGACAGACGGGTCGTCATCTCGAGCACGGCGTCTCCGGGAGCAGAGCAGTGCGAGAACGTCTCGGCGATCTCGCCCTCGGCGGTGTCGAGGAACAGCCGGAACCACTGGCCGGCGCGAAACGAGTACCCTCAGGACGCGAGAATCGGCTGATGAGTACGTCATCGCCGCACCGCTGACTTCCGAGAAGTTCGACTGGATAGCGAGTCGGCACGACGAGCCTCCTTGAATGCGGCGGGACTTAGGGAAGATACCCTACGTCGGCATCGGCCGACGGCGGACGAATGGGAGATCGCGTGCACATACCTCGATGGCACATGCAACGACGTCGGCTCCTGTGCCTCACCGCGCTCGTCGCGGCTCTCGGCTTCAGCGTGCTGACCGGGTGCTCGAGTTTGACCGGCGGCTCGGGTGTGCTCGGCGGCAAGACCTCCAGCCCCGGACTACAGCACGATCGAGATTCGCGACTACGAGGGCAAGAAGCTCAACGTCGATCAACGAGGAGCCGGAGAACTCGATCAAGGGCCCGCAGGTCGTCGACATCGAGAGCTACAAGCTCAAGATCACCGGGCTCGTGGCGACACCGACCGCGCTGAGCTACAGAGAAGTCGTCGCGATGCCGGCGCAAGCGCAAGGTCATCGAGCTGAACTGCATCGAGGGCTGGACGATGACGTACCTGTGGCAGGGCGTCTTGCTCGGCGACCTGCTCGAGAAGGCGGGCGGGGCGGATCCGTCGGCGAAGGTGCTCATCTTCCACTGCGTGGACGGCTACACCAGCTCCCTGCCGCTCGACTACGTACTCAGGCGCGACATCATCCTCGGCTACGAGATGAACGGCGTCACGATGCCTCCGGAGCGCGGCTTCCCGTTCCAGGTCGTGGCCGAGGACCGCTGGGGCTACAAGTGGGCGAAGTGGGTCAAGGAGATCGAGGTCTCCAGCGACGTGAACTACCTGGGCTACTGGGAGAAGCGCGGCTACGAGAACGACGCCGTCTTGCCGGGCAAGAACTAGGCGGCGCTCGGGATGATCACGTAGAGCAGGATCGCGAGGAAGTGGCAGATGCTGCCCGCGAGCACCCACACGTGCCAGATGGCGTGCATGTAGCGCACCTTCTTGAGCACGTAGAAGATCGTGCCGAGCGTGTAGCACAGACCGCCGGCGACGAGGAGCGCGACACCGGCCGGATCGAGCGCGGCGGTCAGCGGCTTGATCGCGAACACGACCAGCCAGCCCATGCCGAGATACACCGCGGCCGAGAGCCAGCGGGGCCGGTACGGCCAGAACGCCTCGGCGGAGATGCCGGCGATGGCGAGCGTCCAGATGATCGCGAACATCAGCACGCCGCCGCTTCCACGCAGCGTGATGAGGCAGAACGGCGTGTAGCTGCCGGCGATGAGCACGTAGATGCCGCAGTGGTCGAGGATCTTGAAGACGTGCTTCACGTTGGGCTGCGGGAACGCGTGGTAGAGCGTCGAGGCGGTGTACTCGAGCACGAGCGAGACGCCGTAGACGATGGCGCTGGCGATGGCCCAGCCGTTCTGCGCCCAGCCGGCGAACACGAGCAGCATCGTCAGCGCAGCGATCGACAGAACGACGCCGATGCCGTGGATCACGCTGTTGGCGATCTCCTCGCCCAGCGTGTACGGGCGGCACCTTGTCCTTGCCCATGGGCTGCTGGGCCGTGGGTCATCTCCGCGGATGCGTCTGCCATGTCAGATCTCGTCGTCTTCATCGGTCGTCGTCCGAAGGGGCCAGGGTGCACTGCATGACGCCACCGACGGCGAAGCACTCGGCGGACGGGTCGTTGACGATCACCGTGACGTCCTTGGCGTGGATCCCCGGGTCTGCCGCGAGGTTGGTGACGATCGACTCGTAGAGCTTGCTCTTGAGGTCAGGGCCTCTGCCGGGAAGCATCGATATCTCGATGATCGCCAGCCAGTCCGACCGGATCGACGGCGCATCGATGTCCTCGGCCGGCGTTTCGACGATGCGCTGCATGACGCGCTCGTCGCCGACGCCCAGCGCCGTCGTGATCGCGGAGCGCACGCCGTGCAGGACGGCGCGCTTGTAGGCCGTGGACTTGCCCGACTGGATGTCGATGCGCACGATAGGCACGGGAGTCTCCTCCTTCTGGGAATACGAATGGTATACCCATCAGTCAGTTTTGGGGAGTCTGCGATGAACGAGACGCGTTCACGGGTTGTCGTCGAAGGGCGCGTGCAGGGAGTGTATTTCCGCGATTCGACTCGCCGTACCGCCGAGGAGCTCGGAGTCTCGCGGCTGGGTGCGCAATCTGCCCGGCGGGAGCGTGGAGGCGGTCTTCGAGGGCCCGGCCGAAGCGGTGGCTCAGGCGGTCGCGTGGGCGCGCAGCGGCCCGCGCGGCGCGGTCGTGACCTCGCTGACCGAGACCGCCGAGGAGCCCGAGGGGCTGACCGGGTTCGCGGTGCGGTTCTGAGCTGGCGGCCGGCCGCGCCCTACCCCTCTGACGCCTCGATCGGGTTAGCCGCGAACTCGGCAGCCGCCACGCGCGGCTGCCCCTTCGTCTGCACGATGATGACGCCCACGATGGCGACCAGCCCGCCCACGATCGTCAGCACCTGCGGCACCTCGCCGATCCACACCCACGCGATGGCCATGGCGAGTACCGGTGACAGGTACAGGAACGTCGAAAGCAGCGACGCGGGCATGCGAGCGAGCGCGTAGCTCCAGAGCACGTACGCGATCGCGGCCGGGAACACGCCCAGGTAGATGATCGCGAGCGTCGCCGACGGTGCGGCGGTCGGAATCTGGGCGATGAGCCCCGGCGCGAACACCAGCATCGGGATCGTGCCGGCCCAGATCGTGTACGCGGTCCACTGCAGCGGCGAGTACGTGCGCAGACCGCGCTTCGAGACGATGAAGTACCCCGCCGTCGAAACCGCCGCGAGGAGCACCAGCAGCGCGCCAGGCTCGAAACTGAAGCCCCCGCTCTCCCCGAGCGAGATCAGCGCGACGCCCGCGAACGCCACGAAGATGCCGGCCCAGCCGATCCAACTGAGCCGCTCGCGCAGGAACGCCACCGACATGATCGCCGTGAACACCGGCCCCGCCGAGATGAGCAGCGACGCCGCGCCCGCACTCACGCGCACCTCGCCGAAGTTGAGCGCCACGTGATAGACCGTGATGCCGAGGAACCCCGCCCACGCGATGCGCGCGCAGGTCCTCTCGGGCAGGAAGGCGCATCCGCGTGAAAGCGGCGTAGACCGCGAGCACGATGCGACGCGACACCGAAGCGCAGCAGCGCGACCTCGCCCGGGCCGTAGCCGTCGGGGCCCGGCACGCCGGCGGGCGTGAGCCGCATGCCGGCCTTGATGCCGGCGAACGCCGACGCCCACAGCAGCAGCGTCACGGCGATGGCGGCCCACGTCTTCGGCTCGCGTCTCCAGTCGGTCATGCGGTGTCGGTCCGCCCCTTCGGGTTGCTCGGCGTGGCGTGCAAGGACTCGGCAATCCTACCGCAGCGCCGCGCCGGAATCCTCCCGAATCGCGCCTACTCGAGCTTGAGCCTCGTCAGACCCACGGCGAAGAACACGCACCGCCATGCCGAGAAGCACCGCCACCGGCACCAGCACCGCCTCGACTCCCATGCCGCGCGACACCGTGTTCTTGAGCGCGACCATCGCCCATCCGGTCAGGGGTGAGCTTGGCGATGGCCTGCATGAACGGCGGCGTGACCTCGACCGGCCAGTAGCACCCGCCGATCATGGCCATCGCCGTGCTGACCACCGGCACGAGCGCGCTGAGCTGATCGCGCGTCCGCACGAGTGCCGACATCATGATCGCCGAGCCCCGTCGCCGCAAGCACGAGCGCCCCCAGCGTCAGGATCACTGCAGCCGGCGAGTTCCCCCACGGCACGCCGAAGATCAGCGCCCCGAACCCCACCAGCACCGCAGCCTCGAACGCGGCGATCGTCGCCACGCCGAGCACCTTGCCGCCGATGATCTGACCGCGTGACGCCGGAGTCGCGAGCAACCGGCGAAGCGTGCCCAGCTCGCGCTCCTCCATGATGCCGCCCGCCCCGGAGAGCGCGACCATCACCACGAAGAACACCGTGAACCCGAGCGAGTACTGCGTGTTGGGCGTGGCCTTCATCTCGGATGCCCGCGTCGCCGAGGCGGTCATCGTCTTCGTCACGATGCCCACCGGCGGATCGGGACTCCAGAACCGGTCAGCCTCGGCGTACAGCTCGCGGAAGTTCGGGCGCGTTGCTCGGGTAGATGCCGCCGTTCCCGCTCGCGAGCACCTTCGCCGTCACTCGCGCGGCCTTCGCGTCGGCGGCGATGCGGTTGGCCGCACCGGTCACGAGCGCGACGATCGCCTGGGCCTCGGTCGAGCCCGGATCGCGCACCGTCTCGACCTTCGCGCCGCGGTTGTGCTCGACGTCCTCGGCGAATCCGCGCGGGATGACCACCGCGATGCCGGTCTCACCTTCTCGCACGCGCCGGTACGCCTCGGCCGGCGTGACCTTCTCGACCACGAAGCCACTCGGCTCGTCCACCGCCGAGACGATCGCGGCGGCGTAGACGCTGCGGTCCATGTCGGCGACGGGCACGACGACCTTGGCCGCCGATCCCGACCCGAACGCCGAGCCGAACACCCACGTCAGCAGCAGCGGAAGCGCAAGCGTGCCGAGCAGCTGCGAGCGGTCGCGGAAGAGCTGCTGGAGGTTGAGGCCGGCCATGGCGAGGACGCGCCTCACTGCTCGGCCCTCATGCGCCACACGCCGAAGGTGTAGAACGCCACCGCGAAGCCGAGCAGCGCGGCCACGGGCACCGATGACGCCCTGCGAGGCCGACGCCCTCGATCTGCACCGAGCGCCAGCCCTCCATCGCCCAGCCGACGAGCGACAGGTACTTGATCGGCTGGATCCACTCGGGAAGGATCTCGATGGAGAAGAACGCCCCGCCGATGGCGGCCTGGATCTGGATGAAGAGCGGCGCGATGCCCCCGACGGCGCGCTCCGTCTTGGCGATCGCCGTGATGAGCGTCGCGAGCCCCGTGACGGCGGCGACCTCGGCAAGGGCGACCGCGAAGATCGCCGGCGCGCTATCGCCCCACCAGACGTTCAGCATGTACTTCGTGAACAGGTAGAGCACCACGAACTGCACGCTGCCGAGAACGAAGATGCCGAGCATCTTGCCGCCCACGATCGACTCGCGCGGCGCGGGCGACGCGAGCATGCGCGCCATCGTCTGCTGGGCGCGCTCGGCGATCGTCGAGAACGCGCCGAACATCGCGCCGAACATCAGGAACATCGCGGTCATCGACAGGCTGTAGTAGTCGAGCGCGCCCACCTTCACGCCGCCCCCGCCGGCGACGGTATCGTCCACCTTCACCGCATCGAACACGTCGTCACGGGAGCCCTCGGAGATCGCGTAGGCGACGATCGCGCCCGCGCCTCCCGGATTGCGCGAGCGCAGGCGAGTTCGCTCGCTGCAGCGGCCTCCATCGTCGTGCGCACCACGACCACGACCGTCGAGTAGCGCACCGCGACCGAGCGCACGATGCTCTCCCAGATCCCCGCCGAGACCTCCGCACCGGGGTCGACGAGCACCTCGAGCTTCACCGTGCCCTGCCCGAGCGCGTCGCTGAACCCCTTCGGTATCACCAGCGCCGCTGCGAGGTCGCCGTTGGCGACACGGCGCTCGACCGACTTCAGGTCGCGCGTGCGCTCCATCGTGAACAGCGCCTTGATGCGCTTGGCGTCTGTCAGCGACGACTCGAGCTGCGCAGCCTGGTCCTGCGACCACCGCGAAGGGCCGGCTGTCGAGGTTGACGATAGCGACAGGGACCCCGGCCCCGCCGCCCGACATGATGCCGCCCAGCGCCGCGCCCAGAATCACGATCAGCAGCGCCGGCATGCCGAGAAGGATCCCCATCGCGGACGGATCGCGCATCCAGATGCGGAGGTCCTTGACCGCGATGTCGAGCGCGCGGCCCATCAGTCTCGCAGGCCGCGGCCGGTGAGATGCAGGAAGACCGACTCCAGGTCGGGCTCGACTATCTCGATGGCGCGAATGTGCGCGCCCGAATCCGCAATCGCGCCGACCACGGAGCCGAGCACCGCTGCTGCCTCCGGCACGAGCACGTCGATCGCGCCGCCGATCATCTCGGCACGAGAGATTCCCGGCAGGGCCCGGACCGCGGCAAGCGCAGCCGCCGCCTCGGGCGCGATCGGCGCGTGCGCCTCCTCGATGAGGTCGGACTCGGTCGAGGGCGCCTCGGCGTCGTCGGCCGCGGCGTCGTCGTCGGCGACCGCTTCGACGCTCTCCCCCACCCGCACTCGGATGCGGTCCTCGTCGCCCACGAGCTCGCGCAGCTCCTCGAGCGAACCGGTCGCGATGACCTTGCCGTGGTCGACGATGGCGATCGCGTCGCACAGCGCCTCGACTTCCTCCATGTAGTGGCTCGTGTAGAGCACCGTCATGCCCTCGCGGTTGAGCTCGCGCACGGTCTCGAGGATGTGGTTGCGGCTCTGCGGGTCGATGCCCGACGGTCGGCTCGTCCATCAGCAGCACGCGCGGGCCGGTGCAGGATGCCCGCGGCGATGTTGATGCGCCGCTTCATACCTCCCGAGAAGGTCTCGACGCGGCTCTTCGCGCGGTCTTCGAGGCCGGCCATCTTCAGGCCGTACTCGACCGCATCGGCGAGCTGCTTGCCGCTCAGGCCGTACATCTTGCCCCAGAAGCGGAGGTTCTCGGCGGCGGTGAGCGTGGGGTAGAGCGCGATCTCCTGCGGGACGATGCCCAGCACGCGCCGCACGCCGGCTGAGTCGTTGAGCACCGAGTGCCCGTCGACGAGCACGTCGCCCTCGTCGGGCGCGATCAGGCACGCGAGCATCGAGATCGTCGTGGTCTTGCCCGCACCGTTGGGGCCGAGCAGCCCGAAGATCGAGCCCTCGGCGATCTCGAAACTCACGCCGTCGACGGCAGCGAACTCACCGTAGCGCTTGATGAGACCGCGGACCTCGACGATGGAAGTCGGCGCAGCCGCGGCCGCAGCGCTCATCACTCGCCCCCCGCCGAATCGCGAGCGGCCCGGCCTGCTCCATGCCGTCCAGCAGCTCGAAGAGCAGCTCGCGGCACTCGGGCACGTGGGCGGCCGCACCAGCGGCGAACTCCTCGGCGGTCATGACGTGCTCGCCGCCGTCCTCGAGATCGTCCGGGCACGCTCTCGAGGAGCGCGTCGATCGTCTCGGCGTCCCACTCGAGGTGGAACTGCAGGCCCACCACGCGGCCGTCGAATGACGAACGCCTGGTTGCGAGTCGCCTCGCTGAACAGCACCGGCTCCATGCCCAGCGGGAGCTTGAAGGTGTCGCCGTGCCAGTGGCCCACGACGACCTCGTCCGGCCAGCGGGCGAACAGCGGCTCCGAGCCGCCCTCGGATGAGAGCGCCACCGGGTACCAGCCGATCTCGCGCTCGTCAGCCCGCACGACACACCCGCCCAGCACCTCGGCGATGATCTGCGCGCCGAGACACACGCCGAGCACGAGCTTGCCGGCGGCGATCGCGTCGGCGATGAAGTGCTTCTCGGGTACGAGCCACGGCGAGGCGTCCTCGTCGTCGGCGTCCATGGGTCCGCCCATCACGACGAGGAAGTCGAGCTCGTCGACGGAGGGGTACTCCTCGGTGATCGAATGGGTGATTGCGAGAGAGTGGCCGCACTCGTCCGCCCACTCGCCGATAAGCGCGGGGCCTTCGAACGGCACGTGCTGGATGACCTGGATGCGCATGCGGGCTCCCCATGGCGCGGAACGGACTGCTCACGAATACTACCCGAGCCTACCCGCGCCACCGTTGCCGAAACACGCCGGACACCGCAATCTGCCAATCTGATGGTGACGCGCGCGATTGCGGGTACTAGGATTGTGCGATGCATGTTCGCTCGGGCTTGGGTTCGGGCGCATGTCGGACGAGGGAGTGGACGTATGCACGTCGTCATCGGGGGGTACGGCCGAGTCGGCCGGTACCTCGCGCACGAGCTCGAGCGTCAGGGCCACACGGTCGCGGTCGTCGATCGCAACCCGGACGTGTTCGAGGAGTTCGAGGGAATCAAGGGCCGCCGTATGTCCGGTGAGGTCTTCGACCGGGAGACGCTCATCAAGGCCGGCATCGAGAAGGCCGACGCCTTCGCCGCCTGCACGAGCGGCGACAACAGCAACATCATCGCCGCCCGCGTGGCCCGCGAGCGCTTCAAGGTGCCGTTGGTCGTCGCGCGCATCTTCGATCCGAAGCGCGCGGTCATCTACGAGCAGTTCGGCATCCCGACCGTCTCGGCGGTCCAGTGGTCGAGCTCGCGACTGCTCGCCATGCTCACCGACCCCGACGCGCCGAGCGAGTACGCGTTCGGCCAGGGCGAGGTCGTCATCCTCGACACCGAGGTGACCCCCGCCATCGCCGGCAAGCGCGTGCTCGACATCGAGCTGCCGCGCGTGCTTTCGATCGTCGCGGTCGAGCGCGACGGCAAGACCAGCATGTTCGCCGACATCGACGAGGTGCGCCTTGGCGACCATCTCTTCCTCGCAGTCGACCGCGCCTACGCCCCGGAGCTGCACAAGCTCCTGGCCGGCGAGTAGGAGGCCACCGTGCGCATAGTGATCGTTGGAGCCGGCAAGTCCGGACTGTACCTGGCGCAGCAGCTTCGCCAGCAGCACGAGGTGACGCTTCTCGAGTCGCGGTTCGACCGCGCCGAGACGGTCGAGGCGATCATGCCCGACGTCGTCGTGGTGCACGGCGACGCGTGCGAGCCCGAGGTACTCGAGCACGCGAAGATCGGGCTGGCCGAGCTCGTCATCGCGGTGACCGGCGACGACGAGGACAACCTCGTCGTGTCGATGCTCTCGAAGCACTTCGGTGCCGGCAAGGTGTTCGCCCGCATCAACCACCCCAAGAACGAGTGGCTCTTCGACAAGGAGCTTCGGTGTCGACGTTCCGGTCTCATCGACCTCGATGATGCTCTCCCTCGTTGAGAAGGAGGTCGGATTCGGCGACCTCGTCACACTGCTCAGGCTGCAGGCCGACAACGTCTCGATCGAGGAGATAACGCTGCCGGAGTACGCCACGGCCGTCGGCAAGACCCTCGCCGAGATCCCGCTCCCCGAGAACTCGCACGTCATGGCGATCATCAACCCCGAGACCGGGCTGTCTGTCGCCGGGGCGACACGGTCCTCGTCGGCCGGTGACGAGCTGCTCATGTTCTCCGACGGCGGTCACGAGAACGAGGTGCGCGAGGCGCTCGGGATCGCGGTGTCGGCCAACGCCGGCCCGAACCCGCCGAGGAGCCAGCCGCACACGCGCACGAGAGTCGAGCGGGCGCCCATCCGGCGCCCGCTCTTCGCCTGCTACTCGGCGCTCGGCCACGCGGCGCCCGTGCGATGAAGCGGTAGCAGCGCGTGCCGCTACCCGGATGAGCCGTCGAGGGTCGCGGCCTCACCGCGCCCACGCTTCTCGCGGATCTCGTCGAAGCTCGGGTGGTACGGGACGTCGACGACGATGACGCCCTCCTCGCCGAAGAGCTGCTGCTTGATCCAGAACGACGTCTGGTCGTGCAGCATCGCGTCGGCGGCGTTCATCGGCGCGTACTCCGGGATGATGACGGTGACGATGTCGTCCTTGGTCGGGCGCGGGAACGTTGCGCACGTAGTCGAGCACGGGCGAGATGACTTCTCGGTAGTGGCGACTCGATGCACGGTGAGCTTGATGCCGAATCCCGCATCGTGCCACTGCTTGCTTCATAGAGTCGACCATCTCGCCACCGGTCGAGTCCACGAACAGCGCCTCGACCTCGTCGGCGCGCAGCGTCTTGGCGTACTGAAGCGCGCGAATCAGCCGCCGGTCGATGCTCTTCACGAGCACGATCGACGTGGTTGTGCAGGCGGTTGTACGCCTGGTAGTTGAGGTCGACCAGTTCATCCGGCTGCAAAGCCAAGCTCGGCTGCGACCCGCTCGTACTGCCGGCGCACCCACATGAACGCACGCGATCATGCACCGGGATGAGGATGACGACGACCCACGCGCCATCCCGGAACTTCGTGACGGTGACGACGCCGAGGACGATAGCTGTCGCAAAGGCGCCAAACCCGTTGATCGCCACGTTCACACGCCAGCCCTGCTCCTTGGTCTTGAGCCAGTGCATCACCATGCCGGCCTGAGACAGCGTGAACGACGTGAACACGCCCAGCGCGTAGAGGGGGATCAGGCGGCTCGTCTCGGCGCTGAAAGCCGATGATGAGGCCCGCGGCCGCAAGGGTCAGCAGGATGATGCCCTTGCTGAACACGAGCCGGTGGCCCAGATCCCGGAGCTGGTGCGGGAGGAAGCTCGTCCGCGGCCATGAACGAGGCAAGCCGAGGGAAGTCCGCGTAGCGCGGTGTTGGCCGCGACCACAAGGATCGCCAGCGGTGAACCCTGAGATCACGAAGTAGAGCAGGCCGGTTCCGAAGAACTGCCGCGAGAGCTGGCTGATGACCGTCTCGTGCGTGGGCTGCACCGACGCGTGCACCGCGAGCCACGACAGCCCGAGGAACATGAAGAGCAGGATGCCCGCCATCCACGTGATGGTGATGGCGGGCGTTCTTCGCCGTGGGCTCCCGGAACACCGCGACTCCGTCGGCGATCGCCTCGACGCCGGTCATCGCCGCGCAGCCCGACGCGAAGGCCTTGCAGGATCAGCATGATGGTCAGGGCGCCGGTCGCCTCGATGGCCTCGCCGGCGGGAACCGTGATCGCCGCCACGCCGCCTGTGAGATAGAGGTAGAAGCCCGTCCCGATCGTGACGACCATGAGCGTGATGAACCCGTACGTCGGCACCGCGAACAGGCCGCCGGACTCCTTGACGCCACGTAGGTTCGCCACGGCCAGTATCGCGACGAAGAACAGCGCGATCTCGACCCGGTACGGCATGCAGCGGGAATCGCCGACGTCACGGCAGCCGTACCCGCCGAGACGGACACGGCGACGGTGAGTACGTAGTCGACGAGCAGCGACGCGACCCGCGACCAGGCCGGCGTTCGTGCCGAGGTTGTCGCTCGCAACGCGGTAGGAGCCGCCACCCTGCGGATACGCCTTGATCGTCTGGCGGTACGAGGTCACGACGATGATCAGCAGCACGCCGATGGCGAGCGCAATCGGCCATGTCAGGTACAGGTTCGCCGTGCCCGCGACGGCGAGGATCGAGAAGGATCTCGCCGGTCGCATACGCGTCGACGAAAGCGCGTCGCTCGAGAACACCGCGAGCGCGATGGGGTTCGAGAGCCGCTGGTGGCGCGATTCCTCGTTGTGAAGCGCGTTCCCGAGGAATATGTTCTTTACCCGACTGGGCATTCGACGCACGACCCCTCACGACAACACGCGCCCTCGGGCACGCGCAGGAGTGCATCCCTCACCCCTGACTGACTGCATCTGCACAGGATAGTGCCGTTCATGCCGCGCGAGAACCCCCTGTCGCTCACGCCCGTCTCGGGTATACCCCTTGAGTAGACAGCAACTGCGTTGGAGCCTGACTCCCGCACCCTGCCCGCCGAGGAGAACGCGTATGCCCCCGATCAGCCGCAGCGAACGCTACCGCCGCATCGTGACCGTCATGCTCGACGAGGGGTTCGGCACGCTCGTCGACCAGCTCGGCATGCGCGCGCCCTGGATCTCGTCGCTGCGTGGCGACCGGGCCAAGGGCGCCGATGCGAACCTCACGCCCGAGCAGCGGCTCCGCCGCACGATGGAGCGTCTCGGCCCCACGTTCGCGAAGATCGGCCAGATGCTCTCGGTGCGCCCCGACCTCATCCCCGCGTCCTTCGCCGAGGAGCTCGCGAAGCTGCAGGACACCATGGAGCCGTTCCCCTTCGAGCAGGTGCGGCAGGAGGTCGAGAGCTCCTTCGGGCAGACGCTCGAGGAGCTGTTCGCCGAGTTCGACGAGGTCCCGGCGGCGGCGGCGAGTATCGGCCAGGTGCACATGGCGGTGCTGCTCGACGGCACGCCGGTCGCCGTGAAGGTGCAGCGGCCCGACATCCACGAGGTCATCGAGGCCGACCTCGACATCCTGCGCACGCAGGCCCGCCGCGTGCAGGGCCGCACCGACCTCGGGCGCAGGTACGACCTTGTCGGCCTGGTCGACGAGTTCTCGCGCGCGATCCGCGAAGAGTGCGACTACATCAACGAGGCCGAGAACTGCGATCGCCTCGGCGCCACGTTCGCCGATGATCCGGACGTCCACTTCCCCAACCGTCTACTGGGACCGCACGACCTCCACGGTGCTCACCGAGGAGCGCATCGTGGGCATCCCGTTCAACCGGCTCGACGAACTCGATCGCCAGATGGTCGATCGCCAGGCCGCGGCCCGCAAGGGCATCGTCTGCTACTACGAGCAGATCTTCATGCACGGCTTCTTCCACGCCGATCCGCACCCCGGGCAACCTCTTCGCGCTGCCCGACGGCCGCGTCGCGTTCACCGATTTCGGCCGCTGCGGCAAGCTCTCGGAGTACGCGCGCCGCCAGGTCGCAGACCTCCTCGTCGCCATCATCGAGCAGGACGGCCAGCTCGCGACCGACATCCTGCTGGAGGTCAGCGGCGGTTCGGCCGACATCGACATCCTCGCGCTCCGGCGCGACGTGAGCGCGCTCATCGGCAAGTACTACGACATGGAGCTGCACGAGGTCGACAGCAAGACGCTCATCGTCGAGGTCATGTCGCTCATCGGCAATCGCGGGCTGACGATGTCGAGCGAGTTCGCGCTGCTGCTCACGACCTTCGCGACGCTGCAGGCCCTCGGCACCTCGGTCGACCCGCGCTTCCACTTCGTCGACTCGGTCTCGCCCTTCGCGCGCCGCCTCATCGAAGAGCAGATGAAGCCCGAGGCGATCTTCCAGAACCTCGCCTCCACCATCCGCCGAGCAGGACGCGCACTGCAGCACCTGCCCGACAGCATCACGCGCGCCCTGCGGCGCGTCGGCGACGGCGACCTGCGCATGACGGTGCGCCTCGCCGACTACGACCCGCTCATGTCGCGCGTCGAGCAGACCGTCGACCGGCTCGCGTTCGCGCTGGTCGTCGCGGCGTTCGTCGTCGGCTTCTCCACGCTGCTCACCCGCGCGGACCTGCCGCTGTGGATGGAGCTCATCGCCGACTTCGCGCTCGTGTGCGCCGCGGGCGTGGGCGTGTGGCTGTTCGCGTCGATCATCCTGCGGCGGTTCCGGCAGCGGCGCAGGGACGAGTGACCGTTCGCTGCGCGCCGAAGTCGCGGAATAGTGAAAGGGGCCGCCCGTCCGGACGGCCCCTTTGCACATCTGTGTAGCCCCGCCTACTTCACCGTTATCGTCCTGCTGTACGCCGAGTAGCTCTTGTAGTGCTTGCTGTCGGAATGCCTCGCGACGATCTTCCACTTCCCGCGCGTCCTGAGCATGATGCGCGCCGAGTACTTGCTGCGGCTAGAGCTCGAACGGCTCATGGTCGAGGTCACTGACTTCTTGTACACCCACTTGCGATGCTCGTAGCGATAGCACCTGAGCTTCGTCGTGGTCCCCGATGTGTGCCTGGGGGTCAGGTACCCGTACACGTACGCCCGCTTGGTGCGATACACCGAGCTCGGTACGTTGGGCTTGGTCAGGCTCGCCTTGACCTTCACGTCCGCACTCGCGCTCGTCGCAGGAGTCAAGACGGCACTGCCTACGAACCGCGCACGGTAGGTCGCGTTCTCGGTCGACTTCACCGAGAGGACCGCGCTGCCAGCTGTGGTCGCCTTCGCGTTGCCGACAGGCGTCCAGCTGCCGTTCGACAGCTTCTTCTCGAATATGATCACGCTGCCTGACGCATCCGCAGAACCCGCCGAGACGAGCAGCGCGTTCAGCTTGTTGGTCTTGCCATACGCCATCGTCGTACCTTGGGGGCGCAGCGACAATGTCGTGGTGTCCTTCACGTCGAACTGCACGGTGTGAGCGGATTCGACGTTGCTGGCTTTGTCGACCGCCCAGTACGTGAGTTCGTGATGCCCGCCTTCCTTCACCGTGATGGACCCACCGGGCGTGGTCTCGCCCGAGGCGGAGTCGAGCAGGTACCGGACGCCGCTGACCCCTGACAACGCGTCGGCCGAGGAGAACCTGATCGTAGCCGGCCCAGGATACGTCGAGGTGGCATTGCAGGAGCTTGTCGGCGGCGTCTTGTCGATGCCGAAGTAGACCTTCGCCCCGGTAGTGACGAGTATGGCCGGCGAGAACGGATCGGGCTTGATCCACCTGATCTTCGCGTCCGTGTTGCGCGGGACCGCCTTGTCGAACGACCAGAACTCGATGTTGTGCGCTCCCTCGCCGGTCACCGTGATGGGGCCCGTGTAGGTCGCGTCCACCGACCCGTCGAGCCTCAGCATGGTGTAGTCCACACCGGTGAGAGAGTCTGTGGCCGAGAGACTGAGTTGCACGTCGCGGTTCGACCACGGATAGGATGAGAGGTGCCACCTACCCCTCCACCCAAGGACCGGGCTCACCGCGTACTCGGACGCAACGCCCGAGAGGGTCGTCTTTGGATCGGTGGCATCGCGAGTGGGCGCAGCGTTGGTCGCGGGCAGACTCGCGTTTCCGAACTTGTCGAACGCGAACACCGTGTAGTAGTAGGTGATCCCGTACTGCAGCCCGCTGTCCGTGAAGCGGGTGCCGTCGCCTTCGTACGCGAGCCACTGAGCGTCGGGGTCGAGGTCAGTCGGCCGCCCGTTGGTGTCCAAGTCCACCCTCGGTGTCGGGTCCGGCGCGAAACCTCCGCGTGATCTGAGCACTCTGACGAAGGTGAAGTCCGGGTCCGCGGGATTCGTCCACGTTAGCGTCATCGTATGCTCGGCGCTGCCATCAAAGTAGGGCCCTGTGACCCGCGCCGGGCCCACGTGGTCGTCAGTCCCTCCGGTCGGCGTGACGTAGGCGATCGCAGGTGCTGCGGGATTCCCGTCCGCGTTCACCGCGAACACGCCATAGTAGTAGGTGGTACCGTTCGAGAGGCCCGAGTCGACCGCGGCGGCTGCAGACTGCAGCGTGAGTTGGAGGCCGTCGTTGATCGAGGTCGGCGGGCTGGCCTCCTTCCTAACCACCACGGCGTGATCGAACGCAGTGGAATTCGGGTTCGTCCACGACAGGTGCGCGCTCGCGTTTCCCGCCACTCCCACAAGGTTCGTCACGGGTGGGGGCACGGGCGTCGGGCAAACGAGCCAGTTCGAGACCGCGTTCCCCCAAACACCGAACGGGTTCACGTAGAACCGCGTGTACCAGTACTTCTTGCCCGAGACGACGTTGGTGTCCTCAAACGTGTCCGACAATCCCGTGTATACGAGATCCTGGCCGATGGCGTCAATCGGAGAGCTGGCCACCTTCGACTCGGATCGCAGGATCACCACGTCGTAGCCGGAAGTCGGCTTTGGCCAAGCGAGGCTGATGTGCCCGTCTGCGGTACCCTTGAGCGTGAAGGCTCCGGCTTGCGTGGGCCTAGCGAGCTTCTGCCCAGACCAGAGTGTGACAACCGAGAAGTCGCGCGTGAGCTCCCCTCCGACGACGACGACCTTGGTGAAGAAGTCGCCCTTGAAGGGCCACTCGGGATTGGGCACATCAACAGAGATCGGCTCACCGAGCCACTCTGTGACCGGCACCGTCGGCAGATCGCGACCGTTGAGGGACACCGTGATGGACACCGGCCGCCACTTCCCGGTGGCTCCATCTCCCGGCGCCTTGCGCAAGCCCACCTTCCGCACATTCTCGAGCTTGATCCCCGGTATGTAGACCGGGTAGCTGTCGGTGCGCCCGTTCTCCATGTCATCGAACTCGCCAAGATTCAGCGGGAGCCCCGGGATCGGGAACGGGATTATCCCCATCACCGAGAAGGCCCGTAGGTTGTTCCTCGCGGGGTTCTTCTTGCCCCAACCGATCTCACGCTCGATGACCGAGCCGTCGGACATGGTGAACCGGACCCATGCGTCGTCATCGGTACCGGGACCGTCCAGGTGACGAAGGAGGGTGTCGCCCACGAAGGACTGTGTTGCACCCGTCTTGACCCGTACGATCAGGTTCGGTGCCGGCGGCTGTCCTCCAGTGTTGCCGACATCGCCAGCCAAGCTGTCGCTGAACGCGTGATAGTCGTTCGCCTCCGCGCCTGTGAGCATCTCCACAGATTGTGTCTTCGCGTATTCATAGGCTTGGGAGATCTCGCTCTTCTGCGTCGTGGTGAGGATCGCCGACGTGTCCTGATAGAGCTTCATCTGGGGATCCGTGGTGAAGAAGTTGAGCAGACTTAGCGGCGAGAAGATCGACACGATCGTGTCCGCGATGGAGTTGGCCGCGCTGTCGCCCATGATGCCCTTGAGTGAATTGGCGATGATCGTCTTCAGCGGGTCCTGCTTCATCGCGCTGGAAGTGAAGCGCGTCAGCGAGCCAACGTCGGGGGCACCGCCGCCGTACGTCTCCTTGGCTGCCGAAGTGAGATCGACGTCGTTGTATGACGACGGATACTCGTTCGGGAACGTGTCCTTCGTGTAGTTGCTGAGTCCGGCGTTCTTCCCCATCGCCGGGTTCTTCCATACGTAGGCCTCGGCGGCGTTCTCGAGGTTCTCCCGCTTCGCCTCATTGCCCGTATTCGAGCGCACGTCGTCGAATGACACGCCGGCCTCCGGCCTGAGGAACAGCCCGTTGGACGACAAGTCCCCGGCGATATGCGTGACGTAGCCCAGAGCGAACGCGATACGCGAGTCGTCGCCAGAGTCCAAAGCCTTCTGGAGCAGCTTCTTGGTGGCTGTGCCCATCTTGTCGTCGTGGAGCGCTTCGGCCCACGGTGCATATCCGAGAGCGGTCCCCAGCTGGCCGAAGCCCAGATCGGGCCCGCACGCCCCCAGAGCGGCGGCCTTCTCGGCCTCGGGGCTCGACTCGTACGCCAGTCGGAATGCATCGGTCGGCGGGAGCGACGCCACCACCGACCTCAGCAACGACAGGTGCGCGCCCGGCTTGAACGCGAAAGCCGATGCGGGCGCGATCAGCGAGACGGCACACACCGCGAAGAGGGTCGCAAGCACCGCCCACCGCGCCGTGAGCCTGCCGAGGAACGTACGCCTCTCCGGAGTCCTCACGGAGCACCACCCCTTTCTCTCCAGCACGTCACGCCATCGTGTGCTGGCCCTATCCGGCCCCCGCCGGGTGCTACTGGTCTAGCAAGCAACCCGGAACGAGGTCAAGCCCGTTCACCCGGTCGAGCAATCTGAGCACCATGGTGTGCCCTCGTCCGAGAGGCCGAGGGCCCGATAAGCCCTCGGACGGCCGTGTGTGTGGCGGAAGCGACGGGACCTGAGCGCACGGCCCCACTACTTCACTGTCACCCTCGTGCTCTTCGAGTACGTCTTGAGGTTGGACAACGACTTGGCCGGGACGTACCAGCGGTAGTAGCGCACGCTCCTCGTCTTCACCTTGAAGAGCTTGGCCGCCCTGCCCTTCGAACTCGTCTTGAGCTTGTAGGTGTTCTTCCAGCTCTTGCCGTTCTTCGAGCTCTGCAGATAGACCGTGCGGCCGACCGCCGCCTGCCCCCAGATCTTGACCACGGCCGAGAGAGTGAACCGGGCCACGCCATGCTTACGCTTGTAGGTGACCCGTGACTTGTTCGGGCTCTTGGCGATCGATGCCTTGGTGACGACGCGGACGGTGAAGGTTCGCACGCTCGTCGACATGCCGGCCACGGTGGTGACGCTGATCTTGCCCGAGGTGGCACCGGCAGGGACCTTCGCGGTGATCTTGGTGGGAGAGTCCACAGTGAACGAGGTCGCGGCCACACCGTTGAAAGCGACAGCGGTCGCACTGGTCAGCCCCGAGCCGGTGATTGTCACGGACATGCCGACAGGGCCTGCGGACGGGCTGAAGCCCGACACGATGGCCGTGTCCTGGAGGACGCTCACGGTCCTCGCCTTGTAGTTGGCGACATAGACGCGGTTCGTGGTCTCGTTGACCCCCGCTCCCCACGGTCCCACGCCCACTGCGATGGTGCCGACGACGCTACCGGCAGCGCCGTCGATCACGCTCAAGTTATCGTCGCTGTAGTTGCTCACGTATACGCGGTTAAGGCTCTCGTTGATCGCCACGCCGCCCGGATAGGAGCCCATGGTGATCGGACTGCCGATGACGGCGCCGGTAGCGCCGTTGATGACGCTCACGGAGTCATCACCGGAGTTGACCACGTAGACGCGGTTGGTCGCCTCGTTGACCGCGATGTCGTACGGGTAGGTTCCCACGGCGACTGGGCTTCCGACGACCGAGCCTGTCGCACCATCGATCACGCTAACTGTCCCGGCGGTGTAATTGGCGACGTAGATGCGGTTCGTTGCCTCGTTGACCGCAGGAACCCATGCCCCGTCTCCTACGGCGATGGGGCCACCGATGAGGGCGCCTGTCGCGCCGTTGATCACGCTCACGGAGTCATCGTTGTAGTTGGCGACGTAGACACGGTTTGTGGCCGCGTTGACCGCCAGGCCGCCCGGGTAGTCTCCTACGGCGATGGGGCCACCGATCAGGGCGCCTGTCGCCCCGTTGATGACGCTCACGGAGTCATCGTTGTAGTTGGCGACGTAGACACGGTTTGTGGCCGCGTTGACCGCCACGGCCAACGGTCCATCGCCTACGGCAATGGAATCCACGACGCTACCGGTCGCCCCGTTGATCACGCTCACGGAGTCGTCGCCGGCGTTTGGAACGTACCCGAGGTTCGTGACCTCGTTGAACTCCACGTCGTAAGGTTCGCCGCCCACGGCGATGGGACTGCCAATGACGACGGGCATCGCAGAAGCCGATCCTGCGCTCGCGAAGAGCAGGGCTGCGCCGAGGACGAGTACGACCGCCCAAGCGATGGGTCCACGTGCTCGGGACAGCCCACGTCCGTGTGTGCCTCCTCCGAATCGAACCTCAGAAACCTTGTCGCTCACTGACGAATAGCACTTCATCTGTGCGACACCTCCCCCCGCTCGTGAGCCGTGCCCCCGCGTGGAGCACGCGGCCCTCACTCGACGGTTGATACCCGCCTGTGCGAACTGAGTACCGTCGGCAGATGAGCGCCTGAGCCAGGGGCACTCGGCCTTCCATGCCCGCCGCTACGCCTGTCGATAGAGCGAGTCCCTGAGGTGCGCGCAAAAGAGAACAGGCCAGAAGCCCGAAAGGCCTCTGACCTGCTAGTTTATGGTGGAGACGAAGGGGCTCGAACCCTCGACCCTCGGCTTGCAAAGCCGATGCTCTCCCAGCTGAGCTACGTCCCCGTGCGCGGGAGAGTATAGCATCGCCGGCTCGGATTGCGAGCGCTGCGCGAGCACTCGGCACGAACTACCAGGTTCCCCGTTCGCGTAGATAGGTGCCTGGCAGTAGCACACGCACACCTGCGACGTCGCATCCCATGAGGTGGCCGAAGTGAGCCATGTCGCCGGTCAACAGAATCCTCGCACCTGCAGCGAGCGCGCCGAGTAGCACGGGCCGGTCCTTGGGCGGCAGGCCTAGCTCCCCCTTGATCGGGTGGTCTGCCGGCTCAGTCGGCAGAACTGCGACGGCCTCAATCAGTGTCTCAAGGCGTTCGCGGGCTTCGAGCGCAACGACATTGCGGCGCGCTTCTTCGACAACGTGGGGCGACGCGAACAGGCGAACTTCTGCCAGCTGCCAGAGGATCCGCAACCGGGCATCCGGCTTCAGCGCCGCCGAAACCAGCACGTTGGCGTCGAGGAAGACACGGTCCATCAGCTGGCCGGACGCGGCTGATGCGGGATTGAGTCGAGATCCAGACCTGCCGCCCGTGCATCGGCAAGTGCACCGTCGTACTCCTCGGCGGTGATGGCGTTGTTGAGCGCGAACTCGACCATGCGCTCCGGCGTGTAGATCTCGACTTCGAAGCCTCGCACGGGCTTGAAGAGGAGCCCCTGCGTGGACTCCTCCATCACGAGCATCTCGCCCTCTTCAAGACCGTAGCGACGCCGAATCTCGGCGGGGATGACTACGGTACCGCGCTTGCCGACTCGCACGTACTCAGTCATGCGAACCTCCATGTCCGAATGTCAGAATATCAGACATTCGGACATGGAGCGAACCGAACGCACGCCTCGACTCCAGGCGCTACGCGATGACCTCGTCGGTGTCGATGTCCACGGGATGCGGCGTCGCGCCGGTGGCCCACGGGAACAGCACGGCCAGCAGCGGCGGCGTCACGAGGGTGGTCAGAACGACCACCAGAATCACCATCGCGTAGGTCGCATCGCCGATGACTCCCATCGCAAGGCCCGTCGCCGCGATGATCAGACCCACCTCGCCGCGGGGCACCATGCCCACGCCGATCGCGAGCATCCGCTTCCACCCGACGCCCCACGCGCCTAGGCCGCATCCGATGACCTTGGTCGCGATGGCGAGAACCACGAGGATCGCGCCTGGAACCAGGACCTTCGGGTCGGCGAACAGCGACGGCTCGACCACCATGCCGGTCACGACGAAGAAGTACGGCACGAGCCACTCGTAGAGCGGCTTCACCTGCCGCGAGAGTTCCCAGCGGTCCTCGGTCTCGGCGAACATCATGCCCGCGAAGAAGGCGCCGACGATTCCCGCGAGCCCGATGAGCTCCGAGAGGGCCGCCATCGCCAGCATCACGATGAGCGCGACGACGAACCCGGCGTTCGGGATCTTCAGACGGTCGAGCCAGTGACCGTGTCGCTTGACGATGATGGGCGCGAGCCACAGCTCGAATCCGATGAACAGGACCACCTGCAAGACGAGGATGGCGATCTGCGTAAGGTTCACGGCACCCTTGGCCGACCCGATCGCGAACGACAGCACGAGCATGCCCAGCACGTCGTCGATGACCGCTGCGGCAAGGATGATCCTCGCCTCGGTGGTCGAGAGGAATCCGCGGTCAGCAAGCACGCGCGCGGTGATTCCCACTGAAGTTGCGACGAGTGCCGTGCCGATGAAGATCGACTCGGGCGTTCCCAGCCCCAGAGCCGTGCCGAAGTAGTAGCCCGCAGCTAGCGGCAGGACGATTCCGACGGTGCCGACGATCAAGGCTCGGACGCCCACCTTGAATAGCTCGGACGGACGCGTTTCGAGCCCGACCGCGAACATGAGCACGATCACACCCATGGTCGAGACGGTCGAGAGGGTCTCGGAAGGGTGGGCCCACGCGAGCATCCCGGGGCCGATCAGGATTCCCGCGAGGAGCTCACCGATGACCGCTGGCTGATGGAACCGTTCGAAGACCTCGCCCATGAGCTTGCCCGCCGCGAACACCACGAGCAGCGCGATCAGTACGTTCGATCCCTCTTCCATGCGTGGCCCTTTCGCTGGCGGAAGTACTCGGAGTGTCCACGACCCCGCTTGTGCCTAGGCTAGACGGAATCGGGTCGTCGGTAGCGAATCGTCGGTGAATGAAACCCAAGATTCACGAGACGTTCGCGCATGCGAAACACGCAAGACATCTGAGCCGCTTACGGTGCTTGCGTGGCGTATGCAGCCACCTCGGGAGATGCGCACCTTCCGAGTCCGCCGTCCAACGACGTACGGCGCTTGTACCCCCCGATGCGACCCGCAACCCGCGGGTCGCCGCATCCTAAGGAGGTGTGGGCGTTGAAGTCGCTTCTGACGCGGTTCTTCGACCCTTCCGCAGTTCGTGGGCGAATGCCCGACATTTTCAAGCGAGCAGCAGTTCGCACGACGCTGCTCACGATCGTGGCGTTCGTGCTCCTGACCGGCCTCGCCGTAGCTGGTGACCCTACCGGTGCCGTCACCGGTGACATCAACTCGGTGACCGCGGCGACACCCGGCGCGCCGACACTCGAAGAGGTCGGTGCCGGCCTCGGTCATCTCACCATCAGTCTCAACATGTTCTTCGTGATCGTCGGCGTCTGTCTCATCTTCTTCATGCAGGCAGGCTTCATGCTCGTTGAGACCGGCTTCTGCCGCTCGAAGAACGCCGCGCACGTGGCGATGACGAACTTCATCGTCTTCGGCGTCGGCGCTCTGGCCTACTGGGCGGTCGGCTTCGCCGTCCAGTTCGGCGGTCTCGGCTCGATCGCCCTGCTCGGCGGCGTCGAGGCGATGGACAAGGTCGTCGCGGCAGCTCCTGGCTGGGGCCTCTTCGGCTACAAGGGATTCCTGCTGGGTTCGCTCGGTGACGGAACGCTCGACGTCGGCATCTTCGCGTTCTTCCTGTTCCAGCTCGTCTTCATGGATACCGCCGCGACGATCGTCACCGGTTCCATGGCGGAGCGCTGGAAGTTCTCGGCGTTCATCCCGATGGGCGTCTTCATGGCCGTCTTCGTCTACCCGATCTACGGCATGTGGATCTGGGGCGGCGGCTGGCTGTCGCAGCTCGGCAACAACCTCGGTCTCGGCCACGGTGCGCTCGACTTCGCCGGCTCGTCGGTCGTCCACATGGTTGGTGGTTTCTCGGCACTCGCCGGCGCGATCGTGATCGGTCCTCGCATCGGCAAGTTCAAGAAGGACGGGACACCGATCGCCATCCCCGGTCACCACATCCCCATGGCCATCCTCGGTACGATCATCCTGTTCTTCGGCTGGTTCGGCTTCAACGGTATGTCGACGCTGGCCGCTGGCGACCTGCGGTTCTCCATCATCATCGGCAACACGCTGCTCGCTGGCGCGGCTGGCATGATGACCGCGATGTTCCTGGTGTGGAAGATGTGGGGCAAGCCCGACCCGTCCATGGCGATCAACGGCTCGCTCGCGGGCCTCGTCGCCATCACCGCCCCTTGCGCCTTCGTCGGTCCGTGGGCCTCGGTCGTCATCGGCGGCATCGCAGGCATCCTGGTCGTCTACTCGGTGCTCTTCATCGAGCGCAAGCTCAAGGTCGACGACCCGGTGGGCGCCTCGTCGGTCCACGGCGTCAACGGCGCGTGGGGCATGATCGCCCTCGGCCTGTTCGCCGACGGCACGCTACGGCGCCGGCTTCAACGGCAACGCCGCGCCGGTCACGGGCCTGTTCTACGGCGACCCGGGCCAGCTCATCGCACAGCTGATCGCCGTCGTAGTCGCCGCATCGTGGGCGTTCGGCATGTTCTACCTGTTCTTCAAGGCCCAGAACGCGGTCATGGGCCTACGCTCCTCGGCTGCCGATGAGATCGCCGGCCTGGACGCTACCGAGATGGGCGTGCTCGCCTACCCGGACTTCGTGAGCACCAGCCCTGTGACTGACGGTGCGGATATCTCAACCGCCGGAGGTGAGGCATAAATGAAGCGCGTAGAAGCTATCGTTCGCCCCGAGAAGCTCGATGCCGTGAAGGAGGCCATCATCGGACTGGGCCACAAGGGCCTGACGGTGACAGAGGTCAAGGGTCACGGCATCCAGGGAGGCATCTCGCAGCACTGGCGCGGCGCCGAGTACGTGATCGACTTGCTGCCCAAGGTCTCGATTGCCGCGGTCGTCAACGACCACGAGGTCGCAGATCTGGTGGACGCCGATCGTGAAGGTCGCGCGCACCGACCGAATCGGTGACGGCAAGATCTTCGTCACGAGCGTCGAGCAGGTCATCCGGGTTCGTACCGGTGAGAGCGGCCCCGAGGCTCTCTAGCCGCACTGAATCGGAAACGGAAGGAGCGGGTCCACCACGGACCCGCTCCTTTTCCGTACCGGCGGCCGATCCGCCGGGCTGTATTCCTGTGACCGGGATGACCTTCGCACCGCCCGAGTCGCCCCTCCAAAGGGCTATTCTCGAGGACTCTCGGCCGACTGTGTCCCTGCGGCCTCATCCCCGGCATTTCAGGGGCTTATGCCCGACTCTCCGGCAACGCTTCTGGACGATTACCACTCGCTACCGGAGGCCTTCATCTATCATCCCGGTCCGGTCTTGCTGCTCTGTCGTGCTTTCCACCTGCAGTTTAGTTCCTCCTGACTGACGGGTGCGGACGCCGAGCAAAGCGTCCTGAATTGAATATACGCTCGCGAGGGGTCGTCGCCACCCTACGGATGGGTGATAACGACGAACGGCTCCACTGGGGAGCCGTTCGGGTGCATTTCGACGACGAATGCGGGGGTGATTGCGACGAACGCTATTGCAGAGCATCAACCGACGAGGACAGGGCCTGTTCGGTCATGCCGCCCACCACGTTCTTGGAGATGACTCCGTTGGAGTTCACGAACACGAAGGTCGGTACGTACTGAACGCCCATGCTGTTGGCCAGCGCGATGGCGGCCTGATCCGTCTCCACGTTGAGCCGGCGGAACTCGACCTTGTCCTGGTAGTTCTTCTCGAGCCTCTCGACCAGAGGCTTCATCTCTGCGCAGGTGGGTCAAGAGTCGGTGTAGAACTCGATCATCACCGGCTTGCCTGCAGTCTCGATCTTCTGGCTGGAACTCACGCCACCGGTCTCCAGCTTTCCTGACCACGCCTGCACACCCTGCGCGAAGTGGAGGATGTTCTTGAATCCCATGCCCGTGAGCGTCTCGACCGCGGCCGCGGACCGAGAGCCGGTCGCGCAGTAGATCACGTACGTGGCGTCACGATCCCAGTTGGCCGCTGCGGTCTGGAGGGTATCGACCGGAACATTCACGGCGCCGGGGATATAGCCCAGGTCGTACTCGCCCTTCGAGCGCACGTCGATGAGCTGGGCGCCCTTCTTCTGGGCGTCGACGATTCCCGCTGAGTCCGTGTTCTTGACACCGCCCGCGGCGGGTTTGAACGCGAGAAACGCGATTGCGGCGACTGCGCCCGCTATAGCTATCCAGATAATGGCCTTCTTCACACGCTACACCTCCAAGTGGTCACAGCAGAACATGATACCCCACGGGGTATCACTCTCGCAACTCCGCCGCACAGTAGGCGCTGGTCGGGAATAATGAGTTTGCCCGCTTATGCCGTTTGAGCAAACCAACTACCAAGTCGGCCCCTCAAGACGGGCGTCGCAGAAAGCACACATGCCCGAGCCGAGCATCACGAGCAAGCTGCCCTTCGCCCATGGCGAGGCGCCGCTGCGAGCCGAGCTCCTCTCGGCGGAGCGCGTCGCTGTTCAGGCCACTGCCTTGGCTGCGGCGCAGGACTGCACCACGGGCGGGCACATCAAGGCCACGCCGCTGATAGCGCTCGCGCAGCAGGCCGCCAACGCGTTGGCCTCGGACAACCGCGAACTCGCGGCCGCGGCGCGCGACCGGGGGGCCACCCCACCTGCCGGCGAGTGGTTGCTCGACAACTACTACCTCATCGAGGAGCAGGTCCTGCTCGTCCGCGCGGACCTGCCCGCTCACTACGGGCTCGAGCTGCCGAGATTGGTCAGCGGCGAGTTCACGGACTTTCCGCGCATCTACGAGGCCATACTCGCACTGATCGCCCACACCGACTCCCGCCTCGACGAGGATTACCTCTCGAGGTTCACCGCCGGCTATCAGGAGGTCTCGCCGTTGACCATCGGCGAGGCGTGGGCCGTGCCGATCATGCTGCGCATCGGCTTGGTCGAGAACCTGCGACGCCTCTCACGTGCCGTCGTTCAGTCTCAGCGCGCCGAGCTCTCCGCCGACATATGGGCCGAGAAGCTCGTGCTCACGGCGCAAGACAACCTCGATGGATTGCCCGCCCTTCTCGGCGAGTTGGAGGTGGCGACTCAGGGCGCGGGAGCGCCGTTCTTCGTGCGGCTCGTGCAGAGGCTCGGCGAGTTGGAGCGTGGCGGAGAGACCGTCAACGCGTGGCTCGAACACCGGCTTTCGGCCGACGGCATCGTGCTCGAATCCGCCGCAGCGACCGCGCAGCAGGAGCAGGCGGCGAACCAGGTCTCGATCGCCAACGCGATCACCAGCATCCGACTGCTCGATGCTCTGGACTGGCGCGAGTTCTTCGAAAGCGTCTCGGTGGTCGAAGCCGCGCTGCGCAAGGATCCCGCACGCACCTACGCCGCCATGGATTTCGAGAGCCGTGACCGTTACCGCCACGCGGTCGAGGAGGTTGCGCGACGGTCGGACTACTCGGAGATCGGCGTGGCCGAGACGATCCTGGACCTTGCAGCCGAATCGCTGGCGTCTGACGCCTCCGACTCCGTTCGTGGCCACGTAGGCTGGTGGCTCGTGGACGAAGGCCGTTTCACCCTCGAGCAGACCGTCGGATACCAGCCGAAGAAGCGCGAGCGCTTCTACCGCAGCGCCATCGTGCGCCGGCACGGGGTGTTCTACTGGGGAACGCTCACGGTGCTGAGCACGCTGCTGCTCGCCCTGCTCGGCTGGTATGCGGCCGACGTGGGGGCGGCACCGTGGCAGATCGGACTCCTGCTGGTGATCGCACTCGTGCCCGCCACGGAGCTCGCGCTCGTGGTCGTGAACCGGCTCTCGTCGCTCATCTTCCCGCCCAAGCGGCTCGCGAAGCTCGACTACCGGCGGCCGCTCGATGAGTCGCACCGTACGCTCTCGGTGATTCCGGCGCTTCTCTCCTCGGTCGGATCGACGCAAGAGGTGATCGAGCACCTCGAGATCACCTACCTGGCGAATCGCGATCCCAACCTCGCGTTCGCGCTGCTCGGCGACTTGCGTGCCGGGCGCAGAGCAGACCCGTCCCGACGACGGCATCATCCTCGAAGCCGCGGTGCGCGGCATCTCCGAGCTCAATGGGCGCTACGAGGCAGAGCACGGCGTGCGCCCGTTCCACCTGCTCGTTCGCTCCCGGACGTTCAACGACTCCGAGGGCATGTGGATGGGCTGGGAGCGCAAGCGCGGCGCGCTGCTCGAGCTCGTGCGCGAGATGCGCGGGCGCCCGGACACGTCGTTCTCGACCAAGCTGGGCGATGCGCGAGTTCCGGCGCGACTGTGCGTTCGTCATAACGCTGGACGCGGACACGGTCCTGCCGCGCGACGGTGCGCGCAAGCTCGTGTCGGCGATCGCCCACCCGCTCAACCGCGCGCGATGGAGTCGAGGCGAGCCCCGCGTCTCGGCGGGGTACGGGCTCGTACAGCCGCGCGTGGGCATGACGCTCGAAGGTTCGCGGCGCAGCCGGTTCGCGGCGATGTACTCGGGGCCGACGGGCATCGACCCCTACGCGGGCGCGGTTTCCGACACCTACCAGGACGTCTTCGGTGAGGGCTCGTTCACCGGAAAGGGCGTCTTCGAGGTCGACGTGTTCGAGGGCGTTCTCGAAGGCCGCTTCGCCGAGAACTCGCTGCTCAGTCACGACCTCGTCGAGGGCTCGTTCCTGCGCACCGCACTCGCCAGCGACATCGAGGTCCTCGACGACTATCCCGCCAACTACCTCGCCGCGGCCTCGCGGTTGCACCGCTGGGTGCGCGGCGACTGGCAGACGCTGCCCTGGCTGCTCGGTCACGTGCCGGACACACAGGGCGTGCGCACGGCCAACCCGCTCTCAACGCTGCACCGCTGGAAGATCACCGACAACCTGCGCCGCTCGCTCGTCGCGCCGAGCATGCTCGCGCTGTTCGCCCTCGGTTGGCTGCTGCTGCCGGAGGCGGGCGTCTCGTGGCCGCTGCTCATGGTGTTCGTGCTGCTGTTCCCGGCGTACTTCTCGTTCGCCGACTCGATGATCTTCCGGCCTCGCTCGGTGAGCTTCGTCGCCACCGCGCCGTCGATCCTGCGCGACTTCGCCACCGACAGCTGGCGCGCCGCCCTCACGCTTTCCACGCTCCCCTACCAAGCGTGGCTGATGTGTGACGCGATCGGCCGTGCGCTGTGGCGC
The DNA here is from genome assembly GCA_963803785.1 of uncultured Coriobacteriia bacterium. Taxonomy (GTDB): domain Bacteria; phylum Actinomycetota; class Coriobacteriia; order Anaerosomatales; family JAAXUF01; genus CAWDNM01. The sequence continues at coordinate 957,158 of CAWDNM010000006.1, forward strand.
ATGAGCGTGTCGCACAAGCACCTGCTCGAGTGGGAGACAGCCGCGGACGCCGAGAAGCGCGCGGGCCGCACGAAGGCGGCGTTTGTGAACTCCATGGCGCCGGCAGCATCGGTGGCGACCGTGGCGTTGTTCGCAGGCGTGCTGGCTGCAGTGCTGGGCTCGAGCGAGGAGGCTGTCTCCCTCGCCTTGACGCGCGGCGCCCTCGCGCTGCCGCTCGCGGCGGTCTGGCTCGGCGGGTCGTTCTTCGCGTGGTGGATCTCGCAGCCGGAGCCCGGCAAGACGGTCGAACCGCTTGCTGCCGGCGAGCGACGCGCGCTGCGGCGCGTGGCGCGCAAGACGTGGCGATTCTTCGACACCTTCGTGGTCGAGCAGGGGCACCACCTCGCCCCCGACAACTACCAGGAGGATCCGGGCGGGGTCGTCGCGTGGCGAACCTCGCCCACCAACATCGGGCTCCAACTGCTCTCGTACTCCAACGCCTACGACCTGGGGTACCTCACGGTCAACGATCTCGCCGCAAGGGTTGCGAGCACGCTAGCGGCCATGGCAGGGCTCGAGCGCTTCCGCGGCCACTTCTACAACTGGTACGACGTCGAGACGCTTGCGCCCCTACGCCCCGCCTACGTCAGCACCGTCGACTCCGGCAACCTCGCCGGGCATCTCCTCGTGCTGCGCATCGCGCTGCTCGAGGCGTCCGAGTCACCTTTCCTCGGCCCGCAGCTGCTCGAAGGCGCTCGCGACGCGGTGCGGCTCGCGCTGGAGGACCTCGTCGCCGAGCAGGCCGCACTCCCCGCTGAGATCGACTCGCAGCGCCTTCGCGAGGCGCTCGATTCGCTGGGGCGTCTGCTCGAACTCGCCGAGACGCCGACCGACCTCGGCGAGTGGTGGGTGCTGCTCGAGCGCTTCTCGGCACCCGCCGACCAGGTCGAGGCCGCGATGAACCACAGTCTCGAACTCCCCGAGCAGGGCACCGGGCCCTCCATCCCCTCGACCGCTGCACAGCGTCTCGCCTATTCGGTCGCGGACACGGTCTCGGCGGTTCGTGAGCCACTCGCCATGCTCGCCGAGTACGCACCGTGGGCGCAGCTCGTCGCCGACGTGCCCGCTGAGCTGCGCAACAAGCCGGCGCTCGAGCCGCTCACCACGCGTATCCCCAGTCTCGTCGGTCTTGCCGAGGGTCTGAGCGAGGCGCTGGCAGCACTCGACGCCTATGCCGACGAGGACGACCCCGCGCACGCGTGGGCGGTCGAGGTCGCGGAGGGTATCCGATCCAGACGGCCGGCGGCGATCGAGCTGCTCGCGCGCCTGCGGCTTTCTACCGACATCGCACGCGAGATGTGGGAGCACACCGACTTCGCAATGCTGTTCGACCCCCACCGCCAGCTCTTCTCGATCGGCTACAACCTCAACGAGGGCCGCCTCGACCCCAGCTACTACGACCTGCTCGCCAGCGAGTGTCGCCTCGCGAGCTTCCTCGCGATCGCGAAGGGCGACATCGGCCAGGAGCACTGGTTCCGTCTGGGCCGCTCACTCACGCAAGGTGCACAAGGGTCGAGCGCTCGTGTCGTGGAGCGCGTCGATGTTCGAGTACCTCATGCCGCTGCTCGTCATGCGCGACTGGCCCGAGACGCTACTCTCCGAGACGTACGACACCGTGGTCGCCGCCCAGATCGACTACGGCGCGACCCGCGGCGTGCCGTGGGGAGTGAGCGAGTCGGCGTTCAACGCCAAGGATGCCCAGCTCACCTACCAGTACCAGGCGTTCGGCGTGCCCGGCCTCGGACTCAAGCGCGGGCTGTCGGACGACGTCGTCGTGGCGCCCTACGCCTCGATCATCGCGCTGTCCATCGACCCCCGAGCGGTCATCACCAACCTCGCGGCGTTCTCGGCGGAGGGCGCCGAGGGACGCTTCGGCTACTACGAGGCGCTCGACTACACCGCCGGTCGCGTGCCCGCCGGAGAGCGCCGCGCGGTCGTTGCGAGCTACTTCGCGCACCACCAGGGCATGGCGTTCATCGCGCTCGGCAACGCGCTGTGCGACGGGCGCATGCGCGAGCGCTTCCACGAGGACCCGATGGTCGGCTCGGCGGAGCTGCTGCTGCAGGAGCGCTTGCCGCGCCACATCCAGCTCGTCACCCCGCACGCCGAGGAGGTCGAGCACCTGAGTTCCGTGCGCGAGCTGCCCGCCCCCGTCAGCCGCTCGTACAGCACCGCCGACACGCCGGTTCCCGCGACCCACTTCCTGTCCAACGGCCGCTACTCCGTCATGGTGACCAACGGCGGCGGCGGTTACTCGCGCTGGAACGGCCTCGCGGTGACGCGCTACCGCGAGGACGTCACCCGGGACTGCTGGGGCACCTTCTTCTACGTGCGGGACACCGACAGCGGCGAGGTCTTCTCGGCGCCGTACAACCCGCACCCGCGCCGGCCCGATCGCTACAACGTCGTCTTCGCGCCCGACAAGGCCGAGTTCCGCCGGCACGACGGCGACCTCGAGACGCACATCGAGGTCTCGGTCTCGCCCGAGGACGACGTCGAGGTCCGCCGCATCACCATCTCGAACCACGGCCTCGCTGAGCGCTCGCTGGAAGTGACGAGCTACTTCGAGATCGCGCTGACCGGGCAGGCCTCGGACCAGGCGCACAAGTCGTTCAGCAACCTGTTCGTCGAGACCGAGTGGCTGCCCGAGACCAACGCCGCGCTCTTCACCCGCCGACCGCGTAGCTCCGAGGAGGCGCGCTTCTGGGGACTCCACGTCCTGGCGTGCGACAACGACCCGGACTGCCCGGTGAGCTACGAGACCGACCGCGCCGCGTTCATCGGACGGCTGCGCGGCGCCGACGACCCGGCTGCGATCGCCCGTGGCGGCGAGCTCTCGTGCACGCGCGGCCCGGTGCTCGACCCCTGCTGCGCGCTCCACCGCTCCATCACGATTCCCGCCGGCGAGAGCGTGCGGCTCGTCTTCGCCACCGGTGTCGCCGAGACCCGCGACGCGGCCCTGCGCCTCACCGAGAAGTACCACGACGTCCGCGGCGCGCAGCGCGCCATCGACCTGGCGTGGACCGCGGCCCAGCTCGAGCTGCGCGACTTGGGGATCAGCCCGCAAGAAGCGGTCACCCTCGAGCGGCTCGCCTCACGTCTCGTGCTGACCGACCCGTACTCCCCGCTCAAGATCAAGACGCCCGCCGAGAACGGCCTGCAGATGTCGGGCCTGTGGTCGATCGGCATCAGCGGCGACCTGCCGATCCTGCTCGTGCGCGTGGAGGAGCTCGAGCACGCACCGCTCGTCCGGCAGGCGCTCCTCGCCCACCAGTACTGGCGGCACAAGGGGCTGGTGGCCGACCTCGTCATCCTCAACACGCGCCCCACCGGCTACTCCGATGAGCTCGACGACCGGCTGCGGCTGCTGGTGCGAACCGGCCACGCGCTGCAGCTGCTCGACAAGCCCGGCGGAGTCTATCTGCGCCGCATCGACCAGATGCACCCGGACGTTCACAACCTGCTGTGCTCGGTCGCGCGGGCCTCGCTCGAGGGCGACGGCGGCTCCATCGAGCTTCAGCTCAACCGCCGAGGCAGAGCGCCCGCGCTCCCCGACCCTCTCGTCGTCCGACACGAGCCGACCCCCGCCGATGAGCCCGCCCCGTTCGAGCGGCCGGCGCTGCAGTTCGACAACGGGTTCGGAGGCTTCGATGCCGCCACGGGCGAGTACGTCATCGTGCTCGAGGACGGACGGTCAACGCCCGCACCCTGGATCAACGTGCTCGCGTCACCGGAGTTCGGCTGCACGGTGAGCGAGGCCGGTGTCGGCTGCACGTGGGCGCTCAACAGCCACGAGAACCGCGTGACGACCTGGAACAACGACCCCATCAGTGACGGCTCCGGTGAAGCCATATACATCCGAGACGATGACACCGGCGAGTTCTGGAGCCCGACTCCGCTACCGGTACGGACGCCGGAGCCGTACGTGGTGCGACACGGCAAGGGCCGCGTGCGCTTCGAGCACGAAACGCATGGCATCGTGCACGAACTCGACTGGTTCGTGCCCGCAAGCGACCCGGTGCGCGTCTGCAGGCTGCGGCTCACCAACCGCACCGACAGGACCAGGCACCTCTCGGCGACGCAGTTCGTGGAGTGGGTTCTCGGCGATTCGCGGTCGCGGGCTCAGCAGCTCGTGGTGTCGTGGTTCGACGGTGAGAGCGAGATCCTCACGGCACACAACCACTTTAACCTCGACTTCCCCGGGCGCTGCGGGTTCCTCGCCACCGACCGGTCGTTGTCCGGCTGGACGGCAAGCCGCCGAGAGTTCGTCGGCCGCAACGGACGTGCGTGCGACCCGGCCGCGATGAAGCGCAAGGGGTTGGGCGAGGTGTCGGGCCGCTACCACGACACCTGCGGCGCCGTGCAATGCGAGTTCGAGCTCGCGCCCGGCGAGACCGCCGAGGTGAGCTTCCTGCTCGGACAGACGACGACGCTCGACGAGACCCGCTCCCTGGTGGAGCGCTACCGCCAGCCGGGGGCCGTGGCGGCTGCGCTCGAGGCGGCAACCGGGTTCTGGGACGACCTCCTCGGCAAGGTGCAGGTCAAGACGCCCGACGCCAAACTCGACCTGATGGTGAACGGCCAGCTGCTCTACCAGGCGACGGCGTGTCGACTGTGGGGGCGCACGGCGACCTACCAGAGCTCGCGGCGCGTACGGCTTCCGCGACCAGCTGCAGGACTCGATGGCGCTGCTGGTCGCGCGGCCGGACCTCGTGCGCGAGCAGATCATCGAGGCGAGCCGCCACCAGTTCCCGGAGGGCGACGTGCTGCACTGGTGGCAACCGTTCTCCGGCCGAGGCGTCCGCACGCACATCTCGGACGACCGGCACTGGCTGCCGCTCGTGGTCGCCGAGTACCTCGAGGCGACGGGCGACACCTCGGTTCTCGATGAACGCACGGCGTTCATCGAAGGGCCGCTGCTCCCCGTCGAGAATGAGGACCTGTATCTGCAGCCGGTGCTGAGCGAACGCGCCGCGACCGTCTACGAGCACTGCGTCGCGGCGCTCGAGACCGGACGGCCCACCGGCGAGCACGGGCTGCCGCTCATCGGCGGAGGCGACTGGAACGACGGCATGAACCGCGTCGGGCACGCCGGCCGAGGCGAGAGCGTGTGGCTGGCATGGTTCCTCGGCTACGTGCTCGACCGTTTCGCGCCGATCTGCGAAGACCGCGGCGAGTCAGAGCTCGCGGCCGACTACCGCGCGTGGGCGACTCGGCTTGCCGCGGCCGCCGAGCAGTCCTGGGACGGCTCGTGGTACCGCCGCGCGTACTTCGACGACGGCACCCCGCTCGGCACCCGCACCGCCGAGGAGTGCCGCATCGACGCGATCGCGCAGGCGTGGGCGACGATCAGCGGCCTGGGCGACGCCGACCGGGCGGCAAAAGCGCTCGACAGCGTCGAGGAGAAGCTCATCCGCCGAGAAGACGGCCTGATCGCCCTGCTCACGCCCCCCTTCGACCGGACCGAGCGCGACCCCGGCTACATCAAGGGGTACGTGCCCGGCGTGCGGGAGAACGGCGGCCAGTACACGCACGCCGCGCTCTGGGTGGTGCTCGCCTACCTGATGCGCGGGGACGGCGACGAGGCGCACTCGTTGATCGACCTCATCAACCCGATCAGTCACGCCCTGAGCCGCGAGGCTGCCGAGCACTACGTCGTCGAGCCCTACGTGGTTGCGGCCGACGTCTATGCCGCACCCCCGCACACCGGTCGAGGCGGGTGGACGTGGTACACCGGCTCGGCAAGCTGGTTCTACCGCGTGGCGCTTGGCTCGATGCTGGGCATTCGGACTGCGGTCGAGGATGGCGTCACGTACATGGTCGTCGACCCCTGCATCCCCAAGCGCTGGCCCGGTTTCGAGATCACGTTCCGGCATGGAACGGCCACGTATCGCGTAGCGGTCGAGAACCCGCGGGGCGTCAACCGCGGGGTCGCCCGGATCACCGTTGATGGTGAGGCCGCACCGGATGCACGGGTCGCTCTCTCCGATGACGGGGCCGAGCACGCCGTGGTCGTGACGCTCCTCGGAGGCTAACCCTGCCCCGTCCCGACGCGTCGCTCGATGCGGCGCTGAGCGTCAACTGTGGCCATGGCTCCCACGGCGAACAGTACGTTTGCGGACATGAACCCGAAATCGGCGAGCGACCCAGGCAGCCATCCGCCGTGCGACCGCTCCCAGAACCAGATCACGTCAGCAGCGATCATGACCAGGACTCCGAGCATCACCACAGCCCACGGGCTGGCAAGATTGTGGTCCCGCAGGCGCACCATCACGAGCATCAGAATCAGGACCGGTGCTAACAGGAGCGGGAAGTCCAGGAAGATGTACGTCAGGTCGGCCAGCATCACGAGCGACGGTACGCCCATTCCCCTCATCGTGGGCGCGAGAACAGACGACCCACAGCGTCGCCCCGAGAGCGGCGGTGGCCACCACCGCCTCGGTGCCGATCCATGCGAGATCGACCTGGGAGCGGAAGCTGAACGCGTAGCGCATCAAACCGATCGCCATGATGACGTACGCCATCACGTAGAACGCGTCGCCCACCGAGAAGCTCATCTCCGTGACGCCGAGTTCGACGTGGGCATACCCCCAGACCGCCTCCCCAATGGCGGTGAGAGCAACACTGGCTCCGATGAAGTACCAGGTCGTGCGCACGAGGCGGTCTGCCATCCGACGCGCGGCGTAGAAGATGGTGGCTGCTGCAAGGGCGTCGACAAGAGCATCGCCGTACAGCCCGATCGCTCGAGCATCTCCGATTTGCAGCGCCGCGAGGCTGCTGATAAGCGCGGCCAGCGCTACGCCGACCGTCGCCACGAGAGCGGTGCGTGCGCCGTCGCCGCCTATCGACATCCACCCGCCACCCTCGCGTGTCATCGCGACCCTTCGGAATCCGGAAACCTGTCGGCATCACGGAACGGGAATGATGATAGAGCCAAGTTGATTATGTCCAGACAGAGCCCAGACGCACGCGTCGCAGGGAAGGGGAACCGCTTGTGAGAATCGCAGTGGTCGGAGCAGGCATCGCCGGCGTGGGAGCCGCCTGGCTCCTGTCACCGGAGAACACCGTCGACGTGTACGAGGCAGCCCCCACCCTGGGAGGACATGCGGCGACGATAGACGTGACCGTGGGAGGGTCGACGTTTCCGGCCGACGCCGGCTTCCAAGTCTTCAACACTCGCACCTATCCCAACCTCATCCGCTTCTTCGACGTACTGGGCATCGAGTGGCTCGAGACCGACATGTCGTTCTCGGTCCAGGTCGCCTCGGAGAACGTCGAGTGGTCCGGCACGAGTCTCAACACCGTCTTCGCCCAGCGCGGCAACATCGTGAACCCTCGCTTCTTGTCCATGCTCGCCGACATCGTGCGCTTCAGCCTCGACGCGGACCGCTTGCTGGCCGACCCGACCATCGACCAGATCACGCTCGCCGAGCTGGTCGAACGCGAGGGCTACTCGGCCACGTTCGCTGACTGGTACCTCATCCCCATGGGCAGCGCCATCTGGTCCACCCCGCCCGACATGCTGCGCGGCTACCCCGCCGGAACGTTCCTGCGCTTCTGCAACAATCACGGACTTCTGCACATCACCGGCAAACCGATGTGGCGCAGCGTCATCAACGGCAGCCGCACCTACGTCGAAGCCGCGGCTCGGGACTTCTCCGGCCAGGTGTTCGCCAACGAGCCCGTACGCAGCATCGAGCGGATCGAGGGCGGTGGCGTGAGCGTCGCCACCGACAACCGCGCGCTCGTCTACGACGCGGTGGTGCTCGCAACCCACGCTCCCGACTCGCTCGCGATGCTCGCCGACGCCTCCCCCCTCGAGCGCGAGATCCTCGGCGCGTTCACGCTTCCAGTGCAACGAGATCGCCTTGCACACCGACGAGTCGTTCATGCCGGTCTCGCATCGCGCGTGGGCGTCGTGGAACTGGTACGCCGAGACGACCGATGCCGACAAGGACCGGCTCGTGCTCACCTACTGGCTCAACAACCTGCAGCAGATGCCGGACGGAGCGCCTCAGGTCTTCGAGACGCTCAACCCCCACAAGCCCTACGCCGAGGGCTCCGTGCTCGAGCGCGTCGACTTCGAGCACCCGCTGTTCTCGGCGGAAGCGGTCGCGGCACAGAAGCGGCTCGGCGAGATCCAGGGGGGCGGGGGCATCTGGTACGCGGGCGCGTGGCAGCGCTACGGCTTCCATGAGGACGGCCTGCTATCGGCGGTTCGCGTCGCCGAGGCCCTCGGTGCGACCCTGCCGTGGGGCGACGAACTCGATGAGACTCGCACCCGGCCTCTGGCGCAGCGCCGAGCCCCGCTCGTGAACAGCCGGCTGTACACGGGATTCGTGGGCCACGCGCGCACGCAGCCGAAGGTGAACGCCTTCCGCTACAACGCGTACTTCATCTACGTCGACCTGGCCGAGCTCGACGAGCTCGACGCCTCGCTCGCGAAGTTCGCGCACAACGGCAAGGCGCTCGTGCGCTTCCTGGACGCCGATCACGGACCTCGCGATGGCTCGCCTCTGCGTCCGTGGATAGACGCGCTTCTCGCGGGCCGCGGTATCGATCTCGAGGGCGGACGGGTGTGCGTGCTGTGCTTCCCGCGCGTGCTGGGCTTCGGGTTCTACCCGGTGTCGTTCTGGTACTGCTTCCACGCGGACGGCACACCGCGCGCGGTGCTCGCCGAGGTCCACAACACGTTCGGCGGACACCACAACTACCTGCTGCACAACGACGGGGCGCCGTTCGACTGGGATTCCAGACCAACCGCCGTGAAGGTCTTCTCGGTATCGCCCTTCATCGGGATGGACGCGCGCTACGAGTTCGCGTTCTCCGAACCCGGCGACGATCTGAGCGTCACGCTCCGTGATTTCGTGGCAGGTCCTTTGCTCCTCACCGCCAACCTGCAACTCAAGGCCCAGCCGCTCACCGACGAGGCGCTCTCACGAGTTGTTCGCCGATACGGGCCGATGTCCGCTCGCGCGTGGGTATTAATCCACCTACAAGCCCTGCGCATCGTCAGCAAGGGGATCCGCTACATTCCGCCTTCGCCCGAACCTCAGGAGGAGACTACCTAGATGGTGCGAGACGTGCACAACGGACTACCCAGCCTCTCGGAGTTCGTGCTGCGCATGGCACTCACACGCATGCGGCGCGGCGAGCTGACCCTCACCACTTCCGACGGTGCCCAGCGGGTGCTCAGCGGACGCGAGCCCGGCCCCGCCGCCCAGATCGAAGTGCGCCACCCCCGCGGTGCGCGTCGCGCCATCGCCGACGGGTCGATGGGCCTCGCTGAGGGCTACCTCGCAGGCGACTGGGACACGCCGGATCTCGATGCGGTGCTCGCGCTCGGCATCGCCAACGTCGCCGAGAAGCCCGCTGGCGCCCCCTCGATGTTCGATCCGGTCCACCGCGCTCTGCACGCCATGCGCAGCAACACGCCAAAGGGCAGCAAGCGCAACATCGCGGCGCACTACGACCTCGGCAACGACTTCTACCGGCTGTGGCTCGATGAGACGATGACGTACTCCTCGGCGCTGTATCCCGCGGGGGTGAGCGCCGAATGCGAGGATCTCGCGGCGGCGCAGCGGCGCAAGTGGGACCACCTGCTCGACCTGCTCCAGCCCTCGGCCAAAGACCGGCTGCTCGAGATCGGCTGCGGGTGGGGCGGATTCGCGATCCACGCCGCCCGTGAGGCCGGCTGTCGCGTGACGGGTGTGACACTCTCCGAGGAGCAGCACGCGTGGGCGACCCGCCAGGTTGCCGAGGCGGGCCTGGAAGGTCGCGTCGACATCCGGCTTCAAGACTACCGCCACGTGGGCGACGAGTTCTCGGCCATCGCGTCGATCGAGATGTTCGAGGCGGTGGGCGAGAAGTGGTGGCCCGTGTTCTTCCGTCGACTTCGCGAGCTGGTCGGACCCGGCGGTGCCGTCGCGCTCCAGACGATCACGATCGAAGACCACCGCTTCGAGGAGTACCGCCGCAAGCCCGACTTCGTGCAGCGCTACATCTTCCCCGGCGGCATGCTCCCGAGCCCCGAGCGGTTCTGCAGCGCCGCAGCTGCCGAAGGCCTGAACGCGCAAGAGCCGCTGTTCTTCGGCCACAGCTACGCCGAGACCCTCGCCGCATGGCAGTCACGCTTCGAGGCGGCGGTCCCGGCGGTGCGCGATCTGGGCTTCGACGAGCGCTTCGTGCGCATGTGGCGCTACTATCTCGCGTACTGCAGGGCGGGCTTCTCGGAGGGCACGATCGACGTGATGCAGGTACGCCTGGACGTGTAGCGCAAGGTCGGAATACCCCGCCGGGCACCGGCGTACGGTCGCGGGCGATTTCCCTTTTGGGCGAAACCCGCGTACACTACGCCGGCACACCCGCGCTGCATCGAAGCAGCGCGCCACCCCAGACTCGGTTGTCCCTCGCCTCTTCTGTTGCCGTCGGATCAGCTGCGTCTACACGCAGTGTTGCCGCATTGGCGCACAGAAGAGGAGTTTCATACTTGAGTTTCGACAACCTGGGTCTCGACGCGCGCATTCTTGATGCCGTGCGTAACATGGGCTATGCCTCGCCCACACCCATCCAAGAACAGGCTATCCCTGCCATCGTCGCCGGCAAGGACATCGTTGGTTGCGCGCAGACCGGCACCGGCAAGACCGCGGCGTTCACCCTCCCGCTGCTGCAGCGCGTCTCCGGCGGCAACAAGGCGCCGCGTGCGCTGATCGTCACGCCGACCCGCGAGCTCGCGCTGCAGATCGACGGCGTCGCCCGCGAGGCGTCCAAGTACACCAAGCACCGCGTCGCTGCCGTCTACGGCGGTGTCGGCTACCAGCCGCAGGCCAAGGCGCTTCGCCGCGGCGATCGACGTGCTCGTCGCCACCCCCGGCCGGCTGCTCGACCTGTGCAGCAACCGCGACTGCGACCTCTCGAAGGTCGAGGTGCTCGTCCTCGACGAGGCCGACCGCATGCTCGACATGGGTTTCCTGCCCGACGTGAAGCGCATTCTGGCCATGCTCCCGGGCAAGCGCCAGAACCTGCTCTTCTCGGCGACGATGACCGCTGAGGTCATGCGTGTCGCGGGCGACACCCTGCACGACCCCGTGCACATCGACGTCTCCCCGCCCAGCAAGCCGATCGACAAGATCGCTCAGTCGATCTACCCGGTCGGCGGTCAGCAGAAGATGGACCTGCTCGTCAGGCTCATCAGCGACAACCGGCTCGAGCGTGTGCTCGTCTTCACCCGCACCAAGCATCGTGCCGACCGCGTCGCGCGCGTGCTCGACCGCAGCGGCATCTCGGGTGCCGCGATCCACGGCAACCGCTCGCAGGGTCAGCGCCAGCAGGCGCTCGACGGCTTCAAGCGCGGTCGCCATCGCGTCCTCGTCGCGACCGACATCGTCGCTCGCGGCATCGACGTCGACGGCATCACCCACGTCATCAACTTCGACCTCCCCAGCGTGCCCGAGGACTACGTCCACCGCATCGGGCGCACCGCCCGTGCGGGCAAGAGCGGTGCCGCGTACTCGCTGTACTCTCCGGAGGAGCGCGATCAACTGCGCGACATCGAGAAGACGATCGACGCGGTCATCGACTGTGAGGACCACGAGGGCTTCGTCTACTCCGAGGCCCGCGTCGTGCCGGATCCCAACCGCACCGCGCAGCCGGCCAAGCAGCAGCACCGTCAGACCCCCGGCAACGGCCGCAAGGGTCGTCCCGGCGGCGGTGCTCGGCGGCGTCGCATGAATGGCGGCAACCCCGGCGCCAGCAAGAGCGCGTAGCGCTAACCCGTCTGATCAGAACGGCCCGATTCCGTGCGCCACACGAATCGGGCCGTTCTTGCGTTTGCGCCGGCACATGACTATCCTGCAACCTCACCCGTTCGTGTACGCGCGCGTCAGCGTGCTGACTGGAGAGACAACATGGCAACCCAGATCATCGATGCAGTGGGCCTCCGCTGTCCCCAGCCCATCCTCAAGCTCACCATCGCGATGCCGGACGTGAAACCGGGTGATATCGTCGAGCTACGCGCGAACTGCGATACGTTCGAAGCGGATATCCGCGCCTGGTGCGGACGGATGAACAAGACGCTGCTCGCAGTGACCGAGAGCGACGGCGTCTTCACAGCCACGGTCCAGTTCTGACGACGGGCTAACGGTCGGCTGAATCTGCGAGCTCTACCGCGGTCCAAGTCATGCTGTCGACCGGGTAGCCGTCGCTATGGAGCTTGGCGTCGACGATGACACGCTCTGGGCTACCCAGTGCCACGAGAGGAATCTCGTAGTCGATACGGTTGCCGCGGGAAACGACCAGGACTTCCGAACTACCCAGGCGGGCACCTCGGTCGAGCACGCTCGACACTGCCCCCTTCGTGACCAGTGACAGTTTGGGCATGTCGACGAAGCGCTTCGGTGCCCAGCCGGCCACGTGCGTCTCGATCCTCAGCTCGGCTGAGGGCTGTCGGTTCATGAGCACGCTGAACCGGAGGCGCTCGCCGTCCGTTGCGATGTCGACGATTCTCGCATCCGGGTACGGTACCTCCGCCGCCTCAACCTGGTTGGTCACGGTGAGGGCCCTCAGGGGCCGAGTCACAGACGATGCCTGTGGCGTTGCACCCGGCCAGATCCGCACTTCTGGCACCACATCGAATGGCTCGCTCGCGCGAACGAACCCGTGCAGGAAGTCGGGCGCCAGAGCCATCTGCGTCTCGTGCCTGCTGATCGCATCGAACTTGTCCTTACGCTGGGCGGCGGTGAGTCGTGACTCACGCCACCGCACTCCGTTCCCGAACTCCGCAGGCGGTTCAAGAGAGAGGTGCGGGCGAAGGCCCTTGGTGCGAGGGTACTCCCAGTAGTGGACCACGTAGCTGTAGATGCGCGGCCGAACGCCGCTCGCCTCGGTCCAGTCCCACAGGGCGACGAGCGAGAACAGGCTGAGGGCCTCGTGGTCGGGGTGGGTGTCGCCGGGATGTGAGACGGCTACCACGGTGGGACGAAACTCGCTCACCAACCGGCCCAGGTCACGGAGTACCGACTCCCCCGTGTGGGCCGCACCGGGCGTCAGGGCGAATGAATGGCGCACGGTCGTCGCTCGGGTGCGCGGGGATTGCACCGGCCGGTCGCTCCACGCCTGCTGCCACATCGGCAACATCGCTGAGTCCGGATAGCCGAGGAAGACCACGTCCCCGGGAGCGACCCCAAGCTCCCCCGTCGCCGCTAGAGCCTCCCGGCGACGGACTGCGCTGAGTCGAAGCGCTTCGCGCGCCGACGTGCCGAGCGGACCGCGGAGATCTGCAAACGCGTCCTTGCTCGAACCTCCGTCGGTGAGAATCGCCACGCGCACCGGAACGCCCGCCTCCACTGCGGCCTGGATGAGCCCGCCGGCGCCGATCGTCTCGTCGTCGGGGTGGGGGGCGAGAACCAGGAGGCGATCGCCTGGACGGAGCTCCAGCTCCCTGAGGTCGGGAACCCCGGCGCCGGGAAGCACCGCGCCGAGCGGGATGGACTCCCGTACCGGGGCCATGCCCACTACTCCGACCACCATGGCGGCGAGAAGAAGCGCGAACGCCCTTCGGGACCAACGTGGCCGGCTTCGAGACTGGGGTTGGTCCGCGTTCGGGTGAGGTGGACGCCACCGGGGGCGGCCACCGCGTGCGCCGGAATCAGCCGGCGGCAAGTTGTTGTCGACCTCGCGGACGCGCATGCCCACTCCCGCACTGAGCGCAGCACGTGAACTCCGCTCGAATGGTCCCCGGCAATGAAAGCGGACGGGGGAATCCCCCGTCCGGTCATGTGTTGTGGTGGGCCCGGGAGGACTCGAACCTCCGACCTCACGGTTATCAGCCGTGCGCTCTAACCAGCTGAGCTACGGGCCCGTTTCCGGGCGAAACGCTCGCATACCTTATACCAGCGTTCACACGACGGTCAAGGTAGTTCCCGCAGGCACCACACGCGAGCACGATAGCCCGTCATCTGACCCGTCAGTCGCCCGACTCGAGCACCGTCACGATGACCCGGCGGCGGCGCGGTCCGTCAAACTCCCCGAGGTAGATGCCCTGCCACGTCCCAAGCATCATCCGTGACCCCTCGATGGGCACGGTCACGCTCGAACCGATCAGCGACGCCTTCAGATGTCCGTCGCTGTTGCCCTCGCGGTGGCGCCAGCCAGCGTTCCTCGGAGCCAGTCGCTCGAGCCCCGCGAGCAGGTCCACACACACGTCCGGGTCGGCGTTCTCGTTGATGGTGATACCGGCGGTCGTGTGCGGGCAGTAGACCAGCACCGCACCCAGCGTCGCTCCGCTCTCCGAGACCGCCTCGGCGACCTTCTCGGTGATGTCGACGAGCTGCTCTCGGCGCGCCGTCGCCACTTCGAACTGCATGCGCTTCCTCCCTCGAACCTTCCGGGCCTGGCGTATGATGGAGCTGGCCGCCAAGCCACTCCCACCCTACCCCACGACGAGAGCTTGCGGGAGGTGTCACCCGATGGTGCAGGTCCGCATCGCCAGCCTCGCGCTCGACCCTCGGACGAGCCAGCCCGTGATCATCCTCAAGCCGCTGTCCGATGAGCCCGGCGAGGGCAAGCTCCTCCCCATCTGGATCGGCCATCCCGAGGCGACCGCGATCCTGCTCGCCCTCGAAGGCGCCGAGCCGCCGCGCCCGTTCACGCACGACCTCATGAAGAGCATGCTCGAAGCGCTCGATTCGTACGTGGAGCGTATCGACATCACTCGCGTCGAGGAGGGCACGTTCTACGCAGCAATCACCCTGCGCGGCGAAGAGAGAACCCGGATCATCGACGCCCGCCCATCGGACTCGATCGCCCTGGCCATCCGAATGGGCGCGCCGATCTACGTCGCCGAGGAGGTCTTCGAAGTCGCTGCGGTGGCAGACGAGCCGGGCGCCGCACCGGATGAAGAGGCCGAGCTAGCGGCTTTCCGCGACTTCCTCGACTCGGTCAACCCGGAGGACTTCCAGGGCTGATCGGTCCGCAGCAACGGCGCACGCAGGCTGGCTCACTCGGCGCGCTCACTCGTAGCGCAGGGCCTCAATCGGGTCGAGCTTCGAAGCGCGAAACGCCGGGTACACGCCGAAGAACACACCCACAGCCGCCGAGAAGAAGAACGCGAGACCCACGGTCTGGGCCGAGACCTGCGAGGGCACCCACACTCGCACCGCCACGGCCACGGCCCAACCCAGTGCGATGCCGGCGACCCCGCCCGCGGTTGAGAGCGCGCTTGCCTCGATGACGAACTGCCGCATGATGTCGTAGCCTCGAGCGCCCACGGCCTTGCGGATGCCGATCTCGCGGGTCCTCTCGGAGACGCTGACCAGCATGATGTTCATGATGCCGATTCCGCCTACGAGGAGCGAGATGCCGGCGATGCCGGCGAGCATGGCGGTGAGCGTGCCGAGCAGCGACGAGACGATCCCCAGTGTCTCTTCTTGGCTGAGCACGGTGAAGTCATCTCCGCGCCCGGGGCGCAGCGCTGCGGCTACGCGGGCCTTCACGGCGTCGACGTTGCCGGGGTCGTTGGCCTTCACGACGATCTGGGTCAGGCCCTCAACGCCCAGCAGCCTCTGGGCGGTCGTGCTCGGCGCGTAGATCTGATTGTCCTCGGAGCCGGCTACAGAGCCGCCCTTCGGCAGGTACGTGCCGACCACCCTGAACCGCTGGCCCTCGATGTCGATGCTCTGGCCAACGGGATCGCGCCCCGGAAAGAGCGCGTCGCGAGCAGCGGAGCCCAGCGCCACCACCCTCGAGGCGTTCAGCCACTCTGCGCGGGTGTAGTGGCGTCCCGATTCGAGAGTCGCCGTGAACACTTCTGCACCGAGGTCGCTGCCGGCCGCCAATCGCGTCCTCGAGAAGCGGTTGCCGGCACGGATCGACACGCTCGACTGAAGGACCGGGACGACTATCGCGTCGGTACCGAGCCGCCGGGTGAGCAGCTCCACGTCGGCGTCGGTCAACGGCTTCTCGATCGCGTAGGGGTTACCTCCGCCCCCGGCGCGCAGCTGTTCCAGGCTCTGCGGGAACACGAAGACGAGGTTGGAGCCGAGCCCTTCGAGCTGCCCCGAGACCGTCGCCTTGACGCCGGTTCCGATCGACACCAGCAGAATCACGGCGGCCACCCCCATCGCGACTCCGAGCATGGTCAGAGCACTCCGGACGCGATTGGCGCCAAGCATGCGCAGAGCAGTCCTGAGGGTTTCGGCTATGTCCACGTCGCACGAGTCTTCCGAGAGTCGGCAAGTTGGCACATGCCTACTGCGAGCGGAGTGCCACCTATCGGAACCGGCGCCCTGAAGCGCGACTCCACGCTACTCGTAGCGCAGCGCCTCGATCGGATCGAGCCTCGAAGCGCGGAACGCCGGGTACACCCCGAAGAACACACCCACCGCCGCCGAGAAGAAGAACGCGAGCGTCACCGCCCACCAGGTCACCTCGGTCGCGACAACGCCCCGCAAGGCCAGCGACCCACCGGCCCCCACCAGGATGCCAATGACGCCGCCCAGGATCGAGAGCACCATCGCCTCGATGACGAACTGGCTCAAGATGTCATACGTCCGGGCGCCAACGGCCTTGCGGATGCCTATCTCGCGGGTCCTCTCGGAGACGCTGACCAGCATGATGTTCATGATGCCGATGCCGCCGACGAGCAGCGAGATGCTCGCGAGCCCCGCCAGCATCGCGGTGAGCGTGCCCAGGATCGTTCCAAGGAAACTCAGCGTCTGCTCTTGGGTGAACACCGTGAACTGGTCACCGAATCGTGGCCTCAGTGCGATCTGCGCCTGCGCCTTGACCGTGTCGACGTCCTTGGCTTCTGACACCCGCACGAGCAGCACCGAGACATCCTTCGTGGCAAGCAGGGTCTGCGCGGTCGAGAGCGGGATGCTCACGATGTTGTCCTGGTTGCCTCCGAAGCCGCCGCCCTTCTTCTCGAGCACGCCGATGATACGGAACGGCTGACCGTTGATGTCCATCGAAGAACCTATCGGGTCTCGCCCCGGGAACAGCTCGTCACGAACCCCACTGCCGAGCACCACTACCCGGGCCGCGCCCACTGATTCGCCGCGACCATACCAGCGTCCGGTCGCAATCGTGCCGATCGACGCATCCCCGACGTTCTCGTCCGAGGCCGTGATCTGACCGTTCATGGTCTTGTTGTAGTGCCGGAAGCTGCCCGCACCCGCCAGCTCGGGAATCACGAGGTTGCTGGAGCCGAGCCGCGACTGCAGGTAGCTCGCGTCGTCGAGAGTCAGCTTCTTTCCCGCGCCGGAGCCGGGAGGACCGCCGCCACTCTCGACATCGCCCGGGAAGATGTAGAGAAGGTTGGATCCGAGACCCGCGATCTGTCCCGTGATCTGGCTCTGTACGCCGGTGCCGATGGAGACCAGCAGGATGACCGCAGCGACACCGATGATCACTCCGAGCATGGTGAGCGCGCTGCGAACCTTGTTCGCGTTGAGCGCCCGCATTGCGATTCGGAAGCTCTCGACCAGGTTCATCGCCGCACCGTCGTGTTCACGGAGAGACTCTCGAGCTCTCGCCCGAGTGCCTCCTCGGAGTCCAGGTTGGCCACTTCGGACCTCGCCTTGATGCGGTCCTCGACCAGCTCATTGAGAACGACCTGGCCGTCCCGAACGTGCACGACGCGCTGTGCATGCCTCGCAACGCGTGCATCGTGCGTGACCACCACCACGGTGATTCCCTGCTCGTTGAGATCCTGCAGGATCTGCATGACTTCGACGCCGCTTCGGGAGTCGAGGTTACCGGTCGGCTCGTCGGCGAGCACGATGCTCGGCTCGGTGACAAGAGCCCGGGCGATCGCCACGCGCTGCTGCTGCCCACCAGAGAGCTGGTTGGGCATGTGAGTCAGCCTGTCGCCCAACCCCACCCGCTCGAGCGCTTCCTTTGCTCGGCGTCCCCGCTCGCTGCCGCTCACACCCGAATAGACGAGCGGAAGCTCGACATTGGCCTGTGCCGTCGTGCGCGCAAGCAAGTTGAAGGACTGGAATACGAAACCTATGCGCTTGTTTCGCACCGCGGCGAGCGCGTTGGGCTCCATGCCCGAGACGTCCTCGCCGTCGATCGTCACCACGCCCGTCGTCGGGTGGTCCAGCAGCCCGACGATGTGCATGAGCGTCGACTTGCCGGACCCCGACGGCCCCATGATCGCGAGCATCTCGCCGCGACACACCTCGAGGTCGACGGAGCGCAGCGCGTTGACCTGCACCTCGTCCAGACGTAGCACTTCGAGACATCACGGGCCGACAGCACCGCGTCGACACTGCACGCTGGGCCATGTTCCGAATCGACCTGGTCGGGCTTAGAAGCTGGGTGTTCCTCGGTCATCCACGCGGCTCTCTAGTTCTTCACGGTGACGGTCATGCCGTCTGTGTAGGTGGTCGGGCTCGCGAGTGCGACGACGTCGCCCTTCTTGAGACCTTCGATGACCTCGACGTCGGTATCGGTCTGGGCGCCGATGGTGATCGTCGTCTTGACGAGCTTCGTGCCGCCATCGACCCTGTAAACGAAGTTCGTGCCGTTCTCGTTGAAGAGGGCCTCCAGCGGGATCGTCAGCGCACTCGGAATGGACGACACCTTCACGGTCGCGTCGCCCTTCATGCCGATGAGGATGCTCTGGTTCGTATCCGTCATGGCGAGTTCAACCGGGAAGATGGTGCCGCCGGTCGCGGTGGGCTGAGCGGCCGAGCTGATGTGTGTGACCTTGGTCGAGAACGTCTCGCCCGGGAACGAGTCGAGCGTCACGTCGGCCTCCATGCCCACGTTCACGCGATCGATGTCGGCCTCATCCACCTCGGCTATGAATGTCGAGCCACCCAGATCGACCACGGAGAACGGGGCGGCCTGCGGCGCCACGGCAGCGCCGGCGGCGGGCAGCGGCGTCTTCCCGTCAGCGCCCGGCGCACCGGTCGCGTTGAAGAACACGGTGCCGTCGATCGGTGCGACGGAGCGTGGCGTCGTTGAGGCTGTTCTGCGCGAGCTCCACCGCCTTGGCTGCGCTCGTGACCGCGGCCTCGCGCGGCGGCCTTCGAACTGGACGGGTCGGCGGCCTGCGCCTTCTTCAGCGATGCCTGCGCGGCCTTGTACCCGGCGTACGCCTGAGAAACGCCCGCGTTGGCGGACGCCTGAGCTGGGCTCATGTCGGTGGCGACGAGCGAATCGTAGGTGGACTTGGCAGCGAGGTAGCCGGCGTATGCGCTCTTCTTCGCGGACAGCGCCACCGTGGTCGTCGGCGAGGTGGACCCGTAGGTGGCGTCTGCCGCCTCGTACGCCGTCGGAAGCGTTCTTGTAGGACTGACTATGCGGCGTCCTTCGACGCCTTGGCCGCGTCGATCTGGCCCTGGGTCGGCCCCTCGACGGCGGCGGCCGCCTTCTTCGCCGACTCCCACGCCTTCTTCGCCGCCGTCACGTTCGCCTTCGCCGCTGTGACATCGGCCGACGACACGCCCTGTGCGTCGACGTTGTCGTACGCCGCCTGCGCCTGCGACAGCCCGGCCTTCGCCTGCTTGACGGCCAGCTCGAGTGGCCCAGTGTCCATCTTCGCGATCTTCTGTCCAGCCGTGACGGTCGCGCCGTCGCTCACGTAGACGACCGCGAGCGTTCCGGCGGTCGGCGGGTACATGTCAGCGCGAGACCCAGCCTGGATCTTGCCTGAGGCCGAGACGGTCACGCCGAGGTTGGTCTCGGCGACCGTGGCGGTTTCGATTTCGGGCCCACCACCTCCGGCTCGCAGTGCGAACGCAGCCGCGAGCTCCCGCGATCAGTACGAGCACGACAACGGCGATGATGATCTTGGTCCTCTTCGACACGCGATCCTCCTCAAGACCTGCCCCGGCTGCTTCGCGCGGTCGCGCGCAGCGAAAGGGCACTCCAAGCATTGTTCCACAACGCGAGCCCCTCTTCCCGCCAAGGGGCGTGATTCCCACAATCCCTCTAGCGCGTAGCCCTCTCCATCTCCCTCGCCCTTCCGAGAAGCTCCGCGAGTTCACCGAGCTCGCCAAGTGCCGCAGCCGGACCTGGCTCGAGCACGCGCTCGGCAAACGGCCCCCAGAGCGCGGCGACGGCTACTGCGCCCGCCGCTATCGCCGCGTTCATGTCGTGCGGGCTGTCGCCGACGTAGGCGCAGCGCTCGATCGCGACGCCCATCCGCCGGGCCGCCTCGAGTAGGGGCTCGGGCTCGGGCTTATGAATCTCTGTGTCTTCATAGGCGACCACCGTCTCGAAGTAGTCCTCGAGCGCGAAGATCTCCAGGCCGCGCATCGCAACCGGCTTGCTCTTCGACGTGACGATCGCGAGCCTGTAGCCGTCTCGAACCAGCGACTGTAGACCGGCCTCTATGCCCGGGTACTCCCCCACCAGATCGTCGTGGACGATCTCGTTGTGCTCGCGATAGCAGGTCAGCAGCTCCTCGGCCCGTCCTGAGTCGAACTCTCGCATCTGGACGCGAAGCGGAACTCCCACGTTGTGCATGAGCACGCTGTCCGGAAGAGCCTCTCCGAGCACTGTCTCCGTTGCATGGCGCATCGACGCCAGGATGAGCTCGATGGTGTCGATAAGCGTACCGTCGAGGTCGAAGAGCACGACCTCGACGGTACCTAGTCTCCTGTCCAATCCGGCAGAACCGGCTTGCTTGCTCATGTGGCGCTCTCTACTCGTCGAGCTCAGCCGCCTCGGCGTCCTCGGCGTCCTCGAACTCCTCGGCCATGAGGTCTTCTGTTTCGTCCTCGACCTCTTCGACCACGTCGACCCCTGCGGTGGGTGCTGCGCCGGGCTCGAGCAGCGAGCCCTGGCCCTCACCGATTCCGCGTGCCTTCGGCGCCTTCTTCTTGCCGCCGCTCACCCGGGCGATCGCGCTGACTCGGTCGGTTTCGGCCACGTTCATGACCTTCACGCCCTGCGTCGAGCGGCCCAGCTTGGAGATGTCGTCGGCCTTGACGCGGATGACGACACCCTCCTCGGAGATGAGCATCAGCTCGTGCTGCGGGAGGACTATCTTCATGCCCGTCAGCGGGCCCTTCTTCGGCGTGACCTGGATGGTCTTGACGCCCTGGCCGCCGCGGTGATGCTCGGGGTACTCGTTGACCGGAGTGCGCTTGCCGTAGCCGCGCTCGGTGACCACGAACAGCTCGGCGTTGTCCGGCGCGATCTCCATGCCAAGGATCGCGTCGCCGGGCTTCACGCCCATGCCCCTGACGCCCATGGTGTCCCGGCCCATCGGACGAGCCTCGGCCTCGTCCCACTTGATTGCCTTGCCCGAGGTCGACACCATCATCACGCGCTCGCCGGTCTTCACGCGGCGCACGCTGATGAGCTCGTCGTCGTCACGCAGGTTGATCGCGATGATGCCGTCGCGGCGTGAGCGGTCGTACGCCTGTATGGCAGTCTTCTTCACCATGCCGTGCTTGGTCGCGAACATGAGGAACTCGTCCGCCGAGAACTGCTTCGTGTTGATGACCGCCGCGATCTTCTCGGTCTGCTCGAACGGCAGGATGTTGACGACGGCCGCCCCGCGGGCGTGTCTCGACCCGATCGGGAGCTCGTGGACCTTGAGACGGTACACCTTGCCGCGTGTCGAGAATATGAGCACGTAGTCGTGGGTGCTCGCGATGAAGAGGTGCTCGACGAAGTCCTGGTCTTTCAGGTTCACTCCTTGGAGACCCTTGCCGCCGCGCTTCTGCTGCCGGTAGGTCGCCACCGGCAGGCGCTTGACGTAGCCGGCCTTCGTGATCGTGACGACCATGTCCTCCTCGGCGATGAGGTCCTCGACGTCGAGGTCCTTGGTCGCCGTCGAGATGTCGGTGCGACGCTTGTCGGCGAACTTCTGACGCACCTCGCCCATCTCGTCCTTGATGATCTGAAGTACGAGGTTCACGTCACCGAGCACCTTGGTGTACCAGGCGATCTTCTTGCGTAGCTCCTCGAGCTCGTCTTCGATCTTGTGACGCTCGAGACCGGTCAGGCGGCGCAGGCGCATCTCGAGGATCGCGTCGGTCTGGATCTCCGAGAGGCCGAACCGCTCGATGAGAGAGGCCTTCGCCTCGGCGTCGTCGGCGCTGGCACGAATGATCCGGATGACCTCGTCGATGTTGTCGAGAGCGATGACGAGACCCTCGAGGATGTGAGCGCGCTCCTGGGCTTTGCGAAGCTCGTACTGGGTACGCCTCGTGATGACGTCCTTCTGGTGCTCGATGTAGTAGTGCAGCATCTCTTTGAGGTTGAGCGTGCGCGGCACGCCGTCGACGAGCGACAGCATGATCACGCCGAAGCCCTGCTGCAGCTGGGTGTGCTTGTAGAGCTTGTTGAGCACGACCTGCGGGATCCCCGCGTTGGTCTTGAGTTCGATGACGACGCGCATGCCCTTGCGGTCCGACTCGTCGCGCAGGTCGCTGATCTCGGTGAGCTTCTTCTCGCGCACGAGGTCGGCGATCTTCGTGACGAGCTTGGACTTGTTCACCTGGTAGGGGATCTCGGTGATGATGATCCGCGTGCGCCCGGTGGACGTCTGCTCGATGTGCGCCTTGCCGCGAATCGTGAGCGAGCCCCGGCCCGTCTCGTACGCCGACCGGATCCCGTCTCGTCCCATGATGGTGCCGCGCGGTCGGGAAGTCCGGCCCGGGCAGCTTCGTCATCAGCTCTTCGATGGTGGCTTCGGGGTTGTCGATCAGCATGGTCGTCGCGTCGATGACTTCGCCGAGGTTGTGCGGCGGGATGTTGGTGGCCATGCCGACTGCGATACCCGCCGAGCCGTTGACGAGCAGGTTCGGATAGCGGGCCGGCAGCACGAGCGGCTCGGTGAGCGACTCGTCGTAGTTCGGTCCGAAGTCGACGGTCTCCTTGTCGAGGTCGCGCAGCAGCTCCATCGCCAGGCGCTGCAGTCGGGACTCCGTGTACCGCATGGCGGCCGCGGAGTCGCCGTCGACGGAGCCGAAGTTGCCGTGGCCGTCGACGAGCGGAGCTCGCATCGCGAAAGGCTGGGCCATCCGGACCATCGTCTGATAGACCGCGGAGTCGCCGTGCGGGTGGTACTTGCCGATGACTTCGCCGACGGTCCACGCGGACTTCTTGTACGCGCGAGTCGGCGTCAGGCCCGACTCGTTCATGGCGTAGAGGATGCGCCGGTGGACCGGCTTGAGCCCGTCGCGAACGTCCGGGAGCGCTCGCGACACGATGACGCTCATCGAGTACTCGAGGAAGGACTTTCTCAGCTCCCGCTGGATCTCGATCGGGAGCGTGATCGTCCCACTTGTGTCGATCGTCCCGTTCTCGTCTGCCACTTAGAGCACTCCTCGCTGTCGCAATGAATTGAATACCACCCAGGCGCCGCCGGCCATGAAGCCGACTCCGAATACCAACAACATCGTGACCAGCATGAACGGGCCGATCCCGGGCTGCTTTGGCGTGGCGAGAGCAACTACCCCCCACGTCGTCACCACCAGCCCGATCAAGGCGCTGGTCACTCCCGCGAACATCGATATCTTCCAGTACGCCTCTTCGGGACGAGGCTCCTCGGAACGCAGCCCCATCATCAGTACCTCGACGTGCTTCGGGTCGAGTTCGGGCTTCTCGACGCCCTCCACTTGGTCCGCCTGTGCCTCCCGCGCTTCGGCCGCCTCGGCCGGCGCCGGGGCCTCCTCGGCGACCGGCTCTGCCAGCGCAGCTAAGCTGGCGGCCAGCGCGGCGTCCGCCTCGGCTTGAGCCTGTTCCGCCTCCGCCTTCTGCTTCGCGAGTTCCTCGAACTGGTCCCGCTCCCACGGCGGCGGCTCGAACGTCGGCTTGTCGCGCCGCTGTCCGGGCGGGAAGTGGATGTCCCCGTCGCTTGCCATTGACGCGCTCTCGCGCCTCCCTCTCCTACCCGCCTAGATGTCCAGGAAGCGGACGTCTTTCGCGTGCCGCTGGATGAACTCCTTGCGGGGCTCGACCAGATCGCCCATGAGATCGGTGAACGCCTTCTCTGCGGCGAGCGCGTCGTCGACCGAGACCTGCAGCAGCGTCCGGCTCGAGGGCTCCATCGTGGTCTCCCAGAGCTGCTGCGGGTTCATCTCGCCAAGACCCTTGTACCGCTGGATCGAGTACTTCGCGCCCTCGCGGAAGCTTGCCGAGGGCCTCTTGGAGCTGGGCGTCGTTGTACGCGTACGAGTGCTTCTTGCCGACGCTGATCTTGTACAGCGGCGGCTGAGCTATGTAGATGTAGCCCTCTTCGATCATCTGCGGCATGAACCGGTAGAAGAACGTGAGGATCAGGCAGCGGATGTGGGCACCGTCGACGTCGGCGTCGGTCATGATGATGACCTTGTGGTAGCGCGCCGTCGTGATGTCGAACTCTTCGCCGATGTTGGTCGCCGATCGCGGTGATCATGTTCTGGATCTCTTCGCTGGCAAGCGCGCGGTTCAGCCCGGCGCGCTCTACGTTGAGGATCTTGCCGCGCAGCGGGAGGATCGCCTGGAAGCTGCGGTCCCGCGCCTGCTTCGCCGAGCCACCGGCCGAGTCGCCCTCGACGAGGTATATCTCGGAGAGCGCCGCGTCCTTGATCGAGCAGTCGGCGAGCTTACCCGGCAGCGTCGAGGACTCGAGCAGCCCCTTGCGGCGCGTGAGCTCGCGGGCCTTTCGGGCTGCGGCGCGGGCCTTCGCGGCCTGGGCCGACTTCGTCACGATGGCGCGAGCCGGCTTCGGGTGCTCCTCGAGATACTCGGCCAGTCCCTGCGCCACGATCGACTGCACGAGACCGCGCATCTCGGTGTTGCCGAGCTTGGTCTTGGTCTGGCCCTCGAACTGAGGATCGCGCAGCTTCACGGAGATGATCGCAGCCAGACCCTCTCGGATGTCCTCTCCTGAGAGGTTCTCTTCCTTCTCCTTGAGGATCCCCTGGCGGCGGGCGTACTCGTTGATCGTGCGGGTGAGCGCGTTCTTGAAGCCGTCGAGGTGCGTGCCGCCCTCGTGGGTGTTGATGTTGTTCGCGAACGCCAGCACGGAGTCCGAGTAGCTCGTGTTCCACTGCATCGCCACTTCGACGACGCCCTCAGGACCCTCGGCCTCGAAGTAGACCGGCTTGCTGATGGATGGTCTCTTTGTTCTCGTTGAGGTACTTCACGAAGTCGATGATGCCGCCCGCGTACTTGAACTCCTCGACTCGCGGCTCGAGTTCGCGCTCGTCGGTGAGAGTGATCTTCATGTTCTTGTTCAGGAACGCCGTCTCCCGGAAGCGTGTGGCCAGCGTGTCGTAGTCGTACACGATCGGACTCGAAGATCTTCTCGTCGGGCCAGAAGGTGATCTTGGTTCCGGTCCCCTTCGCCTTGCCCGAGTGAGCCAGCGGCGCTACCGGCTTGCCGTGGTCGTAGCTCTGCGTCCACGTCGTTCCGTCCCGCTTGACCTCGACGTCAGAGCCTGGTGGACAGCGCGTTGACCACAGACGCGCCGACGCCGTGAAGTCCGCCGGACACCTTGTAGCCCTCACCGCCGAACTTGCCGCCGGCGTGCAGGACGGTCAGAACGACTTCGACGGTCGGCTTCTTGAGCTTGGGATGCTTGTCGACCGGGATGCCTCGGCCGTTGTCGGTGACGCTGATGGAGTTGTCGGCGTGGATGACGACCTCTGCGTGCGTGCAGTACCCGGCGAGCGCCTCGTCGACGGCGTTGTCGACGATCTCGTACACCAGGTGGTGAAGGCCCCTCGGGCCAGTCGAGCCGATGTACATGCCCGGCCGTTTGCGGACGGCTTCGAGACCCTCCAGTACCTGGATGTCTTTCCCTGAGTACGAGGCGTCTTTGGACACACTGGCTCCTTTTCTGCGCTTTCTGGGGGACGTGGGACTCACAAGCCCCATGCCGAAGGCCACGACATATTGTGGTGACCCCCCCTATCGTACCACAACAACTAGGGTGAAATGGCCTAGAAGGGGCCTCAGACGCCCTCTCGCGGCGTCTCGCGGGAGTTCCGCTCCGCGATACCCTTCTTCCACTCCAAATCCTTCACGGTCGCCCGTAGGACGGCTTCACGCAGTTCCTCGTCCGGGATAGCCCCTACGGAAGCCTCGACCTGGGCTCGTTCTCTGTCCGTGAGCGGTACCGGTTCCACGTCGTCCTCTTTGTAGAACTCCTCGGTCTCCAGCTCGCGAGCCTCGAGCGCGATGCCCGTCCACAACCTTCCGGGAGACAGTGAACGACACCTTGCTGACCAGTTCCTTGCCCAGCCCTGAATTCATCTCTGTTCGGTAGCGCTCAGAAAGCGCGGCCATGTCGTTGGCCCTGGCGTGGGAGTCCACGTAGACGACAAGCACCCCGTCCCTGAGATGCACTCCCGTCGTGTGGGCGCCGACGATCGGTCCGGCGACCTCTTCCCACAAGCACGGCGACCTTGGCCGCGGTCCAGGCTCCCGCGTTCCTTCGGTCCAGCCTGCCGAGCAGTCCCTCGAGAGCCCTGTCGAGATCGGTGCTCTTCCCGTGTCTCTTGGTCATGGGATCGCCACCACCTTCGCCCGGGAGACGAGCTCCTTACTCGAAGTACCCAAGGTTGGTGGTTGTCACGAACGTCTGAGCCGCCTCTCCCACGAACGATGCGAGAGCGTGTCGCCGTGTCTCGTCCAGTTCCGACATGACGTCATCGAGCAGCAGGACGGGGGCCTGACCGGCGATATCCGTGATGACGGCCACCTCCGCCAGCTTCCACGCCAAAGCGATCGTCCGGGTCTGTCCTTGTGAGGCGAACGCTCTTGCTTCCCTTCCGTTGACCGAGAAGACCACGTCGTCGCGGTGCGGGCCCACGAGTGTGAGTCCGCGGGCCTTCTCCTCGGCGGCTACTCGGGTCAGCGCCTCCTTGATGGAGCCAGCGGGGTCTTCCGCTGACAGAGAATCGTCTCCCCTGCTCCATGACGGGACGTACGTCGCGGTGAGCTTCTCTCCGCTGGCCAGTGTCTCGTACACCTCTGACAGCTTCGAAGACACGCGGTCGAACAGCCGGTGACGGTGTCCCATGAACGCGACGCCTTCGACCGCGAGCCGCTCGGTAAGGGCGGTGAGTACGTCGGAGTCGGGCGCGGTTCCTTCAGAAGCGCGTTGCGCTGCCTGACGATCCTCTCGTACGCCATTCGAACCGACAGGTAGGCTGGAGACAGCTGGTCCCCGACGCCGTCGATAGCGCCGCGCCTTCGATCGGCCGAGTCCTTGACCATCCTCAGGTCGTCCGGAGTGAACACGACGCACGGGATGATTCCGGCCACTTCCGAGACCCTACGCCGCACCTTGCCGTTGACCCGATACACTCGCCGCCCGGCCTGCCCCACGGCCAGGACTCGTCTCGAGAACCCTGCCCTGCACCTTCGGCCCGAAGCGACACGCTTCGCCTCAGACGCCCCCCACCTCACAAGCTCAGACCATTGGGGCTTCCTGAAGGAATCTCCAGCGGTCACGAGCTGGAGCGCTTCGACGACGTTGGTCTTGCCGGCCGCGTTCGGCCCAACCAGACACGGTCAGGGTCGGGTCGGGCTCTATCTCAACCTCCGCGTAGCTCCTGAAGTCGCGCAGACGACAGCCGTGTGACTACAAGTCCCACAGTCCTAGCCGAGACGAACTGGCATCAGCAGATAGAGGAACCCGTCGTCCCCCTCTGTCTTCAGCAGTCCCGGCTTCAGTGGATTCTGTACTTCGAGTCTCACGTTCTCTGTGGCCGCTGAAGTCAGCCCATCCATGAGGAAGCCGTGATTGAACGCAATCTCCACGTCTTTGCCGTCCGCCTTGACCATGAGATCTTCCGATGCGTCGCCCACATCCTGTGTGGTTGCCGAAAGCGACATGGTCTGGTCAGCCACATTCACGGAGATCTTGAGCGGGGTGTTGTGGAGGGCCATGAGCGAGACGCGCTTCACCGCCGCTGTCAGTTCTTCGGCCGACACAGTTGCCGTGGTCTCGGACTCCTTTGGTATGAGCTGCTTGTAGTTCGGGAACGACCCTTCGATCCGCCGGGTGACGAACACCGTGCTTCCGAACTCAAACACGACCTGGTTGTCGCTGACTCCGAGGACCACTTCCTCTGCGTCACCAGCAAGCCGGCTCACCTCTTCGAGCGCTTTGCCCGGGATGACCACCTCAACATCCTCGCCCGCAACCTTCTCGAGGACTACCTCCCGAACAGCGAGCCGGTAGGAATCTGTGGCCACCATGCGGACCCCTGGCCCCTCGATGACAAGCAGGATTCCTGTGAGAATCGCCCTGGTCTCATCTCGGCTCACCGCTCGTGAGACGTGCTTCACCATCGAAGCGAGCGTTGCTGTGGGAAGCGTGATGCTCTTGTCGACGGCGACTTCCGGGAACTTAGGGAAGTCCGCCGGGTTGAGAGTTCTGACCGTGAATGATGACTGCTGACACCTCACGTGTGCCGTCTCAGCCTCAGTCTCTATCGTCACAGCGGCTTCCGGAAGATTGCGCACGATATCTGAGAGCAGTTTGCCGGGCAGGACGATCTGCCCCTCTTGCTCGATGAGGGCGGGAACGTTGTTTCGGATTGAGATCTCCAGGTCGGTCGACTGTAGCTGAATCTCCCCATTGGCTGCGGAGAACAGGACCCCAGAAAGAATAGGGAGAGTCGATCGAGCTGACATTCCCTTGGCGACTACAGACAGCGCATCGAGCAGTTCACTCCGGGCGATGCTGACCTTCATGTATTGATCCTTTCTTTCTTCAGATATAGCAGTAAGAGTAATAAGGGCTGTGGGTATGTGGATAGCCCGTGTTTCTGCTGGTCGCGCTCGGCGTATCTCTTCTTTGGGGACTGTGGAACAACTGCTCCCCCCGTCCACACTGTCCCCCGCTCATCAATCCGTGCACTGCCTTGGTGAGGTTGTGCCCATGTTATCCCGAGCTTGTCCCCACCATTATCAACAACCCTTGTCAGTGTGTGTAACTAGTTCTTCTGCTTGATGGAGTTTGTGAGCTGCTGGATCTGGTTGTAGACCTCACGCTGCTCGCTCATCAGCTTCTTGATCTTGGCGGTCGCGTGCATGACGGTCGTGTGGTCACGGCCACCGAACTCGTCTCCGATCTTGGGGAGCGACAGCTCAGTCAGTTCGCGCGACAAATACATAGCGATCTGTCGCGGGTAGACGATCGACTGGGAGCGTTTGCTCCCCACAAGCTCACCGTGGGAGATTCCGAAGAACTTGCATACCTCTCGCTGGATCGACGAGATGGAAATCGGGCGCATCGAGTGCTCGGGAAAGACGGTGAGGAGAACCTCTTTGGCCATCTGCAGGTCGACCACGGACCGCTTGGACAAGTGGAGCCAGGCGCCGATTCGCGTCATGGCCCCTTCCATCTCACGGATGTTGGGAGTTGTTATGTCGGCCACGTAGGACAAGACGTCGGGTTCGATGGGCAGACCCTCGCTCTCGACGTACTGTCGCAGGATAGCGAGTCGGGTCTCGTAGTTCGGCGGCTGGATATCGGCCTGGAGCCCGCTCGCAAAGCGCGACCGGTAGCGCTCCTCCATGTTGATGTCCTTGGGAGGGCGGTCTGACGCCAAGACGACCGCCTTACCGTGGCGCTGCAGCTCGTTGAAGGTGTGGAAGAACTGCTCCTGAATACCCTCCTTCTTCTCAAGGAACTGAATATCGTCGATCAGAAGGACATCCACGGAACGGTACTTCTGACGAAACCGGTCGGTGGTCTTGGGTCCGAGCGAATCGATGTAGTCGTTCGTGAACTGCTCGGAGGTCACGTAGATGACCTTCTTGTGAGGGAAGTTCTCAGTTACGTAGTGGCCGATCGCGTGGAGCAGGTGCGTCTTGCCCAAGCCCGGGCCGCCCCATATGAACAGAGGGTTGTACTTGAGGCCGGGCTGTTCGGCCACGGAAAGCGCCGCCGTGCGGGCGAAGGCGTTCGAATCTCCCACGACGAACGAGTCGAACGTGTACTTCGGGTCGAACTCGCCGCGCTCTTCTGACGAGATCTGCTGGGGGGCCTGCTTCTCCCGCTCCTCCGGCGGTGGCGGACGCCATCTCCTCGCGGGCCACCTCTTCGGCCAGCGAGCCGTCGACGACGATCAGAACGGTGAGGTCCTCGCCGACCACCTGAGTGAGGGCCGCGCTGAGGCGCTGGGTGTAGCGATCCTCGAGCCATGCGCGCGCGAAGTCGTTCTGCACGCCCACGACGAAGACTCCCTCGTCGGTCAGCCGCACGGCCTCGGTGTGTTCGAACCACGTCTTGAAACTCGGCTCATTGAGTTCGTCGCGAACGATATCGAGGACGTCTGACCAGATGGTGGTGATGTCGGTCGGCATTGAGGACCCTTCGGAGCTTCGGTGGTGGAATCGACGGGACTATCGTGTGACGAGGTGGTCAAAGCAGCTGAGGCCCTGGTCGGTCAGCGTTCGCTTCCCGCCGTCTGAGCAGATCAGGCCAAGATCCTCCAGTGAAGCGAGGTCCCGGTAGGCGGTTGAGACGCCGCAACCGAGCTCCTTGGCGACCAGGCTTGGCCCCGCCGAGCCGGACTCCATCACCAGT
Organism: uncultured Coriobacteriia bacterium; assembly: GCA_963803785.1. GTDB lineage: Bacteria > Actinomycetota > Coriobacteriia > Anaerosomatales > JAAXUF01 > CAWDNM01. Next base: position 987,697 of record CAWDNM010000006.1, read on the forward strand.
GCCAGGACCTGCTTCTGACGGGTGGACAGAAGAGGCTGCCGGCTGGCCGGCCCGGTCGGGGCCATCCTGGTCCCGAGCGTGCGGGAACCGGCCCGCTCCCATAGCCGGGGCGGCGGTCTGAAGCTCAGAACGCTGAAGAGACGGTGCCCCTGACTCACTGGTAGCGGCGCGAGTAGAGAGTGACGACCGAGCCCCCACCGAGGTTGTCTTCGATGATGCAACGAGCCACCGGACACGGAGAGGTAGTCTCGCACGATCGGCAGCCCCGACCCGACCCCGCGGATGAAACACTTCATGTCCCCGCTGGCCGTCGTGAATCCGGGCATCACCGCACGCTCCTTGTCGGAGATGCCCGGCCCCTGGTCGGCGAAGCGGATCGTCACTCCCCCGTCGAGTACGGACACGACGGGCTCGGCGAAGTTGGCGTGGATGAAGTTCTCGGTGACTTCGCGAATCGCCGTGTATGGAACGGAGCCACCCTGCTCCCGGGCGAGCTCGTAGACGCGGGTCGTGAAGGACTCGATGAACTCCCCAACGGGCGCGGGTTCGATGTCTTCGACGCGCGGGGCAGCCCCGGCCGCCTCGTACACAGCAACTCGCGCGCGCGTAGTTATATGAGTATCGAGTAGCCTCGCGCTCCCGCGCCGGCATATGCAGAGTGGATGCGAAACCCGAATCACCGATTGCAGCTCCCCATGTAGAAAGACTTCATGTCCCCCATGCTTTCCGTTTGTTCGAGGCGGTCCACAGTTCTCTCCACAGGACCGCCATTCCCCTATGACGCGAAAACACCAGCTCCGAGCCGTATCTACCAGATCACTTTCCATCGCTTTCCAGCCAGCCACACCCTCTCACGTGGGCTTTCCCGAATTGTCCACAATACTTTCCACATGTGTGGAAAGTCGCATGGAACGCATGGGCGCCGAAAGAGGCGTTTCCCTGCTCCGAAGGCGCGTCTGCGACGAAAACGCCCCCATCCGGTGTGGAAAGCCTTCCACGTCGGGACGGTGCTACTGTGGAAACCCCAATTGCTTCGCGGCACAGGCGGTCTGTGAATCAGAAACGACGCCTGGTGGGATCTGCGAAAAAGTGGCCTCAGAGCCGATAAAAGGTAGATATGGACCGCTGAGCGGTTGCTTTCAAGGTAAGCCGAGCAGTTATGCACAGGCTCTTGCGAGGGGCCGATGATAGCAAAGGGGTCATGGGGCAACAACGGGGCCCGCGCGGTTGTCCACAGGTTCCACAAGCGTGAGTCCTGCGTTTTCCACAGTGTCCACAGATTTCCGACCAGTTCCGCTCCGATTCGCCTTCCACTCGTGCGCGAGCACGATCTCATGGCAACGTGCGGATGGGCCAGAGGATCCGGCGGAGGCCGTCACGTCGCTCGCTGGCCACGATGGTCTTGGTGAAACGCGGCGGTGCATTGACACTGCGGAAACCGCCCGCATATAATCGTCGGGCTTTGCCCCAGAACCAGAGGGGCGCGTCGAGGAGGAAATGTGAAAAGGACTTACCAGCCGAATGTCCGGAAGCGTGCGAAGACGCATGGCTTCCGCGCCCGCATGGCCACCCGGGGCGGTCGCGCGATTCTCGCCGCCCGCCGCCGCAAGGGGCGCAAGGTTCTGAGCGCCTAGGCGCTCACCCGAGTGCCGGCGTTCTCACTGGACGTGATCGCATGAGCACAATCAAGTCGACGCGCGAGATCGACACGATCTTCCGCACGGCGACGCGGGTTGCTCATCCAGCTGCTCATAGCGCTCATTGCGCGCACACCAGAAGGACGCGGCCGATCAGGCCGCGTTGCTTTTATCGCAGGCAAGAAGCTCGGAAACGCCGTGCTGCGCAATCGCTGCAGGCGCGTGCTCCGAGAGGCAGCTCGCCGAGCCGGGGCCCCGTGGCCCGGTCACGACGTCGCCCTCATCGCGCGCGCCGAGTACGGCCACCGCGACAGTCGGCGGAGCTTGACGCGGCCGTTTCCAGCATCCTGGCGCGCGCCGGGCTCGAGCGATGAGGCAGTTCCTCAGCTTCGTGATCGCTCTCCCCCGCCGAGTGGCGATGCTGCTGATACGCTTCTACCAGCGGTTCATCTCGCCTGGCCTGCCCAGCTCGTGCAGGTTCACGCCGACTTGCTCGGCATATGCGCTAACATCAATCGAACGCTACGGACTACTCCGTGGAGGATGGATGGCCGCACGACGAATTGGCCGCTGTCATCCGTGGAATCCGGGTGGATACGATCCCGTCCCGTAGGGGCGGCTCTTCATACGAACCAGGAGGTTCCTGTGGGTGATATTTGGGTCCAGTTCAAAGAAGTGATCTTCCAGGCGCTCTTGTACCTGGAGGGCATCACGGGCGACTGGGGAATGGCAATCATTCTCCTGACGATCGCCATCCGCATCCTGCTGCTCCCGCTGACCTGGAAGCAGACGAAGTCGATGGTGGAGATGCAGCGAGTTCAGCCGCAGCTCAAGGCGCTGCAGGTCAAGTACAAGGACGACAAGGAGAAGCTTCAGGAAGAGACCATGAAGTTCTACTCCGAGAACAAGGTCAATCCATTCGGAGGCTGTCTCCCGCTTCTGCTGCAGTTTCCCGATCCTCATCGCCCTGTACCAGGTGCTTGGCGGTACGCCCGAGAAGCCCGGCACTCATGATGGCGTACCTGGCCAAGCCGGCGAGGTCGGTTCCTTCTACCAGATAATTCCAAATATCTCCCTGACGCCACAGCAGGTGTGGAACACGCATGACTACGTGATGTTCATCCCGTACATCCTCCTCGTGCTGCTGTTCGCAGTCAGCATCTGGCTTCCCCAGGCCCTCATGCCCGGCGACAAGCAGCAGAAGATGATCGGCGGCTACATGGCCGTCGTCATGCTGTACTTCGGCTGGATCAGCCCGGCTGGCGTTCTGCTCTACTGGGACGTCTCGTCGATCTTCGGTCTCGCCCAGCAGCAGATCACCATGTCAGTGACCAAGCGAGAGCTTGCGGAGCGGGAGGCGCTCGCTGCCGCGGAGAAGGTCGCCGAGAAGTCGAAGAAGAAGTCCGGCGCTGAGCGCTGCAGATCAGGTTGCCGAGAAGAAGCCGTCGAACAAGGGCTCCAAGAAGTCGACGAAGAGCTAGACCCCGCGCCCGCATGGGCGCTGTGCAAAGAAGGAGTGTGCTCAGATGGAACGGGAGTGCATCAAGGAAGCGTCCACGGTCGCCGAGGCGGTTGACGCGGCACTCGAGGAGCTCGGAGTTCAGCAGGACGCCGTGGGCTACGAGATCCTCGAAGAGCCTGGCCGCAAGATGTTCGGGATCGGCGGCGATCGCGGTGCGAAGGTGCGCGTCTGGGTGAAGGACGAGTACCTAGCCGAGCTCGAAGACGCCAAGCGAGTGGCGCGCGAGGTCCTCGAGGTCGAAGAGGCTCAGCCCGGTGCACCGGTGATGATTGCCGATGAATCGCCCGGCGGCGCCATCGCGGACGAGCCGGCCGAGCTCAGCGATGAGGAGCTCGACAAGGTAGCGGATACGGCGGTCGAAGTGCTGCAGACCATCTTGTCGTCGTTCGGCATCGAGGGTAGCAGCATTGAGGAGTACGAAGGCGATGAGGGTGAGATCATCCTGGACGTCGTCGGCGGCGACCTCGCCGTGCTCATCGGGCGCCACGGACGAACCCTGGACGCACTTCAGGCGCTGGCATCGGCGATCACCAACCGCAAGCTGGGCTTCCGCTACCCCATCATCGTTGACGTCGAGGGCTACCGTCACCGGCGGCGGCAGAAGCTTGAGGACATCGCACGGCGCTCCGCCGATCGCGCTGCTCGGCAGCATACAGCCGTTCGACTTCGTCCGATGACGGCGTACGAGCGACGAGTGGTTCACGTTGCACTCCGCGACGATCGCCGCATTACCACGCAGAGCGAGGGCGAAGACCCGTTCCGCATGGTAGTGATCAACCCGAAGTAGCATGTGTCGCACTGGTTAGAGTCGCGAGGGCGCCCACGGGCGCCCTCGCTGCGTTTCCGCCCTCACTCGCTGGGCGAGGCGGGAACCGGGTCCGGTTTCGATTGAGTGCGCAGTCCGGTTCTAGAACGGCGTTCCGCCGACTGAATCCGTTGAACCGTTGATTCCAGACGAGGCGGAAGCGATATTGCCGCCGCCCGACTGAGTACCTCGAGCCGTCACCGCCGACACGAGGCGCCGGCCCGCACAGCCGCCGACTCCGGCACGATGGCGGCTGGCGCTTCGTTGGCTTCGAGGTTCCGAGTTTGAGGCCGGGAGCAACTCATCTGCAGGTGCTCTCGATACGAGAGTGCGCAAACCCCGTCTGCCAAGCCTCAGTGGTTTGCTCGGTCTGTGATCCATGTAGCGAGCAATCGGGTCACGACATCGCGTTGAACCGCGCAGCCTGAACTCCGGGACCGCGGCGGCTATGTGCTGGTGATCATGTCGAAGTACGGCGTCCCCAGTTCATCGTCCGCACGCAGTGGTGTCCGCCTCAGCCCCCTTGCCGGGCTCTCCCCTGGGCGCAAATGGCGATTTGTCATGGTTGGGGTCAACTGCGCCTGCGTTCCGTCAGTGTTTCACGTGAAACATGCTTCGACAGAGTGGTACACTCCGGCGAGGTTCCTCCGAGGAGGTTTCACGTGAAACATCTGGGTCCAGAACACTCTGAGCTGCTCGATCATCTCGCACGCGAGTCAGGAGTTGCACTCAAGCCTAGCGCGATCCAAGAACTGCTTGAGTACCTTGATCGGGTGATCGAGGCCAATCGCTCGCTGAATCTGACTCGCATCACGTCACCGGAGGCCGCGGTGAGGCTTCACCTGCTCGATTCTCTGCTACCTCTGCCGGGATGTTGACGCGGCGCCCTCAGGCAAGCTTCTGGACATAGGGACAGGCGGTGGCTTTCCGGGTGCCGCAATCTGCATAGCCGCCGACCGCGAGGGCGTGCTCCTTGACTCTGTGCAGAAGAAGGCACGCAGCGTTAACGCCATACTGGCCGAAATGGGGCTGAGCCCAGGGATCGCCGCGGTGGCGGAGCGCGCCGAGGACCATGCACGCTCCCATGGCGCGGACTACGCCGTCGTCACGGCTCGGGCAGTGGCCGAGCTCCCTGCCCTGGTTGAGCTGGCATCTCCCCTGCTCGTACAGGGAGGCCTCTTCATAGCGCTCAAGGGAACGCCAGATGACTCCGAGCTGCTTCGCGGGCGCGAAGTCGCCTCGTTGGCCGGCATGAGAGAAGTTTCCGTGAGGCGTACCGAGATTCCGGGCGGCGGCGAGCGCCGCTGCATCGTGGTCTACGAGAAACAGGGGTCACCAGTGACGCGTCTACCCAGAAGGGTCGGATTGGCACAGAGCTCACCGCTGGCTTAGGGTGTGCGAGGACGTGAAGTCCGATATACTCTCGAGCCGGATGGACTCTCATGAGAAGAGGAGAGCGAATGGAAGGCCCGACCGAGCATAAGCCGTCGGCAGGCAAGGCGAAGGTTCTCGCTGTTGTGAATCAGAAGGGCGGGGTTGGCAAGAGCACGACCGCCGTAAACCTCGCGGCGGCCCTCGGGCAGGCCGGCGCCAAAGTGCTGCTTCTGGATCTGGACCCACAAGGCAACGCGACCTCAGGCTTCGGCCTGAACAAGAACCAGCGCGAACTGTGCGTCTACAACGCGCTGCTTGGGCGATACGCCGCTCTCCGCGATCATCGAGCCCGTGGAAATCGAACACGTGTTCGTAGCTCCTGCGACCATTCAGTTGGCCGGTGCCGAGATCGAACTCGTGTCCGCCATGAGCCGGGAGGGACGGCTAAAGGCCATCCTGGGCCCTGTGAAGGCCGATTTCGAGTACATCATCATTGACTGCCCTCCATCCCTCGGACTACTCACTATCAACGCTCTCACGGCGGCTGAGGGCCTCATTATTCCGATTCAGTGCGAGTACTACGCGCTGGAGGGCCTATCGAAGCTCCTTGATAGCGTTCGGCTGGTCAAGACACACCTCAACCCGCAGCTTGAGGTGTTCGGCGTCGTGATGACCATGTATGACTCGCGCACGAGGCTCGCGCAGCAGGTCGTCGACGAGGTGAAGGACTTCTTCGAGGACAAGGTCTTCGAGACGCTGATTCCCAGGACCGTGCGACTGTCAGAGGCTCCGAGTTTCGGACAGCCTGTCATGCTCTACGATCCCAACGGCAAGGGCGCAAACGCGTACCGGAACCTGGCGAAGGAAGTGATGGAGCGTGTCTAAGAGAGGGCTCGGCCGCGGCCTGTCGGCGCTCATTCCAAGCGCGTCACAGGAGTCGCAGACGTCCGGAGAAGTCACTGAGCTCGCCGTCGACATGATCGCGCCCAACCCGGAGCAGCCCCGCACCGATATCTCCGAAGAGGGGATAGCTGAGCTGGCGGACTCCATCAAGAAGGTGGGGCTTCTGCAGCCGATCATCGTGCGAGCTCATGGTGAGGGTTACCAGATTATTGCAGGGGAGAGACGCTGGAGGGCATCCCGCCTGGCCGGCCTGGAGCGGGTCCCGGTGCGAGTACTCTCAAAGACCGCAACGGAATCGCTCGAGCTGGCACTCATCGAGAACCTGCAGCGACAGGACCTGAACGCGATCGAAGAAGCTCGCGGGTACCGCAAGCTGCTCTCCGAGTACCGCATGACTCAGGCGGAGTTGGCCGACAAGGTCTCGAAGTCGCGGTCGACCATCACCAACGCGCTGCGACTGCTGGATCTGCCCGACGAGGTCCAGGAGCTCGTCTACGAGGCCAAGATGACCGCCGGGCATGCGCGCGCAGTTCTCTCCGTGCCCGACGAGGCGATCCGCCTGAAGCTGGCTCAGAGGATAGTGGACGATGGTCTGTCCGTGAGGGAAGCAGAGAATCTGGCGAGACTGTATGCCGCCGGGCAGACCGAGAGGGCGCCCAGGCCCGCTGCGCCAAAGTCATTCAAGGTCGTGGCGCGCAAGCTTCGCCGGCTTCTCGGCACCAATGTTCGGGTGAAGCTCACCAAGGACAAAGGCAAGATCGAGATCGACTTTCAGGGCGAGGAAGAGCTCGAGCGCATATTCCTGCTGCTCACGGATGCCGAAGTGACGCCGGCTGGTGGAGGCGACGAATGAAGAGGAATCTGGAATTTCTTGCCATTGGCTTGATAGTGGGAGCGCTGGCCGGCTTCGTCGGAGGGCTTCTCTTCGCGCCAAACAGCGGTTCCAAGACCCGCCAGCGTCTCGCGAACGAGGCCCTGAGGGCCGCTGACGTCGCTCGGGGAATTGCCGAGCGCGCCGAGTACGCCGCCGAGGCGCTGGGCGGCCGTGTCGAGCATTACCTCGGCCGTGACGAGGAGCTGGCTTGGCGCAAGGTACGCGAGATCCGGGAAGGCGTTCAGCGCTACACGCAGGCCCAGGAGTAGTGTCAGCCCCGTGTGACACGATGCTCCCACCATCAATGGGGGAGTAGCATGCCGTTGCACGTGATCACAGGCCGCGCGAACGCGGGCAAGACGGGACGAGCCCTTGGGCTGGTTCGCGAGGCACTGCGCGACGGTCTTAGTCCGGTGCTGCTCCTGCCCGGGAGTCCTGATGTGGAGCGCGCCAGAGCCGAGCTCGCGCTCGAGTTCCCCCTCGGGATCAAGGCGATGACGTTCAGCGGCTTTGTTGAAGCTGCGTGGGTTTCGGACGGCGACGGTCGGTCGATCGTGTCCGCCGCCAAGCGAAGAGCGTTGCTGTACGCGGCTGCCGCCGGGGACGAGCAAGCTACTTCGGGGCTCGTCGGACTTGCCGAGCAGTGCATCGCGCGACTCTGCGAGCAGACCGGGTTCGCGTGGCGGTCTCACGCGCCCACGCTCGACGGGCCCGGCGCCCCCTTGGCTCGGCTCATTCGCGGTTACGCGCAACTGCTCGAATCGTCGAATCTCGTGGAGCCGGACGAGGCCGCGAGCGTGCTCCCCATAGCGGGCGGCGAAGCGTGGCCTCCTATTGTCGTGCACCGGTTCGGTGATCTTGGCCTGGCGCAGGAGTCCTTGCTCCTGCGGGCCGCCGACGCAGGGGCTCCAAGTCGCGATCACCCTGAATTGGGATGAGGGCTTCACCGGTACGGAGGCGCTATCTCCGCTGCTAGAGCGGCTGTCGGCCGCGGGTGCGACAAGTGAACGCGTCGTGTCCCAGAACACCTTCGGCACGGCTGACGAGCTCGTTGCGCTCGAGCAGAACCTCCTGATGCCCGACGCGCGCATTGCTGCTACAGGCTGCGTGCGACTGTCGATGGCCGAGGGCTACGAGGCCGAGGCGGTCCGGATCGCGGAGGAGGTTCAGTCGGCTGGTAGTGGAAGAACATGTCAGACCCAGAGCACATCGCTGTGCTCTTCCGTGACCCACAACGCCACGAGGCATTCCTCCGACGTGCGTTCGCGCAGGCCGGCATCGAGGCGGACTTCGATCTCGAGACGCCGTTCGGGTCCACGGGGCTTGGTGCATCGCTGCTCGCGTTACTGCGGTTCGCGGTAGGAGGGGAGCGAAGGGACCTTCTGGCGTTCCTGAAGACGCGCTTCTCGGGGATCGATTCCGATCGGGTCGCCGTGCTCGAGGCGAACTTGGAGGCGCTGGCGGGTAACCGAGCCGGCCGATCTCGTTCATGCCATCGCAAAGGAAGACCCGTCGTGTTCGACCATCGTCGCCGATGCGCGTCGAATTGCCCACGTGCCGGTGGACGAGGCTTCGGCGCCTGACTGGACTCGAATGGTTCGCCGGCTGTTCGCGACGGGATACGGCCGTGCGGGTATCGAGCTGGGGCCCGGCGCCGAGGTTGACGCGTGGGCGTACGGAGCGGCCGCAGAGATACTAGCGGACGTTGCGGCCATGGGGGCCGCCGGCGTGCGTGTGCGGGAGCTTATGGAGGTCTTCTCCGAGCGCTCTGTCACTCCGCGAAATGTGGAACGACCAGGGTGTGTGCAGGTCGGCAGCGTGACCCGGATGCGAGCTCGGCGCTTCACGGCGGTGATACTCGGCGGACTGACTTCAGATGAGTTTCCGGCCGCCCAGTCAGAGAACCTGGTGCCCGGGAGCTCAGCAGCACGAGTTCTGGCCGAGTTCGGTGCCGAGGCACAAGGGCCAACGGGGGCGGCATACGAGCGGCTTCTCATGTACCAGACGCTCACGCGAGCGAAGTCGCATCTGGTCCTGAGCACGTGCACCGCCGACTCGGATGGAGAGCCGCTGCAGGTGTCGCCGCTGCTCGCCGAGGTTCTCGACCTGTATCGGGATGGCGATGAGGTGCTGCTGCAGTCCGAGCGCCGTTCGCTGGCGCACATTCCGCGCGAGAGCGCAGATGCCGGCAACAGCCGAGAATCCCTCCGAGCGCTCGCCCTGCAGGGGGACGAAGCCCACGAGCGGGTGAGGGCTGCAAGGCGGCGAGCGTCCGGCCGCCGTGCGGGCCTGTCAGTCGACCGTCTGCTTGCGGTCACTGCCGAGCGAGAGGTCTTCTCGGCGAGCGAGATCGAGGCCTATCTGGCCTGCCCGTACGGCTGGTTCTACTCGCGGGTGCTCCGGCCTGAGAAGCTCGACAGAGAGCCCGGCACGGCGGATCAAGGGTCGTTTGCCCACGCGCTGCTTGAGAGGTTCTACACGCAGCGACTTGAGGCGGGACTGGGGCGCGTCACTATCGAGCAGAGGAAGGCGGCCACCGCGGGGCTTCGGACGGTGTTCGATGAGCTCACAGCAGCTGAGTCCGAGCAGCGGGTGGAGGAGAGAATCGCCCGGCGAGAAGCACTCCGGTGGGCGGAGCGCATCGTCAGCGACGACGCCGAGATGTTCGATGGATTCGAGCCTCTCCGGCTCGAATGGGACTTCGTGTCGGACAGCGTGGACATGGGCGGCTACCGCCTGTCGGGCCGAGTCGACCGAGTCGACACGGACGGCGAGGGTCACGCGCTCGTGATGGACTACAAGCGTTCCTCTGGAGCAACGGCGGTCCAGATGATCAGCCAGGGCAAGGTGCAGCTGCCCCTCTACCTGCGAGCGGTCGAGATAGGTCTGGGCCTGCGTCCGGCCGGAGGCATATACCGCGTGCTGCGAAAGCCCGAGAACAGGGGCTTGGTCCGCGGCGATCTCGTGAGCCGCGAGGGATTGGTGAGCCGGGACCTGCTCGCAGAGGACGCTTTCGCTGCGACTATGGCCGAGGCGCTCGGCCTCGCCGCGGATGCGGTCGCGGGCATGAGAGCAGGAGAGATCGAGTGCTCGCCGCTTACGCCCGCGAGCTGCTCCTATTGTGCCGCGGCGCCGGTGTGCGGGAAGGCGGGACGATGAGACGCCGTCTGACTCCGGACCAACTGTCGGCGGTCGAAGCCGTTGATGGAGACCTGGCCATCAGCGCGGGTGCCGGCTCCGGGAAGACCACGGTTCTGTCTCGGAGATTCTCGGCGGGCATGCTCAAACGACCGGATGACGTGCGGGAGCCGGTCGACATCGATCAGATCCTGACCATCACGTTCACCAAGAAGGCCGCCGGCGAGATCGCCGAGCGGGTGCGGCGCGAGCTCAGCGAAGACCTGTCGCCGGCGGTGGCGCGGCGCATCGACGAGGCTTGGATCTCCACCATCCACCGGTTGTGCGGCCGCCTCGTCAGAAGACACGTGCTCGAGGCGGGCGTCGAGCCCGGGTTTGGGCAGGCAGACCAAGTCGAGTCCACGCTCCTGATGGCGGAGGCCTTTGACGAGGCAGCATCGGCGCTCTATGAGTCCGATGATGGCGTGACCGAGCTGCTTGACGCCTACCCGCTCAGCGAGGTGAAGTCCGGGGTCATCGCCATACACGGGCGCATACGAGCGATGGGGCTCGACCCAGCGAAGGCGCATGCCCCCAGCGGTTCCGAAGAGCTCGGGTCCGCGGTGTCGCGAGTCGCGGCCTGCGCGCAGGATCTGGCTGAGGCACTGGATGACTGCAAGCCCACTCCGGCGGTCGTGCGCAATCGCGACGAGGCGCGCGCCCATGCCTCGGCGCTGGCAGCGTGCTCCCTTGATGCAACACGCGACTGCTCGGCGTTGCAGGAGGCGGTGCGCGGCTATGGCGTCAGCGGGCTTCGTGATGAACGTGCCAAGGAGTCTCCAGGCGCTCGTCTCGGCGGCGCATGAGGAGCTCACGTGCGTGCTCGCGGGCGCCCAAGGGGAGCGCGTACTTCGGGGCTTCGAGCGCATCCTCGCGGAGTTCGACGCTCGCTACCGAGAGGCGAAGCGCTCGCGCGGGCTGCTGGACTTCGACGACCTGCAGGAGGGCGCTGCGCGGCTCCTGTCCGAGAACCCGGAGATCGCCCGCATCTACCGCGAGCACTTCCGCATGATCATGGTGGACGAGTTTCAGGATACGAACGAGATGCAGATGAAGGTGCTCGACCACCTTCGCCGCGACGACTTCTGCGTGGTGGGGGACGAGCGTCAGTCGATCTACGGTTTCCGCTATGCCGACGTTGGGATCTTCGAGCGCGTTCGCTCGGCTAGCGAGAAGTGCATCCAGCTCGACCAGAACTTCCGCTCGCACGAGCAGATCCTCACCTTCGTCAACGGCGTGTTCTCCAGGCCCGAGCTGTTCGGGCCGGACTTCATGCAGCTGCAGGCCGGTCGTACGGACGGCTGGGATGTTCCGATTGACGCCGGGGCGCCTCGCGTCGAGTGCGTGCTCGTGGACAGCTCCGAGGCGGGCGTCAAGATCGAGCACGCTCGCCGAGAAGAGGCCCGCCACATCGCCGAACGGGTGTCTCGGCTGGCTGCCGATGGCACGAGGCTGGGTGACATCGCCGTTCTGGTGCGCGGCGCCTCCAACGTTCCGTTGTACGCATCTGCACTCGAGCAGGCGGGTCATGCGGTCTACGTCGGTGCCGGGCAGCTGTTCTTCGATGCCCCGGAGATCACCGAGATACTCGCGCTGCTTCGGGCGATCGCGCTGCCCTCTGACGACGAGGCCGTTGCGCTCGTGCTCGCGAGCCGGCTCGTCGGGCTCTCGGACGATGCCCTGTTCGCCTTACGCGAGTCCGTGGGCAAGAAGGGGCGGCTGTTCGACGCCCTGAAAGCGGTGGCCGCGGACGAGGCGGAGGCCGCGCCACTTCTCGAGGCCGACAGACCCGCCGCGGCACACGCCTACCAGGCGATCGCCGAGCTGCGCTACCAGCAGGCCGGATTGTCCCTATCGGAAGTAGTGCACGAGGCCGCCGAGCAGTTCGATTTCGATCTGACGCTGCTGGCATCGGGTCCGGCCGGTGTTCGAGGCTGGGCGAATGTGGCTGAAACTCGCTCGATTCGCGACCGTCTTCGAAAACGCGGAATCGGCCGACCTGGGGAGCTTCGTCGAGCACATGCGGCTGCGCCAGGAGAGCTCGGACCGCGAGGGGGCAGCCGCCACCGACGCCGGTAGCGACGCGGTCCGCATCCTCACGATCCATGGCTCCAAGGGACTCGAGTTCCCGGTGGTGTTCGTAGCCGACCTCAGCGGACCGACTTCCCGGTGCGCCGATCCGTTCCTCGTGCAGCCACAGTCCGTAGGCGGGGAAATCGCGCCGGTGGTAGGGCTGAAGCTGCCCAAGATCGCGCCCTACGATGGCGCCGCCACGATTCAGCACGTCCGGTTTGCCAAGGAGCTCGAGGCGCGGGAGATTGAGGAGGAGAAGCGGTGTCTCTACGTGGCGTGCACGCGCGCAGAGGAACTCCTCGTGATCTCGGGTGCCCGAGCGCTACAGAAGGCGCCCGAGGGTGGCTACCTCATCGACTGGATCCGTTCGGCGCTTGGTGACCCGCAGGATGATGGGTTGGTGCAGGTGGCCGACTCCGAAGTGGCGGTCACGGTACTCCGACCCGAGGCGGGCGAGCCGGACGACATCGCGATGACAGCGCTCGACGCTGATGCCCCGATCTATGCTCCCTCGCCGCCACCGGACCGTGCGCCGAGCGAGCGCCACTCGCCCCAAACAGTCTCCTACACGGCACTGCACAGGTTCGACGCCTGCCAGTTCTCCTACTACGTTCGATACATCCTGGGGCTGCGAGACTCGTCACCGGCTCGCGATTCTGACAGCGCGGAGTTCGGTGTAGCGCTGCATCAGGCCCTCGAGGGTGTGATCGGCGGGGGAGACAGAGGCGTGGTGCTGGCGGCGGTCACACGGCGCCACAGTCTCGTACAGGCGCAATGCGAGCGGCTGAAGAGTGCCGTAGATGGGTTTCTCGCGAGCGAGGTCGGAGTGCGTGCCCTCGAGGGGTACAGCGTCGCCCGAGAGCAGGCGTTGCGAGTGCCCCTGGGCGACACCTCTCTCGTGGGTTCGATCGATCTCATCTCGTGGAACGGCGACGAGGCGCTGGTCGTCGACTACAAAACCGGCAAGTCGCCGGAGCAGAGTCCCTCTCGGCTCGCCGGCTACCGGCTCCAGGCCGACTGCTACGCACTGGGTGCAATTCGGGCCGGAGCCAGCAAGGTGAGCGTGAACTTCGTGTTCGTCGAGCACGACGCCTTCACGCTCGCATTCGAGTTCACCGTCGGCGACGCCGAGGGCATCGCCGCAGGAATCGAAGAGCGGCTCGAGCTGATCCGAGGCGGCCGGTTCCCGCATCTGGACGCATTCGACGTTGCCGTCTGTGGCGAATGCCCGGCGCTCGGCGGGATCTGTCCGGTCGACGACCCGAGGCGAAGCTAGACCGGTCGGGTGCTCCCGGAGCGCTGGCGGAGCTGCCCGCATGCGGCGTCGATGTCGGTGCCACGCTCGGCTCGGACCGAGACCTCGATGCCGGACATGTGCAGCTCACGCTGGAATACGGTCACCCGCTCGTCGGTGGAGCGCGAGAAGCCGCTGCCCTTCACGGGATTCACCGGAATGAGGTTCACGTGAACCAGCAGCCCACGGGCGAACCGGACGAGTGCCGAAAGCTCGCTGGCCGAGTCGTTGACGCCGGCGATCAGTGCGTACTCGAGCGAGGGGCGGCGGCCCGTCTTCTTCGCATACTCGACGAGCGCCTCGCGCAGTGCCGGCAGTTCCATCCCGCGGACGCCCGGCATGAGGCGGTCACGGGTGGCCTGCACAGCGGAGTGGAGCGAGACGGCGAGCGTGAACTGCTCGGGCTCCTCGGCGAAGCGCTTGATGCCGGGGATGATTCCGCAGGTGGAGACGGTGATGTGACGCGCGCCGATGCCGACGTCTTCGGCCGCGTTGAGGAAGCGCAGGGCGCCCAGGGTGGCGTTGTAGTTCGCGAACGGCTCGCCCTGGCCCATCGCCACGGCGTTGGTCACGCGGCGGTCGAAGTCCTCGGCGACGAGACGCACCTGGTCCACCATCTCTCCGGGGCCGAGGTCGCGCGTCAGGCCACCGGCTCCCGTGGCGCAGAACGAGCACCGCATCGCGCAGCCGGCTTGGGTGGAGAAGCACACGGTCAGCCGGTCACCCGCGGGGAGACCCACCGTTTCGACGGTAGCGCCGTCGACGAGTTCGAGCAGGTACTTCACCGTGCCGTCCGCGGACTGCTGCCGCTCCCGGACGACGGGGGAGGGAAGCGCCAGCCGGCCTGCGAGGGTCTCTCGCAGGCCGGCAGGCAGGTCGGTCATCTCGGCGAACGAACGTGCGCCTCGGCCGTAGAGCCACCGCTCGAGCTGCTTGGCCCTGAATCGCGGCTGCCCCAGATCGGCAACCAGTCCCTCGAGACCGGTTCGGTCGAGCGACTTGATGCCGGCGACGTCACGTTCGGCTGCCACTAGGCGTTCTCGAGCTCCGCGAGTGCGGCGAGATAGGCCTGGCGGTGCAGCTTCTCGTACCGGCCTACGCTGCGGAAATAGCCGGCGACGGCGGTCAGGCCCTCGGCGTCAGCGGTCTCGGCGAACTCCGGGTACATGGCTTCGCACTCGTAGCCCTCGCCCTCGGCCGCGGCCTTGAGGTTCTCGGCGGTGGTGCCGAAGCCGCCCATGTAGGCGAGGTGGCCGAGCGCGTGCGCGGTCTCCTCGAGAGCGGCGCGATCGAAGGCCGCGAGAACGGACAGCGGGGCACCCTCGAGCTCGGCGATCCGGCGCCAGAGGGTGTACTTGCGGTTCGCCTGAGACTCGCCCGCGAAGGCGGCCTTCAGGTTCTCGAGCGTCTTGGTGCCCTCGAGCTCGGGCAGCGAGTCGACCTTGGAGAACGAGGTTGAGGGGGCGCCACACACGGGGCAGCGCTCCGGCGCGGGGCCGACGTGGAGATAGCCGCACACACAGCGATTCAGCTCGACCATGGATATCTTCCTTTCAAATACGGAAACGTCAGTCTACGGTAAGTACATTCATACCCGTTGAATGGGTGCGAAATGTACCTACGAGAGTATCATATCGCAGGTCGTCGCTCGCTGACACCGGGACGAGTGAGGGGAGCATTCGAGTGAAGATCGCGCGCAAGGCCCTCGGACTTGTACTCGCCTCGGCCGCGCTGGCTTCGGTTGCAGCAACGGCCGCCGCGGCACCTGTGTCGGTCAAGCCGGGCAACGCCGAGCCCATCCAGTTCGCACAGTCGCTGCAGTGCGTCTGCCACCGGATGCTTCTGGACGACTGGCAGCAGGCGATGCACAGCAAGGCTCTCGATGACCCGCTGTTCAAGGCCAAGGTCGCCGAGGTGGACGAAGCCACCGGAAACAAGTTCGGGAAGTGGTGCCGGCGGTGCCACGGCCCTGTCGCCAACATGACGAGTCAGGACGGGCTCGCCGAGCAGTCGCCGGCTGCCGCCCAGGGGGTTGGCTGCTCGTTCTGCCATCAGGTCGCCGGCATGTCGAAGCGGCTGGCCAACGTGGCCCATCTCGTAGAGCCCACGGGGATGATGCGTGCTCAGCTCAAGGACGCCCAGGCGCCGCACTTCACGAGCTACTCGGCGCTGCACGAGTCCTCGAAGATCTGCGGGGGATGTCACAACGTCAACCACCCGTTCAACGGCTTGGCGCTTGAATCCACGTACGACGAGTGGAAGAAGAGCCCGCAGGCGCGCAAGGGACTGCAGTGCCAGGACTGCCACATGAGCGAGACGCCGCCTCTCGTGGGCCCCACGGTCGGGTTCGCGGCTGAGGCGGCACCGGAACGGGACAACATCTACCGCATGACATTTGCGGGCGCCCAGGTGGCGCTCGGCAACGCACAGCGCGCCACCGCACTGCTCAAGAGCGCTGCCGAGATAGAGATGGAGGCGCCCGACGTCGTCTCGGCGGGTTCGGGCGCGAAGGTGGTCGTGATGGTCACGAATGTCGGGGCGGGCCATTACCTGCCCACGGGGTCGACGGATCTGCGCCAGATGTGGCTCAGCGTGGCGGTGGTCGACGACAGCGGTGCCGAGACCGAGCTGGGCAAGCGCGTGTTCGGCACCGAGTTCAAGGACGCCAAGGGCAAGCATCCGGTGGAGATTCAGGACGCTGTGGGCGTCGCCAAGGACGACCGGATCCCGCCGATGGATTCCATCACCGAGACGTACACGATTGCGCTTCCCGCCGGCGTCGAGGCCGCGCAGCTGCGGGCCCGGCTGCTGTACAAGTCGGTCCCCGACGAACTCGCGAAGCGGGCCGGCGTGGAGAACCCGACGACCGTCATGGCCGAGGCCGCGAAGCGCGTGTTCGCGACCGAGGAGGCCAAGGCCGCCGATGACGGAGGGCCCGGCTCGGCGGAGGCGAGTGCTGGAGGCGGGGCGGGTGGCTCCGTGCCTACGGGGCCGATGGCGGTGTGCATCGGGCTGGTGATCGTTGCGGTGCTTCTCGTTGTCGCGCTCGTGCGTGCGCACTCGGAGGAGGAGTGGGGCAGAGCCGCCCGAGGGGGACTGATGCCGTCGGTTCAGCGGGCTCGGTGACCCGCCGGGTGGTTCTCAATTGCTCCAACCGTGATAGCATATTCGCGCCAGTTGCCGCTGCCGGGCGGCCACCGACTCACATATGGAGGTTCGGTATGTCAGGAGCAAGGTCCGTGATTCGTCTAGCGATAGTCGTTGCGGCGGTGCTCGCCGCTTCGGCGGCACCCGCGTTCGCCAAGTCAGTACCGGTCAAGCCCGGGGTAGCCACCCCCGCACAGTTCGCACCCGCCACTTCGTGCAGATGCCACGACATGCTCTCCGCCGAGTGGCAGGAGTCGATGCACGCCAAGGCGCTCGACGACCCCATCTTCGTCGCGAAGGTGGCCGAGGGCGATGCGGCGACCGGCAACAAGCTCGGTCCGTTCTGCCGGCGATGCCACGGGCCGGTCGCCAACATGACCGGTGAAGACGGTAGCGCGCAGATGAGCCCGGCATCAGCCGAGGCCATCACCTGCTCGTTCTGTCACCAGGTGACCGGCACCACCAAGCCGATCGCCAACGTGTCTCAACTCGTCGAACCCAGCGGGGTGCTCCGGGCGCAGCTCGAGGATCCGCAGTCCCCGCACAATCCCGTCTACTCGGCATTCCATGCGACGTCGGAGATCTGCGGCGGTTGCCACAACGTGAATCACCCGGTAAACGGCATGCACCTGGAGTCCACCTACTCCGAGTGGAAGAAGAGCCCGCAGGCCAAGCAGGGCATCCAGTGCCAGGACTGCCACATGAGCGAGGCCCCACCCGCGGTCGGTCCGTCCACCGGGCAGGCCTGTGTCAATGGCCCCGAGCGTCCGAACATCTACCACATGACCTTCGCCGGGGCGCAGGTTGCGCTGGGCAATGCGGAGCGCGCAACCGCGCTGCTTCAGAGTGCCGCGACGATCGACATGGCTGCGCCTGAGATCGCCGGTCCTTCCGCCGAGGTGACGGTGACGATCACCAACGTCGGTGCAGGTCACTATCTGCCGTCCGGGTTGACCGAGGTTCGTCAGATGTGGCTGCAGGTCGTCGCTGTTGACGAGAGCGGCAAGGAGACAGAGCTGGGCAAGCGCGTCTTCGGCACCGTGCTCAAGGACAAGAACGGCAAGTATCCCGCAGAGCTCTGGGATGCCGTTGCGGTCGTCAGCGACGATCGCATCCCGCCGATGGAATCGGTCAGCGAGACGTACAAGCTGGCGCTCCCGGCAGGGGTTGAGGCTGCGGACCTGAAGGCGCGCTTGCTGTACAAGTCCGTGCCCGACGAACTCGCGGTGAAGGCGGGGGTCGAGAATCCGACGACCACCATGGCCGAGGCCGTCAAGCGTGTGTTCGCGACCGAGGAAGCGAAGGCCGCCGACGCCAACAAGCCCGAGCCGGCTACGGAGGCGACTGCGACGGGCGATGCAGCCGGAAGCTCGCTGCCAATGCCGTGGGTCATAGGCGGCGTCATCATTCTGGTAGCGGGTGGCGTGGGGGCCGCGGTCTACTTCAACAGAAAGAAGACCCGCCCCTAGGGTTCCGCAACAACGATGAGATGACGAAGGCCCCGGCGACTCGCCGGGGCCTTCTCAGTATCTGTTGCCTCGGATGACCCCGCTACTCGCCCGGGGTAGTCGTGGTGTCCGTGGTGTCCGTTGACGGCATCTTGAAGTCGGAGGGCTTGTCTCCCACAGCGACGTCGAGCGTGAGGGTCTGATCGCCTCGGCGGACCGTGAGCTTCACGGTGTCACCGATGGCGCGACGGCGAACCGACACGATGAGGTCGTCCATCGAGCGAATGTCCTTGCCGTCGACAGCAGTCACTATGTCGCCGACCTTCACGCCAGCCTTCGCGGCGGGCGCACCGCTTGTGAGCTCCTCGACGTAGGCTCCCTGCTCGACGGGCAGCTTCTTCTCGGCAGCGCGGTCTGCATCGACGGTCGAGCCGATCAGGCCGATGAAGGGGTGGCCCACCTTGCCGCCGGCGATGAGCTCGTCGGCGACTCTGGCGGCCGTGTTCACGGGGATGGCGAAACCGATGCCGCCGTTCTGGCCGGTGTCGCTGTAGATCGCGGTGTTGATGCCAACGAGCAGGCCGGCCTTGTCCACGAGCGCGCCACCCGAGTTGCCGGGGTTGATAGCGGCATCCGTCTGGATGACGTCTGCAAGCGAGTAGCCCGGCGAGTTGCCGCTGCCTACGTTGTACAGCGAGCGACCAAGCGCCGAGACGACACCGGACGTAACGGAGTGTTCGAAGCCGAACGGCGAACCGATGGCCACGACCGTCTGCCCGACGAGGAGCTTCGCTGAATCACCGACCTCGATGATCGGGAGTGTCTCGGCGATGCGCACGACGGCGACATCGGTGTCAGGGTCGCGACCGACGAGCGTCCCGACGTGCGTCTTGCCAGTGGAATCGGCGACGGTGAGCTTGGTCGCGCCGTCGACGACGTGGTTGTTGGTGAGGATGTAGGTTCCGCCTCCGGCGACTTCCTTGAACGCGACGCCGGAGCCGTTGCCCTTCATGGGCACGCCGGGATGCGTCTGGGGCAGACCCTGCTCGCCACCGGTGGCCTCACCGGAGCTCACGTCGATGTTGACGACGCTTGGGACCGCTGCAGCCGCAGCAGCGACTGCGGGCTCTTCTGTGGTTGATGGGACGACGGTGATCTTCTGCGCCTTGACCGTGGCCCCGGAGCCGGGACCTTGCGCGAGCTGACCGCCGAGGAAACCGCCGGCCACGCCCGCGATCGCGCCCATGAAGAGTGCCGCGATGACGGCGAGGGTGATGGTCGCCCCGCCGCCGTGGTGGGCCGGCGCGGGGGCCGGCGCGGGGGTGACGGGGGGAGCGGGGACAGGCTCGCCGACCGGAGGCGCCATCGGAGGCGCCGGAGGGGCAGGCGGTGCCGGCTGGGGGATGGGGGCCGGCTGCGGCGCTTCTGTCGGGATGGGTGTCGGCGCCGGCGCGGGGGCCGGATCGGGCTGGGGGACTGACGCGGCAGGCTCCGGTACAGGCTCGGGCTGCGGTGAGGGCGCCTCGGGCTCGGGAACGGGCTCGGCCGGGAGGTCCGTGCGCGACTCGTCGGACATGTCTGGCTCCTTCGTGCTCGGTTCGCGCGGCCACCTCTTGCGGTACGCCGCATGCGACTATTCTTGGAATCTCCGATTCGAGACTGAGGATACGCGCGGTTCGTGCCAGACATCATTGAGCGAGAGGTGATTCCATGACATCTACACAGCCGAACCTATACCCGGTCCTGCGGCGTTGCAGCTGCTCGGCGGCGGTGCGGAGAAGCCGGAGCCCCATCTCAGGTTGAGTCGAGCGGCTCAGGTGCGTAGACTCACCGAAAGCGGAAGAGGAGAAGTGCATGGGGGAGTTCGAAGACGACGCGGTATCACTGCCGGCTGATGGCGAGCCGGCGGAGCCTGAGATCGAGCCGGACACCGGGGCCGTAGGCGACGCGATCGCCGAGGAGCCCGAGGCGACTCCGGTTCCGACCGAAGCCATCCACGACCAACTCCAGCTCGATCCGACCGCGGTCGACGAAGCATCGGACGACAGCGAAGCCGAGCCAACGCCGGATGCCGACGCCGAGCCGACCCCGGATGCGGACGCCGAGCCGGCCGAGCCCGAGATCGCGCCAGTGCCCGAGCCGGCGTCCGAGCCCGCTGAGCCGACCCCGGATGCCGACGCCGAGCCCGCCGAGCCCCCCTCCGACGAAGACCTGGCCGCAGCCGTTGAGGCGTCGAACGAGCAGGTAGGCGCGGAGGGCACGCTCGACGACATCGCGCCGGTGAACGTGCAGGTCGTTCCAGACGGCGAGATCGTTGACGCGTCGTCCGCCCGCTACGGCGCGCCGTGGTGGCCCTTCCTCATCTACCTGGGTCTCTGGATCGTGTTCGCGGGGGTGGCAGTCTGGCAGCTGGAGCAGCTGCCTGCGACGGCGGTTCTCTACGAGGCGCGGCAGTACACCCTGTTCGTCTTCGGCGGTCTGGTGCTGGCCGCCGCCGGGGTCGTGCTGATCGTCGCGGTGTGGTTCAGCACCTGGGTGACCGAGGCGCGACAGCGGACGGGGTTGTTCAGCTCCGCGTTCATCAAGGGCGCGCTCGTGATTCTCATCGGCGTCGTGGTGTGGTGGGTGACGATTATGGCGCTCGACTACCTGCGCCTGGGACGCTTCATCTAGCTGCTGAGAATCACCGAGACGCTGGCCCCGTGATCTCGTCGGCCGGCGCGCCGCAGTCGCCCGACCGTTTGCGATGGGGTACCATCGCCGACGAAGGGGAGTAGCTGCTCGGCCTCACCGGGCCGAGAGGCAGGCCGTCATCACGAGCCACCGATGGCTCCGGTCCTGCCGCGGAGAAAGCCAAGCCGTGCGAGACCTTCGACGAACGCGGTGCTATTCGCCGCGCTAGGAGGAAGCATGGCCCCGATTCCCGGCACTCCCGAGTCCCCGCACGCGCTCTCGGTGGCGCAAACGCTCGACGCCGTCGATTCCAGGCTCGAAGGGCTTGAGTCGACCGAAGCTTCCGAGCGGCTCAGCGAGATCGGACCGAACGAACTGCCCGCATCGACCGGGCGATCGATCGCCACGATGATCCTCGACCAGTTCAAGGACTTCCTGATTCTGCTGCTGCTCGTTGCAGCGGTCATCTCCGGGCTGCTCGGCGAGGTTGCGGACACCGATTGCGATCCTCGTGATCGTCATCCTCAACGCCGTCATCGGCGTCGTGCAGGAGTACCGGGCCGAGCGCGCCATGGACGCGCTCAAGAAGATGGCTGCCGAGACGGCTGTCGTGCGCCGAAACGGCGAGGTCATCGAGATCTCCAGCCGCCGAGCTCACCTTGGGCGACATCGTGTTGCTGGACGCCGGTCGCATCGTGCCGGCCGACCTGCGGCTCGTCGAGGCCATCAGCTTGCGAGCGGCCGAAGCTGCGCTCACCGGCGAATCGATGCCGATCGAGAAGGACGCGAACGAGGTCGTCGCTCCGGACGCATCGCTCGGCGACCGTCGCAACATGGTCTTCAAGGGCACGCAGATCGTGTACGGACGCGGCGTCGGCGTGGTCACGTCAGTCGGCCTGCAGACCGAGCTCGGCACGCATCGCGGACCTGCTCGACAAGGGCGAGGACGTCAAGACTCCGCTGCAGAAGCGCCTCGCGCAGTTCGGCAAGGGGCTCGGGCTCGCCGCGCTCGGTCTGTGCACCCTCGTGTTCGCAATCGGCATGCTTCGGGGCGAGGACCTGCTGAAGATGTTTCTGACCTCCGTCAGCCTCGCCGTGGCGGCCGTCCCCGAGGCGCTGCCTGCGGTCGCGACCATCACGCTCGCGTTCGGCGCCAAGCGCCTCGTCCAGACGAACACGCTCGTGCGCAGGCTTCCCGCCGTCGAGACGCTCGGCTCGGTCACCTTCGTCTGCACCGACAAGACCGGGACGCTCACGGTCAACTGCATGACCGTCGACCGCGTGACGGTCGGGGCCGACACGGCCGCTGCGCTTCCCGCGCACGAAGGCGAGCTCAACGAGTCGGCCTGGGAGTGGCTCGGCGCGGCGATGGCACTCTCGAACGACGTGGGCCGCAGCGGCGACGAGTTCGTGGGCGACCCGACCGAGGTCGCGTTCCTCGTCGGCGCGCAGAGCTCCGGCTACGACCGCACGGTCCTCGAGAAGGCGCTGCCGCGCTCGGCGGAACTGCCGTTCGACTCGGACCGCAAGCTGATGACGACGGTGCACTCGGCGTCCGATGGTCGCTACGTCGCGTTCACGAAGGGCGCGGCCGAGTCCGTGGTCGACCGCTCCATCGGGATGCTTGCCGCGGATGGCTCGCTGATCGACATCGACAAGGCCGCAGCCCAGACCCTCATCGACACGTGGTCCGCGGATGGGCTGCGCGTACTGGCGTTCGCGATGCGGCGGCTTGACGCGCTGCCGGAAACGCACAACCTCAACGACCTCGAGACCGATCTCGTGCTCCTGGGATATGTGGGCCTCGTGGATCCGCCGCGCGCCGAGGCGCGCCCTCGCGGTCGCGGAGTGCAAGAAGGCCGGCATCGTGCCGGTCATGATCACGGGCGATCATCCCGCCACAGCGCTCAACATCGCTACGCAGGCTCGGAATCGCCGAAGACGAGTCGCGAGATGATGACCGGCACCGAACTCGACGCCATGGACCTCGAGCACTTCGAGCGGCGCGTCGAGGACATCCGCGTCTACGCGCGCGTCGCCCCGGAGCAGAAGCTCAAGATCGTGCAGGCGTTGCAGGACAAGGGCGAGTTCGTCGCCATGACCGGTGACGGCGTCAACGACGCTCCCGCGCTGGCTCGCGCCGACATCGGCATCGCGATGGGCATCACCGGCACCGACGTCGCGAAGGAAGCCGCGGCGATGGTGCTGCTCGACGACAACTTCGCCTCGATCGTGGGTGCTGTCCGAGAAGGTCGGCGCATCTTCGACAACATCCGCAAGTTCATCAAGTACACGATGACGTCGAACTCGGGCGAGATCTGGACGATCCTGCTCGCCCCGTTCTTCGGCCTGCCGATACCGCTGCTCCCGATCCACATCCTCTGGATCAACCTGGTGACCGACGGCCTGCCCGGTCTGGCGCTCAGCCCGGAGCCGCAGGAGAAGGGCATCATGAGCCGCCCGCCGCGGCCCCCGAAGGAGAGCATCTTCGCCGACGGGCTCGCGATCCACCTCGTGTGGGTGGGTCTGCTCATGGGCGCCGCTTCGCTGGTGACGCAGGCGTTCGCCATCGAGCTTGGCTGGCACTGGCAGACGATGGTGTTCACGGTGCTGTGCTTCTCGCAGATGGGTCACGCCCTAGCGGTCCGATCGGACCGGGAGTCGCTCTTCAGCCAGGGCCTGCGCTCCAACATGGCGATGACCGGCGCGGTGCTGCTCACCGTTCGTGATGCAGCTGGCGACCATCTACGTCCCGGCTCTTCCGGGGAGTGTTCAAGACCCAGCCGCTCACGGCGGTCGAGCTGACCGTCGCGCTCGGCGATGTCGGCGGTCGTCTTCTGCGCCGTGGAAATCGAGAAGTTCTTCAAGCGCCGCCGAGACGTACGCGCCGCTTAGGTCGGCCCGACACCGTTCCAAGCGCCGAGCGCCTACCGCGCCAGCGGGAACTCGATTCGAACGATAGTGCCGCCGCCCGGGTTGTCGAGGATCCGGGCGGTGCCGCCGCTTGCGCGCGCGACGCCGGCCACGACGGTGAGGCCGAGCCCGGTTCCCGGAACGTCGGTGTCGTGCCCGAGCCGCTCGAAGGGCTCGAAGGCCTGCTCGCGCTCGTCGGCGGGAATGCCGGGTCCGCGGTCGCTCACCTCGAGCACGGCGGTCGCTCCGAACTCCGATGTCTCTTCGGCGTGCACTCGGATCTGAACGGTCGTGTCGGCGGGGGAGTACTTCACGGCGTTGGAGACGAGGTTGGCGAGCGCACGGCCAAGCGCCTGCTCGTCCCCCGCGACCGACACGTCCCCGACGGCTTCGACGAGTACGGCGCGCCCGGTGGCGGCGCGCTGCTCGTCGGCGACCTGCTCGGCCAGCGCGCCGAGCTCGATGGGGTCGCGCGTGGGCGGCAGAAGCACGTCGGCCGAGCGACCCGTGAGCACCTCGGAGCAGAGCGTGTCCGCGCGGCCGACCGCACGCAGGATTCCCGCGAGCGAAGCAGCCCGCTCGTCCTCGGGCATGGGGCGTCGGAGCATCTCGGTGTAGCCGGCGATGACGGTGAGGGCTCCGCGCAGCTCGTGGGCGAACACGGCGAAATCCTCGCGGGGCACGCAGTCTTGCTCTGACGCCGCCGGGCGGGGTGGTCTTCTCGGAGGAGTGGTTCAGCTCGTCGACCATGTGCAGCATCTTCCCAAACGGGCTCGTCTACGGCCGCCAGGGGGCGGATTGCGTCAATGATAGTCGCTGGCACTCGCGCCGTGCCTCGGGACGCGCGGACGTGAGCGATCAGCGCTTGCTCGGGTAGACTGTTCCCGTTGGGACGCCGCCAGGCGTCGCAGGTGGCCGAGAGAGGACGAGCGCGTGGCTCACAAGATCGCGGTTCTGATGGGCGGGCGTTCGCTCGAGCGCGAGATCTCGCTGCAGTCCGGCGCTCGCGTCGTCGCGGCGCTTGAGGCGCGCGGCCACCACGTGCTCGCACTCGACCTCGTCCCCAAGCTCGTCGACACCCTGCGCTCCGAGCGGCCCGACGCCGTCTACATCACGCTCCACGGCAAGTTCGGCGAGGACGGCATGATCCAGGAGCTGCTCGAGTTCCTCAAGATTCCCTACACCGGCCCCGGCGTGCTCGCGTCGATGCTCGCGTGGGACAAGGACCTCACCAAGCGCCTCTTCCTCACCAACGGCATCCCGACGCCGCCGTGGGTGGCCTTCTCGGCCGAGGCGATCAAGGACATGGGCGCCGCCCGCACGCTCGACCTGGTGGGCGCGGAGATCGGCGGCTTCCCCGTCGCCGTCAAACCCGCCGAGCAGGGCTCAGCGCTGGGCCTCTCGCGCATCGAGGACGCGGCAGGGCTCGCCGAGGCGATGCTGACGGCGCTGGGCTACGACACGAAGGTGCTCGTCGAGAAGTGGATCGACGGGACCGAGGTCGCGATCCCGATCCTCGACGGCCCGGACGGCCCGGTCGCGCTTCCGGCGGTCGAGATCGTGCCGAAGCAGGGCCTCTACGACTACGAATCCATGTACACGCAGGGCGAGACCGAGTACTTCGTCCCGGCCCGCCTGCCCGACGAGGTTTGCGATCGCGCCCGAGAGGTCGCGACCCGCGTCTACACCTCGCTCGGGTGTCGCGACGTGAGCCGAGTCGACATGGTGATCGCCGAGGACGGCACGCCGTACGTGCTGGAGTGCAGCACGTCGCCAGGGCTCACGGAGACGTCGGTGCTCGCGATGAGCGCCGAGTCGGCGGGCATCAGCTTCGAGGAGTACGTTGACCGGATGATTTCGGCGGCTCTCTCGAGAGGGTAGCCCAAGGGAGTGTGCCGTGACGCGTGTCAGACGCCTTGTGGTCTTCGCAGCATGCGTCGTGGCGACCCTCGGCGTTGGCCTGCTCGATGAGGTCACCGGGGTTCTACCGGATCTCACCATTCTCTATCTGGTGCCCATCATCATCGCGACCCTGGTCCTGGGCCTTCAGGCGGCCCTCGTGCTCGTCGCCCTCGCATTCGTCGTAGAAGTCGTCGCGCAGCTTCTGGTAGGGATCTACCCCGCTGGCCTCGTCATCTTCGACGGCGTCATCCATCTGGTCGTGCGAGGGCTGTTCGCCGTCGCGCTCGACTACATCCAGCGGCAACTCGAGACGATCCGGAAGCTGAAGCGAGAGTCCGACTACGATCTCGACTTGGCTGCGCACGTGCACGAATCGTTCTTCACGACGCCGACTACCGAGCGGGATGACCTTGCGCTCGGCTTGCGAATCGAGTTCCTGAGAGCTGTGGGCGGCGACTACTACCGCGTTGCGGACACGCCGTCAGGCCTGTTCGTGTGCATTGCGGATATCTCGGGGAAGGGGATCTCGGCGGCGCTCTTCACGGGGGCGCTTGACCGGGCGGTGAGTAGCGCGCTGTCCCGCTCGTCAGATGTGAGCGAGGTTCTGCGCCGCCTCAACGCGAGTATGTGCGAGACACTTCCGAACGACCGTTTCGTAACCTGCTTCGCCTGCATGGTGGACGATTCCGGAATCACCTACGCCAACGCTGGTCACGAACCGCCGCTGGTCTTCCGCCAAGGATCGGAGCCGCATGTGGACGTGCTCGGCGATGCGGGTGGCGTGCCGCTCGGCGTACTGTCGGAGAACCCGATCGACCCACTGAGGGTGCCGTTCTTGATCGGAGACACCATGCTGATGGTGACGGACGGAGTGACCGAGAGCGAAGCTCTGGCCGACCGCCCCCAAGAGCGCCTTGTCGAGCTGCTGGAGGAGAATGCCGCGGGGGGCGCTCAGCACGTATGCGACGCCGTGGCAGCAGCCGTCCACGCGGACCAACTGCGAGCGAAGGACGACATCGCCGTGGTTGCGATCGAGCGTCTGACGGTTTCGAAGGTCGAACCGAAGCTGAGCAAGACACAGCCCAGCCGAACAGGGTAGCGGTCGCTACACCCGCTTCGCGCCCTTCGCCTTCTCGATGTCGGCGAGCAGGTTGCGGTCGAGGGAGAACGTGAGCCCGCGCCGCACCTTCGCGTGTTCGATCGCCGAGGAGAGCAGCCTGTCCAGCAGCTCGGTGAACGGAACTCCGCTGGCTTCCCACAGGTAGAACGCCATCGAGCCCGGAATCGTGTTGATCTCGTTGACGATGACTTCGTGGCCCTTCACGAGGAAGTCGACACGAACGAGGCCGTCGCAACCGCACGCAGCGAACGCGCGAACGGCGTCTTCCTGGATGCGCTCGGTGAGCTCAGCCGGCAGGGGAGCGGGGATGCGGTGGCCCTGCACGCCCTCGGGCGGCGCGGCCTTCACGGGTGCGGAACCCGGCGTCTTCGCACCGCCGGGGCCCTTGCTCCACTGCAGGTACTTCTGGTCGTAGGTGAGGAAGCCACCTTCGGCGTCGACGAGCTCGAGCACGGAAGGCTCGGTCTTGCCGTGATACTTCATCACCGAGCAGTTCACCTCGACGGCTTCCATGACGCCGGTCTCGATGACCGCCTCCTCGTCGAAACGCAGCGCGAGCTCGATGGCGTTCGCGAGCTCCGCGCGATCCTCCACGAAGGTGATGCCGATGCTCGAGCCGCCACGGACCGGCTTCACGAACAGCGGCCCGTCGGCGAGGGCGTCGACCTTCGCGAGTTCCTTGGCCGGGTCGGCGACCCATCCGTCGCGCGTCGCGACCGCGTACGGCACCTGGATCATCCCCGCGGCGGCGAGCATGCGCTTGGCCGCGACCTTGTCCATGCACAGCGCCGAGGCGAGCACGCCCGACATCGCATACGGCACGCCGAGCATGTCGAGCGCGCCCTGCAGCGTGCCGTCCTCGCCGTTGGGGCCGTGGATGAGCGGCAGCGCGACATCGACCGCGATCGTCTCGGCCTTGCCGAACAGGCCGGACTTCTCGGAGATGAAGACCTCGCGGGCCATGGGGCGCAGCGAGATGGGGCGGCAGTCGGTCTCGAGCCACTCGGGGTTCGCGAACTTGTCGAGGTCGTTGAGCGCCTCGCCGGTCAGCCAGCGACCATCCTTGGTGATGTAGACGGGGACCACCTCGTAGGCGGGCATGGCGCGAAGAACGGCCATCGCCTCGTGGGCCGTGAGAATCGAAACCTCGTGCTCGGCGCTACGACCACCGAAGATGACTGCTACAACAGACGCGCCCACAGCTTCCTCCACCTCATCGACCACAGAATCCGCCGAGACGACTCGGCGCCTCAAAGCGACGCATAGTCTCTCACGAGGGCGCGCCACGAGTACGCGTCGTGCACGGGTTGTTGATTTCCGCCCCTCGCGAAGCTTACCGCCAACCGCGCGAGACCGCGCGGGGCCGCTACTCGAAGTTGTCGGGCAGGTCGTTCTCGAACAGCACCACATCGCCGGCCTGCAGCAAGTGGCCGAGCATCTCGGTCGCCTCGGCGAGGCTTGCCGCGATGAAGAGCTTCGTCTCGCCGAAGCCCGCGTCGCGCAGCGTCTGCGCGAACTCGGGTGGCGCTGCGCGGCCGACGACGATCGCGATGTCGCAGGTCTCGGCCGCGAGCTTTGCGGCCGCGATGTGCGCCGAGACGGTCTGGTCGCCGAGCTCGATCATGCCGGGCGTGATGAGGATGCGGCGGCCGGGGAACGAGCCGAGCACCTCGAGTGCGGCCGCGAAGCCGTCGGGATTGGAGCTGAAGGCGTCGTCGATGACGACGACCGAGTCGTTGCGCACGATCTCGAGGCGGTGCGAGACCGGCTTGAGGAGCGACAGCCCGCTGCGGATCCCGATCGGGTCGATGCCGAGCTCGAGCCCCGCGACCACCGCAAGCCCGGAGTTGAACGCCGCGTGGCGGCCGAGCAGCTTCGTCGTCATCTCGAGTCGCTCGCCATCGCTGCGGCGCGTCATCGAGAAGGTGGTGCCGGCCCCGCTGACGGCGATGTCGCCCACGAGCACGTCGGCACCGAGTTCGGGCTGCGCGGACACGCGGATCGTCTTCGCCGGCCAGTCGACCGACGCGAAGTCGCTGTAGCCGTCGGCATCGACGATCGCGATTCCGTCGGCCGGCAGCGAGCGCGCGAGTTCGGTCTTGGCGGACACGATGGTCTCGGGAGTCTTGAAGTACTCGAGGTGTTGCGGTCCGAGCCGCGTGATGACGCCGTACTTCGGCTGCACGAGGTCGCAGATCTGCGGCGATGTCGCCCGGGTGGCGTGCGCCCATCTCGACGATGAAGACCTCGATGTCGTCGGTGAGCTGCTCGTTGATCGTGCGCGTCACGCCGAGCAGCGTGTTGTAGCTCTCCGGCGTCGCCAGCACCCGGTACTTCGCCGAGAGGACCGCAGCGAGCGCGGCCTTCGTGGTGGTCTTGCCGTAGCTGCCGGCAACGCCGATGACGATGGGGTTCACAGCCGCCAGACGCGCGCGGGCCTTGCTCGACGAAGCCGCGTCGGTAGCGCGCCTCGATCGGCTCGAGCGCGTAGACGGCGGCGACCCCGATGAACGGCATGAACAGCGTCAGCACCGCGGCGAGCGCGTAGTACGACAACGCCGATGTCTCGGGGTTCTCGGCGAGGCCGACGAGCCCGATGCCCCAGATCTTGATGGCGACGATGGCGATGACGAGCAGGGCCATCGCGACGATGATCCGGTACACGCGGGCGGTGAGCACGATCGGCTTCTTCTTGGGGCGCATCCAGATTCGCAACGCGAACACGGAGCTCTCGGTGATGGCGAGCAGTGCGAGCGCCAGATCGGCGTACGGCACGCGGAGTCCGGTCAGCACCAGGCCCACGACGAGGGTGCCCAGCGCGATCCAGACATGCGTGGCGCTTACGAGCGAGCGGTTCTCCCACCCGTGACGCAGATAGCGCTCCGTGCGGTACCCCTCGAGCTGCAACGTGTGCACGACGTGGTAGCCGGCCGCGATGGTGGCGTCGAGCGCCGCAAGCAGGATGATGGCGAGGGCCGGCGTCATCGCGCCGCCCCCGCTCCGCCGACCGAACCGAGGAAGCTCCGCGCCACGGCGTTGAACGCAGCCGGCTCGTCGAGGTACGGGAAGTGGCCCGACTTCTCCATGACCACCAGCCCGCTGCCTTTGATCTTGACTCCATGATGCGGCCGATCTCGACCGGCGTGGCGGTGTCGTTCGCGCCGAAGACGAGCAGCGTCGGCACCGTGATGCCGGGCAGCAGCTCGCGGATGTCCTCGTTGACCGACTTGACCAGGATCTCGCGCAGCGTCCCTGAGGCGTTGCGGTAGTCCTCCGAGCCGAGCTTGGCGTAGCGCGCCTCGATCGAGCGCCGGATGGGGCCGGGCAGCATGCGCGCGAACTTCTTCCCGCGCTTCACGCGGGCGATGCGGCGCTGGGTCTCCTCGGAGAGCGGAAGGCGAGCGCCCGGCGTACCCACGAGCATCAGCGAGCGAACCTTCACCGCGCCCTGCAGCGCCAGGTGCACGGCGACCTTGCCGCCGAACGAGTGCCCGACCACGCACAACACGTCACCGAACCCGGCAGCGGTCAGCAGCTCGCCGATGCAGCGGCCGTACTCCTCGGTGCTCCACGCCTCGGCGGGCGTCTCGCTCTCGCCGAAGCCCGGCAGGTCCACCGAGACGACCGTGTACTGCGGCGCGCAACGCCTCTCGGATGGGCCCCATGCTGGCGATGCAGCCGCCCCAGCCATGCAGCAGCACGACGACGGGGCCGTCGCCTACCGTTTCGTAGTTGATGGTGAGTTGGTCGATCGTCAGGTGCGTCATGGTGCCCATGGTAGCGCAGCTACTCCGGTGACTTCGAAGCGTTGGCGGCCATGTCGCGCCCGCACGGAGTGACGGCCAGCCCGCCCAGAGCGGTCTCGCGCAGGCTCGGTGGGAGCGATCGGCCCACGAGAGCCATCGCATCGACCACTTCGTCGAACGGGATCGGGAACTCCACGCCGGCCAGCGCCATCTCGGCACCGGCGAGCGCGACCGACGCACCCGTCGCGTTACGGAAGACGCACGGCACCTCGACGAGCCCGCCGACCGGGTCGCACACGAGTCCCATCTGCCCCTGCAGCGCCAGCGACGCCGCGTGCCCCGCCTGCTCGGGCGTGCCGCCCGACAGCTCGACGGCCGCCGCGGCCGCCATCGCCGAGCCCGAGCCGATCTCGGCCTGGCAGCCGCCCGAGGCACCCGACAACATGGCCCGAGCCGCGATGATGCCGCCGATGCCCGCTGCAGCGAACAGCGCGTCGGTCAGCTCCTCTTCGCTCGCACCCGCCTGGGCGCCCACGGCGAGCAGCACCGCGGGCAGCACGCCCGAGGCACCAGCGGTCGGCGCGGCGACGATGCGGCCCATCGACGCGTTCACTTCTCCGGTCGCCAATGCGGCCGCGATCACATCGGCGAACGTCCCGCCGAGCGGCCCCGCCTGTGAAGACGCCACCTTGCTGGCGTCGCCGCCGACGAATCCGGAGCGCGACCGGGCGTTGCCGGACAGCCCGTGGCCCACGGCTTCGCGCATCACGCCCAGGGCCTCGCGCATGCGTGCGCGCAGTTCGGAAGCGGGGAGGCCCGTCTCGGCGACCTCGCACGCCAGCGTCGCCTTGCCGAGCGACCCGTGCTCCGCGGCGGCGGTGAGCAGTTCTTCGAATGACGCGTACGCCATGAGAGAGTCCCTTCGTGGAGAGCATGGCTCGCGGGAAGCGGGCCGTCCCGATTGTAGCGCGCGGGTGGCGGCGAGCGGCTCCAAACGCCTAAATCCCACCGATTCGCTCAAGATTATTGACGCGGCTTCCGCGTGGGCGTAGTATTCGCGTCGGCACGGAATTAGCATATGCTAAGTCAGCAGCCCACAAACGCACTCCAAGATGCGCCACCAAGGAGCCACTCGATGACCGATCTCGCCGTCACCAACGCGCCGTCCGACAAGCCCGTCGTCTGTGACGTGTGCTCGCTCGACTGCATCCGCAAGGGTGAGCTCATCGAGATCGTGTCCGTTGACGATACGAACGCACGCGTTCAGGCACTGCGCTTCGGCATGGCCGAGGGCGCGTGCGTCGAATGCATCACACGAATCCCCGCCGGTCCGCTCGTCATCAAGAGCGGTCGTCAGGAAATAGCCGTCGGACGCGCGCTCGCGAAGCGCATCAGCGTCCGCAGGTTGAGCAGCTAACTCCAGCGCCGCGCGGCCTTCTCGGCTGCGCCTCGCAGGCCTGCTCGGCCAGCACAACGCAAGGGAGTTACTCATATGAGCGACGCTCACTGTCACACCGCAGCTGGCACGATCGCGCGCCCCGGCTGCGAGACCATCGTCCTCGTCGGCAACCCCAACGTGGGCAAGTCGGTCGTCTTCAACGAGCTGACCGGCACGTACGTCGACGTCAGCAACTTCCCCGGCACCACCGTCGAGCTGACCCGAGGGCGCCTCGGCGAGCACGACGTGGTCGACACGCCGGGCGTCTACGGCGTCAGCTCCTTCAACGACGAAGAGACCGTCGCGCGCGACATCATCCTGTCCGGCGACATCGTCGTGAACGTCGTCGACGCCGTGCACCTCGAGCGCGACCTGTTCCTGACGCTGCAGCTCATCGACATGGGCAAGCGCATGGTCGTCGCGCTCAACATGGCCGACGAGGCGCGCCGCCGCGGGCTCGCCGTCGACCGCGACCTGCTCGAAGACCTGCTCGGCGTGCCGGTGATCGAGACGGTGGCGGTCGAGGGGCTCGGGTTCGACGAGCTCAGGGCCGCCGTTCCGCGGGCGAGGCTCGGCCACGCGGACGTCGAGCTCGAGGCCGACATCATCGAGATGGCGACGCGGGTCGGTTCGCGCGCCGAGGCGCTCCTGGTGCTCGAGGGCGACGAGTTCGTCAGCGAGCGGCACGGTATCGAGCCCGGAGTCGACCGGGACAGGATCTACACGCGCCGCCGCAGCCGCGTCAACGACGTCTGCGGGCACGTCATCTCCGAGACCACTCACGGTGCGAGCTTCTCGGCGAAGCTGTCGCACGCGATGATGCACCCGCTCACGGGCATTCCGATGCTGCTCGCCCTGCTCTACTTCATGTGGGTCGTGCTCGGCCAGTGGATCGCCGGCGGCGTCGTCGGCTTCCTCGAAGAGACGATCATGCTCGGCTACTGGGTGCCGTTCGTTGAGGGAATCGTCGGCGCGGTGCTGGCGCCGAGTAGCGCGCTCTACCAGATCCTCGTCGGCGAGTTCGGCGTGCTGACGATGACCCCGACCTATCTCATCGGCGTGATCCTGCCGCTCGTGACCGGCTTCTACCTGCTGCTGTCGGTCCTCGAGGACTCCGGTTACCTGCCGAGAATCGCGGCGCTGTCCGACCGCGCGCTCACGAGCGTGGGGCTCAACGGCCGGGCGGTCATCCCGCTCATCCTCGGCTTGGGCTGCGTCACGATGGGCACGCTCACGACGCGCATCCTCGGCTCCAAGCGCGAGCGGTTCATCGCGACCGCTCTCATGGCGATCGCCGTGCCCTGCTCGGCGCAGATCGCCGTCATCGTCGCGCTCATCACCCAGGCGGGGCCGTGGTACTCGCTCGCCTACCTGTTCTTCATCGTGCTGGTGTTCGGTCTGGTCGGTACGGTGCTCAATCGCGTGGTTCCGGGCGAGTCGACCGACCTGCTCATCGACCTGCCGTCGCTTCGCTTGCCCAGGCTCGACAACGTCGTGCGCAAGTCGGCCATCAAGGTGTGGCAGTTCATGAAGGAGGTCGCGCTGTTCTTCGCCATCGGCGCGCTCATCATGTCAGTGCTGAGTCTGTCCGGCGCCCTCGACTGGATCATCCAGGTCGCCAAGCCGCTCACCGTGACGTGGCTCGGCCTGCCGGCCCAGTCCGCCGAGGCGTTCGTCATGGGCTTCGTCCGCCGCGACTTCGGTGCCGCCGGGTTCTTCCAGATGAACCTCACGAGCGCGCAGCTGCTCGTCGCGATGATCACCATCACGCTGTTCGTGCCCTGCATCGCAAGCGCGATGGTCATCCTCAAGGAGCGCGGCACGCGCTACTTCGTCGGCCTGTTCGCCGGCTCGATCGCGCTCGCGTTCTTCGTTGGCGGTATCGTGTGGCGAGTACTCCAACTGGTAGGAGCGGCCTGACGTGAGCATTCTGCAGACATGCCCTGCCTGCGGCCTCGAATCCGCCGAGATCCGCTGCCCGCGCTGCAACGCGCTGAAGGTGCAGGGCTGCAACGGCTCGTGCGGCGTCTGCGGCAGTTCGTGCAAGACCGGCAAGGTCCCGGCAGTTCCCGGCGCACCGCTCCCGAGCGACGGCGCCGTCGACGACGCGGAGCACCCGGGAACACCACTCGAGCGCTAGACGCGACGCGCTAGAATCGGCTGTACGCTCACCGTCGCCGAGGAGCTCGTCATGCACCCCGATCCCAGCGGGTCCGCCATTTCCATCCGTCCGGCCGTGGCCGACGACATCCCCACGGTCGTGGAGTTTCGCTCGCGCATGTTCCGCGAGCTGGGCTGGACCGACGAGTCCCGATTGGCCACGGTGGCGCCGCTGGCGGAAACCTACCTGCGCGAGCAGTTCGCATCGGGCGGTTGCACCGGCTACGTCGCCGAGCGCCTCGGCACCGGACCGGGAGAGCCGTCCGAGGTCGTGGCGACGGTCGTCGTCGTGTGGCAGTCGGTGCCGCCAAGCCCCCGCAATCTCGTGGGTCGGCAGGCGTACGTCCTCGGCATGTACGTGATGCCGGAGTACCGGCGCTCCGGGATCGCCCGGAGGCTGATGGAGGCGACCGTGGGGTGCGCGACCGCTTCCGGCGTGCCGGTCATCACGCTGCACGCCAGCAATCAGGGAGCGGCGCTCTACGAGCAGCTGGGGTTCCACTCGACTCCGGAGATGCGGCTGTTCACGGAGCACGCGGGGGAGTCTGCATGGCGGCCGGTGGAAGACGCCGACTGAGGCGCAGGGGCCGGGCGGCTATACCGCGCTGACCAGCTGCACGCCTGTGACGCCCGGCTGCGAGGCGATACGGCGCGAGGTCGTAGCGTCGACGGGGGCGTCAGTCGCGATGAGCATCAGCGCGTTGGCGCCCTTGCGCTCGCGTGAGACCTGCATCGATGCGATGTTGACGTGTGTCTCGGCGAGAATGCTGGTGACCGATGCGATCTCGCCGGGCCTGTCGAGATGGGCAACCACGATGACCGGCAGGTCGCCCGTGAGCTCGACGTCGTAGTCGTCGATGCGCGTCACGACGACGTCACCGCCTCCCAGCGACGAGCCCCGGACCGACATGTGACGGCCGGTGTCGTCCTCCAGGATGAAGACGGCGGTGTTGGGATGCACGTCGCCCAGGTCCTGCTCGGCGAAGTCGAAGACGAGGTCGGCCTCTTGCGCCAGCTCGAAAGCCGACGGAATCCGCGCGTCATCCGGATGCATGCCGAGAAGCCCGGCGACGAGCGCGAGTCCGGTCCCGTGGCCCGCACCGGTCGACGCGAAGGAGCCGTGAAGCAGGATGTGGGCCCGCGCCGGCGTGCCGCCGTAGATGGCGCGAGCGAGTTCCCCGAGACGGCACGCGCCAGCGGTGTGGCTCGACGACGGGCCAATCATCACAGGACCTACAATATCGAAAACGCTTCTCTGGCGCGGCATTCGCTAATCGTAGCATCCGTGAACCTTAGGGATGCTGTACGCGTCTATGTTTACGAGGTTATAGTGTGCGGGCACGTTTCGTGCTTAGTTCAGGCAAGCAATGCAGGCGTTTCGAAAGGATGGCTCCATGTCCGAGCAGACTCAGTCCAACAACTCCCAGACGATCGTCATCGCGCTGGTGGTCGTGGCCGTTCTTCTGGCCGCGCTCGTCGGCGTACTCGTCTACCAGCAGTCGCAGGCGGCTAAGCTCGCCACGCTGGGCGCCGTGACACCGGCCGACACAGGAGCTCCCGCTGCGGGGCAGGCGCCCGCGGGCATGGGCGGCGCCACCGGCGGTGCCACAGGTGCCGAGGCAGGTCCGTTTGACGCCAAGACCGCAACCAAGGTTCCGGCGGGCACGACCCCCGAGGCGTTCCTGAAGGCCTACCACGCGGCCGTTGTGGCCGGTAAGTACGACGAGGCCTACAAGATGCTGCCGCTCGACAAGCAGAAGAGCTACGGCGACGCCAACTCCTACGCCTCGCAGGTCAAGGGCTACGGAATCACCGGCTTCAAGCTCAGCAAGGTCACCGAGAGCGGCGACTCCGCCACTGCTGTCGGCCTCATGGAGAATCCGGCCATGCCGATCACCTACACCTGGAAGTTCAAGAAGGTCGGCGACACCTGGTACGTCGAGTCCCGCACCATGGGCGGCACGGTCGAGTAACTCTCACCACAATCGCACTGATGCGGGGCGCCCTTCGGGGCGCCCCGCTTGCGTTGTGAGACGCCTTCGAATCGCCCTCGATCCGAGCCGTTTCGTGTCGCTGTCGCATGCTACTCTCGGCGGGTGACTTCTGAACCACTCGACACCTACCTCGTGCCCGGAACCGACCCGGACGTGCGCGCCGCCTATGCGACGCTTGCCCAGCGCGCGCGGTCGGCGGCCTTCGGGTTCGAGGAGGAGATCGCGATCGTCGATCTCGAGACGACGGGCTACGACACCGATCGCGACCAGATCATCGAGATCGCGCGCGGCCATCATGCGCGGGCCGGAGATCGTCGACACGTTCACGACGCTGGTCGACCCGGTCGTCCCGCTCCCCGCCGAGATCACCAAGCTCACCGGCATCACCAACGAGATGCTGCGCGGAGCGCCCGGCGCCGAGGCGGCCGTCTCGGAGCTCGTGGCCTTCATCGGCGAGCCGCGACATCGTCGCGCACAACGCGAGCTTCGACCGCGCCTTCGTCGAGCGGGTGGCCGGCCGCCACGCGCTTCGCGGCACCTGGATCGACTCGCTCGAAGTCGTGCGCATCGCGCTGCCTCGCCTGCGCTCGCACCGCCTCACCGATCTCGCGGACGCGTTCGGCGTCAGCGCGAGCGGACCGGCGCACCGCGCGCTTCCCGACGTCGAAGCACTGGCAGCGGTGTGGCGCATCGCGCTCGTCGGGCTCTCCGACCTGCCGGTCGGGCTCCTGCACCGCCTCACCGACTTCGCCCGCGACGCCGAGTGGCCCACGCGCGCCATCCTCGCTCACATCGCCGCCGCAGCTCCGGGCGCTGTCTTCGACCTCCGCGACGCCCGCCGCAAACGAGTCGCCGCCGACAAGGCCGAAGCGCTCCACGACGCCGAGGAGGTCGCCTGCACCTGCCCGGACGCCGAGGAGGTTCTCGGCGAGTTCTCGGAGACGGGGATCGCCGGGCGCATGTACGACGGTTTCGAGTCACGCGCCGAGCAGCTCGAGATGGCGGGCGCTGTACTCGGGGCGTTCGACACGGGGACGCATGTCGCGATCGAGGCCGGGACCGGCGTGGGCAAGTCGATCGCCTACCTCGTGCCGAGCGCGCTCTACTCGCTCGAGAACCGCGTGGGCGTGGGCGTGGCGACGAAGACCAACGCGCTCATGGACCAGCTCGTCTACCACGAACTGCCCCGGCTGAACGAGGCGCTCGGCGGCGAGCTTCGCTACGTCGCGCTCAAGGGCTACGACCACTACCCCTGCCTGCGCAAGCTCGAGCGCTACGCCGGCGAGCTCGACGCGACCACGGCGACCACCGACTCGCTCGCGACGATCGGCGCGCTCTACGCGTGGACGGTGCAGTCGAGCTGGGGTGACCTCGACGCGATCAACCTGCACTGGGGCCAGCGCGAGCTGCGCACCGCGATCCAGGCCTCGCAGGCCGACTGCACCAAGAAGCGCTGCCGGTTCTTCCCGCAGCTGTGCTACCTGCACGGGGTGCGCCGCCGGGCCGCGAGCGCGCACATCGTCGTCACCAACCACGCGCTGCTGTTCCGCGACGTCGTCGCGCAAGGCGGCATCCTGCCGCCGCTGCGTCACTGGGTCGTCGACGAGGCGCACGCCGCCGAGAGCGAGGCGCGCAAGCAGCTCACGATGGGCGCGAGCCACGTCGAGCTGTCGGTCGTGCTCGCGGCGCTCGCGGCGCGCGGCCGCGGCGGGCTGCTCGACAACATCCGCAGGCAACTGCGCGGCAGCCAGTCCGCCGGCGGGGTTCTCGGCGTGATCGCGAGGATGGAGGAGCAGGTTGCGCGATGCGCGACGCTCACCGACTCGCTGTTCGACTTCGTGAAGGACCTCTCGGCGCTCGCGGGGGAGAGCGAGTACGACGCTGCGAACGTGTGGGTCACCGGCGCCGTGCGCGACACCGGGCCGTGGGGCACCGTCGCCTCGACCGGAGGGTCGCTCGCCAAGCGCCTCGAATCGCTCCTCGCCGACGCGCGCGAACTCGTGACGCTGCTCGAAGAGTGGGGTCCCGAGGTCACCGACGGCCGAGCGGACCTCGTCGGCCTCATGACGCGGCTCGCCGATCAGCGCGCCGGGCTCGTCGCCGTGCTCGACGGCGAGGACGAGTCGTTCGTCTACTCGGTCATCGCTCGACCGCCGCCCCAACCGCCCCGCCGAGAAGCTCGTCGCCGAACGGCTGGACGTGGGCGAGGTGCTCGCGTGCGACCTGTACCCGCGCGTGAAGAGCGTCGTGTTCACCTCGGCGACGATCGCGACGGGGGAGAGCTTCGAGCACTTCGCGCGCAGCGTCGGGCTCGACCGGCTGGACGAGGGCGCGTGGACCGCGCTGCGCCTCACGAGCAGCTACGACTTCGAGCGCCAGATGGCGGTCTTCGTCCCCACCGACATCGCGCCGCCCAACGAGCGTGGCTACCTCGCCGATCTCGAGGCGCTGCTCGAGGGCGTGCACATGGCGATGGGCGGCAGTGTCCTGACGCTGTTCACCAACCGCCGCGACATGGAGCATCTCCACGCGATCCTCGAACCACGGCTCGAGCGCGCCGGCATCACGCTGCTGTGCCAGAAGCGCGGCACGAGCGCGAAGCGGCTGCGCGACGAGTTCCTCGCCGACGAGCGCCTGTCGCTGTTCGCGCTCAAGAGCTTCTGGGAGGGCTTCGACGCGAAGGGCGACACGCTGCGCTGCGTCGTCGTCCCCAAGCTACCCTTCGGACGTCCCACCGATCCGCTCGCCAAGGAGCGTGAGCTGCGAGAGGGTCGTGTGGCATGGCGCAGGTACACGCTGCCCGAGGCGGTCATCGAGCTCAAGCAGGCGGCCGGCCGACTCATTCGCTCGACGACCGACACGGGGTGCCTCGTGATCGCCGATGCGCGCGTCGTGCAGAAGGCGTACGGACGCGACTTCGTGGCGGCGCTGCCGGTCGCCGACATCGAGCGCATGCCTGCGACCCAGGCCATCGATGCGATTCGCGAGCGCTTCGGGCGCTGAGTCGCACCAGCTGCCAGCTACTTCTTGGTCGTCTCGGTGACCACACCTGTCATGGCGTCAACATCGGCGGTCCGCATGCCCTCTCTGCTCGTGCCCTTGAGGAACGAGACCTGCCATATTCCCGCCTTGGAGTCCGGCACGTTCGGCATCTCAATGAGGGTGATGCTCTGCATCGCCTGAGGCGGTACCTCGCCCGTCTTGGCGAGCTCGGTCTTCGCCTTCTCGTACGCCTCATCGCTCCCGACCTTAAGCGATCCATAGTCGACCACCGCATCCATGCTGGACTTCGGGAGCTTGGACGCGGAGCCCATCTCGCGGGCGGTCTCAGCTTCCTCGTGACTCACTTCGACACTGTAGAAGAGCTGCTTCGACGGTGAGACGAACATGACGGACCACTGCTCCGGCGGCGGCGCCAACACGACCCCACCCGTACCGATCATCACCGGCACGGCGTCGGGCGCCACCTTCTCCATCTCGGCCTGAGCCGCATCAAGCGCCGCCCCGCTTGCATCGCCTGCGTCGGCGGCAGAGCTGTCGGTGCCGCCGAGAAGCTGGTTGTCGAGTTGTCCTGTAGGCGTGCAGCCCGCGGCAGCGAGCACAAGCACGCAGACAACAAGGAAGACAGTCACGCGCTTCATGTCCGGCCCCCAATCCCCGAACGTTCCCCACGCGTTCCTACCCACATGTCCGGCGAATCCCTACACCCGAGCAATCCATCCGGTCCCGCCGAACGGCACTTCGGGGATCGTCGACGCGATTCGGCCGGTCACATCCACCATCGTCCGACCGCCGTCTCCCCAGGACTGACCCGACTACGCGTTCGCAGGCTCCACGGCGATGACGACCTTGCCGCGCGCATGCCCTTCGTCCAGATAGGCGAACGCCAGGGCGGTCTCGCTGAGCGGATACGTCTGAGTCGATGACCGGGGTGACCTTGCCGGCCTCGATGAGCTCGTTGAGCGCGAGCAGGCTCTCGCTGTCGTGACGGCGACGAACGGAGCCCCCTGCTGGCGCACGAAGACCCCCGCCAGCGCTGCGGCGATGACCCAGCCCATGCCGGCGTGCCCGCTGCTCGGCACGTGGAGCCCGTTGGGCGTAAGGACGCGGCGCGTGGCCGACAGCGAGTGACTCGCAACGTTGTCCAAGATCACGTCGTAGCGCGCGCTCCCCTTGGTGAAGTCCTCTTTGGTGTAGTCGATGACGTGGTCCGCACCGATCGAGCGAACCATCTCCACGTTCCTCGTGCTGCACACGGCCGGTCACTTCGGCGCCGAGCGCCTTGGCGATCTGCACGGCGAACGGCCCCACACCCCCGGATGCGCCGTTGATGAGCACCTTGTGGCCGGGCTGGACCTTGCCTTGATCGCGCAGCGCCTGCAGAGCGGTGCAGGCGGACGTGGGCACGGCCGCGGCCTGCTCGAAGTGACAGGTTGCGCCGGCTTTGGCGCGAGGCGGCCCTCCTCGGCGACCGCGTACTCGGCGCACGAGCCGTGGCACTCGCCGTACACCTCGTCACCCGGCTGGAAGCGGCTCACGTTCGGGCCGACCGCTTCGACGACGCCCGCGCAGTCGAGCCCGACGACGAAGTCCTTCTTGGGCGTGGGGAACCCGATGTAGAACCGTATCGGGAACGGCTTGCCCCTCATCCCGAAGTACTCGCCGGCGGCGAGCGAGGCCGCCACTACGCGGACGAGGACCTCGCCGTCCCCCGGCGTGGGCTTCTCGAGCTCCTTGAGCTCCATCACGTCCGCAGAACCGTAGCCGGTCTGGATGACTGCCTTCATGGTGTCCTCCGATGTCCGCTCTATGCCTGTCCGGCCAACCGGCCCGCCGGAACTGACGTCGCGGCTTCTGAGCTGCGCTGCGCCCAAACGGACCAGACGATCAGCGCCATGCACGCGACTTCCACGGCTGCGAAGAACGCGTAGAAGGGGAGCTCCATCGACCCGCCGCCCACCACGAACACGGTGGTGATCGCAGCCGCAACAGTGTTCGCCCAGCGGTTGGCCACCGGCTTCAAGATGCGGGACAGCGAAGATCATCGCGATCGGGATCTCCAGGAGTACCGCGAACACGAGCAGAAGCCCCTGAGTGATCTGCACGCCCCCCGGTCCAGATACTCCCTGCAACGCTCCGGGCTGGATGAAGCCCACGATGTCTGCAAAGGCGATGTTGAACATGACCACGATCCACAGCGTTGAGATTCTCGTACCCATGTCGTTCATCACTACAGCCCTCCTAGTCGCGTGGCACACCCGCGCTCTTGAACACGCGGCGCCACTACTAACACTGTTAGTATTCCCATGGCCACACTGTACTAACAATGTTAGTATGTCAAGTGACACGGAAGCCCGGCGTGCGGCCGGACCGACGAAGGAGGCGCTACGATCGCTCGGACGACAGGCGGGACCGAGTCGCGCGACACGCTCAACCGGGAACGCGTGGTGCGTGCGGCGATGGACCTCGCGGATGAGGGCGGCATCGAGTCGGTCACGATGCGCGAGCTGGGTCGAAGGCTCGGTGTCGAAGCGGCGTCGCTCTACAACCATGTCGCAGGAAAGGACGACCTGCTCGACGGCATGGCGGATCTCGTCGTCGCCGAGATCGACCTTCCCTCCCAAGGCGTTGACTGGAGGGAGGCGATGCGCCGCCGGGCAGTCTCCGCAGGGACGCTCTTCGCGCGTCATCGATGGGCCGCAGCGCTCATCGACTCCCGCGAAGAGGAGTGGGCGCGAGCGGCCGCTCGTACGCCGATCGAGTCCTGGGCACGCTGCTTCACGCCGGGTTCTCCCCGAGACTCGCCGCGAACGCGTTTCTCGCGATCGACAGCTACATCTACGGCTTCGAGCGGCAGCGGGCCAGCTATCAGGCCGGATGACGAGGACACCACCGAGGTGGCTCAGGAGGTACTCGCGGCCATCCCGGATGGCGAGTTTCCGTCACTGGCTCGCCGTCGCGATGGAGTACTCCGACGACGCCGTACGATGATGCCGAGGCCTTCGACTTCGGCCTCGATCTGATCCTCGACGGCCTCCAGCGCCTGTTGCGATGAATGGCGGATGAGCCACGCCTCAGACCCAGCGGCGGACTCGCCGAGCATAGTCGCCATACTCCGGGCCGAGCGAGACGGAAAGAACCATCTCCTCCGGCCGTATCTGGAAGCGGTCGATGTAGACCACGAAGAGTGCCGACACCAGCGCAGCTGCCGGACTCGCCATGATCACCGCCCAGCTGAGGAGCACGATCTCCATTCCCAGGTAGGTGGGATTGCGGCTGAAGCGGTAGACCCCGGATGTGACGAGCGCCGTCGTTCGGCCGGGCTCAGTCGGGTGCCACGTCGTGCCTGCGCGATCCAATGCGACTCGCGCCGCGACGATGAGGGCCGTGCCGGTGACGATCAGGATCACTGCGAGCGGGCGACGAAACGACTCCGCGACGCCAAGTCCTCCCGCGGTCACCCGCGAGACGAGCCACATAAGCCCGGCGACGACCACCCAGACCACGTCGGGCGGGAGCTTCAGCTCGAGA
Organism: uncultured Coriobacteriia bacterium; assembly: GCA_963803785.1. GTDB lineage: Bacteria > Actinomycetota > Coriobacteriia > Anaerosomatales > JAAXUF01 > CAWDNM01. The sequence goes on from CAWDNM010000006.1 coordinate 1,030,428, forward strand.
CTCGACATCAGACTCCCCTGACCGACGCCCGCTCCAGCTCCTCGCTCGCCAGCTCCGCGACCGCCGCTCGGACCTCCGCCGGCGCCACAGCTTCGACCCGCCCGAGCCGTGCCACGACTCGCCGGGCAATCCACCCGGTCCCACCGAACGGCACCTCCGCGATCGTCGCCCCGTCGTCCTCGGCGGAGACCACGCGCCCGCCCGGCCACTCGCGCGCTACGAACGGCTCGCCCGGCGCGAAGCGGAGCGTCGCCATCGGCAGCCCCTCGGGCGCGAACGCGGTGGGCGGTGCATCACGCTCGGGCATCGCCACCCGCTCGAACCGCTCGCCGGTCTTCTCGGCGGAGCGGATGCGGTCTATGCGGAAGGTGCGCATGCCCCCGGCGGTCCTGCACCACGCCGAGAGGTACCACGCGCCCCGCTCGGCGAAGAGTTGCTGGGGCTCGACATCGCGGGCGGTCGGCTCGGCGGTCCCTTCGCTGTGGTACGCGAGGGTGAGGACCTCGCGGTCACTCGCCGCCGAGGCGAGCGTCTCGAAGATGCCGCTGTCGTGCGTGGCGATGGTGCTTCGCAGCGTGCGCTCGAGTGCATCGGCGTCGAAGCCGGCGGCCGCGGCGGACAGCAGTCGCTCGGACAGCGGGTCGTTGCCTGTGAAGCCTGCTGCCGCAAGGGCGGCCGCAAGCGCACGCGACTCGGATGGCGCGAGCCGGACCGGTGCGCTCACGGCGGGCAACGGTGCGTAGACCTCGAGCATCCCGTCGACGACGAAGACGTCGAGCATCTGATCGGGCAGGTAGGGCGCGACGCCGCACACGCAGAGCGTCTCGAGGTCGTCGGCGAGCTGGGCGGCTGATGTGCCGAGCGAGGCGGCGAGGTCCTCGACCGGGACTGACATTCCGGGTGTGAGCTGCCCGAGCAGCGCGATGAGGCGGCGAGCGCTGTCGCCCGAGTTGGCCTTAGGCATGAGCGCGGACCACCTCCTCCAACCCGTCTCGCACGGCAACGAGCAGGTCCCCCGGTCCCACGAGGCGAACGCCGGGACCGTGTTCGAGGGCGAACCGCAGCGAGCCGCTCGGGGGAGGCGGCGCTCACGCGCCACAGAAGCGAGCCGCCGCCGCCGTCGGATAGCTCACCCTGACCTGCCGCGAGGGACTCGGCCTGCCAGGCGGTCGACGCGTCGAAGAGCAGCTCGGCTTCGAACACGTCGGCGGCGGGTCCGTACTGGAACGGGAGCCGTACGTAGCGGCGCACGTCGAAGTCGGTCGGCCGCTCGAAGTCCGGCGTCGCCGGCCGCGCGGATTCGACCGAGAGCGTTCCGAGGCGAGCCACCGCGTACGTGCGCACCTCGTCGCGATGCGTGTCGCGACCCACGAGGTACCACCGTCCGTCGTGCAGGAACAGCCCGTACGGCTCGACGTCGTGCGGGGCGCTTTCGCCGTAGGAGTTGGTGTACTCGAAGCTTGCCCGCTTGCCGCGTGACGCCGCCGAGAAGAGCGCAGCCACGGCCGATCCCTGCCGGGCGGGATCTTCATCGGCGAGTCTTGCGGCGGCGGGCACTGCGCTGGTGTCTACGCCCGAGGAGATCTTGGCGAGCGCCAGGCGCAGGTCGTCGGCGTAGGGGAACGACTGGTCCGAGAGCATCGCCGTCGCGGCGGTCCGCACGGCTGCGGTCTCCTCGGCGGTGAGGTCGAGGGGGGCGGCGAACGTCTGAGCGCGGTCGAGGACGTAGGCACCCGTCTCGTCGCTGTCGAGCAGGAAGCCGGCCGCACGCAGCTGGTCCTTGTCGCGCTCGAACATGCGCAGGAAGGCGGCCTGGTCCTGATCCTTCGGGTAGCCGGCGACGTCTGCGCGGATGCGCTCGGCGGTCACGGGCTCGCGGGCATCGGCGAGGTAGAGCGCGAGATTGAGCAAGCGCTCGACAGCGTCGGACACGGCAATCCTCCCTGACGACGGCAACGACGGGCGCGGTCCTTCAGCGGTGGTCTCGAAGTTCGACCGCGCGCAGTCAGTGTAGCGCGCAGAACGTTTCGGGGCGGCCAGCATGAGAGCGACTGACTGTTCGGGAAAACGAAACGACCCGCGTGGGGGGCGCGGGTCGTTCAAATCACGAGCGGGCGGGCCCCGCCTCTGAGGGGGGGAGGAGAAAGCGGGTCGCCACTACTCGAAAATGGGATAAGCAACGTGTGTGCCAAATCTGCCGAGCGTGGCGAAATTCTTGGTGCCGAATCCGCCGTCCCGCACGCAGGGTGGCGCACTTTGCCCCAAGCTTCGCGGTACTGTACAAGGGAGCAAGCAGGTCGCACCCCGCGCGTCTCCCGCGTGTACGCCAGCCGAGAGGATCCGATGACCGACCACAGGACGCAGGCCGAGATCGACGAGGTGCGTCGCGACCGCATCGTGTGGACGACGCTCATCGTCTTGGGTGTGCTCGTCGCGGCGGGCGCGATGGCCTTGGGATGGCAGGTCGTCGAGGGTCGTCTCGATGCGGCCAAGAAGCTCGACCGGGCGATCGCGCTGCTCGCACAGACCGACGAGACCATCGTGGCCGTCGACGAGGCCGTCCGGGCGGACGTGAGTCCCGAGGCCGCATCGGCAGCGCGTGCGGCTACGACGCGAATCGCCGCTTCCCGCAAGCTGCTCGAGGAAGCGGCCACACTCTCCGTTGCGGGCATCGATAGGCTGACCGACGACGAGCAGGAGCAGGCGTATCTGGTGGAAGCTGCTGCGAAAGCGCGCCTCGAGATGCTCGACAGCGCGCCAGCGGTCCTCTCGGCGACGGAGAAGGCGGCGGTGTCGGCGGCACTCGTCGACCAGGCGTGGGCAAAGACGCTCGCCGCGGATCGGCTCGCCAAGCAGTCGGTCGCGGACTACAACAAGCTCAAGCGGGCCGATGTGAAGAACGCCTCCGCAGCCAACGACGGCGCCAAGGCAGGCTTCATCGAGGCGCGCGACCTCTTCAGCCAGGCCGCTTCCGCCTTTCCGGAGGCTGAACTCTCCGCGTTCGTGACCTACGTCGATGACCGTATCGCTCTCGTGGCCGTCTCGAAGAAGGCGGATGCCGCGTGGCTGTCCGGAAGCGTTTCGCAGGCGAACAAGCTCATCGCGTCGTATAACAAGAGAGACGCCGCTGTAGCCGAGCGCGCGAAGCAGTTGCCGGTTTCCCCGGCGAGCGCCGTGGCCGAGGCCTACAAGGCGCTCGCCGACGCGCCGAGCAGCGCGTACTACAAGGCACGTCAGAAAGCCGCCGAGGCGGACAACGCCTTGCGAACCATGTAGCACGACCAGGCGCGGAAGCCGCCGTGAAGGCGGACGTCGGCGTTGAGAGGGGGAGTCTTGAGCGCAGTGGAGTTCTGGTCCGGGTGGTGGTGGCCTGCGATGACGGCACTGCTCGGCTTCGTGTTCACGTGGCTGGTCTTCAAGCAGTGGCTCGAGCGGCGCAAGCCTCACCAGATGGCATGGTCGGTGGGTTTGCTCATGTACGCGGTCGCAGCTCTGATGGAGGCTGTCTCGGAGTACGTGGGCGTGTGGAATCCGACCGTGTACCGGTTCTACATCGTGCTCGCCGCGTCGATGGTGGGTTACCTCGGACTCGGCTCCTACTATCTTCTGGCCAAGACGAAGACCGGGCCTCACATCTACCTGGGCATGCTGTTGGGGTGGGAGATCGTCTTCCTCTGGGGAGTCTTCAACACGACGCTCAGACTCGAGAAGCTCGTCCCGGGCATCACGGTGGGAGGGCAGGCGCTCGGCTCGGCGGGGTCGTTCCCGCGCATCATGTCCCTGCCGTTCAACATCTCCGGCACCATCTTCCTGCTGGGCGGCGCGCTGATCTCCGTGTACCGGTTCGCGCGCAAGCGGGAGTTCGCGTATCGCATGTGGGCCAACGTGCTCATCGCGCTCGGCACCATCTGCATCGCGGCCGCCGGCAGCATGGCCCGCGCAGGCGTCAGCATCGGGCTCTACCCCGCCGAGATGGTCGCCTCGGCGATCCTGCTCGCGGGCTTCCTGATGGCGGGCACGCTGGACAAGGGCGTGAAGGAGTCGGTTGCCGCTGGCCGGGAGAGGCGTGCGCGGGAGGCCGCCGCCGCGGCTCCGCCTGCGGGGCCGAGCGGGGCATAGCGATCGCGGCTAGCGAGACTCGAGCCGCTCCCACGCCGAGGAGACCACCCACGCCGCGAGCACCATGGCGACCGCTGTCAGCGGGTACATGTAGCGCGTGATCGGGATGAAGGCGAGTTGCGTCACCGTCATCACGACAACGGTGAGCGCGAGAAGCCGCACGCGCCGGTCGAACAGGCCGGCGATCGCGCCGACCCACCCGAGGCCGACCACGAACACCCAGTGCAGCACCTTGGAGAACCACGTCGCCTCGTACCATGGCGTCCGCCACAGGTACCACCACTTGCCCACCGTGTACCACGTGACGTAGGTGGCCGGGTCATCGCGAAGGCCGGCTTTCAGCCGCTCGGCGCCGACGCGCTGCATGTCCTCCTCGGCGACGCCCTCCAGGATCGACGGGCCGATCTTGTCGTAGGGGTCCCAGGGGTCGGTGCCGCGCAGGAACGGGTTGCCGGTCTGCGTCGCGAGAAGCACCGTCTCGCCCAGCACCACGCGGTTACGGATCCACCACGGCGACATCACGAGGCAAAACGCGAGCAGCGCAATCAGCGAGTTCAACGCGAAGCGCCAGTCGCGGTTCTCGGCGAGGTCGAGCGCGTACAGCACCACGCCGAGCAGCGCCACGGTCGGGCGCACCAGCACCATCAGCGCGAGCAACGCGCCGAGTGCGGCGTGCAGCTGCCACGTCCGCCGCTCGCGGAGTTTGAGCGCCAGCAGCAGCCAGCCCAGGAGCAGCGCCGTGAAGAGCGACTCGGTCAGCAGGCGCTGCTGCGCCATGAAGGCCGACGGATACACCGCCATGACCGCCGAGGCGATCAGGCCCACGCGTACCCCGACGGCGCGCCGCCCGATCAGGAACACGAGCCAGACGGCGACGATGCCAAGCAGCATCTGTGCGATGCGCATCGCCGCGAACTCGCCGCCGCCTCCGAGGCCCAGCGCGTTGGCGAGCCGGAAGACGCCGGCTACGAACAGCGGGTACCCGGGCGTCGTGAACGCATTGGGCACGGTCGCGTTGTAGCCGTAGAAGCCGCTCTCGAGCGAGCTGGCGCGCGACCGTCGCGTAGCCCATCTCGTCCACCGTGCCGCTCTCCATACCGGGAGCATGCGACAGCAGCCACCAGATTCGAGCCACCGTCGCGACGCCGAGAATCCCGGTGAGCGCGATCGCCTGGCGGCGCGTCAGTTCGAGAGTCCGCTGGAGCCAGTTCATGGCGCGGGCTCCTCGGCAGGGGCGTGCGTGGCGAGCGAGATGAGGGTCAGCACGAGGAGCACCGCGAACGGAGCGAGCGTGGCAAGCGCGATCACGCCGGAGTCGTTGAGCAGCAGCACCGCGATGCCGCCCGCGATGAGGCCGGGGATGCCGCGAGCGAGGTCGGGAGCGATCACGTACGCGGTGCGCATCTCGGCCCGGTAGCGCACGCCCAGGACCGTGAGCACCGCTGCGGCGGCGAGCAGGACCGAGCGCCACGGCGAGCTACCCAGCAGGAAGGCGTTCGCGCGCAGCTTGCCCAGCACCAGCGCGCTGGCGAACGACAGGTCGCCTCGCGCGAGCCTGCTCGACGAAACGTCCGACGTGGGAGTTCGCCGAGCCGCCGAAGACACTCGCGAGCACGATGCCCGCGACACCCAGCGCGACGAGCACTCCCGCGAGCACGAGCGTTCGGCGCCACGTGAAGCGGCCGCCCGCGAAGCCGTAGAAGGTCGCGCCGACACCGATCGCCGCCGCCAGCGCCCCTCCCGCGTCCGCGCCGAGCCGCGGCAGCGCGAACATGCCGATGAGTGCGAGGCACCCCACGCCCACCGCGCCCACCGCGAACCGGCGGTGACGGCCCGAGAGCGCCACGAGGCAGGCCGCGCCCACGATGCTCGCCCCGATCAGCACACCCTCGTACTCGTTGCCGACGCCGTAGAAGCGCCCACCCACGACCAGGTCGTAGCCGAGGAACGACCAGCGCGCGAGTGGCGCGCCGAACGCGAGGTCGAGCGCCAGCGCGCCTGCCGTCGCGGTCGCCAGCAGTCCGAGGGCGAGCACGCGGTTTCGCACCGCGGCGAGCCCGATTGCGGCGCCCAGCGCGATCAGCGCGACCGTCGCGAGCGCGATGCCGAGCGCCGGCGACCCGAACGCGGGCGCGAGCACGATGGCGAGCGCGGCGGCACCGGACGCGTAGGGCAGCACCCACCACCAGCGGCCGCGCACGATGCGCCGCTGGATCCACGGGATGCACAGCGCCACGAGCAAGAGCGTCTGCACGAAGATGAAGCTCGCCACCGAGGTGGCCCGCTGGCTGTGCTGCGCGCCGGCGCGCTGCAGCGTCGTGAGCAGGTTGGGCGACGTGTTCGCGTCGGCCCGACCGGTCAGCGGAAGGCCGATCATCGGCCGAGAGGGCTTCACGCCGAGATGAGTCAGGACCGTGGGGGCGATATCGTGCAGCGTGAGCACGCCCGTGCGACGAGTGGTGGCGCTCGACAGCACGCCCCCCGCGGGGAACTCACCGCCGACGACCCACACGGGCGCAAGCGATCGGCCAGCGGCGACGTCTGACGCCGGCACGGACGGCGAAACGACGATCAGCAGCGTCTTCTCGGAGGCAAGCGGTGTGACGTCGCGGAGGAACCTGTCGGTGGCGGCAAGCGCGCGCGCATGGGCCTGCGCCGCCGCCTCGGGTGTGGAGGCGGCACCTTCGACCCGGGCACGCTGCAGGTCGCCGGTCTCGACGACGACCAGCTCGCTCTGCTCGATCGCGCGTCGGGTCAGCGCGAGCAAGCGGCCGAAGTCGGTCCGCACGCCGAGCGGCGCCGAGAGGTCGGTGGTGGTCACCGACGCACCCACCACGCCGGTGGCGACGGTCCCCGCGGCATTCATGGCCGCGAGCATCGCGCTGCGATCGAGGTCCTCGGCTTCGGCTCCGTCGGCATTGCCGAGAAGCGCCGCCGAGAATCCGGCCGCCTCGAGCGACGACGCAAGCGTGCCGGCCGCGATTCCCCCGCCGCCCTTCGTGAACGCGGTCATGAAGCCCACGATGTCGGGGTTGAGGACTCGCGCCGTGCTCGGCGTGCCGGTGTTGCGCGCGTAGGCCGCCGCCGCCGTGGTGCCCTGGACGGTCTCGGTCGCGTCGAACCCGTTGGAGAGCTCCGGCCGAGCCGCCCGTACCGAGACGGGCGCACCGTTGCCGATCGTGGCGTAGGCAGCGGCGTTACGGCCGCCCGCGCCGAGCGGCACCGTCGACAGGCCCACCGACCCGAGCCGCGCGAGCGCCGCGAACCCCGGGTACGCGCCACCGGCGATCTCCGGGTAGCTGACGCTGTCGACCAGCACGATGATCGCTCGCGGTCGCTCGGCGGCCAACAGAGCGGATGCCGCGCGCGGCGCGACTGTCCCGGCGGCGAGTATCAGCGCAGCGGCGAGGGCCGCCGTTGTGTAGGTGCCTGGCGCACCCTAGCCCTCCTCGTAGCCACTGCCGAGGGCCGCGAGCGCGCGCATGTCGAAGATGGTCACCATCTGGCCGTGGACTTCGAGGATGCCGTCGTCCTTGAGCCGAGCGAACGCACGCGACAGCGTCTCGGGCACGGTGCCCAGCGACATCGCGAGCTCGCCCTTCTTCATCCCGAGCGCAGACTTCGAGTCCGGTCGGGGTCGGGCGACCCGACTGCAGCGCGCGCTGGAAGACGTAGCGGGCGACCCGTCCGGGCACGTCGAGCGCGAGCGTGCTGACGACGCTGGTGAAGTTGACGACCCGGTTCGCGAGGTCGACGACGAGCGTCCGCGCGACCTGGGGCTCCTCGGCGAGCAGGTCGAACAGCGACTCGGTGGGCAGGCACGCGATCGTCGCCGGCGTTGCGGCCTCGATGTTGGCGGGGTAGCGCGTCCCGGCGATGGCGGCGACAGCGGCCAGCGGTTCGCCGGACTCGACGGTCTCGAAGGTGATCTGCCGACCGTCGGCGCCCAGGTAGAACACCCGAGCCTTGCCCGAGACGAGCACGCCGAACTCCTCGGCGGGTTCGCCCTCGCGAGCGAGGCTCGCACCGCGCGGAACGTCGCGTACTGAGGCCCGCCGAGCCAACCGGGCAACCGCCTCGTCGGAGGCGGTGCGCCAGAGGCGACATGCTCGCAGGGCGGCGAGCAGGTCGGGGCGGATGTCGTCGGATGCGCCCATGCGGGCTCCTTGTCGGTCGGAATCAGGCAGGGTAAACGATACCGCGAGTACGGTATCGCGCGGCATCGCCGATACGGCACGGCGGCTCGGAGCGCAAGGAAATCGCGAGCGTTGATGCGCGTCAACGAGCGTTGCTTGTTCACCGATAGAGCGGAAGCGTGTCGCGCATGGCGTTCCGGACCGGGGGGCGTTGGAAGCCAGCGACACGGTCCGAGCTCGCCATCGGCCCGGCCACCTCACTCTCGGGGTAGCCGGGCCGATGCGCTTATTTCCTACTTTTCTTGTCATATTTGACTGGGGTCAAAGAACGCGGCTGCGGGAACGTAGTGTGCGCAGTGCGGCACCGACTCCGGTCGAGCAGCTCGAAAGGACCTCGGGACGTGAACGAGAAGTTCGTCGCCAAGATGCAGGATGAAGCAGATAGTGAGCGACACCCGGACGCTGGCCGACTTCATCCAGATCTGGTGCGACGGGCATCACCGCGACCGTGCGCGTCACGCTCCACAGACCGAAGGCGCCCAGCTCGGCATCTACGGTCGCAAGAAGCTCGTGCTCTGCGAGGAGTGCGAGGCGCACCTGGCCTACGCCGAGAAGCGCCGGGCCTACTGCAACCAGGACCCGAAGCCGTTCTGCGCGTACTGCCCGGTCCACTGCTACAAGTCCGACGAGCGCGAGTGGCAGCGCGAGATGATGCGCTACTCGGGCCCGAAGTCGTGGCGCAAGGGCCACGCGATCGACGGCATCAAGCACGTGCTCGAAGGCCGCAAGTACCGAAAGCACGCCGAGGCCCGCACCCGCGAGGCCGAGAAGACCGCCGCAACCGCCGGCACACCGACCGACCACCAGGAGGAGACCCGATGAGCACCACCACCGTCACCCGCCAGATCGTCCACATCGATGAAGCGCTCTGCAACGGCTGCGGCGTCTGCGTCAGCCCGTGCGCCGAGGGCGCGATCGTGCTCGTCGACGGCAAGGCCAAGGTCGTCAAAGAGGAGCTGTGCGACGGCGCCGGCTTCTGCCTCGGCGTGTGCCCGACCGGCGCGCTGACGCTCGAGGTCCGCGAGACCGTTCCGTACAGACCACGACGCCGTCGAAGAGCACGTCGCCGAGACGGTCGCCGCTGCGGAGGCCGCCGGCGCCCCCGTCTACATCGCGCAGCACTGCTACAACTGCGGCCGCTCCGAAGATGACGGACCGCTGCTTCCGGTTCGCACCAAGGGGACCAGCACGTGGGTCTGCACGCGGTGCTTGCCGCGTTGATCCACGGGTAGCACCGCTGGCCGGCGGTCGGCAGCCGGCGCTCGGCAGTCCTCGGCGGGGGCCCTCGGCGCACGAACGCGATGCGTTCGCGACCTGCCCCGCCTGCGGAATTCGCCGACCTCGCCGACCGCCTACCGGATCCACTGGCTCACGCGGCCGTCACGGCCGCGTTCGACTCCTGTACACCGCGGCGAATCTGACGCCGCGATTGCCTGACCCTACATGACCTGAACTGCCTGGAAGGAGCTCCAAATGTCTATGTTCTGCAACCAGTGTGAGCAGACGGCCCACGGGACCGGCTGCGAGAAGATCGGTGTGTGCGGCAAGTCGCCGGAGGTCTCCGCGCTCCAGGACCTGCTCGTCAACGCGGTGCGCGGGCTTGCCGTCGTCGCGGTTGACGCCGAGGCCCGTGGGCTCGACACCGCGGTCGAGGGTGCGTTCACCGCCGACGCGCTGTTCACCACGCTCACCAACGTCGACTTCGACGCCGCATCGGTGGCCGGCAAGGTCGACGAGGCCGTCGTCGCTTCGCGAGGCCCTGAAGGCCCGCGTCCGTGCTGCCGGCGGGGACGCGACGTACGACGACGTGTTCGCGAACTTCACCCCGGCCGATTCGGTCGAGGGCAAGACCGCCCAGGGCGTCGAGTTCGGCTCGCCGTGGGACACCTACGCGCGACGCTCGACGTCCAGTCGCTGCAGGAGACCACGCTCTACGGCATGAAGGGCGTCGGCGCCTACGAGCATCACGCCCGCCAGCTCGGCGTGACCGACACCGCGATCTACAGCTACCTCTTCAAGGCGCTCGCCGCCATGGCCGATCAGAGACCTCGAGCTCGGCGACTGGGTCGCGCCTCGCGATGGAGTGCGGCGCCACCAACCTGCGCACGATGGAGATCCTCGACGAGGCCAACACCGGCACCTACGGCCACCCCGCCCCCAAGGCCGTGAAGCTCGGCCAGCGCACGGGCAAGGCGATCCTCATCTCCGGTCACGACCTCGCCGACCTCAAGGCGCTGCTCGAGCAGACCGACGGCAAGGGCATCGACATCTACACGCACGGTGAGATGCTGCCCGGCGCACGCCTACCCCGAGCTCAACAAGTACGCGCACCTCGCCGGCCACTTCGGCACCGCGTGGCAGAACCAGCACAAGGAGTTCACCGAGTTCCCCGGCGCCATCCTGATGACCACGAACTGCCTCATGATCCCGCATCCCGAGTACAAGGCACCGCGTCTTCACGAGCGGCCCCGTGCAGTTCCCCGGCGTCCCGCACGTGCACCGCACGGACTTCTCGGCGGTCATCGAGAAGGCGCTGTCCGAGAAGGGCTTCGAGTGGGACACCGAGTGCGGCGAGGTGCTCGTCGGCTTCGGCCACAACGCCGTGCTCGCCGTCGCCCCGACCGTCATCGAGGCCGTGAAGAGCGGCGCGATCCGCCACTTCTTCCTGGTCGGCGGCTGTGACGGCGCCAAGCCGGGCCGCAACTACTACACCGAGTTCGTCGAGGAGACGCCGGCCGACACCATCGTGCTGACGCTGGCGTGCGGCAAGTTCCGCTTCTTCGACAAGCAGCTCGGCGAGATCGGCGGCCTGCCGCGCCTCATGGACGTCGGCCAGTGCAACGACGCCTACTCGGCGATCAAGATCGCGGTCGCTCTGGCCGAGGCGTTCGAGTGCGACGTCAACGACCTGCCGCTGTCGATGATCCTGTCGCTGGTACGAGCAGAAGGCCGTCGCGATCCTGCTGACGCTGCTGCACCTCGGCATCAAGGACATCCGCATCGGACCGTCGCTGCCGGCGTTCATCAGCCCCAACGTCCTCGGCGTGCTCGTCGAGAACTTCGACCTCAAGCCGATCGGCGCGTCGCCCCGCGAGGACCTCGCCGCGATCCTGGGCACCAAGGAGGCGTAAGTCACCGTGAGCGAGTACGAGCCCGACGTCGTCGAGACCGAGACCGTCGACCGACGAGACCGCCCGGCCAGCCGAGGAGCCCCAGGCCCCGCCGAGGAGTGCGCTCCCAAGAAGCCGCTGTGGGTCCGCGTCCTCAAGGGCCTCGCCATCACGATCGTGTCGCTGGTGGTTCTGCTGGTGGTAGGCGCGTTCATGCTCTACAACTTCGGCGGCATGTCGGGATCGGCCGAGTCCGGGCGTGCTCGACCAGTACGACCAGTGGGTCGCGACCGGTCAGGCACCCGCGATCGAGAAGCGGTTCGTCATCCCGATCCCGGGATGCCAGTGCCACAGCAAGGACCCGGCGCTGACCGCTCAGCACACGCGACGGCGCATGAACGAGTGCAACAAGTGCCACAACACCAATCCGGCCCACATGGAGCCGGGGATTCTGTAGGCGCGGCGCACGGCACTGCGCGAAGCACGCGGCCCGGTCACCGGAAACGGAGGCCGGGCCGTTGTGCGCGCAGGTGTCGTCCCGCTGCGCTACCATGTAGCCAACGGCGCAACCGCCGCCCAACGCGCATCGTCACACCGTGTCGGAGGTCTTTGATGGCCGAGATGATGCAGCACCTCACCGCGCTCGCCGATGAGATCGGCCCGCGCCCAGCAACGACCGACGCCGAGCACCGCGCCGCGGCGTACGTGGAGTCGGTCTTCGTCGCCCGTGGGCTCGAGCCCGAGATCCAGGAGTTCGACGCCCCGCGCACCTATTCGTGGGCGTACGTGATCTACCACCTTCTGACGATCGTCTCGGCGGTGTGCGTCGGGGCGTGGCTGCTCGACGGCATGCTCATCTGGGCCGGCTTCGCGCTCTCGGCGATCGTCGCGTTCTTCATGTGGAGCGACCTGGACACGCGCTGGGGCCTGACGCGGCTCATGCCCAAGGGCCCCAGCCAGAACGTCATCGCGCGCCACATCCCCAAGGCCCGCCGAGGCGAGCGCATGAAGCGGGTCGTCATCGTCGCCCACTACGACAGCGCGCGTTCCTCGCTCGCGTTCTCGCCCGGGATGGTCAAGCAGTTCACGGTCACGTTCACGCTCATGAAGGCGTGCACGTTCGCCGTTCCGGTGCTGCTGCTCGTTCGTGCGCGCTCCCGATTCCCGCTCCCGGCCTACGTCGACACGTACGTCTGGTATGCGTCGCTCGTCGCCGCGGCGTATCTCCTGGTCCCGCTCGCTCATCAACGTGCACCGCGAGCTCACGATGCCGTTCGTGGCCGGTGCCGGCGACAATGCCTCCGGGGTCGCCGCGATGCTCGGCGTGTTCCACAACCTCGTGCCCGAGCCCGACTGCGTCGCGCTTCGTGACCTCGCAGTTCCCGGCCGCGGCACCTGTACGCCGCTCGCCGGAGGCGGCGCAGGAGGCAGGCGTCGTTCCGGAGGGCTCGCTGCTCTCCTACACACCCGCTGGCGGGCGCGACACGTCCACCGCGCTTCCCGACGACTTCGCGTGGGCCGAGCCGGACGGGCAGCCGTCGCCGCAGCCGCAACGCGGCCAGGCGCGGCTGCCCGAGTTCGAGACGATCGAGTTCTCGGCGATCCGCGATGCCGAGCCGGCCCGGCCGACCGCGCCCGACCGCACGCACAGCCTCGACGCCGACTGGGCCGACGATGCCGCTTCGGGCATCGGCGCGACGGGGTCTCTCGGCGTGGGCGAGCCGCCCCGGACGATGGATCCGACACCCGAGAAGCCGCCCAAGCGCGGGATTCTCGGCGGGCTGAAGCTCGGTCGCAAGAAGAAGGAAGAGAACGCAGACGTGAAGGGCTGGCTCGGCGTCGACGACGAGTTCGACGCTCGCAAGGTCGGCAAGGAGATCGGCTCGTGGGACAGCTTCAAGACGACCGATGACGACGATGATGACGACGGTTTCGGCTGGAAGGGCGGCTGGGCCGGCGATGACCCCATCGAGGACGAGGACTTCGCGGCCAACGAGGCTTCGCGCATCCGCCGCCGCGTCACCGAGATGGTCGACCGCGACCTGGTCGAGAAGGAAGTCTGGTTCGTCGCGACCGGTGCCGAGGAAGTCGGGACCGTCGGCATGCAGGCGTTCCTTGCCGCAGTACGGCGAGGAGCTTCGCGACGCGCTCATCATCAACATCGACAACGTCGGCGCCGGCCAGCTCTCGTGGGTGACCTCCGAGGGCATGGCGCGGCGGTACCGCGCGAACGCGCGCCTCATGGGTCTGGCGAAGCGCGTGTCGCGCGAGCACGAGATCCTCGTGAAGCCGCGCGCCTACAAGGGGCTTTCGACCGACGCCACGCCGGCGCTCGCGCGCGGCTTCAAGGCGATGACGATCATGGCGTTCGACTCGGCGGGCCTGCCGGTCAACTGGCACTGGAAGACCGACACGAGCGACCAGATCGAGCCCGAGGTCGTCGAGCGCGCGACCGATCTGGTCACGAACATGATCCGCGAGGCGTAGCGGGCTGCTCGACAGGGCCGATGTCACGGCGAGTCATGCGTCATACGTCGCAGCGCACGTTGGAACGAGCAGTTTGTTCTGCCGCGGTGCCAACAGCACGCCCGACTGCCGACACGGAGGCCTCATGACCGCAACGTGGGACGCGTCGATGGAGACCGGCGATCCTCACATGGATCGTCAGCACCGCGAGATCATCGAACTTCGTCGATCGCCTCGACGCGATCGGGGCGGACGATGCCAGTTGGATGCATGCACGCAGCGCGAGATCCTCGACCGGGTCATGGACCTCACGGTCACCCATTTCACCACCGAGGAGCTTCTCATGATCGCAGGTGGGGTACCCCGATGCGGCCCAAGAGCGAATGCTTCAGCAGCACCGCGACTTCAAGGCCTATGCGCGCCTTCGGGTTCTGGAGTTCCGTGTCGGTGACCGCTCGGTCCTCGCGACTCCTGCCCGGCTTCTCGCGGATGTGGCTCGTCGAGCACGAGTTCGGTCTCGACCGGGAGCTCGTGAGCTGGATTCGCTCGGGCTCGGCTGACGAGATCGACGTGCACGCGTAGCCAGGCTCGACCACGCGCAAGCGGACGGTACCGCGAACACGCGCCATCAGCTGAGGGGCTGTCCCGACTGTCCTCGGCGTCGGCCCTCCGGCTCCTCGATCGCGGTCTCGGACTCCTCGGCGTCGGCCTCCTGCGACTCTTCCGCGGTCGTCCCCGCGTCGTCCTCGCCCGCGTCGCCATCCCACTCGAACGGCGCCTCCTCCGGCGGCACCGGCCGGTGCCATGCGATGCGGTTCGCGTAGAACGCCATCGCCGTCCCCACGATCGAGAACAGCGTCGCCGCCGAGAAGACCGGCATCATCCACGTCGACTTCTGCAGCGCCACCACGACGATCCCGAACAGGATGAATCCCAGGTGGAGCAGTCCGCTCCCGGTCTTGGTCAGCCGGCCCTCGGTCAGGTAGCTCGGTCCGCGCACGCCCGCGACCGTCAGCGCCACGACGGCCACCTGGATGATCGCTGCGAGCGAGAGGTAGACGCGCAAGCCCGGTCTCCAGCTCGCCGGTCACACCCCACGCGACGATTCCGACGGCCACCATCGCTGCCGACACCGCCAACAGCACCCGCCGTGAGAACAGCCGCTTGGGCACGCACAGCCCCATCACGAGCACGAGGACGAGGATGAGCGGCGCCGCGATCTGGTTCATCACCGTGACGTAGGTGGCGTAGCCGGGACCCGCGTCCCAGCCCGGGATCGAGCGTTCGGCCCACCACACGTAGCCGGTGCCGATGAACGACTGCACGCCCGAGCGCGGCGAGCACGATCGACGGTGATGATCGTCAGCCAGAAGTCCCACACGCGCTGGCGGATGTCCTCGATGTCCTGCATCAGGTGACACCCCCCACGAGTGCGGCGAGCGCACGTCCCGTCTCGGCGGATGCGTAGCTGTGCGCACCGGGGACCACGTAGGTGGCGAGTAGGTGAGCACGAGGATGAGGAACGACAGCACCGCGATGGCGGCGACCGCCTTCCACATCCCGCGGGTGCGCAGGTAGAGGCGTGCGTGCAGGTAGGCGGTGTAGAGCACCCACATCATGATCGACATGTTGACCTTGCCCGACCACCACCACGACTCGCCCTGCCACGACATCAGCGCCCACGGGAACCCGAGCAGCATCCCCGCCGTCAGCGAGATGTAGCCGAGCCGAGCCCAGCGGTACGCGGTCGTCTCGAAGGCTGAGTGTCGCTCGCGGATCATGAGCAGCGTGGCGACGAACGAGATCACGAACGCGCCGTAGCTGAAGAACAGCAGCGGCGGGTGGACCCACATGAACCACGCGTTGTAGTAGAACTGCCGAGCGGACTCCATGCCCTGGAAGGCGCCCAGCGGCGGCCTGCCCGCCCTGGCTCATCGCCTGCAGGTACCCCGACGTACTGACCGACAAGCCCGGGCAAGGGATCGGTGAACGGCTGGCCAGCAAGCGTCCCGCCGATAGCGAGCACGCCGGTCGCCAGCAGCACTCCGCTGAGAGCAGCTCGTCGCGCTGGCGCCGCATCAGCGAGGCCCATGACGGCGACGATCAGCGCCCACACGTAGAGCTTCTCGGACTCGATCCACAGTGGGGCGGCGACGTTGCCGCTCGTGAGTCCGGTCGCGGGGTCGACGACCACCATGAGCTGGTAGAGCTGCCAGTGGACCAGGGCGAGCACGCCTTCGCCGGCCAGCAGAAGCGCCGCGAGCACGCCGAGCACCCAGCCTCGGTACGGGCGGGCGGCGGGCAGCGAGCGCGACGAGGACGGCGATAAGGCCGGCGACAGCGATGGCGATCTCGAACGCCGAGCCCAAGCGCCGCGACGCTGGCGAGCACCCGGGTTATGTTGTCGTATGTCGCTTGCACGTCCATGCGGCACAGTATACGGGTGCGCGGAGCACCGGGCGTACGGAGTCTCGCGCACGGCGCACGAGGACTCGCGGTGATTTGCCGCTCGCTCACACGCGCAGGTACACTCTGCAGGCGAGCGCGCGTCCGACACCGGGCGCGCGTGTCATCCCTAGGGCGACACGGAGGGTTGTTTGACTCCCAGCCGACTCAAGAAGCGAATCACGCGAGCGCTCATGGTTTCCTGGCGCGAGCAGCCGACTCGCTACGACATCGAAGCCGTCCACGCCAACACGCGCCGGGTCGGGCTCGTCATCCGCATCCGCTGGGCGCTGCTTATCGTGCTGGTGGTGTACTCGGTGCTCGCGGGGCTGGCGTACACCGCCACGTTGTCGATCGCCGAGCTCGCATCGCGGATGCTCATCCCTGCCCTCGCGCTGCTGTTCGTGGTGGTCTACAACACCTTCTACCAGCTCAACTACAAGCGGTTCGGCAACATCGCCGTGTGGAACAACCTGCAGCTGACGCTCGACGCCATCGTCGTCACCGTGCTCGTGTACTACTCCGGCGGCGTGAGCTCGTGGTTCTGGTCGATGTACTCGCTGTTCATCCTCGAGGCCGCCTTCATCCTGCCGACGCGCCGCGGGGCATGGTTTCTGGCGGTCACGTGCATGGTGCTTCTCGGAATCGATCGAGTTCCTCGAGCTCTTCCAGGTCCTCCCGCACGTCGTGATCCCGTTCGCTGCGGCCGACCAGTACCTCGATCCGGTCTATCGTCGTCGTTCGCTACATGTGGCAGGTCGCGGTGCTCGCGGGTACCGCGGCGGTCGCGACACAGCTCGTCGGCGAGCAGCGCGCCGAGGAGGCCCAGCGCCAGTCGCTCGTGGTGCTCGACGAGACGACCGGGCTGTACTCGCGCTGCGTACTTCCTGCGCGCGCTTCGGCGCTGAGGTGCGTCGCGCCCAGCGCGACGACCGGCCGCTGCACGTCATTCTCATCGACATCGACCGGTTCGGCGTGTTCAACCGGCGCTTCGGGATCGAGACCGGCGACGCGCTCCTCAAGCTCATCGCCGAAGCGATCAACCGAGGCGTGAGCGAGGCGGGCGACGTGAGCATCACGACCAACCTCGCCGCCCGTTTCGGGGGCGAGGAGTTCGTAGTCCTGCTCGCCGAGGACGAGACGATCGACGGCCCGCCTCAGCCCGCCGACGCGCGGCGTCTCGCCGAGCAGCTGCGCACCGTCATCGGCGCGACCACCGTCGACGGCGCGGGAGTCACCGTCTCGGTCGGGCTCGCATCGCTCCCGGACGACGGCACGAGCGCCGATGAGCTGCTCGACGCTGCCGACGCCGCGCTGGCACATGCGGTCGAGGAGGGCGGCGACCGCGTCGCGCTCGCATCGGCCCTCGCGTCGCGGCTTCTGGAGGACGAGCTCGAGGACGACTCGAGCGACCAGCGCTCGCTGGACGACTGACGTGCGGCGCGTCTCGACGTGGCTCGTCGGCCTCGGCCTCGCGGTCTTTCTGCTGGGCGCCTTGGTCGTGCCGCTCACGATTCCCGCGTTCACCCGCCTCGTCGCTTCCCGGACGTCCCTGGCCGAGGAGGCCGGGCTGTCGCAGGAGCGCATGCTCGAGGTCGCCGAGCAGGTCCGCCGGTTCGTGGTCACCGACGACGCGCCACCGCTGCCCACGATCGTCGACGGGCGACCCGGGTTCGACGGAGCCGCTGCATCCCACCTGGTCGATGTGCGGCGCGTTCTCGCTGCGGCCCGGATCGCTGACGGGCGTGCTCGCGCTGGCGCTGGCGCTCGGACTCGCCTTCGAGGTTGCCCGCAAGCGGACCGACCGCATCGCCGATGCGCTGTTTGCAGGCGCCATCTGCAGCGTGGCGCTCGTCGGTGCTGTGTGTGGTCGCGGCGACGTCGGACTTCGACACGTTCTTCTCGGCGTTCCACGGGCTGTTCTTCTCGGCGGGGACCTGGACGTTCTCGTACGATTCGCTGCTCATCCGGACGTTTCCCGAGCCGTTCTGGGTGACCGCGGGCGCGGTGTGGGGAGGGCTCGTGCTTGCGGGCGCGGGGGTGCTGGCGCTGGTCGCTTGGGCGCTTCGGCATGGCTCGGCGGGCGGCTCGAAGTAGCCTCGCGATCTCGCATCACGACTCGCAGTTTTGGTCAAGGCGTGACAAAGGGCGCGTGTTCGGTAAGACTTGGTGCGGAGGCACGCACGAACGCCTCCGTGAGGGGACCGTAGATCGCCACGGCTACACCTGCCCGGGTGTGCGGCCGTTGCCACGATCGCTTACGTCAAGGAGGTGACTGCGCGAATGGCAGCTAAAGAAGGTTACTGCGTCAAGTGCAAGGCCAAGAAGGACATCGTTGACCCCCAGGACATCACCATGAAGAATGGTCGTCCGGCGACCCAGGGCACTTGTCCCGATTGCGGCACGAAGATCTTCAAGATCGGCAAGTCCTAGGACTTCCGAGCTTTCGTTCGAAACGCCGCCGAGGCTGATCTCGGCGGCGTTTCGCGTTTGCGGGGCCTCGCGCGCTGGGATACACTCACTCGCGCGCGGCTGTAGTTCAATGGTAGAGCGTCAGCTTCCCAAGCTGAAAGTTGCGGGTTCGAGTCCCGTCAGCCGCTCCAATGCACCATCTCGCGACCGTCCTCGTGGCGGTCGCTTCGCGTTCGGGGTTGAATGCGTCAGACGCCCGGCGTACTATCGAACATGTGTTCGACACGTGCCCCCGTACCCGCCCCTTGCCGAGAAGGCAGGGTGGTTCGCATGCATGCACGGAAGAGGGCACCTGGCGGGCGGATGAGTTGCGCGGGCGGCAGTCGGCGGGCGAGCAGCCTCGGCGCTGTCGGATGGCGGTGTTCTTGGCGCTGGCGCTGGCCGCGGCGCTGGGCCCGCGGAGGCCCGCTCAGGCGCACGCGGGTTGGCCGCTTGCCGAGCAGGCGCGCGTCGCACTCGGATTCGGCGAGATCTACTCGGCAGGCGATGGCGGCAGCTCGCAGCATCGCGGCGTGGACATCGAGGCCTCGGCCGGCGCGCGGGTGCTCGCGCCTCTGGCCGGACGCGTGACCTTCGCCGGAAGCGTCCCGGGGGTTGGCGGCGGGCGAGTCACGGCGGTCACGATCGAGACTCCCGGCGGCAAGCTCACGCTTCTGCCGCTGGAGCACCTCACGGTCTCGCGCGGGTCTGAAGTCGCCGAGGGCGACGGGATCGGGACCCTCGCCGGAGACGGGGACGGCTCGAGCCCGGGCGCGCACGTGCACGTCGGCGCGCGCGAGGGCGACCTCTACGTCGATCCGCTCGGCCTGATCAGCCTGCCCCCGCCGGCCCCTGCCGAGAGCTCGGGTTCCGGGGCGGGCGAGGGAGCGGGGGCGGGCGTGAGCGTGGGCGTGGGCGTGGGTGTAGGCGCGCCGGTCGTCGAGGCGGTACCCGAGGGTGCGGCAGCGGTCGTGGGGCCGTCGGCCGGTGTGAGCTTGGCGCCTCGCAACAGCGCGTCCCGCGCGCACAAGGCGCAGAGGTCGACGGCTGCAGGCGAGCTCGCCCCGGGAGTGAGTATCGCGGTGCGCGGTTCTGCGTCGGGCGCTGCGCAGCTCCGGGCCAGCCAGAGTGGCGTGGCTGCCGGGCCCATCGCGGGCGCGGCGGCTGCAGGCGCGGGGGCGGCGCAAGCGACTGTGCTGACCGCTGACGGTGTGGTGGTCGCAGCGAGCACGGTGACGGCCCCGAAGCGCAGCATGGGAGGCGGGTGGTTCGCCCGCGGGGTCGCGCAGCTACGCGCCCTCGCAGCGCGGTCGCTACGCGTGGCCAGCCTCGTTCTTCTCGGCGTGATGGCCGCGCTGGGTGCGCTGTGGCCGCTGTGGCGAGGCAGCGGGCGGAAAGGTTCAGGAAAGGTTCTCGTCAGTGCCGTGGGAGAGGATGTTGCCGCAGCACCGAGCCGGTGATACACTCCACAGGCTCATTTCCTGCCCCGGGCCGCTGCCTTCACAGTTCCGGGGCCGTATTAGCCCAGGGGAGGTGACTCAATGAAGGCTTACGAACTTTTGCTTATGCTCAACCCCTCTCTGGAGGAGGATGCCCGCGCGGCCGTCCTGGACAAGGTCCAGGGCGTCATCACCGCTGACGGGGGCGTTGTGGATACCGTCGATGGCTGGGGCAAGCGCAAGCTTGCTTTCGAGATCGGCAAGGTGACAGAGGGCGATTACGTCCTGGTCGATTTCCACACCAAGCCAGCTGCTATCGCCGAGCTCGATCGCGTGCTGCGCATCACCGATCCCGTGGTCCGCTTCATGATCGTGCATCGCGAAGACCGCGAGTAGGTTTCGCGCACGGCTGGTCCATGCGGTCTCGGGTGGGTGAATCCCAATCCGAATCCGTGTTCCTCAGAAGGTGGTTTTGAAGATGAGCATCAACCGAGTTTGTATCACCGGCAATCTGACCCGTGACCCCGAGCTGCGTTCGACGCCGGGCGGCATGGCGATCCTGAAGATGGGAATCGCCGTGAACGACCGTCGCAAGAACTCGCAGACCGGTGAGTGGGAAGATGCGCCCAACTTCTTCGACGTCGTGATGTTCGGGTCGCGTGGCGAGTCCCTGTCGCGCTTCCTCAGCAAGGGCTCGAAGATCGCCGTCGAAGGCAAGCTTCGCTGGAGCCAGTGGGAGACCCCCGATGGCGACAAGCGCTCCAAGGTCGAGATCGTCGCCGACGATGTCGAGTTCATGAGCACGCGTGGCGAAGGTGGCGGCAGTGGTTCTGGTGGTGGCGGCTACACAGCGCCGACCGCCAAGACCCCGGCTGATCCCGTGATCGACGACGACATCCCGTTCTAGCGAACCAATTGGCGCGCCCACCCCTCGGGCGCGCACCGATACCAACACCGCGAACAAGAATCGCGGAAGGAGGTCAGAAGACATGTCCGATTTCGCCCGCAAGCCGCGGCGCAAGTACTGCCAGTTCTGCAAGGATCACGTCGAGTACATCGACTACAAGGACGTGCAGCTGCTGCGCAAGTTCATGACCGACCGTGGCAAGATCAAGCCGCGTCGCGTTTCCGGCAACTGCGCTCAGCACCAGCACAGGCTTTCCATCGCTGTGAAGCGCGGCCGTGAGATGGCTCTCGTCCCCTATACCGTTCCGGTCATCAGTGGCCGTATCGACCGCAGGGGCGGCAGGTAGTCTCTCAATGGACGCCCGCATCCCACGCATAGCCGACTCAGCGATGCTGTTCTCGGCGATCGTCCTCGGCACCGCGCTGGCTCCGGTGATCGCGTTTGTCGGGCTGCCCATCGCGGCAGCCGGCATCGCGGCACTTGCCTACCGCGGGCACATCGCTCTCGCCGCTTCGGCGGCTGCGGTGGGCGTTGTCGTGGTCGGGATGCTCAACGTGTCCGACATGGCGTTCATCGCTCCGGTGATCGCGGCGGTGGTTCTCACCGTCGTCATGCTGCCGAAGCGGTCCTATCAGACCGTGGTCGCTGCGCTTGTCGTCGTGCTCGCTCTCGCGAGTATGGCTGCGGACGCCTTGCTGGCACGGTCCAAGGGCATCACGTTGTCAGCTTCCATCTCGAAGGATTCGCAGACCCTGGTCGCTGAGCTGACGAAGGCGATGGGTGCCTCGGCACCCGCCGACACGCTCAGTGCAATCAAGGACGCCGGTCGCCTGATCGCGTCCGCGTGGCCTTCCGCGTACTTCCAGTCCGCCGTGATCATCGGCGTGCTCGTGGTCGTGGCGATTGTCTGGGCCGCACGCAGGGTCGAACGGCCGCTCGCGGTCCCGCCGCTCTCTCGGCTGGACCTCACTCCGCACGTGCTGTGGGTCTTCGTGGTGGGTCTGCTCTTGTTGGCGGCTTCGTACGCGTCCTTCGCCGGGTCGAGCGTTCTCGGCGTTGTGGGGCTGAATCTCGTGCTGTGCGCTCGCACGCTGTTCTTCCTTCAGGGGTTCAGTGTTGCAGCGGGAGTGCTTGACCGGGCCGGCGTCGGTCTCGGCGGGCGCATCTTCGCATTGGCTGTGCTCGCCGTGCTCGACGCGCTCACGCTCGTGATCAGCTTCACTGGTCTATTGGATTTTTGGGTCAACTTCCGGCGCCTTCCGCGGGAAGGTGCCGCGCCGACAGTAGCCGAGCCAGATGGCCGGCGCTGGTAGGCTGGACGACTGCCGTCCGGGCAGCGAGTCTGTCCGGCGACACGAAGGAGTAGTAATGAAGGTCATCCTGTTGCAGGAACTGAAAGGTCGTGGAGGCGAGGGCGACGTCGTCGATGTCGCTCGCGGCTTTGCGGTCAACTACCTGTTGCCGCGCAAGTTCGCCATCGAGGCGACCAAGGGCAACCTCAAGCAGCTCGAGCAGCGCTCGCACAACATCCAGAAGCGCGAGGACCAGCGCCTCACTGAGGCCGATGGTCTTGCTGCCCAGCTGAACGGCAAGGTCGTCACCATCGAGGCCAAGGTCGGCGAAGAGGGCCGTCTGTTCGGCTCGGTCACGCACGCTCACATCGAGGCCGCTCTTCTCGAGCAGCTCGGTGTCGAGGTCGACCGTCGCAAGATCGAGACGCACGGCGCCATCAAGGACGCCGGTCCGCACCCGATCGAGGTCGCGATCTACCGCGAGACCAAGGCCGAGCTGACCGTCAACGTCGTCGCCGAGGGCGGCGCCGCAGCCGCTCCGGCCGTCCCGGAGACCGTCGTCGTCGAGGTCGAGGGCGTTGACGCCGACGGCGAGGCGTTCGTCGAGGTTGTCGAGGAGACCGCCGAGCAGGCCGACTCCGATGTCGCGCTCGACGAGGCCGTCGAGGCCGAGGTCGTCGCTGACGACGCCGAAGAGGCCGCCGAGTAGCGCACTTGCGTCGCTCGCGACTCACGCGCATCACCGCGATGCCGTCCCCGCAGGTGGGGGACGGCATCGCTGTATTCCACAGGGGTGTCCTCGAAATCATCGGCAATCTGTGGATACGGTGGACAGCCCGAAAGAATGCAGGTCGCGGTGTGTATGGGCCTGTGGATACCGCGTCCGCCCAAGCGAATACGTCAGAGCACTCGGCTAGAATCGGCACCGCAGGCGGAACCGATTCCGTCACATCAAGCGCGCGCGTGCGCTGCATGGAGGAGAGTCATGGCCGACGTTCTCGATCGCGAACTCACAACCCGCTCCAGCGGCGGGTTCGATCGCGTGCCGCCACACAACCTGGAGGCCGAGCAGGCCACGCTCGGTGCGATGTTCCTCTCGCTCGATGCGGTCGAAGGCGCGCTCACGATGCTGCAGCCGGAGGACTTCTACCGACCGGCGCACGCTCGCATCTTCTCGGCTATGGCGGATCTGCACTCGCGGTCCATTCCGGTCGACCACCTGTCCGTCGCCGACCGGCTCGAGTCCACCGGCGAACTCGAAGTCGCGGGCGGCAAGCCCTACCTGCTCGACGTGACCGGAGTGGTCCCGACTACGGCGAACTGGTTCCGCTACGCCGAGATCGTGAAGCGGATGTCGACGTTGCGCCAGCTGATCGGCGCGGGCACCGGTATCGTCGCGCTCGGCTACGATGCGCCCGACGATCTCGATGAGGTCGTCGGCGACGCCGAACGAATGGTCTTCGAGGTCACCAACAAGCGAGTCCAGAGCAACTTCAAGCCGATGAAGGGCTTGCTCACCGCCTCGTTCCAGCAGCTCGAAGAGCTCGCAGAGCGCAAGGAGCACGTTACTGGTGTGCACACCGGCTTCAAGAAGCTCGACAAGCTCCTTGCCGGCCTGCACCCCGGCGACCTGTGCATCCTGGCGGCTCGCCCGGCCGTGGGCAAGACCGCGCTTGCGCTCAACATCGCGGTCAACGCGGCGAAGCACGGCGCTGCAGTGGCGGTCTTCTCGCTCGAGATGTCGGCCGAGCAGCTCGTCCAGCGCGTGCTGTGCTCGGAGGCGACCATCAACCTGCAGGATGTCCGCACCGGGTACGTGAAGGACGCCGACTGGTACGCGATCCACAAGGCGATGGGAAAGCTCGCCCAGCTCGACATCTGGGTCGACGACTCGCCCGCAAGCTCGATCCTCGAAGTGCGCGCCAAGGCTCGACGCCAGCTGCGCAACAAGGAGAAGGGCCTGATCATCATCGACTACCTGCAGCTCATGCAGGGGCAGAGCCGACGCGCGGAGAACCGCCAGACCGAGATCGCCGAGATCAGCCGAGGGCTCAAGATCCTCGCGAAGGAGCTCGGCATGCCCGTGCTCGCGCTCTCGCAGCTCTCCCGTGCCGTCGAGCAGCGCGCCGGCAAGCGTCCGCAGCTTTCGGACCTTCGTGAGTCGGGCGCGATCGAGCAAGATGCCGACGTCGTCATGTTCATCGACCGCAACACCGACCCGCGTGGTGAGGACGACGAAGGCCGACCGCAGAAGGGCATGGCCGAGATCATCGTCGCGAAGCACCGCAACGGGCCCACCGACAACATCCCGCTCGTGTTCAACGATCGCTACACCAAGTTCGTCGACCCGGCGTAAGCGTTGCCGGCGCGGCGGTTCGTGCTAGCGCCGCTTGGGTCGACCCCGGAGCAGCCGTTCGAACTCCGCCTTGTCCCAACCGGCCATGGCGTCCTCGCCCACCCGGATGACCGGCACGCCGTACTGGCCCGTCATCCGGACCATCTCCTGGCGGCCGCGCTTGTTGCTGATGATGTCCACCTCGCGGTAGGGCAGTCCGCGTTCCTCGAGGTAGCGCTTCGCCACCCGGCACCAGTGGCATGACGGGCTCGTGTACACGGTGATCTTCGGGGTGGAGCTATCGGAGCCGTTTGTCGGCATATTGCGACCTTTCGGTCATGTGAGCTGACCGCCCATGCTCGGGACTTGACACCGCAGGTATGATTACCGACGGCTCGAAAGCCTGCAGTCCCGCGCCCGTGATCACACGAGCGCCTCAACGAGGAGTCCAGAGAGTGTCTTCCCCCGCCTACAAGATCATCATCGTCGGTGCCGGTCCCGCCGGCATCTTCGCCGCGCTCGAACTCGCGAAGAACGGCGTCACCGACGTCCTCATCGTCGAGAAGGGCCACGCGATCGCCAAGCGCAAGTGCCCTGCTCGGCGAACCGCATGCGTCGGCTGCAAGACGTGCGACATCATGACGGGCTGGGGCGGCGCGGGAGCGTTCTCGGACGGCAAGCTCACCCTCACCACCGAGGTGGGCGGGTGGCTCGGCGACTTCGTGCCGAAGGCCGAGCTCGAGACCCTCGTCGACTACGCCGACCAGCTCTGGCTCGAGTTCGGCTCGACCACCGACGTCCACGGCCCCGACCCCGACACCGCCGCCGCGCTCGAGCGCGAAGCCACGCTCGCGGGCATGAAGCTCGTGCCGATGCGCATCCGCCACCTCGGCACCGACCGCTCGCCCCAGGTCCTCGACGCGATGCGCGTCCACCTCGAGGCCGTCGGGCGTCACCGTGCGCACGGAGCTCGCCGCCTCGCGGATCATCGCCGAGAACGGGCGCGTGACCGGCGTCGAGCTCTCGGACGGCAGCATCGCCACTGCCGACGCGGTCATCGCCGCGCCGGGCCGAGAAGGAGCCGACTGGCTCGCCGAGCAGGCGCGCGAGCTCGGCATCAAGCTCGACAACAACGCCGTCGATATCGGCGTTCGCGTGGAGTGCCCGGCGCCGGTGATGGAGCGCCTGACCGACGCGCTGTACGAGGCCAAGCTCGTCTACCACACCAAGGCGTTCGGCGACACGGTCCGCACCTTCTGCATGAACCCCCGCGGCGAGGTCACCACCGAGAGCTACGGTGACGTCGTCACCGTCAACGGCCACAGCTACGCCGAGGCCAAGACCCCCTACACGAACTTCGCCGTCCTGGTGAGCCAGCGCTTCACCGAGCCGTTCCGCGATCCGATCACGTACGGTCGCTCGATCGCCAAGCTCGCCAACCTCCTCGGAGACGGCATCCTCGTGCAGCGCCTCGCTGACCTCAAGGCCGGCCGCCGCTCGACTCCCGAGCGCATCGCGCAGTCCCTCGCCGAGCCGACGCTCGCCAACGCCACCCCCGGCGACCTCTCGGCGGTGCTGCCGTACCGCCACCTCACCGACATCATCGAGTTCCTCGACGCCATGGAACCGCTCGCGCCCGGAATCAGCGGACCCAGCACGTTGCTCTACGGCGTCGAGGTGAAGTTCTACTCCTCGCGCCTTCAGGTCGATGCCGAGATGCGCACGCAGATCGAAGGTCTCTACGCCATCGGAGACGGTGCCGGCATAACCCGCGGGCTGATACAGGCCAGCGCAAGCGGGGTCGTCGCAGCACGGTCTGTTCTCGGCCTGGCCGCGCCCGGTCAGCCGACGCCGCGCCACGTTTCGGACTGATCTCGTCTCACTGCACGGACTCGCTGCGCTACTATGCAACGGGCCGAGAAGTACCCCTGAAAGGAATTCACGTGCGTGTCGCGGTGGTCGTACCGACGTACAACGAGGCTGAGAACCTGCCGAAACTGGCAACGGCGCTGCTTGCGTTGCCCCTAGAGCTGGACCTGGTCGTCGTGGACGATGGTTCGCCGGATGGCACGGGTGACATAGCTGACGAACTCGCGGCACGTGAGCCGCACGTTCACGTCATCCATCGGCAGGGACCGCGGGGCTACTCGGCTGCGAGCAAGGACGGGCTTGCGTGGGGCATTGCCCAGGGGTTCGAACTCGTTGCGACTATGGACGCCGACCTCTCTCACGATCCAGCCGTGCTGCCGCGACTTGTCGAGGCCGTGAGCAACGGCGCGGATGCCGCCATCGGCTCGCGCTACACCGAAGGTGGCGAGCTTCATGTCGACTGGGGCGCCTTTCGCCGTGCGGTCAGCCGCAGCGGCAGCGCGTACGCCCGCCTCATGATCGGGACGCCTACTCGTGACTGCACGAGCGGCTATCGCTGCTACAAGGCGGCGGTCCTCGGGCGCATCCCGTTCACAGAGATCAAGTCCGAGGGCTACAGCTTCCTCATCGAACTGCTCGCCGCACTGCGCGACCTCGGGGCGTACACGGTCGAGCTCCCGATCATCTACGTCGATCGCGAGCGCGGCTCGTCGAAGATATCGGGTGCCATCGTTCGCGAAGCGCTGCTGCGCACCACAGCGCTCGGGCTTGCGAGACTGACGGGAGTGCGACGGCGGGCAGCGCTCAAGGCCGTCTGAGGCAAGCCGTCCTCCTCCGCCGCAACTACGAACTCGTCCGCGACTGACGGCGGTTGCACTTCGGCCGCTGGACTTCCACGCCACACCCGACAACAATAGGGTGCTCAGCGAGGGGGAGTTGCTTGGAGACTGGGGTATTCGCGCCACTGCGCGTCGCTGACTTCAGACGATTGTGGTTGGGGCAGGTCGTCTCGGTAGTCGGGGACAAGATCCATACCATCGCCATGGCGATGATGGTCTACGCCATCACGGGATCGATGCTGCAGATGGGCGTCATGCTCGGCGTGACCTTGCTGCCCGCGGCGTTGTTCGGGCTGCCCGCGGGCGTCTACGTCGACCGCTGGGACCGGCGCACCACCATGATCGCCGCCGACATCATCCGCGCGGTTGTCGTGGTGTCCATCCCGTACGTGGTGGGCTTCGGCATCGGCTGGGCGTACGTCCTGGCGTTCATCGCTTCCACGGTGTCGCTGTTCTTCGTGCCCGCGAAACGCTCGCTCATTCCCGACATCGTGAGCCCCAACCAGCTCATGGCCGCCAACTCGCTCGACAACGGTTCCGAGGCGGTCGCCGAGATCGTCGGTCTGGCACTCGGCGCAGCGGTCGTCGCTTCGGTCGGGTACTCGTGGGCGTTCACCATCGACGGCATCACCTTCCTCGTCTCCGCCGGAAGCATCGCCCTCATCCGCTACCGCAAGCCCTTCGATCCGCTCTTCTCCGAGGAGCACGACCTTCTCGCCGAGACGCTCGAGGGCGTGCGGGCCATCTGGGCGAGCGACGTGCTCCGCCCACTCACCGGCGTCTACGTGGCGAGCGCGACCTTCGCGGCGGCGTCGATCGCCGTGTGCTACGCGCTCGCCCTGCAGCGCTTCGATGCCGGCGCACCGGGAATCGCGCTGCTCGACGGCGCGAGCGCCGTGGGCATGCTCGTGGGCGCAGTGCTCGTAGGCCGAGCCGGTCCCGGGCGGGCGGGCGCGAAGTTCCTCGCGGGTATGGCGCTGTTCGGGTTCGTGTTCTCGCTGGTTGCGCTTGCGTCGAACCTCTGGAGCGCCATGGTGTTGCTCACCGCGGCCGGCATCGCGAACATGTTCTTCTTCATCCCGGCGACCACGCTCTTTCAGACGCGCTCTGCAGCCAGCGTGCGTGGCCGGGTGATGGCCGCAAACACCACTGCCACCCGAATCGCGATGGTGCTCGGCATCGTCGCCGCCGGTGCGGTCGCCGACAAGGTGCCGCTCAACACCGTCATCGTGGTGATCGGCTTCGCGGCGATTCTGGCCGCGGCGTTCGGGTGGACGAGCGTGGCGTTGCGAAAGGCGTAGGTGCTCGGCCCTATGCGCTCCAACCCATCACCCTGAGCGCGGCATCGACGATCGCCTCGTCCGGCCGGTCTTCGAGCACCATCGAGCTCAGAAAGCCTCCCACCAACAGCGCGAGCAATGCGCGCACTCGTGCGTCGCGTGTGGCGTCGGCGGCGGGGACTTCGAATGCCGCGTCCAACTCCACGGCCTTCTCGGCGAGCCGGCCGAGGATGGGTTCGGCGATCTCGGAGCGAAACGCGTCGAGGAAGACCGTGTTTCGGGCGGCGGCGGGGATGACCGCACGTAGCATGGGGGCGTTGAGGCGCATCGCCCGCCGTCGGTTGTCGAACATGCCGAGGAGCTGCACTCGAACGGTCTCGGGCCGCAGGTCGTCGATGAGGGCGAACCCTTCCTTGCGCATGCGGCCGGCGCCCGCGCGGATGAGCGCGAGGAAGAGCGCCTCCTTGCCGGGGAAGTGGCGGTAGAGCGCCGGTTCGCTCACGCCCACGCCCTTGGCTATCTCGCGCATCGAGCCGTTGTCGTAGCCGTGCTCGGCGAACACGTGCAGCGCTGAGTCGAGAATCTCGCCCTTGCGGCCCGGCTCGACCTCCGCGAAGAAGGCGGGAGCGTCGGACCCGTGGCGTCACCGATCGTGGCATCGGCTGACTCGGGGGCGGCTGGTTGGTCGTTCATCGCTGCGCTTCCTCTCGCTCGCGTGTCACGAGGTGCACGAACACGTCTTCGATGCTCGCCGTTCTGGGCCGGTCGTCTTCGTCGAGGTTTCCGACTTCGCGAAGGTAGTGCTCGCGAATCTCCCGCGGCGACCCCTCGGCGATGAGGCGTCCCGCGTACATGAACGCCAGGCGCCCACACTGCGCGGCCTCCTCCATGTAGTGCGTGGTCACGAACAGCGTCACGCCCTGACCCGCGAGGTCGTAGAGCAGGTCCCAGAAGTGGCGGCGCGCCACCGGGTCCACGCCGCTTGTGGGTTCGTCAAGGAAGAGCAGCTCCGGCTCGTGGATCGTGGCCGTTCCGAGCGCGAGGCGCTGCTTCCACCCGACCGAGAGGTTCGCGGTCAGCTCGTTCTCGCGGCCCACGAGGTCCGCCATCTTCAGCACGTAGGCGCGCTGGCGGGCGAACTCCTCGACGGGGAGGTCGTAGACGCCGGCGTAGAAGCGCAGGTTCTCGTCGACCGTCAGATCCTCGAACAGCGAGAACTTCTGGCTCATGTAGCCGATGCGGCGCTTGGCCCGCTCGGGGTTGGCGACGACGTCCTCGCCCAGGATGCGGATGCTGCCGGACTGCGGGGCGATCGTGCCGGTGAGCATGCGGATGGTCGTGGTCTTGCCGCTGCCGTTCGGGCCGAGGAACCCGAAGATCTCGCCTCGGGCGACGTCGAAGTCGATGCCGTCCACGGCCGTGAAGTCGCCGAAACGCTTGGTCAGGCCGCGCACGGAGACGGCGATGTCGGCGGGCGCAAGCCGGCCGGCGCGGGGTCGGGACCGCTGCCGCCGGCCGTGGGGCTGCCGGTTGCGGCGGGCACTGTACTCGCGTTGGAGTCCGTCACTTCCGTCCCCCTCCTAGTCGCTCAACCGTTTGTGGAAGCTGAACACCGCAGAGCCGAGCAGCACCACCGAGAACACGGCGAGGGCCAGCAGCTGTCCGATGAGTTCTCGCGCGCCCGCGCCCTCGATGAACGTGCCGCGAAGGATCTCGATCGCGTAGCGAAGCGGGATGGCGTAGGTGATGACCTGGAACGCCGGCGGCATCGAGGCGACGGGGAAGATGAAGCCTGACAGGACCATGAACGGCAGCATGATGAACATGACGGTCTGCTGCGCTTGCTGACGCGTGTGAGAGACCAGCGAGATGAACAGCCCCAGCGCGACCGTGGTGAGCATGAACAGGAACAGCCCCAGCACCACGACCCACACCTGACCGTTGAACGGCACGCGGAACCACAGCCTGCCGACGAGTGCCACGATCGTCATCTGCACGACGCCGATCATCATGTAGGGCGTCAGCTTGCCCACGAGGTAGTCACCGCGGCTGATGGGGGTCACGAACATCTGCTCGAGCGTCCCGCGCTCGCGCTCGCGCACCACCGCCTGGGACATGATCGTGGCCATCGAGAGGATGAGGATGGTCGCGATGAGTCCCGGAATCATCGAGTTGACCGCCCGCAGGCTCGGGTTGTATTCGACGCGAACGCGCGCATCGAGACCCGGCCCCGCGATGACGAGGCCCTGCTCGGCGAGGCGTCTGGCGTTGAACGCCGAGATGAGCTGAGAGGCGTAGCCGCTCCCGACGCTCGCGATGCGGCTGTCGGAGCCGTCCACGATGATGCCGACGGGAGCCGCGCCGCCAGCCGAGACCTGCGACTCCGTGCCCTCAGGGATGACGAGGGCGACCTTGACTTCGCCGCGGTCGAGCAGCGGGCGCAGATCGCTCTCCTTCGCGGGCCGGTGCGTGATCCGGAAGTAGCCGGAGCTCGCGAAGGTATCGGCGAGTCGGCGCGAGGTCACGGTGCGGTCGAGATCGACGACGGCTGTCGAGAGGTTCGTCACGTCCGCACCCACGACGTAGCCCATCATCACCAGCTGCATCACCGGCAGCAGGAACAGCAAGCGAAGCAGGAGGGGGTCTCGGCGAAGCTGGAGGAACTCCTTCCAGATGAGGAGACGGATGCGCTTGGCGTTCATCGGGCAGCCCGCCTTCCGTAGAGCACCGACGCGATGACGATCACGAGCGTCGAGTACCCGGCGAGCAGGGCCAGTTGTGGCCACAGCTCGGCAAATCCGGCGCCTTTGAGGAAGACCCCGCGCGAGATGATGATCATGTAGCGCGCAGGGAAGAGGTAGCTCACCGCCTGGAGGAGGCGCGGAATCGACTCGAGCGGGAACGCGAAGCCGGAGAGGATGAACGCCGGCAGGAACGCGACCATGAGCGCGATGATGTTCGCTGACTCCATGCTCGGCGCCAACGCCGAGATGATGAGCCCCAGGCCGAGCGACGCGAACACGAAGAACGCCGCCGAGACAGCGAGGAACCCGATGCTGCCGCGCAGCGGGATCTGGAAGAACCACAGGCCCACGAGCGCGATCACCATCATGTCGACGAACGCGAGCAGCGTCCACGGCAGGAGCTTCGCGAGCATGAGTTCGG
This sequence comes from uncultured Coriobacteriia bacterium, assembly GCA_963803785.1. Taxonomy (GTDB): domain Bacteria; phylum Actinomycetota; class Coriobacteriia; order Anaerosomatales; family JAAXUF01; genus CAWDNM01. The sequence continues at coordinate 1,062,341 of CAWDNM010000006.1, forward strand.
GCAGGCGGAGCGGGCTCACCATCATCTGTTCCTGCGTGCCGAGGTCGCGCTCGCGAACGAGCGTCACCGCCGTCTGTTGCACCGTGACGATCATGATGATGACGACCATGAGGCCGGGAATCAGGAAGTCGGCGGACTTGCGCTCCGGGTTGTACCAGGTGCGCACGCGCGGTTCGAGCCGGCCGAGCTGTGTGGTGTCGAGGCCTTGCCGGTCGGCCCATTCGACGAGGATCTCGTTGCCGTAGAGCTGGTTGAGGGCGATGGCGTACGCCTGCCCAAGCTGCGCGGCATTGGGCTCGGTACCGTCAACCAGCACCGCGACCTGCGCCTTCTCGCCGCGAGCGAGCGAACGCGCGAACCCGGGCGGCACCACGACCGCGATCTGCGCCAGGTTGCGCTGGAACGCGTCGTCGACGCCGGCGAGGTCGGGAATCGAGCCCTTCACCGCGAAGAAGTCCGAGGAACGGTACGTCTGGAGGTAGGCGCGGCTGGCCGCGGTCATGTCCTGGTCGAGAACCACCGTGGGGACGTTCTTCACGTCGAAGCTGATGGCGTAGGAGAACAGCAGCAGCTGCACGATCGGCACGATGAGCACCGCGATGAGCATGCGCGGGTCGCGCCGGATGTGGATGAACTCCTTGCGCGCGATGGCGCCGATGCGCGAGAGGGCCGCGGCAATCATGAGCGATCACCGCCCTGCTCGGCGAGGTAGGCGAACGCGGCTTCCATGTCGACGTCGGCCGGCCGGGCTTCGCTAACGGCCACGCCGGCAGCGCGCGCGCCGTCCAGCAGCGAGTCCGCGCCGGGCCCGCCAGGGGCCGACAGCACGCGAACGACGTCGCCGTAGAGGTGCGCGGACGTCACGCCGTCGGCACCGCGGCGAGCACCGCAAGCGCCGCGCGCGGGTCGGGGGAGGCGACCTCGAACAGCGTCCCGGGCACGAGCGCCTTCACCTCGGCGGGCGTGCCGCGATGGGGGATGCGGCCGCCGTCCATGAACGCGATGTCGGTGCAGCGCTCGGCCTCGTCCATGTAGGGGGTGGCGACCAGCACGGTCTTCTCGGCGGACTGGAGGTCGGCGATGATGCGCCAGAACTCGCGGCGCGAGAGCGGGTCGACGCCGGTGGTGGGCTCGTCGAGCAGGAGCAGGTCGGGCTCGTGCATGAGCGTGGAGGCGAGCATCAGCTTCTGCTTCATGCCGCCGGAGAGGTGCTGGGCCTGGCGACCGGCGAAGTCGGCGAGGCCCATCGATTCGAGCAGCGAGGCGGCGCGCGTGCGGCGCAGCGACGGGGCGACGCCTCGGATGCGGGCGAAGAACTCGAGGTTCTCGGCGACGGAGAGGTCGGGATACATCGAGAACCGCTGCGACATGTAACCGATGCGCGGGGTGACGCGACGGTGCGCGTGCACCACGGACTCGCCGAACACGGCCGCGTCGCCGGAGTCGGGCGCGAGCACGGTGGCGAGCATGCGGATCAGCGTCGACTTGCCCGCGCCGTCCGGGCCGAGCAGCCCGAAGACCGCGCCCCGGCGCACGGCCAGGTCGACGCCGTCGACAGCGAGCACGTCGCCGAAGGTCCGGCTCAGCGCGGTCGCGTCGATGGCGGGGATGTCGGTTGTCGCGGTCACGCTAGAACGTCACGTCCACGGGCATGCCGGCCTTGAGCACGCCGCTCGTGTCGCTGAGGCGAACCCGCACCTCGTAGACGAGCTTGACGCGCTGCTCCTTGGTCTCGACGTTGTTGGGCGTGAACTCGGCCTGCGAGGCGATGAACTCGACGGTGCCCGGGTACGTGACGTCGCTCGAATCGGTTACGACAGTGGCCGTCGCGCCGAGCTTCACGTCGCCGATGCGCGTCTCCGGCACGAACACGCGCACGAACAGGTCGTTCGTGTCCGAGATGGTCGCGATCGTCTTGCCCGGGCTCGCGTTCTGGCCCGCGTTCGCCGCGACCGCCGAGACGACACCGGCTTGCGGCGCAGTCACGACCGCATACGTCAGCTGCACCTTCGCCAGCTTCACGGCGGCCCGCGCCTGCGTGAGCCGGGCCTTTGCGGCCTTGACCTCGGCGTCGGTGCCGTCGTTCTTCGCCTGCGTCACAGCTGCCTTGGCCGCATCCACGCCGGAGTTGGCCTGCGCGAGCTGCAGCGCGAGCGCCCGCTTGTCGAGCGTCGCGATCACCGCGCCCGCGTCGACGGTGTCGCCCTCACCCACGGTGACCGTTTCGATGCGCCCGGCCATCGCGGGAGCGATCTGGTACTCGGTCTGCTCGACCGCACCGCTCGCGGTGAGTGCGCCGTTCGTGGCGGTCTGCTGCGAGCTCCACCACCAGTAGCCGAGTCCCCCGGCCACCAGGAGCGCCACGATCACCACCACCGCTATCGGCGGACGCTTGTGCTGTTCGTTCGCCATCTCGCCTCACCCAACCCGTTCTTCCGTCGCTCGCCGTTATCGCTCGCTAGTGCCCGCCATCACTTGCCGAGGAACCGCACGTCGACCGGCGCGCCCGGAGGCAGCGCGGGTTGCTCGGCGGTGTCTGTGAGGGTTATCTCGACGCGGATTGCCCGCGTGAGGTGAATCTCGCTGGTCGCGAAGGACGTCGGCGGGTACTCGGCCTGCGTGC
>CAWDNM010000007.1:0-345411 GCA_963803785.1 uncultured Coriobacteriia bacterium
TGGAGCCGCTGGAGGGATACGAGCTGGTGGTCGCCGATATCTGCGACGCATCGGCGATGGAGGATGTCTTCGCGCGCTTCCGACCCGAGGCGGTCCTCCACTTGGCAGCGGAGTCACACGTCGATCGCTCGATCGAAGGGCCTGCCAAGTTCGTCCGGACGAACGTGCTGGGCACATCCACGTTGCTTGAGGCCGCAACGGCATACTGGCGCACGCTCGATGCGGATGCCGCCGATGTCTTCCGCTTCATCCACGTGTCGACCGACGAGGTCTACGGGAGTCTCGGATTCGCTGACGCTCCCTTCACGGAGGAGACACGCTACGACCCGCACTCGCCGTACGCAGCGAGCAAGGCTGCAGCGGACCACATGGCGCGGGCGTGGCGCGACACGTACGGCCTGCCGGTCATCGTCACTAACTGCTCGAACAACTTCGGCCCGTTCCAGTTCCCCGAGAAGCTCATCCCGGTCGTCATCCTCAATGCGCTGGCGGGCGAGCCGATTCCCGTCTATGGCACCGGTGACAACGTGCGGGACTGGCTCTACGTGCGAGATCATGCCGAGGCCCTGCTGAGCGTGCTGAACGCCGGCGTGCCGGGGCGGACGTACAACATCGGCGGGGCGAATGAGATGTGCAATCTGGACCTCGTGCGCCGCGTGTGCGAGCACCTTGACGCGCTGGCTCCTCGCGAGGACGGCGCCTTGTACGCTCAGCAGATCGAGTTCGTTGCCGACCGCCCGGGACACGACAAGCGCTACGCCATCGAGGGCTCTCGTATCCGCACTGAGCTCGGCTGGGAGCCGACGGCGAACCCGGATGCGGCGCTCGAGGGGACGGTCGTCTGGTACCTCGAGCATCGAGCCTGGTGGGAGCGTATCTTGATGGGCGACTACCGGCTCGACCGATTGGGACTCGGCGAACCGTCGGCATCCGAGGAGGCGACGCAGTGAAGGGCATCATCCTGGCGGGCGGTGCGGGCACCCGGCTTCACCCGATTACCCTCGCGACGTCCAAGCAGCTGTTGCCGGTGTACGACAAGCCGATCAATCTACTACCCGCTCTCGGTCCTGATGCTCGCAGGCATCAAGGAGGTCCTGGTGATCACCACGCCGAACGACCGCGAGGCGTTCGAGCGCGTCCTGGGCGACGGGAGCCAGTGGGGGCTGCAGCTGTCCTACGCCATCCAGCCGACGCCTGACGGGCTCGCGCAGGCCTTCCTCATCGCCGAGGAGTTCCTCGACGACGGTCCGGCGTGTCTCATCCTCGGCGACAACATCTTCTACGGCGCGGAGCTGGTGTCGATTCTTCGGGGGGCCGTAGCCGAAGCTACGGCCGGGGGCGCGGTGGTGTTCGGCTACCACGTTCGCGACCCGGAGCGCTACGGGGTGGTCGAGTTCGATGCAGCGGGCACGGTGAAGTCGATTGAAGAGAAGCCCGCTCGTCCCCGGAGCTCCTACGCGGTCACGGGCATCTACTTCTACGACCACCGCGTGTGCGAGTTCGCCAAGCGCGTCGAGCCCTCCGAGCGCGGCGAGCTCGAGATCACGACACTCAACAACCTCTACTTGGACGAGGGCACCCTGCGCGTCCGGGTGATGGGCCGAGGGATGGCGTGGCTCGATACCGGCACGCCGGACTCGCTCATGGACGCCGGCGTCTTCGTCCAGACCATCGAGAAGCGCCAGGGCCAGAAGATCGCCTGCCTCGAGGAGATCGCCTACCGCATGGGCTTCATCGACACGGACGGGCTGCACCGTGCGATGGAAGGCACGTCCTCGGAGTACTACCGGTATCTCGCAGGGCTCGATCACTGATGGCGAAGCGGCCCGCGATCCAACCAGCTTCCACCCGCGCCGAGCAGATCGCGTGGTGGGCCCTGCTTGCGATTCCGGCCCTGACGCCGGTCGTGATCGGCATCGTGCCGTTCTCGACGCAGGGTCCCTGGACACAGAACCCCTTCATCTACCCGCGCATTCTCGCCCTCTCAGTCCTCGTCGCGGTCGGCGCATGCGCATGGGCCGTCGCGGTGCTGCGCGGCGACATGCCCGTCCGGTCGATACCGCGCGGCTGGTGGCTCGCAGGTTTCTTCGGTCTCGTGCTGCTCTCGACAGGGCTTGCGCTGAGTCCCTCCATGGCGTTCTTCGGCGGCGAGTACCAGTCGGTGGGCCTGCTATCGCTGCTGCTCGCGGGTGGCGTCTTCTTCCTTCTGACCCAGCTGCTGACGTCGCTAGGGCGCATTCGTGCGCTTTCGTGGTCGACAGTCGCGGGCGGGGTGGTTGTCGCGCTTGTGACCATCCTGCAGGTGCGAGGCATGGATCCACTCGGCTTGTCTAGGGAGAACCTCTACGTCCTGCAGCGAGGTCCGTCGCTGCTCGGCAATCCGGACTTCACAGCGACGTATCTGGTGGTTCCCGTGCTCGTCTCGGCGGCGCTGGCTCTGTCTTCAGTATCCACGCGGCTGAAGGTCCTCGCGTGGGCCGCGTTCGCATTTACGCTCCTGGCCGTTGTGACGTCGCTGACTCGTGGTGCGTGGGTGGGCGTGGCCATCGGTGCCGTCGCGCTGGTGGTGGCTGCCAGACGCTCGAGCCTAGGGAGCCGAGAAGGGCGCTGGCTCCTGGGCGGCCTGGGGCTCGTGCTGACCGCATCGGTGCTGTACAGAGGGCCGGCAAGCTTCCTGGCGCGATTCTCCGACCTGGCCAGCACTGCCACCGCCGGAGACGGGCGCTTCGTCCTGTGGAAGGATGCGTTGGCCGTGGCGGCGCAGCATCCGCTGTTCGGTACGGGGGCCGATTCATACCGCCTGGGGTGGTACTCCGTGCGCTCCCTTGCGTCGGTTCGCCTCTCGGGAATCGCGCTGACCAACGAGGACCCGCACAACATCGTCCTGCTGCTCATGGCCACGTTGGGCATCCCTGCGGGCCTGTATGCCGTCGGGCTCGTGCTGGCGACGCTGTGGGGCACCGGAAAGGCCGCGCGTTCGCCAAGGACGCGAAGTCGGGACAGTTGCTGTACTCCGGTTGGTGGGCGGCGCTGCTCGCGCTGGCTGTGGCGCTGTTCTTCGGGGTCAGCACGGTTGCCGCGGCGGTGATGCTGTTCGTCGCGGCGGCGGTGCTTCTCGCGCCGCGCGTCACCGAGTCCTCGCTGACCGGGCCGGTGCGGAAACTGCTCGTGGGCGGCATCGCGGTCGCCGCAACGGTGCTGGCGGTGCTGTCGATCGTGACGATGGTCGCCGACGTGAGGCTCGACACGGCGCTCGCCGCGCGAGACGCCGCTGCCATCGCCCGCGCTGCAGGCACCGCGCCGTGGCATGTGCAGGCGCGCTACGAGGCGGCTCGCACCGCCGCAGATGACGCGCTGGCGGCGTTCACGCAGGGTGATCCGCAGGCGGAGGCCAAGGGCACGCTCGCCGAGCAGCTCATCCGGGATTTGGTCGCGGCGAACCCGCACGAGTACGCTTCGCAGTTGCTGCTCGCGTACTACACGGGGCAGAGCGGCGCGATTCTTCGATCGTCCGACCCCGCTGCAGCGTCTGCCGCCTTCCAGAATTCGCGACTTGCTGCCGAGGCTGCGCTGAAGCTCAAGCCACTCGGTGCCGACGCCGCGCTCCTGAAGGCTCTCGCTGAGTCGAGCTTAGGGGACAACGAAGCCGCAATCGCGACGCTCGAACCCGTGTGGGACATCGATCCGCGCTTCGCCGAGGCGGGCATCCTGTACCTGAAGGTCCTCGAGCAGCAGGGGTACGACGAGCGTGCGGAGCAGGTGTTGGCGACGCTGAAGGTAGGGTTCCCGAGCAACGCCGCGATTCAAGAGGAGCTGCGTTCGCGGGAGGCATCCGCGCCGGCTCAGTAGTGGGAGGCCCGCCAGAGGCCGGTCCTCGCAGTGCGGGGGCCCCCGCGGTATGCGATGATGCCCGAGGAAGGCGTCGCCCATCGTGGCAGGGAGCGTCTCGCGACTGTCTGCGCCCGCCACCGCTGCCGAGGAGACCATTGGGCTCTGAGCATTCCAGAGCGTGCGTCATCATTCCCGTCTATAACGAGGCTACGGTGGTCAAGTCCGTCGTCGAGGGTGTACTTGCCGCGTTCTCAAACGTCATCGTCGTCGATGATGGCAGCTCCGACGGCTCGCCCGAGATCGTGGCATCCACGGGCGCGACGCTCGTGTGCCACCCGTTCAACCTGGGGCAGGGTGCGGCGTTGCAGACCGGCATCGAGCGCGCGCTGCTCGAACCCGGCGTCGAGTACTTCGTGACATTCGATTCCGACGGCCAGCACCGTGTGGAGGACGCCATCGCCATGGTGCAGGAGCTCAGCACGGGGGCGGTCGATATCGTGCTCGGCTCGCGCTTCCTCACCGAGAACCGCACGATGCCGGCGCTCAAGCGGATCTCGCTGCGGTTCGCACGGCTCGTGATGAACGCGGCAACAGGGCTTCATCTGACAGACGCGCACAACGGACTGCGAGCGTTCAATCGCCGTCTCGCCGAGAGTCTGCATCTTCAGGAGAGCGGCATGGCACACGCCTCGGAGATCGTCGCGCACGTGGCTCGTAGGGGCTTCCGCTACCGAGAATGGCCGGTCGAGATCGCCTATACCGAGTACTCGAAGGCTAAGGGCCAGCCGCTCACGAATGGTGTGAACATCCTCTTCGACATGGTGTTCGACGCGTTCAGGAGGAAGTAGATGCTCATCAAGATCCTGCTCGTTGCCGCGTTCCTGGCGATGCTCGTCTACTTCCTGCGAGCCGGGCGCAGTGTCCGGGCGAGCGCCTGGATGCGGATTCTCCTGGTGGCCTTCGTCATCGCGGCGATCGGTGCCGTGCTCTACCCCGGAGAGCTGACTGTCTTCGCGAACATGCTCGGCGTCGGGCGAGGCGCCGACCTGCTGCTGTACGCGACGGTTGCCGCCCTCGTCTTCTCGCTTCTTGTGATCTACGCGAAGTTCAAGGACGCCGAGATGAAGATCGCCGAGCTCGCTCGCCACATCGCGATTCTGGAAAGCCTCGAGGGGAGTACCGCGGCCGACCTGCAGTCCCCGCCCCAGGGTGATGCCGTTGACGTTGCAGAGGCACCATAGTGCAGAAGGATCTGAGGCGAAACCGACTTCCCGCGCGTACGCCCGGCAGGTGGATCCAGGACAGCGTTGATGTACTCGGGCCGACCGCGCTCGCCGCCGTCGTATTCGGGCTGCTCATGGTCACCTCGGGCTTGCCGCCGCTGCTGAGCGACGCCATCGGCTATTCGATGACGGCGTTGCGGCTGGTGAAGGAAGGGTTCCTGGCGTACAGTCCTTCGCCGCCGGGGGTCAAGATCGAGCCATCGGCATTCATCACGCCTGGTTACGCGCTGTTTCTGTCGGCGTTCTACGTGTTCCAGCGAGCGAGCAACGAGTCGCCTGCCAGCATCATCGCAGTAGTGCATCCGTTTGTAGTGGCGGTGCAGTTCGGGATGTCGTTGGCGATAGTGGGCCTCACTGCGCTCTCGGGGAGACTGCTAGGCGGGCATAGGTTGGCTTGGACTACGGGAGTGCTCGCCTCGCTCTATCTCCCCTTCGCCTGGGCCGCCCAGGTGGCGCTGAGCGAGCAGCTAGGTACCGTTTTGGCGGCCTGTTCGCTGACATACGCCCTGTGGCTCTGCTCCCAGACGACCGTGCGCAGTCCTGCGCTGATGATCGGTTTCGGAGTACTTAACGGCTGCCTCGCCATGGTTCGCCCGGTCATGGCCCTGTGGTGCTTCGTGCCGCTGGCGTATGTCGCAATTCGCCGCCTCGAACGGCCGGGCAGTGCCCTCAAGCTGGCGCTCATCGCGGCCTTGGGATTCGCCTTGGTGCTTGCGCCATGGGTGGTGAGGAACGCCGTGGTCCTGCATCGCTTCGTGCCGCTCAGTGAGAACTCCGGCATCGTCCTCTTCGACGGGGCCGGCGGGGGCGAACTGACTCCCAGTGAACGACTGGCATACGACGTCGACCGAGCCCGCGGGACCGACGACGCCACCGCGCTCGGGCGCATCGGCATGCGCCGCATCCAGTCAGATTGGCGCACGAACCCGCTGGGCCTGTTGGGGGATCGCCTGAAGCGCGCGGGTCTCGTCATGACGGCGCTATGGACGCCTACACTCGACGTGCTTTGGGAACTCAACACCCGGCCGGAGGCCAACCCCGGCGTGGTCGCCGTCGGCCGCCTCCGCCCGAGTGTCTTTCCGTACAAATGGATGAAGCTCTACAGGTGGCTGATTCTCGCCGGCGCGTTCGCTGGTCTCTTCTTCGTGCGGCGCTCGCCACGACTGCTCGTTGTGGCGAGCATGCCGTTCTACGTCGTGGCTATGCACTTTCTCACGCTGTTCAACAACAGGTACTTCTATCCCGCGATGCCCGCGATGATCGTGCTCTCTGGCGCAGGTCTCGTGGGCGTCACGCTCACGGCTCGCGAGTGGATGCGCGCTCTCAGGCGAGGCTGATGCCGTACTATTGCACCATGCTCACCACCGCGAACTCCGCCGCGCCCGAAGGCACGCCCGCCGCTCCTACCAGGATCGCCGTCTGCATCACCGGCCTGGAGGTCGGGGGCGCCGAGACGTTCCTGAGCGAGCTTCTCAAGTACCGGCCCGACGAGTTCGAGGTCCGCGTCTACGCGCTCATCGACGGCGGCCCGGTGGCCGAGCGGATCGCCGCCCTAGGCATACCCGTCACTGGGCTGCACATGCAGGCAGGCCGCCCCGGCATTCGGCCGCTGTTCCGGCTCGTGTCCGAACTCCGCGAGTACCGGCCGGCGATCGTGCACACATGGCTTTACCACGCCGATCTTCTCGGCGGGGTGGCGGCGAAGCTTGCAGGCGTGCCTCACGTCATCTGGCACCTGCACAACAGCGATCTGTCGCCGCAACGCGTCCGGCTGATGACGCGCGTGGTCGTCAGGACGTGTGCGCTGCTCTCGCACTGGATTCCCGACGTCATCGTGTCGTGCTCGGAGGCGGGGGTCCGGACGCACAAGGCCCGCGGCTACGCGGCCGACCGGTTCCTGCTCATACCCAATGGCGTCGATACCGAGTGCTTCTCGCCCTCGCCCGAGGCGCGCGTTTCGATGCGCGAGGAGTTTGGCTACGCGCCGGCAAGTCCCGTCATCGGCCTGATCGCCCGCGTCGATCCCCAGAAGAACCACCAGGGCTTCTTCAGGGCGGTTCGGGTGTTCTTCGAGCGGGGCGGTGATGCCGAGTTCCTGCTGGCGGGGCGGGGTGTCACGTCCGACCACTGGCAGCTCTCCGCTTGGGCCGACGAGACCGGACACACCGACAGCATCACGTTCGCGGGTGCCCGCAACGACGTGCCACGACTCATCGCCGGCCTCGACCTGCTGACCTCGTCGTCCCTCGGCGAGGCGTTCCCGCTGGTGCTCGTTGAGGCGATGTCCTGCGGCGTTCCCTGCGTCGCCACCAACGTGGGTGACAGTGTGCTCATGATCGCCGACACGGGCATCGCAGTGCCCTCGGACGATGCCGCTGCGCTCGCCGACTCGTGGCTCGAGCTGCTTGCGCTCACGGAAGAGGAGCGAGCGGATCTGGGTCGCCGGGCCCGCGAGCGCGTGCTGGGCAGCTACGCAATCGCGCAGATCACCGAGCGCATGTGGGGCCTGTACCGAGAGGTGCGTCGGTGGCGCTCGTCCGCATGACGCCGAGCAGCCTGTGGCCCCATGGCTGCGGTCGCGCCCGAGCGCGGCGCCCGGTGAACCGGCCGAGGCCGTACCGCTGTTCTCGGTCGTCACCGTGTGCCTCAACGCCGAGCAACACCTCGCCGAGGCTTTAGACTCGGTCCTCGCCCAGAGCTGCGACGACTACGAGATGCTCGTCGTCGACGGCGGTTCGACCGACGGAACGCTGGCGCTGGTGCGCGAGCGCGAGGCCGCGTTCGGCGGGAAGCTTCGATGGGCGAGCGAGCCGGACCGCGGTCTGTACGACGCGATGAACAAGGGCCTCCATCGCGCGCGCGGTCGCTACATCGTCTACCTGGGCGCCGACGATCACCTGTCGCCGGGAGCGCTCGAGGCGGTTGCACTCGCAGTTCGAGCGCACGATGCGGCCGACATCGTCAGCGGTGCCGCACGCGTCCTGGGACCCGATGGGAACTGGTGCGAGCCTGCCTCGATCGTGGTCAAGCGGGGGATGGCGCAGCGCGCACCGGCGCGCCACCAGTCGATCTACGTGCGAACGGCAGCGCTCCGCACGGTGGGCGGCTTCGACACCCACTACCGGATCGCCGCCGACTACGACGCCTACCTGAGGCTGCTCGAGGCGGGTGCAACGCAGCGACTCATCGCCGACGAGCTCTCCGAGTTCCGACTCGGCGGCGTGAGCTCGACCAACGCGCTCGACACCGCTCGGGACTACCGCGACGTCCGAATCGCGCACGGCGCGAATCGGGCGGTCGAAGCCGTCGTCCTGTGGAAGGCCGTCCTTGGCGTGCGGCTGCACGCTCTGGCGATGCGGGTGCAGGGCGGCGGAGCCCCGCGCCCGGCCCCGATCGGGGGCGTCGGCTGCGCGTCCTCGTGGTGTCGCTGGGCAGGCGAGGCGGCGTCACCGAGTACGGCTTCCTGATGGGCAAGGCGCTTCGTGAGTGCTGCGACGTTGCCGCGATCTCATCGGCCGACGCGGAGAACCGGGAGCGCTGGCTGGGGCTGGGCATGCCGCATCTCGAGGTCGCGACGTTCACGGGTGTGTTCACGATGCTGCTGTCGTCGCTGGCGTTCTGGCGGTTCTCGGCGATGCGCTCGTTTGCGCGCGAGTTCCGGCCCGACGTGATCTACTACCCGGGCGGCCACGCATGGAAGCCGATCCTCGGCTTCATCCTGCCGCGCTCGGCCATCACGGTGTTGACCGTGCACGACCCCGAGCTCCACCGCGGCGAGGACACGCTGTCCTTCCGCTTGCTTGCTGCGGTGAACCGCTTGCGCGTCTACGGCTACGTGCTACTCAACGAGTCGCAGCGACAGGCGTTCATCGACGAGCACAACCTGCCGCCGACCTCGGTCGCGGTCATCCCGCACGGCGCCTTCGATGGCTTCGTCGACGCCGTCGCCCCGCTCACGACCTTCGGCGAGCTGGGAGCTATCGAGCGGTTCAGGGGGTCGCTTCGCGCTGTTCGTGGGGCGCATCCAGCGCTACAAGGGTATCGACACGCTGCTCACCGCCTACCTCGAGATCCCCAAGGACCAGCGCATGCCTCTCGTGATCGCCGGGTCCGGCGAGTTCTCACCCGCCGAGACGGAGCTGCTCCGGCAGGCGAACAGCGACAACCTGATCGTGATCAACCGGTGGCTGTCGGATCCGGAAGCGTCGTCACTGGTCGATGCCGCGCGTTTCGTGATCCTGCCGTACACCTCGGCGACCCAGTCCGGCGTGATCCCGCTCGCGTCCGTCTACGGCACGCCCGCGATCGCATCCGATACCGGTGGAATCGCGGAGCAGGTCGTAGACGGCGAGACGGGGATGCTGTTCCCGGCTGGAGACGTGAGTGCGCTCGCCAGCACGATGCAGCGCGCGTTCGCGCTCAGCGAGCCCGAGTACCGCACGATGTCGCAGGCCGCACGGGACTACGCCAACGCGAACTGGTCGTGGAACGTACTGGCGCGACAACTGCTGGATTTCTTCGAGGCGCTCAGAGGCTGCTAAACTCCTGCGAGACCCTTAGACGAAGGAGCGTTACCCATGCCCCGCTCGATGACTATCACCGAGAAGATCCTCGCTGCTCACGCCGGACTGCCCGACGTTGTGCCGGGACAGCTCATCAACTGCGCGCTCGACATCGTGCTCGCCAACGACGTCACAGCACCGATCGCCATCCGCGAGTTCGAGAAGACCGGCGTCGGCAAGGTCTGGGATCCCGACGAAGATCGCGCTCGTTCCCGATCACTACACGCCCAACAAGGACATCAAGTCCGCCGAGCAGGCCAAGATCATGCGTGACTTCGTTCGCGCGCAGGGCATCACGCATTACTACGAAGTCGGCTGCATGGGCGTCGAGCACGCGCTGCTGCCCGAGCAGGGCGTCGTAGGCCCCGGCGACCTCATCATCGGTGCCGACAGCCACACGTGCACCTACGGTGCGCTGGGCGCCTTCGCCACCGGCGTCGGCTCGACCGACGCGGCCGCGGGCATGGCGACCGGCGAGGCCTGGTTCAAGGTTCCCTCGTCGATCAAGTTCGTAGTCGAACGGCGAACTCGCGCCGTGGGTCTGCGGCAAGGACATCATCCTGCACATCATCGGCATGATCGGCGTCGACGGGGCGCTGTACCAGTCCATGGAGTTCACCGGATCGGCGATCTCCGCGCTGGGCATGGACGACCGCATGACCATCTGCAACATGGCCATCGAGGCCGGCGGCAAGAGCGGCATCATCGCCGTCGACGACACCACGCGCGCCTACATCAAGGGCCGCTTCGAGCGCGAGCCGGTCGAGTACTTCAGCGACCCGGACGCCGAGTACGCCCGCGTCATCGAGATCGACGCGTCCACCATCGTGCCCACCGTCGCTTATCCGCACCTGCCCAGCAACACGCGCCCGGTCTCCGAGGCGCGCGACATCTGGATCGACCAGGTCGTCATCGGCAGTTGCACCAACGGCCGCATCGAGGACATGCGCATCACGGCGAGCATCCTGAAGGGCCGCAAGGCTCACGAGAACGTGAGGCTCATCATCATCCCGGCCACTCAGGACATCTACCGTCAAGCAATGCATGAGGGTTTGTTCGACATCTTCCTGGATGCGAACGCCGCCGTCTCGACCCCCACGTGCGGGCCGTGCCTGGGCGGGCACATGGGCATCCTCGCGGCAGGGGAGCGCGCGCTGGCTACCACCAACCGCAACTTCGTCGGCCGCATGGGCGACCCCACCAGCGAGGTCTACCTCTGCTCGCCGGCCGTGGCTGCCGCCAGCGCGGTTCTCGGCCACATCGGCCTGCCCGGCGACCTGAGCTAGCCGGCGCTGCGTATGAGCATCTTCACGGCCATTCCTGCTCCGCTGCGCAAGGCGGCACGAGCCATCCTGCCGGCGAGCTGGGTCGATGGCACGAAGGACTACATCCTGCGCCACTACTACACGCCGGGCTTCGTGAACCGCACCGGGCCGGTGAAGGGCGCCATCCAGCGTCACGTGCTGCACAAGCCCCCCCAGCTGTACCGGCTGCTCTACCACGTCACCGACCACTGCAACCTCAACTGCAAGGGCTGCACGCACTTCAGCAACATCGCCGAGAAGCACCTCGCCGATCCCGAGCAGTACCGCGCCGAGGTCACACGGCTGACCGAGGTGTTCTCGGGAATCAACGAGATCTACCTGCTCGGCGGGGAACCACTCCTGCACCCCAAGCTCGACGAGTTCATCCGTATCACCCGCTCGGCGTTTCCGGCGTCTCGGATCAACGTGATGACAAATGGCGTGCTCGTGTCGCGCATGCCGGAGTCGTTCTGGGACGCCATGCGCGAGTCCGGCGCGTGGCTGCTGTGCGACGACTACCCGGTCGGTGCGACGAAGGAAGACATCACCGCGGTCGTTGAGGCGCACGGCGTCTTGCTCGAGTGGACCGATCCGCGCGAGGAGTTCTTCAAGCTGCCGATCGACCTGTCGGGTTCGCAGGACGAGGCGGTCTCGTTTCGCCGGTGCCGGGGCGTGATGAACTGTCCGGTGCTCCGAGACGGTCGCATCTATCCCTGTGCGTACACGGCGTTCGTGGACATCTTCATCAAGAAGTTCGGTACGGAAGGTCTCGAAGCGGGGGAGTCTGACTCGATCTCGATCGACCGAGGACCCCTACGTGATCTGGGACTTTCTCAACAACCCGGTCCCGTGGTGCCGACACTGCGACTGGGACAGCAAGGAGACGTATCACTGGGCGCGCTCGAAAGGCACCATCGACGAGTGGGTCTCCGAGCCGTGCGAACTCCCGGAGCCCTCGACCTCAAGGGAAACCTGAGTGTCCGGACCCTGGCGACAACGCTGCCGCGCCCCGCCGGCGCAGCATCCTGACCAACACCGCGATGAACGGCGTGGCGCAGGCTGCTACGATTCTCTCGACGCTGGTGTTCTTCCCGCTCCTGTACGCCGCGTTCGGCGCCGGCGACTTCGGTGTCTACATCATCGCGAGCACCGTTACCGGCATGGCGGTCATGTTCGACTTCGGCATCGGCACCTCCACGGTGCGGCACGTCGCGGAGCGGCTCGCGCTTGACGACCTCGAGGGCTTCTCGGCCGTCGTCAGCAGCACGGCGGTTCTGCTCACGCTGCTGGGCGTATGCGTGGCCGTCGTTGTGGCGGCTATCGGCCTTGTCGCTGCCGGCCTGTTCAACGTGACCGCCGAGCAGGCCGCACTGCTCACACAGCTGCTCATCATCGGCGCGGTCATGCAGCTGTGGTCGTGGCCCGCCGCTACCGCGATCCACGTGCTCGGTGGCTTGGAGCGCTACGACCTCGTGGCCCGCACGTCGGTGCTCACGACGCTGGGCAACGTGGGGGCTATCGGCCTCGTTCTGCTCACGGGGGCAGGGCCGGTTCAGCTGATGCTCGCAAGCGCGGTGGTCATGGTGGCCGGCACCCTGCTCAACTACCTGGCGCTCTGGTGGGTGACCCCGTCGCGTGCGGTTGTCGCGCCCCAGGCGGAGACGGCCCGGCGCATCGTCCGCGCGGGGCTGCCGATCTTCGCGGTCGGCTTCACACAGTTCATGAACAAGGAGCAGGCCGACCGGCTCGTGGTGGCCATCGTGCTCGGGCCGGCGAGCGTGGCGCTCTACGAGATCGCGGCGAAGCTCAGCACGCTGATCACGCAGGTCACGGCGCTGCCGGTCTCGGCGGTCCTGCCGCTGGCATCAGGCTTGGCCGCCAAGCGCGACGCCGCTGCGCTGCGCGAGCTGTTCGTCAAGGGGAGCCGCTACATCTCGCTGATCGTCGCTCCGATCGCCGTGACCCTTATCGTGCTCGCCGAGCCGTTCGTGCGGGCGTGGTTCGGCGACGGGTTCGACACCAGCATCGCTGTCGCTCGGATGCTCGTCGCGGCCCAGCTGTTCGTGCCGCTGTACCTCGTGGGCGACATCATCCTGATGGCCACCGGCAGGTTCTCGCTTGTGGGTGCGGCCCGGGCTTGCTGCTGGCACTGACGAACGTCGTCCTGAGCGTGGTGCTCGTGCGCTACCTTCGGTCTCATCGGGGTGGCGTTCGGCACGCTGCTGGCCGGCCTGCTGGAGCTGCCGGTCTACGCCCGCATCATCTTGCCCGAGACCGGTGCGACCGCTCGCGAGTGGTTGGGCGCCGGCCTTCCCGCCTATGCGCTGCTGCCGCTCGCAGGCGATCGTCGCGTACGCGGCAGCGCTAACGCCGCTCGCGGCCAGCCTCGTGGGGGTCGGAGTCTGCGGCGTGGCCGCCCTCGCCTCGTACTGGCTCGCCGCCTACGCGTTCGTGCTCTCGGCGGGGGAGCGCGAGCTTCTGCGTGCGCGCATGGTGCGCCTTGTGGGCGCGGCGCGCCCCGGAGGTGCGCGATGACATCGGAAGCCGCTGCGCCCGCCGTCTCGGTCATCGTGCCCGTCTACAACATCGAGCGCTATCTGCCCGAGTGCCTCGACTCGCTGCGTCGCGCAGACCCACGCCGACTTCGAGATCGTCGTCGTCGACGACGGCTCCACCGACGGCTCGGCCGCCATCATCGCGCGACTACACCGCCAGAGTTCCCCGGGCTCGTCCGGCCGTTCTCGAAGTCCAACGGCGGTCTGGGGGATGCGCGCAACTTCGGGATGGAGCACGCTCGGGGCGCCTACTTCGCGTTCGTCGACGGCGACGACGTCGTCGCGCCCACGATGCTCGAGCGCATGCACGACCGCGCCGTCTCGTCCGGTGCCGACCTCGTGATCTGCGGCATCGAGAACTTCCTGGACGGGGAGCTCGACGGCATCTACTACCCCGAGCCCGACATGAGCGTCTTCGGCCACTCGCTCGCCGAGGAGCCCCGTCTGCTCTACCGCGTCGACGCCAGCGCGTGCGACAAGCTCTACTCGCGCGAGCTGTTCGAGCGCTCCGGCATTCGCGTTCCCCGTGGGGCTCCGATTCGAAGACGTTCCCACCACCTACCGGCTCCTGCCCTTCGCCAACGCCGTCGAGAAGATCGACGAGCCGCTCTACCGCTACCGGAAGCACCGCGAGGGCTCGATCTCCAGCGGCTACGGCGCCCGCTATCACGACCTGATCGAGGGGTTCCGACTGATCTGACGCCGCCTATGAGAGCGCAGGCATCATCGAGGCCAACCGGAGTCCGCTCCTGCGGCTCCACCTGACGCACCTGATCGCCGGCCGCTACCCCGATCTGTTCCTGCACGCCTCATCGCGAGACAGGCGCGGCTTCATCGCCGAGGCGTTCGCCGCGTCTGGACGAGTGGTTCCCGGGCTGGCGGGGCGCCGAGGCGTGCCGCGAACTGTGGCAGAAGCCCCGTGCTTCGCTTCGTCAGCACGCACGCGTGGGCGTTGAGCCTGTTCTGCGCCCTGCCGGACCGCGTGTACCTGGGCGCGCTCCCGCGACTCGGGGCGTTCGACCCCGACAGGTGACGCGCCGTGAGCGCTGCCTCCGCGCGTATCAGGGCCGCTCTCGCCACATCGGCATTAACCTTGCTGAAGGCGAGGCGGCGCGCTTGCGCGGTGCGCTGCACCACTTTCGTGGAGATTGGGTGCAGGCCGCTGCTCGCTGTAGTACAGTAGCGCGCGGCCGGATTCGTCGGCTATGAACGAAGATTAGGTACGCAACAACAGGAGGAACCACATGTCTGACGCGGGACCCCCAGCGAGCGACGCCCAGGAACCGGTCGTAGCCGCGGCACCGCCAAAGCGGCAGCGCCGAAGAAGAAGCCCGGCATGATGGCTGACCCCGTCGTCCGGACCCTGACGACGGTCGCGGTCGTCTTGGTCGTCGTGTTTCTGATCGTCGTGCTTGGCGTGGTCCTCTCCGGCGTCACGGCGCCCACCGGTCCGCGCTCGCTCGTCGAGAACGAGCTCGCGGTGTCGGGAGCGGCCGTTCGCAGCGGAAAGGCCGACGCCGAGACCTGGGGCAAGTACATCGCCGCACTCATCGCGAACGACCGCTACGGCCAGGCGCAGAACGTGCATCGACGACGCCAAGGCGAGCATCGATGACTCGGCAACCGCGGAGTTCGCGGTGGCCGAGGTACGCCTGCTGAACGCGCAGAAGGACTACAAGCAGTCGATCGCCGTCGCCGACAAGGCGCAGAAGGATCAAGACGCGGCGTACAAGCGAGAGCTCGATGCAGGTGGCCAGACGGCGCTCACGGCCAAGCACGACGGGCTCCACGAGAACTGGTTCATCCTCGCGCTCCTGAAGGCCGATGCCTACAAGGGGCTGGGTGACTGGACGAAGGCCGTCAAGGAGCTGGACGCCTACATCGCCGAGAATCCGCAGGCTGCCGACATCCTGATCGATCGCGGCAACGCCAAGATCGAGCTGAAGGACAACGCAGGGTGCCGAGACGGACTTCCGCAAGGCACTCAAGTTCGTGCCGGACGACAAGGAAGCGCTCGCAGGCCTAGACAAGATCGGAGCGACAACAGATGAGTGACACCGCCAACTGCGGCAGTTCCCACGGATTCCAGCCCCAAGGTGAAGTCGAAGCGAGGGCGGCGGATCCTGGCCCTCGTGCTCATCCTCCTCCTCCTGCTGCATGGCAGTGGCTGCGTACTTCCTCTACACGACTCATCACACCGACGCGGCGGTGCCGCAGATGCCGAACAGATCAACGGTGTCACGTGGGTGCGCTCGATCTACGGCATCGACGACACCGTTCAGGGCTCGCTCGAGCGCGCTCAGGCGGCAGTGTCCGGCTGCCGACGGCACGATCTGGGTGGTCGACGCGATTCACAAGTCGCTCCTCCGGTTCACGCCGGACGGCCGCTACACCGGCGCGATCAAGGGCCCCGCTGATGCGCCGCTCACGCATCCCGGGCGCTTCGCGATCGCTCCCGACGGCACGTTCTACGTGGTGGAGACCTCGACAGACGTCGTCCGCGTGCTCAGACGAGGCAGAACCGAGGAGCACGGGCTCGTTCCAGATTCCCAAGCCGGTCTCCGTTGCGGTGAGCGAGGACCGCGTCGTGGTCGGCGCCATCTCGGGTTCGCGATTCTCGAGAAGCGACGGCAAGCCGATCAAGATCGTCGGCTCGCGAGGCAAGGGTGACGACCAGTTCGACTACGTCCACGGCGTGGCGATCGGAGACAACGGCAACATCTACGTCGTGGACTCGTGGAACAACCGGCTCAGCGCCTACGATCCCACCGGCAAGCGGCTGTGGATCAAGCGGACCGGCAAGCCGCAACAACAACGCCGAGACCGAGGACGGCGGACCGCTGACCGTTCCGGAGCCGAAGGACGTGGCGCTCAAGGGCGACGAGGCGATGCAGCTGCCGCTGGGCATGACGATCGACGGTGCCGGTCGCCTCGTCGTGATCGACATGTTCGACGGCACGCTCAACGTCTTCGACCCCAAGGACGGATGCGTTCATCGCCAAGTACGGCGAGACCGGTCCCGACGACGGTGAGTTCTTCTATCCCGTGAGCGTGAGCTACGACGAGGGACGCGACTGGTTCACGGTCGCCGACGCGCTCAACAACCGGGTGCAGGTCATCCGTCTTCCGGATTCCGCTGGCAGACGGTGGCACGCAGGCCGCCGTCAGGCGAGCGCCTCGCGGGTCCGCTGCGCGCGTGCCTGTTCCCGTTCCTGCTCCTGATCCTGGCGCTGATCGCGTGGCTGGTGTTCGCGTGCGATGCGGAAGCGCGCGAAGCGGCGCGACGCTGCGAGCGAGCGTCGGACTCCGCTGCCGCGACGATTCGCCTGCCGAGTGAAGAATCTGTGGAGAATCTCAGACCTCGAATGATGCAGTCGGCACGGCGTTGCTTAGCCTCAGTTAAGATTAATTAGGGATTGTGAAGCGAGCGTGAAGCCGATACAGTTCGCTAAGTCTGCACTCGAGAACAGCCTCGCGATCGTCGATGGTCACATCGGAACTGATCGCGTTCTGTAATCCAGCTTGGGAAAGGAGGTGCGTACATGAAACAAGCTCTCAGTTCTGTCAAAAACACTACACAAGGAGTTTCCATGAAGAAGAGCATTCTCGATCATCGCGCTTGCGGTCGTCCTCGTCTTTGCCTTCGCGGCCACCGCCTCTGCGACGTCTGCCAAGACCTGGAACTACCAGCAGGACTACTACAGCTGGGGTTCGACCGTCCGGCGCCGGCATCACCGCCTGCCGCTCCAGCGACCTGACCCTCGGCATGGGTGGCACCGCCGCCGCTGGCTTCAGCCGAACGCCAACCAGACCGCTGGTGGTGGCGTGCACTCGAACTACCAGACCACGACCGCCAAGTGCGGCATCTGTCACTCGGTTCACCGTGCCAAGGCCGGCGGCGTCAAGCTGCTGAACACCGCCACGGCGACCTGCGCCGGCTGCCACATCTCCGGTACGTCGACGGTCACCAACGTCGTTATCGCCTGGGGTACCGTTGCTGCGCCGCTCGCCGGCCCGCACGGCTCCACCAACGGCTCCTGCAACGGCCGTTCCTGCCACGCCGCCAGCCCCCACGGTGCTGACGGTTCGGTCTACGGTCTGTTCAACGCCAAGCTCCTCAACAAGGCCGTCGACACCGCTGTCGCCGCCGCCGCCGCCGATCCCGCCAACTCTGGCGTGACCGCCGCGCTGCTCACCGGTGCCGGTGCCAACACCGACTTCACCGGTGCTGCTGACGCCGTCCGCGTCGGCTACACCTGCAACCAGGCTGACTGCCACGTGCAGACCATGCTGTCGGTTGTCGAGGCCGGTTGGGCTGAGGATCGCGAGATCATCTACGGCGACGAGGTCAACCTCCGCGCCAAGACCGGTCACCTTTCGGTCTCCGGTACGGGCGCGACCGCGTTCACCGCCGCCACCTCGTGCGCCGGTTGCCACGACCAGGTCGACGCGACCACCCGCTCGGGCTACACCTTCCCGCACGCCCAGCGTGCGACGGGTGCCGGTGCCGGTACAGCAGACCTACCTGTGGTACAACATTGCTGGCGACGCTGGCGATGCTGGTATCCCGATGACCAACGCCAACATGAAGTCGTTCGACGGTGCTTGCCTCAAGTGCCACCGCGACTGCTGGTCTCTGGTGTTGGCATCACGTACTAGATCTGAATCTTGAGAGGGTCTCATTCCTCAAGAGAATGGGAGCCGGTCCCGAAAGGGGCCGGCTCCTTCTTTGTCGCTGCACGGCGATTCGTGGAGATTCGGAGAAGCGCGCTGCTCTGGTACGGCGAGTGCTATATGGGGTGTGATAGAGTCTGAATTTCCCTTATCTCAACCTATGAGGCAATCGACTGTGAAGCAGCCTTCACAACCGGAGCTTGGCGAAAGCCCGCTCATCTGGCTTGTCGTGCTACTGCCGCTTGTGGTCGCTGTTCTCTGACCGTCACCTGCTACGCAGTGGCCCAGCCCGGGTGCGTGTCGTGCCACAGCCGTGACGCGAAGTTCGCTGCGGCGACCGAGAGGGCGCCACACTCGGAGGTGGAGTGTGTCGCCTGTCATGTGTCGCCTGCTCCCGTGGACCGCTTCGCGTTCGGGTTCCGTCAGCTGTTCCACATGACGATTCCCGTTGGTGGACGGAGAGGGTCGTGACTGGGAGACCGTCGAACGACGCGCAGTGTCTTGCGTGCCACAAGGACATCAAGAAGCGGGTTGTGAGTGCGAACGGCTTCCGCATCGACCACGAGTCGTGCGCCGTACGGCAGCGCAGTGCGTCGACTGCCACTCCGCCGTCGCTCACGGTGGCGCGACGCGTGGGTTCGCGCCTACGACATGGAGGCGTGTCTCGAGTGCCACGTCGTCGCAAGGCCTCGACCAAGTGCGATACGTGTCACGTCGAGAAGGACCGCGCCACAGCGCGTGGTCGACCGGCGTCGTTCGCCATCACGCACGGCAAGGAGTGGCGCAAGACCCACGGTATGGGCAACATGGCGAACTGCTCGGTGTGCCACACCGCCGCCAAGTGCGAGAAGTGCCACGGCGTCGGCCTGCCGCACGACAAGAAGTTCCTGGAGCAGCACGGCGCGGTGCGTCCAGACCCCGCGGCGAAGTGCTCCAGCTGCCACGACGACCGCTTCTGTCCTGGACTGTCACGGCACTCAGGATGCCGCACACCCGCCAGTTCACCCGGAATCACGCTGCAGCGGCGAGGAGGACCCGCAATCTCTGCAAGCGGTGCCACGCCGACCCGGACTGCACGCGAGTGCCACGTGAAGCACGTTCATCCCGGCGGCGCGGTCGACGCTGCTGACGAAGCCCGCAGGCGCCTCCGCACGGGTGGTGAGTGAGCGTGGACGACCTGCGCGCGATCGACTTCAGTCGGCTGTCCGACACGCTGCTGACCCTGCTGACCGACCCCACGTCGAACCTCAGAGCGGCGCTGCTCCTGTACGGCATCATCGCGCCTTGCGGTCTGATGTCTGGTGCTGCTGGTCATCGCGGTCCTCATCAGCATCCCCGATGACGAAGAGGAGGAGCTGGGCTCGGAAGAGGCGCTCGTCGCACCGGAGCTCGACACGGCGGTCGCGGTCGCTCGACGAGGAGCCGTCGCCGCCCTACCGGTTCCGTCCGCTGCCCTTACCCTAGGCGTGCTCATCGGCGCCTCACGTTGCGGCCGTCTGGCTCGTTGCGGGCTTCACCACCTCGAGCAACGCGGTGTGCGGTGCATGCCACGTCACGACGGTCCACGACGGCGGTGCCCGAAGCAGGTCAGGACCCGCACGAGTCCACTGCGTGCGTGTCGTGCCACGAGCCGGGCGGCGTGCTGGGCCGCTACTTCACGGATGTGCCGTCTCGCGTCCTCCACTTCGTCGAGGGGGCCGCCGGAGCTGTCGGTACGAGCAGAGTTCGGGCAGGTGACGACTTCGGCTTGCGCGAACTGTCATTCGAAGGACATCGCCGGGGTGACCGTCAATCAGGACACCGGCGTCAGGATGTCGCACGCGGAGCCGCTCGCGGCTTCCGCGAGGTGCTTGGACTGCCACGTGCCGGTCGAGGGGCGTGTCACCCAGAAGACGACGGGCATGGGCGCCTGTCTTGCGGTGTCATGATGAGGTGACCGCGTCGAGCAGCTGCTCCACGTGCCACGACAAGCAGACCGCCGCGGCCGCGCGTGCGCGAACCACCGCCTTCGCCAAGCCGCAGGTGACTGAGGTCAAGTGCGGCGGATGCCACGTCCAGGTCACAGGAGTGCGATCCGTGCCACGGAGTGAGGATGCCACATTCGCTCGGCGTTCAAGGCGAGCGGGCACGCGCGTGCAGGCGCGGCGGACTTCTGGTTCAATGGCGGCAGGACCTGCGCGCGCTGTCACACGCCGACGAGGCGCCCGTGCCAGAAGTGCCACTCTGCCGCTGCTGGGCCGCGGACATCCGATAGCAGTGGGCGACAGACCCACCAGACGGCGGACCCTTCCCGCTGCCTGCGCGTGCCACAACCGGATGGCGCCAACGCAAGAACAGGAACTTCTGCAAGGTGTGCCACTCGGATCGCGCCGTGGATGCGAGCCAGCAGTAGTGGCGAGGAAGACCGACGTCCACGCAGGCACCGCGCACCGGCTGACGGCCGCTCGCGCCCGCGGTGCTGGTGGTGCTCGCGTTCGTCTCGTCCGGGGCGTGGTGGTTCGTGACGCTGCCGCCGGCGCCGATCGCCAAGGCGCTCAACCTGGTGACGCTCGCCGTCTGGCTCGTGGCGTTCGGTCTCGCGGCTGGTGGGCTTCGTCCGACCCGACCGGCGGATCCTGTGGGCCCTCGGCGCCGTGGTGGCGTCGATCGCGCTGTCGTTCGTCGCGGGCGGATCGCACTTCGCGGTCGCGTTCTACGACCTGTACGCCGACATGCCGCTGGTGCAGTGGCTGGCGTTTCCCGTGATGTTCCTGCTCGCGGCAGGGATGAGGGTCGATAGGCCTCGGCTGGAGCCTGGGTTGTCGGTGGTGGTGGCGCTCGGGCACGGTGCTTCGCGCTGATCCTGGCGTATCAGCAGCTGACGATCTGCTGCGAGCTGGGTCTTCGGGAGCAGCGCCTACAGCGTCACGGCGCTGGTGCCGCTGATTCCCATCGCGGTCTGGCTCGCAGCGTCTCGGCGGGGCGCTGCCGCAGCGCGGCGTGGTACGCGTGTGCGCGTGGTGATCGCCGTGGCGCTCGGGCGTCGTCGCCGCGCTCTTCGATGGGTGCGTTGGCGGTCGGGTTCGCGTACGCTGGTCTCGGTGGCGATCCATCCCGCCGTGTCTCGGCTCGCGTAGGCGTGGGCTGCGCAGTCCTGCAGGTCGGCGCGCTCTCGCTTGCGGGTCTGATGGTTGCCGGGCTGGTGTTCGTGCAGGTTCCGGCGCTCAGCGGACGCTGGGTCAACGCCGAGGTCTTCGGATCTCAGCGAAACCTCGTCTCTCGGGTCTACCTGTGGCAGGGCGCGCAGCAGATGCTGGCAGCGCGACCGGTTCTAGGCTTCGGGCCTTCCGGGTACCGGGTCTGGGCGGTCGACTACCTGAATCCGGATGCACACGATGTCGGTGCGGACCTCTATGGCAACACCGATCCGACCGTCTACAGCGCGCAGTCACCGCACTCCGCTGATCTGGGAGATCGCCACTCGGCTGGGCGTGCTGGGGTTGATCGCGTTCGGCGCGCTGCTCGCGGTGTGGGCTGCGCGTGCTGGTGCCGCTCGTGCGGTCACGCGACGCGACGTCGGGGCTGCGCGCGGCGCTCGCGGCCGCGTTCGTCTCGGCGCTGTTCGCGCTGCTGGTCAATCCGGCGATCTTCGCGATCGGCCTGTTCGCGCCGGTGGCGGCCGGGCTCGCCGTCGGCGCCGTGACGGAGCAAGCCCGACGCGGCGAGCAAGCCCGCCCCGAACCGCGCGATGGCGTGGCTCGCGGTGGCCGGCCTCGCGGTCATCTTGGTCGCGGGCTGGCTGTTCGTGGGCGAGTGGCGGTCGTTCAACGCCCGGGCCGAGGCGCCTGACGTCGCGGTGGCGGAGTACGAGGCCGTGCTGCGGGTAACGCCGGGCAACCCGATGGCGCTTCGGAAGCTGCTCGAGAACCGGCTGCATCCTGGCCTCAGACGCCGAGATCGGTGCGGCCCAGGCGGCCGTGGACAACGCGCCGTCGTTCATCCGAGACTACGCGCCCAACCTCAGCAACTTCGCGGCGTATTCGCTGGCACAGGCCCAGCGCACCGGCCGCAAGGACCTGTCGTGGGAGCAGAAGCTCCTGACGGCTGCGGCGGCCAAGATGCCGCCGATTCCGTCGACGGTCGCCGAGCAGCTGCACCTCGCGGTGCTCTCGGGCGATGTCGCGGCGGTGGAGCGGGCGCTGCCGGACGCTGAGAAGTGGGGCGGGCCGTATCCGTACACCGCAGGCTACATCGAGGCGGCGCAGCAGCTGAGGAACTCCGCTCCCTGATCGGGGCGCTATCGGTACTCGGCAGGCCACGAGCTGCGGCGAGAGCCGATCTGACGACGCCACAGGCCCGTCTTGGGGCGAGGTCGGGGCGGTGAACGCGAACTCCTCCGGGCGAATCCGAGGAATCAGCGAGCGCGCCCATGATGCGCTGGCGCAGGTAGAAGCAGCGATCGCTGGCGGTTCCACTCGGCGCCGAGCCGCATGTCGTACATCTCGGACGAGCCGCTCCAGGTTCTGGTCGTGCACGTCCTTCATCGTCGAGGACTTGCGCGCGGGCTGGTGGCGGTCGATCGCCGTGATGCGGTCGATTCTGCTGAACCGGTTGGCGACGGCGAGGCGCAGCCACAGCTCGTAGTCCATCGAGAAGTGGAAGCTGTCGTCGAGCAGGCGGCCCGGCGAGGGCGTCTCGGCGGAAGAAGGTGGCGGGCTGCGTGATGAAGTTGAGCGCGCGCAGGAGCAGCGGGTCGAACGGCGGCGACCACAGCACTTGGATGAGCGCGCCGTCTTCGGTGGTCTGGATGCCGTGGCCGTAGACGACGGCGACGTCAGGGTGGGCGCTGGAAGTGGGCCACGACGTCTTCGACCACGCGGCAGTCGTAGTAGGCGTCGTCGGAGTTGATCCAGCCGATGATCTCGCCGGTGGAGCGCGCGAAGGCCTTGTTGATCGCGTCGGCCTGACCGGCGTCGGGCTCGCTCGCGCCACTGCACGGAGTCTCCTGCGGCACGCAGGAGGTCGACGGTGCCGTCGGTCGAGCCGCCGTCGGCGACGACGTGCTCGATGCGCGGGTACGTCTGGCACGCGACCGAGCGCAGGTTGTCGGGAAGCCACTGCCGCCTGGTTGTACGACGGGGTGAGGATCGAGACGAGCGGCTGCGCGGTGACCGGCATGGGGTGGCGGCTCTTCCTCTCGGCTGCTTGCGCGCGGTCGCTGCGCGCTGTCGTCTGCAAGATTAGCAAGAACGACAGCAGTGCGCCGTGATTCGCTGCACCACTACGGCAGGCGGCTCGCTGGTACTATTGAGTCCGCGCGGCACCCGTCACGACACGCGAGCAAAGAAGGCCGATGAGCGAGACCAAGTCATTCACGTCGAAGATGCGCGCCGCCGCCAAGGCGGTGGCCCCTCAGTGGCTGGTCGACGCGGTGCACGCCTCGGTGATGCGCCGCTACGATCTGGCGCATCGTCGTGAAGCGGGAGAGCCGGCTGAAGCACTGGTTCTCGAAGCACGTGCTGCGGCTCTACTACCCGCCGAGCCTCGTGTCGCGCCAGAACGCCGTCGAGCGCTGGACGGCGACGCACGTGCGTCACGAGCTGCCCACGCTCTACCACTTCGACATCCACATCACCGACCACTGCAACCTCAACTGCCGAGGCTGCGGCCACTTCTCCAACCTGTGCCCGCCCACGTTCCTCGACCTGGACGCCTTCCGGGCCGACATGGCGGCGATGGCGGCGAAGCTGCGTATCGAGCAGATCTACCTTCTCGGCGGGGAGCCGCTGCTGCATCCGCAGGTCAGCGAGTTCATCCGAGCCGCTCGCGAGTACTTCCCCGAGACGCGCATCTACGTCGTCACCAACGGCGCGCTCGTCATGCGCCAGGACGACGAGTTCTGGCGCGCGCTGGCCGACACCCGCACGATCCTGATGTGCGACGCCTATCCGATCGGCCTGCCGGTCGACGACATCAACCGCAAGGCCGAGGAGACCGGCGTCACCATCGAGTGGACCGAGGCACGCGAGCTGTTCTTCAAGGTGCCGCTCGATGTCACCGGATCGCAGGACGCTGCCGACTCGTATCGGCGCTGCAGCGGCATCAACAACTGCCCGATGTACAAGGACGGCCGCCTCTACCCGTGCGCGTACACGTCCTACATCGAGGTGTTCAAGGAGCGGTTCGGCATCGAGAGCGGCCTCGAGGTGTCGCCCGCCGACTCGATTTCGGTCGCCGAGAACGACTCCAAGGCGATCATGGAGTTCATGACGAAGCCGGTGCCGTTCTGCCGCAACTGCGACTTCGACCACTTCGAGATGTATCAGTGGGGACGCACCGAGCGCAAGATCGAGGAGTGGACTCGGAGTGAGCAGGCCTTGCGAGCCGTGCCGACGACCGGGATTGCGGTGCACCGCGCATCGCGGGTCGGAGTCGACGCGAATCTGCGCTGGGAATCGCTCTGCGCCGCGCACTCGCGCCACTTGCTCAGAGTTGTTCTCGACCGCAGCTGGTTGCCGGTGGTGAAGATCTTCTGCGGGTGCTCTCTACAATGCCACTGCGTCCTGGACTGACCGGTCGCACTCCAGCGTTCCGATCAGCGGTGAACCTTCCATCGTTCGTACGCTGCATCCGATCTGAGCGCATTCGGCCAGAGGGAATCCCCGTACGAGGTTGAGCGACTTCAGGCGTCGCCGGCGCTCGGTGCAGACACCGCCGCGCGCTCAATCCATTGGCTCTCTATCCGTCCGCCGAGCCTGCTAGGTACTTGCTGGCCAGCTCGAGGCCCATGGAGTATCCGAGACTGCGAGACGTGCTGTTCTCGCGGCTGAACTGCGTGCTCTTCGGTTCGGGCTGCTGTGGGTGATGCCCTGGCGGACCTGTCTGCGGGGGTGGCGGCGGCAAGATCCGAATCGCGTTCGCGCTCGCGCTTCGCCTATTCGGTTGCCTTCTACTCCCGTGACCAGCACCATGGACCACGGACAAGTCAACTTGCTGCTGCTGGCGGCGATCAGTCGGCTTCTGGCTCGTTCGCGAGAGCCGAGCGACCTGTGACGGCGGCCGCCTTCCTGGCTTTCGCCGTATTGGTGAAGACGCTACCCCGTGGTGATCCTGGGCAATGCTGTTGTGTGACTGAGCCGACGAAAGGAATGCGCGTACACGGCGTTGCGCTGGCTCGGTCCGGTTGCGGGGTCGCTAGTCTGCCTGCTTGTACTTCCTCGCAGGCATTTGGCGCGATGTTTGGCTGCCTTCCACGACGCGGCCGCCGCACTGGGGGCTACGGTCAGACACACGAGTTGGGGCTGTTCTCGCCGCGCGGCAGATCTGGAGACCAGAGCCTTAACGGCGTGCTCTACTCGCCGGGACCGCTCACGGCAAGTGAGCGGTCCAGCCCCGGTGGCGGCAAATCCTGACGCTCGCCGATTCAGCTCACGTAGTGCCGCGGCGCTGGTCGCTAATCGCAGTGAGCTGCTACGCGGCGTGGCGCAGCTGGCAGTCGGATACCACTCAGCTCGGGCTTGACCGCACGTTGGTTGTCGCCGCTTGCCGGCGATGATTCCTAGTTTCACCGTTCTCCTGGGACCGATGCATGCATGGAGTCTATCTGCTACCGTCGATCCTCGATGCGCAATGCTGTTGCATTCGCGGAACACGCTCCGCCCGATGTGGCGCTGCGGCCTATGCCTCGGGGCTAGCCGAATCGGACGTGTGCCGCGGTTGCGTTCTGGCCAGGTTGGAACGGGACCTTCGCAGGATTCAACGGCGGTAGGGGTAGCCGTGCTCTGGGCCGTGGGTGTCTTCGCACGCCTGTAGCAGGCATGTTCGAGTTCCCATCGGTCAGGGCGCGTCAGGACTTGGCGTCCATGCTATTCAAGAAGGCGCCGGCATCATCCTTGAGAGTCCCGACGGGAGCACGGACATCATCGGGACTCGTGATTCCGTAGTCGAAACGTCACTGACCGCGAAGCGCCGAGCCGGCCCAGTAGTCAGTACGGCGCGTCGACCGGTTGTGGCAGTCGAGATCCGTCGAGCCACTGCGTCCCTAGCACTCAGACCGTTGCAGCTCCCGAGTACTCGTCGTAGTCGCGCAGGTAGTCCGAGGCGTCGTAGTGCTCCGACGCCAGCACCATGAGCACGGCGTCGGCCGAGTACTTGTACTGCACTCCCCACACCATCGGCGGGATGTACAAGCCGACTGCCGGGCGAGTCCAGCACGACTTCTTCTCGGCTGTCTGCCGTCGTCGACCATCACGGTCACGCTGCCGCGCACGCACACCAGGAACTGCTCGCATCGCTTGTGCGCGTGCTCGCCTCGGACGTCCTTGCTGGGAACGTCGTAGACCAGGAAGACCCGCTTGGCCTGGAACGGGACGTCGTCGCCGAACTCGGCGGCGGACAGCGATCCTCGCAGGTCGACTGCGGTGTGCAGCCGGTGCAGCGTGACTCCGGCAACCGAGGTCGGCACGGACGGCCGGACCGTCCGCGCTGGCGACGTCCCCGTAGGACTCCGGATGCGCGACCGCGTCCACGTACCCGGCGATGCGCGCCGGATTCCCCACGACGATCGCCTTGGGCGGCACGTCGCGCGTGACGACCGCGCCCGCGCCGACCATCGCGGCCGTTCCGATCGTCACGCCGGGCAGAATCGTCGCGTTGGCGCCGATCGAGGCCCCGTCGGCGACACGCGTCGATCGGCATCGTGGCTGTGGTACGCCTTGCTGCGCGGGAACTTGTCGTTGGTGAAGGTCGCGTTGGGGCCGATGAAGACGTCGTTGCCCACCCTGAGGCCGTCCCACAGCTGCACGCCGCACTTGACGGTCACGCGGTCGCCGATCACGACGTCGTTCTCGATGAAGACGCCGTCGCAGATGTTGCAGTCGCGCCCGATGCGCGCGCCCGGCAGCACGTGGGCGAACGCCCATATCCGCGTGCCTGCGCCGACATCCGACGCTCTCGCAGATGCCCTGCGGGTGAACGAAGTAGTCCACCTAGCTGTCATCTCCCTGGAACGTCTCGTGCGACAGAGGCACGTACAGCGGCCGGTTCTTGCTGTTCTCGTAGGTGCGCCACACGTACGAGCCCACGATACCGAGGCCGAGCAGGATCATGCTGGTCGAGAAGCAGCAGCAGCAGCATGAGGGGCGTGTAGCCGAGCACGGCGATCCGGCCCGCGAGCCGCATGATCAGGACGACCACGGCCAGCACCATCGAGATGAGCACCCCGACCGCGCCGACGCCGGTCAGCACCTCGATCGGCAGGTCGGTGAAGGAGAATGCGCTGTCGAGCAGGTAGCGGTACTTGCGGCGGAAGTTCCAGCCGCTCGTGCCGTGCTTGCGGGCCAGGCGCTCGTACGGCACGTTCTCGCGCCTGAAGCCCAGCCAGAACAGCAGGCCGACGAGCGTGCTGTTGGATTCGTCGAGCGACAGGAGCGCGTCGCGCACCACGAGGTTGCAGCCGAAGACATCCACGCCACCGCGAGGCATCTCCGGCTGGACGAACGTCCGATAGGCCCACCAGAAGAGCCGTCGACGACAGCGAGCTGAGCACAGGGGTCTGCCCGCCCGACACGCTCGCCGATGGTGACGTCGACCTCGTCGGTGGCGAGCCGCCGGAAGAACTCGACCACGACCTCGCCCGGCTCCTGGAGGTCCGCCGCCATCACCGCGAAGTACGGTCCCTTTGCCAGCGCGAGTCCCTGCCGTATCGCCGCGAAGGATCCGAAGTTGCGCGACAGGGACGCCAGCTGCGATCGGAATCCGGCACCGCCGAGACGCTCCTTGAGCACGAGATAGGAGCGATCCGGCGAGCCGTCGACGACGAACACCGCTTCGAGCTCGCCGCCGAGTTCGCGGTTCATCTCGGCGAGGCGTTCGAGCAGCGCGGGGATGCTGCCCTCGTTCTTGTAGACCGGCACGATGACCGAGAAGCGCGTTGGCCGCTCGCCGGTCGCTCATGCGGTTGCCTCGATTGACTGTGCACACGTGGTCCACCTCGGAGTCCTCGAGTTCTGGGAAGCAGGGGAGACTGACGACGCGGTCCGCCGCCGACTCGGTCACGTGAAGGCCGACGGAGCGCCACGGAGTGTCCTGCGAGCGCCGGCTGGCGGTGGTCGGGGGTGGGGTAGTGAATCGCGGTCTCGACGCCCTCGCGGGCGAGCCGCTCCCTGAAGTCGTCGCGATCGGGGTGCAGGCCGACGCAGAGGTGGGCAACGGAATCCGCGCCGGCGGGCAGCAGGGTGAGGTCGGTGCCGTGAGCGGCTGCCCGATAGCGCGTCGGCGATTTCTCGGCGACGCGCGTTCCATCCGTCGAGATGCGGCAGCTTGACTCGCAGGACGGCGGCCTGCAGTTCGTCGAGCCTGCTGTTGCGACCGAGCGGGCTCACGCGCGTCGTATCGTGCGGCCCAACCGTACTGCCTCAGCATGCGGACTCGCTCGGCGATCTCATCACTGTCTGGTCGCGATCGCACCGCCGTCACCCAGCGCACCCAGGTTCTTCGTCGGGTAGAAGCTGAACGTCGCGACGTCGCCGAAGGAGCCAGCGCGCCGTCCTGCGCGCTCGGCCCCGTGCGCCTGTGCGCAGTCTTCGACGACGCGCACGCCGCGGGATGCAGCGAGCTCAACGATGGCACCCATCTCGGCGAGCTTGCCGAACAGGTGGGTGACGACGATGGCCTTGGTCTTGGACGACAGCAGCGGCTCGATGGTCTCGGCGGTGACGAGCTGGGTCGTGGGTCGACGTCTGCGAAGACCGGCGTCGCGCCGACGAGCACGGGCGGCCGTCGTTGCGTAGCCTCCGGCGTTCGCGGCTGTGACGACCTCGTCGCCAGGCCCGCAGCCAACCGCGCGCAGTGCGATCTCGAGCGCGTCGGTTCCGTTGCCGACGCCGAGGCAGTGCGAGACGCCGCAGTAGGCGGCGAACTCGGACTGAAACGCGTCATGCTGCGGGCCCATGACGTACCAGCCGCTGGCGAGCACCTCGTCCATCGCTGAGCTGAGGGCCGGGCCGAGTGTCCTCAGCTGGCGCGACAGGTCGTTGAACGGTACTCGCATGGATTGGGCTTCCTCAGCTGGGAAGGCCGCGAATAGGGCACGGCTGGCGGCTATGGCAACTCAGATGATACTTCATGATGCGCCGCTGTTAGTGGTTGGGCGCCACAGCGCGAGACCGGGCCGGGTGGTGGTGGTTCTGCCCACCACGCGGCGATGCCGCATGGCACTGGCATCACCTATACTCGTCTGCGGCGCAGCTCAGGGTCTGTGGGCGCGCTCAGGCGGCTGTCCAGAAGCGGAGTCAACGAGTGGGTGTGCACGACATCGATGGGCCTACGGTATCCGTCGAGCGACCCCCCCGCGGGGTCGTCGGGCGCCGCGCTGCGCGTCGCAGGCATCATCGCGGTCGGCGTGACTGCACTCGCAGTCGTGCTTCTCGGTCTCCGTCTCCGCTACGGCATCGACCTGCTCGATGAGTCGTACTACGCCGCCGTTTCCTACCGGTTCGCGCTGGGGATGCGCCCGATCCTCGACGATCTCAGCGGACATCAGTTCGCGAGCTTCCTGGTGTCGCCGCTGGTCCGACTGTGGCTTCTGGCGCGCGGCGATCTGGACGGCATCATCCTGGCGCTGCGGGTCGTCTACTTCGTCAGCGCCTTGCTGCGTGGGCACGGTGGCCTTCGCGTTCCTGCGAAAGCTGGTGGACTGGCGGATCTCGCTCGTGGCCGTGGCGTGCTCGCTCGGGCTCGTTCCCGTATCTGTGGTTCACGCCCAGCTACAACACCATCACGCTCATGGCCCTCTCGGTCGCCACGTCGCTGGCCGGAATCGCGCTCGTCCAGCAAGACACGCCTTGGCTGCTCGTGTCGTCCGGCGTCGCGTTGGGTCTCGCTGCGGTGGCGTACCCGACCCAGGCCCTCACGGTCGTGGTCGCAATCGTGCTCATCGGGCTTCTCACGCGTTCGTGGAAGGCGAGCGCACTGGTGGCGCTCGGTGCCGTGATTGCCGCGGTCGCTCTGCTCGTGGCCCTCAGGGGGACGCTTTCCGGCGTCTCGGACCTCGTCGCCTACAACCGCTTCAGCACCCCGTGGGCCGGACACCTCAACTTCGTCTCGAAACTCCCGATGCTCGCGAGGGGAGTCGTGGGTGCCACGTACCTGGCGCCGGCGACCTATCTGCTGGCAGTCATCCTCGGCTACCGGGTGCTGCGCCGCCGCGTGCCGACGATTCTCACCGCCGCGCTGCCGATCGTGGTGCTTTTCGCGATTCACGTGGACTACGGTGCCCTGAGGACGCTGAACGCGGCAACGATGACGTTGCTGGCTGTGCTCGTTTCCGGCTTCGGCCCGCTCGAGGGTCGTCAGCGCACGGCGCTGACCTACGTGTTCGGGGTCGGCACGTGTGCTGCAGCGCTGTTCGCGTACACGAGCGCCACGGGGGTCACGGCGTTCGGCGTGGGCGCTGCGGCGGTCAGCGCCGCCGGGATGGCCGTCCTGCTGAACAACGCACGCGATGCCCTCGCCGAGAAGCTCGGCGCAGCGCGTGCGCTCACCGCCGCTGTCGCGATCGGTGCGGTGAGCACGCTCGTGGCGCTGGCGTTGGTCTGGTCGTTCGCGGTCCGAGAAGGTGACGGCCCTTGGCGACTTCGCCAGCCCGCAACCGGTCCCATTCGCGGGGCTGCTGACGTCTCCGGAGTACGCGGCGAGGATCGAGCAGATGCGCGCGGACCTCGCCGGTACCAGCGACAGCCGGGGATGGAATCTACGTCTACAACGCCGAGCCCGCCGCCCATCTCTTCTCGGCGGCGCGTCCGGTTGCGCCGTACATGTTCATCGGCGCCGAGGGACGATCGAAGGTCCAGTCCGAGTTCGTGATGGACTGGTTGGCACGAGACGCGCATCGCCCGACGGTGGTGGTCGTGAAGTCGGAGATTTGGGATGCTCGCAGTGCCGGGCCACGGGACTACCTGATGGAGTACATCGAGCAGAACTTCGTGCCGGTCGCGCGCGGGTCTGAGTTCGTGGTGCTTCGAGCAGGACCCAGCTAGATGGGGTCGGTCACGGTAGGCTTCTACCTGTTCTTCGTGGTCGTCTTCGCTGGCTACTGGTCGCTTTCGAGCGGGACAGCGCGCAAGTGGCTGCTGCTCGTCGCGAGCTACGGACTCTATGCGACCTTCGACGTACGCTTCCTCGCGTTGCTGGCCGGAGCGACGGCGGTAGGATTCATCGCCGGCCGGCTCATCGCGGAGACCGAAGACGCCGCACGCCGCAAGACCGTGCTCATCGTGGGCCTGGCGTTGTGCCTCGGCGTCCTCGGCGTGTTCAAGTACCTGGACTTCTTCGCGACGAGCGCTGGTTCGATGCTGTCGATGCTGGGGTTCGGCGTCGATCCGCCCACGCTGCGTCTGCTGCTTGCCGATCGGCATCAGCTTCTACCTGTTCAAGGTGATGTCCTACCTCATCGACGTGTACAGGCGCACCACGCCGGCGACCGGCTCGGCGCTCGATTTCGCCGTCTACGTCGCGTTCTTCCCGCAGTTGCTCTCCGGGCCGATCGACCGCGCCGGCGACCTCATGCCACAGATCGCCACCGCGCGCACCTTCGACTACGCGATGGCCGTCGAGGGGTTGCGACTGGTGCTGTGGGGCTTCTTCAAGAAGGTCGCGATCGCCGATGGGCTTGCGTTCTCGGTCGGCAAGGCGTTCGGCGACTGGCAGACGCAGCCGGCCCCCGTGCTCATCGTCGGTGCGGTGCTCTTCAGCGTCCAGATCTACTGCGACTTCTCCGGCTACACGGACATGGCGACGGGGCTGGCTCGTCTGCTGGGAATCAAGACGGTGCGCAACTTCGCGTACCCCTACTTCTCGCAGAACGTGGCGGAGTTCTGGAGACGCTGGAACATCTCGGTGTCGAGCTGGTTTCGGGACTACGTCTACATCTCGCTCGGCGGAAGCCGGGTCGGGCAGGCGCGTCTTGCGTTCAACGTGATGGCGACATTCCTGCTCAGCGGCTTGTGGCACGGCGCGAACACCACCTTCCTCGTGTGGGGCGGGATGCTGGGCGCCGCCGTGTGCTTCACGGCGCTGCGCAAGCGGCCGGTGCTCAAGGCCGCCGAGACGCCGGGGGGCGAGCGACTCACCGTGCGCGCGGCTGGTCGGATGCTTGCCACCTTCGCCTTCATCACCGATCTCATGGGTGTTCTTCCGCTCCGCCTCGGTGAGCGAGGCGCTCGGAATCCTCGGCAACATGCTGAAGTGGCCCTCGGCCGCGAGTGATTGGCTCGCGCCGATCGCGCTGTTCCCGAGTACGCGCGTCCTGCTCGTCGTCGTCGTGATCGCGTTCTTCGTCGTCGAGTGGATTCAGCGGCGTCACGAGTGCCCGCTTGACATCGACGTGGCCCCGCGCGCGATTCGCTGGTTCGCCTACACCTCCGTCGTATGGGTCACGATCTTGCTCTCGCAACCGTTGACCGCCGGCCGATTCATCTACTTCGACTTCTAGAGGCAGTGCATGAAGCGCTTCGTCTGGCTCATCAGCGATCTTCGCTCTCGTGCAGCTCGGCGTTCTCGCCGGGTTGACGCTGCTTGCGCTGCCGCCGGACAACCTCCACGCGACCGTGCTGGACAAGGAGCGCCGCTTGCAGGAGGCCCCGTCGCCGCGGCTCGTGCTCGTCGGCGGCTCCGGGCTCGCGTTCGGCGTCGACTCACCGACCATCGAGACAGGCGCTCGGCGGCACGTACCAGGTCGTGAACATGGGGTTGCACGCCGGCCTCGGACTCGACTTCATGCTCAACGAAGCGCTGGACGGACTGCGTGAGGGCGATGTCGTCGTTCTCACCCCCGAGTACGACATCGTCTGGCGCGATGAGCCGAACCATCTTGACCATCGCCGAGGTCTTGCGTTTCGCGCCGAGCGCGAGCCGCTACGTGGAGCGGCGGCACTGGTGGCCCACGCTGCGCGCGGCCGTGCTCGACGCAGCCGCCGGTCGCGCTGCACGACGTCGCCGTCAACGCTCTGCGCAACGTCGTCCCGGCGCTGGGGTCGGGTGGACTCTACTACCGCTCCGCCTTCAACTCCTACGGCGACAACCGGTCCGGCAGCGAACTGGAGTCCACCTACGTGCCGGTTCCCGAGGAGCTTGTGGCGCACGTGAACGAGTCGGCTACGCGCGCAATCTGAAGTCGATTGAGGCATTCGTCGTCCGCCGCCCGCGAGAAGGGGGCGCAGGTCTACTACCTGCCGCCGCCGATTCCCGACGAGCGGTACGCGCTGAATCCCTCGGTCTTCGAGCGCACGGCGGCCGACATCGCCGAGAAGGCCGGCGTGACCGCGATAGGCACCCCGTCGGAGGAGGTCGTATCCGGTCAGCGTCTTTCTCGACTCAGGCGACCACCTGCGCGGGGAGACGGTGTTCACCCGCAGCCGTCGAATCGCGGCGAGCCTGCTGGCGGCGATGAAGGAGCCGGCGCCAGTAACCTGCGGTGCCCGAGTCTGGCCGCGCTAACGGCCCAGAATCTCCTCGTACCAGCTCAGGTAGCTGTCCACCTGACGATCCAGCGTGAACTCGCGCAGAATGCGCTCTCGACCCGCCTGCGCCATGCGCGCGCGACCGTCGGGATCGCCGAGAAGTGCCGTCGCGGCTGCCGCGAGCGCCTCTGCGTCCCCGTTCGCGAACAGCCTGCCCGGTCTCACCCTCCACGACGATCTCCGGAATGCCTCCGGCGTCGCTCGCGACCACCGGCACGCCGCAGGCCATCGCCTCGAGGATCGCGAGCGGGAAGTTCTCGGCATGCGCGGGGTGCAGGTAGAGGTCGGCGGCCCGGTAGTAGCGAGCGACCGTCGCCGGATCCTCGGCGAAGGGCACGAAGCGCAGGGGAACGCCGTCGATGGACGTCTCCGGTGACGTCCTCGCCAAGGGCGACGAGCAGCAGATCGGGGGCCGCGCCCGCCTTCGCGATGAGGGGAAGCGCGGCCTCGAGCGTCGCGAACCCCTTGAACGGGCTCGACTTGGCCGAGCGCGCCGAGAACAGCACGATCGTCGCATCGAGCGGGAGGCCGAGCGCGGCGCGGGCCTCTCGGCGGTCTCCGGGGCGAATAGACGTCGGTGTCGACGCCGTTGGGGATCACTCGGAGCTCGGCCAGGGAGTCTGCCAGGCCTGACGCCTCGACCAGGCCCATCAGCCAGCGGGATGGGGTGGCGACGCGCAGTCGCCCGCCCGCGCTCAGGGCTTCGCGCTTGATGCGGCAGTTCTCGGCGCTGGCGTCTCGGCGGATCGGGATGGGGAGCGCCAGGTCGGGGCAGTCGCCGCAGCCGGTGCGCCAGCGCTCGCACGTGAGCGGATACGCGCAGTGGCCGGTGAGCGGCCACACGTCGTGCATGGTGAGAATCGTGGGGAGCTGCGCCGTGAGCTCCGGGAGCGCGCGGATGTCGAAGTACCCGCCGTGCAGGTTGTGCAGGTGCAGGATGTTGGGCGGAGTCGGCGGCAGGGTGGGCAGCAGGCGCGTCGAGGGAAACTCGAAGTCCTCGAGCCCGCGCTGCACTCGGGCCATGGCCGCGGGGTCGGCGGCGGTCCGGAGGGCGCGGTCGAGCGCCCAGCGAATCGGCGTGCGTCCGGCGGCACCCGCCGAGACCGACTCCGCCGCGCCGAGAAGCGCGCGGGTCCATGCCGAGTCGCGTTCGTCGCGCTCGGGATGAGGAGGACGTTGGGCTCGTCGCCGGCGCGCGTCGCGACCGCGAGCCACGCGTCGAGTCCTCGCTGCAGGTAGGCGCGGTGCAGGTCGAGCGCGACCTTCTCGGCGCCTCCGCCGATGTCGAGCGGGGAGACCTGCAGGATGTGGAGGTCGGTGCTCACGAGCGCTGCCTCGAGGATCTCGGCGTACCAGTCGAGGTAGCTCTGCACCTGGCGCTCCAGCGTGAACTCTGCGCGCACGCGAGACACGCCGGCGGCCGCGAAGGCCGCGCGCCGAGCGTCGTCGGCCAGCAGCGCGCTCGCCGCCGCCGCAAGGGCCTGCGGGTCGCCTGCGGGCACGAGCAGCCCGGTCTCGGCGTCGACCACGATCTCGGGGATGCCGCCGACGTCGCTCGCCACGACCGGCACGCCGCACGCCATCGCTTCGAGGATGGCGAGCGGGAAGTTCTCGGCGCGGGCGGGGTGCAGGTAGAGGTCGGCCGCGCGGTAGTACTCGGCCACGCGTGCCGGTTCGCTGACGAACGGCACGAACCGCACGCGCACCCCGCCGATCTCGGTGTCCGGCGCGTCTTGACCGAGCGCGAGCAGGAGCACGTCACGTCCTTCGGCGGCGCGTGCGATGTGCGGCAGGGCGGCCTCGAGGGTGTCGAAGCCCTTGAACGGGCTCGCCTTGCCGGAACGTGCGGCCGAGAGCAAGCACGAGCGAGTCCGCCGGGAGTCCGAGCGCCACGCGCGCCGCGGTCCGATCGCCGGGAGTGAAGACCGCGGTGTCGACGCCGTTGGGGATGACGCTCGTCTCGGCGGCGGTCGCCGCGACGCCTGATCGCTCCACCAGGTCCATGAGCCAGCGGGACGGGCTGGCGAGCCGCACGTGGGCCGCCGCGAGCGCCTCGCGCTTGATGCGCGCGTTCTCGGCGCTGCGATCGCGGGGAATCGCCACGTAGGTGTCGAGGTAGGGGCATTCGCCGCAACCGGTCAGCCAGTGCTCGCAGTCGAAGGGGTGCGCGCAGTGCCCGGTCAGCAGCCACGCGTCGTGCATGGTGATGATGATGGGCGCTCGGGCCGCAAGCGCCGGGAGCGCCCGGATGTCGAAGTAGCTGCCGTGCAGGTTGTGCAGGTGCAGGATGTCGGGGGCTCGAGGGCGTCAGCTCGAGGAGCCGGTAGGTGCCGGGGGAGTCGAAGTTCTCGAGCCCGGAGGCGACGCGGGCGTAGCGCGAGGGCTCGGCGAGGGTGCGGATGGCGCGCTTGAGCAGGGGCGAGAGGGCGCGCTCGTGCGCCGGGTCGGAGAGGCCTGCGGCTCCGAGCACGGCGCGCGCCCACGGGCCGCGGGAGGCGGTGTTGGGGATCGTCAGGCTGGCGGGCACGCGGTCGTGGTTGGCGCCGAGGGCGAGCCAGGCGTCGAGCCCGCGCTCGAGGTAGGCGAGGTGCAGCTCGATGGCGACCTTCTCGCCGCCGCCGCCTTCGTCGTTGGGCGCTACCTGGAGGATCGTCGTGTCAGCGGCCAGCATCGAACCACCCGTTCAGCAGCGTGCGGAACTGCTCGCCCGAGATGTTCTCGGTGTGGCACCGCGGAACGCGTGAAGCGGTCGGCCCACGGTACGACGATGCCGTACTCGGTGGTGCAGGCGCCGTCGAAGCCGGCCTCGCGCGCGAGCTGGATCGAGGTGTCGTCGAACTTGTCGCGGCCACCGTGGGGGTAGCAGAACGAGCGCACCTCGTGGCCGAGGATCGCCTCGAGCGCCGCCTTGTCGCCGACGATCTCCTCGCGCTGCTCGGCCTCGGTGCGCCGCGAGAGTGCCTGGTGCGTGCGCGTGTGCGCGCCGATCTCGAACACGCCGGAGGCGTCCAGCTCGCGGACTTCATCGGCGGTGAGGGTTCGGTTGTAGGGCCGGACCGCCAGCGGGACGCCGATCGCCTCCCGGAGCTGAGCGAGCGCCTCCTCGCGGCCGACACCCGTCAGCGGCTGGACGTAGGCGTAGAGCGCGAGGAAGAGCTCGTGGCGCGGCGTGGGCGGCGGTTGGGTGACGTTCCAGCCGGCCCAGCGGTCGGCGTCGGCCGCGCTCCACTCGAGCTCCGAGGCGAGGTCCAGCGCGAGGTCGGTACCGTCGGCACGAAGCTCGAGCTGCGCGGGAAGCTCGCCCGGCGCCAGCAGCACGCGCTCGAGCTCGTCCCACCAGAACTCGCGGTCGCCGCCGATGAATGCGCTGCTCAGGAACGCCGTGGCCGGGACACCGTGCTCCTTGAGGACCGGCAGCGCCGTGGTCAGGTTGTCCACGTAGCCGTCGTCGATCGTCACCACGACGGCCCGCTGGGGAAGCGCTTGCCCTCCCGCATGAGGCCGAACAGGTCCGCACACGTGAGCGTCTCGTGGTCGCGTGCGAGCACGGCGATCTGCTCGGCGAAGTGCTCGGGCGTGACGGAGATGAGCTGGGGGTCGCGCTCGAGGTCGGCGACGCGGTGGTAGGCGAGGATGATCGCGCAGCCTCGGAAGCGCGCCCGAGCGGTGCGCCAGCGGTCGCCCAGCGCGGTTCTGACGGACAGCATGCTCACGCGCGGCTTGACCGCGTTGATGGCCACGATGAGCTGGTAGTCCTCGTGATGGGCGTCGAGCTCGCGGGGCGCGCAGCTTCTCGGCGGGGATGCCCTCGAGCAGGCAGATCGAGGACAGCGTGTTGCCGTAGGTCTGCGACGCTGACGTCGGCGGGGCGAAACGCGCGTCGAGAAGAGCTCCTGCGCAGACAGCGACGTCAGCCGCCAACGATCGCCCCAGCGGTCCATGTCGTATCGGCTGACCTGGCTGATTCCCGGAACGGTGCACAGGACGCGTGCCGCCGGGCGCCAGGATCCGGTGAAGTTCGCGGACGGTGGCGTTCATGTCGTAGGTGTAGTGCAGCGTCTGGATCAGGATGATGCAGTCGAAACTGTCGTCGGGAATCTGCGGGCAGTCGCCGAGGTCGGCGAGGATGGTCGTGTCCGGGGCACCCTCGAGCACGTTGACGACGTCGCTCTTCGTGACGCCGGTGCCGAATCGAGTGGTGTACTCGCGGTCGCCGACCTCAAGCACCCTGCCGCGGATCGCGTCGGCGTTCTCGGCCAGGAACTGCTCGATGTAGTAGCGGTCGATCGGGGTGCCGTCTTCGCGGCCGAAGCCCACGCTGATGGGGTAGGTGCGGCGCATCGAGCCGAGAAGCAGCAGGCTCGTGCGGATCGTCTGACGTATGCTTCCCAAGTCCGATGCCCTCCGCGACGAATTCGAGCTCCGTGCTCAGCACGCTGCGCTCCCTAACGTATGATAAGCGCATCTGCGAGCCAGTGGTGAGACGCTGGCGCAGCGTGCCGACAGGCCCACCATCAGCCGGAGCAACATGTCTACCCCCGAAGCCCAAGACATCGGAGCGAGCGCTGAGGCG
Organism: uncultured Coriobacteriia bacterium; assembly: GCA_963803785.1. GTDB lineage: Bacteria > Actinomycetota > Coriobacteriia > Anaerosomatales > JAAXUF01 > CAWDNM01. Next base: position 38,280 of record CAWDNM010000007.1, read on the forward strand.
CGACCGAGCACCCACCGCACCGCGTGCTGGCAGTTTGCGGCGGCTTGCGCCGCAATCTTCGCTTTCGTGTACGCCTTGAACGCCGCCACACCACTGCTTGCAGACGACTACGTGTACGCGTTCGTGTACGGAACCCCTGATAGGGTCGAGAGCATCTCCCAACTCCTCCGCTCTCAGTGGCTCCTCTACTTCAACTGGACAGGTAGGGTCGTCGGAACCAGCATCTACCAGGCGTTCGTGTGGATGGGCCGTCCCGGGTTCAACATCTTGAATGCAGCTGCGTTCCTCATCGTCGTCGTGCTCATGTACGCGAACGCGAACGGTCTTCGGCGAATTCGCCCGTCCCTGTTGGTCGGGATTGCGTTGCTGCTCTGGTTCTCGTTGCCCGTGTTCGGTCAGAGCATCCTGTGGATGTCCGCGTCGGTGGTGTATCTCTGGATGCTCATCCCGGGGCTGCTGGTACTCATTCCTTTCAGGCTTCATGACGAGAATCCGGCACGTGTCACGTCAGGTTGGGCCCCCGCGCTGGGGATGGGCCTGCTCGGCATCCTCGCGGGCTGGTCGGTGGAGCCGTTGGCAGTCGCGCTCGTGGTTCTCCTCACGGCGTTCCTGGTCCGCTTCCACCGGCGTGGTGTCGGAGTGCCGGCCTGGGCGCTCGCCGGTATGGGGGGCGTCTTGGCCGGGACGCTTGCATTGCTGGTGGCACCAGGCAACTACGTACGCGTTGCCGATGTCGCTGCCATCGACGGCACGAGTGGGACGCCGATGTACTTGATGCTGATCGAACGGACGATGTCGATTGCGCACGGCCTGTTCCTGTACAACTTCTTCGCGTTGCTCGTTCTGTTCGCTATCTGTGCCGCTCTGCTTGCCAGCCACCACCGAGGGAGCCCTCGGGATACGCTCTGGCGGGGTGGGCTATACGTTGGAGCAGGTCTTGCGGCGACGGTATCGATGACCGCGTCGCCGCAGTTCCCGGCGCGCGTTTGGATAGTGCCGATTGTCTTCGCGGTCATCGGTATCGGAGTCGTGTACTCGTCGTTGGATTTCGACAGCGCTTTGGTGCGCAGGCTTGTACTTGTGGCGGTTACGGCTGGCATCGCCATGTTTGCCGTGAAGTTCGCGTATGTCTACTGGTCCGATATCAGGGTGACGTCGCGGCAATGGAACGAGCGAATCGCTTACATCCAGTCACAGAAGGCGCAAGGCAATCTCAATCTCGTGGTGCCTCCGATCACGGCGCTGACTCCCTACAACGCCGCCTACGGCATCACAGACCTCGACACACAGTCTGACCAATGGCCAAACGCCGACGTCGCCCGCTATTTTGGGCTGGAATCGATTCGCACGACGGTTGCGACTGACCTACCGGCCGTTCCCTGACGATGCTCGTCGGCTTCGACATTTGGGTGGTTCCATCGTGATTGCATGGTTCTCCAAAGTGCGTGACATGTTCCGCGACCGGCCTTGGGGCACGGCGCTTCTGCTGCTCCTGGTCGGCTACGGTTCGACGCTGCTGTTCGACGCGTGGCTGAGTGACGACGCGTACATCACCTTCCGCGTGGTCGACAACGTGATCCACGGCTTCGGACCGGTGTACAACGTGGGCGAGCGGGTCCAGGCCTACACCAACCCGCTGATGATGCTGGTGATGTCCGCGTTCGCCTCGGTGACGCGCGAGGTGTACTTCACCGCGATCTTCGTGAGCATCGCGGCGTCGTTCTCGGCGGTGGCGGTGCTGGCCCTGAAGGTGGCGCGTTCGCGCATCACCGCGGTCGCCGCACTCGTGGTCCTGGTGTTCTCGACGTCGTTCGTCTCGTACTCGACGTCGGGTCTCGAGAACTGCCTGATCTTCCTGCTCGCGGCGCTATTCTTCTGGGCCTTCTTCGCCGCCGAGAAGTACTCGGCGCGCTCGCTCCTCATCCTCACGCTGCTGTTCGCGCTCTCACTCGTCAACCGCATGGACACGGCGCTCCTGCTGGCGCCGGCTCTGGCCTTCGCATACGTGCGCAACGACGCGGTGCCCTGGTCCCGGATGCTGGGGGCGCTGGTCGCCGGGATGCTGCCGTTCATCGCTTGGGAGGCGTTTGCCGTTGCGTACTACGGCTTCCCGTTTCCCAACACCGCCTATGCCAAGCTCAGCACGGGAATCCCCAAGAGCGAGTACCTGGTCCGTGCGTTCGCGTACTACAAGATGAGCTTCTGGCAGGACCCTATGGTGCTAGCGGGAATCATCGCCGGGGCCGGCGCCATCCTCTGGGCTCGACGCGCCCGAACCAGCGTTCCGCTCGTGGGCGTGCTGCTCTACCTCGTCTACATCGTCAACATCGGCGGCGACTTCATGCGCGGGCAGGATGTTCACCGCACCGCTGTTCGTGACGATGCTGCTGCTTCGTGGCGATCACTCCCGAGGAGTGGACCGCACGGCGCGTCGAACCTCGCGAGTCTCGTGATCGGGGCGCTCGGACTGCTTCTGGTAGCCAATCTCGGCGGGCTGTTCTACGAGGGCATGTCGTGGAACACCCACAATCCCTACGGCGTGCTCGATGACAAGCGCCTCTACTACCAGGCGACCAACCTGCCCCTGAATCTGTACCTGCGCCCGCTCGAGACAGTCGCAGCGTGTCCAGGAGGGTCTTGCAGTACCGCGAGGCCGGCGACTCGCCGGTGGTCAATCCGGGCATCGGACTGCGCGGCTACTACGCCGGCCCCAAGATTCACATCGTCGACGCGCTTGCGCTCAGCGACGCGCTACTGGCGCGGCTTCCGTCACTGGACAATCCGGCGTGGCGCATCGGCCACATGTGGCGCTACGTCCCGGACGGCTATCTCGACACGATCCGAACCGGTCGCAACACGATCAAGGATCCCGGGCGTCGCCGAGTACTACGACCACCTGGCCACCGTCATCAAGGGTCCACTCTGGACGGCGGAACGATGGCGGGAGATTCTCGCGCTCAACCGCGGCGACTATGACGACCTCATCGATCGCGACTACTATCGCTCTGAGGCTCGAGCCGCAGTACGATTTCGACACGTTCGAACCGATACCCTAGACGGACAGTCTCACCCTGCTGATACAATCCAGACCCACCGCCCGCACGGCACGGAGGAGTGACCCATGCAGTTCACCGGAAACGCACACAAGTACGGCCGAGACGTCGACACAGACGTCATCATCCCGGCACGCTACCTCAACACGAGCGACCCGGCTGAGCTGGCCAAGCACTGCATGGAGGACCTCGACGCCGGTTTCGTCGGCAAGGTGGAGCCGGGCGACATCCTGGTCGCCGACGAGAACTTCGGCTGCGGTTCCAGTCGCGAGCACGCGCCCATCTCGATCAAGGCGGCGGGCATCTCGGTGGTCATCGCGAAGAGCTTCGCCCGCATCTTCTACCGCAACGCCATCAACACCGGGCTTCCGATCATGGAGGCCCCCGATGCCGTCGACGGCATCAGCGATGGCGACAAGGTCACGGTTGACGCCGACAGCGGGGTCATCGTGAACGAGACGACCGGCGCTACCTACCAAGCCCAGCCGTTCCCACCCTTCGTGAAGGACATCATCGAAAAGGGCGGGCTCATCGAGTCGGTCAAGGAGAAGGTTGCGCGTTAGCCCCACGCTCTGCGGCTGGCTCAGGTCTATCGGTCCGTGCTGCGGGAAGGGTTGTTGTCGCCCCCGTCGAAGCTAGCTGACAATAGACGTTGGTTTCCTTGGGGGGATGATCAACCATGTGGGGGTCTTCACTGCGCGTGCGGTCGATTCGGGCTGCGGTCGTCGTTCTGGTGCTCGCGACGGCACTTCTGCTTGCACTGGCCACGTCGGCCTTCGCACTCAACACCGCGGTGTGGTCGGGGGCGACGCCTGCGGCTGGAGCGATCGTGCTCGTCAAACCGACGGCACCGATCGTCGTCGCCGACGACACCGCTCCGATCACCAAGGCCACCGTCACCATGAACGGCTCGCCCGCGAGCTTCGTGAACATCGAGTTCTTCGTCGGACACTCCTACTACGACGAGGAGGCCGAGTCCGACGTCTGGGTCGTGGACGACTGGACCAAGGCGCGTATCACCGGCTACTTCTCGGCGAATAGGATCCTCGCAGGGACCAACACCATCGTGACGACCGTGACGAGTTCCAAGGGCGTTTCGACATACACACGCAGCTTCAACTATGGTTCGGTGACCACGATCTCATCGGTCTCGCCGGGAACGGATGCGATCTTGCCCGCCTCGCCTCCGGCAATCTCGGTTGCACTGAGCTCGGGCGCTTCGTCGTTCACCTCGGTCATGAGCCTCGACGGCGTGGTCGTTCCCACCACCTACGTTGCGGCAACCAAGACCTTCACCCACACGCCCGCGGTGGCACTGTCACCGGGTAGCCACACGGTTGCCTTCACGGCGCTTGACTCCTCGGGCGGCTCTGTCTCGAGGACGTGGAAGTTCACGGTCTCACCGCCCATGTCCAACGGTTCTGACTGCCAGGCGTGCCACACCAACTACCCGACCGCCCACCCGACCGCTGACTGCTCCAAGTGCCACGACCACGCCTACGCTCCAGCCGCCGGCACCCACGGCGGCGAGATTCCCACTGCAGCCGGATGCTCGGGTGACGGCGGTGACGGGCAAGACGACGCTTGCCATGACCTCGACCATCGCCAGGATGGGATCTGGGGCATATGGGGCGCCGGGCCCTTCGCATGTGCCGACTGCCATAGCGCGACCTATCCGGATGTCGCGCGCCATACTGACACCGGGACAATGGCTGCCCACGTCAGCGCCACGAGTTGCGAAGGCACCTGCCACTCCACCAACCTCGTCACCGAGCACGGGAAGTACCCGACAAGCGCTACGATCAAGTATCAGTGCACGCTTTGCCACGGACCGTCCGCTCGCGCCGATGTGAAGACTGCCGTTGATGCCGGTAACACGGCATGCGACGCGTGCCATCCGCTCGACACGGGTCACGAGGCACTGCACGCGACAACAGTCCCGGCGGATTGCGCCGGCAGTGGCTGTCACGCGGGCACGAGCCTGACATCCATCCATATCAACTCAGAGACAGCACTCGACTGCGACAGTTGCCACGAGTCCACCGATGCCGACGTCGTCGACGCCATATTGACCGGCGACAAAGGCTGCGACGCGTGCCACGATGCCCAGCCGCACCCCAACATGGATGCGAAGCACACGTCGCCAACGAACGCGACCTGCTTCGGAACGGGCTGTCACGACAACTCCAAGAGCTTGCCGACGGTGCACGCTGCATACGCCGGCCCGGGCAGCGAGAATCCCGAGTATGCAAACACTTGCGCGCTGTGCCACGCGAACCCGACCATCAACGTCAGGACGTCGGGGGCGGCGTGCACCGGCGCCTGTCACTCGGGCACGACGCACTCGAACATGAACGCGGGTCATGCGGTGACGGCCGCGAGTTCGGCATGCACCAGTTGCCATGGCACGGATGTGAACACCGTTCACGGCGCGTACGCCGATCTGACCAAGTGCGCCACATGCCACAGCCAGCCGGACAACTGGACGAAGAGCGGAGACTGCGCGAACTGCCACTCGCTGACAACGCCACATCCTGATCAGGCCGCAGCTCACGCGGCCACCGCGATCGGTTCGGGCGACATCGTCATGGGACTCAGCGAGGACGACCACAGCGGCGGCATCGTGATTAACGAGCCCTGCGACCGCTGCCACATCACCGACCTCTCGGTACAGCACGCGAACCAGTGCCAGTACTGCCACACCGGAGGCGGAGCCCCCTCCGCGCCGGGCGGCACCTGGAACAGAACCTGCCAGCAGGGGTCGTGTCACCCCACGATTCATGCTGCGACCTTGACTACCACCGACCACTTCGGGTCGTACTGGAACAGTTCGGTCTCGTGTGACTCCTGCCACGACGGCGGAGACCCGTGGCCAGGGTCAGGAGACAACTGCAACGGGTGCCACTCGGCGGGCGCGACCATCCCTGACCACATCGCTCCGACCGCTTCCTCAAACGTGCTTGGTTCGTACAACGGCGAGGCCGTGATCACCATCTCAGCCGCCGATACTGGCGGGTCAGGACTCGCGGGCGTCTACCACAAGCTGGACTTGGGCGGCTGGCAGAGCGGCTCGACAGTGACGATAGCGCCCCCGGTCGGCGGCACGGCCACCCACACGCTGCAGTACTACGCAACGGACGTCGCCGGCAACATGAGCGCCATCCAGAGTGCCACCTTCGGTGTCACCGGATCGGGTCCAGCTGATACTGAAGGCCCGACGGGCACAATGACGATCAGCAACGACGCGCCCTTCGTCAACAATGGCAACTCGTACATCACCGCCTCGATGACCGACGCTGGGTCGGGCATCTACGCTCAGAGCGTCGACCCGGGAACCGGCACGTTCGGCGGATGGGGCGTGTACACGCCGAGTCTGTATGTCTACCTTGCGGGAGCTAACGGCCCCAAGACCGTGCGTGTCCAGTACAAGGACTACGCCGGCAATATCACGACGAAGACAGATACAGTGACACTCGACACGAGCCCGCCGATCACTACAACGACAGCGATTCACGGCGGAACCTACTACGGCAACCAGACGTTCACATTCTCGGCAACTGACTCGCTTTCGGGCGTGCAGAAGACCTGGATACAGCTGGACGAGCAGGCGCCGTACTATGGGACGTCAGTCGAAGTCCCCGCCCCGGCAACCGGCTCCGTTCGCCATGTTGTCTACTACTACTCGATCGACAACGCAGGCAACCAGGGTTACACGCAGTTCGCCACGCTCTACATGGCCGCCGCCGTACCGACCTACACGCTGACCTACTCTGCCGGCGCCAACGGCACCATCAGCGGCACCACGCCGCAGACGGTCAACCACAACGGCTCCGGCACCGCCGTGACCGCCGTGGCCAACACCGGCTACCACTTCGTGAGCTGGTCCGACGGCGTCACGACGGCCTCGCGCACCGACTCGGGCGTGACCGCCAACAAGTCCGTGACCGCGAGCTTCGCCGTCAACACCTACACGCTGACCTACTCGGCGGGCGCCAACGGCACCATCAGCGGCACCACGCCGCAGACGGTCAACCACAACGGCTCCGGCACCGCCGTGACCGCCGTGGCCAACACCGGCTACCACTTCGTGAGCTGGTCCGACGGCGTCACGACGGCCTCGCGCACCGACTCCGGCGTGACCGCGAGCAAGTCCGTGACCGCGAGCTTCGCAGCCAACGCTAGCTTCACGATCACGGCCTTGGCGGGGACAGGCGGCTCCATTACGCCGGCCGGCGCCGTGAGCGTTGCGAGCGGTGCGAGCCAAACCTTCACGATCGCGCCGCAAAGCGGGTATGTGATTTCCCAGGTTGTGGTCGATGGAACGAACCAGGGGGCGATCAGCTCCTACACCTTCAGCGGTGTGACCGCGCCACACGCCATCAGCGCGACCTTCGTGGAGACCGGTGGCGGCGGCACGGTTCAGACCACGGCGCTCAACATCGACGGCTTCTCCTACGTGGATGCGAACGAGTCCGCATCGGGCGCCTGGGCGACCTACGCCATCTACGTGAACGACGCGCTCATCGGCACCAAGCTCGCCGATGCCGATCCGTCATGGAGCTGCCCTGAGATCGACCTGCCCTCAGGTGGCCACATCGACATCGTGGTCGACTGCGGGTTCGACTACTACGACTTCCTGTTCGCCGAGAGCCGGCCGAACAGCTACACGCTCACGCTTCCGGCGGGCACCACGCGCCTCGAGGCATCCACATGGACCGGGTTCCTGGACAAGAACGTCACGACGGACTACTGGGAGCCCTACGACGACATGTGCACGTGGGTCGATGTCGGGACGACCACCATCGGCAACATCAAGTACACCGGTACACCTGTGCCGACCTACACGCTGACCTACTCGGCGGGAACCAATGGCACCATCAGCGGTACCACGCCGCAGACGGTCAACCACAACGGCTCGGGTACCGCCGTCACGGCGGTCGCCAATACCGGCTACCACTTCGTGAGCTGGTCTGACGGCATCACGACGGCCTCGCGCACCGACTCGGGGGTGACCGCGAACAAGTCCGTGACGGCGAGCTTCGCGATCAACACCTACACGCTGACCTACTCTGCCGGCGCCAACGGCACCGTCAGCGGCACCACGCCGCAGACGGTCAGCCACAACGGTTCCGGCACCGCCGTGACCGCCATCGCCAACAGCGGCTACCACTTCGTGAGCTGGTCTGACGGCGTCACGACCGCCACGCGCACCGACTCCAGCGTGACCGCCAACAAGTCCGTGACCGCGAGCTTCGCGATCAACACCTACACGCTGACCTATTCGGCCGGTGCCAACGGCACCGTCAGCGGTACCACGCCGCAGACGGTCAGCCACAACGGGTCAGGTACCGCCGTCACCGCCGTCGCCAACGCCGGCTACCACTTCGTGAGCTGGTCCGACGGCATCACGACGGCGTCGCGCACCGACTCGGGCGTGACCGCCAACAAGTCCGTCACCGCGAGCTTCGCGATCAACACCTACACGCTGACCTACTCGGCCGGTGCCAACGGCACCATCACCGGCACCACGCCGCAGACGGTCAACCACAACGGTTCCGGCACCGCCGTGACCGCCGTGGCCAACGCCGGCTACCACTTCGTGAGCTGGTCCGACGGCATCACGACGGCCATGCGCACCGACTCCGGCGTGACCGCGAGCAAGTCCGTGACCGCGAGCTTCGCTGCTGACCTTGGCGGCACGGTCCAGACCACGGCGCTCAACATCGACGGCTTCTCCTACGTGGATGCGAACGAGTCCGCATCGGGCGCGTGGGCGACCTACGCCATCTACGTGAACGACGCGCTCATCGGCACCAAGATCGCCGATGCCGATCCGTCATGGAGCTGCCCTGAGATCGACCTGCCCTCAGGTGGCCACATCGACATCGTGGTCGACTGCGGGTTCGACTACTACGACTTCCTGTTCGCCGAGAGCCGGCCGAACAGCTACACGCTCACGCTTCCGGCGGGCACCACGCGCCTCGAGGCGTCCACGTGGACCGGGTTCCTGGACAAGAACGTCACGACGGACTACTGGGAGCCCTACGACGACATGTGCACGTGGGTCGATGTCGGGACGACCACGATCGGCAACATCGTGGTACGAGGCAACTAGCGGCAGCTAGGCCCTGGAACCGCTTGCGCTCGCGAAGCTCCCCGGTGCACGCCGGGGGGCTTCGCTGTGACGGCCCCATATCCTCGCAGGCAGGCAGTGGCGCTCGGCTCACATGCTATTCTGTGCGACACGCTGAGCCCCGATTCGAGCGGCCATTTGGAGGACGCATGACCACCTATCGTATCTGCCTACTGCCGGGTGACGGCATCGGCCCCGAAATCACCGCGGAGGCGGTCAAGGTTCTGGACGCCATCGGTGAGAAGCATAGTGTGAGCTGGGAGTTCACTGAGGCACTCCTCGGCGGCGCCGCCATCGATGCGACGGGGACCGCGCTGCCGGATGCCACACTCGAAGCGGCTCACGGGGCAGATGCGGTGCTGTTGGCAGCGATCGGCGGTCCAAAGTGGGACACCACCGACCCCGCCAAGCCCCGGCCCGAGCAAGGGCTTCTCGGCATACGCAAGGCGCTCGGGCTGTACGCGAACCTGCGGCCGGTCAAGATATTCGACGCGCTGCGCGATGCCTCCTCGCTCAAGCCCGAGTTCCTTGAGGGTGTCGACATGCTCATAGTGCGCGAGCTCACCGGCGGGCTGTACTTCGGCGACCGGGCTCGCGAGACCGGTGTCGAGGGCGCGGCGACCGGCGGGGGAGCTGGCATGCGGGCGTACGACACGATGACCTACAGCGAGTACGAGATCGAGCGTATCGCGCGCATCGCGTTCGAGGCGGCACGCACGCGGGGCAACAAGGTGCACAGCGTCGACAAGGCCAACGTGCTCGAGTCCAGCCGCCTGTGGCGCGAGGTCGTCCATCGCCTGCACGCCGCAGAGTACTCCGACGTCGAGCTCGTCGACCAGCTCGTCGACAACTCGGCGATGCAGCTGATCCGAACCCCCAACCAGTTCGACGTGATGGTCACAGAGAACATGTTCGGCGACATTCTCTCCGACGAAGCTTCGATGCTCACCGGGTCGCTCGGGATGCTCGCGAGCGCCTCTCTGGGCGACGGTACGGCCCTCTACGAGCCCAGCCACGGCTCGGCACCCGACATCGCTGGGCAGGGCGTCGCGAACCCGCTTGCGATGCTGCTCTCGGTCGAGCTGATGCTGCGCTACAGCTTCGCGATGCATACGGCTGCTGACGAGCTTGCTGCGGCTATCGAGGCGGTACTGGCTGAGGGCTGGCGCACGAGGGATATCGCGAGTGCCGACACGGCTGCGGATCGCGTCGTCGGTACTACCGCCATGGGCGACTTGGTGGCGCGTACGCTCTCGGCGATGTAGGTGCGCAGCCGGTGCCGACCGACTTCCATAGTGCTTACGATTCGCCGCCGCGACCGCGCCACAGCACAAGGACCCAGGCGGGCCACAGCGCGAGCGCAAGGGGCATCACCAGCAACCCCCAGTAGTTGAATATCTCACCCTCGGCCGTCAGCGAGTTATTCCCGACGCGCAGCATCATCAGCAAGGGGAGAACCAGCGCCGCCAGCGCGAAGGCGGCGAAGGGCCGGCCCACGCGCTTGTGTGAGGCATACGCCCCAGCGAGACCGAGCGCGAACAACGACACCAGGGCGACCCCGCCACCGTTCATCGCCGCCGAGAAGTTGGTGACCGCGCTTGCCACGAACCCGACGCTGCCTCGGCTGTAGGTGACTGTGCTCAACGGGCTCAAGTACGCCGACGCGACCATCGTGTGAGCGGCGTATCCGAGGGCAAACACCCCGAGTGCGACCAGCCAAGGTATCGCGGCCCTGCGACGCGTTCCAGGCGCCTCGAATAGGGCCGAGAGCGCGGCAAACACGATCAGATACACGAGAATCTCCCGTGTGAGTGCTGCCAGCGCCAGCACGGTTGCCGCCGCCCAGAGTAGTCGTTGTGAGCCCGTCCGACGTGAGCGAACGAATAGGGCGACACCCACGAGGGCGATCGAGGTCGAGGGAAGGTCGACATACGTGACCGATCCGGTTATCGCCACGGCCATCGAGTACGCAGCCATCGCTGCGGCTGCGAGCGGCGCGAACCGTACCCCGGCAAGTTGACCGGCGATGAAGGCCGCCGCAACCACTCCCATGGTACACAGCGCCAAGAACAGATAGACGAGCGAGAATAGGTCGGGTGGTAGCAGCTGCCACATCCAAAACAGCGTGGGCAGTCGGTAGCCCAACACCGAACTCGGCGCAGGATGCTCAGGACGACCATCTTGCGTGATGGCGTCCCGGAACGCGGGGTAGTAGCTCTGACCTTGGTGCATCAGGTAGTAGACGCGCCGGTAGATCTCCGCGTCCAGCTGGTAGTTGCCCGGTTGTGGGATCTCGGAGATGAGTTCGGCGCGGAGCACGCCATAGCCTTGGATCGGCAGGCCGCCCAGGAACAGGGGAATCCAGAAGTTAATCAGAACCCAACACACCAAGATCACCGCGGCGGCAAGGTTGAACGTTGCCATCCGGCCACGCCAGAGCGCGGTACGGGCGTGTGCCAGGAACGCTGCGGAGCCCGTCGCCAGGACGAGCGCGAGGGCGTAGTCGAATGGTTGCATGGTCGCGCCAAACGGCAGTGCTGGTGGCAGCACGGCCAGCGCAATAATCATGACCGCGCCTGCCGTCATGGCCGCTTGCACGCGGTCGAGCGCAACGATGCCGATCGCGCACCCCACAAAGAGCGGTATCTGCCAGGTCCCCGCGCTGTAGAACAGACCGTGGCTTGCTGCAGCGTACCCGCCGAGCCCCGACACGATGGCAGCGGCCCACCAAGTGAGGTCCCGCAGGGAACGGGCTCCGCTGGCTGTATCCGACTGCTTGAGGCGGGGCTTCTTCCGGGGCTTCGCCGCTGCCATCACTGCTGGCCACCCTCGTCGAGCACACTGACGCCGGCCCGATGCAGTAGCTGGTCGAGCCCGACAGCCGCTATCACCGCTACCGCCGGCATCGCGGGGAAGTAGTAGCGGTGAAACGGGATGAGCAGCAGGTGCAGCAGCACGGTGTACGCCGGTAGCGAGACCAGCACCCACGTATCACTGCGCCGAGGGGCGAGCGCCACGCCAAACCCGAACAGCACGAGCACGGCGAGGTGGACAAGCCAGGCCACGAGGAACGGCGCGCCGCCGAGCGCGGTTCTCGACACAGCAAAGGGCCAGAAGAACGAGACCGCGAAAGAGCGCAGCCGCGAGGAGATGGTAGCGCTGCGGTACTCCGTGAGCATCGTGTCGCGCAAGGTTGCAAGCACCGAGGTGTAGTGGGCGTTGATCTCAAGATCGCTCGCCCCGTCGGGCGCGGGCGTCTCGTACGCCTTAGTGGTGAGTCGCGCGATCGCGGCCTGGTCGGGCGTCTGCCGGGGTGGCTCGGACTGCCATGGGAAGGGCAGTTGGGCCGCCACGTCCATGCGGATGGCCTCGATGGTCGTGAGCGCGCTGCTAGTGCTGAACGGCACGAAGCGGTCGTACAGCTCTGCGTTGCGGATCCACCACGGCGTCATCACCGCCGCTATCATCACGCCGATGGCAATAGCCTGGAGCACGGTACGACGTCGTTGCGACCGCGCAGCGAGGATCACAACGAATGCGGCCACCGGCGCCCACAGGGCCATTGCCGGCCGAACCCAAAGCGACAGTCCGAACACGGCCCCTGCTGCCAAGGCGTCCACCCAAGACAGCGATTCCGACCACCGCACGAACCACAACACGCTTGCGAGCAGCAGGAACGTGAACAGCACCTCGGTCTGGAGGTACGTAGTTCGCCATCGTGAACGGTGGGTACACGGCGGCAAGAAGCAGCGCGAGCAGCCCCGTCCTCGCACCGAATCGTCGCCCGATCAGGTAGATCGAGCCCGGCACTGAGCACGCTCAGAATCGCCTGGGCGAGCCTCGTCCACGCTCTGCTCTCGATGGTGTCCCCGGCCAGCTTCACCAAGACGGCGCGAAATGCGGGGTACCCGGGAAGCGTGTACGCATTGCGAGGCGCCGACAGATGGGCGATACGGCCCGCCTCCGTGACGACGAGGTTTCCGTCCTCGATCGCCCAGACGCCCGAGGACAGCAAGGGAAAGGCGAACGATCCGTTCTCGGCGAGTCGGAAGGCCGCCGCTTCGTACCCCTGCGCGTCGGTGACGACCGGGGGAGCGACAAGGAGTGCCAGCGGGAGGCGGACAAGCAAGACGAGTCCGAGCAGCACCAAGGCCAGTCGGTCGTACCTGGAAAGGTGCCGTGGCGCGCTGCTCACGCTAGGCCCGCTCGCGTTCGTTGTAGCCAGGCTCCAGCCGCTCGAGCAGCTCGTCGATGCAGCTCGAGCTGTCCGTGCTGGGCGCAGTCGATCAGCGCGCGGATGTCCTCGTCGAAGTGCGGCTCGGGGATGCTCACGCGGTCGACTCGGAGGATCTTGTCCCGCTCGGTGGGCAGCAGCGACTCGCTCTCGGTGATGAGCGACTCGTGCAGCTTCTCGCCGGGGCGCAGGCCCACTGAACTCGATGTCGGCGGGCACGCCGGACAGCGCGATCATCTTGCGGGCGAGGTCGACGATCTTGACCGGCTCGCCCATCTCGAGCACGAAGATGTCGCCGGGCTTGCCGATCGCCTGGGCCTGCAGCACGAGCCGCGCGGCCTCGGGGATGGTCATGAAGTAGCGGGTGACCTCGGGGTCGGTGACCGTGAGCGGTCCGCCGTGGCGCAGCTGCTCCTCGAAGATCGGCACGACCGAGCCGCGGCTGGCGAGCACGTTGCCGAAGCGCACGGCGACCGCGTGGAGTTCTCCTCGGCGAGTCGCGTCGAGCATCTCGCGCTCGGCGAGCGACTTGGTCAGCCCCATCATGTTGGCGGGCGCGACGGCCTTGTCGGTGGAGATGAGCACGAAGCGCTCGACGCCGTGCCGCTCGCACGCCTCGATGACCTGGAGCGTGCCCGAGCACGTTGGTCTTGATCGCCTCTTCGGGCGCGATCTCCATGAGCGGCACGTGCTTGTAGGCCGCGGCGTGCAAGACGACCTCGGGGCGGTACTCCGACGAAGACCGCGTCGAGCTTCTCGGCGTCGCGGATGTCGCAGATCGACATCACCGGCACGTCCGGGTCGATGAGGCGCAGCTCGAGCCACAGCTCGTAGAGGCGCGTCTCGTCGATCTCGATGAGCACGAGCTTGGCCGGGCGACATCGTCATGATCTGGCGGCAGAGCTCGCGAGCCGATCGAGCCGGCGGCACCGGTGACGGCGACGACCTTGTCGGCGAGCGTGGAGCGCACCTGGTCGACGTCGATGCGCGTGGGCTCCCTGCCGAGCAGGTCCTCGACGTCGACGCTGCGCAGGTCGCGCAGGCTGACCGAGCCCTTGCGCGATGACGAGCGCCGGCATGATGCGGGTCTGGACGTCGGCGTCGGCGGCGGCGTTGAGGATGCGCGCGCACGGTCTCGCGAGGGGCGGACGGCATCGCGACGATGATCTCCTCGATGTCGCGGTCGCTCCACGACGGTCGCGAGGTCGCTCGTCGAGCCCAAGCACGGGAACGCCGCCGATGGTGCGCCCGGTCAGCGCGGGTCGTCGTCGAGGAAGCCGACGACCGAGCAGCCCGAGGTCGGGGCGGCCCTGGATCTCGCGCAGCAGCAGCGACGCCGCGCTGCCGGCGCCGACGATCAGCACGCGGCGCCCGGAGCCGAGGCTCGATGCCCGCACGTACATGAACACGCGCGCGGCCATGCGAGCCGCCGACGCGCCGAGGAACACGAGCAGCGCCTGGATGAAGAGCACGCCGAGCGGGACGGGCCGGTAGAGCCTGTCGACCGTGACGAAGCAGTGTCGACGAGCACGAGGATGCCCGCGCCGATCGCGACCGCGGCCGAGAGCTTGATGCAGCGTGTCGACGCCCACGTAGCGCAGCACGAGCCGGTAGAGCCCGAACAGCGCGAACAGCGACGATGTAGACGACGACCGCGAGCACCGTGAACGGCATCTGCCACGGAGCGAAGTCAGGCTGCGCGAGGCCTTCGAAGCGCGCGTAGTAGGCGGCCGACGGTCGCGACCACGATGACCGCCGCGTCGATCGCGACGAGCACGCGTGTTCCACAGCCGGCCGGTCGCGCGGACGCGCGCGAGCGTGTCCCCGAAGCTCATCGGCTCGCCACCTCGAACACCTTGCGGGCGGCCGCGATCGCGTCGTCGATCTCGGCATCGCCGAGCGTCGGGTGCACGAGGAACGCGAGCGAGGTCTCGTGCACCTCGGCTGCGCCGGGAAGCCGCGTCGCCGGGCGCGAGACCCGCCGAGGAGAACGCCTCCTCGCGGTAGATCTCGGCGCAGCCGCCGTACTGCGCGACGACACCCTCGGCGCTGATCGCCGCGGCGATGCGGTCGCGGTCCCAGCCGGGCGCGAGCGCGTCGGGCACGACGTAGGCGTAGAGCCGGTAGAAGGCGTGCGCGGTGTCGGCGGCGGGCAGCGGGACGCGCAGCGCCGGGATCCCGGCGAGGCCCTCGGCGAGCCGCAGCGCGTTGCGCGTGCGCGCGTCGTGCCACGCGGGGAGCTTCTCGAGGCCGACTCGGCCCACGGCCGCCGACATCTCGTCGAGGCGCCAGTTGGAGCCGAAGCTGTCGACGCAGCCACTTGAACGAGGTCGAGCCCGGTCATGAACTCGGGGTCGTGGACCTTCGCGTAGGACTTGCCGTGGTCCTTGTACGACCACGCGCGCTCGTAGGCGGCGCGGTCGTCGAGCACGAGCATGCCGCCCTCGCCGATCGGGCAGGATCTTGTCCTGGCAGAACGAGAACGCGGCCGCATGGCTGCCGAGCGCGCCGACCGGGCGGCCGCGGTAGGTGCCGCCGTGGGCCTGCGCGCAGTCCTCGATGACGACGAGGTCGTGCTCGCGGCCAGCGCGACGATCGGGTCCATGTCGACCGGCCAGCCGCCGAGGTGGACCGGGATGATGGCGCGGGTCTTGCTCGGAGAGGACGGCTGCGACCGTCTCGGCGGTCAGGTTGGAGCTGTCGCGGTCGATGTCGGCGCACGACCGGGGTCGCGCCCACGGCGACGACGGCGCTCGCGGTCGCGATGAAGGTGCGGCTGGGGACGACGACCTCGTCGCCGGCGCCGATGCCGAACGCGCGCAGCGCGAGCTCGAGCGCGAGCGTGCCGTTCGCGAGCGCGATCGCGTGCGTGCGGCCGAGCGCCTCGGCGTACTCGGCCTCGAAGCGGCGGCCCTGCTCGCCGGTCCAGTAGTTGAGCTTGCCGGAGCGCAGCACCTCGGTGACGGCCGCGATCTCCTCGGCACCGGGGGCGGGCCAGCCGGGAAGCGGCGTGGTGCGCACGGGCGCGCCGCCGTCGATGGCGAGCTGTGAGGTCACGCTCACTCCTCCGAGGGAGTGATCGGGCGGGCGGGAACGCCTGCGCACAGCGGCGTCTGCGGGCACATCGCGCACGACAGCCGAACCTGCGCCGACGACGGCCCAGTCGCCCACGGAGCGCAGTCGGGATGATCGAGCACCCCACGCCGACGAGCGCGCCGGTCGCCGACCGTCACGCCGCCGCACAGGCCCGACGTGGGGCCGACGTGCGCGTGGTCGCCGATGACGGCAGTCGTGGTCGATGGTGCAGCTCGTGTTGAGGATCGCGTTCTCGCCGATGCGCGCGTCGACGTTGACGACGACGCCGGCCGCGACGAACGTGCCGCCGCCGATCTCGACGCCGTCGGCGATGACCGCCGAGGGGTGCACGACGACCGCCGGGCGCATGCCCGTCGCGCGGTACTCGGCGAACAGCTCGGCGCGCGTCGCGGTTGTCGCCGACGGCGATGATGAACGCGTCGGCGTCGATGCGCTCGGCCGTCGCGTGTGACCGGCACGCCGAGCACGTCGGCGCGCCGCTGCGGCTCGCCGATGACGCCGGCGATCTCGATGCCCGGCGGCGCGCGCGGCGTCGACGACGACCTTCGCGTGCCCGCCCGCTCCGACTACGAGCAGCCTCACGAGTCCTCCTGGTCGCTCCGCGGCGGCGTCGTTGCCGCCGAACGGTTCCATCGTCGCGTGTCCGGCGGCCGAGACGCCTTCTCGGCGAAAGACCGTCGTGACCGTCATGACGAGGATGCGCAGGTCGAGCAGGAGCGACCGGTTGTCCACGTACCAGACGTCCATCTCGAAGCGCTCGTCCCACGAGACGGCGTTTCGGCCGTTGACCTGCGCCCATCCGGTGATTCCCGGGCGGACCTCGTGCCGGCGAGCCTGCTCGGCATTGTAGCGCGGCAGGTACTCCACGAGCAGCGGCCGCGGCCCCACGATGCTCATCTGGCCGAGAAGGACGTTGACGAGCTCGGGCAGCTCGTCGAGCGAGGTCGAGCGCAGGATGCGGCCGAAGCGGGTGAGGCGCTCGGCGTCGGAGCCGACCGCGTCGACGGCGCCGCGTGCCCGGCGCGGCGTCGCGCATCGAGCGGAACTTGTAGACGGTGAAGATGCGGCCGTCCTTGCCCGGGCGCTGCTGGCGCGAAGATCACCGGCGAGCCGAGCTTGACGCGCACGAGCACCGCGGCGATCAGCGAGGACGGGGCTCAGCACGACGAGCAGCACGAGCGCGACGCGACGATGTCGAGCACACGCTTGACGGCGTCATACACGCGATGCGAGCGCTTCACGGTACAACTCCTCGTAGGCGTCGATGATGCGGGGGAGGGCGAACTCGGCGACGGCGCGCTCGCGGGCGGCAGCGCCGCGGCGGCGGCCTCGTCGCGGTCGCGCGGCGGCCGTCGTCGATCGCCGCAGCGAGCGCGGCGGGGTCGTTCTTGTCGGACGAGCCAGCCGGTCTCGGGCGTGATGGCGTCGGCGATGCCGCGCGTCTCGGTGCCGATGACGGGCTTGCCGGACGCCATCGCCTCGAGCACGCTGCGGTTGAGGCCCTCGCGCTCCGAGCACAGCACGAGCGCGTCGCTTGCGGCGAGCACGGCGGGGATGTCTCGGCGGTAGCCGGCCCAGCGGATGCGCTTCTGAGATGCCGAGCGCGACCGCCTTCTCGCGCAGCGTCGACTCGAGCGGCCCGTCGCCGACGAGCACGAGCACGACGCGCGGGTCGCTGCACGTGGGCGAGCGCCTCGAGGAGATGCGCGTGGCGCTTCACCGGCGCCGAACTCGGCGACCATCGTGAGCATGAAGGCGTCGGCGGCGACGTCGAGGCTCGGCGCGCACGGCGGCGACTCGTCGGCGCTGACGGCCGCATCGGGCGCGTAGAGCGTCGGTGTCGACGCCGATGCCGGGGATGTAGCGCACGCGCTCCGGGTCGATGCCGCCGAACGCGCGCGCCGCCGCGAAGTCCTCGGGTTGATGGTCACGAGGTAGTCGGTCCACGGCGCGGCGAGTGCGCTCGACGCGCGAGTAGAGCGCGTTGCCGGCCGCCGAGCCGCCCTCGTAGAAGTGGAAGCCGTGGGCGGTGTAGATGACCGCCGGGCGCTGCGCCGGCTGGGCGCTTGCGCAGCGCGTAGCGGGTCACGAACGCGGCGATGGGCGTGTGCACGTGCACGATGTCGTAGCCGCCGGCCGTCGACGATGCGCGCGGACCGCGGGCGCGGTGCCGAGGAGGTTGCCGGGCGAGAGCGGGTTGCGGCTCCACGCGACGTCGAAGCGGTTGTCGTACGCGTCGGCGATGCGCGTCGTTCGCGGTCGCGCCGTTGGCGAGCGCGTCGACGCGCCAGCCCTGCGCGCGGAAGTGCTCGGCGAACGGGACGAGGAACGCCTCGAGCGTGACGGGGACGGTGGTGACGAAGAGGGCGGCGTGGCGGCGTGGCGCAGTGGAAGCATCGCTGTTCACGCTGGCCGTCACCTTTCGTTCGTCGAGGAGGAACGCGACACGTCGGCGTCGCTCGGTGCCATTCTACCGCGCGGGTCGGTATCGTGAGCGTCGCTGCCGCCGGCAAGTCGGTGCGGCCTAGGTCGACGTTGCTTCCTCGGCCGATCCTGCCAGCAGCCCCTTGAAGAGCGACGGCCGGGTCGCGATCGCGACCCATCCCCAGGCCACGCCCCACCACAGCGTCGCGACGCGCGTGATCATCGTCGCGGCCGAGGCAGCTGGACGGATCCATGCCGGCGGCGACGAGGATGCCCACCATCGAGGCCTCGGTCAGGCCGATTCCGCCCGGCAGGAACGTGAACGCTCCCACGATCGTCGAGATCGCGTAGACGGAGACCGCGCCGAAGATGCCGAGCTCGTCGAAGCCCAGCGCCTGCAGGCACAGCGCGAACCCAACGCCCTCAAGCCCCCAGGCGACCACCGACGACGGCACCGACCACAGCATCGTCCTCCACGTCAGCGACGCCTGGATCGTCGCCGAGATGGCCGTCGCCGAGGCGTGGTGCTTCTTCGACCACTCCTGGCGCTCGATGAACTTCAGCGCGAACTCGTGAAACCAGGTGGAGCTCACCACTCCCGTGCCAACGACGATGACGCCAGCGCGAGCACCAGCACCCACATGCTGCCGCCGATCGTCGACAGGCCGCCCAGCGACAGGAAACACACGGCGATCAGGTCCGCGAGCCGCTCGGAGAAGACGAGCGCGACGCCGCGGGTCATGGGCATCTCGGTGATCCTGCTCGCGAGCCACGGCTTGAGTACCTCGCCCACGCGGCCGGGCGTCACCGACATGGTCTGTCCCGAGAACTGCAGGTAGAGGGCGTCTCTGGTCGACACGGGGTAGCCGATCACCCGCATGAGCGCGCCCCAGCGGACTCCGCGCACGACGAAACTGACCGAGCTGAGACCGAGCATCAGCGCGAACACCTGCAAAGGGAACGAGCGAAGAGCGGCGGCCATCTGAGGTGCATCGGTGAGGAATGCGAGCACGGCGTACACGAGTACGCTCGCCAGGGCGGCGACGATGATGCCGCGGATGATGTGCTTGAGGTTCATGGTCTCGCTCACGTTTGTCCGATAGAATGTCGTGGCTCGGACGAGACCGAAACCGCCGGTCCCCGCCGATACGCCGAAGAGGATTATCGCACTCGTGAAACTGCGTGACGCCATTCGTCTCATGCGACCCCGCCAGTGGACCAAGAACCTGGCGGTGTTCGCCGCCATCGTGTTCTCGGGCAACCTGTTCGACCCGCAGCTACTTGCCATCACAGTGCTGGCCTTCGTGTCCTTTTGCCTGGTGTCGAGTTCGCTCTACGCGCTCAACGACGTCCTCGACGCCGAGAACGACCGCCAGCATCCGGTGAAGCGCGACCGTCCGGTGGCGAGCGGGCGCATGAGCTCGTCGGCGGCCCTGACATCTCGGCCGTGCTGCTGGTTGCGGGGGCTGCGCTTGGGTTCGTGGTCGGACTACCGTTCCTGGCAGCGCTCGGCGCCTACCTCGTGCTGCAGCTGTTCTACGCGTTCGCGCTCAAGCACGTCGCCATCGTCGACATGCTCGCCATTTCCGCCGGCTTCGTCCTGCGTGCCGTGGCCGGTGCGGTGGCGATCGCGGTGCCGGTCTCGCCGTGGCTCATCCTGTGCACGGGCCTGCTCGCGCTGTTCCTCGCCGCCGCGAAGCGTCGCCACGAGCTCGTGCTGCTCCGTGAGCTCTCGGCGGGGCACCGTCCGGTTCTCTCGGAGTACTCGGCAGAGCTGCTCGACAGCTTCATGGTCACGCTCTCGGCAGCGACGGTCACGTCGTATGCGCTCTACACGTTCTTCGAGACCCGCGCGCCGCATCACATGATGATGCTGACCATCCCGTTCGTGATCTACGGCGTGCTGCGTTACCAGTTCCTCGTGCTGCGCAAGGGTGGCGGTGGCCGACCGGAGGACGTCTTGCTCGGCGACGGTCCGATTCTCACCGACATCGTGCTGTGGGTGCTGTCCGCGGTCGCTGTGCTCTATCTCGCCCCCCGATTCTTCAGCTAGGAGGCACGACGTGCCCGAGGTCGCGCTTGCGCCCAAACGGTTTCTCATCACCGGAGGCTCCGGCTTCCTCGGCATCAACCTGATCCGCTACCTGCTCGAGCGCGGGCACAGCGTGCGCTCGCTCGATCTGCTCGAGTTCGACTATGCCGACTGCAAGGACCGCGTCGACGCCATCGTCGGCGACATCCGGGATGCGGCGACCATGGACCGGGTGTCGCGAAGGCATCGACATCGTGGTGCACTGCGCCGCCGCGCTGCCGCTCTACTCGCCCGAGGACATCCGCACCACCGACATCGACGGCACCCGTCGTGTCCTGGAGGCCGCCGAGAACCACGGCGCCGAGCGCGTCGTCATGATCTCGTCGACGGCGGTCTACGGCATCCCCGACCACCATCCGCTCTACGAGGACGACCAGCTGATCGGCGTCGGCCCCTACGGCGAGGCCAAGATCGCCGCCGAGGACGTCTGCCTCGAGTTCCGCGACGAGGGGCCTGTGCGTGCCGATCATCCGCCCGAAGAGCTTCGTCGGCCCGGAACGCCTCGGCGTGTTCGCGCTGTTCTACGACTGGGCGCGCACCGGGCACGGCTTCCCGATGATCGGCAGCGGCAACAACCGCTACCAGCTCCTCGACGTCGAGGACCTGTGCGACGCGATCTACCTGTGCTGCACGCTCGAGCCCGCGGTCGTCAACGACACGTTCAACATCGGCGCCGCGGAGTTCACCACGATGAAGGAGGACTACCAGGCCGTGCTGGATCGCGCCGGCTTCGGCAAGAAGATCCACGGCTTTCCCGCCGCGCCGATGATCTGGACGCTGCGCGTGCTCGAGGCGCTGCATCTCTCGCCGCTGTACAAGTGGGTCTACGAGACGGCCTCCAAGGACTCGTTCGTCTCGATCGACAAGGCCCAGCGCGTGCTCGGCTACGCGCCGAAGTACTCGAACAAGGACGCGCTGCTGCGCAACTACGAGTGGTACTGCGATCATCTCGCCGATTTCGAGGGGACCGGCGGCGTCTCGCACCGCGTGCCGTGGAAGCAGGGCATTCTCGGCGTCGCGAAGCGGTTCTTCTAGGGAGTGAGGCTCCACTCTCGTCGCACCGCGCGCCCGCCTCGGGTAGACTGATACCTCACATCACGACCGGAACCGAGAGGGGTGCGCACCATGTCTTTGCCTACCGTGGACAAGATCTGGATGGACGGCGAGCTTGTCGATTGGGACAAGGCGCAGGTACACGTCCTGACGCACGCCCTACACTACGGCTCCGGCGTCTTCGAGGGCATCCGCTGCTACGAGACCCCCGACGGCCCGGCGGTGTTCCGCCTCACCGAGCACATGGAGCGTTTCGAGCGTTCCGCCAAGATGCTCTTCATGGATCTCGGCTACTCGGTCGAGGAGATGGTCGAAGCGGTCAAAGAGACCATCCGAGTCAACAAGCTTCCCGCCTGCTACATCCGCCCGATCGCGTTCCGCGGCTACGGCGTGATGGGTCTCGACCCGATTCCGGCACCCGTCAACATCTCCATCGCCTGCTGGCCGTGGGAGACGTACATGGGCGAGGAGGCGCTGCGCGAGGGCGTCGACGTGGGCATCAGCTCGTGGCGCCAGCGCGGCATCAACTCGATGCCGCCGGCGATCAAGGCCACCGGCAACTACCTGAACTCGTCGTTCGCCCGCATCGAGGCGAACCAGCACGGCTACAACGAGGCGATCCTCCTCAACGAGGACGGCAAGGTCACCGAGGGCACCGGCGAGAACCTCTTCATCGTGCGCGACGGCGTCCTCTCGACTCCGCCCGTCTCGGACGGCCTGCTCGAAGGCATCACGCGCGACTCGATCATGCAGATCGCCATCGAGCTGGACTACGACGTCATCGAGGAGTCTCTCGTTCGCACCGATCTGTACACCTGCGACGAGATGTTCATGACCGGCTCGGCGGCCGAGGTTGTGCCGGTGCGCTCGGTCAACCACCACGTGATCGGCCCGGCCGGCCCCGTGACTCTCGAGCTGCAGGAGACGTTCTTCCGCGTCGTCCACGGCGAGGAGCCGGACTACGACGTGTGGCTCGAGCGGGTCTAGCTGCTACGCCCGAAGGTCGGTCCCGACGCACCGCTCGACGTGCTCGCGGTTCGACTGCTGGGTGGCGGTGCGTCCGTCCACTCGCTGACCTGCCGCTCCGAGCGCCCCCACGTGAGGCACACGCGCTTGTCCATGTCGCAGTTCGAGCACCAGTGGACCGGATTGCGGAGGAACGCGAAGACCTCCTCGGGATCGTGCTCTTCACGGATGCTGATGGAGTCAGTGGGATAGACCTGCAGGCCACCGACGCCGAACTCCTTGCGGAACACGTCCGAGTACGCGGTGTACGCGCACGGGTAGAGGCGTCCGTCTCGGAGAATGGGGCGGTTGTTGAAGCCCTTGCAGTTCCGGAAGGACGACTCGGCGTCGTGCCCGCCCTTGGGGTCGATCGGGATCTTGTAGAACTCGTCGTACGGTTCCGTCCACTGCACCTTCACGTGGCGCTGCTTGCCCAGGAGGTCGATCTCGAGCCGCGGCAGGTTGATCGGGTAAGCCGAGCCGAGCAGTATGACTCGGCTCTCCGCGAGATCGCTCCAGAACTGCTCGTCCATGCGCATCACCATGGTGGCGTTGGTCTGAAGGTAGATGCGCGACTTCGGAAAGTGCCTGCGTGCGACCTTGCAGAACTCGCCGACCTTCGGATGCAGAAGCGGCTCGCCGCCGAGCAGGTAGATCTGCCTGACCCGCGAGAAGACGCTCGCCATCCGCTCCATGTCCGCCTCGAACTCCGTGATATCGGCGAAGGTGGGCGAGCAGAGGTTGGAGAAGTGTGTGCACCCTTTGCAGTTGAGATTGCAGTGGTCGGTGAGGTGCACTTCGAAGTGGTACAGCACCGGCTTGCGGCGCAACACCGCCCGGCGAAGCCAGATCAGGGCCTCCGGATCCCGCGTGACGTGAGATCGGATCCGGCGCCCGCGCTTGAAGGCGGCGCGCAGGGAGTGGAGTAGCGCTTTGGGGACGAGTGCGCGGCCGGAGCGCCCCGCGTCGGGGGAGACCTGTGTTGGGGTAGTCATGGTTCCAGTATACGCCCTGACCTGCGTCGCATCGCATTCCTGTACCATTGGGGGGTCCGACAGCGTCACGCCCGCGACCCGCCGAGGAGCACACCGTGGTCACTCTCTACGACACCACCCTTCGTGACGGCACGCAGCGAGAGGGCATGTCTCTCTCGGTCGAGGACAAGCTGCGTATCGCGATGAAGCTCGACCTGCTCGGCGTGCACTACATCGAGGGCGGGTTTCCCGGGCTCCAACCCCAAAGACATCGAGTTCTTCGAGCGCGCACGCGACTCTGCAAGCTCGAGCAGGCGGTCATCTCGGCGTTCGGTTCGACGCGGCGCAAGGGACGTTGCGGCGGCGGACGATCCGGGTCTGAAGGCGCTGCTCGACACGGGCTGCAAGGCGCTGTGCATCGTCGGGCAAGTGCTGGGACCTGCAGGTCACCGAGGCGCTCGGCGCGACGCTCGACGAGGGCATCGAGATGGCGCGCGACTCGGTCGCCTATCTGAAGAGCCAGGACCGCATCGTCTTCTTCGACGCCGAGCACTTCTTCGACGGCTACAACTCCAACGCCGACTACGCGGTCGCCGTGTGCGTCGCTGCGGCCGAGGCCGGAGCTGACGCGATCGTGCTGTGCGACACGAACGGCGGCATGCTGCCGCGCGACATCGCGCGCATCGTCGCCGACGTGAAGGCGCGGGTGAACGCACCTCTCGGGCATCCACACGCACAACGACTCGGGCTGCGCGGTCGCCAACACGCTCGTGGCGGTCGACGCGGGCTGCACGCAGGTGCAGGGCACCATCAACGGCTACGGAGAGCGCACGGGCAACGCCGACCTCATCGCCATCATCGGCGGGCTCGTGCTCAAGATGGGCGACGACTGCGTCACGCAGCGACCAGCTGAGACTGCTCACCGAGGTCAGCCACTTCGTCGCCGAGACCGCGAACCTCGCGCCCAACGCGCAGGCGCCCTACGTGGGTACGAGCGCGTTCGCGCACAAGGGCGGGCTGCACGCGAGCGCGACGGGCAAGCTCGCCGGCGCCTACGAGCACGTCGAGCCCGGCGAGCGTGGGCAACATCGCCCGTGTCGTGGTCAGCGAGCTCGCGGGCCGGGCGTCGCTGACGATGAAGGCCGCCGAACTCGGCATCGACCTTTCGGGCGAGCAGGCCGGCATCGGTGCTCGACGAGATCAAGGAGCTCGAGTACCGCGGCTACAGCTTCGAAGCCGCCGACGCGTCGCTCGCGATCATGCTGCAGAAGCGCCTCGGCACCTACGAGCCGGCGTTCACGCTCGAGTCGTTCCGCGTCATCGCCGACAAGCGCGAGGACGGCCGCGTCGCCACCGAGGCGACCATCAAGATCCACGTCAGCGGTCACCGCTACATCGCGACCGCTGAAGGAAACGGCCCGGTCAACGCGTTGGACAAGGCGCTGCGCATCGCCATCGGCCGCTTCTACCCGCAGCTGGCGGGCATGACGCTCGACGACTACAAGGTCCGTGTCCTCGAAGACAAGAAGGGCACCGGAGCCGTCACACGCGTCCTCATCGACACCAAGAACGCCGAGACGAGTTGGGGGACTGTGGGGGTCTCGGAGAACATCATCGAGGCGTCGTGGGAGGCGCTCGTCGATGCCGTCGAGTACGGGCTGGCACAGGCTGCGGGATCCGAGGAAGTGCCCGGCTAGAGTCGCTATTCGGGGCCCGTCTCACGCACACAGAATCCACACGCTCGTCGCTGCAGGTAACCCCCTTATCCTGCTAGAATAAGGTTCAGACAGACTGCGGCGAAGGAGGTGCCGGTATCCGGCGACCGCGGATTACCGCTCGCCATTTCGAAAACGGGGGTAGAACGGGCACCGTGCGGTGGGATGCACGGGGTCTGGTTCCTCGTGTTTTCGGCGCGCTTGCAGTCGTCGTTCTCCTTGGTGCGATAGGGTACGCGCTCGCCTCGTTCTCGACCGCCCCCACGGGTCAGAAGACCTGGTACTGGCAGAATCCCTACCCGCAGGGCAACACGCTCTTGCGAGTCGCAGCCGGCACATCGGATCTATGGGCCGTCGGCGGACCGGGGATCGTCCTGTTCTCGACCGATGGCGGTGTCGTCTGGGACGCGCAGGATCCGAATACTGCGAACACGCTTCGCGCCGTCGACTTTGTCGACGATCAGACTGGATGGGTTGTCGGCGACAACGGCACCATTCGCAAGACCATCGACGCCGGTTCGACCTGGACGACCCAGACGGGCGTCCCTGCGACTCGTGATGTGCGAGGCGTGTCGATGGTCGATGCCTCGACCGGTTGGCTCGTCGGCGAGCTCGGCGTCATTCGAAAGACGGTAAACGGCGGCGACAACTGGGTCACCCAGACGAACAATACCGTTCAGCTCTACGACGTGAGCGCGGTAGATGCGAATCACGCCTGGGCCGTCGGTGCGACGGCAGATGGCTCCTCAACGGTTCGCGCCACGTCGAACGGTTCCCTGTGGACCACGCAGACCGTGCCGACAACCGCGACGCTGGCCGCGGTGTGCTTCGTTGACGTGAACAACGGCTACGCCGTCGGGCAGGCGGTCGACGGCGTCGGCCAGATCATCAAGACCACGGATGGCGGCTCAACCTGGACCACCGTTTCGGCGGGGAACACAGAGAACCTCACCGATGTGGAGTTCGTGACGCCGAGCGTCGGCTGGATCGCTGAGTCGCGTGCCAACGGGACGGTCGGTGCAATCAGGTACACCACCGATGGCGGTGCGACGTGGAGCCTGCAGATGTCGGGCGTTCGCGGAATCTATGGACTCGCCGTTCTCAACGGCAGCACGGCTGCCGCAGTTGGTTACACGGGCACCATGCTGCGAACCGAGGACGCCGGCCTGACGTGGATATCGCAGGCGGGAGGCACCACTCGCACCCTATACGGCGTCTCGCTTGTCGACTCGTCCACGGGATACGCAGTGGGACAGACCGGTCTTGTGATGCGGACCGAGGACGGCGGAGACACGTGGAATAGCTCGACGGCCGGCGCTAGCAACTGGTTGACCGTCTCGTTCGCCGATCCTCAGACCGGGTGGATCGCCGGCCCGGGCGGCGCGCTGCGCAAGACAACCGACGGTGCGGGAACGTGGGCGATCCAATCGTCGAACACGACGCAGCAGATCAACAGCGTAGCGGCAATCACGACGCAGACCGCGTTTGCGGTCGGAAACCTCGGAACCATCCGCAAGACCGTCGACGGCGGATCGACATGGACCACCGAGACCTCCGGCATTACCTCGAGCCTGCAGGACGTGTTCTTTGTCGATGCAAACACCGGATGGGCGGTCGGCAACACGGGGCGTGTGCGCAAGACCACGGACGGTGGCACGACATGGGTCGCCCAGACCACGGGCGTCACCAGCACCCTGTACTCCGTTCACTTTGCAGATGCGCTCAACGGTTGGGTCGTGGGCGCGGGCGGAGTGATCAGGAATACCACTGACGGTGGCTCGACATGGACGGCTCAGACCTCGGGGGTTTCCGAGGTCCTGTACTCGGTCGTCTTCTCGGATGCCAGCCACGGGTGGGCGGTTGGGGGTGTCGCGGGCTCGCCTGCGCGAATCGTCCGAACGACTGATGGCGGTGCCACGTGGACAGCGCAAAACGCGAACATGACGGGCATCTTGCGCGCCGTTGGGCGGGCGAACGGTGCGACAGGGCTGGCCGTTGGCGCCGCCGGGTCTATTCGTCGAACAACTGACGGCGGCGCTACTTGGGTGCCACAGACCTACGGAACCTTCAACACGTTGTTCGATCTCGCCTTCACGGACGTGAGCAATGGTTGGTCGGTCGGCAATGCCGGGACGATCATGCGCACCCGTGATGGCGGGGCGTCGTGGGCAGCCCTGGTTTCGGGTACAACCAGCAACCTATTCGGCATCGACATGCGCTCTTCAACCTTGGGCTGGGTTGTTGGCGCCGCAGGTACGGTTCGCAAGACGGTCGACGGCAGCAACTGGACTGCCCAGAGTTCGGGAACAACGCTGCCGCTTCAGGCAGTTGATTTTGTGGACGACAACAATGGGTGGGCGGTCGGCAGCCAAGCCAACATCCGTTACACCGCAAATGGTGGTTCGACCTGGACCACGCAGACATCTGGGCTTACTACGACGACGCCGCTGTACGGTGTGGCATTTGTCGACACCCAGAACGGATGGGCGTGGGGCGGGGCCTCGGGCGTACCCGGACTGCTGCTGCACACGATTGACGGCGGGGCCACGTGGAATGAGCAGACCGTTGACGTCGCACCCGGCGTGGTGCTGAGGGCGGGCTCGTTCATCGACGCTGCGACCGGTTGGGTGGCGGGCACCTCGGGGGTCATCAAGAAGACCGACGGATGGCGGCTCAACGTGGACGACGCAGACAGTCGGCAGCACTGCCGCAATCTACGGTCTCAAGTTCATCGACAGCCTCGTCGGGGTGCACGTGGGTGGCGCCGGGGGCACGAACATGAGCATCATCCGCAGAACGGTAGACGGCGGATCGACGTGGACCACACAGACCCCCGGCACGTTCAACGTGCTGTACTCCGTTGACTTTGCCGATGCGGGCAACGCATGGATTTCGGGAGCGAATGGCACCATTCTCAAGACCACCGATCCCGATGCGCCCATAACGATCGGTGTCCGTTTCTCCTGAGCCCGACGGATGGCACTAACGGCTGGTACGTCACGACCCCGACGGTCACGCTGACCGTGAACGAGCCCAGCATCACCTACTACAGCTGGGTTTCTCCGACCGGGCCGTGGTCGACGTACTCGATGCCGCTCGAGCGTTCGACCTTTGGCACCTCGACCCTGTCGTACTACTCGATCGACCCTGGCGGCAACAAAGAGACGGTCCAGAGCAGTGTTCTGCGCTTCGACCCCGTGGCGCCTGCTGCTCCCGGAACCCCAACCGCATCACCGAGTTCTACCAGCACCGTCGAGGTTTCTTGGCCGAGCGTCGTCGACACCGTGTCCGGGGTCGGCTACTACGAGGTACTCGTTGACGGTTCCGTGGTGGGAACCTCGGCCGTGACCAGCGCGACTGTCAGCGGATTGTCGACTGAGACGGCGTACGCATTCTCAGTCATCGCAGTCGACGAGGCAGGCAACGTCTCGGTCGAATCACCGCAGGTCACACGCGATCACACTCGCGCCGCTCCCCCGGCCGTCGGTTGCGGTGTACGCGCGCTCGATTGCGGCGCGAGGAGTGTTCGTCGACTGGGGCGAGAGTACAGGCACGGTTCCTCCGGCGAGCTACCGCGTGTGGCGCTCGGTCGGCGGCGCTCCGTTCTCGGTGATTGCGACGGTGGCAGCGGAACTGCCGCGCTCCTACCAGGACACGACCGCGCCGCTCTTCGAACCGCTCGAGTACCGTGTGTCGGTTCTCGACGCCCGCGGTGAGGGAGCGCCGAGCGACCCGACGGCGCTCACTTCCACCGAGGCGACGGTGCTGCCGGCACCGGTCAACATTCGCGCCACCAACACCAACTCCGTGCTCGTCACGTGGACTCCGTCGCCGCTGCCTACGGTAGCCGGCTATCACGTCTACCGCTCGGGGACGAGCACCGCGACGGCCGAGACGCAGACGGTCGCGCCGGTCGTCTCGGCGAGCTACCACGACACGAGCACCGCCGAGTACACGGAGTACTGGTACCGCGTCGCGACCGTCGACACGTCGGGCAACGTCGGCGTGCCGAGCCCCCCGGTCTACATCCGTACCGAGGCCTCCGGCACGGTAACGCCGCCGCACGGCGCCTACACCGAAGACACCGACTTCTGCGCGCTGTGCCACGGGCTCACACCTCCGCATCCGACTCAGACGCTGCAGCAGCTGCCTGGCTTCGAGGCCAGTCCCACTCGCAGCGCGCTGCTGCGCGGCAGCGACGATCGATGCGCCGCTGTGCTTCAGCTGCCACGATGGCACGTCTGCGTCGGACATCATGACCGAGTACAGCGATCGAGTCGCGGACTTCTCGACATGACGTGCCGATGACGGGCGAACGGGCTCGTGTGTGCGAGCTGCCACGCGGTGCACTCTGCGGCCGCGACCGACACGGTCAGCGGCCTCATCTCCTCCGGTGGGGAGAAGTCGGGCAACCCGTTCTGCTACTCGTGCCATGGCGCCACCGCTGGCACCAAGCCGCGCGGCGATCTGCGGGGCTTCGAGGGCTCGGCTCACAGCACCGGCGTTGCCGAGCCGCCGACCGGCACCAAGGTCGTGTGCCTGAGCTGCCACGTGTCGCACTCGTCGCGCGAGGCCGCGCTCTACCCCTACACGGCTGACGACCGGTGCCTCGGCTGCCACACGACGGGCGTGTTCGCCGACACCAAGACCGACATAGCGGCTCGCCTCGTCCGGCCCGGGCTCCGACACACGCCACGACCTGCTTGCGGCCGACTCGGCCGCGACCGGTTCTCGCTTGGCGTGCGGCAACTGCCACGAGCCGCACACCGCCTCGGCCACGACGCCGTGCGTCGATCCGGACGACCCGTCGACGACAGGCGGGATGTCGGCGGTCGGCGACGCACTGTGCCTGAGGTGCCACGACGCGGACTCTGCCGACGAGCGTCCAGACACCTCCGGGCTGGGTTGCGGCGCCGCTCGGCTGCGGGCGGGGCGACCTACACCGTCAACATCGCGTCCTCCTGGGAGACGACCAGCGTCCACGGCGCCGGTGCGTCGGTCGAGCCCGAACCTGCGCGCGGACATGGGCTACTCGGCGGGCGACACGCTCGTCTGCGGCAGCTGCCACGACTCCCACGGCTCGCCCAACCGCTAC
Source organism: uncultured Coriobacteriia bacterium (assembly GCA_963803785.1). Taxonomy (GTDB): domain Bacteria; phylum Actinomycetota; class Coriobacteriia; order Anaerosomatales; family JAAXUF01; genus CAWDNM01. Next base: position 69,154 of record CAWDNM010000007.1, read on the forward strand.
ACGCTGCTCGACGACGGTGCGCGCCAAGACCGGAACGCCGACCGCTGATGCGCGTGCTCGTCGTGCCCGTGGGCGCGACAGGGGCCGACTTCCGGTTCTTCTGCGCGTCGTGCCACGACCTGACCGCCGCCAACCACCCGGGACCCGGCCGCGGGCGGCGCCGACCTCACCGTGTTCCCGCTCGACTGCACCGCTCGGCTGTCACGCGCACGCCGGAAACGGGCTGTGACGCAGGGCGAGCGCGCGAGGCGTCGCGACCGGAAGCGGTCGGAAGCACCCCGCGACGCGACGAGCGAGTTCGCAGCGCGCTCAGCGATCGGAGAATCGCCTGCTTCTCGCGCGTTCTCATCGTGCTCGTCGTCGTGTTGATGCGCACTCATCGTCGTGCTTCTGGACGAGCGCGACACGTCGCCCGGCGGGTCCGACTGCGGGTCTCGGTCCCCAGACCCGTGCTCGCGATTCCGGGGCCCGGCAAGGGCGACGCGCCCGAGTTCGCGCGACCGCTCGCGGCCGCGTGGGCACCCAACGGCGACATCTACGTGTCCGATACCGGCAACGGCCGAATCTGCGTGTTCACCGGAGCGGGACGCTTCGTGCGCGAGTTCGGCCGAGCCAAGCCGCCGAAGGATGCCGACTGCGATAGAACGTGCTGCAGCAGCCGGCCGGCCTGGCGGTCGGCCCTGACGGCAACGTCTATGTCGCCGACGTTCGCGCGGGCGCGGTCGTGGTGTTCGGCGCGCGCGGGAGCTCATCAAGCGCATCCGCCCGCGCACGAAGCGCGGCAGTCCGCAGCGCCGACAGTGGGCCCCCACCGACGTCGCCGTGTCCGGTGACCGCATCTACGTGACGGACGCGGCGGGCGTCGCGGTCTTCTCGGCGGACGGGACGCTGCTGAGCCGCATCGACAAGGCGGCAGGCAAGGCCGTTCTCGTACCCGAACGGTGTCGCGGTGCGGCCCAACGGGACGCTCGTCGTCTCCGATACCAACAACGGCCGCGTCGTCTCGGTGGAGGAGTCGGGGACACTGGTGTGGACCGCCGGGCCCCTCAGACGCCCAGCGACGCACCGTCGGCCTCCCACGAGGCCTGTGCCGTCGCGCAGGACGGGTCGATGCTCGTCGCCGACGCGTTCCTCTTCGGGATCAGCGACGCTCTCGGAGCACGGGCGAGTACGTCGACGCGCTATGGCGAGCGGGGCACCGGGCCCGGGAGCTTCGAGTTTCCCAACGACGTCGACGTGCGAGGCGATCTCGTCATCGTCGCCGACAAGCAGAACAACCGCGTTCAGATGATCCGGTGGCCCGGGCTGCTCGGCACGGGCCAGTGATGGCGTTTGCGCAGGAGATGGGCGAGCTTCATGGAAGCTAGCGAGTCAGAGAGATTCCCTGCGGAGGATTCAGGAGACCGGAATGCGGGTCGTTCGGCTCATGCACGAAGGGGACTGCCGGTACGGTCTGGCAGACGAGTCGACGGTGACCCTCATCAGCGACGAGCCGTTCGCCGCATGGGAGCCCGAGGGCGTGCTTCCGCTTGCCGGGACGCGCATCTGCTCGTCACCGGTCTCGCCCACCAAGGTCGTGTGCGTCGGCCTGAACTACCGCAACCACATCGCCGAGATGGGCCACGACACGCCCGCCGAGCCGGTGATCTTCGTCAAGCCGTCCACGTCGGTCATCGGGCCGAACCAGCCGCATCGTGCTGCCGGACGGCGTGGGCCGCGTCGACTACGAGGGCGAACTCGGCGTGGTGATCGGCCGTCGCACCCACCGGGCCTCGCGCAAGCAGGCCGCCGAGAACGTGCTCGGGCCTGTGCTGCGGCAACGACGTGACCGCGCGCGACCTGCAGAAGATCGACGGTCAGTGGACGCGCGCGAAGGGCTTCGACGGGTTCTGTCCGCTCGGACCGTGGGTCGCAACCGGGGTCGAGCCCGACGACCTGCTGCTCGAGACGTTCGTCAACGGCGAGCTGAAGCAGCAGGCGCGCACGAGCGACATGCTGTTCCACCCCTACGAGCTCGTCAGCTTCATCAGCAACGTCATGACGCTGGTGCCCGGCGACGTCGTGCTCACCGGAACGCCCGGGGGCATCGGCCCGCTTGCGACGGGCGACGTGGTCGAGGTTCGGATCGAAGCGGTGGGCTCGTTGCGCAATCCGGTCGCGGACGCCGTGGGGGCCGTACCGGGAGCCCAGTAGCCCGACTTCGTTCTGGAGACCCATTCTGATCAGAGATCGCAACACGCTGCTCGTTGTCGCCGCCCGCTTCATCTCACGGGTGGGCGGCACCGCTGTGTTCTTCATCGGCGTGTGGGGAGTGGCCGCATACACGTTCCAGGCGACGCCGAAGACGCTTGCGATCGTGATGGCGGGCAACGCCATCGCCGCCATCATCGGGTCGATCATCGCCGGCGTGCTCGTCGACCGGATCGGGCCGCGCCGCGTGCTGCTCTACGCCGAGTTGCTCACGATTCCGGTCGTCATCGCGCTCGTGTTCGCCAACGTCGTGGGTGGTGTTCGTCGGGCTGGCGTGGCTGCTCGGCCTGGTCGGCACGCCCACCTTCACCGCGGGCGCTTCGTTCGCGCCGTTTCTGGTGACCGGGACCGAAGAGCTCGAGCAGGTGAACGCGGCGCATCGAGGGGGCCGGCTCGGCCGGATTCGTGCTCGGCCCGGCGATCGGCGCGGTGCTCGCCAAGTTCACCGGGCTGTCTTCGGTGTTCTGGCTCATGGCCGCCTGCTCGGTGGTCGCGGCGGTCCTCGCGTGGAGCGTCCGCATCGACGACCGGCACCAGCCGAGAGCAGCACCACCCGTTCGCGGAGTTCCGAGACGGTCTGCGCATCTCGTACTCGACTCGCACGTTGCGCTACGTGATTCTCGTCGGGTACCGCGGTGTGGTTCGGCTTCGGGGCGTTCTCGGCGCTCGAGCCGCTGTTCTTCCGCGATGTCGTGGGCGTCGGGGTCGAGTGGATCGGCTGGATGAACACGGCGTTCAGCGTCGGGCTGATCACGGGCGCCTGGCTCCTGCCGAGGCTGCCGACGCAGGCTCGTGTCGGTGCGCGGGCTCGCGGTGATGACGTCGCTGTGCGGCGTGGGCGCGATCGCGTACGTGGGCTCGACCGACCTTACGGTCGATCGCGTGCGGCGCGGCCCTGTGGGGGTTCGTCATCGGCGATGACGGAGCCGCTGATGCGCACGGTGCTGCACGTCGCCTCGCCCGAGGGCTATGTCGGCCGCGTCGTCGGCACGGCGCAGTACCATCGAAACGCCGGCGAGCTCGTGCCGCTCGCATTCGCGCCCGCGCTGGCCGCGGCGTACGGCGTGCAGGCGACCCTGATCGTCGGTGGATTGCTGGTCGCGGCCGGCGTGCTTGCCACCTGGCCGATCGCCAGCGTCCATCGACCGCGAACTCGCCGCGACCGGCCGGTCCATCATGAACCCGCGGCCCTCCGAGGCGCACGTCGGGTTGGGTGACGAGCTGCTCTGAGGCGGGCGAAAGGCGTGAGGCTTGCGGCCGCGCTGCCCGCCGAACGCCGCCGCGCCCGCACGCGCCCTACCGCTCCTCTGAAGCGGTCGCCGCTCGTCGCGAGCGGTAGCAGCCGTTTGGCTATCCACAGACCCATCATGTCGTCGCTGCGTGCTATCCTGACCCCGACATCTTGTGGTTTTCGCCATTCACCGGGGGAGTCTGTGCCCATGCCTGAGGACCGCGTCCGCACGCCCGAAGTGGACGACCTGCTAAGAGCGTTGCTGCTGCTCGATTCCGAGGATGAAGCCTACGCGCTGCTCATCGACCTGTGCACCATCCGCGAGATCCACGACATGGCGCAGCGCCTCGAGGTCGCGCGCCGTCTCGCAGCCGGTGAGCACTACGCCGCGATCCAGGAGAGCACGGGCGCCTCGGCGACGACGATCTCGCGCGTGAGCAAGTCGCTGAACTACGGCGCGGACGGCTACACCGTGATTCTCGGCAAGCTCGGTCACGCCCCGGCGCCGGAAGCGTAGCGGGCGCGCTGCGTATGTCCTTCGTCCACCTGCATACACACTCCGAGTACTCGCTGCTCGACGGTGCCGCTCGGGTCAAGGCGCTCGTCAAGCAGGCCGTCGACTTCGAGATGCCCGCGCTGGCGATCACCGACCACGGCTACATGTACGGCGCGGTCGACTTCTACAAGACGGCCACCAAGGCAGACGTCAAGCCGATCATCGGCTGCGAGGTCTACTTCAACCCCGGTGACCGCACCAAGCGCGAGGGCCGCCCGGACCTCTACCACCTGCTGCTGCTCGCGAAGAACAACGAGGGCTACCGCAACCTCATGGCGCTCGTCAGTGACGCTGCCGTCGCGGGCTACTACTACAAGCCGCAGGTCAGCCTCGAGCTGCTCAAGCGCTACTCCGACGGGCTCATCGGCACGTCGGCGTGCATGAGCGGCATCCTGTCCAAGTCCATCGAGTACGGGCAGCCCGACGAAGCTCGGGAGTGGGCCAAGACGTACGCGGGCATCTTCGCGCCGGGCGACTTCTACGTCGAGGTGCAGGAGCAGGGCATCGTCGCCAGCAACGGCGTGAGCCAGACCGCAGATCAACCGCGAGCTCTCGGCGCTCGCCGGCGAGCTGGGCCTCGGGCTCGTGGCCACCAACGACATCCACTACCTCACGCGCGAGGACTCGCAGGACCCAGGACCTGCTGCTGTGCATCGGCACCGGCTCGACGGTCGACCAGCCCGGGCGCATGAAGTTCTCGTGCGACGAGTTCTACATGAAGTCCGCCGAGGAGATGGCCGCAGTCCATCGGCAACGCGTATCCGGAGGCGATGGCCAACACGCTCGAGATCGCCGAACAAGTGCAACGTCGAGATCGAGATCGGCAAGATCATCCTGCCGAAGTTCGAGGTGCCGGAAGGGTCAGAGCGAAGACAGCTACCTTCGCGAGCAGTGCATCGAGGGTCTGAAGGGCGCTACGGCGACCCCATCCCCGAGGAGGTGCATCGCGCGTCTGGACTACGAGCTGTCCATCGTGGTGCCGAAGGGCATCTCGGCGTACTTCCTGATCGTGCAGGACTTCACGCAGTGGGCCAAGGAGCACGGCATCGGCGTCGGTCCGGGCCGAGGCAGCGCCGCCGGCTCGATCATCGCGTACGCGCTCGGCATCACGAACCTCGATCCCATCGCCAACGGCCTGCTCTTCGAGCGCTTCCTGAACCCGGAGCGCACGGAGATGCCCGATATCGACATGGACTTCGACGACGAGCGCCGCGGCGACGTCATCGACTACGTCAAGCGACAAGTACGGCGCCGACAAGGTCGCGCAGATCATCACGTTCGGCACGATGAAGGCGCGCGCTGCGGTGCGCGACGCCGGCCGGGTGCTCGGCTACCCGTACGGCGTGCCCGACAAGATCAGCAAGATGATCATGGAGGACCTGAGCGCGACCATCGACTCGTCGCTCGATCAGAACTCCGAGTTCAAGGCCGACTACAAGGCCAACGCCGGACACGACAGCGCATCGTCGACGCCGCTCGCTCGCTCGAGGGCATCGTGCGCGGCGAGGGCGTGCACGCGGCCGGCGGTCGTCATCTGCCGAGACCCGCTGCACTACTACGTCCCGGTGAAGTACGACACCAAGGGCGGCGCGGTCATCACGCAGTACGACGGCCCGACCGTCGCCGACCTCGGCCTGCTCAAGATGGACTTCCTCGGCCTGCGCACGCTCACCGTCATCGCCGACGCCGTGAAGAACGTCGAGCGCAACCACGGCATCGAGCTCGTGCCCGACGACTTCCCGCTCGACGACCCGGACACGTTCACGCTGCTCCAGCGCGCCGACACGGTCGGCGTGTTCCAGGTCGAGTCGCCCGGCATGCGCCAGCTGCTCAAGGACCTCAAGCCCACCACCTTCGCCGACATCGTCGCGGTGCTCGCGCTCTACCGTCCGGGTCCGCTGGGCTCGGGCATGGTCAAGGACTTCGTCGAGCGCAAGCACGGGCAAGCGCAAGGTCACCTACTACGACGACCGGCTCAAGCCGATCCTCGAGGAGACGTACGGCGCGATCGTGTACCAGGAGCAGGTCATGCGCATCTCGATGACGATGAGCGGGCTTCTCGGCGGCCAAGGCCGACAAGCTGCGCAAGGCGATGGGCAAGAAGCAGCTCGACGTGCTCGCGGCGCTCGAGACGGACTGGGTCAGAGGGCGCGAGGGACAACGGCTACGACCCCAAGCTCGCCGCAGAGCATGTGGGCCGACATCCTGACGTTCGCCGAGTACGCGTTCAACAAGAGCCACTCGGCGGCGTACGGCGTCATCACGATGCAGACCGCCTACCTCAAGGCGCACTACCCGCTCGAGTACATGGCGGCGGTGCTCACGAGCTACACCGGCAAGACCGACAAGATCGTCCACTACGTCGCCGAGTGCAACCGCGCCGGCTACAAGGTGCTGCCGCCGGACGTGAACACCTCGGGCGAGCACTTCACCCCGGTCACGGGCGAGGGCATCCGCTTCGGGCTGGCAGGCATCCGCGGCGTCGGCGACGCGGTGGTCGATTCGATCATCGCGGCGCGCGACGATGGCGGCCAGTTCACCTCGCTGCACGACTTCTGCGCGCGCGTCGACATGAAGCAGCTCAACAAGAAGACGCTCGAGGCGCTCATCAAGGCCGGCGCGTTCGACACGACCGGCTACACCCGCAAGCACCTGCTCTCGATGATGGATCCGTGCGTCGACTCGGCGCTCAAGCGACAGAAGGACGTCGACAGCGGCCAGGTCTCGATGTTCGACATGTTCGCCGCCGAGGACTCAGGGTTCGCCGAGGAAGTCCCGCCGCCCAACGGCGACGAGTGGGACAAGAAGATGAAGCTCGCGTTCGAGAAGGAGATGCTCGGCATCTACGTCTCGGACCACCCGCTGCGCGGCATCGCCGAGCAGGTCAGAGATGCCGCCGACTACTCGCTCGGCGACCTCGACGAGCTCAAGGACGGGGCGATCGGCTGGTTCGCCGGGATCCTCGCGAGCGTGGACCGCAAGCCCACCAAGAAGGGCACGATGATGGCGGTCACCAAGCTCGAGGACCTCGACGGCCAGATCGAAGCGGTCATGTTCCCGCAGGTGTACGACAAGTTCCGCGACATCGTCGTCGAGGACGCGGTCGTGCGCGTCAAGGCGAAGGTCGAGAACTCGGACCGCGGCATGAAGCTGATGGTGCAGCTCGTCGAGCCGTTCGACGGCGAGGCGTTCTCCGAGCCGCCCGGGCGCATCACCGTGCGCACCGACGGCGGTGCGCTGCACAACGGCCGTCACGCGCAAGCTGCTCGAGGCGCTGCAGCACTATCCCGGGCGCGACGTCGTCGAGCTGCACGCGTGGGACGAGGAACAGGGTAAGTTCCTCGAGTGCCGCATGCCCTACCTCGTCAACATGCACGCCAACGGCCTGCACGCCGAGCTCATCCTGCTCTTCGGTGCCGAGGCGATCTCGGAGGATTAGGCGGGGGCGCGGAGCGCGGATTCTGCGCACCGAGACGCGCTCGCGCGCATGCAGCGGTCATGTTTGCACTCTATCACTCTACTGTGATAGAGTGCCTGAGCACGCACGCCGAGGCCGCACGCGCGGCCGATCAAGCGACCGAGGGGATTGAACAGACATCATGCGTCCTGTCACCGCTCGCGGATTTCGCGATGTGCTCCCGGCAGAGGCCGCCGAGCGCGAAGCCGTCTCACGCACCATGGCCGAGGTCTTCTCGGCGTGGGGCTACGGGCTGGTCGAGACGCCGGTCGTCGAGGACCTCGCAGCGCTCGAAGCGGCCGCCGGGTCACTCGAAGGCACCGCGTTTCGGCTCATCGACCTCGACGGTCGGCTGCTCGCGCTGCGGCCGGACATGACGGTGCCGATCGCGCGCATCACCGCATCGCGTCTGGCCGGGCAGCCCGGCCCGCACCGCTTCCGCTACGCCGCCGAGGTCTTCCGCGAGCACGAGTCGCTGCGCGGCCAGGCCCGGCAGTTCTCGCAGGCCGGCGTCGAGCTCGTGGGCGCCGCGGGCCCTGCGGCCGACGCCGAGGTCCTCGCCGTGCTCGTCGAGGCGCTTGCGGCAAGCGGGCTACGCGAGTTCACGGTGGCCGTCGGCACGGTCGCGGTGCTCTCCGCGCTGGTGGCTGCGGCCGACGCGCCCGAGTCGTGGGGCGAGGCCGTGCTCGCCGCCGCACACGACCGCAACCTCGTCGGTCTCGACGCGCTCGCGCGCGAGGCCGGCAACCCCGACGTCGCCGCCGCGCTCTCAGCGGTCCCGCGCATCCGAGGCGGCCGAGAGGCGATCGCCGCGTGCCGCGCCGCGACGGCCGGGCTCGGCTGCGACGGCGCGCTCGACGAGTTCGAGGCGACACTGGAGCTGCTCGACGTGGCCGGCGTCCTCGACCGCGTCGTCGTCGACTTCTCGGTGATGCGCTCGTTCGACTACTACACCGGCCTCGTCGCCGAGGCGTACGCGCGTCGGTCTCGGGCTGCCGCTTGCGGGCGGTGGCCGCTACGACGGCGTGCTCGCCGCGTTCGACGCGCCCGCGCCGGCCGTCGGCTTCGCGCATCGGCCTCGAGCGCGCTGATGATCGCGCTCGTCGAGCAGGGCGCGCAGCCGGCCACGCGGAGCCTCGACGCCGCCGTCGGCGGCGAGCCCGCCGCGGCGCTTGCGGCCGCTCGCCGGTTGCGGCAGGCGGGCTGGCGCGTCGCCCTCTCCGCGCGTTCCGGGCGCGAGCTCGTCGCAGAGGCGACGCGCCTCGAGGCGGCAGAAGCGCTGGTGGCGACGGCGACGGGCGATCGTGCGGCTCGACCGCGAGGGGCAGCTCGCGCTGCCGCTCGAGGACCCGGTGCCGAGCCCGCCCACGACTGACGTGGGCGACGGGCGGTGAGGCGCGATGATCGCGACTCGCTCAGGCGGCCCGGACCGGCCGCTGCGCATCGCCATCCCCAAGGGCGCGCTGTTCCCGGACTCCGTGCGTCTTCTCGGCGAGGCGGGGTTCGACACGACCGCGCTCGCCGACCCCGGCCGCCAGCTCATCGTCCGCACGGCGGAGGCCGAGTACATCATCGGCAAGCCGACCGACATTCCGGTCTACGTCGCCTACGGGGCGGCTGACTGCGGGATCGGCGGCAAGGACGTGCTCATCGAGCAGGGCCTCGACGTCGTCGAGCTCGTCGACCTGCACTTCGGCGGCTGCCGGTTCGTGGTGGCCGAGCCCGAGAACGCGGCCGCCGAGATCAGCGAGCGCGCGCGCCACCTCGGCGTGATCCGGGTCGCGACGAAGTACCCCAACATCACGCAGGCGCACTTCGACGCGCGCGGCGTGCAGATCGAGATCGTGAAGCTCAACGGCAACATCGAGCTCGCGCCGCTCATCGGCATCGCCGACGTGATCGTCGACATCACCGCCACCGGCACCACGCTGCGCGAGAACAAGCTGCGCATCGTCGAAGACGTGCTCCCGAGCACCGCGCGCTTCGTCGGCAACCCGGCGGCCGTGCGCACCGACCCGCGCGTGCTCGCGCTCGCCGACACGATGGCGGCACTCTCGGTAGAATCGATCCTTGCCGGGGAACAAGCCCGCGAAGGGGTAGGACGAATCACCGCCCCGCGACACAACGAAAGGACCCGATGCAGCCATGATGCGTCGTATCGTGCTCGACCGCGGACAGCGCCTGACCGAGAAGGATCTCGCCCGCAGCGGGGGCGTCGACGCCGAGGTCCTCGGCGTGGCGGCGCGCATCGTCGATGACGTGCGCGCTCGCGGCGACGAAGCGCTTGCGCGAGTACACCGCGAACTTCGACAAGGTCGACCTCGCCGACTTCCGCGTCACCGCCGAGGAGATCGAGGCCGCCGTCGCCGCGGTCGAGCCGGAGTTCCTCGATGCGATCGCGGCTGCCGCCGGCGCGATCGAGGACTTCCACAAGCGCCAGCTGCCGCAGAGCTGGTTCACGGCGCAGGAGGGCGGCGTCTTCCTCGGCCAGAAGGTCACGCCGATCCGCGCGTGTCGGCATCTACGTGCCGGGCGGGCGCGCGAAGTACCCGTCGAGCGTGCTCATGAACGCGATCCCGGCGATGGTGGCCGGGTGTGACGAGATCGCGATGGTCGTGCCGCCGGCAGCCGACGGCACCGTCAACCCGTACACGCTCGCCGCGGCCGCCGAGGCCGGCGTCGACGAGATCTACAAGGTCGGCGGCGCGCAGGCGGTCGCCGCGCTCGCGTACGGCACCGACACCATCGCGCGCGTCGACAAGATCGTCGGCCCCGGCAACGCCTACGTCACCGCCGCCAAGAAGCTCGTGATGGGCGAGGTGGGCATCGACATGCTCGCCGGCCCCTCCGAGGTCCTCATCCTCGCCGATGAGACCGCGGTGCCCGCGTTCGTCGCCATCGACCTCATGGCGCAGGCCGAGCACGACCCGCGCGCCGCGACCTACCTCGTCACCACCGACCCCGAGCTGCCCGACCTCGTCGAAAGCGCGCTCGAGATGCTGCTCGAGGAGTCGCCGCGCGGCGACATCACCGCCCGCTCGCTCACCGACAACGGCGTCATCATCATCTGCCCGGACATCGTGGCGGCTCTCGACACCTCCGACCTCATCGCGCCCGAGCACCTCGAGGTCATGATGTCGGAGCCGCTCGACCTGCTCGGCAGCATCCGCAACGCAGGCGCCATCTTCCTCGGGCCGTGGACGCCGGAGAGCGTGGGCGACTACGTGGCCGGGCCGAACCACGTGCTGCCCACCGGCGGCACCGCGCGCTTCAGCTCGCCGCTGTCGGTCGACGACTTCGTCAAGAAGTCCAGCGTGCTCAGCTACAGCTTCGAGGCGCTCGAGATCGACGGCGAGACCGTGCTCGAGATCGCCGGCAAGGAGGGGCTGTGGGCGCACGCGCGCGCCGTCAGCCTGCGCCTCGACGCCGTCGAGGAGTACATCGACGAGTTCGAGGTGCTCGAGGACCTCGAGGGCGAGACGGGCGTCGTCGAGATCGAAGTCCTCGACGAGTTCGCCGCCGACCAGCTCGACGAAGAGGACGGTGGTTCGTAAGTGAAGCCGATTCGTGCCTCACGCCCCGAACTCGACGATCTCGTCGCCCTACGACGCCAAAGAGGTCAAGGCCGAGGTCAATCTCGCGAGCAACGAGCACCCGCTCAACCTGCCGGGCGAGATCATCACGAAGCTCAAGTCGCGCCTCGGCGACTTCAAGTTCAACCGCTACCCGGATCCGACCGCTCACGAGCTGCGTCGCATGATCGCCGAGGCGAACGGCCTGGAGTCCGAGAACGTGCTGGTCGGCAACGGCGGCGACGAGCTCATCTTCGACCTGCTGCTCGCCTGGGGCGGTCCCGGGCGCAAGATCCTCGACATGCCGCCGACGTTCTCGATGTACGGCATCGACGCGCAGGTCACCGGCACCGAGGTCGTTCGCATCCCTCGGCTGGCCGACTTCTCGATCGACGAGGCGGCGGTGCTCGAGCGGGCGTCGCAGGGCGACATCGACATCGTCGTCGTCGCCAACCCGAACAACCCCACCGGCGGCCTGTGCAACGAGTCGTTCCTCATCGACCTGCTCAAGGCGACCGACGCCATCGTGATGGTCGACGAGGCGTACTTCGAGTTCTCTCGCCACACGATGCGCCCGCACATGTCGCGCTACCCGAACCTGGTGCTCCTGCGGACGTTCTCCAAGGCGTTCTCGCTCGCCGGGCTGCGCGTGGGCTACCTGCTCGCGCACGCCGGACGTCGTGTGCGAGTTCATGAAGGTGCGCCAGCCGTACTCGGTCGATGCGTTCTCGCAGATGGTGGCGACGACGGTCTACCGCGAGCGCATGGTGTTCGAGAGCAGCATCCGCGACCTCATCCGCGGGCGCGACCAGCTGCTCCACGGGCTGACGATGTTCGAAGGCGTCGAGGTCTTTCCGACCGAGGCGAACTTCGTGCTGTTCCGCGTCGAGCACGCGCCGGCGCTCTGGCGCGACCTGCTCCACAACCACTCGGTGCTGATCCGCGACTTCTCGCGTTCGCCGGGACTCGACGGACTGCTTGCGCGTGACGGTCGGCACCGAGAAGGAGAACGAGCGAGTTCCTCGAGGCGATGGCCGACTGCCTCGGCCACCGCAAGGCCAACGGCATTCTCGCCGCCGGCGAGCGAACGCTAGCAGCGCGAAGGAAGGGACGAGAGCATGGGACGCGTGGCCACCGTCGAGCGCGCGACACGCGAGACCGACATCACGGTCTCGATCGACCTGGACGGCAACGGTACGACCAAGATCGCGACCGGCGTGCCGTTCTTCGACCACATGCTCGACGCCTTCGGGCGCCACGGGCTGTTCGACCTCGCCGTTCAGGCCGACGGGCGACCTCGAGATCGACGCGCACCACACCGTCGAGGACGTCGGGATCGTGCTGGGCCAGGCGCTCGTCGCAGGCGCTCGGCGACAAGCGCGGCATCACGCGGTTCGGCTCGTGCACGATGCCGATGGACGAGGCACTCGTGCTCGCGGCGGTCGACATCTCCGGGCGCGGTGCGCTCTACTACGCCGTCGACCTGCCCATCGAGATCATCGGCACCTTCGACACGACGCTGGCCAAGGAGTTCCTCATCGCGTTCGCGACGAACGCGGGCCTGACGCTGCACGTCCGCTCGCTCGCCGGCGACAACGCGCACCACATCATCGAGGCGGCGTTCAAGGCGGTCGCCCGCGCGCTCAAGGACGCCGTCGCGCTCGACCCGCGCGTCAGCGGCGTGCCGTCGACGAAGGGTTCGCTGTGAGCCCACGCATCGCGATCATCGACTACAAGATGGGCAACCTGCGCAGCGTCGAGAAGGGCTTCGAGCACGCGGGCGTCACCGATGTCGTCGTCACCGACGACCCCGCGGTCGTCTGCGGCCGCTGACGGCATCGTGCTGCCGGGCGTCGGCGCGTTTCGCGACGCGAGCGCGAACCTGCGCGAGAGCGGCGTCGAGGACGTGCTGCGCGACCACGATCGGGCAGGGCACGCCGTTTCTCGGCATCTGTCTCGGCATGCAGCTGCTCGCCGACGTCGGGCTCGAGGAGGGGGAGTACCAGGGCCTCGGCCTCATCCCCGGCGTGTGCGACAAGCTGCCTGCGGGCGTGAAGATCCCGCACATCGGCTGGAACACGGTCGAGTACCCGGTCGAAAGCCCGCTGTTCGACGGCATCCCGGAGTCGACGGCGTTCTACTTCGTGCACAGCTACCGTCTCTCGCCGCAGCGACCCGAGCGTCATCATCGGCTCGACCGAGTACGGCGTGCGATTCGCCGCCGCCGTGCAGCTCGCGCAACATCTACGCCGTGCAGTTCCATCCCGAGAAGTCCTCGACGATGGGGCTGCACCTGCTCTCCAACTTCGGCCGAATCGCAGAAGGGGCACGCGCGTGATCGTCTTTCCCGCAATCGACATTCTCGGAGGGCGCGCCGTGCGTCTCGCCCAGGGCGACTACAACCGCGTCACCGTCTACAACGAGGACCCGGTCGACCAGGCCCGGCAGTTCGTCGATGCCGGCGCCGAGTGGATCCACGTCGTCGACCTCGACGGCGCGCGCGACGGCGTGCCCGGCAACATCGCGGTCATCGAGCGCATCGCGCGCGAGACCGGCGCGCGGCTCGAGGTGGGCGGCGGCGTGCGCACGCTCGAGACGATGGGCCGCCTCACCGAGGCGGGCGTCGAGCGCATCGTCATCGGCACGAAGCTCGTGACCGACCCCGACTTCGTGCGTAACGCGGTGCGGTGCTGCGGCGACGCGGTCGTCGCCGGCGTCGACGCGCGCGACGGCATGGTGTGCGTCGAGGGCTGGCGCGAGGGCACGGCCGCGTCCGCGCAGGTGCTCGTCGGCGAGCTGCGCGACCTGGGGCTGCGTCACCTCGTCTACACCGACATCTCGCGCGACGGCATGCAGACCGGCATCAACGCGCCGGCCTACGTGGGCGTCGCCGTCTCGGCGGGCTTCCCGGTCGTGGCGAGCGGCGGCGTCTCGACGCTCGACGACATCCACGCGCTGCGGGACCTCGGCCCGGGCGTGATCGAGGGCGTCATCGCCGGCCGTGCGATCTACGAGAACGTGTTCACCGTCGAAGAGGCGCTCGCCGCAGCGCGCCGAGAGGCGTGATGCGCGCATGCTGATGAAGCGCGTCATCCCCTGTCTCGACGTCCACGCCGGACGGGTCGTCAAGGGCGTCAACTTCGTCAACCTGCGCGACGCCGGCGATCCCGTCGAGATGGCGGCCATCTACGACAAGGCCGGTGCCGACGAGGTCGTCTTCCTCGACATCACCGCCACCCACGAAGAGCGCGCCTCGATGCTCGACGTCGCCACCCACACCGCCGAGGAGTGCTTCATCCCGTACACCGTCGGCGGCGGCATGCGCACGGCCGACGACATCCGCGCCATGCTCAAGGCCGGCGCCGACAAGATCTCGCTGAACTCGGCGGCGGTGCGCGACCCGGGCCTCATCACGCTGACCAGCCGCATCTACGGCTCGCAGTGCATCGTCGTCGCCATCGACGCGCGCCGCGTCGCGGGCGGGCGCGACCGCTGGGAGGTCTTCATCAACGGCGGCCGCATCAACACCGAGCTCGACGCCGTCGAATGGGCGCGCGAGGCCGAGCGTCTCGGCGCGGGCGAGATCCTGCTGACGAGCATGGACTGCGACGGCGTGAAGGACGGCTTCGACATCCCGCTCACGCGCGCGATCACTCGGGAGCTCAACATCCCCGTCATCGCGAGCGGCGGTGCCGGCGAGCTCGAGCACTTCGCCGAGGCGGTCGTCGAGGCCGACGCCGACGCGGTGCTGGCCGCGAGCGTGTTCCACTTCGGGACGTTCACGGTCCGGCAGGTCAAGGAAGCGATGGCAGCGGCAGGGGTGCCGGTGCGGCTGTAGAACAAGAGTGGGGTGGGCACCGAAGCGCAGCGGGAGGGGGCGCTTGAGCGAGAATCGAAAGCTGGCGATAGCGTTCGTCCTGGCCATCGTCGCGATCAGCATCGTCGGGATGCTGAAGTGGCACTACGTGGGCGACGCTCAGAAGAGGTTGACCGACGAGATGGCCTCGACGATGGAGTCACTGAACAAGTGGCCCCTCTCGGCGAGTCGCAGCCTGTCGGCGACGTCCATTCCGATGCCTACCTTCGATCTCGTCGGCATGCCGAAGCGCCAGGCCGAGCTCGTGATGGCCCGCAATGCGATGGGGATGCTGAGCACGTTCACGATACTCGGCGGGTGCTTCGCCGTAGCCTACTTCAGCCGTCGTGCATGGCCGCCGACCGTGGTGGCCGTATTCGGATGGCTACTCAACGGCGTGATCGCCGCGGTGTTCGCCAAGCAGGCACTTGCGCTGCTCACCGACCTGCCCAGAACGCTCAACGCTCCGGGCATCACGTGGCGCGAGCCGAACCCGGGTGGGCCGCCGTTCGGGCTCTACGTGCTGCTCGGGCTGTTCTCGGCGATGATATGGCAGGGAGTCGTGCCGGGGTTCGCCGGATGGTTCGCGGGAACTCGCTTCAGGTCGTGGGTCGCGTGGGGACGATCGTTCAGCGTCGGCTCGGAAGGGCCGGGGGCGCCCGAACCGGTCGCTCCGGTGCCGGCGGTGCGGTCCTCGCGGACGTGTCAGTGCGGCGCCGTGAACCTCTCAGCCGCGACCGCGTGCTACGCGTGCGGCGCCACGCTGGAGGGCGCCGGGCTCGCGGGCTTGGAAGTCACGTAGCAGAGCCGCCGGAGCGGCCGGGAATCGAGGGGGAGCTGTGGACGTCGTACGCCGATCGTGGAGGACCTACGCTGCGGCGCTGTGCGGAGGGCTCGCGGCTGTGGGACTTGCCGCCTACGTCCGCTACCTCGCTCAGATGCAGGCGTATCGCGGCGCGCTCGAGTTCGCGCAAGGCGATGATCTGGGGCTCTCGGGCATTTCCAACGGGATGTTCGGCTCGATCCTCGGCGCGATGCTGGTCGGGACGGTCATCGTGGTGACGGTCCTCATCGCCTGCTACGCCACGCTGGATCTGAGAGCCGGACTCGCGATGGCGCTCTTGTGTCTGCTCCCGGTCACGCTGTTCAACGTGCTGGTCACCAGGTTCCTGCTGCAGTACCCGGAACTCGTCGCGAAGGTGCCGCCGAGCACGGCCGCTTACCCCGGTCAGGCGTTCAGCAGCCTGAAAGAAGTGCTCATGATGGCCTCCATCGGCATGGTCATCGGCTACTTCGCCAGCCGGCACAGGGCCGACGTGCTCGCGAGCCGTGCCTTCAAGGTGCCGCTGCCGAGCCGTGCCGAGCGCGCGGCCATCGACGCCGAGTACGAGCGTCGCAAGCAACTGGCCCGGGCAAACCCCGTCGCGCCAGGCGTCATGCCCGAGCCCGAGGCCCCGCCGGTTCCGGCCGGCCTGATGCCACCAGTCACGGTGCCCGCCGAGGAGAAGCGCGCGGTGATCTGCCGAGGATGCGGGGCATCCAACGCACCCGTGCGAACTCACTGCCTGCGCTGCGGCGCGGCGATCGCGACGTAGGGCGCGACGAGAAGCCAGCCACGCACGCGGCCCATCTCGGACCACCCTGATAGACTGTTGCGGCGCATACCTCGCGCTGTGACCGTCCGGCACCACCTCAAGGAGCGCGCATGTCCGACCGCGAGCACGACCTCCTCGGAATCGACGAGTTCACCTACGACGCCAACGGCCTCATCCCGGCCGTCATACAGCAGCACGACACGCACGAGGTGCTCATGGTCGCCTACATGAACCGCGACTCGCTCGCCAAGACGCTCGAGACCGGTTTCACCTGGTTCTGGAGCCGCAGCCGGCAGAAGTACTGGATGAAGGGCGAGAGCAGCGGGCACACGCAGGAAGTCATCGAGATCCGCTACGACTGTGACGCTGACTGTCTGGTGGTGCTCGTGAACCAGAACGGTCCGGGTGCCTGCCACACCAACGAGCGCACGTGCTTCTACCGCCGCCTCTACCCGGAGGCCGCGTCGCTTGCGAAGGGAGCCCACGGTGAGTAGCCAGCCACGCCTCGGCGACGTGCTCGACGAGCTGTTCGCCGTCATCGAGGAACGCCGGGGAGCCGATCCCGAGGAGTCCTACACCGCGCGTCTTCTCGGCGGAAACGAAGACGGGCTGCTCAAGAAGATCGCCGAGGAGTCCGGCGAGGTCATCATGGCCGCCAAGGACCGCGATCGCCGACCACCTGCGCTACGAGGTGGGCGACCTGGTCTACCACCTGCTCGTGGTGCTCGCGCGCTACGGGCTGACGCCGTCCGACCTCGCCGAGGAACTCGCCGCGCGGCGCACGTAGCCGCGAGCGCCGACATGGCCACCAGTCAGCAGTCGCCCCCGTCGCGAGCACATGGAACCGCTGTGGGATCGAGTCGATCGAAACCGGCTCAAGCTCACCGTGCTTCGTCGTGCTCTTCGTCGTGGGTTCG
Organism: uncultured Coriobacteriia bacterium; assembly: GCA_963803785.1. GTDB lineage: Bacteria > Actinomycetota > Coriobacteriia > Anaerosomatales > JAAXUF01 > CAWDNM01. The sequence continues at coordinate 86,588 of CAWDNM010000007.1, forward strand.
GCGCTCGGCTTCGTTGCGTTGTTCGCGCTTGCCGTGGTTCCTGCTGCTGCTTCGCGGTCGGCCGACACGTCGGCGGCTCTCGTCGGCGTTCTGGGAGCGGCATCGCGCAACGTCGGCGCAGCCGTCGCGTTCGCAGCTGGCGCTTGGGCCGGCTTCGCGCTGCCTGCGGTCGGAGAAGTGGCTGCTCACGCGGATGAACGCGACGCTCGTGCCGAAGGGCGAGATGCTCGACACCAAGTTCGCGCTCAAGGACATGGCGATCGCTGCGGGGCTGCCGGTGGCGCCCGCGCTGTACCTCATGCCGGAGACCAGCACCAACGCGTTCGTGTTCGCTGCGCGCCGCCGCCGGGCGGTCATCGGCGTCACCGAGGGCTTCACACGCAAGCTCACGATCGACCAGCAGCGTGCTGTGTTCGCCAATCTGATCGCCAGGCTCGCGTCGGGCGACACGATCGTCTCCACAGGCGTCACCGCACTCATGTGGCCGGTTCACGCGTGGCGCGGTCGCGCGCAGACGCGCGGACGATGCGCGACCGAGTTCAAGGCACGTCAGGCGGCACGAGCAGCGATCAGGCGTGCCGAACGCAGCTCAGGAGCGCGACGGGGCGATAGTGCTCTACTTCTTGTTCGGGGTCGGCTTCGCGATACTCGCCGAGCTGATGGCGGCGGGCCACCGCCGAGCTCTTCTCACGCACCGCCGAGAAGGCCGATGCAGAAGGGCATGCTGCTGCTCAAGGACCCGACCGCGATGCTGTCGGCTCTGAAACGGTGTATCGAGCTCAACAACGTCGTTCCCGCTGCTGGTGAGGCATTTGCTGAGTTGTTCTACTGTTGGACCGGGCATTTCGAGCGACGACGAGGACGACCCGGAGTGGATGCGGGTCGCTCGACTGCGCGAGGTTCTCGGCGTGATGGGATATGAGCCCGACGAGATGAGTTCGATCGTCTGACGATGCAGGCCGCCCCGCCGGCGCCGCCGCGACTGGACGTAGCCGAGATCGATTCGTTCTGAAGGGCCGACTAGATGGACCGCGAGCACGCAAGCGTCAAGCGGATCGATCTTCACCCTTGTCGGGTGGGGCTTGGGCCTGCTCGCAGTAATTGCCCTGGTGGTCGCGATTTCGACAGCGATTGCGCCCGAGACACCGCGCGATACGGCCCCGGCGCCGTGAGCACGACCTCGGCACCCGTTCCAACGCCGACCGTCGCTCCCGCCACGGCGTCTCGCCGCCGCACCGACCCGCATCGTCACCGGTGCCGACACCGGCACCCACTTCCAGCGTCGTGCCCACAGCGGCGCGTACGCGGTCGCTCGCGGGCAAGGTGGTCGCGATCGATGCCGGTCACCAGGGGACGCGGCGATCTCGAGTCCTCGAGCCCATCGGCCCGGGTGCCTCGACGAAGAAGCCCAAGGTCGCAAAGCGGGACGACGGGCGTGGCGACTCGCAATCCCGAGAGCCTGATCAACCTCCTGGTGGCCCGCAGGCTGCAGCAAGAGCTTGTGCGACCGGGGCGCCGAGGTCGTCATGGTGCGCACGAGCCAGGACGTCAACATCGCCAACTCGAAGCGAGCCGAGATCGCCAACGACGCGGAAGCCGACCTCTTCATCCGGCTGCATTGCGACGGGAACGACAAGCGTTCGATGATGGGCCTCTCCACGCTGGTTCCCGCGTCGAACAAGTGGACTCGGCCCATCGTCGGCGAGCAGCACGCAAGGCGGGAGGCTACGTGCACGCGGCGGTCATCTCGGCAGACCGGGGCCAACGATCTTGGCGTTGGTGACCGGGGAGACCTGAGCGGCTTCAACTGGTCCAAGGTGCCGACGGTTCTGGTCGAGATGGGCTTCATGACCAATCCGGGCGAGGACGTGAAGCTGGGCGCAGCCGGCGTACCAGCAGCGGCTCGCCGTCGGCCTTGCCAACGGGATCGAGGATTACCTCACGTCCGAGTAGCTGAGCGAACCGCCCGCGAACATGCGAGCGGGCCGCCCGAAGGCAGCCCGTTTTGCGAGACATCGTGAGGTCCCAGCTATCGCTGGACCGTTACCTTGAAACCGCGGCCACCACAATCCGGGGCACTTCTTGTTGACGTCATGACCAGCAGAATCCTTGACCTTGACGTAGCGGTTTCCTTTGCAGGCCGGGCACGTGCTCTTGCTCACCATCAGGACCATCTCCTTCGTGTGGAGAGCCTGGATACCGTCTGGTTCTTTCTTCGGCTATCACTGAGCAAGGCTTAAGCCAATTGTTCGGAAGTGTGACGGTGCGCACACGAACCGATGGGTGGGCACTTCTCGGCGAATGGCTCTTGACACCGCCCCGCCCTCTCGGCGTAGACTGCTCGGCAACCGAACAGCGCGTCTGTGACGGGGAAGAGTACTTCAGCGCCAAAGCGATAGAGAGCCGGTGATGGTGGAAATCCGGCGCGGCGGACTGGAGGAATGGGCCCCTGAGACTCCGGCACAAAGGCCACACGGCTGACTAGTGCAGGCGGATCCCCACCGATACAAGGGGCAGGGTATGAAGGCGAACGACAGCCGAGTACCCGCTAGACCAAAGTGGGCATGTCGCATACGCGACGTGTCAACAAGGGTGGTACCGCGAGAATGACTCTCGTCCCTTGATGGACGGGAGTTTTTTGTTTTCCCGCAGAGGTACCGATCAGCGCGCGGTGAGGTCGACGAACTGGCGACCGAAAGAAGGTAGGACCGAAGATGATACTGCCGAGCAGAGACGAGTTCGTGCGTCTCGCCGCGGACCACGACGTGGTCCCGGTGGCGCGCGAGGTCTACGCCGACCTCGCCACGCCGATCAGCGCGTTCATGGCGCTTGCCGAGGGCGCCGAGCACGCGTTCCTGCTGGAGAGCGTCATCGGCGGCGAGCGACTGGGCCGCTACAGCTTCCTGGGCGTTGGGCGACCGCGAGGTCATCAGCGCTCGCGGGCACGAGGTCGTCGTCGAGGACGGTGGCGTCAGCGGGGAGTACGCCGACGACCCGCTGCGCGTGGTCGCCCGCGAACTCGGGGCGGGCACCGTCGCTCGCGTGCCGGGGCTGCCGCTGCTGGTCGGTGGCGCCGTGGGCTACGTCGGCTACGAGACCGCTTCGAGCTTCGAGCGCGTGCCGCGCCACGAGATCGACGTTCTCGGCGTGCCGGACTTCAGCTTCATGATCGCCGACGTCGTCGTGGCGTTCGACCACGCGCGTCGCGTCATGCAGGTCATCGCGCCGGTGCGTCCGGGCGGCGCCCCCGACATCGCCTACGACGCGGCGCTTGCGCCGCATCGACACCTACCTCAAGCGCATCGACCAGGGCCCGCGCGGCGCCGAGCTTGGCGCGTACGGCGTGCAGGTTCCCGTGCCGATGGAGGCGCACACGACGCGCGAGCAGTTCATCGGGCAGGTCGAGCGCGCCAAGGAGCACATCGCGGCGGGCGACATCTTCCAAGTGCGTGCTCTCGCAGCGCTACTCGGCGCCGTACGAGGGCGACGGGCTCGACCTCTACCGCGTGCTTCGCGCCGTGAACCCGTCGCCGTACATGTTCTACCTGCGGACGCGTGACGTGACGCTGGTCGGATCGTCTCCCGAGCCGCTCGTGCGCGTGGAGGGCGACTCGGTGCTGACCCGTCCGCTCGCCGGCACGCGTCCGCGCGGCACGACCGCCGCCGAGGACGGCCGCCTGCGCGCCGACCTGCTCGCCGACGAGAAGGAGCGCGCCGAGCACGTCATGCTCGTCGACCTCGGCCGCAACGACCTGGGCCGCGTGAGCGCGCCCGGGACGGTGACCGTCGACGAGCTCATGGAGGTCGAGTACTACTCGCACGTCATGCACATCGTGAGCAACGTGACCGGCGAGCTCGCGCCGGGCAAGGACGCCTTCGACGCGCTCAAGGCGACGTTCCCGGCCGGCACCGTGAGCGGAGCGCCCAAGGTGCGCGCGATGGAGATCATCCGCGAGCTCGAGCCGGAGGCGCGCGGGCCGTACGCGGGCACCGTGGGCTACATCGGGCTCGATGGGGCGATGGACATGTGCATCACCATCCGCACCGTCGTCATCGCCAACGGGCGCGCCTACGTGCAGTCGGGCGCCGGCATCGTCGCAGACAGCGATCCCGAGAAGGAGTTCGACGAGTGCATGCACAAGGCCGAGGCGCTGCACAAAGCGCTCGAGCTCGCGGCCGGCATGAACTCGGAAGAGGAGGCCGCCCGATGATTCTCGTCATCGACAACTACGACAGCTTCACCTACAACCTCGTGCAGCTGCTCGCGGCGCTCGGCGCCGAGGTCGAGGTGCGCCGCAACGACACGCTCACCGCCGCCGAGGCGCTCGCGCTGTCGCCCGCCGGCATCGTCATCTCGCCGGGCCCGGGCACGCCCGACGACGCCGGCATCTCGCGCGACGTCATCCGCGCCGCCGCCGAGGCGGGCGTGCCGCTGCTCGGCGTGTGTCTCGGCCACCAGTGCATCGCCGAGGTGTACGGCGGCACCATCTGCCGCTCGCCGAAGGCGGTGCACGGCAAGACCGACGAGGTCAGCCACAACGGCAAGGGCGTCTTCGCGGGGATTCCGAGCCCGTTCACCGCGACGCGCTACCACTCGCTGTGCGTCGAGGTCGACAGCGTGCCTGACGCCCTCGAGGTCGTCGCGCACCACGCCCGACGGCGTCATCATGGGGATGCGCCACCGCGAGCTGCCGTCTTCGGCGTGCAGTTCCACCCCGAGAGCGTGCTGACGCCCGAGGGCACGAAGCTGCTCGCCAACTTCCTCGACGTGACCGGCGAGGTCCCGCTCGCGCGCGGCGCGTCCGGCACGCCGGCGATCGTCGCTGCTGCCGGCGGCACCGCACGCGCGAGCGCCGGGACTGCCGAGGTCGTGAACACGGCCGGGGCCATCGGGCGCGTCGCCACCGGAGCGTCGCTGACCGAGGACGAGGCCTACGCGGTCATGAACCAGATCATGGACGGCGAGGCCACGCCCTCGCAGATCAGCGCGCTCATCACCGGCATGCGCATGAAGGGCGAGACCGTCGACGAGATCGTCGGCTTCGCCCGCGCCATGCGCGAGCACGCCACGCCCGTGCGCCCGACGGTCACCGGCTACATCGACACCTGCGGCACCGGCGGCGACGGGCTGCACACCTTCAACATCTCGACGACGACCGCGTTCGTCGTCGCGGGCGCGGGCGTGCCGGTCGCCAAGCACGGCAACCGCGCGGTCTCCTCGGCGGCGGGCAGCGCGGACGTGCTCGAGGCGCTCGGCATCGACATCACGCTCGGCGCCGCCGACATGGCGCGCTGCATCGACGAGGCCGGCGTCGGCTTCCTGTTCGCGCAGGCGCTGCACGCCTCGATGCGCCACGCCGGCCCCACGCGCCGCGAGATCGGCATCCGCACCGTCTTCAACATCCTCGGCCCGCTCACCAACCCCGCGGGCGCCAAGCGCCAGCTCCTCGGCGTGTACGACGCGCGGCTCGCGCCGGTCATGGCCGAGGTCGCCGGGCGTCTCGGCGCCGAGAAGGTGCTCGTCGTCAACGGCCACCCGGGCATGGACGAGGTCAGCGGGAGCGGCCCGACCACCGTCGCGGAGTTCGACCTCGCGGCGGGTGGCGTGCGCACCTTCGAGATCACGCCCGAGTCGGTCGGCATCGCCCGCGGCACGCTCGCCGACATCGCCGGCGGCGACGCCGAGGAGAACGCCGCGATCGTGCGCGCGATCCTCGTCGGGCGAGAGCGGCCCGCGTCGCGACGTCGTGCTCATGAACGCCGCGGCCGCGCTGCTTGCGGCCGGCAAGGCGGCCGACCTCGCCGAGGGCGTCGCGCTCGCCCGCACGTCGATCGACTCCGGTCGCGCGCTGGCCGCTCTCGACGAGCTCGTCGCGGTCAGCCAGCGCCTCGCGCGGCCGCCGCTCGCGAGGGAGCCGCATCGTGACAAGCGACTTCCTCGAGAACGGTGATGGGCCGCCGGCGCGAGCGAATCCTCGCCGAGTACGGCGAGCTGTCGCGCGGCCGACCGCGAGCGCCTCGCGTGCTGCGCGCGGCCGCCGCGGGACTTCGTCGCCGCGCTCACGAACCGCAGCGACGTCGCCGTGATCGCCGAGGTCAAGAAGGCCTCCCCGAGCGTCGGCCCCATCGCGCCGGACTGCGAGGCGTCCAAGCAGGCGCTGCACTACCAGGACGGGGGAGCGGCGTGCCATCAGCGTGCTGACCGAGCCCGAGTTCTTCGGCGGCAGCTTCACGGACCTCTCCGACGTCGCCGACGCCGTCGACGTCCCGGTGCTGTGCAAGGACTTCGTGGTCGACCCGGTGCAGCTCTTCGTCGCGCGCGGCCACGGCGCCGACGCGGTGCTGCTCATGGTCAGCGTGCTCGGCGACATGACGCGCGACTACGCCGACATCGCCGAGACCCTCGGCCTCACGCCGCTGGTCGAGGTGGCGACCGCCGACGAGATCGCCATCGCGCTCGGCGTGCGCTCGGCGGTCATCGCGGTGAACAGCCGCAACCTGCGCACGCTCGAGGTCGACCCCGAGCGGCGCGCGCGGTCTTCTCGGCGAGCTTGGGCGCTACGAGGTCACGCGCGTCGCCGCGAGCGGCGTGCAAGACGCGCGCCGACGTGGAGGCGGCCGCAGCGGCGGGTGCGGACGCGGTTCTCGTCGGCGAGACGCTCATGCGCGCGGAGTTCCCGGAGGACGTATTGGAGGAGTTGACGGGCGTCGCCAAGACGCCCGTGGCCGATAGATTGCACGATCTCGGACTGAAGCACGACCGAACCGCTGATGCGACCGTACAGACAGTGTTAGGGAGAGGAGCACGACCATGCGTCAGACAAGACACGATTCGGACTCGACGAGACTGCAGGATTCCCGGAGGCCTGGTACAACATCATCCCGGACCTGAAGACCCCGCCGGCGCCGCCCAAGGTGGTCACGCCGGACGGCATCGAGCTCGGGCCGGACCAGATCGGCGAAGTGATGATGAAGCTCTTCCCGATGGAGTGCCTCAAGCAGGAGATCGTCGCCGGAGCGCTGGATCGACATCCCGGGCGCCGTCATCGACGTCTACAAGGACGTACCGTCCCTCGCCGCTGCTGCGCGCCAAGCAGCTCGAGAAGGACCTCGGCCTGCCCGAGGGCGTCAAGATCTTCTACAAGTACGAGGGCGTGAGCCCCGCCGGCTCGCACAAGCCCAACACCGCCATCCCGCAGGCGTACTACAACAAGCAGGAGGGCATCACCAAGATCTCGACCGAGACCGGCGCCGGCCAGTGGGGCAGCGCGCATGTCGATCGCCGGTGCGCTGTACGGCATCGACGTCGAGGTCTTCATGGTCGGCGTCAGCTACGACCAGAAGCCGTACCGCCGCATCCTCATGGAGACCTACGGCGGCACCGTGCACAAGTCGCCGAGCAACCTGACCGACGCCGGCCGCCACGTGCTGGCCATGGACCCGGACTCGACCGGTTCGCTCGGCATCGCGATCTCTGAGGCCGTCGAGGTCGCGCTCAAGAACGACGACACGCACTACGCGCTCGGCTCGGTGCTCAACCACGTGTGTCTGCACCAGACGATCATCGGCCTCGAGGCCATCGAGCAGATGGCAGCTCGCCGAGGACGAGCCCGACGTCGTCATCGCGTGCGTGGGCGGCGGCTCGAACTTCGCCGGCCTCGCGTTCCCGTACTACCACCGCAAGCTCGAGGGCAAGAGCAACGCGCGCCTGCTCGCCGTCGAGCCCAAGGCGTGCCCGACGCTGACCGCCGGCGAGTACCGCTACGACCTCGGCGACGAGGCCGGCATGACGCCGCAGATGCTCATGTACACGCTCGGCCACGACTTCGTGCCCGCCGGCATCCACGCCGGTGGCCTGCGCTACCACGGCGACTCGCCGCTCGTCAGCCAGCTCGTGCACGACGGCTCGGCCGAGGCGATCGCGGTCGACCAGACCGCGTGCTTCGCCGCAGCCGTGCAGTTCGCGCGCGCCGAGGGCATCCTGCCCGCGCCCGAGTCCAGCCACGCGATCCTCGCGGCCATCATCGAGGCGCAGGCCGCTCAGGCCGCCGGCGAGGACAAGGTCATCCTGTTCAACCTGTCCGGCCACGGTCACTTCGACCTGGCTGCGTACGCCGCGTACAACGCCGGCGACCTGCAGGACTTCGACTTCGCCGCAGGCGCCACGCTCTGCGAGACCGAGTAGCACCACACGCACGACGCTCCCGACGCGGGGCCCGGCCACATCCAGCCGGGCCCCGCGCTCCCGTCACCAGCACGAAGGGCACGGCATGCACCGCACGCGCATCAAGATCTGCGGGATCACCCGCGCCGAGGACGCCGCCGCCGCCGTCGCGGCGGGCGCAGACGCCATCGGCGTCATCTTCGCGCCGTCTCCTCGGCAGGTGACGCGTCGCGCAGGCCGCGGCCGCTCTGGCCGACGTGCCGCCGCCGGTGGCGCGCATCGGCGTGTTCGTCGACGCGTCCGCCGAGGAGATCGCCGAGGCGATCGCGGTGTGCGGGCTGACCGCGGTGCAGCTCAGCGGCAGCGAGTCGCCGGAGCAGTGCGACGCCGTGCCGGTTCCGGTCATCAAGGTGCGTCCACGTTGGCACGGATTTCGCTCTTGAAGCGGCTGGAGCCCTACCGGGGCCACGCCGCCGCCCTTCTTCTCGACACATTCGTGACTGGCAAAGCGGGCGGCACCTCGCAAACCTTCGACTGGCAAGCGACTGGCGACGTTCCCGGTTGGGCTCCTTCTTTTGTCGCAGGGGGCCTCAATCCCGAGAATGTCGGCGCGTGCATCGCTGCGCTGCGCCCGTTCGCGGTCGACGTCTCCTCAGGCGTCGAGGCGACGTTCGGGTATCAAAGACCACGAGAAGATAGTCGCGTTCTGCGCTGCCGTGCGCGACGCCGACCAGGAGGCCTGAACATGAGCGAGCTGTTCCCGTCCGCCGAGAGCGTCTACGCGGGACCCGATGCCGCAGGCTTCTTCGGCGCCTACGGCGGCCGATTCGTCCCCGAGACGGTCATCCCCGCGCTCGAGGAGCTCACCGCCGCCTACCTGCGCCGCTAGCGAGGACGCCGGAGTTCGAGGCGCGGCTCGACGATCTGCGGCACGACTACATCGGCCGCGTCACGCCGCTGTACCGCGCGGACCGGCTCGCCGAGGCCGTCGGACTTGGGGCGGTCTACCTCAAGCGCGAGGACCTGTGCCACACCGGCGCGCACAAGATCAACAACACCATCGGGCAGTGCCTGCTCGCCAAGCGCATGGGCAAGAAGCGCGTGATCGCCGAGACGGGCGCCGGCCAGCACGGCGTCGCGACGGCGACGGCCGCCGCGCTCATGGACCTGGAGTGCGCCGTGTTCATGGGCGTGGAGGACATCCGCCGGCAGTCGCTCAACGTCTACAAGATGAAGCTGCTCGGCGCCGAGGTCATTCCGGTCGCCGAGGGCACCGGCACGCTCGCCGACGCCGTCACCGCCGCGCTCCGGCACTGGGTCGAGCGGGTCGACGACACGTTCTACGTGCTCGGCTCGGCGGTTGGGCCGCACCCGTACCCGATGATGGTGCGCGACTTCCAGAGCGTCATCGGTCTCGAGATCATCGACCAGTGCCAGGCGCGCGGGCTCGAGCAAGCTCGACGCCGTCATCGCGTGCGTCGGTGGTGGCAGCAACGCGATCGGGACGTTCTACCCGTTCGTGCTCGGCGGCGACGTGCTCGGCAAGCCGCAGCTCATCGGCGCCGAGGCCGCTGGACTCGGACTCGATACCGACAAGACCGGCGCGTCGATGACGCTCGGCTCGCCCGGCGTCATGCACGGCTTCTACAGCTACCTGCTCCAAGACGACGCCGGCAACCCGCTCGAGGCGTACTCGATCTCGGCGGGGCTGGACTACCCGGGCGTCGGCCCCGAGCACGCGTATCTCAAGGACGAGGGGATCGTGCGCTACGAGGCGGTCACCGATGCCGAGGCGCTCGCCGCCTTCGAGCTGCTCACGCGCAGGGAGGGCATCATCCCGGCCATCGAGTCGTCGCACGCGCTCGCGCTGCTGCCGCGACTCGCCGAGGAGCTCGGACCCGACGCGGTCGTCGTCGTGACGCGTCTCCGGTCGCGGCGACAAGGACATCGACATCGTGCGCGAGGCCGGGCTCGGCGTTGACTGAGCCGACTCCGCCGCGAGTCTCGGTCGCGCGTTCACCCCCGGGCGAGCCTCGCTCGTCGCCTACGTGATGGGCGGCTATCCGACTCGCGACGGGTCGCTCGCGGCGTTGCACGCGCTCGCAGAGCGCGGGCGCCGACGTCATCGAGCTGGGCATCCCGTACTCGGATCCGCTCGCCGACGGCCCGGTGATCCGCGATGCGGCCGACGAGGCTCGCGCGGCGGCCGGGGGCGACTTCGGCCTCGCCGAGACGATCGAGCTGGCGCGCGACTTCATCGGCGAGGCGGGGGAGGGCGCCCCGCCGGTCGTGCTGATGGGCTACCTCAACCCGCTCATGCGCATGGGGCTGCCGAAGGCCGCGGCTGCGATGCGCGACGCCGGCGTCGCGGGCGTGATCGTGCCGGACCTGCCGCCGGACATGGCGGGTCCGTGGCTCGCGGCATCCGCAGGGACTCGACACCGTGTTCCTCGCAGCGCCTACCTCCACGCCCGAGCGGCTCGCGAAGGTGGGCGAGATGTCGCGCGGGTTCGTGTACTGCGTGTCGACCACGGGTGTCACCGGCGAGCGCTCCGAGCTGCCCGCCGAGCTCGCGGAGCTGGTCGCGCGCGTGCAGGCCGCGACATCATTGCCGGTCGCCGTCGGATTCGGCGTGTCCACGCCCGAGCAGGCGGCCGCGGTCGCCCAGGTCGCCGACGGCGTCGTCGTCGGCAGCGCGATCGTCCGCCGCCAGCGCGACGCGAGAGCGCTCGCGCGTTCGTCGCCGAGCTTGCCGAGGCGGTTCACACGCCGACGTAGCCCAGGACGCCTAGCGACGTCCCGCATCGCGCGTCGCTCGGAGATCGGCGATGCGGGACGGTGATCGATGCTAGGGGATGACTGCGCAGGGCCGCGACGGCCGTCTCGACCGATGCGGCAGGTGCGCGACTGCTGCGGGCTTGACGGCTGCTGGACGACACGGCGGCTTGCGGGGCGGCTTGCGACCGGCGCTTGCGCTCCTTGATGCCCTTGTACCGCAGCGCCGAGTAGCCGCGCTTGAACGTCTTGACCTTGCGCAGAGCGGGCTTGCCCCACGTGGACTCCTCGAGCGCCCAGTAGCGGCGGTGCTTCTTGTTCTTCCAGCCTGCGAAGATCTCGACGTGGCCTCTTCGGCGCACGGCGTCGCCGGGCTTGAGCTTGCGCCAGGAGATCTTCTTCGCTCGGCTGCGGATGGTGGACGACGTGTAGGACTTCTTGAGCTTCCACGCCATCGACACGAAGCCGGAACAGTCACGGCGGTAGCCGCGGTAGTACCGGTGCTGGCTGTACTTGACGCGCTTCTTGACCCAGTGGTTCGCCCGCTTGATGACCGTGGGGCGGGTGATCGCATGCGCGGGAGCGGGCATCGCTCCAAATGAAATCGCCATCGCGAGGGGGATGGCGACCAAGGCCCGTCCGAGTCGGGACGGCACACTCAGGACACGACTGTCTACCTTCACACGGTTTCCTTTCGCCGGGTACTGTACGCGCCGAAGGCCGTGCCGGTTCTGTCTGGCCGGTGCTTCGATGCGTGCCGGTCCGCCCGTCGTACGTGAAGCGAGTTCGGCTGCTTGTGGGCGGCGGCCGAAGGCGCACAGAAGCGAGTCCGGTGCCACTCCCGGTAAACCCGCAGGTCGGCAACGCCAAAGCAACGCCGCTGGCAGAGGCGCTGCTGGAAGGTTGTAGGACACTCGGCTTGCGTCGACGCGCTCGCCGAGCGGTATACACCCAGCTAGCAGCCGCCGAGAGAGGGCACGAGATGACCGAGTTCCGCACGTGGTACGACGCCTGGTCAAGCCGTCGTGGACGCCGCAGCCGTCGACGATCGGCACGATCTGGGCGGTCATCTACCCGCTGATCGCCGTCGCGGCGATCGGCACGGTCATCAAGGTCGTTCGCGGTGATCTGCCGCGACTGGTGCTGCTGCCGCTGTGCACTCAACCTCGTGGCGAACGTCGCGTTCACGCCGATCCAGTTCGGGTTGCGCAACTTGCCGCTGGCAACGTTCGACATCCTCATCGTGCTCGTGACGATCGTCTGGTGGATGGTCGCTGGTGTGGCGGCCAGGCTCGGCGTGGATCGTGGCGCCGCTCGTGCCCTATCTGCTGTGGGTCTCGACGGCGACGCGTGCTGCAGATCAGCATCACGTTCGCCAATCGCGGCTAGAGTCGGCAGGCGCATGCTCCGGCGGAGCTCGGCTCGGCCTCGCGCGCTCGGGTAGACTCGATGCGAAAGCACCCATCCCGGCTCGGATGCGAACGGAGCCCAGGCCCATGCGTGTCGCGCTCGCGCAGATCAACGTCACCGTCGGCGACCTCGACGGTAACGTCCGTCACATCCTGGAGACCATCGCGGCGGCCGAGCGGCTGGACGTCGGGCATCACGCTCTTTCCCGAGCTCGCGCTGACCGGCTATCCGCCGGAGGACCTCGTCTACAAGGACCACTTCATCGACGACCAGCTCCTGGCGCTCGAGATGGTCGCGGCGGCGTGCAGCCGGCCCGCGCTCATCGGGTTCGTGGACCGTGACGGAGACGACGCTCTACAACGCGGTCGCGCTGTGCGGCAACAACCGGGTGCTTCAGACGTACTACAAGCGCCGGCTGCCCAACTACGGTGTCTTCGACGAGCAGCGCTACTTCACGCCCGGCCCAGCGGCCGGCGTGTTCGAGCTCGGCGGGACCATGTTCGCCAGCACCATCTGCGAGGACATCTGGGTTCCCGAGCTCGCCGCAGAGGCCGCTGCCGAAGGCGCCTCGGTCATCTTCAACGTCTCCGCTTCGCCGTTTCACGCCGGCAAGGCGAGCGAGCGCGAGGAGATGCTGTGCGCCCGCGCCCGCGACAACGGCGTCTGGCTCGCGTACTGCAATCTCGTCGGCGGGCAAGACGAACTCGTCTTCGACGGCCGCAGCCTCGTGATCTCGCCCTCGGGCGAGGTCGTCGCGCGCGGGGCGGCGTTCGAGGAGGACCTCGTCATCGCCGACTTCGCCCCCGGCGCCCAGCTCGGCGCATCCGCCGACATGGCACCCGAGATGGGACCCGCCGAGGAGGTCTACTCGGCGATCGTGCTGGGGCTTCGCGACTACGTGCGCAAGAACGGGTTCACCGACGTCGTGCTCGGGCTTTCGGGCGGCATCGACTCGGCGCTGACCGCCGCGATCGCGACCGACGCGCTCGGGGCCGAGCACGTGCACGGCGTGATGATGCCGAGCCGGTACTCCTCGGCGGGCAGCGTGGACGACTCGGTCGAGCTGGCGGCCAACCTCGGCATCGAGACGATGGAGCTGCCGGTCGAAGGACCCGTTCCAGGCGTTTCTGGACACGCTCGCGCCCGCGTTCGAGGGTCGCGAGCCCGACGTCGCCGAGGAGAACCTGCAGGCCCGGGTGCGCGGGACGCTGCTCATGGCGCTCTGCAACAAGTTCGGGTGGATGACGCTGGCCACCGGCAACAAGAGCGAGCTCTCGGTGGGGTACTCGACGCTCTACGGCGACATGGTCGGCGGCTTCGCGCCCATCAAGGACGTCTTCAAGATGCGCGTCTACGAGCTGTCGAAGTGGCGCAACGCGCAGGGCGGCGACACCGGTCATCCCGCAGGCGATCATCGACAAGGCGCCCAGCGCCGAGCTGCGGCCCGACCAGCGCGACGCAGGATTCGCTCCCGCCGTACCCGGTGCTCGACGCGATACTGACGCACTACGTCGAGAAGGACGACAGCCGAGACGCCATCGTGAAGATGGGCTTCCCGGCAGAGATCGTGAACCGCGTCATCCGGCTGACCGACATCGCCGAGTACAAGCGGCGGCAGGGGCCGATGGGCGTCAAGATCACCCCGAAGGCGTTCGGCAAGGACCGCAGGATGCCCGTGACGAACCGCTACGGCGGCTGAGGTCGCCAAGCGGGTCGTGGGGCTCGGTGAGCGGGGCTGGATTCGATGCCCGCCGCGCTAGAGTGCGGTGAGCAGGCCCACCGAGTTCGGGAGCTCGCCATGATCGCGTTCCAGGGTGTCCGGGTAATCCGGACGAATGACATCTCGTTCGCTGAAGCCAAACAGCTGCGCTATAGCGTGCTGTTCGCTCCTTTCGGCGTGTCCTCGCTCACGGACTTCGACGATGACAACCCGGACTCGACGCACGTGGCGGCGGTCGACCGCGGCCGGGTCGTCGGCTACGGGCGGCTCGTGATGCGGGGAGGCGAAGCACAGATCCGACACGTCTGTGTCGCGCCAACAGCTCAGGGGCGAGGCCTCGGCACCGCGATTCTGAACTCGCTCGTGGCGCTCGCCCGCGAGCGCGGAGCCAAGACGCTCTTCCTCAACGCGCGCTTCACGGCGCTGGGTGTGTACCGCCGTCTCGGGTTCAAGGAGGTGGGCGAACTCATACCAGCCGAGGACGTCGCGCTCCCTCACAAGCGCATGGAGCTGCAGCTCTAGGGCGGCAGGAGCCCTTGCCGGCGCATCGTTACCTTCCGAGAAATCTCGCGCTCGAAGCCAATCGGGGCGGTAGAATCTGCGCTGCAGAGCTTCCATCCCGAGTAAAGCGGAGGGCCCGTGTCCGGCTTCACCATCGAGTTCGTCTCACCCGAGTGGCATCGCTTCGACGAGGTGCTCGAGCTGTCCTTCGGCGTCTTGTACGAGCCGTTCGGGGTGAGCTGGCCGCAGGAGGCGTCTGCGGGGGCTGACTGGCTGCACCCTGCACCGGGCACGTGCGTGGCGGTTGCCGTATCCGATGACGACGTCGTGCTCGGCAGTGCGAGACTGCTTCCGGCACAGGGGGACAGCCAGCGTCAGGTGCGTCAGGTCGCGGTATCGCCGGAGGCGCGCCGGCTTGGCGTGGGGCGGGCGCTCATGCTCGCGCTCGAGCGCAAGGCCGCCGAGGAGGGCGCGCTGGAGACCTGGTTGAACTCGCGAAACACGGCGTACGGGTTCTACGAGGCGCTTGGATACCGCCTCGAGGGCGACGAGTTCGTCAGCCACGTCACGGGCATCCCTCACCGAGCGGCGCGCAAGCGACTCGGCTGAAACCGCCCGCGCGTGTGGCGCGCGCGCTCAGCATCGCGTACCCTGTTTCGTGGTCTGAAACGGCGTGAGCCTACACGCCGAGAGGGTTCAAGCCAGACGTTTCCTACGAAGGGGGTCTTCCATGCCGAAGATCACGCGCGACCTGGTTCGCGTGCCGGCTGACGTGCCGGACGAGATGCGCGAGCGCTACATCGACAACTACCTCAAGGCAACTCAGAACACCGGTCGCCTCATGCTGTTCGCGTGCGACCAGAAGATCGAGCACATCAACGACGACTTCTTCGGCGAGGGCATCGACATCGCCGACGCAGAGCCGGAGCACCTGTTCCGCATCGGCGAGCAGGGTGTCGTGCGGCGTTCTCGCCGGTCAGCGCGGCCTCATCGCGCAGTTCGCGCCGGACTACCCGGACATCAACTACCTCGTGAAGATGAACTCCAAGACCCACCTCGTGAAGACGTCGCAGGACGATCCGTACTCGCCGCAGCTCTACGACATCCAGGTCGTCGCCGACCTCGTCGACAATGGCGTCAACGTCGTCGGTGTCGGCTACACCATCTACCTCGGCTCGGAGTACGAGTCGACCATGATGTCGGAGGCCGGCCAGCTCATCGCTGACGCCCACGCTCTCGGCCTCATCGTGGTCCTGTGGATGTACCCGCGCGGCAAGGCCGTCGCCGACGAGAAGAGCGCACACCTCATCGCCGGTGCCGCCGGTACGGCTGCGTGTCTCGGCGCCGACTTCGTCAAGGTGCAACCCGCCCAAGGGCGACGACACGCGGCTCCTCGGCCGAGAAGCTCGTCGAGGCTTCCAAGGCATCGGGCCGTACGGGACTTGTGTGCGCGGGCGGTTCGACCGTCGACGCGACGACGTTCCTGACCCAGCTCTGGGAGCAGATCCACGTGGGCGGCGCCATCGGCAACGCGACCGGGCGCAACATCCACCAGCGCTCGCTCGACGAGGCCGTCCGCCTCACCAAGGCGATCAGCGCCATCACGCTCGGCGACTACGATGTCGACCGCGCGCTTGCGGTGTTCAACGGCACGGAGGACTACTCGCTGTAGGCCTGCCGGCTGGCAGCGGAACGTGGCATTCGCACCGCGGCACCGTTCGGTCGATGCAGACCGTGCGGTGCCGCGGTGGCATTCGCGGGTACGTTAGACCGAGTAGTCCGAATAGGCAGACGACGGGATCACATGTCGATCGCAGATTGGTTCACAGCGCGCGAGACGAATCGCTACACGAAGTTGACCGAGCAGCCCGGATCGGGCAGCACGGACATGCCCGACGGCGTCTGGGTCAAGTGTGACGGCTGCAAGCGCATCATCTACGAGGGAGAACTCCTCGAGACGATGCGCGTCTGCAAGACGTGCGGCTTCCACTTCGACGTCACCGCACCCGAGCGCGTCGAGATGCTCGCCGATGAGGGCAGCTTCGTCGAGATGGACGCCGACCTCATGCCGTGCGACCCGCTGGAGTTCGTGAGCACCAAGCCCTACACCGACCAGCTCGCTTCGGCCGCCGAGAAGAGCGGCCGCAACGAGGCGCTCATCAGCGGCCGTGCGCTCATCGACGGCCGTCCTGTCGTGCTCGCAGTGATGGACTTCCGGTTCATCGGCGCGTCGATGGGCTCTGTCGTCGGCGAGAAGGTCACCCGCGCGTTCGAGCTCGCCACCGCCGAGCGCCTGCCGATCGTCATCGTCACCGCTTCGGGCGGCGCTCGGATGCAGGAAGGCATGATCTCGCTCATGCAGATGGCGAAGACGAGTGCTGCGGCCCGCAAGCATTCGGACGCGGGCCTCGCCTATCTTCTCGGTGCTGACCAACCCCACGTACGGTGGCGTGACGGCGTCGTTCGCGGTCCTCGGCGACATCGTGCTCGCCGAGCCCGGCGCGATGATCGGGTTTGCGGGACCGCAAGCTCGTCGAGCAGACGATTCGCCAGAAGCTGCCGAAGGGCTTCCAGACGGCCGAGTCGCTCATGCAGCACGGCATGATCGATGACATCGTGCCCCGGTCGGAGCTCAAGGACCGGCTATCGGCTTCTGATCGACTACCTGACGCCGCGCGCACCAGGCGGGTGAGGCCTCGTGAACAAGCGTCGCTACGTCATGGAGTTCGAGCGTCCGCTCGTTGAACTCGAGGCCAAGGTCGCCGAGCTTCGCCGCCTCGACCTCAGCCGAGAACCCTGAACTCGCTGCCGAGATCGACGAGTCTCGCAGCACAGATCGAGCGGCTGCTACCACGACACCTACGAGCACCTGTCGCCCTGGGACCGCGTCCAGATCTCTCGGCATCCGGAGCGCCCCAAGACCGAGCACTACGTCGACGCGCTTGTTCGACCGACGTCGTCGAACTGCACGGCGACCGCCACTTCGGTGACGACGAGGCGATCTTCGCCGGTCTCGGCACGCTCGACGGGCGGCGCGTGGCCATTCTCGGCCACCGCAAGGGCACCAACACCAAGGAGAACATCCGCCGCAACTTCGGCAGCCCGCATCCCGAGGGCTTCCGCAAGGCGATGCGCGTCATGGAACTCGCCGATAAGTTCGGGCTGCCCATCGTCAGCTTCCTGGACACCGCCGGTGCGGCGCCGGGCCTCGAGGACGAGGAGCGCGGTCAGGCATGGGCGATCGCCGAGTCGCTGGCGACGCTTTCCGACGTTCGCGTGCCGGTCGTGTGCGTCGGCATCGGCGAGGGCGGGAGCGGTGGAGCGCTCGCCATCGGCTTCGGCGACCGCGTGATGATGCTCGAGAACGCGTACTACTCGGTGATCAGCCCGGAGATGTGCGCGCAGATCCTCTACAAGGACACCAAGCAGGCCGAGACCGCCGCGTCGTGCCTCAAGATGACCGCCGAGGACCTCGTGGGGCTCGGCATCGTCGACCGAGGTGCTGCCCGAGCCGCTCGGCGGCGCCCACCACGCGCCGGCCGACGTGTTCGCGACCGTGGGGTCGGCGATCGCTACGGCGCTCGACGAGCTGGGCACAGTCGACCCGGATGCGCTGGTCGCGAGCCGCTACGAGCGGCTTCGCGGCGTGGGAGTGTTCCGCACGCCGACAGGGGAGTGACCGCTATGCCGCTGGGCAGACCGAGGATCGCGGTACTGACGAGCGGCGGCGACGCACCGGGCATGAACGCCGCCATACGCTCGGTCGTGCGCAGCGCCATCGACTGCGGGACCGAAGTCGTGGGCATCGAGCGCGGCTACGAGGGGCTGCTCGAGCGGCGCTTCCACCCGCTGGGCGTCGGTGACGTCGGCGGGGTGCTCGACCGCGGCGGCACCTTCCTGGGCACGTCGCGCTCGGAGCGCTTCAAGACGCCCGAAGGCGTCGCCGAGTCGGTGCAGATACTGCGCTCCGCGGACGTGACCGGCCTCGTCGTCATCGGCGGTGACGGCAGCTACCGCGGCGCCGAGGAGCTCGACAACGCCGGAATGCCCTCCGTGGCGGTGCCCGGGACGATCGACAACGACATCTCGGGCACCGACACGTCCATCGGCTTCGACACGGCGCTCAACACCGTGGTCGAGGCCATCGGCAAGATCCGCGACACCGCTTCGAGCCACGAGCGCACGTTCGTCATCGAGGTCATGGGCCGCACGTCAGGCATCCTCGCGACGTATGCCGGGCTCGCAGCAGGCGGCGACTGCATACTCGTCCCCGAGGTCGAGTGGTGCATCGACGACGTGTGCGAGACCGTAGCGGCGGGCGTGCGGCGAGGCAAGAAGCACTCGATCATCATCCTCGCCGAGGGTGCTGGCCACGCGTTCGGGCTCGCGCAGGACCTCGAGACCCACTGCGGTCACGACGTGCGCGCGGTCGTTCTCGGCCACGTGCAGCGCGGTGGCTCGCCCTCGGCCTTCGACCGCATCCTCGCGTCCCGCTTCGCCGAGAAGGCCGTGCGCACGCTGCTCGACGGCCAAAGCGGTATGGCGGTCGGTCTGCAGGGCTCCGAGATATGCGTCTATCCGCTCACGGAAGCGTACGCACGGCATCACCCCCTGCGACGTGAGATATACAAGCTCGCCCAGGTTCTCGCGCGGTAGGAACGGTCGGGTATCATAACGACGTCGCGCATGACATTTCGCGCATGACCGCATCCGCGCGCCTTCACGACCAAGGAGTCACCAGCATGTCTTGGGGACTTCAGAACCGCCTCAACAAGATCATCAATCCGGCCGACGGCCGCACCGTCATGCTCGCCGTGGACCACGGCTACTTCCTCGGACCCACCACGGGCCTTGAGTGCATCCGAGAGTCGATCATGCCGATCGCGCACCTGGCCGACACGCTCATGCTCACTCGCGGCGCACTGCGCGGCGACATCGATCCCGCGCTCGATACGCCCATCGTTCTGCGCGTCTCGGGCGGCAACAGCGTGCTCGACGACGACCTGTCCAACGAGACGATCCTCGTGAGCACCGAGGAGTGCATCCGCCTCAACGCCGCCGGCATGGCGGTGCAGGTCTTCATCGGCGCGCCGCATCAGCACCAGACCATCGCGAGCCTGGGCAAGCTGGTCGACGAGGGCGAGCGCTACGGCATCCCGGTCATCGGCGTGACGGCGGTGGGCAAGGACATGGTGCGCGACGCACGCTACCTCGCGCTGGCCAGCCGCATCATCGCCGAGACGGGCGGCCACATCGTCAAGACCTACTACTGCGAGGACTTCGAGCGCGTCACCAGCACCTGCCCCGTGCCGGTCGTCATGGCCGGTGGCAAGAAGCTGCCGGAGCGCGAGGCGCTCGAGATGACCTTCAAGGCGATCGAGGGCGGCGCGGCGGGCGTGGACATGGGCCGCAACATCTTCCAGAGCGATTCACCGCTCGGCATGATCAAGGCGGTCAACGCGGTCGTGCACGGCAACGCCTCGGTCGACGACGCGTTCGCCGTCTACGTGGACGAGAAGGCCGCGAGCGGCATCACTGGTCCGGGCGTGGGCTCCACCGACGACCAGCGCAAGATCTAGAGCCGCCGAGATGCCCGATACCATGCGCGTCGCGGTCTACTACAACAACAGCGACGTTCGCGCTCGAGGAGCGCCCTGTCCCGACTATCGCGGCCGGCGAGGCGCTCGTGCGCGTCAAGGCGAGCGGCCTGTGCGGCTCCGACGTACTCGAGTGGTACCGCGTGCCCAAGGCGCCCATCGTGCTGGGTCACGAGGTCGCCGGCGACGTGGTCGAGGTGGGCGAGGGCGTGACGAACGTCGTCGTGGGCGACCGTGTGGTGCTTTCGCACCACGTGCCGTGCAACACGTGCCGCTACTGCGTGACCGGCAACCACACCGCGTGCCACACGCTGCACACCACCAACTTCGATCCCGGCGGATTCGCCGAGTATGTGCGCATGCCCGCGCTGCAGACCGACCGCGGCATCTTCAAGATGCCGGACTCGATGACGTACGAGGAGGGCTCGTTCGTCGAGCCGCTCGCGTGCGTGGTGCGCGCTCAGGTGCGCGCTGGCGTGCGCCCGGGCTCGACGGTGCTGGTCATGGGCAGCGGCATCAGCGGGCTGCTGCACATCCGGCTGGCGCTCGCGCTGGGCGCGGGTCGCGTGTTCGCGACCGACGTCTCGCAGTATCGGCTGGACTGGGCTCTTCGCAGCGGTGCCACCGCGGCGTGGGACGCGATCGCGGCCGGCGACAAGCTGCCGGAGATGCTGCGCGAGGCCAACGACGGCAACCTCGCTGACCTCGTCATTCTCGGAACTGGCGCACCGAGCGCCATCGACCAGGGCCTCGCGTGCCTCGACAACGGCGCGACGTTCGTGGTGTTTGCGGTACCGGCCCCCGGCCAGGACCACCCGATGCCCCTCAACGAGCTCTGGCGCCGAGAAGTCAGCGTGCGGACAGCCTACGGGGCGGCGCCCGCGGACCTGCAGATGGCGATGGAGCTGATCGCGAGCGGGCGAGTGCGCCGTGACCGACATGATCACGCACCGGTTGCCGCTGGAGCGGGCAGCCGAGGGGTTCGCGCTGGTGGCAGGTGCAGGGGAGAGCGTGAAGGTCGTCATCGAGCCCTAGCGCCTAGCTCCACAGTCCCCGCACGCCTGCGCGAATGCTCGCGGTCGTCGTCCGCGCCGCGGGCTCGTCCTTCTCGGCGAGGGTGTCTGGCGACGCCTGTAGCTCCACGAAGTGCGGCAGCACCCGCTCGGTGAGGAAG
Organism: uncultured Coriobacteriia bacterium; assembly: GCA_963803785.1. Classification (GTDB taxonomy): domain Bacteria; phylum Actinomycetota; class Coriobacteriia; order Anaerosomatales; family JAAXUF01; genus CAWDNM01. The sequence continues at coordinate 107,929 of CAWDNM010000007.1, forward strand.
CGCGAGCGCTGGGCGTAGCCGTGCGTGTCGGACTTGCCCCACGGCTGCGTGTAGTAGCGCAGCGGATGACTCACGTACAGCTGGTTCTTCGCTCGGGTGCAGGCCACGTAGAACAGGCGACGCTCCTCTTCGATCTCCTCGGGGGTGCCCGTTGCCATGTCGCTCGGGATGTTGCCGTCGGCGGCGTGGATGACGTAGACGCAGTCGAACTCGAGCCCCTTGGCCGAGTGCATCGTGGAGAGGATGACGTAGTCCTCGTCGAGCACTGGCGGCCCGGCGAGGTCCTGCGTGTAGGACGGCGGATCGAGCACGAGCTCGGCGAGGAAGTGCGAGCGGTCCTGCGCGCGCGACGAGAGCGACTCGATCTGCTCGATGTCGCGCAGTGCGCGCCTCGACGTTGTCGTAGCGGCGCTCGAGCAGGGGCGCGTAGACGGTCCGCACGGCGTGCACCTGCGCCGGCACCTCGCCCGGGCCCGCGCTGGCCAGAGCACGCATGAGCGAGACGACGTCGGGCCACAGTTCACGTGCCGCCTCCGGCACCTCGACGCCGACCCACGCTTCGAAGTCGCCGCCGCACTCGGCCAGCGCCGTCATGAGCGTCGACGCGGTTCGCGGGCCGATCCCCGGCACGAGCCCCAGCACCCGCAGCCCCGCCATCGCATCGCGCGGGTTCTCGGCGAGGCGCAGGAAGCTCACGAGGTCCTTGACGTGCGCCATCTCGACGAATCGCAAGCCCCCGTACTTGCGGAAGGGGATGTTGCGCCGCGACAGTTCCATCTCGAGCGCCATCGAGTGGTGTTGCGCGCGGAACAGCACGCACTGGTGCTTGAGCAGCGTGCCCTGCTCGCGGTGGTCCAGGATGCGCTCGCACAGCCACGTGGTCTGCTCGGCCTCGTCTCGGCAGGTGACCAGCGACGGACGGCCCCCACCCTCGCGAGCGGTCCAGAGGTCCTTGTCGCGGCGCTCGGTCGCCTCGCCGATGATCGCGTTGGTCGCCGAGAGGATCGGTGAGGTCGACCGGTAGTTGCGGGTGAGGGTTGCGATCTCGGCGCCGGGGAAGCGCAGCTCGAAGTCGAGGATGTTGCGCACGGTGGCTGCCCGGAAGCTGTAGATCGCCTGAGCGTCGTCGCCGACGCACGTCACGCCGGTGCCGTCAGGCCGCAGTCGCGAGACGATGTCGGCTTGCAGCAGGTTGGTGTCCTGGTACTCGTCGACCAGCACGTGGTCGAAGCGTTCGCGCACGCGTTCTCCCGCATCGGGATCGCCGAGCAGGCCGTGCCAGAAGAGGAGCAGGTCGTCGTAGTCGAGCACCTGCTGCTCCTCCTTCAGGTCCGTGTAGCGCGCGAACAGGAGCTTGAGGTCGTCCTCGGCCTTGCGGCACCAGGGGAACGACGCCTTGAGAACATCGGGTAGTGGCAGTCTGCGCGTTGACGCACCTCGAGTAGATGTCGAGGCACGTGGACTTCTGCGGGAAGCGGGAGCCGCTGCGGCCCAGACCGAGCTCCGTGCGGGCGAGGTGCATGAGGTCTTCGGAGTCGCCTCGGTCGAGGATCGTGAAGTCGGGCTCGAGGCCGAGATCGCGGGCATGGATGCGCAGGAGGCGGGCGGCCACGGCGTGGAAGGTGCCGCCCCAGACCCGGGCGCCCGAGAGCTCCGGACCGCCGCGTTCGGCGCTCGCTGCGCAGGATGCCGTCGACGCGGCGCACCATCTCGCTCGAGGCGCGTCGCGTGAAGGTCAGCAGCAGGATGCGGCCGGGATCGGTCCCACGGGCGATGAGGTGGGCGACGCGGTGAGCGAGCGTCGCTGTCTTGCCCGTACCGGCTCCGGCAACGATGAGCAGCGGGCCGTCACCGTGTGCCGCGGCCGCACGCTGCTCGGGATTGAGGTCGGCGAGCAGCGCATCGGCGAGAGCGGCATCCTGCGCGGGGCGGCGCGCAGGGGCGAGGGGTTCTCGGCGTCCATTGGGCGAACTCCTGTTCGATTCACGGGTGTGCCGAGCGTAGCACGAGCTGCTGAGCATGTCGAACATGTGTTCGCTATCGCGCGGTACGTCATCCGATTGGGGGAGCCCCATCGCTCTTAAGTATGAGAGTGCGATATCGAACGTCTGACTCGGGAATAGCCCTAGAGTAAGAAGTGGTCCTTGCCGGAGGCCCACGACCCCGCTTCGGCGCAACAGCGATCGATCGAACTGTGTGAACAACGGAGCCGCGCGACCTCTCACCTGAGGGGGCGGCACTGATGTCACCTACGACTGTTCCGGGTCCGACGCACGTCGACCCCGACTCGGACAAACACCCGACCTGATTCCGCGTGAGTTCATGCGCGTTATCGCGGTGTGGTCGATCATCCCCGCGTACCTGCTGGCCGGAGCGTTCCTCGGCTGGCTCGTCGACCTGTGGCTGCACACGTCTCCGTACGGGGTCGGTGTCGGGCTTCTTCTCGGACTCATCCTCGCCGTGCGCGACATGCTTCGCCTGCGCGACGGCTTCTAGCGCGGCAACCCGGGGGAGGTGTCGCTGTGGAGCAACGATGCCGTCATGGGGTTCTCGTGGGACTTCCTCGACGAGATGAGCGTCTGGTCGCTCGTGATCGGCGGCGTCGATCGCCGTCGGCGGCGGGTTGCTGCTCCAGAGCATCGCGTTCGCCGCGGGCTGTCTCGTTGCGGTTGGGGTCGATGTGGTGCTCGTCCGCACCGCGACGCATCGGGCTCGTCGTGAACTCGCTGCAGGTCGAATCGACTGCGGTCGCACCGACGGTCATGCTGGCGGGCCGACTGATCGTCAAGGCCGGCCTGCTCGTGATCGCGATCTTCGTACCGGCGGACCTCGCATTCACCGGGACGGTTGTCGGAGCTCTCACCTTCGACATCACGCTCGTCGTTGTTGGCAGTATCATCGCCGCGTCGCGCACGATGCGGCACACCAAGGAAGGTCGGTGAGTCGTCGTGAAGCCGCTCGACCCGTCAGGCGTCATCGTGATCGTCAACTCGCTTCTCGTCGCCTTCGGACTGGTCGTCGCTGGAGCCTGGCTCGCGCACGGGCAGCTGTCGGCGACGGCGCCGGGCCCCCGTCAGAACATCGGCGAGGCGGTGCTGTCGTTCTTCGTGGGCAAGTCGCGCGGCATCGCGCACGGCGACAAGCACGACCGCATCATGCGGCTCGTGACGCCGCTGCTCGCGACGCTGTTCCTGTTCATCATCGTGAGCAACCTGCTCGCAGATCATCCCGATCGCCGATCATCAACCGGCCGCCCACATCGCACTTCTCGGTGACGCTCGCGCTCGCGCTCTGTGCGCGTGCTGTCGACGCTGGCCATCTCGGCGGCGGTCAAGGGAACGGGCAAGACGCTGAAGCACCTGTTCTGGCCCAACCCGTTGCAGTGGGTCTCGGAGATCACGGACGTCTTGTCGCTGTCGCTGCGACTCTTCGGCAACATCGCCGGCGAGTACATGACCGTCGCGCTCGTCGATCCTCGTGGTCCCGTGGGGCATCCCGCTGATCCTGCACGCGCTCGGGCCTGATCCCGGCGTTCGTGCAGGCGCTCGTCTTCACGCTGCTCACCACGAGCTTCCTCGCGAACGCTCTGCACGAAGACGAGCGGATCGAGGCGCAAGGCCGAAGAGCGTCGACGCCTCCACAGCGTGTCGTGTCGTCCACTCGGATCTCCGCCGAGGGGAGGTCCTAAACCATGGAGACCAACACCGTCCTGCTCGCACTGGTCGCTGTCATCCCGATCGCTGTCGGCGCCGCGTTCGCATCGATCGCGATGCGCCACGTGTCGACGTCAGCTATCGACGGCATGACCCGCCAGCCGGAGATCGCACCGCAGCTGTTCACGGCGATGCTGATCGGCATGGCGCTCATCGAGGCGCTGTGCATCTACACGCTGGTCGTCACGCTCGTGATTTCGCAGAAGCATGTAGCGATCTCTGGGGAGGTGGCAGCCGTGCAAGCTGCCGCAAGCAGGCTGCCACTGAGGGCGCGGAGGCTGCTGCAAGCATCCTTCCGTCCGAGCTGAACCTCAATCCGATCGGTCAGATCAGCCCGATCGTGATCGTGGCGGTCATGGTGATCATCACGGTCATGTACTTCGCGCTGCGCAAGGTGTACGTGCGCCGTACCTCGGCGTGCTCGAGGCCCGTGAGCGGATCTTCGAGATGGCCGATACGCCTACGCCGAGGCGACGCAGTGCGTCGTCGGAGGCGAACGCCGGCTCCGAGCAGGCGGTATCGCCGAGGCCACAGCTGAAGCCGAGGCGATGCGTGCCGAAGCCCGCGAGCGCGCCGAGGAGTACCGCCGGACCCGCGTGACGGAGGCGACGCGCACGGCGGCCGCACGTCTCGAGGAGGGGCGGGCTCAGATCGCCTCCGCCCGCGAGGCCGAGCTGAGCGCGGCTGCGCCAGGAGGCCGCGGAGTGCGTGCACGTGGCGTGCGGCCAGCTCGTGGGTACCGTCGACGACGATACTCGTCGTCGGCCACGGTCGAGCGTCTGATGATGCGCCAAGCGAACTGAGGGGGTGGCCGGCGTGCTCGGAAGCATAGCCGGGATCGTACAACGAGATCGTCACCGAGATAGCGACCGAACTCGCCCATGCGCCACTGCGATTCTTCGCCGAGGTCATCCAGTTCGCAGTCCTCCTCGGCATCGTGTGGGTGGTCGCAATCGGCTTCGGGAAGCGCAGGGGCTTCGTGGCCAACATGCTCACTGAGCGTCGGGAACGAGTCGCGGCGCACGTGGAGAGCGCCTCGCACGCGGACAAGGCGCTTGACCGATGCGAAGCACGAGGCGGCGGCGACGACGCAGGGCAGCGCGAGCGACAGGCTCGTGAGATCGTGCTGCGCGCCAAGAAGGAGTGCGCCGAGATCGAGCAGACCGCGCATGCCGAGACAGACGCCGACTGCCGCACGGATCGAGGAACGCGCCGAGTCCGCGCTTGCGACCGAGCAGCAGGAGATGCTGCTCGAGTTGCGCGAGCAACTCGTCGAGCTCGTCTCCTCGGCGACCCGCTCGATCATGAACGAGAAGCTCACCGTCTCCGAGCAGCGCACGCTCATCGAGAACACCATCGTCGGGAGCATGGACGCGAGTGCCGGCAGCGACGGCCGAATCGAGGCGCTGGCAGCCGGAGCGACGCCGAAGGGGGCGTAGCCGTGACGCAGACAGCGAACTCCGCGGCGCATGGGCTCTGACGCCGTCAGCGCTCGATGCAGGGTCGCTCCAGCGGCTGCTGTCGGGTTTCGACGGCGGGCGAGTGACGCTGTACGTTCGCACGCATCTCGACGACGACACTCATCAAGGCCATCAGGGAACGTGTCTGCGAGGCAGCCGGTCGCGAGATCGCGCTGGACGTGAAGGTGTCACCGACGATGGACGCGGGTGCCGTGCTTGCCGTCGACGACGTGGGGCGCGTCGTGCTCGATCCGCGCACCATGTGGCTCGCCGGTATCACTCGCGCGATGCACGATCGGTTCGAAGACGGTGGGCTGACGGAGCCGGACGACACCTTCACCTACCTGCGGGACCTTCTCACCGATAACGCACCCGATGCCGATCGTCGAGCCGCTCTTCGACACCGGGAGCGTGCTGCGAATCGGCGACGGCGTCGCGCTGGTGACCGGTCTGCGCGACGTCGGCAGCCAGGAGATCGTCGAGTTCGAGGGCGGAGGGCTGGGGCTGGCGTTCTCGCTGAAGGAGCAGTCGGTTGGAGTCGTCCTGCTCGGCGGCGAGTCTCGCGTTCGTGAGGGCGGCGAGGTGCGGCGCACCGGGCACCTGCTGCGAGTGCCCGCGGGCGAGGGCGTACTCGGACGCGTCATCGATGCGGTGGGTCAGCCGCTGGACGGCCGCGGGCCGGTCGTCCCGGCTGCATGGATGCCGGTCGAGCGTCCGGCACCGGGCATCGTGGACCGGCGGCCGGTGGATGAGCCGCTGCACACCGGCATGAAGGTCATCGACGCGCTCGTGCCCGTCGGGACGAGGGCAGCGCGAGCTCATCATCGGCGACCGCAAGGTCGGGCAAGACCACGCTCGCGGTCGACGCGATCCTCGCGCAGAAGGGCGCGAACGTGTCGTGCATCTACTGCGCCATCGGGCAGAAGGCCTCGACCGTGCGCCAGGTGGTCGCGACACTCGAAGAGCGCGGTGCGCTCGAGTACACGGCGGTCGTCGTGGCGCTACCGGGCGACATGCCGGCCCTGCGCTACCTGGCGCCCTACGCCGCCTGCGCACTCGGCGAGTACTTCATGGACCGCGGAGGCGATGCGCTCGTCGTCTACGACGACCTGACCAAGCACGCGGTCACCTACCGCGAGATGTCGGCGCTGCTCGACCGTCCGGTCGGCCGTGAGGCCTACCCGGGCGACGTCTTCTACGTGCACTCGCGGTTGCTCGAACGAGCCGCTCGTCTGTGCGAGGAGAAGGGCAGCGGGTCGCTGACCGCGCTTCCCATCGTCGAGACGCTCGCGGGCGACATCTCGGCGTTCATCCCGACCAACGTCATCTCCATCTGCGACGGGCAGATCGTGCTCGACACCGTCGCGTTCAACGAGAACCGCCGTCCCGCGATGGACCCGGGTCTGTCGGTGTCGCGCGTCGGCGGCTCGGCCCAGGCTCGCGTGATGAAGCAGGTTGCCGGGCGACTGCGCATCGATCTGGCGCAGTACAACGAGATGGCGCGGTTCGTGAAGTTCGGTGCCGAGGTCGACGAGAGCACGCAGCTGCAGCTCATCCGAGGCGAGCGCGCGCGAGCGCTTCTCGGCCAGGACCAGCATTCGCCGATGCAGCTCGAGCAGGAAGTGCTGTCGCTCTACGCCGTGGTCAACGGCTACTTCGACACCGTGCTCTGTCGACAAGGCGCCTGAGGTCGAGACGTCGTTGATCGCATGGATGTCCGCCCGCCACCCCGAAGTGATGCGCCCGCTCGGAGACGGCATCTCGCTGAGCGAAGAGGCGGAGGCGGCGCTGCGGGCGGCGCTCGAGGAGTTCCTCGCGGCGTCCAATGCGACCGATGGCCTCGGTCATGGGAGGCGTGAGCCGATGGAGAAGCTCGCCGACGTTCGCAAGCGCATGGGCAGCGTCCAGGGCATCGGCGAGGTCTGCCGAACGCTTGCGACGGTCGCCTCGGCGAAGCTCGCGCGGACGCACGAGCGTGCGAAGGGCGCGCGCCTCTACACCGCGCGGCTGCGTGAGATGCTCGCGCGGCAGCAGGCCGCTTCGCGCGCCGCCGGGAACGACCCGGCGGCGCTCTCGCCGCTCATGGCGATCCGGCCGCAGGTGAGCCGGATCGCGCTGGTGGTCATCGGCGCAGACCGCGGGTCTGTGCGGGGGCTACAACCTCGCGCTCGGCCGAGAGGCCCGTGCGTTCGCCGCGGCGAAGTCGGCCGAGGGCGTCGCTGTCACGGCGGTCGTGAAGGGCCGGCGCGCCGAGACGTACCTGCGCCGCGCCACCGACGTCCCGATCGACGAGGCGAGCGGCTGGACCAGGGCGGGCGTGACCGAGGAGGAAGTCGACGCGCTCCTCGACTCGATGACCCAGCAGTTCTTGTCCGGCGAGGTCGATGAGGTCTGGGCGTGCTACACGGCGTTCATCTCGACCATGCGCCGCGAGCCCACCGTCGTGCGGCTCCTTCCGGTGATGCCACCGGAGGCCGCGGCGCGCCGAGGGGCTCGGCGACGGTCTCGGCGGAGGGCTGGTGCTACGAACCCGCGCAGGCGCCGTGCGTCGAGGAGCTGTTGCGGGCGTTCGTGCGGCTGCAGATCGAAGACGTCCTGCTCGAGGCGTTCGCGAGCGAGCAGGCTGCGCGGATGGTGACGATGCAGGAGGCCTCCGAGCGGGCCGACCGCGCGCTCGCGGAGCTCCGGGTCCACTACAACCGCTTGCGGCGCGAGTCGATCACGGCCGATCTGGTCGGCGTGCTCGTGGCGGGGCGGATGCGCAAGGAGGCTGAGGCCACGTGAGCGCTCACAAGACGAAGCGACCGGTCGACTCCGAGTTCGACTCGGCGTTCGACTCGATTGTCTCCGAGGCACTGCAGCGAGCAGGCGAGGAGCTGTCGCGCGAGGCGTGCGACGGCGTGGTAGCTGCGGTGCTCGGCCCGGTGGTCGACGTGCGGTTCCGAGGCGAGCTGCCGGTCATCGGGTCGCTGCTGCGCGTGGGGGACCGGCGCCGCGGGCTGCCGCTCGAGGCCGTCGAACTGCTCGGCGAAGGAGTGGTGCGCGCGCTGGCGCTCGGGTCGACCGACGGGCTGGCGCGCGGCACGCGGGTCTACGACACGCAGGCGCCGATCAGCGTGCCGGTCGGGCCCGGGGTCAAGGGCAGGATGCTGAACTGCGTGGGGGAGCCGACCGACGGGCTCGGGTCCGGTGAGCGCTCTGGCGCGCTGGCCGATTCGGCGCGACCCGGTGCCGTTCGCGCGGGTGAAGACGTTCCCGGAGGTCTTCGAGACCGGGCTGAAGGCCATCGACCTGCTCGCGCCGTTCCCGAAGGGCGGCAAGGTGGCGCTGTTCGGCGGTGCGGGCGTGGGCAAGACCGTCGTCATCATGGAGCTCATCCGCAACGTCGGCCACGTGCACGAGGGCGTGAGCGTGTTCGGCGGCATCGGCGAGCGCACGCGTGAGGGCAACGACCTGTGGCTCGAGATGCAGCGCTCCAAGGTGCTCGACCGAGCGGTGCTCTACTTCGGCCAGATGAACGAGCCGCCGGGCGCGCGCTTCCGCCTCCCGTACTGCGCGCTGACCACCGCCGAGTACTTCCGCAACGTCGAGCACTCCGACGTGCTGCTGTTCTTCGACAACATCTACCGCTTCGTGCAGGCGGGTCTCGAGGTCTCGCTACTGCGCGCCCGCATCCCCGCTGAGGTCGGCTACCAGCCGACGCTCGCCACCGAGGTCGGCTCGCTCGAGGAGCGCATCGTCTCCACCGACGACGGCGCGATCACGAGCGTGCAGGCGGTCTACGTCCCGGCCGACGACCTCGCCGACCCGGGTCCGGCCGCGATCTTCTCGCACCTCGACGCGACCGTCGTGCTCTCGCGCCGCGTCGCCGAGATGGGCCTCTATCCCGCCATCGACCCGCTGCAATCCGGCTCGTCGATCCTCGAGGCGTCCTACGTGGGCGCCGAGCACGTGCGCGTCGCCGCGAGACACCAAGTCCTACCTGCAGCGCTACGGCGCCCTTCAGGACCTCATCGCGATCCTCGGCGTCGAGGAGCTCTCCGAGGAGGACAAGATCGTCGTCACGCGGGCCCGTCGCCTCCAGAAGTTCCTCTCGCAACCGTTCTTCGTCGCCGAGCAGTACACGGGCATCCCCGGCTGCTACGTCCCGATCGCCGAGACGGTCCGCGGGTTCTCGGAGATCTGCGCGGGGCACTGCGACGCTCTGCCCGAGCAGGCGTTCTTCATGGCCAGCACGATCGGCGACGTGGTCGCGAAGGCGACCGATGTGGTCGAGGTTCGCCCGTCTTCGACCGAAGGCGCATCTCAGGTCGCAGAGGGTGAGGCCACCGATGGCGAGCGCCGCAGTCGAGCGCGGACGTGCCCGCACCGCGCGACATCGAGGGGGCGGTGTGATGACGATGTCCCTCGAGATCGTCACTCCAAAGGGTGTGACGTACGAAGCCGACGAGATCGAGCGAATCGTCGTGCGCCGCCGCGAGGAGGCTCACGTCCCCGGCAGCGAGATAGCGATCTGCCCCCATCACGCGCCTCTGCTCATGCAGACGCAGCCGTGCCGCATGCGGGTGACTCGCGGTGGTGAGGTGCTCGAGCGCGACGTCGAGGCCGGCGTGTTCGAGGTGTTCAACGACCACGTCATCCTCGTGCTCACCTGAGGCGAGCCATCGAGCTGAACAGCGCCTCGACGAGCTCCTCGACTCACGGCGTGGGCGAAGCGGGGCCGTAGAGGGGAACCAACTCCTCAAGGCACGTTCCTGAACTGGCGCACCGCCGAGAGGACCTCCGCTTGAGACACAGCTTCCGCTATGGGCACAGGGCAGGGTAGCGCGTGACTGCGGCCCACTCCCCTCGCACGGTGATCGCGGCCTACATCTCGTCGAGCCTGCTCTTCACCTTGGCGACGTCGCTTATCTGGGCGACCAACACCATCTTCATGATGCAGGTCGGTGGCCTGGACATCTTCCAGGTCATGCTCGTCAACGCGATCTTCGTCGTCGCCCAGGCGGTCTTCGAGGTGCCGACAGGAGTCATCGCCGATACGCTCGGGCGCAAGGCGTCGTATCTCATCGGCATCGGGACGATCCTGGCGTCGACGCTGCTCTACGTCGCAACGCCGCGTCTGGGCTGGGGATTCTGGGGCTTCAGCTTCGCGAGCGTGCTGATCGGGCTCGGGTTCACCTTCCAGACCGGTGCGGTGGACGCGTGGCTCGTCGACGCGCTCGATTCCGTGGGCTACGACGAGCCCAAGGACCGCGTCTTCGCCCGGGGTGCGATGACGTCGGGCGTGGGGATGCTTGTGGGTTCGTTGCTGGGAGGCCTGTTCGGCCAGGTCAACCTCGCGCTGCCGTACCTGCTCAGGGCGCTGCTGCTCGTTGCGGTGTTCGTGCTCGTGGCAGTGCTCTTCAGCGATCTTGGCTTCGAGCGTCGCGCGCTCTCCGTGGCGACGTTCGGGACCGAGACCCGATCGATATTCTCGGCGGGCGTGCAGTTCGGCTGGCGCGACCGCGTGGTGAGGCCGCTGCTGTTCGTCTCGATGGTCGGCGGCGTGTTCTACATGTACGGCTTCTACTCGTGGCAGCCGTACGTGCTCGGGCTTCTGGGCAAGAATGCGGTCTGGACGCTGGGAATCGTGCAGGCCGGGCTCTCGCTGACCAGCATCGCCGGCAACGCGCTGGTCAAGCCGATCATGCGGACCGGGGCGCGCCGCCGAGACCCGGCGCGCGTTCTCGCGTGGACCGCGGTGGTGGGTGCCATTCTCGTGTGCGGCGATCGCCGCGGTCGGACTGCTCACGCGGCAACCGGGTGTCGTGCCGTTCTCGCTCGTGGTGGGGTTGTGGCTGGTGTGGGGCGTCGTGTTCGGAGTCTCCGGGCCCGTGAGTCAGGCGTACCTCAACGAGAACATCCCCTCGGCGCAGCGTGCCACGGTCCTGTCCCTCTCGGCGTTCTTCGGCGACGTCGGTGGCGGCGTTGGCCAGCCGGCGCTGGGCTGGGTGTCTCAGCGGACGTCGATCGCCGTCGGTTGGCTCATCGGCGCGGTGTTCCTTGGGCTGACGGCGCCGCTCTACCGCATGGTCGGGCCGGGCGGCTGAAGCGAGGGCCGCGCAGAGGGTTGGCAGTGATGAACGGTCGGGCCGCTGAGAAACATCGTTCCTGAGCTGGCTATTCCCGTACCGACGTACGGATACTTGAAGCGTTGACCATGTACTGGCGACGCCAGTGTGATTTGAGGGGGATTCCATGGCTCCTGCAAGGATACGCAGGCACGCGCTGGCACTGTCGCTGTGTTTGGCGGTCGCGGTCGGACTGGCTGCGCCTGTCGTAGCGCACGCTGGGTTGATCGGCGACGGCACGAGCAGCAGTCCCCTTCAGGTGAGCGTGCCGTTCACGCATGAAGCGAACCTCGGTCTCAGCCCCGGCATCGGGCGACTTCGACTACTGGTACGTGCTGCCGCTGACCAAGGGACAGACCATCGAGCTCACCTCGACCGCTGATCCCGCGCTGGAGGCGTTCTCGATCGTCTGGGCTGCAGAACTCACGATGACCCTTACAGCTTCGGCTCTGACTACATCGCTCCCGGGATCGACCGCATGAGGTACATGGCGCCCTATACCGACAACGTACTTCGTCGTCGTTGTCGGTAGCAAGGTCGGGACAGTGTCTCGGTCAACGCCGTCACGATTCCGACGATGCGGTTCTCGCTCAAGTCCATGAGTGCGCGCAGCTCGGTGAAGGCGAAGAAGACCTTCTCGGTCTCAGCCAAGATCACCCCTGGCTACAACAGCAGCACCTCACCGATGAAGTTCTATCTTCAGCGCAAGTCGGGCGGGAAGTGGAAGACGTTCGGCGCGTCGAAGTCCGGCAAGCTGACCAAGGACAGCACCGCCGCCTTCTCGAAGTTCTCGGCGAGCTACAAGCTCTCGAAGGGCACGTACCGTGTCCGCGCCGGGTTCAAGGACGCCGCGCACCCGAAGACCAAGTACAACTCCTACAAGACAATCAAGGTCAAGTAGCATTCGGAGTTCGAGATTCAATGACGAAGGGCATCGACCAAGCGGTCGGGGCCCTTCTGGTCGTGCCAACACCGGGAGTCCCGGCGATGGTCGGGTCAACTATCGACTCGCTTCGAATTGCGTCCGGCGAACGTTGGGAGCTGGCTGTCGCAGTTCGGGCAGACGAGACGCAGGTTCTCCAGCCGGTTGTCGGTCCGGACTCCGTTGACGTGGTCCATCCGAAGCACGAGCGGAGCTGCGTTCCAGACCGGTCCCAAGGCCGCAGATCGCGCACTTCACCTCGAGAAGGCGCTGCGGCGATGAGGCGGTTCTTCAGTCTCTGCAGGTTGGTACATGGCGAATCCACGACGAGCACCACGTCGAGCGGGATGGCGAAGGAGCGCAACGCGCCTGACTTGTTGCCGGCATTCCACCCGCGGCCGGTGAAGTGGGCTGGTATCCAGGCCGAGTTCACGCATGCGCTTCTGCACCGTCGAATAGGCCCCACCGCCCGACACCGAGAGACCGAGGCGCGACAGCACCTGACGCACCGAACGAGATTCGCGTACTGCGCGGCGCAGCTCGTCGTGCGTGTAGCGCCATCGCGGAGGCCTGGAGTCCGTAGAGCATCATCCCCAATCGAGTCTGGTTCACTCGATTGTAGGGATGCGGTCTGACAGGAACGCGTTGCTCGGACTGTCGGAATGTCGACTCTGGTGGGCGAGGTGGGATTCGAACCCACACGACCTTTCGGCCAGCGGTTTTTCCTACCACTTCGACTTTCGCCGCCGGTGCTTTCGCACCGTTCGTGGCCTGGACCATCTCTTCACCCACGGCATGATCCGTTTGGGTGCGCCCCGTTTGGTCTCTACACCTTCCTTCGGCACCGCCGAAGGCTTGGCTCGGGGCTAGCATGCCGTTTCCGGCGACAGCCTCCCCCGAATTTGAGGCGTTCTACTCCCGGCGTTTCCCCCGGGGCACTCAAGTTAGATGCTCATGGCATGAGACCGCCGCGTCTGCCCTTCCGCCACTCGCCCATTTCCAGATGTCAACCGGGCCGGTGGCCCGCGCCGGCAAGTATAGCCTGAAACTGCGCGGTGAGTGCGACTCTTGTATGCGCGACCTGCGCGTATACTGCCATCATGGCCACCAGCGACCCGACAGCATCTCTCCCCGAAGCCGTTCGCACGCACGTGGCGAACGTCTCGGCGAACCTTCAGCTCGTCGCCGACATGGGCTACGGCGACGTCACGCTGGCTGTTGCGCGCCCCGACGGCAAGCTGATCGTGGTCGCTGACGCGCGTCCCAACACCGCCGTCGCGCCGTTCGCTTCGTCCCGTGTCGGCCGCACCCTGTCGCGCGATGACGAGCCGGAAGCGTACGCGGCGCTCGCATCCCACGAGATCGTGGCCGACGGGCGGCGTCGCGTCGCGCGAGGCATCAGCTACTCGACAGCCGCATGGCCGATCGGCAAGCCCGAGCCCTACGCGGTCGTCGTGCGAGATCTCGCCGAGCAGGTCCTCGAGTCGTCGGGCGCCATGGAGAACGCGTTCATGGACGTCGCCGAGGAGCTCATCGACCTGCTGAGCGACGGCCCGCTCACCGACGTGCGCACGGGCGAACCGTTCGCGACTGTACGAACCGCGGGCGACGGCGTGATGCGGGTCGGCGCGCTCGGCCAGATCGCGTACGCCTCTCCCAACTCGGTCAACATCATGCGGCTGGCCGGCGTCGACAGTTCGCTCCCGGGCCTGCAGGCGTCGTCGCTGCCCGGCGGCGGGTTCGGCATCTCGCCGGTTCTCGGCACGCGCGACGCGATCGCGATCGACACCGAGGTCGCAGAGCGCGTGCTCAGCTACCGGACGATCGGGCTTCCTGCGGGTGCGCTCGTGTTGGTCGCGGACATGACCGAGGCTTCCCGTCGCGAGGCCGAGATCAAGGTCAAGGAAGCCACCATCCGAGAAGTCCACCACCGGGTGAAGAACAACCTGCAGACCATCGCATCGCTCCTACGCATCCAGGCGCGACGCAGCGAGTCCGAGGAGGCCCGTCGCGAGCTCGCCGAGGCGACCGAGCGGGTCAGCTCGATGGCGGTCGTGCACGACCTGCTGGCGGGTTCGGATGAGGAGCTGGTCGACTTCGCAGCAGCGGCGCGCACCGTCACCGACCTGGTCGCTCGTGGGCTGGTCGGCGAGGGGAGCGGGATCGAGGTCGTCGTCGAGGGATCCACCGGGGACGTCGATGCTCACACCGCCACGTCGCTTGCCCTCGCCGTTGCCGAACTCGTTCACAACGCGCTGGAGCACGGTATGGCCGCACGCGAGTCCGGCCGGGTCGACGTCGGGATGCGACGCGTGCCCGGCGAGCTCGTGCTCACGGTGCGCGACGACGGCGTCGGGCTGCCGGCCGACTTCGAGCCGGTCTCCTCGGCGAACCTGGGACTCACGATCGTGCGCACCGTCGTCGAGGATGACCTGCGCGGGACGCTGACGTTCTCGGGCGGGCGGCGGGGCACGACCGTGACAGTGCGGGTGCCCCTCGCCGATACTGGCGAGCGACCCGCCGAACCGACGAAAGGCTGACGACACGTGCGCGTGCTCATCGCAGAAGACGAAGCGCTCATCCGGATGGATCTGCGCGAGATGCTCACCGAGCACGGCCACGAGGTGGTCGGCGAGGCGCGCGACGGGGCAGAGGCGATTGCGCTCGCACGCAGCCTGCGCCCGGACGTCGTCTTCATGGACATCAACATGCCGGTGATGAACGGCATCGAGGCCGCCGGTGTGCTCGGCGAGGAGCGCATCGCGCCGGTCGTGATGGTGACCGCGTTCTCGCAGGCGGGCTACGTCGAGCAGGCGACCGAGGCGGGCGCGATGGCCTACATCGTCAAGCCCTTCTCGGCGGTTGACGTGCTCCCGGCGATGGCGGTCGCGGTCTCACGCCACACCGAGGCGGTTTCGCTCGCCGAGGAGGTCGCGGACCTCACCGAGCGGCTCGAGACGCGCAAGGTCGTCGACCGCGCGAAAGGCATCCTCATGGCGCGGGGCATGTCGGAGCCCGACGCGTTCAAGCGGCTGCAGAAGCTCGCGATGGACAAGCGCAAGACACTGCGCGATATCGCCGAGGCGGTCGTGATCGCAAGCGAAGCTGAGGTCTAGAAGGTGAGTCCAGAGCTTGCGCTCTTCGTGCGCACGTTCGTGATCGGCATCGCTGTTGCCGCCCCGGTCGGCGCGATGGGCGTGCTCTGCATCCAGCGCACACTCGCGCACGGCTGGCGCGCCGGTCTGGCGACCGGCGCGGGTATCGCGACGGCCGACGGCATCTACGCCGGTCTCGCGGCGTTCGGGGTCTCGGCGGTTTCGCAGTCGCTCGTGCGCTCTGCAGACCCCGCTTCGCATCGGTGGGGGACTGGTTCTGCTGTGGCTCGGATGGCGCGCGATCGTGACTCCGCCGGCGCACGATGCCGCGAAGACCATCGACGTGACGCGCCTGGGCTCGTTGTACGCGAGTGCCGTCGGGCTGACGCTCGCCAACCCGATGACGATCATGGCGTTCGCTGCGGTCTTCGCGAGTGCGGGCCTCGATCGTGCAGCCCGGAACGGGTACGGCCGCCATCGCCACGCTCGGCGTCGCGAGCGGGTCGCTGAGCTGGTGGATCGCGCTGACCACGGGTACTGCGCTCGCGCGGCACGCCGCGGGCGACGCGCTGCTGACCTGGGTGAACAGCGTGTCCGGCGGCGTGATCGCGGCATTCGGACTCGTTGCGATCGTCGCCGGTGTCGCCTCGCTCCTCGGCTGAGTACGCGACTACAGCAGCGGCAGGTACTCCTCGGTCTCCCACTGCGTGACGCGGGTGCGGTACGCGTGCCACTCGATGCGCTTGTTGCGGATGAGCCAGTCGAAGACCTGCTCGCCGAGGGCCTCGCGCACCAGGTCGCTCTTCTCCAGCTCGTTGATGGCCTCGTTGAGGCTCTCGGGCAGCTGCCCGATACCTGCGGCCGCGCGCTGCTCGGCGGTCATCTCGTAGACGTCGTCGGTGACGTCGGCGGGAAGCTTGAGCCCTCGCTCGATGCCGTCGAGGCCGGCGGCGAGCATCACCGAGAACGCGAGGTACGGGTTGCAGGCGGGGTCGGGTGAGCGCAGTTCGATGCGGGTCGCCTTCTCCTTGCCCGGCTTGTACATCGGGCACGCGAACGAGCGCCGAGCGGTTGCGGTGCGCCCAGCAGATGTGGACCGGCGCCTCGTAGCCCGAGACCAGACGCTTGTAGGAGTTGACCCACTGGTTGGTCACGGCGCAGATGGCCCGCGCGTGGTAGCAGCAGGCCGGCCATGTAGCTCTTGGCGACTTCCGAGAGGTGGTACTCGTCGGCGGGGTCGTAGAAGGCGTTGGAGTCGCCCGTGAACAGGGACTGGTGCACGTGCATGCCGCTTCCGGCCTCGCCGTACATCGGCTTGGGCATGAACGTCGCGTACAGGTCGTTGATCTGCGCGACCTCCTTGACGACGAGCCGGTAGGTCATGACGGCGTCGGCCATCTTGAGCGCCTCGTTGTAGCGCAGGTCGATCTCGTGCTGGCTCGGGCCGACCTCGTGGTGGCTGTACTCGACCTGGATGCCGAAGTCCTTGAGCGTGCGAACCGTCTGATTGCGCAGGTCCACCGACGAGATCGCGCGTGGTCTGGTCGAAGTACGTGCCGTGGTCGACCACCTCGGGGAACACGTCGTTCTTGAGGTAGTAGTACTCGAGCTCGGGACCGACGAAGAAGGTGTAGCCCTTGTCCGCCGCACGCTTGAGGTTGCGCTTGAGCACGTAGCGCGGATCCCCCTCGTACGGCGACCCGTCGGGCCTGACGATGTCGCAGAACATCGTCGCCACAGGCTGCCCGTCCTGGCGCCACGGCAGAATCTGCAGCGTCGTCGGGTCGGGCAGCGCCACCATGTCGGACTCCTGGATCCGCGCGAATCCCTGGATCGACGAGCCGTCGAAGCCCATGCCCTCGGTCATCGCCGTTTCGAGTTCGTCGACCGTGATCACGAAGGTCTTCAGGAAGCCGAGCACGTCGGTGAACCACAGGTGGATGAACTCGACGTTCTGATCGACGATGGCGGCTGCGGCTTCGGCCCGAAGGTGACTCGGCATGCGGATTCACACTCCCAAATGTTGCGAACAGATTTCGACGATGTTTCGAGCAGATTGCATTATGACCCAAAATGTCGCATAAAGACCGTACCCGCAATTCAGCGGGGGAGGCCAGCTACAAGGGGGTAAGGCGCATGAATCTGCAGTGTCCGAAGGGGAGCGACGCCACGCAGACGGCGAATCGCTCGAAGGACGTCGTGCCGGGCTCCGGCCTGTGCGCTCGCTGTGTCGACGGCTGCCGAGGCAACTGCGAGGTCTTCAAGGCCTCGTTCCGCGGCCGCGAGGTCATCTACCCGGGTCCGTTTGGCGAGATCACCGCCGGCGGGCGACAAGGACTACCCGATCGACTACTCGCACCTCAACATCCAGGGCTACGCGCTGGGCGCCAAGGGCCTTCCCGACGGCGTCGAGGGCAATCCCGACAACACGCTGTTCCCGATGGTCAGCACCGAGACCGAGTTCGGTCACACCAACAAGGTCAAGATGAAGGTGCCGATCTTCACCGGCGCGCTCGGCTCGACCGAGATCGCCCGCAAGAACTGGGAGCACTTCGCGGTCGGCGCCGCCATCTCGGGCGTCTCGATCGTGTGCGGCGAGAACGTCTGCGGCATCGACCCGGAGCTCGAGCTCGACAAGCACGGCAAGGTCGCCAACGCCCCGGACATGAAGCGCCGCGTCGAGCTGTTCCGCCGCTACCAGCAGGACGGCTACGGCGACATCCTCGTCCAGATGAACGTCGAGGACACCCGCCTCGGCGTCGCCGAGTACTGCGTCGAGAAGCTCGGCGTCACGACGATGGAACTCAAGTGGGGCCAGGGCGCCAAGTGCATCGGCGGCGAGATCAAGGTCAACAGCCTCGATCGCGCGCTCGAGCTTCAGCGTCGCGGCTACCTCGTCACGCCCGACCCGAGCGACCCGGCGATCCAGGCCGCCTTCGCCGACGGCGCGATCCGGCAGTTCGAGCGCCACAGCCGCCTCGGCTTCGTCGAGGAGGATGCGTTCTACGCCGAGGTCCAGCGCCTGCGCGACCTGGGCGTCAAGCGCGTCACGCTCAAGACCGGCGCCTACCCCATGCGCGAGCTCGCCATGGCGATGAAGTGGGCGAGCAACGCCAAGATCGACCTGCTCACCATCGACGGCGCCCCCGGCGGCACCGGCATGAGCCCGTGGCGCATGATGGAGGAGTGGGGCGTCCCCACCTTCTACCTGCAGTGCATGGCCAACGAACTCGCCGAGAAGCTCGCGCAGCAGGGCGCCTACGTTCCCGACATCGCCATCGCCGGCGGGCTTCTCCACCGAGGACCACGTGTTCAAGGTGCTCGCGCTCGGCGCGCCGCACACCAAGGCCGTCTGCATGGGCCGCGCGCTCATGATCCCCGGCTTCGTCGGCAAGAACATCGAGATCTGGATGAAGGAGCAGGACCTGCCCAAGTCCGTCTCGGGATTCGGCACGACCAAGGAGGAGATCTTCGTCACCTACGAGACGCTCAAGGCCGAGTACGGCGCCGAGGCCGACAAGTTCCCCATGGGCGCGCTGGGCATCTACACCTACTCCGACAAGATCAAGGTCGGCCTGCAGCAGCTCATGAGCGGTTCGCGCAACATGCGGCTCGACACGATCGGCGCGTTGCGACCTGATGGCGCTCACGCGCGAGTCGGCCGAGATCTCCGGCATTCCGTTCGTCATGGACGCGTATCGCGACGAGGCGATGCGGATCATCGAGGGGTAGCGCTCTGGCACGCAGCTGAGACGCATCGACACGGGAAGGGGCCGCCGACGGCCCCTCTCCCTGCGTTTCCGCCGTGTTTCCTCGCGCCCCGCACGCGTGCTATACTCCCCGAACCAGCACAACGGCGTGCTGAATCGAAGAGACGAGCAGAGTCGCTCGCCCGGCCCCAATACATGGGGGCTGAGCGGGCGTTTTTCGTTTCTTGGAGCTGTCGACTACGAAAGCGAGATGGCATGAAGGAGTTCGCGGTCTTCTGGGGGTGCACCATCCCCGCGCGGTTCCCGTTCATCGAGAAGGCGACGAGGGTCATGTTCGATGACCTCGGCGCCCGCATTCACGAGCTCGAGGGCCACACCTGTTGCCCGGAGGGCACCCTCGTCAAGGCCAACGACCCCGGCGCCTTCTACACGACTGCTGCGCGAAACCTTGCGCTCGTCGAGAAGGCCGGGCTCGACGTCGTCACCCCGTGCAACGGCTGCTACTCCACGTTCAAGGAGTGCCAGAGCCACCTCAAGACGAACTGGCGCGAGAAGGACGTCATCAACGAGCGTCTCGCCACCGAGGGGCTGCACTACGACGGCAGGCTCAATGTCGTCCACTTCATCGAGTGGCTCGCGGACTCGATGGGTGCCGGCCTCGTCGCGAGCGGTGCCAAGAAGAACTTCTGGGGCATGCGGATCGCCGTGCACTACGGTTGCCACCTGCTTCGCCCGCAGCCCGCCGTGCGCTGGGACGACCCGCTGCACCCCACCAAGTTCGAGGATCTCGTCCGCGCTCTCGGCGCGACGGTCGTCGACTATCCGACCAAGATGCAGTGCTGCGGCGGCGCGCTCGACCGAGTCGGTCAGCGCGACTCCTCGCTGGCGTTTTGCCGCCGCAAGCTGCACGACCTGCAGAACCACGACGTCGACGCGCTCATCGTGGGGTGCCCGAGCTGCTTCCAGCAGTTCGACCTGAACCAGGCAGCCCTCCAGCGCGCCAACGAGAACGTCAACGTTCCGGTTCTCTACCTCTCGGAGCTCATCGATCTCGCCTACGGCCACGAGCCGGAGGAGATCGGCCTCGACATGCACCGCGTGAGCGTCAAGCCGTTCCTCGACAAGTGGGCCGCGCGCTCCGCCGACAAGGCCGCGCTCGCGCTCGCCTTCGACGTCGCGCTCCTCAACAAGTGCGACGGCTGCCGCGCGTGCAAGGACGACTGCCCGGTCTGCAAGATCGACGCGACCTTCCTGCCCAACGACATCATCTCCCAGCTGGTGGAGGGCGACCTCGAAGGGGTCATCGCCCGCGGCGAGTTCTGGAAGTGCCTCGAGTGCTACACCTGCCTCGAGATGTGCCACTCCGAGATAGGAATGGCCGAGACGTTCCGGTCGCTCAAGGAGATCGCGCTTCGCGAAGGGGCCGGGCCCGAGTCCGTCTCCCAGTCCTACCAGATGTTCCTCGACACCGGCCGCCTCGGCGAGCCCAAGCAGGGCGCGCGCAAGAAGCTCGGTCTCGAGCCGCTTCCCGCCAGCGGCGGCGACGTGGTGCCCCGGATGATGGCGTGCGAGCTGGATACCAAGGAGTGTGAGTGAGCATGACGTACGAACCGCTTCTCGACCGGATGCCCACCACGCGTCCCGCGAGCGTTCTCGGACGACCTCGGGTTGTTCGGCGAGCGTCCCCGCTATGCCGAGGAGTCGCCGTTCAAGATCCATGGCGGCTGCGGCCTGATGGGCATCTGCGACGAGTCCGGCACGCTGATGAGCGGCGTCGAGGCCATCAAGGCCATGGCCGTCCAGCGCGACCGCGGCAACGGGCTCGGCGGAGGGTTCGCCGGCTACGGCATCTACCCCGAGTTCCCGGACCACTACTGCTTCCACATGATGTATCACGACATCAAGGCCAAGGAAGAGGCTGAGGCCGTCTTCGACCGCTACTTCGTCATCGATCTCGCCGAGCCGATGCCGACGCGCGCGGTCAAGGGCATCGCAGACGCGCCGCTGCTCTGGCGCTACTTCCTGCAGCCCGACCCGCACAAGCTCGAGAACTCCGAGATGAGCTCCGACGACTACATCGTCCACGCGGTCATGCTCATCAACTCGAGCGTCGACGGCGCGTTCGTCGCGTCGAGCGGCAAGAACATGGGCGCCTTCAAGGGCGTCGGCTTCCCCGAGGAGATCGGCCACTACTACCTTCTCGAGGAGTACGAGGGCCACACCTGGACCGGCCACAACCGGTTCCCGACCAACACCCCCGGCTGGTGGGGCGGCGCGCACCCGTTCACGCTGCTCGACTGGTCGATCGTGCACAACGGCGAGATCTCGAGCTACGGCATCAACAGCCGCTACCTCGAGGCGTTCGGCTACAAGTGCACGCTCGGAACCGACACGGAGGTCGCGGCCTACCTCTTCGACCTGCTGCTGCGCCGGCACAAGCTGCCGCTCGAGCTCGCCTGCAAGGCGCTCGCGAGCCCGCTGTGGACCGAGATCGACCGGATGCCGGAGGAAGAGGCCGCGGTGTATCGCTCGCTGCGCGCCGTCTACGGTCCGGCGATGCTCAACGGGCCCGTTCGCGATCGTGCTCGGCTTCAACGGCGGCATGGTCGCTCTGAACGACCGCATCAAGCTGCGCCCGCTCGTCGCCGCTCGGCAGGGCACCAAGATCATGGTCGCCTCCGAGGAAAGCGCGATGCGCGAGGTCCTCGACGCCCCGGACCAGGTCTGGGCGCCGAAGGCCGGCGAACCCGTCATCGCCCGCGTCAAGGGCATGGACTGGCCGATCCACGGTGACCTGCACCTTTCGCCCGGCGAAGTCAGTTGCGCGGTCACCGGCGTGCAAGATGCCTGCGAGATTGTCGAGGTGGGATAACCGATGCCGACGAGCCTTATCCAGCCAGAGTTCCTGGTCGAGATCGACTACGACAAGTGTCACAAGTGCGGTCGCTGCGTGCAGCAGTGCGGCTGGGGCGTGTACTCGTTCAACGAGCGCCCGTTCCCGGACGACACGAAGTGCCGTGCGTGCCACCGGTGCGTGACGTACTGCCCCGCGCACTGCATCAAGATCAAGAAGAACGACCTCGCGCTGCGCGACAACGCCAACTGGACTTCCGAGCAGCGCAAGAACGTGTGGCGTCAGGCCGAGTCCGGCGGCGTCATGCTCACCGGCATGGGCAACGACAAGCACTACCAGTCGTACTTCGACCACCTGGTGCTCGACGCGTGCCAGGTCACCAACCCCTCCATCGATCCGCTGCGCGAGCCGATGGAGCTGCGCACCTACCTCGGCCGCAAGCCCGACAGCGTCGAGGTCGAGTCCAACGGCAACGGCGGCTACCGCCTCAAGGAAGGCGCCGGCGTCACCAACAACGTGAAGCTCGACGCCCCGATCATCTTCTCGCCGATGAGCTACGGTTCGGTCTCGCTCAACGTGCACAAGTCGCTGGCGATGGCTGCCGAGCGTCTCGGCATCCTGATGAACACCGGCGAGGGTGGACTTCATGCTGACCTTTACCCTTATCAGGACAACGTGATCGTCCAGGTCGCATCGGGTCGGTTCGGCGTGAACCCGGAGTACCTGCGGCGTGGCGCCGCGATCGAGATCAAGGTCGGTCAGGGCGCCAAGCCGGGTATCGGCGGGCACCTGCCGGGCGAGAAGATCAACAAGGAAGTCTCCACGACGCGCATGATCCCGCAGGGGAGCGACGCCATCTCGCCGGCACCGCACCACGACATCTACTCGATCGAGGACCTGCGCCAGCTCATCTACTCGCTCAAGGAGGCGTCCGGCTACAAGCCGGTCGGCGTCAAGATCGCCGCCGTGCACAACGTCGGCGCCATCGCGTCGGGCATCGTGCGCGCGGGCGCGGACTACGTCTACCTCGACGGCTTCAAGGGCGGCACCGGTGCTGCCCCGGCCATCATCCGAGACCACATCGGCATCCCGCTCGAGATCGCGATCGCGATCGTCGACCAGCGTCTGCGCGACGAGGGCATCCGCAACCAGGCCTCGATCATCGCTGCCGGCTCGATACGTTCGTCGGCCGACATGGCCAAGGCCATCGCGCTCGGCGCCGATGTCGTGGCGATCGGCTCGGCGGCGCTCATGGCGCTTGGGTGCCACCTGTGTCAGGGCTGCCACACCGGCTGCTGCAGCTGGGGTCTGACCACCCAGAAGGCCGAGCTTACCCGCCGAGTCGATCCCGAGTGGGGCGCCGAGCGGCTCACCAATCTGGTACACGCGTGGAGCCACGAGCTCCAGGAGATTCTCGGCGCGCTCGGCGTGAACGCGGTCGAGTCGCTGCGCGGCAGCCGCGAGCGTTTGCGTGCGGTGGGCCTCGATGCACAGACCTGCGAAATCCTCGGCGTGAAGCCCGCCGGGCTGTAGGGGGAGAGACACATGACGACAGCAACCAAGGGACCGGTCGAGGGCTACATCAAGGTCGTGCCGGACGTGAAGCGCGATGGTGACACCGCCACGATCGAGGCGCAGAGCGTGTACTACAAGTACGTGAACGAGGCGATTCGCCGTGCGATCGCCGACGGCGCGAAGGACATCGTGCTCAACAACGTGAACGGTCAGCGCTACATCGGCACCGGCATCACCGGCAAGGACATCACCATCACGGTCAACGGAACGCCGGGGCAGGACATGGCGATGCTGATGGACGGCCCGACCGTCGAGGTGTTCGGCAACGCGCAGGACGGCGTCGGCAACACCATGAACGCGGGCAAGGTCATCGTCCACGGCGACGCCGGCGACGTGCTCGGCTACGGCATGCGCGGCGGGAAGGTCTTCATCAAGGGAGACGTGGGCTACCGTGTCGGCATTCACATGAAGGCGTACGAGGACTTGCGCCCGATCATGGTCGCCGGCGGCAAGGCGCGCGACTTCTTCGGCGAGTACATGGCCGGTGGGCTGCTGATCCTGCTCGGTATGAACTCGCGGCTCGAGGGTCCGATGGTGGGGGGCTACCTCGGAACCGGGATGCACGGGGGCGCGATCTACGTCCGCGGCGAGGTCGAGCCGTGGCAGTGCGGCAAGGAGGTCGGCGTCTTCACGGCGAACGAGGCCGACATCGCCGACATCAGGCCGGTGCTCGCCGAGTATTGCGAGGCGCTCGGGATGGATCTCGACGAGGTGCTGTCGGAGCCGTTCACGAAGCTGGTCCCGGTGAGCCATCGGCCGTACGGGAAGCTGTACACGTACTTGTAGGGGCACCGATCGCACGACGATTGCGGCCTGCCGCTCGTATACATGGTGCAGTTGGGTGCAATCGGCGGCTGCGACTGTGCGTCAGCCGTACTGCCCGATGAAGAACCTCAGAGCCGACGATCTTGTGATGCACATCACAGGCCCGTCGGCCTTGGGTTAGCGCTGTCAAACTCCAGTCATGAATGACTCCCAAACATGAGAGGACTCTAACTGGACCCTGACCAGTAGGCGCACTCCACTATTAATGCTAACTAAATCCTTGGAGGCGAGTGTCGTCTCCGCGCAGCCACCTGCCGGCCTGCAAACAAGGGGAGTTCAAGTGGAACAGCGTGTCGCTGCCAATTTCACGTCGTTGCATGGTTCGAGTTCGGTCGCACGATCAAGCGGAGGCCACGTCGCCAGGTTGATGCTCGCGGTGGTCGTCCTGTCTGGCGTTCGGGGTCTCGACGGCCCTCGCCGCCGGCCCGGGCACGCTCGTCGACTCAGGCTTCGAGTCCGGCACCGACGGCACCGCCCTCGACCCGGGCATCTGGACGCTCTTCGGCGCTCCCGCGAAAGCCGAGTACGACACGCTCCGGGCCAAGAACGGCTCGCTGTCCGCCTGGATACAGGGCTCTGCCGCCACCGCCTACACCGGTGTCATCGAGACCGAGACCGGCGCGATGTCTTCAGACGGCGCCGAGATCCGGTTCTGGACCTACTTCGACACCACGACCACCGGACGCCTCGTCGACGACATCGACCCGAGCATCAACAACGCCGCCCGCGCCTTCCTCGTGAACTTCCAGAACAACGGGGCGCTGTCCGTCTACACCTCCAAGGCCGGCAACCCAGGCGGCTACACCACGAACGCCTACACCCCGGTGGGCACCTACACCACCGGCTGGACCCAGTACCGCCTCGTCATGGACTTCACGAACCAGACCTACACGCTCTCGAGCCGTGCGAACGCCGCGGACGCCTGGACACCGATCAAGGCCCCGGGTGCCACCGGCTACGCCATCCCGATGCTCTCCGCCTCCACCGTCACCGCCACCCACGGCACGAGGTGGAGGAGCTACTACGCCGCGCAGTGGTGGGTCGACGACATCGCCTACTCGCCGACCGGCATCTCAGACCCCGACACCACCGCCCCCGCCGTACCGACCGGCCTTTCCGCCACCCCGGGCACCGCGCAGGTCGCGCTGTCCTGGAACGCCAACACCGAGCCCGACCTCTCCGGCTACAACGTCTACCGCGACGGGGTGCTCCTGACCCCCGTGCCGGTCCCGGCAGCCGCCTACACCGACGCACTCCTCATCGACGGCACCTACGCCTACACCGTCTCGGCCGTCGATGCCACCGGTAACGAGAGCGCACGCTCGGGTGTCGTCGTGGCCACCGTCGGCACCGTCACCCCGCCGACCGGACCCGCCCTCGTCGACGCAGGCTTCGAGTCGAGGACCGACGGCACAGCGCTCGACGCAAGCATCTGGACGCTGTTCGGAGCTCCCGCGAAGGCCGAGTACGACACGCTGCGCGCCAAGAACGGCTCCCTGAGTGCCTGGATCCAGGGCACCGCGGCCGCCGCCTACACCGGTGTGATCGAGTCCGAGACCGGCGCGATGTCTTCAGACGGCGCCGAGATCAGGTTCTGGACCTACTTCGACACCACGACCACCGGACGCCTCGTCGACGACATAGACCCGAGCATCAACAACGCCGCCCGCGCCTTCCTCGTGAACTTCCAGAACAACGGGGCGCTGTCCGTCTACACCTCCAAGGCCGGCAACCCCAGGCGGCTACACCACCAACGCCTACACCCCGGTGGGCACCTACACCACCGGCTGGACCCAGTACCGCCTCGTCATGGACTTCACGACCCAGACCTACACGCTCTCGAGCCGTGCGAACGCCGCCGACGCCTGGACCCCGATCAAGGCCCCCGGCGCCACCGGCTACGCCATCCCGATGCTGCGGCCTCACCCGTCACCGCCACCCACGGCACACGCTGGAGGAGCTACTACGCCGCGCAGTGGTGGGTCGACGACATCGCCTACTCACCGACCGGCATCTCGACGGCGGCACGGGACCCGACACCACGGCCCCGACCGCTCCTGCGGCCTTGTCGGCCACAGACCACCCCGCCGACTCCGGCGGCTCGATCGACCTGTCCTGGCTCGCGGCCTCAGACAACGTCGCCGTGACCGGCTACCGGCTCTACCGCGGCACCGCTCCCGGCGTCTACGGCGCCCCGACCGCCCTCGGTAACGTCACGAGCTACACCGACGCCACCGCGGTCACCGGCACGCGCTACTACTACGCCGTCAGTGCCGTCGACGCCGCCGGCAACGAGGGCGCCACGTCACCCGAGGCCTCCGCCGTGTCGGCCGACGACCTCGCGCCCGCCGTGCCCACCGGCCTTTCCGCCACCCCGGGCACCGCACAGGTCGCCCTGACCTGGAACGCCAACACCGAAAGTGACCTCGCCGGCTACGACGTCTACCGTGACGGGGTCAAGGTCAACGCCGTGCCGGTACCTGCCGCGACCTACACCGACACCGGCCTTGCCGACGGCACCTACTCCTACACCGTCTCGGCCGTCGACACCACCGGCAACGAGAGCGCACGCTGTCCGGCCGTGCCCGCCACCGTCGGCACCGTCACCCCGCCGACCGGGCCCGCCCTCGTCGACGCAGGCTTCGAGTCCAGGACCGACGGCACCGCTCTCGACCCCAGCATCTGGACGCTGTTCGGCGCTCCGCACGGGCCGAGTACGACACGCCCGGGCCAAGAACGGCTCCTGAGTCCGCCTGGATCCAGGGCAGCGCGGCCACCGCCTACACCGGTGTGATCGAGACCGAGACCGGCGCGATGTCTTCAGACGGCGCCGAGATCCGGTTCTGGACCTACTTCGACACCACGACCACCGGGCGCATCGTCGACGACATCGACCCGAGCATCAACAACGCCGCCCGCGCCTTCCTCGTGAACTTCCAGAACAACGGGGCGCTGTCCGTCTACACCTCCAAGGCCGGCAACCCGCGGCTACACCACCAACGCCTACACCCCGGTGGGCACCTACACCACCGGCTGGACCCAGTACCGCCTCGTCATGGACTTCACGAACCAGACCTACACGCTCTCGAGCCGCGCTCGAGCGCCACCGACGCCTGGACGCCGATCAAGGCCCCGGGCGCCACCGGCTACGCCATCCCGATGCTCTCCGCCACCACCGTCACCGCCACCCACGGCACGCGCTGGAGGAGCTACTACGCCGCGCAGCCTGTGGGTCGACGACATCGCCTACTCGACCGACCGGCATCACCGACGTGTTCGGCCCCTACACCGTCACCGCCGAGCGCCGGTGCCGGCGGCTCGATCGCGCCTGTCGGGCGCCACCACCGTCGCCCACGGCGCCTCGCAGGCCTACACCATCACACCGGACTCCGGCTACCAGCATCGCCGACGTCCTCGTCGACGGCGTCTCGGTCGGAGCCCCGTCGACCTACACGTTCTCAAACGTCTCCGCGAACCACACCATCGCCGCGAGCTTCGCGGCCGTCTCCGCCGGCGGCGACATGCCGTCGGCGGGCGTGGACTGCGTCACCTGCCACGCCCAGCCACGGCGATCCGACCTCCCTGCTCGAACTGCCACAATCTCTCTGAGAACCACCCTGGGACCCCGACTGAAATGCACGTGCCGGCCGTCGTGACGACCTGCATCCCGTGCCACAACGCCTCGCTGACCGTCGAGCACAATCCGCCGGCCGCACGACCGGCCGCGGGCGCCGCGATCACCTGCGACACCTGCCACACCAGCACCGACCCGCTCGTTCGCGCCGCCATCACGGCCAAGAACTCGGCGTGCACCGCGTGCCACCTCAATGCCAACCACGCCGGTGCGCACGGCTCCAGCGTCGCGAACACCCCGCTTGGGCGCCACCGGAATCACCTGCGGCCAGTGCCACCAGACCGACATCCAGACCGAGCACGCCAAGCCGACCTCGTCGTCGTTCGCGATGGGTTGCGCTGCGTGTCACCCGGCTCCGCGCGACACGCTGACTGCACGCATGGGACAAGACCTGCTCGCAGGCCGGCTGCCACGGCACCGGCACCGCGCAGGAGATCCACGGCGCGAGCACCGCGGCCCACGCCCCGCTGCCCGCCAACGCGAGCTGCTTCAGCGCCGGGTTGCCACACCGGTACCGACCTCTCGGTCATCCACGCCAGCGCCGAGACCACCGTCGGCGGCGTCGCCCGCCGCTCGTGCCTGGTCTGCCACGCCGATGGCATCCCGACGAGTGCCGACTGCACGACGTGCCACACCGCCAACCCGCATCCCAACCAGGACGCGTCGCACACCGCCGACCCCGCCTCGCAGACGGTCACCATCTCCGGCCAGAGCTTCGGTCCGGTCGCGTGCGCTGACTGCCACGCCTCGCCGCTCCTGACCACGATCCACACCGGGCACTGCACCACCTGCCACCCCACCCCCAAGAACACCCTGACCCCGGCCTGGGACAAGTCCTGCGCCCAGGGCGGCTGCCACACGGCCGACCTCGACCGCCCCGATGCACGCCAGCATCGACGCGAGCCACGCACCGGTCGCCGGCCAGACCTGCTACGACGCCGGCTGCCACGCGGCCACCGGAAGCCAGAGCCTCGCCGAGACGCACCGCAACGCCTCCGCCGTTCTCGGCGGATCGCACACGCACGAGCTGCCAGGTCTGCCACTGGAACGGCACGCCGGCCAGCCGCGAGTGCGCCAGCTGCCACGCCGATCAGGTCGACGGCACGCACGGCGCCACCGCGGCCCACACCTTCACCACGGGCTGCCGACGCGGTCGCTTCAGGCGACGCCGGCTGCACCAACTCCGGCTCGGGCTGCCACGGCACCGACGCCACGCGCGAGAGCTTCGCGACCTACCACCCGGCCACCGGCTGCACGTCCGGCGCCTGCCACACCTCGCCCTCCAAGGCCGGCTACGCGGGCAACGGCGACTGCCAGAGCTGCCACGACGGCTCCTACACCGGCGCTCCTGACGCGCGTGACGCTGGCCGCCGACCACTACAACGAGACCACCCACACCGCCACGCGGCCTGTCGGCCACGGTCAGTGCGGGCGGCACCGCGAGCGCGACCTGCGCGACCTGCCACGACCCCAACCCGGCCTCCGGTCCCGGCGGCCTGGCCGGCCAGCACACCAACATCACGCGCTGTCGCCGGCTCGCCGTACGGCACCACCGTCGCCTGCGTCGAGTGCCACAACGACACGCGCGCCAACGGCAACGCCGAGATGCTCGCCGGCTGGACCACCAACGCCTGCTCGGACTGCCACTCGATCGGCAGCTCGGCGCCGCAGCACGGGGCGACCGCTCCGGTCGTCACCACCACCTCGACCGAGGGCTGCGGCGCGTCCGGCGCCGACTGCCACACCACCTACGACGTCCACGCGGTCCACAAGGACGCCGCGGGCGGCTGCACGCTGTCCGGCTGCCACGACGCCACGCTGCAGGCCGCCAAGCCTGTGCTCCAGACGTGCGGACAGGCCACCGGTTGTCACCAGAACGCGATGGCCACGCATACCGCGCCCGCGCACAACGCGTCGGGCACCGACGCTGGCGTCTCGAATACCGGTGGCCTGGCGTGCTCGACTTGTCACTTCCTGAGCGTGTCCGCGACGACGAGTGACACCGTCGTCGAGCACAGCCAAGGCCAGCTCCAAGACCTCCTCTGACGGGGCAATCGAGTGCTCGACGTGCCACTCGGCGGGCTACTTCCCGACGGGCTGGACTGCAGGCGCACCTGCCACCAACACGTGCGTGAGCTGCCATGCCGCTGGCAAGGCGCCCGCGCCTCACACTGGCGTCGCGGCGTCGCACGACTACGACACCGTCGCGGGGAACTACGCAGCATGCAGCGGTCCCGGCACCTGGTGTCACAACAGCAACGTCGGCGACATCGCTGACGTCGGTGATCTGCACGCGGCTTCGCGTCCGGGCACCGCGTCATGCACCTCGTGCCACAGCAACAGCGCGCCGCCGGTCAAGGGACTTTGCTCGGACTGCCACGGTACGCGAGACGTCGTGCACGCTCACACCTCATCGCACGACACTAGCGGATCGGGCGAGTGCGTCTCGCTGCCACGCCGACCAAGTGGGCCTCGGCGGTCACGGCGGCTGCGCGACGTGCCACGCCAACGCGATCACTCACGGCCAACGACACCCGCTACCTGAAGGGCACCTTCACCGCCGACTGCGTGAGCTGCCACAACGCCACCGTGCTCGGCACGCACTCCTACACGACGCCTGACCCGAACCACTACATCGAGACCACACACACGGCTACTCCGTTCACGGCCGCGGCGCAGGGCACCGGTGCCGACGGCACCGTCCCGGCCGAGGGCAAGGAGTGCGGCCTGTGCCACTCCTCGACGCTGAAGACGGCGCACGCCTCCACCAGCACCTCCGGCGGCTCAGTGATCTGCGTCGAGTGCCACACCGACACCACGCTGGGCTCAGCGGCCCAGGTCGCTGCCAACTGGACCAACGACCGCTGCACCGACTGTCACGACACCGGCGCGGCCCGGACCCACGACGCGTACGGCACGGCTCACACCGTCTCAACGACGCGCGGCTGTGCCGGCACCGGCGTGGGGTGCCACGACTACACCGACCTCGCCAAGCTGCACGACAAGAGCCAGTCCGGTGGCGCGTACACCGCGGCCTCGTGTGAGAACGCCGGCTGTCACGTCACCAACGACACCCGTCCCGCCGCGATCGCGGCCGACTCCTGCGGCACGGGGAGCGCCGGCGGTTGCCATGCCGACAAGGCCGACGGCAGTCACGGCTACAACGCTGCCGCGCACACGGGTACTCCGACAGCGACCAGCTACACGATCAACGGCAACAGCTACTCGTCTCTTGCGTGCGAGAGCTGCCATGCACCTGAGCTGGGCACCGGAGCACGCCAAGACGACCTCGTCTTCGACCGGCCAGGGCTGCGTCACATGCCATCCGACTCCCAAGGAACTCGCTGACTCCGTCGTGGGACAAGACCACATGCGCTCAGGGCGGCTGTCATACCATCACGTCGAGCGCTCCTCAGCATGCTGCGATCGACATCGCGCACATGAATGTCGACACCTACTGGCTGCTCGGATGCCGGCTGTCACACGGGTGACCTCGCTGCCACACACTCGCTGGCGAGCACCACCACCGCCGGCGGGCAGACCCGTACCTCGTGCATGGTCTGTCACGCCGACGGCGTGCCCGCATCCAACGACTGCTGCGACTTGCCACGCTCCGACGTGGGACGAACTGAACGCCCTCATGGACGGCCACTTCGCCGGTACCACACACATCGCCGCTCCCGCCTCGCAGACAGTCACGATCTCCGGCCAGAGCTTCGGCCCGGTCGCGTGCGCTGACTGCCACGCGTCTCAGTTGAATCTGCAGCCCGGCCACAACGCCACCTCGGGCAACTGCACCACCTGCCACCCCACCCCCAAGGACACCCTGACCCCGGCGTGGGACAAGTCCTGCACCCAGGGCGGCTGCCACACGGCCGGCTCGACCGCTCCGATGCACGCCAGCATCGACGCGAGCCACGCACCGGTCGCCGGCCAGACCTGCTACGACGCCGGTTGCCACCCGGCCACCGGCAGCCGAGAGCCTCGCCGAGACGCACCGCAACGCCATCCGCCGTTCTCGGCGGATCGCACCCGCACGAGCTGCCAGGTCTGCCACTGGAACGGCACGCCCGCCAGCCGTGAGTGCGCGAGCTGCCACGCCGATCGCGTCGACGGCACTCACGGCGCCACCGCGGCCCACACCTTCACCTCGGGCTGCCGATGCGGTCGCTTCAGGTGACGCCGGCTGCACCAACTCCGGCTCCGGCTGCCACGGCACCGACGCCACGCGCGAGAGCTTCGCGACCTACCACCCGGCCACCGGCTGCACGTCCGGCGCCTGCCACACCTCGCCCTCCAAGGCGGGCTACGCGGGCAACGGCGACTGCCAGAGCTGCCACGACGGCTCCTACACCGGTGCTGCCGACGCGCGCTGACGCTCGGCCGCCGACCACTACAACGAGACCACCCACACCGCCAGCGGCCTGATCGGCCACGGTCAGCTGCGGGCGGCACCGCGAGCGCGACCTGCGCGACCTGCCACGACCCGAACCCGGCCTCCGGTGCCAAGGGCCTGGTCGCCCAGCACACCAACATCACCGCCGTCGCCGGCTCGCCCTACGGCACCACCGTCGCCTGCGTCGAGTGCCACAACGACACCCGCGCCAACGGCAACGCCGAGGTGCTCGCCGGCTGGACGACCAACGCCTGCTCGGACTGCCACTCGATCGGCAGCTCGGCGCCGCAGCACGGCACGACCGCCCCGGTCGCCACCGCGACCTCGACCGAGGGCTGCGGCGCGTCGGGCACCAACTGCCACACCACCTACGACGTCCACGCCCTGCACAAGGACGCCGCCGGCTGCACGCTCTCCGGCTGCCACGACGCGACCCTGCAGGCGCGCCAAGCCGACGGCCAAGACCTGCGGCTCGGGCGGCGCGCTGCCACTCGACCTACAAGGCCGACACGAGCCACTATCCGGCGCGCCAACCACGCCCCGACCAACTCCGCCCAGGCCAACGCCACCTTCGCGGGCACCGCGTGTGACGCCTGCCACGTGGTCGCCGGCGGTCTGAACGCCGAGCACTCGCTGGCGACCTCGGCCAAGACCACCAACGCCACCAACGTGTGCCTGAACTGCCACAACAACACCGCGTCGACGACCACGATCGCCAACAACTGGTCGGCCAAGGACACCACGAGCGCGTGCGCCGCCTGCCACACCGGCGCGCTGGCGGTCCACGCCTCCGTCGACGCGACGCTGCACGCCGCGGCGTCCTCGGCCGGCTGTGCCTCGACCGGCGCCGGTTGCCACAACACCGCCAACCTCTCTGCGGTGGGTGCGAACAAGTCCGCCAACATCCACGACACCTGCCTGCGCTGCCACGACCGCACGGCCACCGCGCCGAACATGGCGTTCGACCCGGCCAAGGACTCGTGCGCCAGCTGCCACGCGTCCGGTTCCTACAACTCGGCCACCAGCGTCCACAACGGCACCGGCGGCACTGGCCGACGGCACCGACTCCACGCACCACACCGCCACGATGACGGTCGGCGCGCTACGCCGGCGTCTACGCCGGCGGCCAGGCGTGCTCGAGCTGCCACAGCGGCGCGCTGAAGACCGCACACACGGCCGCCTCGGCCGGATCGGTCACCTGCGCCGGCTGCCACAACGACTCCACGCTGGGTTCGGCGCCGTCAGGTCAAGGCGAGCTGGACGGGCAAGAACGCTGCACCGACTGCCACACCACGGCCACGCGTCCACACCGCCTACGAGACCGGCGCGCGGCATCGCCGCCACCCACAAGGCCACCTCGACGGCCGGCTGCGGCGCCTCCGGCGTCGGTTGCCACACCACCTACGAGTTCGGTGCGCTGCACGCGGCGCACCGCCGCGCGGCTGCGCGACCTGCCACGCCACCGACAAGAACATGGCCACCGTCGGCCAAGACCTGCGGCCAGGCGACCGGCTGCCACACGACCGGCACCTTCCACGCCGGCATCACCGGCAACGACACCACCCACACCGCGACAGCGATGACGACGGTGGTCGACGCGGGCAACGGCTACACCGGCAACACGTGCGCCGACTGCCACACCGCCACCCTGAAGACCGCACACGACAAGACCGGCCCGACGCGCAACCTGGGCTGGACCAACGAGTGCACCGACTGCCACAACTCCACCTCGCCGGTCAACGGCTCGGCGGTCGTGGCCTCCGGCTGGGCCGCCAAGACCTGCGCCGAGTGCCACACCACGAGCCACAACGCCTACGGCACCGGCCACGCCGGCTCAGCCGACCGGCACCAACACCTGCCTCGGCTGCCACACCAACGACTCGATCGACCTGCGCGTCGTGCACGCCTCGGCGATCACGAGCGGCTCGCCGGCCGACACCGGCTGCGGCATCGCGCGGTGCCACAAGACCGCCGACAGCCGGCCCGTCCGCCAAGACCTGCGGCACCGGCGGCGCCTGCCACGCCGACAAGATCGACGGCAACCATGGCTCGGCCACTGCTCACACGTTCACCAGCGCGAGCGACTACAACAACACGACCGTGACCGGCTGCACCAACTCAGGTGCCGGTTGCCACGACGCCGAGACCACCTACGGTAGCTTCACCGACTACCACCCGAGCACCGGCTGCATGTCGGGCGCCTGCCACACCTCGCCGAGCAAGGCGACCTACACGGGTGACCACGAGTGCGTCAGCTGCCACAACGGCAATTACACCAACGCTCCTGATGTGGTTTCGATCGCCGCGGCGTCGCCGAACGGGCACTACAACGAGACTACGCATACCGCCACCGGCCTGGCCGACACTGTCAGCGCGGGCGGCACGGCGAGCGCCACGTGTGCGACGTGCCACTCCGCCACGGGCCTGACAGCGGGGATGGGTGACCTGTACGGCCAGCACCAGGCGATCTCGGTGTCCGGTGCGACCAAGTCGCTGACCTGCTCGGACTGCCACAACAAGTCGGCAGCCGTTACGGCGATCGTCACATGCCAAGTGGACTGCCAAGACCTGCGCGGCATGTCACACGACGTCAGTGCTTACTGGCCTCGAGCAGCACGGCGCGACTGCGCCGACCGTCACGGGTACGGCCGGCACGTACTCGGCCACTGGTCAGAGCTGCCTGACCGCGGGTTGCCACTCAACGAGCGACCTGCACGCGATCCACAAGGACGCAACGGGCTGCACGCTCGCCGGCTGCCACGACGCGACCAAGCAGGGCATCAAGCCTACCGGCAAGTCCTGCGGTACGACCGGCACCTGCCATACGGCTGCCGAGCCGCACGCGCACCTGGTGACGGCACATGACGGTAGTTCCGCGACCCTTGCCTCGCCGGGCTCGACCTTCGGCGGCAGCACGGCGACCGGCTTCACGGATGGCTTCGAGTCTGGAAACACCGCCAACTGGACGAGCGCCGACTATCGAGCGGCCTCAGGCGCGACTGCTGCCTTCAACGAAGGGTTCGAGACCTACGCGACCGGTGCCCTGACGACCGATGCAAACTGGCAAAGCAGCAGCACCAACAACCGTGTCGTCAGTACGCCGGTACGCACCGGAAGCCGCGCCTTCAGCCTCGTCCGTACGAGTGCCGGCTCACGCCAGCTTACGAGCGTGCGCACCTTCGACACGACAGCAGGCGGTGCTGCCGCTACCGCAAGCTTCTATTGGCGCAACAACGCATCGGGGCACACGCTGACCCTTCAGACGTCGCCAGACGGTACGACTTGGACCACAGCATGGACTAGCGCAACGACCTCGTTCAGCACGTATCAGTCGGTCACCAACGTCACGTTGCCGTCCTCTTCTACCCTGAGGGTTCGGTTCAACTGGACGACGACCGGCAGCGCTATTGCCTACCTGGATGACATCACCGTGGGCACGAGTGGAGCTGCCGTCACCGAGGCCGGTTGGAGCGCCCAGACTGCTTCCAAGCAGACCGGAACGTACGCAGCACGTGCAATCGGAGCCGACACCACGACGCGATATCTGACCAAGACCGGCATCAACGTCGGTACGCCTACGAGCGTCAATGCTGCTTGGGCACTCAGCTGGAGCTCACTGGAGGCCGCAGACAGCGTTGTGGTTCAGACGTACGATGGCTCCGCTTGGACGACCCGCAAGACGTACACCCTCGGCGGTTCGCAGGCTTGGATGACCGACGGCGTCAATGGTCTGCCCGCAAACACCACCGGCATCAGGTTCGCCTTCCTCGGTGACACAGCCGACGACCTGCTCTACGTCGACGACGTCTCCTTGACGCCGGCAGGCGGGGGAGCGGGCTCGGCCGGAGCGTCGTGCCAGAACAACCCCAACGGCACCGAGTGCCACAACGTCACCGACACCCGCACGCTGCATAGCGCCGTGGCCAACTACTGCGCCAACTGCCACACCACGGGCGGTCCGACGAACAACTGCCAGACGGCCGGCTGCCACGTCGGAGTCAACCTCGACGAGCACACGGCGACCGGTGTGGGCACCCCGGCACACCACGAGAACGGCGGCAACTTCGCCTCCTTCGCCACGGCGAGCGAGTGCGCCGGCTGCCACGACGACAGCGTGGCCAAGGAGCACTACGTGCTGACGGCCAACACCGCCAAGCCGTGCTCGGTGTGCCACGCGACCAACTACACGGTCGGCACCTACTCGCCGGCCAAGGCCACGGTCGCCGCGCAGATCGCAGCGGGCACCATCACCTGCAACGGCTGCCACACGACCTCGACGCAGACCGCACCGCACGTGCAGCGCCAGGGCACGACCGCGACGCTGGGCTCGCACGCAGTTCGACAACACGTGGTCGGGTCACAGGACCTATCAGCACGATGGGCGGTTCGCTGACGAGCTTCGCCAACGTCCAGGGCGCCACGCGCACGTGGACGCTGCCGACGGCCACGACCTGGCTCAAGACCGGCTGGACGACCACCAACCAGATGGTCACCTGCGCCGACTGCCACGGCACCATGACCGGCGCCACCGGCCCGCACGGTGCCTCGATGGCCGTCAAGATCGCCAGCGGCTACGACAACAGCTACTCGCGCCGGGACGCTCGACGCTCAACAGCGGCTCGATGAGCAACACCACCAACATCTGCGCGAAGTGCCACACGACGAACCTCGACGTACAACGGCGACCCGCACGGCAAGGGCGACCACGACATCGCCTGCATCAGCTGCCACGCGAAGACGCCGCACGCCTGGAAGCGTCCGCGCCTGATCGGCTACACGACCGATCCGACGCCGTACCGGTCGACGCAGATCACCAGCATCAGGGCCAAGAACTACACACCCACCGGCGTGGACCAAGACCGACTGCGGTGCTGGGTGCGACACCGGAACTCACCCGACGATCACCGGTACGTCGCTCTGGCCGTAGCACGTACGACTGCGCCGCGACGCATGCGGACTTGAGCTCTGCACCTGACTGACTCAGGATGACGGGGCGGGCATGCAGCCCGCCCCGTCATCACGTTCGCGAGAGGTATGTAGAAACGATGAAGAGCGCTCGACGGCGTTTCAGCGGGCTCTGGTGACTGGCTCTTCTTGCTGTGCTCGCTGTCGGGTTGGCGGGATGCGCCGGTCGACAGCCCGCCATCACGCCACGCGGTCGCGCGCGTCCGACGCCACCCGCGCCCGCCGAACCTCGCAGTCCCCAGAGTCGGCCGTCTCGTCGTACCTCGACTGGACCAGCTACGCATACCTGATCGGGAACTCGGATGTTGCCTCCCACACGATGAGCCCGGAGGAGGAGGTTCGCGTCAACTCCTACGTCCAGCTCAACGCCGAGCAGCAGCGCCGAATCTCGCAGGTCCTGGTGTCGTTCAAGCCCCGGAAGCCGAGCGTCGAAGGCACGCGCGCGACGCTAGGCGCCGATGAGGTATGGGACTACCGCTACATCAGCGCCAACGGTCGAACCGGCAATCTCCGAGACCTACACCGCCAGCTACGAGACGACCTACCACGTGTGCTCTTGAAGCCGGAGCACGTGGGTGGTCGACTCTGTGGACGCCAACGCGCTGGGTGAGGTCAAGTAGTGAGGTCGGCGCTCTCAAGGCTCGCACGCTGGCTCGCGTCGCCTCGGCTCGCGCTCGGGCTGCTCTTCGCGCTGGTGCTTCTCGTGTTCCTCGCAACGCTCGTTCCGCAGGGTGGGCCAGCCACGCCGAGGTCGCTCAGTGGGCGGCCGCGCACCCGGTCGCCGAGACAGTCGCTCGCGTCGTTCGGCTTCCACAGCGCGTACACTTCGCCGGTCTTCCTGGCGTGCGCGCTGCTGCTCGCGCTGTCGACGACCGTGTGCTCGTGGCGTCGCACCAAGGTCGCGGCGTACCGGCTCGCGCTGGTCCGGTCGATGACGCGCGAGCAGGCGCAGTCGCTCGTGCGCCGACCGACGTTCTCGGTCGAGCTCCAGGCGGGCACCCGGCCGCCACGCTCGAGGCCGTCGCGGCGGCGATGCGCGAGCGGCGCGCGCTCGTCACCGTCGGGCGACGGCTACGTCGGCGGCGGCGCCAGCCGGCTCGGCATTCTCGGCAGCCCGGTGTTTCACTGGGCGCTCGTGCTCGTCTTCGTCGTGCTCGTGTGGGGCCAGCTCACTCGGGCCGAGGGTCTGATGGGTGTCGCGGAGGGCGAGATCAAGCCGAACACGCAGCAGAGCTACGGCCTGATCGATTCGGGTGCCCTCTACCGATGGCGAGCCGACCTGCCCGTCGATCGGCGTCGAGAAGGTCCGCTTCGACAACGTCGTGGACGGCATCGACCGCGGGCCGACCCCGACGGTCGTGCTCTACGGCCCGAACGGGGAGGTCCTCGCGCGCGGAGAGGTCTATCCCAACAACCCGCTCAGGTACAAGTCGTTCACCGTGCACCCGAACGACTACGGACTCGCGGCGGTCGTCTCGTTGGTCACGTCCGAAGGGGCAGTCGCTCGGGCAGACCAACGTGCTCGTCGACTTCTCGGACACCGAGCAGGGCGGCACGTCACCCGGCACGTTCGAGCTGACGGGCGATACCGGCGCCGCCAGCTTCGTGGCCACGATCACCGTCCCGCTCGACAGGTCGCCCGAGGGCTACGTCGAGGTCTGCCGAGCAGCCCCCGCGCGATCGTGAGTCTCTGCCTCGGCAGAGGGCGAGCACGCTTGGCGGCGCGGAGGTCGTATCGGTGGGCCAGAGCATCACGCTGCCTGAGGGTTCGTCACTCGAGGCTCGACGACATCCGGTACTACGCACGGCTCTCGGTGGTCGACGACGGCACCGCTGCCGCTGCTGTTCTTCGTGCTGCTCGTCGCCCTGTGTCGGGCTGTCGCTGTCGCTGCTTGGCAGCAAGTACGCTGCAGCCATCGTGGTGCGACGAGCGATGGCGGGAGCAGGCTCGATGTCTGGTACCGCGACTGGCGCGGCGGACACGTCCAGGCGCAGCGCGTTTCGAGACGCTCGTGCGAGACGCTGTGCGCTCAGTCGGACGGGAAGGAAGACTACGTGAACGAAGATCATGCTGATGTGGGCTGCGGTCAGCATCTACACGCTCGGCAGCATCCTGTTCGTGTTCGGGACGGTGTTTCGCAAGGACTCGGTCATGGCGGTTGCGCTGTGGGTCACGCTTGCGGGGCTTGTGCCGCACACGATCGCGATCGCGGATACGTTGGGCTGCGGTCGGCCACGGCCCCTACCTCGGGTTCTACGAGGTGGTCTCGTCGTACGCGTGGGCATCGATCTTGGCGCTCGGCATCGTGTCGTGGCGCCGGCCGAACATGCGGGTACTCGGCGTGGTCCTGGCGCCGGTCGCGGTGCTCACTGCTCGGCGGTGCGATGCTCGCCCCGAAGTCGCCGCTCGAGATCACTGCGAAGCTCGCAAGCTACTGGCTCAACATCCACGTTGCGTTCGCCAAGCTCTCGTACATGTCGTTCATCGCGGCCTTCGCGATCTCGCTCGTCTACCTCATCCGGGCGAAGAGGGGGAGCAGCCCGGCAGCATGCTCTCCCGCATGCCGGCGCAGGACGTGCTCGACGATCTCTCGTTTCGCTTCGTCGCCGTCGGCTTCATCTTCCTGTCGATCATGATCGTCGCCGGCGCGATCTGGGCGAACGAGGCGTGGGGCCGCTACTGGGCTTGGGATCCGATCGAGACGTGGTCGCTCATCTCCTGGATCGTCTACGCGGGCTACCTGCACGTCCGGCTCACGCTGCGCTGGCCGGCCGAGAAGACCGCGTGGTACGCGGTCATTGCGCTCCCCGTTATGCTGTTCACGCTGATCGGCGTCCCGCTTGCCTACAACTCGATTCACGGCGCCTATCTGACCGGGTACTCGAAGTAGGTCCGCTGCCACGGCCCGTACTGGTCTCGTTCCGGCTTCTGGAAGTGAGCGTTGATGTCGAAGGTACTGTTCATCGCACCGCCCTATCACTGCTGGGGGGTCCAGGTCATCGGGACCTGGCCGCCGCTCCAGCTCGCCTACCTGGCCGGCGTCGCGCTCGAGGCCGGACACGACGTCACGGCTCTGCGACGCGATGAACAACGGCTACACGTTCGACGACGTGCGCGCCGAGATCGAGGCTTCCGGCCCGGACTACGTGGTGTCGCTCGACTACCTGCCGGTGTCAGGCGCGATCAGCACCGCGACCGTCCCCGCGGCGCTCGAGACCCTCGCGATCGCGAAGGACGTCGACCCGAGACATCGTCACGATCATCGGCGGACCGCATCCGACGTTCCTGTACGACGAGATTCTCGGCGCCGAGGACGGTGCCCACCGACTTCGTCATCCGGGGCGAGATCCGAGGAGACGCTGCGGAGCTACTCTCGGCCGATTCCGGCGGGACGCGCCGCCGAGGTCGCGGGAATCGCGTACCGCGAGGGCGGCAGCGATCGTCGCCACGCCCGATGCGCGCCCACATCGCCGATCTCGACACGCTGTCGCCGGCGTGGCACCTGCTCGACTGGGACCTCTACCACTACAACATCGAGCCTTGGGGCCGGATGGCGTCGATCCTGACCACGCGCGGCTGCATGATGGGCTGCTCGTTCTGCTCGCACCGGGCGTTCTGGCGCGGCGACTGGCGCGCGCGCGACCCCAAGAAGGTCGTCGACGAGATTCGGCTCCTGGTCGAGGAGTACAAGGTCGAGTTCATCACGCTCATCGACCCGTATCCGACCAACGACCGCGATCGCTGGGAGCGCCAGCTCGACCTGCTCATCGAGGCCGACATCGACGTCCACCTGCTCATGGAGACACGCGTCGAGGACATCATCCGCGACGAGGACCTGCTGCCCAAGTACAAGCAGGCCGGCATCATCCACATGTACCTCGGCGCCGAGAGCAGCTCTGACGAGATGCTCAGAGCCTGAACAAGGGCACCGACGTCGACATGAACAAGCGGGCGATCGACCTGCTGCGCGAGCACGACATCATGACCGAGGCGTCGTTCATGATCGGCTTCCCCAACGAGACGTGGGAGACGATCGCCAAGACGGCGGCCGAGGCC
Organism: uncultured Coriobacteriia bacterium; assembly: GCA_963803785.1. Lineage (GTDB taxonomy): Bacteria > Actinomycetota > Coriobacteriia > Anaerosomatales > JAAXUF01 > CAWDNM01. The sequence continues at coordinate 149,245 of CAWDNM010000007.1, forward strand.
GTCCGGCTGAACCCCGACATCGCGGTGTTCCCGGTGATCACTCCCATGCCGTTCACGCCGCTCCACGAGGAGATGAAGGACCGCATCCGCGTGTTCGACTACTCGAAGTACAACCTCATGACGCCGATCATCGAGCCCTACGAGATGTCGCTCGACGACGTCTACCGCGCGCTCGCCAAGTGCTACATGACCTTCTACGGCCAGAAGATGAAGGAAGTCGCCGCACTCGATGACGGCTTCAAGCGTCGCTACATGCTGAGCGCGTTCGAGCAGATGATGAAGGACTACGGCGACCGGTTCGACTTCCTTCGCGAGGAGATGCCGGAAGGCATGACCGGCATGGGCGAGGTCAAGCGATGCCGGCTGACGGGTTCTCCATACGGGCGGCAGCACCGCGACTGCCGCGCGTCATGAACAACTTCGTCCACGACATGTGCACCGGCATATGGTTCGCCTGCGTCTCCTCGTCCTCGTGGTCGTGGACCGCCGCTCGGTGGGAGTGCCCGTCGAAGCTGCCGCAGTGCTCTCATCGGCGAGTGTGGCCGTGTTCTGGCTGCTGGTCATCGTCGCTCGTCGGAATCGCGGTCACCGGCGCGGATCCGCCTGCTCTACTGGCGAGCGCGAGACCGCCGCCGGACCTGCTGAGAGCGAAGCGGCCGGCGCTGATCGCCAAGCACGTGGCGTTCATCGTCATGTTCGGGCTCGGCACGCTGTGGGCGGCACGGCTCGCCTTCGGCTAGGCCGGCACGCGCGCGGTCAGCCTGGCGGTCGTCACCCGCTGGCGGCGCCGCGCCATGCGGTCTCGCCCAAAATCGAAACACCTCCGAAACATTGCCTCGCGTACCGTGGGTACAAGGCATTGGAGACCAACGACCGACCAGGTCTGAATCGTGTCTCACCGTTAGAAGGAGGTAGCTCATGGCTCCCACGTTCGACAAGGACTACGTGCTCAAGACCGTTGAGGAGCGCGACGTCCACTTCGTTCGCTTCTGGTTCACCGACGTTCTCGGCATGCTCAAGTCGTTCGCAGTCACCGACACCGAGCTCGAAGAACGCGTTCGAGGAGGGCATGGGCTTCGACGGCTCGTCGATCGACGGCTTCACCCGCCTCGAAGAGTCCGACATGATCGCCATCCCCAGCCCGGAGACGTTCCAGCTGCTGCCGTGGCGCCCCTCCGAGCAGGGCGTCGGCCGCATGTTCTGCGACATCCAGTCAAGCCGGACGGCAATCCGTTCGAGGGCGACCCCCGCAACGCTCTGAAGCGCGTCACCGACAAGGCCGCCGAGCATGGGCTTCACCATGTACGTCGGTCCGGAGCTCGAGTTCTTCTACTTCGCCGATGACCAGGACACCGAGGTCCTCGACAACGGTGGCTACTTCGACCTCACGCCGCTCGACATCGCGTCGGACCTTCGCCGCGAGACCGTGCTCACGCTCGAGAAGATGGGCATCCCGGTCGAGTACTCGCACCACGAGGTCGCCCCGTCGCAGCACGAGATCGACCTTCGCTACGCCGACGCGCGCGACCATGGCCGACAACGTCATGACCTACCGCCTCGTCGTCAAGGAGATCGCGCTGCAGAACGGCGTGTACGCCACCTTCATGCCGAAGCCGATCTTCGGTCAGAACGGCTCGGGCATGCACGTGCACCAGTCGCTGTTCAACAAGGACGGCAACGCGTTCTTCGACGCCAACGATCCCGAGGGCTTCAACCTCTCCCAGACGGCAAAGCACTACATCGCCGGCCTGCTGAAGTACGCCCCCGAGTTCACCGCCGTCACCAACCCGCTCGTGAACTCCTACAAGCGCCTGGTTCCGGGCTACGAGGCTCCCGTCTACATCGCGTGGGCTCGCCGCAACCGCTCCGCTCTGGTCCGCGTGCCGATGTACAAGCCCGGCAAGGAGAACGCGACTCGCCTCGAGCTGCGTTCGCCCGACCCCTCGGCCAACCCGTACCTCGCCTTCGCCGCATGCTCGGCGCCGGCCTCAAGGGTATCGAGGAGAAGCTGCCGCTCATGCCGGAGGCCACGAACAACATCTTCCACATGAGCGACGAAGAGCTGGAGGCCGCCGGAATCAACATCCTGCCGGGCACCCTCGGCCAGGCCATCGAGCTCTTCGAGCACTCCGAGCTGATGAAGGAAGTGCTCGGCGAGCACATCCACGAGTTCTACGTCGCCGAACAAGCGCAAGGAGTGGGACGAGTACCGCATGCAGGTCACCGAGTGGGAGCTTGACCGCTACCTGTCGAGTCATCTAGTCCGACCGCCCTGCGGGGCGCACTGATTTCGACGGCAACGGCGCCGGACGGGGTACCTCGTCCGGCGCCGACTGTTTCGGGCGTGCGCCGACAGAAACGGTATCATCATGCACATGAAACGCGTCCTCATAGTCTCAGACGACTCGCACACCAGGGCGTGGGTGGCGCACGCCGTCAGTTCGCTCGACGTGCAGCCCGACGGAGTGCGCGCCGGGCGAGATGCAGAAGCAGCTGCTCGATGGCGACATCGGGCTGGTCGTCCTCGACGGCGGTCGCAGCCCCGATGCGCTCGGCCAGATCGTCGAACACGCCGCCGCCGGCGGGGTGGACCTGCGGCTGCTCGTGCTCGATCGAGCCCGAGGGGCTCCACGACGCTCAGGCTTCCGGTGCGCGTCCAAAGCGACTTCCTCGTGCGCGGCGCGGCCTCCGACGAGCTTGCCGTGCGCGTGCGCAGCCTGTTGTGGCCGGGCGAGGAGGTCACCAAGCAGGAGCTCGTGCGACTCGACGACCTCACGCTCAACCTCGCCACCTACCAGGCGTACCTGCACGGCGAGCCGATCGACTTCACGTACCTCGAGTACGCGCTGTTCGCGTTCCTGGTGACGCACCCCGGTCGCACCTACTCCCGAGAGGTCCTGCTGCGCCGCGTGTGGGGCAGCGACTACTACGGCGGGTCGCGCACGGTCGACGTGCACGTGCGTCGCGTCCGCTCGAAGATCGGCGCGGAGCTCTCGCGGCGCCTCGAGACCGTGCGCAACGTCGGCTACCTCTGGAACGGCTAGGCCTCGATGCCTCCGAGCGCACGATTGCCGTGATCGACGGCAACAGCCTCATCCATCGTGCGTTCCACGCGTTGCCGCCCACGATGACCGCGCCGGATGGTCGGCCGACGAACGCCGCCTTCGGCTTCATCTCGATGCTGCTCAAGATGATCGCCGACCTGCGCCCCGACGGCATCGTCGTCGCGTTCGACCTCGGCAAACCGGCGTTCCGCGTCGAGGCGCTCGCGCAGTACAAGGTGCACCGGCCGCCCACCGATCCGCAGCTCAAGGCCCAGTTCCCGATGGTCAAGGAGCTCCTCGGCGCGCTCGACGTCCCTATCGTCGAGCTTGAGGGCTGGGAGGGCGACGACATCCTCGGCACGCTCGCGAGGCGGGGGAGCGAGGCTGGCATCCGCATGCTGCTCGTGACCGGCGACCGCGACGCGTTCCAGCTCGTGACCGATGACGTCAGCGTCGTGACCACCAAGAAGGGCATCACCGACATCGTCATCTACGGCCCCGCCGAGGTGCTCGAGCGCTACGGCGTGACTCCGGCACAGGTGCCGGACTACCTCGGCCTGAAGGGCGACACGAGCGACAACATCCCGGGCGTGCCCGGCGTCGGGGAGAAGACGGCCGCGAAGCTGCTGCAGGAGTATGGCTCGCTCGACGAGGTCCTCGCGCACGCCGAGGAGATCAAGGGCAAGGTCGGCGAGAACCTCCGAGAGAACCGCGACGCCGCGCTGGCGAGCCGGACCGTTGCGACGATCGACTGCGACGTGCCGGTCGACATCGACCTGACAGCGGTGGAGTTCGGGGCGTTCGACCCGCATGCGCTCGCGGCGGCGTTCGGCGAGCTGCGGTTCACGTCACTGCTCGATCGCGCGCTGGCCTGCGCGGCGCGGGCGGCGGCGCGCAGCGGCGTCGCTGCGCCAGTCGACGGGCGGTCGGGTGCCACGGCCGGCGCGCCAGCGAGGTGGCCGCTGCGACTGCACCGGATACCGCCACGAGCTGCGGAATCCGGCCGTGCGTCCTGGGGGCGGACGGGCGCGGCACGGGTTGCGCGAGTGGGTATCGCGCCGGCAGACGCGTGGCTCGGCGTGGCAATCGATGACGGGGCTGGCGCGTCGCTCTTCGGCGACCACCGCGACCTCGCCGTCGCGGGTCGCGACGAGATCGCGATGAGCGACCCGGAGGGCGCGGATAGCGTGCTCCCGGAGCTGTTGCTGCGCACGGCCGCCTTGCCGCGGGCGATGCCAAGGCCCTGCTGCAGGAGGTCTGTCCGCCGGACGAGGCGCGCCCGTGTGACCCGGCGTTCGACGCCGTGGACACCGCGCGCATCTTCGACGTCGCGGTCGCGGCCTACCTGCTCGAGTCGAACCGCTCTTCCTACGAACTCTCGCGCGTTGCATGCCGACTATCTCGGCGAGCCACTGCCCGATGCCGATGACGACGACGGCGCTCGCGGCCATACTCGCGCAAGCTGCAGCCGACCTCGCGCCCGAACTCGAGCGCCGTCTCGAAGCGGACGGCTCGCTGGACGTGTTTCGCACGATCGAGATGCCGCTCGATCCCGGTGCTCGTGCGCATGGAGCGCGTGGGCGTCGGGCTCGACACGAGCGTGCTCTCGGGCCTCTCGGCAGATGCCGTGAGCAGCATCGATGCGCTGCGTGACCGAGATCCACACCCTCGCCGGGTGCGAGTTCCTCATCGACTCGCCCAAGCAACTCTCCGAGGTGCTCTTCGAGACGATGGGCCTGCCGCCCGAGCAAGAAGACCAAGACCGGCTACTCCACCGACGCCTCGGTGCTCGCGAACCTCGCCCCCATTCACCCCATCGCCGAGAAGATCGTCGAGTACCGCGAGCTCACGAAGCTCAAGAGCACCTACCTCGACGCGCTGCCGCGCATGCTCGGCGATGACGGGCGGCTCCACACGTCGTTCAACCAGACGGTCGCGGCGACGGGCCGCCTGTCGAGCAGCAACCCGAACCTGCAGAACATCCCGGTGCGGACCGAGTACGGCCGCCGGATACGGGCGGCGTTCGTGCCTGCCGAGCCGGGCGACGTGATGGTCTCGGCCGACTACAGCCAGATCGAGCTGCGCATTCTCGCGCATCTCTCCGGCGACGAGGGGCTCATCGAGGCGTTCACCAGCGGCATGGACTTCCACCAGGCCACGGCGGCGCGCGTGTTCGGCGTCGAGCCCGACGCAGGTCGAGCCGGGCATGCGCGCACGGGCGAAGGCGGTCAACTTCGGCATCGTCTACGGGCAGTCGGCGCACGGCCTGGCGGATACGCTCAAGATCGCCGCACGTCGAGGCGCAGACGATGATCGACCGCTACTACGCAGCGTACCCGCGCGTGCGCGCCTACCTCGACGAGACGGTCGCCGAGGCCCATCGCGACGGCTTCGCGATGACGCTCTTCGGCCGCAAGCGCCGCATCCCCGAGCTCGCCAGCAGCAACTACAACCTGCGGGCATTCGGCGAGCGCACGGCGATGAACCACCCGATGCAGGGGACCGCCGCCGACGTGATGAAGCTCGCGATGATCGAGGTCGACCGACGCCTGCGAGCCGAGGGTTTCCGGGCGCGCATGGTGCTCCAGGTCCACGACGAACTCGTCTTCGAGTCACCCGCCGATGAGGTCGAGCGGTTGAGCGCGATGGCGGCCGAGGCGATGTCGGGCGTGGCGCAGCTGGCGGTGCCGCTCGACGTGTCGATCGCGAGCGGGCCGAACTGGGCTGTCGCCAAGTAGCTGTCTGGTACCGTTCGGGCGAACCCGTCACACGTCGCGGTATACGTCTCGGCGGTGCCCGAGCTTGAGCACCAACACGAGCAGCACGTCATCTTCGATACAGTAGATGATTCGGTACGCGCCGACACGAATGCGTCGAAGCTCCTCGGTCGTCGACGAGCCTCTTGGACCCGGATGGTCGGGGTTCATCGGCGAGGGCGGAGATGTGTGGCTCGAGCCGCTTGCGCACCTGAGGGTCGAGCTTGCCGAACGCCCGATAGGCTGACGGCGCGAACTCGATTCGATATGCGGGCATCGGCTAGAGCCCGAACTCGTTCTTGATCTCGCCCCAGGCGACGCGGTCTTCTCGGGCCTCAAGCATGGCAGCGCGGGCTTCGGCCACGTCGGTCTCGTCCTCGTAGCGCTCAAGGAGGGCGTCGAGCAAGCGAAGCTCGTCCATGGAGATGACTGCGGCGATATCCTCGTCGTGCCGGCTGGATGACCGTGCGCTCGTGCGCGTATGCCGCGCGGTTCAGAATCTCGGGTAGCGTACGGCGCGCTTCGGCGACGCTCACGTGGGACATTCGATACCTCCCTCAAAGAATGTACATAATGTACATAACATGAGATGACGCGGCACGCAAGCACAGAAGCGGTGGCGCCACCCGGCGGCGTGGTATACACTACGCGATGGCTCACCAGAGGCCCCGGCTTCGCCGTACCCTGGGAGTCAAGACAATATTGGCCCCCGGAGGCATGTACCAGTTCCTATCGGCGACGAGATGTCCTGTACCCGAGACTGACGTAACTGTAGGCGACGAGCATGGCAACGGGGCCCCGACGAACGAAATGGGGTCCACGAAGTGAGTGAGCAAGAAGAGCTGGAAGTCCAGCAGACGCAAGGCACGATCATCGAGCAGCGTGAGTACACCGACGAAGAGATGCATGCTCTCATCGACGGTACGATGACCGATTTTGATGAGGGCGACCTCGTCAGCGGTGTCGTTGTCAAAGTCGAGCGCGACGAAGTGCTCCTGGACATCGGCTACAAGTCCGAGGGTGTCATCCCGGCCCGCGAACTCTCCATCCGCAAAGACGCCAATCCCGCCGACATCGTTTCCACCGGCGACGAGATCGAGGCCCTGGTTCTCCAGAAGGAGGACAAGGACGGCCGTCTGATCCTTTCCAAGAAGCGTGCCGAGTACGAGCGCGCCTGGACCAAGATCGAAGAGAAGTTCAACTCCGGCGAGAACGTCGAAGGCGAAGTCATCGAGGTCGTCAAGGGTGGACTCATCCTCGACATCGGCCTGCGCGGCTTCCTGCCGGCCTCCCTCGTCGACCTCCGTCGCGTCAAGGACCTCGCCGCCTACACCGGCACGCGCCTCGAGGCCCGCGTCATCGAGATGGACCGCAACCGCAACAACGTCGTCCTTTCGCGTCGCGTCGTCCTCGAAGAGGGCCGCAAGACCGAGCGTGCCGAGATCCTCGGCAAGCTGCAGAAGGGCATGATCCTGCCGGGTAACGTCTCCTCCATCGTCGACTTCGGTGCGTTCGTCGACCTCGGCGGCATCGACGGCCTCGTGCACATCTCCGAGCTCTCCTGGAGCCACGTCAACCACCCGTCCGAGGTCGTCAAGGTCGGCGATCCGGTCAACGTGCAGGTGCTCGACGTCGACCTCGACCGCGAGCGCATCTCGCTGGGCCTCAAGCAGACCACCGAGGACCCGTGGAAGATGCTCGTCAAGAACTTCCCGGTCGGCTCGATCATCGAGGGCAAGGTCACGAAGCTCGTTCCGTTCGGCGCGTTCGTCGAGCTCGGCGACGGCGTCGAGGGTCTCGTCCACATCTCCGAGATGGCCAAGGGCCACGTCGAGACGCCGGACCAGGTCACGAGCGTCGGCCAGACAGGTCCACGTGAAGGTCATGGACGTCGACCTCGAGCGTCGCCGCATCTCGCTTTCGATGCGCGCCGCTGCCGAGACCCTCGGCATCGAGATCGAGATCGCCGGTGCCCCTGAGGGCGCCGAGGACGAGGACGCTGAGACGTCGACGGCGTTGTCGTAGCGCGTCGACACCGACGGCGACGGCGAAGCCGACACGATCGTCACTGTGGTCGACGTCGATGGCGACGGCGAGCCCGACATGGCCGAGGTCGTCACCGCAGTGGACACCGACGGTGACGGCGAAGCCGACACCGTAGTGACCGCTGTCGATCTTGACGGCGACGGCGAAGTCGACATGGCTGAGATCGTCACCGCGGTCGACACCGACGGTGACGGCGAGGCCGACACGGTCATCACCGCCACGGATCTCGACGGCGACGGCGAAGCCGATATCGTCGAGGTCGCCACCGCGGTCGACACCGACGGTGACGGCGAAGTGGACACGGTCATCACCGCCACGGATCTCGACGGCGACGGCGAAGCCGATATCGTCGAGGTTGCGGTCCTGGTCGACACCGACGGCGACGGCGAGGCCGATGCAGTCGTAGTCGCGACCGAAGTTATCGTGGACGAGGAGCCCGACGCCGAAGGAGCCGAGGAGGCCGACGAGGCCGCCGAGCCTGAGGCCAAAGGACGCCGAGTAGCACCACTCGCTTACGTCACAGTCGGAGACCGGATGGCTCGCGCCGTCCGGTCTCCGTGTTTTCTCGGAAGTTCACGCTCTGGGGGTGGGCTTTGCGCGTTCGGCTGTGGTACGTCTATCACATGCGTGTAATCGTGATGACAGGCGGGCTCGGATCCGGGAAGTCCACGGCGGCGGAGCACTTCCGCGCCAAGGGCGCATCAGTCGTGGACTTGGACGAGGTGGGCATCAAGCTGCTCGCCCCGGGATCCGCGCTGCTGGAGCGCGTGGCCGAGGCGTTCGCCGACGACGATATCCTGCTGGCGGACGGACGGCTCGATCGAGCAGCTCTTGCACGGGCGGCATTCGCGACGCCGGAGGCGGCGCGGCGGCTCAACAGTCTCGTCCACCCGGCGATCGCCCGTGATGCCGGCGTCGCCATCGCGCAGTTGCGCCTGCTGCCGGAGCCGCCATTCGCCGTCGTTCTCGAGGTGCCGCTACTCGTTGAGGCCCCCGTGCTTCGGCCAGCTGGGAGACGTGGTGCTCGCACTTGTCGCCCCCGAGGCAGTGCGCGCTCGATCGTGCCGTTGCCCGGGGCATGGATAGGGCGGACGCGCTACGCCGCTTGCGCGCGCAGGCCACCGACGCCGAGCGCGTCGAGCTCTCGGATGCTGGCGATCATCAACGATGGTTCCCTCGAGCGGTTCCTCGGCGAACTCGATTCGTTCTGGGAGGAGTACGTCGCACTCGGGCGTGGTCGAGCTGATGCGTAGCACCCTCCGGTGGCTGCTCGTCGGCGTCGTGGTGTCGCTCGCTCTCGCCACCTGGCTCTATCTGCGTGGGCCGTCATTCTGGCAGAGGAACTTACTACCCGCTGCACTACCGAGCGCAGATCGCCGAATCCGCTGCCCGGCACCGCGTGAGCCCGTATCTCGTCGCGGCGATCATCAACGCCGAGTCGAGCTGGAAACCGAAGCAGAAGTCGTCCGCAGGGGCAGTGGGGTTGATGCAGCTTCTGCCATCGACGGCAGAGGACTTGGCGCGATGGGGCAAGGTGGACGGCTCGAAGTTTCCCACTTCGAACCTGTCAGACCCTGCGGTCAACATAGAGTACGGAACCGCCTACGTGCGCTACCTCGTAGACCGCTACCACGAGATCGAGACCGTCCTTGCGGCCTACAATGCCGGCCTGCGGCACGCCGATGATTGGAAGCGCAAGGGTGGCAATATCCGGACGGCGATCGAGTTTCCGGAAACGAAGCACTACGTGCTCAGGGTGAGCAGGGGCAAGGAGCGCTACGAGAGCCCTCTACCCTGGCGTCTTCGCAGCAGTAGACGGATGAGAGGCAACACGTGAATCAGCAGAAGTTCCGAGTGGTGTCGCCCTTCGAACCGGCCGGCGATCAGCCGCAGGCAATCGCACAGCTCACGGCGGGGGTCGCGGACGGGCTGCGCTATCAGACGCTGCTCGGCGTCACCGGCTCGGGCAAGACGTTCACGATGGCCAAGGTCATCGAAGCAGTGCAGAAACCTACCCTGGTCATGGCTCCCAACAAGACGCTCGCGGCACAGCTCGCGTCTGAGCTGAAGGACTTCCTGCCGGACAACGCCGTGGTGTACTTCGTGAGCTACTACGACTACTACCAGCCGGAGGCCTACGTGCCCTCGACGGACACCTTCATCGAGAAGGACGCCAGCATCAACGAGGAGGTCGAGAAGCTCAGGCATGCGGCCACCGCGGCGCTGCTCTCGCGCAAGGACGTCGTGGTCGTCGCCAGCGTCAGCTGCATCTACGGCATCGGCTCGCCCGAGGACTACGCGGGGATGGCGGTCTTTCTCGGCGCGGGGAAGGCGTACGACCGCGACGATCTCATCCGCGACCTGATCGACATCCAGTACGACCGCAACGACTACGAGCTGTCGCGCGGCACCTTCCGCGTGCGGGGTGACGTGCTCGACGTGTTCCCGCCCTACGCGGACCATCCCGTGCGTGTGGAGTTCTTCGGCGACGAGATCGAGTCGGTCGCCGAAGTGGACCAGCTGACCGGCGAGGTCCTCACCGACGTTCGATGAGCTGCCGGTGTGGCCGGCCACGCACTACGTCACGGAGCGCCGGAAGCTCGAGAAGGCCCTCGGCACGATCCAAGAGGAGCTCAGGGTGCGGCTCGCGGAGCTCAAGGCGGACGGCAAGCTTCTCGAGGCTCAGCGCCTCGAGATGCGGGTGAACTACGATCTCGAGATGCTCGAGACGATGGGATTCACCAGCGGCATCGAGAACTACTCCCGTCATCTCGACGGGCGCAGCCCGGGTGAGCCCGCGAACACGCTCATCGACTACTTCGGCAAAGACTTCCTGATGATGATCGACGAGTCGCACGTCACCGTGCCGCAGATACGCGGCATGCACGAGGGCGACCGCAGCCGCAAGATCACACTCGTCGAGCACGGCTTCCGTCTGCCCAGCGCGCTGGACAACCGACCGTTGAGGTTCGACGAGTTCGAGGAGCGGGTCCCCCAGTTCATCTACGTCTCGGCCACGCCGGGCGACTACGAGCTGCGTGTGTCGCAGCAGGTCGTCGAGCAGATCATCCGGCCGACCGGACTGGTGGATCCGCAGATCGTCGTGCGGCCGGTCAAGGGCCAGGTCGACGACCTCATCGGCGAGATCAAGGCGCGCACGGCCTCTGACGAGCGCACGCTCGTCACCACGCTCACGAAGAAGATGTCGGAGGACCTCACGGACTACCTGTTCGAGCAGGGCATACGGGTGCGCTACCTGCATTCGGACATCGCGACACTGGAGCGTGTCGAGATCCTGCGCGACCTGCGGGCCGGGCAGTTCGACGTGCTGGTCGGCATCAACCTGCTTCGCGAGGGGCTCGACCTGCCGGAGGTGTCGCTCGTCGCGATTCTCGACGCCGACAAGGAGGGGTTCCTGCGAAACGGCCGGTCCCTGATTCAGACGATCGGCCGGGCGGCGCGCAACGTCTCCGGCTCGGTGATCATGTACGCGGATCGGGTCACCGATTCGATGGCGTTCGCCATCGAGCGAGACCAACCGCCGCCGAGAGAAGCAGGTCGCGTACAACACCGAGCACGGCATCGAGCCGCAGACGATCCGCAAGGCGATCGCGGACATCGTCCAGTACATGCACGAGGGTGACTCACAGCTCACGACGGCGGCCGAGGCGGCGCAAGGAGCTCGCCAAGATGCCGCGCGACGAGGTCCTGCGCCTCATCACGACGCTCGAAGAGGACATGGCGCACGCAGCCGAGGCGCTCGACTTCGAGTCGGCCGCGCGGCTGCGCGACCAGGCGGTCAAGCTGCGAGCGGAGATCGAGTCCACGTCAACGGACGAGGTCCTCGACCGGCTCAAGCAGGGCGCGCGCAAGGGTTCGGACTACGGCCGCAGGAAGCGCCGCTGACACAGCGCGGCACGCGCTACGGCAGGTACTGCTGCTTGATCTTGACGACGGTGCCGCCCTTGACCGCAGATCCAGTACGGAGCCGTTCGGATACCCTCGTTCTCGGCAGTGGGTGCGGCGAAGTTCGGCGGCCCAGTCGGCGAACGTGACCGTGTGGCCGTTCGGGTCCGACGTTCCGTCGTCGTTGGTCGTCGACGTTCACGCTGATGCCGGGCTTCACCTGGAGCTTCCTGAGAGCCTTGTTCGCGTTGACGATGTAGTAGTCGTTGGGCGGGGGAGACTCGTCGCCCGCGGCACTGGCCGCTGCGGCCGCCTCGGCACCGGTGAGCATCTGGGCGTAGTCGGCGACTACGACGGGGGCGGAGCCGGACTCGATCGATGTCCGAGATGAAGGTGAACTGCTTCGTCGTCTTCGACCGGCTTCTTCGTTTCAGTCACCGGCGCGGTGGTCGTGGGCGCGGTTGTCGGCTCGGGCAGCACGGCGGTCGCCTTGAGTGCCTCGAGTTCAGCGGCCAGCTCATCTGACTTCTGCAACGCCGCCTGCGTCTCCGCGTCGGCCCGGATCAGGCGGGCGTTCAAGGCGGCTGTCGCCGACTGCTGCGTCGCCCAGACTGCGCCAGCGCCGATCAGAGCGCCAACGACTGCCGCACTCACTGCGATCAGCCAGAGCCTGCCGTTCGCGGACATGTGACCTCCTCGCTCGGTTGAGCTGATGGTACCGCGAAAGCCTGTCATGCGCGGCGCCGAACATGATGCTACGCTTGAGTCGTCCGAACGCAGCCCGTGGGGAAGGTCGCAGATGATTGACAAGGCGAACTGCAGCGCGAGTGGTCGAAGCTCAAGGTCGAGCACACGCACGATCGCGACGGCATGAACAACTACGGGTGCTTCAATGTTGAGGCATGCCGCAACTGCAACTACACGTACAACTCTCGAGCGTGCATCGGCTGCCACAACTGCGACAGCATCATCGAATGCGTTCAGTGCATCGACTGCCGCGACTGCGCGTTCTGCGTCGGCCTCAACGGCGCCCGGTTCCACATTCTGAACAAGGAGTACGCCGAAGAGGAGTACTACAACGTGCTCCGCGCGCTTGGGCGTGGAATGGAACGTGCAGGCCTACGACCCGCTCTTCGACCAGTTCGGATTCCGAGAGCTAGTAGCTCGATTCCAGCTCATACGCGCGACTCGAAGGCGGCCCCGATGGGCCGTCTTTGCTTTCGATGCGCATGCGGTGTAAGCTGCGTATATGAGCGAATCGTTCAGATACCTTGCGCGCCGACGACTCCGCGTCCTGCTCACAGCGCTGTCCATCGACGGACAGGCGGTGCGTCGCGTGCAGGCTGCAGCGTGCGCGGACGCGGAGCTTCTGGCCAAGACCGCCGCGCTGTTCTCGGCGATGGGCGATCCTACGCGGCTGCGGCTGCTTGAGGCGCTGGCCGTCGAGGAGCTGTGCGTGTGCGATCTCGCGCGGCTGTCGGCGGTCAGCCAGTCGGGCGTGAGCCATCAGCTGCGGCGTGCTCGCGCGAGCTCGGGCCTCGTGACGTTTCGACGCGACGGCAACCGCGCCGTCTACCGGCTCGCCGATGAGCACGTCCGCAGCCTGCTCGCGCAGGGCTTCGAGCACGCGGCCGAGGAGCGCGCGCGATGACGCCGCAACGCGAGACCGCCACCCTCGAGCTTCCGACTCACGCCGAGAAGGGCGTGCGCTGCGCCGAGTGCGCGGTTCGAGAGTCTGCGCACAGGTCGAGCAGCTCGACGGCGTCTTGCGGGTGGAGTGCGACCCGACGAGGCATGATGCGGGTCGATTACGACGCATCGACGATCCTCGTCGTCGCGGATCTGGAGGCCGAGACGCGCCGGTTCGGCGCCGAGCTCGAGGGCGTCTACCGGCACGCGATGTGGCGTATCGGCGGGCTGGACTGCCCGGACTGCGCGCGCACGCTGGCGCGTTCGGTCGAGATGCTGCCGGGGGTCGTCTCGGCGGAGTTGAACTTCGCGAGCGCGATGCTGCTGGTCGAGCACGATACCGATGCCGATCCGAGCGCGACTGGTCGTGCGGACCGTCGAGAGCGCCGGACACAGCGCCGAGGCGGTCAGCGGGACCGCGCTGGACTGCGAGTCAGAGGCGGGCGCGCGCCCGCGCCGGCGCACCCGCGTCGCGGACCTGCCGGCGCCCTGGCCTGGGCGCGCTCGCATCGCAGCGAGGTCGCGGTCGTGGGTTCGGGCGTCTTCATCGCCATCGGGTGGGTGCTCGGCGCGGTGGAATCGCAGCGGCGCGTGGGGAAGTGCGGCGGGAGTCGCTTCGTTCGTCTGCTTCCTGATGGCCGTCGGCGTTCGGCGAGAGCCTGCTCGGGCCCCGTGCGCTGGCGTCGATTCCGGGCGCGCAGCCTCGACATGAACGTGCTCATGACGATCGCCGTCGTGGGCGCAACCGCGATCGGACAGGTCGAGGAGGCGGCGACGGTCGTCTTCCTGTTCGCGTTCGGCGGGTGGCTCGAGGCGCGCGCGCTGGCCCGTACCCGCAGCTCGATTCGCGGCCTGATGGAGCTCGCGCCGCAGGTGGTGCGGCTGAAGCGGCAAGGTGGCGACGTCGAGGTCCCGCCGAGCGAGGCGCACATCGGCGAGATCGCGATCGTCAGACCGGGCGAGCGGATTCCGCTCGACGGCGAGGTCGTCACGGGCGTCTCGGCGGTCGACGAGTCGGCCGTGACCGGCGAGCCGCTCCCCGCGGCCAAGCAGCCGGGCGACGCGGTGTACGCGGGTTCGCTCAACGGCAACGGGTTGCTGGAGGTCCGGGTCACGGCGCTGGCGGAGGACTCGACGCTGGCGCGCATCGTGTTCCTGGTCGAGGAGGCGCAGGCTTCCCGGGCGCCCATCGCAGCTGCTCGTGGACCGCTTCAGCCGGGTCTACACGCCGGTGGCGGTGGCCATCGCAGCCCTCGTCGCAGTCGGGCCGCCGCTACTGGCGCTGATGCTCGGCGACGCAGTGCCGGCCATCTTCGCTGACTGGAGTGTCTGGCTCTATCGCGGGCTCGTCGTGCTCGTAGCCGCCTGCCCGTGCGCGCTCGTCATCTCGACACCGGTCACCTTCGTCAGCGCGATCGCCCGCGCGGGCCGTGAGGGCGTGCTCGTCAAGGGTGGCGCGTATCTCGAGCTGGCCGCGCGTCTCCAGGCGGTTGCCTTCGACAAGACCGGGACGTTGACGGCGGGGCGACCGGTCGTCGAGTCGATCGTTCCGGCTCCGGGCGCCGATGCAGCAGAGATACTCGCAGTGGCCGCGTCGCTCGAGGCGCAGTCGAATCATCCGCTCGCAGGAGCCGTGCTCGCCGCGAGCCCGGATGGACGACGTCGCGCTCCGACCCGTCCTCGAGCTCGAGGAGATGCCGGGTCGAGGTGTCGCCGGGATGGTCGACGGCCGCCGCAGCGAACTGGTCAGTCCCAGCTTCGCCGAGGAGATCGCACGTCTGGACGGCGCAGTGCTCGCGGCGATCGCCGATGCCGAGTCCGGCGGGTCCACCGTGCTCGTGCTCGTCGAGGATGGTGTGGCGACCGGGTTCCTCGGCGTGCGCGACCCCGTTCGTGGCGAGGCGCGCGAGGCGGTCTCTGCGCTGCGCGCCGGAGGCGTTCGCCACGCAGTCATGCTGACGGGCGACAACGAGCGCACCGCACAGGCGGTCGCTGCGTCAGTCGGCATCAGCGCGCACATGGCGAGGCTGCTGCCGGAGGCCAAGGTGGATGCGGTTCTTCGCGTGAAGGAGCGCTACGGCACGGTTGCGATGGTGGGGGACGGCGTCAACGACGCTCCCGCACTGGCGGCGGCCGACATCGGCATCGCCATGGGAGCTGCGGGCTCCGACACGGCGCTTGAGACCGCCGACGTCGCGCTTCTCGGCGACGACCTGTTGGCGCTGCCGCGCTTCCTCGAGCTCGGGCGTCGCACTGTGGGCATCGTTCGGGCGAACGTGACGTTCTCGGTGGTTGCGAAGCTCGTCGTGCTGGTGGCAGCGGTGTTCGGTCGCGCGAACATGTGGCTCGCGGTCTTCGCCGATACCGGCGTGGCGCTTCTGGTCATACTGAACGGCATGCGGCTGCTGCGTGGCGGTGGACGAGGGTAACGCCCCGCCTGCGCCGCGCGAGCTCGCGGGTTAGGCCGGAGCGCGGGTTACGCCGGCCCGCTCGCGAGTATTTCGTGCCTTTGCATCTCTAGTGTCGCCCGTCACATGCCGACAATCATCAAGACTGTTGGATTCGGCAGTGTGGGGGAATGGGTGGCAGCAGCAGATAGGGCTCGACAGCGGCTAGGCGAGCGTGACCGGACAGCATTGATCGCCTTCGCGGGAGTGATGCTGTCGTTCGGCGTGTGGATCCTTTGGGCCTGGGTGCAGTCGATCATCGTGGGAGAGCCCTTCGCGGACTCACTCTTCAGCCCGAGCCACGATCAGATGGTGCTGCGGCTCGCCACGATCGTGATGGTCATGCTGGGGACGCTGATCGCGCCAGATCGGCTACTCACGCTGGTTCCGAGATCTCGAGCGGCTACGCATCGAGCGAAGCCGCGTCGAGCAGCTCTACGCCAACAGCCCCGACGCGAAGCTATCTCTCAGCAGCGACTTCGAGGTGCAGTTCGCCAACCCGATCGCGGTCGCGCTTGCCGGCATCCCGTTCGAGTCGGTCGTCGGCGAGGCCTGCTACAAGGCGCTGTGGGGGCGTGACGAGCTCTGCGACGACTGCCCCGCGTGCTCGGTCCTCTCGGACGGCAGGCGCCGCGAGCGAGTCGTCCTGGACGACTCCACCGGTACGGATCGCTGGTTCGATCACTCCGTGTACCCCGTGGTCGGCACCGACGGTTCGGTCGAGTCGCTCGTCGAGGTGTACCGTGACATAACCTCGCTCAGGGTCGCCGAAGAGGCGCTGCTCCTGGTCAACTCCGACCTTGAGGTGCGTGTCCTCGAGCGCACGAAGCAGCTCGCCGAGACGAACGAGGCCCTCGAGGCAGAGGCCGCCGAGCGCGAGCGGACCGCGTTGGCGCTGGTGGATTCCGAGGAGCGCTACCGGCTGCTGGTCGACGGGTCACCGGACATGGTGCTCGTCCACCGCGACGGCGTCATCGTCTACCTCAACCCTCCGGGTGCCGAGCTTCTCGGGCTCGCGGATCCCGCCGAGGCAATCGGTCAGCCGGTGCGCGAACTGTGGCGCGTGGCCTCGCCCGAGTTCGACTCCGTCGATATCGACAACGCGCTTGCCACCGGTGAGCTCGAGGGCCCCATGCCGGTCATCCTGTGTCGCCGCGACGGTGGCTTCGTGGACGTCGAACTGTCAGTCGCGCTGCTCGATTCCGCGTCCGGGCAGTCCGTGCAATGTGTGGTGCGCGACGTGACCGAGCGCGTCCACGCCCAGCGGACCATCGAGCGCATGGCCTTCTACGACACCCTCACCGATCTGCCGAACAGGGCGCTATTCAACGACAGGCTCTCATCGGCGCTTGCGAAGGCCCGCCGCCGGAGTGAGTTGGTGTCAGTTGTCTTCGTCGACCTCGACGACTTCAAGACCATCAACGACACGCTCGGCCACGTGGTGGGAGACGGCGTGCTTCGGGCTGTTGCGAACAGGCTGCGCGCGCTCTTGCGTGAGGAAGACACCATTGCGCGCCAGAGCGGCGACGAGTTCACCATCATCGCCCGCGTCGTGGACCGGGACGGAGCGGCCACGCTCGCTGAGCGCATTCTGGAGTCGCTCACGGATTCTCTCGTCGTCGACGGCTACGAGCTCCACGTGAGTGCGAGCGTCGGCATCTCTGTGTATCCGTTGGACGGTCTCGAGGATGTCGAGCTGCTCCGAAACGCCGATACAGCGATGTACCGGGCCAAGGAACTCGGCCGCAACGTGTACCGCCTGTACAGTCCTGAGATGTCTGAGTCAGCGTTCGACCGCCTCGAACTCGAGGCCGCCCTGCGCGTCGCCGTGGACAAGCAACAGTTCGAGCTGTACTACCAGCCGCAGATCGACGTGCGGTCCGGACGGACCGTCGGGGTCAGAGGCGCTCATCCGCTGGCACCACCCCAT
Source organism: uncultured Coriobacteriia bacterium (assembly GCA_963803785.1). GTDB lineage: Bacteria > Actinomycetota > Coriobacteriia > Anaerosomatales > JAAXUF01 > CAWDNM01. The sequence goes on from CAWDNM010000007.1 coordinate 167,063, forward strand.
CCACGGAACCCTCTCGCCTGGTGCGTTCATCGAGCTTGCCGAGCAGGCCGGCTACATGGGCGAACTCGGGCACTGGATTCTGCGCACCGCGTGTACGACAGCGGCGCAGTGGCATGCGGCGGGCCATGACTTCGGGCGCATCTGCGTCAACCTCTCGGCTCGTGAGTTCGTTCAGCAGGATGTTGCGGCCAACGTCAGGGCCGCTCTGGAGGCAGCGCACCTCGATCCCTCTATGCTTGAGCTCGAGATCACCGAGAGCGTCGCGATGCACAACATCGAGCATGTTCTCAAGGCGCTCGGCGAGCTCAGGGACATCGGAGTACGCGTCGCGATCGACGACTTCGGCACGGGCTACTCGTCGATGAGCTACCTGAAGCGCTTCCCGATCACCACGCTCAAGATCGCTCAGGACTTCATGCGCGACGTCCACGTCAACTCGCAGAGCGCGGCGATCGCCGGAATGGTGATCGACCTGTGCCACGAGCTCGACCTCGACATCGTGGCCGAGGGGGTGGAGTACGAAGAGCAGCTCGAATTCCTCAAGAGCCGCGGCTGCCACGTGATCCAGGGCTACCTGTTCTCCCCGCCGGTGCCCGAGGATGAGCTCGTGCGAGGCCTCAATCGATTCTTGGTGCCGGACGCTGAAGCCGGTCTAGCGAGTAGCGGACTCACGCTCGCTTTCGGCGAGAACCTCGTTCATGGAGCCCGAGCGGTAGCCGTCGAGGTCGAAGGCGGCGTAGGCGAATCCGGCCGCCCGTACCGCTTCGGCAATCGGTGCTCGCATGCGACCATGCGCGCTCGGCCTCATCTGCGGCCACCTCGATGCGGGCGACGGTGCCGTGTGCGCGTACGCGGAACTGCCGCAGTCCCAGGTCGGTCAGCGCGTTCTCCGCGGATGCGACCCTGGCGAGGCCGGCATCGGTGATCGCTTCGCCGTACGGGAAGCGCGATGCGAGGCATGCCATCGACGGCTTGTCCCAGTTCGGCAGCGTGAGCTCGCGGGCCAGAGTGCGAATCTCGAGCTTCGTGAGTCCGACGTCGGCAAGCGGGCTGACCACGTCGTGCTCGCCTGCAGCGCGCCGTCCGGGCCGGTGGTCGGAGAGGTCGTCGGCGTTGCTGCCGTCTGCGACGTGCGCGAGCCCCTGGACTTCGGCGACCTTCTGGAGCAGCCCGAACAGCTCGGTCTTGCAGTGGTAGCAGCGGTCGGGTGCGTTCGCCGAGAAGCGCGGGTCGGCCAGCTCGGAGGTCTCGACCTCGATGAGCCGGAATCCGAGCAAGCCGGCCAGTTCGCGTGCGAGCAACGGCCTCACGGTCGGGGTAGGTGTCAGACGTGGCGAGCACCGCCGTGCAGCGGTCACCCAGCACCGCGTGGGCCGCGAAGGCGAGCAAGGTGGAGTCAACGCCGCCCGAGTAGGCGACGAGAACGCTGTCGAGTCCCTCGAGCCTGTCGAGCAGGGACTGGTACTTCTCGGCTGCGTCACGGACGGGCGCCTCCCCTCGGCGGAGCCGGACGGCGCCGGGCGGTCGCGGGTCCCAGCGCTCGATCGGGAGCGTCGGGGCCCGAGTCGAGGTCGTTGGCGTAGCGAGCGCCCGCGAAGAGCGCGTCAGACAGACGGTTGATGAACGCGAGCACCTGCTCGTCGACGGGGGTCTCGGCGTGCGAGGGTCACCACGCGGCGTTCGGCTCGGCGCAGGATCGCCCGTGCGACGTGCAGGCGAGCGGCCGCTTCCGAACCGCCCTCAACGACAAACCCTGCGGGCGGGCCGGTCACGGACTCGAAACGGTCGACCGCCGATTCCAGCGCGGCAACGTCCTCGGGCGAGATGCGCGGGGTGGTGGTGGCCGGCGGAACGGCGGGTGCGGCGAGGGCCGCCGAGCAGTTGAAGAGCCGCTGCTGGGCGAAACGGAGCAGCTCGCCGAGCGCGGGGTCGGTGACTGCGGCGCGAGCCAGGCCGATCGCGCTGTTGGCTTCGTCGACGGCGCCGTACGCCTCCACGCGAGCGGAATCCTTGCGGACGCGGGACCCGTCGGCAAGCGACGTTTCGCCGTGGTCTCCTCGGCGGGTGTAGATGGGCATGCGCGTCTCCCGTGGCGGCTCGGAGGAGTGTTGCAGAGCAATGGTACCCGTTGCGAGGCGCGATGTGGCCGTGGGTCAGCGAATCTCTCGCATGCGCATCACGAGGTGACCGAGAACGCCGTCGTCGTCGACGGGTTCTCCCTCGGAATCGACGACGTGGAAGGTGTCGATCGCCGTGCCGTCGACGGTCATCACCTTCGCCCACCGGATGTTGAGACCCGTCGCGGACACGGCCTGTGCGAGGTCGTGGAGCAGGCCGGGCCGGTCCGGCGCGGAGACGCGGACCGCCGTGTCGAACCCTGCCGAGACGGTCTGCACCTTGATGGGGCCCTGCGCCCGCGGCGGATAGTGGCGCCGCCGCTCGGCCAGGCGCGTGCGGAGCTCCAGCCGGTCCCTGAGCGCCGCGCGCAGAAGGCGCTCGAAGCTCGTGAAGGTCTCGGTGGTGACGGGCTTGAGCGTCGCCGAGGTGACGACGAACGTGTCGAGCGCGATGTGTCCCGGCGTGCCGTAGGCGTCCACCGCCAGTATGTCGAGACCCGCGAGTGCCACCGCTCCCGCTATCCGGGCGAGCAGCTCGGGCCGGTCCTGCGTGACGATGGTCAGGGCGTGCGTGCCGTCCGCGGGTCCGGGCGACACCGCCACGCGCGCCTCTCCGCCGCCGCCCGAGCGCGTCAGCTCCGCCACCAGGCGGGCGTCCCGGGCAACCTCTGCCGGCTGGCGGCCAGCGAGGTAGCGCAGCGGCGCACGCTCGACGAACGCTCGCTCAGCGCCGCCGCCGCCCGACAGCGCGGACAGCGTCGCACCGCGTACCGCCGCGCCGCGCGTCGCCAGCCCGGCACCGTCGACGTCGTCCGAAAGCGCGGCGTCGAGCCGCGACACCAGCGCGCCGATGAGCGCCGCCGTCCACGGGCTCCACGTCGCCGGACCGGTCGCCCGTGAGTCCGCGGCGGTCAGCAGGTGCAGCGGGGCCAACAGGTTTCGCCGACCGATGCGTGCCGCCGCCGAGAGGATCGCGTCCTCGTCGTCCAGGTCGACGTGCGTGGCCATCTCGGCGAGCGCGAGGTGGAGGCGGACGAGTTCGGACACGTCGGCGGCTCTCGTCATCGCTGAGGCCGAGCCGGTGGGCGATCTCGGCGGCGGGGGCCGCTCCGTGCTCCGGGTGGTCCGGACCGGCGACTGACTTGCCGACGTCGTGAGCGAGCGCCGCCGCCTGGGGTACCCGGCGGTTCGCGATGGCGGCGACTGACCGCTCGAGCGACCGATCGGGCGGCGGGGCCATGACCGTCGCGGCCGCGCGCAGGGAGTGCGCGCCGACCGTGAGCTCGTGGCCCAGACCGGGGCGGCGCAGGGTCATGAGCGCGCGGTATCCGGGCGCGAGTGCGTCGAGTCTGCCGGCCTGGGCGGCCTCCTCGAGTGTCGCCAAGGGCGACATCGCCGCGCGTCGAGCAGCGAGAAGAGCTCGTCGGCCGAGAGGGGCGTGCTCGGCTCTGCAGCGCGGCCCGTCAGGCGCCGACGCACCCGCGACAGCACCAAGGCGGTCTCGGCGAGGGCGACCTGGGTCTGCTCGGCGAGGCCCGGCGGCAGTTCGGCGAGCGAGTCGAGCGACAGCAGGTTGCCCGCTCCGACAAGCGCGAGCGACCAGCGCGCGGCTGCGATCGTCTCGGCGCTGGCGGCGAGCGTCGATTCCTCCTCGGCGGTCAGGTGCCCGAGGCCCACGAGCGCGGAAGGGTCGTGCTGGACGCTGCCGGTGAGGATGGCTGCGGTCCACGTCAGCTCGTCGTAGTCGCGACGTCCGCCGGCTCCCTCCTTCAGGTCCGGTTCGAGCAGGTAGGGCGAGCCGGGCCGTGGCCGGGACGCGAGCTCGGCGAGCAGCGTGCGCGAACGCTTGCGAGCGTCTGACGCGCAGGTCGCCAAGGAGCGGCGCCGCCCATTCGACGTCGCCCGCGAGCGGTCCGTGCGGTCAGCGACGCCATGCAGGTGATGAGGTCATCGCGCGTCGCACGGAGTTGCTCCTTGGGCGAGCGGACTTGATGGCCCACGGAGAGGCCTGCGTCCCACAACGGGTAGAGCACCGCCTCGACGAACGGCTTGAGCTTGTCGGCCGAGGCTTCGGACAGCACCAGGATGTCCAGGTCGCTCGAAGGGAGCATGGCACCCGCGCCCCAGCCTCCCAGCGCGACGAGCGCGAACCGGCCGCTGAGGCGCGACGAAGCCGCCCGGGCGAGATCCCGGACGGCTTCGTCGGTCAGAGCTGAGAGCTGACGTGCTGCTGCGATACCCGGCGTCGCGGAGGCGAGGAGCGCCTCGCGCTCGGCAAGGTATGTGTCCACGGGCTAGAGGGCGTCCGGACCGCGCTCGCCCGTACGTATGCGTACCGCCGAGGTGACGTCGACGGTGAAGATCTTGCCGTCGCCGATCTTCTCGGTGCGTGCGGCTTCCAGGATCGCCGTCTCGGCTGCCTCGGCGATGGAATCATCGACGACGACCTCGATCTTGACCTTCGGGACGAAGTCCACCGTGTACTCCGAGCCGCGGTAGATCTCGGTGTGACCCTTCTGGCGTCCGTAGCCCGCGCACGTCGGTGACGGTCATTCCCGCGACGCCCAGCGCGTTGAGCGCCTCTTTCACGTCGTCGAGCTTGTGGGGCTTGATGATGGCTTCGATCTTCTTCACAGCAGGCTCCTGTTCATTTCCGATGTGTTCAGTTCGTTCCCCAGACCGGCCAGTCTGGGGATGGGTTGCTGTCATCGTACGCTACTCGAAGATGTAGCCTTCTTCACCGTGCTCGGCGAGGTCGAGGCCGCGAACCTCGGCTTCCTCGTCGACGCGCAGGCCCATGATCGCCTTGATGCCGAACAGCAACACCATGCTGATACCGAACGAGAACGCCCACGCTGCGACCACGCCGACGAGCTGGATGAGAACCTGCGAGGGGTTGCCGTACAGCAGGCCCTGGTGGCCCTCGATGGCGGAGTTGACGGCCGTCGTGGCGAACACGCCGGTCAGAATCGCACCAAGCGTCCCGCCGACACCGTGAATGCCGAGAACGTCGAGGGCGTCGTCGAGCTTGAGCTTGCCCTTGAGGAACAGGCCGAAGTAGCACGCCGCACCGGCGATGCCGCCGATGACGAGCGCGGCCCACGGCTCAACGTATCCACATGCCGGGGTGATAGCACACGAGGCCGGCGACAGCACCGGACGCCGCGCCGAGTGCGGTCGGCTTGCCGGCGTGGCGCCACTCGACCGCGGTCCACGTCAGGACCGCGGCAGCAGCGGCGATGTTCGTGTTGAGGAACGCAGAACCGGCCAGGCTGTTGGCGCCCAGCGCGGAGCCGGCGTTGAAGCCGAACCAGCCGAACCACAGGATGCCGGCGCCGAGCACCGTCATCGGCAGGTTGTGGGGGTGGAACTTGTCCTTGCCGTAGCCCTGCCGCTTGCCGAGCATGATCGCGCAGGCGACAGCGGCAGCCGCCGATGAGATGTGGACGACGGTACCGCCGGCGAAGTCGAGGGCACCCAGCTTGAACAGCCAGCCGGTGGGCTGCCAGACCCAGTGGGCGAGAGGGCTGTATACCAGAAGCGACCACAGCGTCGCGAACACGAGGTACGCGGAGAACTTCATGCGTTCCGCAACGGCGCCGGTGATCAGGCCCACCGTGATGATCGCGAACATCCCCTGGAACATCGCGAACACCGACTGCGGGACGGTCGCCGCAAGCGAGTGCGCGGTGTTGGCGATCCCGTTGAGGCCGACCATCTCGAGCCCGCCGATGAACGGGGCGAGCGCGCCGGACCCATCGGTGAAGGCCAGGGAGTAGCCGATGACCGCCCACAGCACTCCGATCAGTCCCATCGCGAAGAAGTTCTGGAGCGTGGTGTCCAGGACGTTCTTGCGACGGACCATACCTGCGTAGAATGCGGCGAGGCCTGGGGTCATGAAGAGCACCATGGCGGCGGACATCAGCAGCCATGCCGTGTCGCCTGTGTTGAACTCGGGCATCGTCGTCCTCCTTGTCCTAGTCATCGAAGCGCGCGATTGCCGGGTGGTTTCCGCGCGGCGTCCTCCGTGTTGCTGGGCTCACGGTACGGGCGCCTTGTTTCGAGCGGATTTCGGCAGGGTGTCACGGAGATGAAACATGTTCGCGGCGCTGAAATCGGTGCGAAACCCAGGCGATCGCGTGGGCACCGATCGTTCTCGGCATGCGAGTCGCTCAGGTCGGGGACACCCCCAGACCGCGCATGCCGTCTCATCGGGGCGCGTATACTAGTGGTTTGCCTTGCTCCCGTACTCCGCACGTTCAGGAAAGGTGACTCCGTGTCCCTGGATCGCATCTCCATCCGTGGCGCCCGCGAACACAACCTCAAGAACATCAGCCTCGACATCCCGCGCGACAAGCTCGTCGTGATCACCGGCCTGTCCGGCTCCGGCAAGAGCTCGCTGGCGTTCGACACCATCTACGCCGAGGGACAGCGCCGCTACGTCGAGTCCCTCTCGGCGTATGCCCGGCAGTTCCTCGGGCAGATGGACAAGCCCGACGTCGACCACATCGAGGGTCTGTCGCCGGCCGTCTCCATCGACCAGAAGACGACGTCGAAGAACCCGCGCTCGACGGTCGGCACCGTCACCGAGATCTACGACTACCTGCGGCTGCTCTACGCGCGCATCGGCATCCCGCACTGCCCGATCTGCGGCCGCGAGATCAAGCGCCAGACCCCCGACCAGATCGTCGACCGCATCCTCGAGCTGCCCGAGAAGACCAAGTTCCAGGTGCTCGCGCCGGTCGTCAAGGGCCGCAAGGGCGAGTACGGCAAGCTCTTCGACGACCTCAAGCGCGAGGGCTTCACCCGGGTGCGCGTCGACGGTGACGTGCGCGAACTCGCCGAGGAGATCGTCCTCGACAAGAAGTACAAGCACGACATCGACGTCGTGGTCGACCGTCTCGTGATGAAGGACGGCATCCGCTCGCGTCTCGCCGACAGCGTCGAGACGGCGCTGCGCCTCGCCGACGGCACCGTCGTGGTCGCGGTCGTCGACGGCGAGGAGCTCTCGTTCTCGCAGGCGCTCGCGTGTCCGGTGCACGGCGTCTCGATGGACGAGCTCGCCCCGCGCGACTTCTCGTTCAACGGCCCGTACGGCGCATGCCCGGACTGCGTGGGTCTCGGCTCGCGCCTCGAGGCCGACGTGCGTCTCGTGGTGCCCGACGAGTCGCGCTCGCTCGCCGAGGGCGCGATCGCGCCGTTCACGCCTGGGATGAACTACTACCCGCAGCTCGTGGCAGCCGCCGCCAAGCACCTCGGCGTCAGCGTCGACGTACCCTGGCGCGACCTGCCGAAGAAGGCGCAGAAGGCGCTGCTCGAGGGTCTCGGCGACACGCGGATCCGAATCGACTACCTCACGCGCGACGGGCGCGAGACGCACTGGTACTCGCGCTACGAGGGCGCGCTCGCGAGCGTCATGCGCCGCTGCGAGCGAGTCCGAGTCCGAGAACGTCAAGGACAAGCTCGAGGAGTACATGGCGGTCATCCCGTGCAAGACGTGCGGGGGAGCGCGCCTGAAGCCCGAGATCCTCGCGGTCACCGTCGGCGGCACGCAACATCGCCGAGGTGACGAAGCTCTCGGCGAAGGACTCGATGCACGTTCTTCGAGGACCTCGAGCTCTCCGAGCGGGACGAGACGATCGCGCGACGCGTCGTGAAGGAGATCCTCGAGCGGCTGCGCTTCCTCGTCGACGTGGGGCTCGACTACCTCACGCTCGAGCGCGGCACCGCGTCGCTGTCCGGCGGCGAGGCGCAGCGCATCCGGCTCGCCACGCAGATCGGCGCCGGGCTGATGGGCGTGCTCTACATCCTCGACGAGCCGTCGATCGGCCTGCACCAGCGCGACAACGCGCGGCTCATCGCGACGATGGAGCGCCTGCGCGACCTCGGCAACACCGTCATCGTCGTCGAGCACGACGAGGAGACGATCCGCGCCGCCGACTTCGTGGTCGACATGGGGCCGGGAGCGGGGGAGCACGGCGGCGAGATCGTCTGCCAGGGCACGCCCGCCGACATCCTCGCGTGCCCGGACTCGCTCACTGCGGCGTACCTGTCGGGACGCCGAGAGATTCCGGTGCCCGACCGAGCGCCGTCGCCCCGGCAAGGGCGCGATCCAGCTGCGCGGCGTCTCCGAGCACAACCTCAAGAACGTCGACGTCGACATCCAGCTCGGCGCGCTCACGGTCATCACCGGCGTGAGCGGCTCGGGCAAGTCGTCGCTCGTCGCCGATACGCTCGCACCGGCGCTCGCGAACAAGCTGCAGCGCGCGCGGCGCCGTACCGGCGAGTACCGGAGCCTCAACGGGCTGGAGCACATCGACAAGGTCATCGACATCGACCAGTCGCCGATCGGGCGTACGCCACGGTCGAACCCCGCCACCTACACGGGTCTGTGGGACGACGTACGCTCGCTCTTCGCTTCGACTCCGGACGCCAAGGCGCGCGGCTACGCGCCCGGACGCTTCAGCTTCAACGTCGCCGGTGGCCGCTGCGAGGCGTGCAAGGGCGACGGGCAGATCAAGATCGAGATGCACTTCCTGCCCGACGTCTACGTCCCGTGCGAGGTCTGCAAGGGCGCGCGCTACAACCGCGAGACGCTCCAGGTCACCTACAAGGGCAAGAACGTGAGCGACATCCTCGACATGACGGTCGAAGAGGGCCTCCACTTCTTCGAGAACATCCCGCCGATCAGGCGCAAGCTCCAGACGCTCTACGACGTCGGTCTCGGCTACGTCCATCTCGGCCAGCCGGCGACGACGCTTTCGGGCGGCGAGGCGCAGCGCGTCAAGCTCGCGAGCGAACTGCAGCGGCGCAGCACCGGGCGCACGTTCTACATCCTCGACGAGCCCACGACGGGCCTGCACTTCGACGACGTGCGGCAGCTGCTCATCGTGCTGCAGCGCCTCGTCGACGGCGGCAACACCGTGCTCGTCATCGAGCACAACCTCGACATCATCAAGTCCGCCGACCGCATCATCGACCTCGGACCCGAGGGCGGCGACCGCGGAGGCGAGATCGTCATCGCCGGCACCCCCGAGGAGGTCGCAGCGTGCGACCGCAGCCACACCGGGCGCTTCCTGGCGCCGGTGCTGGCTGGGCGAGGCGCGAGTGCGGCTCCGGAGCTGGGTGAGGGTCACGGGATCAGCGGACACAGGCCGGATGCGGCCAAGAAGCGCCCGCGAGCGAAGAAGGCGTCGGGCTAACCAGCGATGGCCGCCGACTACCCCACGATCGCCGAGCAGGTCGCGAGCGCTCCCGACGCGCCCGGCGTCTACCTGTGGAAGAACGCCGACGGGCGACGTGCTCTACGTGGGCAAGGCGAAGTCGCTGCGCAAGCGGATGCGCCAGTACACGAGCGGCCAGGACGAGCGCGAGAAGATCCCGCTCATGATGGAGCAGGTCACGAGCTTCGACTACGTCGTCACCAGCACCGAGGTCGAGTCGCTCGTGCTCGAGAAGAACCTCATCCGGCAGTTCAAGCCGCCCTACAACGTCGACTACCGAGACGACAAGAGCTACCCGTTCATCGCGCTGACACTCGATGACCCGTTCCCGGCGATCAAGTTCACGCGCGAGAAGCACAAGCCGGGCACGCGCTACTTCGGCCCCTACACCGACTCCCGCGCGGCGCGCGAGACCATCGACACCGTGCGCCGCATCGTGCCGATCTGCCGCGCGACCTGCCCGGAGTGGAAGCGGGTCACCGCCCACGACGGCGCGCCGACGGCCCGGCCGTGCTTCGACTTCCACGTCGGTCTCGGTCCCGGCCCGTGCGCCGGCGCGGTCACCCGCGAGGAGTACGCCGAGAACGTCGCGCGCATCGCGCAGTTCCTCTCGGGCAAGCACGACGACCTCGAGGGCGAGCTCGAGCGCCGCATGCGCGAGGCCTCCGCCGACCTCGACTACGAGACCGCCGCACGCTACCGCAACCGCCTCGAGGCCGTGCATGCGATCCGCGGCCGGCAGAAGGTCGTGAGCTCGCGTCCGCTCGAGTTCGACGTCGTCGGCTTCTTCCGCGAGGAGACCGTCGCCGGCGTCCACGTGTTCGTCGTCCGAGAAGGGCGCGTGCTCTACGGCAACGAGTTCGTGCTCGACAAGGGCTTCGACGTGCCGCTCACGGAGCTCGTCGACGGCTTCCTGCTGCGCTACTACGCCGACGGCCCGCAGATCCCGCGCGAGATCGTCTTGCCCGAGTTGCCCGAGGATGCCGACACCGTCGAGGCAGTGGCTCTCGTCCATGCGCCCCGAGCGCGCCGCGCGCGTCCACCTCACCGTCCCGCAGCGTGCCGAGCGTCGCGATCTCCTCAATCTCGCCGAGGACAACGCCCGCCACACCCTCATGCGCTTCAAGGTGCGCACCCGCTACGACGAGGACCGGCTCAACAGCGCGCTGCTCCAGCTCGAGAGCGCACTCGCGCTTCCCGCGCCGCCGCTGCGCATCGAGTGCTTCGACATCTCGACGCTTCACGGCACCTACTCGGTCGGCTCGATGGTCGTGTTCACCAACGGTCGCATCGACTCGAAGAGCTACCGGCGCTTCAAGGTGCGTCTCGACACGGGCGAGGCGAACGACTTCGCGATGATGGGAGAGGTGCTGCGCCGCCGCTTCGCGCCCGAGCGCATGGCCGACGGCCGCTTCGGCAGACGCCCCGACCTCGTCATCGTCGACGGCGGGAAGCCGCAGCTCACGGCCGCCCGCGAGGTTCTCGGCGAACTGGGGCTGAGCGACATCGCTGTCGCGGGTCTGGCCAAGCGCGAGGAGGAGCTGTTCGTGCCCTGGGCCGAGCAGCCCGTGGTCCTGCCGACCGGCTCGGCCTCGCTCTACCTCGTCAAGCGGGTCCGCGACGAGGCGCACCGCTTCGCGATCGAGTACCACCGCAACCTGCGCGGCAAGGCGATGACCGCAAGCGTTCTCGACGACATCACCGGGCTCGGCCCCAAGCGCAAGAAGGTCGCTGCTCAAGTCGTTCGGAAGCGTCAAGAAGCTGCGCGAGGCCAGCGCGGACGAGATCGCCGCCGTCCCCGGCATCCCTCGCGACCTCGCCGAGGAGATCGTGGCTGTCCTGCGAAGCTGATCGCCGTGAGTGTTCGCTCGAGCCGCCTCAAGAGCGCCGTCATCACGCACTCGTTCGAGCCTCCTCGGCAGGTATACTGGAACGCGTCGCTGCCGAGACTGCCGGAGGGGAGGCGCTCATGACCGACCAGCTGCCGCTTGACTGCGCGCCCGACGATGGCGGCCCGGTTCGCGACGACGGCGGTCCGGCCCCCGAGATCGTGGTCATCACGGGAATGTCAGGGGCCGGCCGTTCCGAGGCCATTCACACGTTCGAGGACCTCGGCTTCTTCTGCATCGACAACCTGCCTCCGAGTTTCATTCCGCAGCTCGTCGAGCTGGCCGAGCTGCCCGGAAGCCGCATCAGGCGCCTTGCGGTCGTCTGCGACGTCCGTGCGCACGGCTTCTTCGCCGAGCTGGCCGGCGAGCTCAAGTCCCTGGACGATCGCAACATCGACTACCACGTGCTGTTCCTCGAGGCGGACGATGAGACCCTGCTCCGGCGCTTCAAGGAGACCCGCCGGCGCCATCCGTTGTGCGAGGAAGGCGAGGCGCTGCTCGACGGCATCCGGCTCGAGCGGGCTGCACTGGGTGAGATTCGTGCGCGAGCCGACGTCACCATCGACACCACGGAGCTCGTCCCGCGCGAGCTTCGCGACCAGATCCGTGACCGCTACTTCAACGAGTCGCTCGCTCGTACGCTCGCGATCACGGTGTCGTCCTTCGGCTTCAAGTACAACCTGCCGGCCGACGCTGACATCGTGATGGACGTGCGCTTTCTGCCGAACCCGTACTACGACCCCGAGCTGCGACCATTCACCGGGCTCGACGAGCCGGTTCGCGAGTTCGTTCTCGGGAACGCCGAGACCGAAGCGTTCTTGTCGCGCTGGCTCCCGTTGCTCGAGACGGTGGTTCCCGGATACATCATGGAGGGCAAGCACCATCTCGCCATCGCCCTGGGCTGCACGGGCGGCATGCACCGCAGCGTCGCACTCGCCGAGACCACTGCGGCGTTCCTGCGAGATTGCGGCTACCGCGTGGCAGTGAGCCATCGTGACATCGGGCGCGACAGGGAGCATCGATGAGCGTCGGCTCCGGTCGTCGCGCCGTCGCGATCGGCGGCGGAACCGGCCTGCCCTCGGTCCTCGGCTGCCTTGTCGATCTCGGGTTCGAGACGAGCGCAGTCGTCACCATGGCCGACGATGGCGGCTCGACCGGCAAGCTTCGCGAAGAACTCGGGATGCTTCCGCCGGGTGACATCCGCAACTGCCTGGTGGCACTCTCCGACGACTATTCGGGACTGCTCGGCCCGCTGTTCCAGTACCGGTTCCCGGAAGGCGAGGGGCTGGCCGGGCACGCGCTCGGCAACCTGATCATCGCGGCATTGGTCGATCTCACGGGCTCGTTCCCCGCGGCGATCGAAGCAGCCGAGCACTACCTGCACGCTCGCGGCCACGTGTACCCCTCGACGGTTGTCGACGTGGAGCTGCACGGCGTCGACCGGGCGGGCGGTCATCTCTCCGGTCAGGCGCGGCTCGCCGTGAGCGCGAATCCGCTCGAGTGCGTGCACCTCGAGCCGGAGTGGCCCGCCGCCCATCCGCCGGCTCTCGAGGCGATCTCCTCGGCGGACGTGATCATCATCGGACCGGGCTCGCTCTACACGAGCCTCATCCCGAATCTGCTCGTCGATGGCGTCGCCAAGGCGATCTGCGAGTCGCACGCGTTGCGCATCTACGTGTGCAACGTCGCCAACATGCGCGGCGAGACCGGCGGGCTGGACGCCGCCGACCACGTCGCCGCTCTGGCCGAACACGGTCTTGCCGGCGCCGTTGACCTGGTTCTGGTGCACGAACCGTGCGCCGACGCCTCCGCCGTGTGCGATGATGTCGCCGGAGTCGAGCCGGTGCCCGCAGGCGATGCTGTCCGTGCCCGGATCGAGGCCCTCGGCCCGCAAGGTCATCGCCGAGGATCTCGCCGACCCAGCCGACCCGGTCCGTCATTCGCGTGCGGCGCTCTGCCGCACCCTCGAGAGGGTGGTCGTGTAGTGTCGTTCACCGCCGAGGTGAAAGACGAACTCTCGCGCATCGAGCCGAAGCGGGCGTGCTGCCTGAAGGCCGAACTCGCCGCGCTCGTGCGCATCGAGGGCACGCTGCACATCAGCGGGCCGGACCGCTATCGCCTCGAGGTCGCGACTGAGACCGCACCGGTCGCCCGAACAGTCATCAAGCTGCTCCACGGCGTCTACAGCCTCAAGACCGAACTCACGGTGCGACGCAGCGTGCTCCACAAGACCAACAACTACCTCATCACCGTTCCGACGCAGCCCAAGCTGTCCGTCGCTCTCAACGAGCTCGGGATTCTCGGCGAGTCGGGGTTCTCTGTCGGCATCGACCCCAAGCTGACGAAGCGTGACTGCTGCGCGATCGCGTACCTGCGGGGAGCGTTCCTCGGCGGCGGCTTCGTCGCCGACCCTCACGGTGACTTCCACTTCGAGCTCACCGCCGAGACCGAGCAGCTCGCCGACGACCTCGTGGCGCTGATGGGCCGGTTCGAGATTCCCGCACGCGTTGCGCAAGCGTCGCGGCACGTTCGCCGTCTACCTCAAGGGCGCCGAGCCGATCGTCACCTTCCTCGCGCTCGTGGGCGCGCACCGCGCGCTGCTGCGCACCGAGGACGTGCGCATCATCAAGTCGATGCGCAACGACGTGAACCGCCTCGTCAACGCCGAGATCGCGAACCAGCAGAAGACCGCGGAGGCGGCGATGACGCAGGTCGAGGCGATCAACGTGCTCGCTTCGGTTCGCGGACTTGAGAATCTGCCGCCGGCTCTCGCGCGAACTGGCCGAGCTGCGTCTGGCGAATCCTGAGGTCTCGCTGCGTGAGCTCGGCGAACTGGCCGACCCACCGCTGACGAAATCGGCTGTGTATCATAGGGTGCGCCGCATCGAGGAACTGGCGAACGAACTGCTCGAACAGGGGGTCGTCGCCGGGGAGTGAGGGGTAACGCTCGTGCGCGAACGCGCGCGTGACGTGTCGTGCAGTGGCCGCAACGGAGCGGCTGTCATCCAAGGAGGGATGGGCTTGACTATCAAAGTCGGCATCAACGGGTTCGGACGTATCGGGCGCCTCGTCTTTCGCGCCATGGAGAACGACCCGGCGCTGGAGGTCGTGGCGGTCAACGATCTGACTGACCCCAAGACGCTCGCGCACCTGCTCAAGTACGACTCGGTTCACGGCAAGTTCGATCACAAGGTCGAGGTCGTCGAGGGCGGTTTCAAGGTCCATGCGTCGAGCACGGTCGGCCAGACTATGGGCATCAAGACGACGGTCAAGGTGCTCTCCGAGCGCGATCCCGCCAACCTGCCCTGGGGCGACCTCGGCGTCGACCTCGTCGTCGAGTCCACCGGCTTCTTCACCGACGCCACCAAGGCCCGCGCGCACATCGACGCCGGCGGTGCCAAGCGCGTCATCATCTCGGCCCCGGCATCCAACGAGGACATCACCATCGTCATGGGCGTCAACGACGACGCTCTACGACGCCTGCGAAGCACTTCGTCGTCTCCAACGCGTCGTGCACCACGAACTGCCTCGCGCCGTTCGCGAAGGTCCTGCGCGACAGCTTCGGCCTGAAGCAGGGCTTCATGAACACGATCCACAGCTACACCAACGACCAGATCATCCTGGACTCGCCGCACAAGGACCTGCGCCGCGCGCGTGCCGCCGCGATGTCGATCATTCCGACCTCGACAGGCGCCGCCAAGGCGGTCGGCCTCGTGCTGCCGGACCTCAAGGGCAAGGTCGACGGCATGTCGATGCGCGTTCCGACTCCGGACGGCTCGGTCGTCGACCTCGTCTGCGAGCTCGAGACGCCGGTCACGAAGGACCAGATCAACGCGGCGATGAAGGCCGCGGCCGAGGGCCCGATGAAGGGCTTCCTCGAGTACTGCGAGGACCCGATCGTCTCGGTCGACGTCGTGGGCAACCCCGCGTCGTCGGTGTTCGACTCGCTCCAGACCATGGTCATGGGCGGAGAGGGCACGTTCGTGAAGTGCGTCTCGTGGTACGACAACGAGGCCGGCTACTCGAACCGCGTCAAGGATCTCGCCAAGCTCATGATGGCGTAGCGCCTGCCTGCAAGAACCAGACGGGGCCCCGGTCATCCGGGGCCCCGTTCAGCATCGACGCCGGAGGAAGCATGTTCTCGAAGAAGACCATCAAGGACGTCGACGTCAAAGACAAGCGAGTGCTCGTTCGCGTCGACTTCAACGTGCCCATCGCGGATGGAGCGGTCGACCGACGACACGCGCGTGCGTGCTGCGCTGCCGACGATCCGCTATCTCATCGATCACGGCGCCAAGGTCATCTTGTGTTCGCACCTCGGCCGCCCGAAGGGCGAGCCGGACCCGCAGTTCTCGCTCAGGCCGGTGCGCCGCGTCCTGCAGCGCCTGATCGGCCGCAACGTGATCTTCGTCGACGACATCGTCGGGGCCGAAGCGACGGAGGCGGTCGACCGCATGGTCGACGGCGAGATTCTGATGCTCGAGAACGTGCGGTTCAACGCCGGGCGAGAAGGCCAACGACCCGGAGTTCGCCGAGGCGCTCGCGTCGACTCGCTGACATCTACGTCAACGACGCGTTCGGCGCAGCGCACCGCGCGCACGCATCGACGGCCGGTGTCGCGGAGTACCTGCCGGCGTACGCGGGCCTGCTGCTCACTCGCGAGATCGAGACGCTGACCGACCATGCTCTCAAGCCCGAGCACGCCCGTTCGTGGCGATCCTCGGCGGCAGCAAGGTCTCGGACAAGTTCGGCGTCATCGACAGGCTCATCGACGTGGTCGACGTGCTCATCATCGGCGGCGGCATGGCATTCACCTTCCTCGTCGCCAAGGACATCGCACGTCGGCAAGTCGATCGTCGAGACCGACTGGGTCGAGCCCGCCAAGGCGATGCTGCTCAAGGCCGCCGAGAAGGACGTCGACATCGTGCTGCCCGTCGACTTCGTACTCGCCGACACCTTCGCCGAGGATGCCGAGACCCGCATCGTAGGCCGTGAGGAGATTCCTGGCGACATGATGGGCCTCGATATCGGCCCCGCGACGACGGAGCTCGTTCAAGGGGGCCATCGCAGACGCGCGCAGACGATCTTCTGGAACGGTCCGATGGGCGTCTTCGAGATGACGCCGTTCGAGACAGGAACGCGTGAGGTCGCCGAGGCGATTGCGCGCAACAACCGCGCGGTGTCGGTCGTGGGTGGCGGCGACTCGGTTGCCGCACTGAAGAAGTTCGGGCTCGAGGAGCGCGTGACGTTCGTCTCGACCGGTGGGGGCGCGAGCATGAAGCTGCTCGAAGGCGCGCCGCTGCCCGGACTCGAGGCGCTGCTCGATCAGTAGACAACCTGCTGCACCGCCATTGGGGTGGTCGACGGCACGTAAGGCAACGAACATGCGCCGTGCGCACGCACGGCGCCGAGAAGGGGAGTGACCCATGGGCCGCATGCCGATGATCGCGGGCAACTGGAAGATGTACAAGACACCGGGCGAGGCAGTCGCGCTCGTACAGGCGATCGACGATCTGCTCGGCGACTCTCCTGACGTCACGTCGGCGGTTGAGGCAGTCGTCTGTCCGCCGTTCGTCGACCTGAAGCCCGTTGCCACGGCAATCGAGTTCGACAACGGCAAGCTGAAGCTCGCGGCGCAGAACGTGCACTGGGAGAAGGAAGGCGCGTACACCGGCGAGGTGTCGGTGCCCATGCTCGCCGACGTCGGGTGCGACTACTGCGTCGTCGGTCATTCAGAGCGACGCGAGATGTTCGGCGAGACCGACGAGACCGTCAACAAGAAGGTCAAGGCGCTGATCGCGGGCGGAATCACCCCCATCGTGTGCTGCGGCGAGACGCTCGACACCCGCGATGCGGGCGAAACCGACGGCTTCGTGCGCAGCCAGATTCGCGGGGCCCTTGACGGGCTGTCCGCCGAGGAGGCCGCAGGAATCGTCATCGCCTACGAGCCGATCTGGGCCATCGGCACCGGCCGCACTCCCACGCCCGAGGCCGCCAACGACGTCTGCCGGTCGATTCGTGCCACAGTGGGCGCGCTCTTCGGCCAGCCGGTCGCGATTCAGGCTCGCGTCCTCTACGGCGGCTCGGCCAAGCCCGAGAACATCGCGCTGTTCATGCCCGAGCCCGACATCGACGGGGCCCTCGTGGGCGGAGCTGCGTTGGACGCGAACTCGTTCTTCGCGATGCTGTCGACGGCGAGGGACTACGCCTAAGTGACGAAGAATCTTCCTGCGCTGCTCGTCATCATGGACGGTTTCGGCGAGGCCGCAGCCGCGGCAGGCAACGCCATCGAGGCCGCCGATACGCCAAACCTCGACCGCCTCTTTGCGGCGTGCCCTGCCGACTCGAGTTGTGCGCGTCCGGGCTGGCTGTCGGGCTGCCCGAGGGACAGATGGGCAACTCCGAGGTCGGGCACCTCAACATGGGAGCCGGTCGCGTCGTCTACCAGGAGCTCACGCGCATCAACCTCGCGGTCAAGGATCGATCGCTGTTCGACCAACCCGGTCCTCGCCCAGGCGATCGATGGCGCAGTTGCCGCGGGGCGAGCGGTTCACTTCATGGGCCTGCTGTCGGACGGCGGCGTCCACAGCCATCAGGAGCATCTCTACGCGCTGCTCGAGATGGCAAAGGCGCGCGGGGCGACGCGAGGTCTACGTCCACGCATTCCTCGACGGCCGTGACGTGCCGCCGCAGAGCGGGCTGGGCTACGTCGAGCGCCTGGAGGGCGTACTCGGCGAGCTGGGCACGGGGCGAATCGCGACCGTGATGGGCCGCTACTACGCGATGGATCGGGACAACCGCTGGGACCGGGTCGAGAAGGCGTGGCAAGCGATCACGTTGGGCGAGGGCGCGCCCGCCGCGTCCGCGGTCGATGCGGTCCGCGTCGTCGTACGCGGCCGGTGTCAACGACGAGTTCGTCGTCCCGTCCGTGATCGCCCCGGCGCCTCTTCGCGATGGCGACGCGCTGGTGTTCTTCAACTTCCGTCCGGACCGGGCCCGCGAGATCACCCGCGCCTTCACCGACGACACGTTCGAGGGGTTCGAGCGCCCGTGCGGCCGAAGCTGCGATTCGTCTGCCTGACTGAGTACGATCCCACCATTCCCGCGCCCGTCGCCTACCCGAAGGACCTCCCCAAGCCACGTCCTGGCCGACGTCCTCGCCGAGCAGGGCCTGCGCCAGCTCCACATCGCCGAGACCGAGAAGTACGCGCACGTGACGTTCTTCTTCAACGGCGGCGCCGAGACACCGAAGGTCGGCGAGACGCGCGTCTTGGTGCCCAGTCCCGAAGATCGCCACGTACGACCTCAAGCCCGAGATGAGCGCGCCCGAGGTCACCGACGCGGCTCGTGGCGGCGATCGAGTCGGATCAAGCCGACGTCTACATCGTCAACTACGCGAACTGCGACATGGTCGGCCACACCGGCGACTTCTCGGCGGCTGTTCGCGCCGTCGAGGCCGTCGATGCCGGAGTCGGCGCGGTCGTCTCGGCGATTCGATCGCGCGGGTGGCGTGGCGCTGATCACTGCCGACCACGGCAACGCCGAGGCGATGATGGACCCCGACGGGACGACCCCGTTCACCGCGCACACGCTTTCCGATGTGCCGTTCGTGGTGTGCGCCGACGCCGTGTC
This sequence comes from uncultured Coriobacteriia bacterium, assembly GCA_963803785.1. Lineage (GTDB taxonomy): Bacteria > Actinomycetota > Coriobacteriia > Anaerosomatales > JAAXUF01 > CAWDNM01. Next base: position 185,924 of record CAWDNM010000007.1, read on the forward strand.
GCGGGCTGCGTCCTGGCGGGAAGCTCGCCGACGTCGCTCCGACGCTTCTCGACCTCATCGGCGTGCCGATACCGGGGGAGTGGACGGGCGAAAGCTTGCTGATATACTGATACACCGTGTCACGGCCCTGCCGAGGCACTCTGAGACCACACGAGCACCTAGGAGTTCCCTGTGACCGTGCTTTCTCGTTCTCACCCTCATCATCTGGGCGGTTTCTTCCATCGGCCTGATCGTCTTCGTGCTTCTGCACTCCGGTAAGGGCACCGGGCTCTCCGAGATGCTCGGCGGGGCGATGTCGACCTCCGTCACCGGTACGAGCCTCATCGAGAAGAACCTCGACCGCATCACCGTCGGGTTCGCCATCGCCTTCGGCGTGAGCCTGCTGATGCTGATGATCGTCTACCCGAAGGGCCTCTAGAAGGCCCTGTGCTCGGGGTCTGGTCGGCCTCACAACAACATCCTCCGTATCCCTTGCAGTTCGCTCCGCGATGCGGTTGACTGGACTCGGGTACACAACCTGCCGTAGAACGGCGAGTCCGAGTCGGCTCGCTGTATACGGTGGCTACCTCCGTTCATGCTCATGCCTATGCAGAAGGCTTGCCTTCCGATACATGAAGCGTGAGACTTAGACTGTGCGGTGCACCTATCTACCCGGGCTGGTGCACCCACAGTTGAATGGAGGGGCCGCAGGAAGCGCGGGGATGCTTCGCGCGACGTGCGGCTCGTTCCACTTGAGTTTTGCATTGTGGAGGAGAGCTGGAAGGAGGCAGGGACGTGCAGAGAAACTACCGTAAGGCTATTGCGCTTATGCTTGCGCTCGGACTCGTGGCCGCAGTAGGCACGGGTTGTGCGCCCAAGCAGACCACCGGTGACGGAACCACCGGCGGTACCGCGACCAACGAGCCGAAGAAGGGCGGGACGCTTGCCTACTACCTCGGTGATGCGTCCTACATCGACCCGTACAACACGCAGGAGTCCGAGGGCACGCAGGTCGAGCAGGCGATCTTCGATTCGCTGACGGCGTTCGACCCGCTGAAGCCCGAGAAGCGTGCTTCCCGCCGCCGCCGACTCGTGGGAGCCCAGCGAGAACGGCAAGGTCTGGACGTTCAAGCTGAACCCGGCCGGCAAGTTCGCCGACGGCACCCCGGTCATGGCGAAGGACTTCATCTACGCCTGGAACCGGATCGCCAGCACCAAGACCAAGAACACCTCGACCGGCGAGCCGGACCCGTCGGTGCTGAGCTATCACATCGCCGTGATCGAGGGCACCGATGACCTTGGCAACAGCGACAAGGGCATCTCCGGCCTCAAGGCCGTCGATGACTACACCCTCAAGGTCACGCTGAAGTACCCCTTCGGCGACTTCCCGTACGTCGTCGCGCACCCGGCACTCGCGCCGGTTCCGCAGAAGTACGTTGAGGAAGGCGTCGAGTACAACGGCGAGACCGTGGCCTACGGTGACATGCCGGTCGGCAACGGCCCGTTCAAGATGTCTGAGCCCTGGAAGCGCAACCAGTACATCAAGGTGGTCGCGAACCAGGACTACTACGGCACCAAGCCGAACATCGACGGCATCGACTTCATGATCTTCAAGGACCCGAACACGGCTTACACCGAGTTCGAGGCCGGGACCCTCGACTTCACCCAGATCGGTGAGGGCAAGATCAAGGACGGCGTCAGAGCAAGTACGGCGTGTCGCCGAACGGCTACACCGCCAATCCGGGCGAGCAGGTCCTGCTCGGCGCCGCAGAACGGCACGTACTACCTGGTGGCCAACCTCGAAGGACAAGGCGATGCAGAACCTCGACCTGCGCAAGGCCATCAGCCTGGCGATCAACAGGCAGGCCATCATCGACCTGGCTCTCGAGGGCACTCGACTTCCCGCTGACAACATCGTTCCGCCGGGAATCGCCGGCTACCAGGAGGGCGTGTGGGAGGCCTCGAAGTACGACCTCGAGGCCGCCAAGGCCGCGCTTGCCGCAGCGGGCTTCCCCGAGGGCAAGGGCGCTCCTGAGATCAACCTGACCTACAACAACGACGGTGGCCACGAGAAGATCATGGAGCTCGTCCAGAGCGACCTCTCCAAGATCGGTCTCAAGGTCAAGTTCGTGTACTTCCGACTTCAGCTCCACGCTCAAGAAGTACGACGCGGGCGACTTCCAGATCGGTCGTTTGGGCTGGCAGGCTGACTACCCGATCATGGACAACTTCCTGTATCCCGCTGTTCAAGACCGGTGGCGGCGACAACAAGTCGAAGTTCTCGAACCCGAGCCGTCGACGCCGGCCTCGATGCAGCCCGTTCGACTACCGATCCTGCTGCGCGCATCGCTGCGTATCAGGAGATCGACAAGACGATCGGCGCGGACCTGCCGGTCATCCCGATCATGTTCTACAAGCATCACAACGTGGCATCGGATCGGGTGCACAACTTCACGTACAGCTCTATGAGCCTCGCCGACTTCGTGTCGTGCTGGATCGAAGACGCCAGCAGCGAAGTAGTGATCCGTCTTCGGTGATGAGAGTATGAGGGGGCGGCGGGCCGCGCGAGCGGAGCCCGCCGCCCCTACTCTCGTCCGGACCTCGAGACGAAGGCCCCAGATGCTCCGTTTCATCACACGCAGGTTGCTGCAGTTCATCCCGGTGTTCTTCGGGGTGACGCTGATCCTGTTTCTCATGACCACGGTGCTGGGCGACCCGATTCGCCTGCGTTTCGGGGAGCGCGCAGTCAACCCGGAGGTCTACGAGCAGCTGCGCCACGACCAGGGCTTCGACCAGCCGTGGTACAAGCAGTACTTCCGACTACCTCAACAAGCTCGCCCACGGCGACTTGGGCGTGAGCGTGCGCACGGGCGAGCCGGTCTCCGAGATCCTCAAGGAGACCTACCCTTACACGCTGAAGCTCGCGTTCGCGGCGATCATCATCGAGATCATCGTCGGGCGTGGGTGCCGGAATCATCTCGGCGGTGAAGAAGTACTCGATTTGGGATGTCATGGTCACGCTCTCGACGTCCATCCTGGTGGCCATGCCGGTCTTCTGGCTCGGCATGCTGCTACAGATATTCTTCGGAATTCTCATGAAGAAGTGGACCAACGGGGCCTTCTACCTGCCGATCTCGGGTGCGTCGAGCGTCCGGTTCGGACCGATGGCGCACCTCATTCTCCCGGCAGTCACCCTCGCCGCGGTCTCGACGGCCTATGCTGCGCGCATCATGCGCAGCCAGCTGCTCGAGGTGCTCGGCCAGGACTACATACGGACCGCCCACGCGAAGGGCCTCTCCGGTAGCCACGTGCTCCGAGGGCACGCCATGAAGAACGCGATGATTCCCGTCGTCACGTTCATCGGACTCGATCTGGGCGCCATGCTCGCCGGCGCGATTCTGACCGAGACGGTCTTCAACTGGCCGGGTATCGGCTACACGATCTACCGGGCCATCCGCGCGCTCGACTACCCGATCGTCTTCGGCGGCACGGTGGTCATCCTGTTCGCGGTCATGATCGTGAACCTGCTGGTCGACATCTCGTACGCGTTCCTCGACCCGCGGATTCGCTACGGGGGTGCTTCGGCAGAATGACGAAGACGCCGGTACGATCACACGCAGAGCCCGAATACGCGGCAAGAACGAGCAGATCGAGTCGAGCTTCGGAGGCGACGGTGCCGCACGTCGGGCACGACCACAGCCACCGGCTCGACGAGGTGTCCGCCGCCGGGCCCGGAGCCATACGCAGTCAACTCGCACACTCTCAGGCGATGCGTGGTATCGCCTGCGCAAGAACAAGCTCGCCGTCGTCTCGCTGTTCTGGATCGCCCTGATGGTCACCGCTGCGCTCACCGCGGACCTGTGGGTTCCGCAGCGCTACGGCGATCCGACCAGCATCGACATCGGCCACTGCCATGCAGGACCAAGCTTCAGCCGCCCTCAGTCGGGCACCCGATGGGGACGGATGCGCTCGGTCGCGACATCTTCGCGCGCGTCATCTACGGAGCCCGCGTGTCGCTGTCAGTCGGCATTCTCGCCGTTGGGTTCACCGTCATCATCGGGGTGATCCTCGGTGCGCTCTCGGGCTTCTACGGCAAGACGACCGACGCCTTCATCATGCGAACCGCCGACATCTTCCTCGCGTTTCCCTACATCCTCTTCGCGATTCTGCTGCTCGCCATCATCCCCGCGTCGGCACGGACGACGATCTGGCCTGTCGTGTTCACCATCGGGTTCCTCGGCTGGCCGAGCATCTCGCGCGTGTTCCGGAGTTCGATTCTCTCGGTCAAGCAGAACGACTACGTCGACGCGGGACGGGCGCTCGGGCGCCAGCGACGTGCGGCTCATGCTTCGCCACATCGCTCCGAACGCGATTGCGCCGATCGTCGTGTACGCCACGATGTCAGTTGGTGGCGCGATTCTCACCGAGGCCGCGCTGTCGTTCCTCGGACTCGGCGTGCAGCCCCCCACGATCACGTGGGGACGCATGATCGAGGACGGCCGGCCGTTCCTCACCAGCGACCCGATGCTCGTGGTCTGGCCCGGGCTTGCGATTCTGACGACGGTTCTCGCGTTCACGTTGCTCGGCGACGGTGTTCGCGATGCGCTCGACGTGAAGATGAAGGACTAGACATGGCCGACAAGCTGCTCGAGGTCAAAGACCTGAAGATGTACTTCTACACGCGCGACGGCGTCGTCAAGGCGGTCGACGGCGTGTCCTACGATCTCGAGCCCGGCGAGACGCTGGGCGTGGTAGGAGAGTCGGGTTCGGGCAAGTCGGTCACCGCACTGACGATCATGCAACTCATCCCGATGCCACCCGGCAAGGTCGAAGGCGGGGAGGTCCTGTTCCGCGGGAAGTCGCTTGCTGGACATGAAGGAAGACGACATCCGCAAGATTCGCGGCAACGACATCGCGATGATCTTCCAGGACCCGATGACCTCGCTCAATCCGGTCTACCGTATCGGCCACCAGATCGCCGAGGCGCTCATGCTGCACAAGGGCATGTCGAAGAAGCAGGCGCATGGCACGTGCTGTGGAGCTACTCGAGCTCGTCGGCATTCCGAAGGCCAAGTCGCGGCTCAAGGACTATCCGCACCAGTTCTCCGGTGGCATGCGTCAGCGCGTGATGATCGCCATGGCGCTCTCGTGCGACCCGGCGATTCTCATCGCCGATGAGCCGACAACCGCGCTCGACGTGACCATCCAGGCGCAGATTCTCGAACTGATGGAAGAGCTGCAGGAGCGGACCGGCACCGCAATCATCATGATCACGCATGACTTGGGCGTCGTTGCCGACATGGCCGACAGCATCCTCGTCATGTACGCCGGACGCATGGTCGAGTTCGGTACATGCGACGAGGTCTTCTACCGGCCGTCGCATCCGTACACGTGGGGTCTTATGGATTCGATTCCCCGTCACGACGTCAGACGAGAAGGGGCAGCTGTGCCCCATCAAGGGCCAGCCGCCATCGCTCGTCAACGTGCCGCCGGGCTGCTCGTTTCACCCGCGATGCCCACATGCCAAGGAAGTCTGCCGGGTGAAGGAGCCCGAGGTCCGCACGATCGAGGGCAAGCACACGTCGCTGCATGTCACTTCGCTGGCGATCCGGGCTTCACGCGGGCCGAAGATGGCGTGTGCCGTGGAGGTGACGGCGTAGATGAGCGAGCTCATCAGGGTCGAGGGCCTGACCAAGCGGTTTCCCGATCGAGCAGGGCTTCATGTCCGCGCCTCGCACCCAAGTACGTCTCGGCGGTGGAGGACGTCTCGTTCTCGGTCAACTCGGGCGAGACGCTCGGACTCGTCGGCGAGTCGGGCTGCGGCAAGTCGACCACCGGTCGGTGCATCATCCGGCTGACCGAGCCGACCAGCGGCAGCGTCGTGTTCGACGGTCGCGACGCGCTCAAGCTCAAGGGCCGAGACCTGCAGGCGTACCGCCGAGACGTCCAGATCATCTTCCAGGACCCCTACGCGAGCCTGAACCCGCGATTCACCATCGGCGAGGTCGTCGCCGAGCCGCTCACGATTCACGGCATCGGCACGCGCTCGGAGCAGATGAAACGCGCGAAGGAGCTGCTCGAGATCGTCGGGCTCAACCCCGAGCACACCAACCGCTATCCGCACGAGTTCTCCGGGTGGCCAGCGGCAGCGCATCGGCATCGCCCGCGCGCTCGCGCTCAACCCGAAGCTGATCGTGTGCGACGAGCCGGTGTCCGCGCTCGACGTCTCGATCCAGGCCCAGGTGCTCAATCTGCTCGACCAGCTGCAGGACGAGTTCGGGCTCACGTACATCTTCATCGCGCACGACCTGTCGGTCGTGCAGCACATCTCGGACAGGGTCGCGGTCATGTACCTCGGCAAGATGGTCGAGATCGCCGACTGGCGCCAGCTCTACGCCGCGCCGAGCCACCCCTACACGCAGTCGCTGCTCTCGGCGGTGCCGGTGCCGGATCCCAACGTGCAGCGGACGCGCAAGCGGATTCTGCTCGAGGGCGACGTGCCGAGCCCGATCGATCCGCCGACCGGATGCCGGTTCCACACACGCTGCCCGATCGCGCAGTTCCCGATCTGCTCTGAGGAGACTCCGGAGCTCAAGTCGTGTGGCGACGAGCACTTCGCGGCGTGTCATTTCGCGAAGCCGTTCCCGATCGAGGCAGCGTCCGAGCCGCTCGTCACGGATGAGATCGCTGAGGCGGTGCTCGGCTAGCAGCAGTGGTCGCGACGGTGCGGCGAACACGGGTCGAGGTTTGCTCTAGCCTCGCTGCATACCCTTTGCTACACTACCGACTCGCGCCCCAAAGGCGCCAAGATTGTCCGAGTGGCGGAACGGCAGACGCGCTAGGTTGAGGGCCTAGTGCCCGCAAGGGCGTGAGGGTTCAAATCCCTCCTCGGACACCAGCAGTGAACAGCGGCTCTTCCCGAAAGGGGAGAGCCGCTTCTGTTTGCAGGGGCTGATCATGGTTGTGTGGAATCAGGCAAGCAACAGGTTCTGAGGCGCTCGGTGTGGGGTATACGGATATCGATGGTCGTCCTGGCGGCGGCGGAGTGTTCGCTCGTCGTCATCGCGATCATTCAGTGTCGACGTCGCAGCCGGGCAGTTCTTGGGGCGTTGGGCACCATGGTTCTCGTATGGGGGAGAGGTGTGACACATGAGGAAGACGGTGTTCGTTCTGACACTGCTGCTTGCCATCTCGGTTGCGACGACCGCGCTAGCGGCACCTAGGGTTGACAGGGTTACCGGTCGCTGTGTCTTTGCCCCGGGAGGCTCCATCTGGACGTTTCACGCGTTCGAGGGCTGGGGCTCGCCCGGAGACCCGGACTACCGACCCGCGAGCGGCTGGGTCAAGACCGACAACTACGATTTCGAGGGCGTGTGGCCCGTGGTGGCCTGCGAGGTATTCGACGACCACCGTTTTGTTGTGTCGCTCGACGTCAACGGACACATCTGGACATCGGCGGTCGGGTACGACGGAGGCTCTCCCGGTCGGCGGTTTGACAGCAACGACGCCGGCTACAAAGTCATCAAGGGCAACATGAAGGTCCACAACCTCCCAGACGACGGGGACTAGGCGTACCAAGCCCAACGGGGGAGTTGAGGGCCTAGTGCCCGCAAGGGCGTGAGGGTTCAAGTCCCTCCTCGGACACCAGCACTGAACAGCGGCTCCTTCCCGAAAGGGGAGGGCCGCTTTGTGCCACAGGATGGGTACGCGTAGCCACGGCTCGTTTGGGTAGGCCAGCTGCGTGGGTGCCTCTGGGCGCTACAATGTAGAGGTTGACTGCATTCACGCTTGCTGCCACGCAACAGTCCAGGGGGAACGCGTGCCGCGCTTCCAGTCAGACAGCCAAGACGGAGACGAACAAGCCCTCGACATCCGTCACCGGGCCGCGTTCGACGCCGTCCAGGACGTGATCCTGATCATGGACGCGCAAGGGGCACTCCTCGATGCGAACCGGGCCGCTGAAGAGGTGTACGGCTATCCGCGTGACGAGCTCCTGTCACTCAACATCCGGGATCTGCGCGCCGACCGCTCCGTCCACGACTTCAACCGACAGTTTCGGACGGCGGGCGAGGGTGGCATAACATTCGAGACCATCCACGCGCGCAATGATGGTTCCACGCTTCCGGTCGAGGTGCGGTCGAGCCCCTATCCGACGGGAGACTCCGACGGCGTCATCAGCGTGATTCGGGACATCAGCTTTCGAAGGGAAGAAGAGGAGCTTCGCGCGCGGCTGCTTGCCGAGGTCTCCGACTCCAACGCCCGTCTTGGCAGCGCGCTGACCTTGCTTTCCAGTGTCGTTGGTGCGGCGGACCTCCCGAGCCTGCTGGAGAGCACGGTGTCGGCGCTGTCACTGGTGATGAAGGCCGACGCGGCCATCTTCGTGGTCCAGGACGGGGATTCGATGAGGGTCAGCGCGGAGGCTGGATCGATCGGTTGGGCGCCGGTGGGCACGCGCCTGGAGCCCGGGCAGGGATTCTGCGGCCGCGTTGCGGAGGCAGGGGCGCCGCTGTACGTCGCTGACATCCTGTCGAGCTCCGCCGTACGCCCGGGCCACAGACGGGCCGGCGTTCATTCCATGTTCGGTGTGCCGGTATACGTCGAGAATGAACTCTTCGGCGTTCTGGAGTGTGCCTGGGTTGCCGAGCGACCCGTCGATGACGCCGAGAGCGCAATGGTCAAGCTCGCCGCGGATAGGATCGCGCTCGCGATCGCATCGGCCAGGGTGCTCGAGAAGTCCCGCCGTGGCGAGCGCCTGAATGCGGTACTGAACGAAGTCAACACCTGCCTGAACGCCTCGTTCGAGTTGGACAAAGCGTTGGACGACGTTCTCGAACTCGCGTGCTCGGCCCTCGAGTGTGACACGGCCCTTCTGGGACGTGCGGCTCTCGGCGACTGGCGAGTAGAGCATGTCTACGGGCTCGAACTGCCCTCTGACGGCCTGGTCTTCGACCAGCTCGTGCTCGGTGCCATGTCCTCGGATGCCCCCGTGGTGTTCGCGTGCAAGGGGAGCCCGCACGAGGTATGGCTCACATCGCGCCTTGGCCTCAGCGAGGCGGTGGTGGCACCGGTTCCCGCACACCGGGGTGTGGGCGGGGCGCTGCTGTTCGGACGGAAGGGCACGGATGGACGGTTTGACGAGCAGTCGACCGACTTCGTCCAGCGGCTCGCCCAGTCGTTGGCCCTCTCACTCGCGAACGCGGCCCAGTTCGAGGCCGAGCACCACATTGCGGAGACGCTGCAAGAGGCGCTACTGCTCATGCCTCGCGCGATCCGGGGCCTGGAGTTCGCGCATCTGTACCGCTCGGCGAACGCTGACGACGCGGGTTGGCGGCGACTTCTTCGACGTCTTCGAGATGGAGGGCGGCTGAGTCGGGCGTCCTCGTGGGCGACGTCTCGGGCAAGGGCCTCGAGGCTGCGGTGCTCACCTCGATCATCAAGGACACCATCCGGGCGTACGCCCATGAGACGACGTCGCCGGCGGCCGCGATCGCGCGCGCGAACGTCGCCCTCGGCGAGGCAGCCAAGCTCCCCGATTTCGCGAGCGTGCTTCTACGCGGTCATCGACGGCTCGCGCAACCAGATCACGTACTGCAATGCAGGGCACCCGCCTGCTGCCGTGGTCGCGCCCGACTGCTCCGTCCGATTGCTCGAGGGTACGTCGCCGATCATCGGGGCGTTTCCGGACCTCACGCTACGAAGACCGCCGTGTCCCGCTCGATCCCACCGAGACGGTGCTTCTCTACACGGACGGCGTCACCGAGGCGCGTGACCGCTCGGGCGCCTTCTTCGGGGAGAGCGGGCTTCTGTCCTCGCTCACATCTGCCTGCGACGCGGACATGTCGAAGCTTCCCGATGAGGTCTTCGACGCGGTGATGGCGTTCACCGACGGTCGCCTCACTGACGACATCGCGCTGTTGGCGTTCAGGCACACGGGGCAGACCCTCTCGTAGGCTAGACTTGTCGTGTCGATGACGATTGGCGGTGCACGGTGCGTGCGCCGCGACCCCGTGGGCCCGTGCCCGCACGAAGGAGCGCTTCCTTGACCGTATCCCGCCGCTCGCAGGAGATCCGCCCGTTCGTGGTCATGGACGTCGTCGCGCGCGCCAAGGCGCTCGAGGCCGAGGGTCGCGACATCGTCCGTCTGGAGATCGGCGACCCGGACTTTCCCGACGCCCGCCGTCATCACGAAGGCCGCCGAGGATGCCATGGCAGCGGGCGGCACGCACTACACGCAGTCGGCCGGCTCTGCCGAATCTGCGCGAGGCGCTGCGAGACCACTACCACACCCGCTACGGACGTGGCGGTCGATCCCGAGAACATCGTTGTCAGCGCAGGGGACGTCGCCTGCGATGCTGCTCATGTTCGGCGCGCTGCTCGACCCGGGCGACGAAGTGATCATGCCTGACCCGTGCTACCCCGCGTATCCCAACTACGTGACGTTCCTCGGAGCCGTGCCCCGCTGATTCGAACCCGCGCGCAAGACAGCTTCCGCTACCCGCTCGACGAGGTCAGGGCAGCCATCGGGCCACGCACCAAAGCGATCATGATCAACTCACCGGGCAACCCGACCGGAGCCGTGCTCAACGACGGCGACCTTGCGGCCCTCGCGCAGATCGCCGAGGAGACCGGCGTCTTCATCGCCAGCGACGAGATCTACCACGGGCTGGACTTCTGCGGTCCGGACCGGACGATTCTCAGCTACACCGACCGCGCCTTCGTCCTCAACGGCTTCTCGAAGGCGTACGCGATGACCGGCTGGCGTCTCGGCTACCTGATCGCCCCACCCGAGTTCATCCGCCCCGCCGAGAAGATCCAGCAGAACTTCTTCCTGGCGGCCAACACGTTCGTGCAGCAGGCCGGAGTCGCGGCCCTGACGCTCGCTCAGCCGGATGTTGCCCGCATGCGCGAGCTGTACGACGAGCGGCGCCAGTTCCTGGTGCCAGCGCTGCGTGACGCAGGGCTCACCATCGACTGTGAGCCGTGCGGCGCGTTCTACGTGCTGGCCGATGCTCGCGCGTGGGGGAACGACTCGCTCTCGCTCTGTTACCGGCTCTTGGAGGAGGCGGGCGTCGCATGTGCCCCGGGAATCGACTTCGGAGCCGGTGGTGAGGGCTTCTTGCGATTCAGCTACGCGACCGACATCGAGCGGCTCCGCGAGGGCGCGACGCGACTGAAGGCCTGGGCGCACGCAAACGTGTAGCCTCTCGTCAGACTCACCGACCGTTCGTCGCGGTTGGACTAAAGGAAGCCGGGCGCACGTACCGATAGTAGATACTGGTGCTGCGGGCCCGGGGGAAGCGACTTGGTTCACGCTTTGCTTTGAAGCTGCAGGATGAACAGATCGAGCCGCCATGGGCGACTCGCGAATGAGGGGAAGCCGACCCGCGTGACTACGCCTGATGTGTGGAGCAAGGCCGATATCCATATCCACTCGAACCACAGTGATGGCCTTGGATCGATTCCCGACATCATGGAGTACGTCCAGCACCACACCGACCTCAGCGTCATCGCGATCACCGACCACAACACCCTGGAGGGTGCCCGCTTCGCGAAGTCACTCTCGGAGCTGTACGACTTCGAGGTCATCGTCGGCGAAGAGGTTTCGTCGAAGCAGGGACACGTTCTCGGCCTCTACCTCGAAGAAGAGGTTCGCGCCGGGATGTCGGCATCCGACACGGTGCGCGCCATCGAGGAGCAGGGCGGAATCGCCGTCATCGCTCATCCGTTCTCGGCGAAGGGCGTGTTCGGGCCGACGGGCCGAAGCTTGTTTGCGGCAGCGGCCAACGACTGGGCCTTCCACGCGTTCGAGGTCTACAACTCGCTTCCGTTCCTTGTCTGGGCGAACAGCATGGCCGCCAAGACACTGGCCGGAGGGCGTGGGGTGGCTGCGACCGGAGGCAGCGACGCACACGTGATCGAAGCGGTCGGCAAAGGTTACACGTTGTTCCGCGGGACCTCGGCAGAGGATCTGCGCACGAGCATCCTGAACCTCGAGACGCGCGCCGGGGGACCGTCTCGGCAGGGGCTTTCACTCGTCGTGGAGCTACGCGAGGAACTTCATGAGCATCCGGCGCATGCAGTCGCTGAACTGGGAGCGATGCAAGGCGAAGTAGGACGCTAGGCTCCGACCGGTTCCGACGCGGTCGCTGCGAGGACTCGCTCTGCGAGTTCGTCGACCAGCTCGGGGTCGTCGTGCCAGGACACGAGCGAAACGACCGACACCCCATCCTCAATGCGCGCCTGCCGGACCGACAACGGGAGTTCGAGCATCGTCTCGACCGTGTCGAGCGGGAAGCACGCCGGAGCAACGACGAGCCTGGTGCACCCAAGGCGGCGACGTGGCGTACGGTGCTCGTGACGTCAGGGCCGTGCCAGTCCGCCCAAGCGAGCCGGATGTTGTCGGCGAGGATTCCTCGATCGATCAGCGAGAGCCTCACTCGGTTCAGGAACGCCGTCTCATGTTCGTCGAAGCTGCGGCAGATACGCGCGCGTTCCTCGGGCTGGCCTATGCCCACGAGTACCACGCCGGTGGTGGCGGGGTCGTCCACAACCCCCATCACGCGCGATGCGACCAGGGCAGCGACGCGTTCCGCTCCCCACAGGGAGTCGGTGTAGCGGACATCGATCCCGAGATCCTCGAGTCGCAGCGCGTCGACGCGCCGCTTGGCCTCGTCGAGCTCCAGCGAGCCGGCGATCATCACCTCAGACACCGAGATGGTCCGATAGCCCTTCTCGGCGAGCCTGAGCACTCTGCACCGCGAGGTCTCGTGCACCGCCGAGCCAGGCGGTCTCGACACGATCGACGTGACTGCCACGCACGGAGTCCCCCACACGTTCCGCAAGCGAATCAAGCTGGCGCGCGGCCGGACTGGACCCGCCGACAGCTCGATAGCGGGCCTTCTGGGCGAAGAAGAGGAAGGGGAGAATCGCGATTGAGACGTGAAGCAGGCCCTCGTCGGAGAGCTTGTCGAGGTCGGCCGCCGTCCAGCGCTCGTCGTAGACGTCAGGGTCCACGTCGCCCAGGAGCAGGACTGCCGCGGTGCCGGGGTCCGAAGGCAGGCTGGTGGGTGCGGTGAGCCGCCGGGGGTGCGATGCAAGGCTTGCGAGCAGCGTTGACGCCAGCGCATAGCCGCCCGCGAACGCCGCAACACCGAACCCGAGAGCGTAGACGAGGACGTCGAAGCGATCGTAGACGATGCTGAGTTCTCCAAACGCCCACGCTGCGACCCCGAATGCCGCCAGTCCCACAACGGCGAACACCGGCTCAAGCGATCGACGCGCAACGAGGATAGCGACCAGTGAGGCGCCAAACAGTACCGCGCCGACGATCAGCGATGCCCAGAGTGATGGATGTGGGGTCACGTATGCCTCCTTGCGGGCGATGATACTCGCATCGGGCGGGCAAGCGGGAATCGGGGTTGACTACGGATACCCCAATGGGTATATAATCACGACTAGTTTGGAAAGGATTCCACTGAAGGGACGTTGGACATGAGTAGTGCAAGAGATATCACCGTTGCAGAATGGGATGCGGAAGTCGCATCTTCCGAGGTGCCTGTCATCGTGGACTTCTGGGCTCCGTGGTGCGGGCCGTGCAGAATGGTCGGCCCCGAGCTGGATAAGCTGTCGGCGCGAGTCGGAGACAGTGCCAAGTTCGTGAAGGTCAACATTGACGAGAACCAGGAACTCGCTGTTCGTTACGGTGTCATGAGCATTCCGACGATCGCCAAGTTCGTGGGCGGTAGCATGGCCGCGCAGGTCGTCGGCGCTCGCGGAGCTGACGCGCTCGGGCGCGAGCTCGGAATCGAAAGCTAGATCCGAGCGACAGGACAGGAAGCGCGAAGGCTCCGGGAATTCCCGGAGCCTTCTTCGTTCGCAACCCAGCAGGATGCTACTTCACGCAGCTCGAGTACTTGAGAAAGACCGCGATGGCCTCATCGATGACTTCGTCCTTGGTCGAAGCGCTGTCGCTGACGAGGCAGGTCTTCATGGAGTGTCCGATGATGTGAAGTCCGACCTGGTTGAGCGCTGACTTCGCGGCCATGATCTGCGTGAGCACCGCCTCGCAGTCCTTGCCCGGACTCGATCATGGATTGCAGTCCTCGAATCTGGCCCTCGAGGCGCCGAAGTCTGTTGAGAATGCGCTTGCGCTCCGCCTCGTCGGTAATGAGGTCCGTTGCAGTGATGTCGCTCATCTTTGGCTCCGTCTGCTGGAGGTGGGTTATCCTGAAGTGCTGTCTGAATCATACCCCCTAGGGGTATAGCACGCAATCGATTCTCGGGGGGAGGGGCTGTGGGCTACACGCGGGAAACCGGCGGCACGTCCGGGGACACGAGAGTTCGAGCGATCAAGCGGACACTCTGGGTCATTCTGTTTCTGAACCTTGGAGTTGCGTTTGCGAAGCTGTTCTGGGGTGCTGCCAGCGGTTCCGCCGCCATGCAGGCCGACGGCTTCCATTCGTTGTTCGACGGCACGAGCAACATCGTCGGGCTGGTTGGGATGGGGTTCGCCAGCCGACCTGCGGATGAGGATCACCCGTACGGTCACTCGAAGTTCGAGACGTACGCTTCGGCCATCATCGGCGCCATGCTGCTCTTTGCCGCGTACCGTATCGGCAGCGAAGCGGTTGCGAGTCTCGTGCACAACGCCCCTCCGCCCACGGTAGATGCGATTTCGTTCGTGGTGATGATCGGCACGCTTCGTGGTCAACATCGGAGTGACCCTCTGGGAGCGCGGCGTGGGCCGCAAGCTCGGCAGCGCGATTCTCGTGGCCGATGCGAGCCACACCGGGTCTGACGCGCTCGTGAGCATCGGCGTCATCATCAGCCTCGTTCTCGTGAAGGCTGGGCTTTCCGAAGGCCGACCCGATCGTCGCTTTGCTGGTGACCGTCGCAATCGTGTACACGGCTTGGGGAGTGTTCAAGCAGGCGAGCGCGACACTCTCGGATGCGGCCCGCATTCCCGTCGCCGACATCTGTGCCGTCGCGATGGCCGTGCCTGGTGTTCTTGGCTGCCATCACATCCGCACCCGGGGTTCTGAGGCGGAGGTCCTGGTCGACCTTCACGTTCAGGTCGACCCCAACGCGACCGTCGCGCGCGGGCACGACATCGTCGAGGACGTGGAGCGAGCGATCGCCGCGCACTACGCCGAGGTGGTCGATGTCATCGCGCACCTCGAGCCCTTCGATGAGTACCAGCAGGCCAAGACCGAGCAGGAGTCGCGTGTCGGACTCGCCTGAGCGCGCGAGTGGCCATGAAGCGCACGACTGACCGGATACGCGCTGGCGCTGCTCGCCGCCGGCGTGCTGGGCGACCGGGCGGGCTGATGGCCAAGTGGCTGTTCACCGACGCTTCGCCGGCGAACAGCGGGTGGCCGTTTCCTCCGCTCGGCATCCACATCGAGCCCACGGTGCTCTCCGCGGGGCGCGCGTGCTCCGCCTTCGTGCTGCTGCTGGCCGTACTGGCGGTAGGGCGCCGAAAGGATCTCGTCATCGGACGCCGTGACCTACCCTTCTTCGCGGTGTTCGGCGTCGCCGGCCTGGCGATGGTCCACTTCACGTACTTCAAGACCATCTCGCTCACGAACGTCGCAACTGCGATTCTGCTTGAGTACCTGGCGCCGGTGATCGTCCTGGTGGTCGGCGTCGTCTTCCTCCGCCACAAGTTCACGTGGGCGCTTCCTGCCGGCGTGGCGCTTTCGGTCGCCGGGATGCGCGCTGGTGGTAGGCGCGTTCGGCGGGGGGCTGGTCGTATCCCCCGAGGGGATCTGTGGGGGCTCGCTCTCGGCGGTGTTCTTCGCCGCGTACTCGCTCATGGGAACGTACGCTGCGACGCCGCTACAGCCCGTACACGACGCTCGTGTGGGGACTTGGGTTCGCGTCGCTGTTCTGGCTCGTCGTGCTCGGGCCCGGCAGCCGTGGTCTGGCGTGTTCGCCGATACCCAGACGGCCGCGCGCGGTGCTGTTCATGGCGGTGGTGAGCACGGTCGTTCCTTTCGCGGCGTTTCTGACCGCGCTGAAGTACATCGCGCCGACCAACGCGACGGTGACCTCGACCGTCGAGCCGTTCCTCGCGGCGATCGGCGCCTTCTTGCTGTTTGGTGAGTCGCTCTCGGTGATGCAGATGCTCGGCGGCGTGCTCGTGGTCGTGCGCGATCATCGTCGTGCAGCTGCCTGACGTCGGCACCCCGGCGAGTCTGCCACCGCAGGACTAGACGCATTGTTCACACAATCTCCGCAGGTCGCGGCGCGTCTCGGCGCGCATGCGGCGGTGGTATACTTTTTGCAGCCCCGGCCGCCCCTCGGCGCCGGGTCGAGTCCTCGGGGGGAGGCCGACGTGGAACTCTCGCAGCGACCGGAACTGCGGCACAAAGTCACGCTCTCGCCCCAGGTGTACCAGGGGCTCAACATCCTCGCGATGCCGATCGCCGACCTCCAGCAGCTCATCGAAGTCGAGATGCTCGAGAACCCCGTACTCGAGGTCGACGAGACTGAGAACGAGCCGTCCGAGGAAGAGCCCGTCGACGAGCGCGACGACGAGCGCTCGTGGGACGAGTGGCTCGAGATGTACGAGGATCTCGACACGGTCGAGCAGACCGCCCCGCGAGATCCCGAACGCCGAGAGCGCCAACACCGAGGAGTTCGTCGGAGGCGTTCAGTCCTTCGACGACTACTTGCTCGACCAGGTCAGCCTGCTCAGCATCAGCGAGCCGGTTGCGCGTGCCGCGCGTCTCGTCGTGGGGTCATTGGACGACGACGGGTTCTTCGTCGGCTCACTCGATGAGGTGGCCGCGCTTGCCGGCGTCTCGCGTCGACGAGGCAGAGGCGGCGCTGAAGGCCGTCCAGCAGCTGGACCCCCCAGGGGTCGCGGCTCGCGATCTGGCCGAGGCCCTGTGCCTGCAGATGGAGTTCCTCGGCATCGACGAGCCGAACCTGCTGCGAATCGTCCGGGAGCATCTCGACGACATCGCAGCGAACCACTTCCGCAAGGTCGCTCGCGCCCTGAAGGTCGACGAGGACGAGGTGCGCAGGCTCGTCGAGGTGCTGCGCATTCTCAACCCTCAGACCTGCCGGTGCGTTCTCGCCGGGGCCCTCACCGGGCTACATCGTCCCCGACGTCACACTGCGCAGGTTCGACGAGGATTGGCTGATCACGTCGAACAACGAGGCGCTGCCGACGCTCAGGGTCTCGCCGCGCTACCGGAGCATGCTCAAGAGCGGCTCGACTGCCGATGACGAGACGCGCCGCTACCTCAAGGACAAGATCCGCTCGGCCGAGAGCTTCATCAAGAACGTCGACCGGCGCAAGGACACGGTCACGCGGATCACGCAGATCATCCTGGAGGTTCAGGCGGAGTTCTTCGAGGACGGGCACGGCCTGCTGCAGGCCGCTTCGGCTCGAAGACGTCGCGGTCGAGCTCGGAGTGCACCTCTCGACCGTCTCGCGGGGTGTCACCGGCAAGTACATGGCGACACCGTACGGGCTCTTCGAGCTGAAGCACTTCTTCAGCGGCGGCTATCGCACCACGACGGGCATGGACGTCGCAGCGACGAGCATCAAGCAGCGGCTACGCGAGCTCGTGCGCGAGGAAGACGTCGCCAAGCCGCTCTCGGACCAGCGACTCGCCGAGATGCTCTCCGACGAGGGCGTCACCGTCGCGCGACGCACGGTCGCGAAGTACCGCGAGGAGCTGCGGATCGAGCCGAGCTGGGCCAGGCGCCGCCGATGAGTCCCGAGCGAGCGGGTCTGCCCCAGCGGCCGATCGCAGGTAGGCTGCAAACGACGCTGAGCGCCGGCGGCACGGCAGCGGCGGGAGGCATCCGAGCGATCGTCGTCGATCTCGGTGATGCTCGTCCTGATCACCGTGCTGCACGCTGTTCACCCCGCACACGCTCGAGACCGCGGCGTTGCAGCTGCTCTACCGGCAGGCTCTACTTCATCCCGATCATCTACGCGGCGTTCGTCTTCGGCCGCCGCGGTGGCGTGCTCACCGCACTGGCTGCATCGGTCCCTTCGTGCTGCACACGCAGATCGAGTTCCCGAGCGGAGCCGGCATGAACGCCGACAACTGGCTCGAGGTCGCGACCTTCCTCGTCATCGGCGTGCTCTTCGGCATGATTCGCGACACGGAGGAGAACAAGACACGCGACCTGCGCGCAGCTGTCCCTCCAGCTCGAGGATGCGTACAAGAAGCTCGAGGAGCGTGCGATCCAGCTCATCAACATCCAGGACTACACGCAGTCGATCCTTCGCTCGATCACCTCCGGCGTGATCACGGTGGGGCCGGACGGTTCGGTCGCGACCGCGAACCCCGCGGCGGAGCGCATGCTCGACATCTCGGAGTTCGAGATGGTTCCTCGGCCGATCAGCCTGCTGTTCAAGGTCGATGGCGGACTTGCCGGAGACGTGGCGAAGGTACTCGCCGGGCGGCTGCCGCTGGCGATGCGGGAGACGACGCTGGTGACCGCCGAGGGGCAGGAGGTGCACGTCCAGGTGTCGACGTCTCGCATGCGCGCGGTGGGCGGTACGGTCCTGGGTGCGGTCGTGACGCTCGAGGACGTCTCGGACATCAAGGCGCTGACCGACCAGCTGATTCGCGCCGACCGGCTGGCGGCCATGGGAGAGCTCACCGCCGGCGTCGCACACGAGGTACGCAACCCGCTCGGCGTCATCCGGGCGTCGGTTCAGTTGCTGGAGGACGCGCAGTGCGACGCGCACTCGCATCGAGGAGGCGGCGGAGGTCATCAAGCAGGAGATCGATCGCCTGGACAAGGTCATCAAGGCCCTGCTCGACTTCGGCCGGCCGAGCAAGCCGACGCTGGTACGGGCCGACCTGAACAGCGTCATAGAGGACGTTGTGCTGTTCACGAACCGCTTCGCCGGCCAGTCCGACGTGGTGATCGAGGAGCACCTTGCCCATGACCTGCCGCGAGTGCTCGGCGACCCCGATCAGCTCAAGCAGGTCTTTCTCAATCTGGTGACGAATGCGGTCCAGGCGATGGTCACCGACCGGAGGCACCATCACGATCAACACGCGGGCGAACGGCGAGTACATCGAGGTTCGCGTCGTCCGACAACGGTCCCGGAATCGCCGAGCGGGACCTTCCGAAGGTGTTCGACCCGTTCTTCACCAAACGCGCCGAGGGCACCGGTCTGGGTTTGACGATCGTGCATCGAATCATCGACGAGCATGACGGGCATATCGAGGTAGTCAGCGATTCAGGCGGGACGGTCTTCACCGTCACGCTCCCCGCGGCACTGAACGAGTAGAGGGGTTACTTCATGAGCAAGAGAGTCCTCATCGTGGATGATGAGAAGAACATGCGATGGGTTCTCGGCCAGGCCCTCTCGGGCGAGGGATTCGAGGTTGCCGAGGCTGCCGACGGCAAGGAGGCGCTCGCCGCGGTCGCTGAGTTCGAGCCGGACGTCATGGTTCTCGACCACAGAATGCCGGGCAAGGATGGCATGGAGGTGCTGAGGACGCTGCGGTCGAAGGACGCGCGTTTCCCCATCATCATGCTGACGGCGCACGGAAACGTCGCAACCGCGGTAGACGCGATGAAGGCGGGCGCGACCGAGTACCTGACGAAGCCGTTCGACCTGGAGGAACTCAAGCTCGCGATCAACAAGGCGCTCACCTACTCCGAGATGGCGGCTGAGGTCGAGCGCCTGCGCGGGGAGCTGGACCGCGAGTACGACGTCCAAGGTATCGTCGCTGCCGATCCGAGTATGACGAGCATCCTCGAGACCGTGCACAAGGTCGCCGTGACCTCGGCCACGGTCATGATCTACGGCGAGTCCGGCACGGGCAAGGAGCTCATCGCTCGCGCCCTGCATACGCTTTCGGCCAGAGCGACCAAGCCGTTCGTCTCGGTGAGCGCAGGCGCTCTGCCCGAGACGCTGCTGGAGAGCGAGCTGTTCGGCTACGAGAAGGGCGCGTTCACGGGGGCGGTGACCCCGAAGCCCGGTCGCTTCGAGATGGCCAACGGCGGCACGCTGTTTCTTGACGAGATCGGTGACATCTCGCCGGCAACGCAGGTCAAGTTGTTGCGCGTGTTGCAGGAACGGCGGTTTGAACGCCTCGGAGGAACTCGCAGCATCGAGGTCGACGTTCGGGTCATCGCGGCCACCAACCAAGACCTCCAGCAGCTCATCGCCGATGGCGCGTTCCGAGAGGACCTCTTCTACCGGCTGAACGTCGTCCCGATCACGTTGCCACCGCTTCGCCAGCGTCCGGGAGACGTCCCGCTGCTCGTGGCGCACTTCATGGAGAAGTTCAACGCCGACGACAAGCGTCTCGCTCCTGAAGCGATGGAAGCACTCGTCTGCTACCAGTGGCCCGGGAACATCCGGGAGCTTGAGAACACCATCGAGCGAATCGTCATCCTGTCGCACGGTGACGAGATACTGCCCTCGGACCTGCCGGCCGAGGTGCGGGCGGGGACCACGTCCGCTGGCCGCAGCTCGACAGGGTTCGTCCTGCCCGAGGATGGCGTGGTGCTTGAGGAGGTCGAGCTCGACCTGGTCAGGCAGGCACTGGATCGTGCGGGCAACAACGTACCCAAGGCCGCCAAGCTGCTGGGACTGACGGCCAAGACCCTCGACGCGCGAATGCAGCGTTTCGGCCTGTAGGCCCGCAGCCGAACGGGTGTCGCGCTCGACAGCGTTCTTGGCATGCACCTTGCACCGACCGGCACATCTGACAACCGTGCCGGGAGTGGCCATGAACCGTCCAACCGTGAGACTCACCGTTGCCGCTGCGGGCGGGGTTGCCGCGGTGGCTGCGCTTGCGACGTTTCTGGTCGTTTCCTCTGGCGGGGAACGCGGGGCCCCAGCGGGCTGGGCAGTGCCGCTCATCGCCGGAGCCGGCGTCGGGCTTCTCTCGTGGTTTCTGCTCGCCAGCACCGGTCGTGGGGAGAGCCGTGGTGCAAGCCCGGTGCTCGTGCGATGCGTGTCGTGTGGCGCCGAGGTCCTCGAGGATTGGCGACTTTGTCCCTATTGCGGGGGTTCGAGCGAGCGCGGCATGGGGCAGCGCGCCGCTCCGAGCTCTTCCGAGCTAGAGGTCTAGGCTCTCGCCGTTGGGCCCCTCCTAGCCGTATGCTTGACGCCTGAACCCTAGAAGCACTCTTCCACGTCTTGGGAGGTTCCCATGAGCGAGATCACTGCCCGTCTGAGTACGACTGGAATGCATTGCCGGTCGTGTTCGATGATGGTCGACATGACGGTAGGCGAGATCGAGGGCGTCTCGGACGTCCGAACCGATCACGTGACTGGCGAAACCGTCGTCACGTACGATGACGCCCAGACGACTCTCGAGGCCATCGTTGACGGTATCAGGGGAGCGGGTTACGACGCTGAGCCAGCCGCTTAGCGATCATGCCCACGGTTGCGCGAATATACCCAGTGGGGTATAGTGTGGCAGTCGGAATCCCTGATGAACCGAGGTGCTCGTGAGTGGGTCTGTCGGCTTCGTTGCGGCCTTTGTAGCCGGGCTGCTGTCATTTCTTTCTCCGTGCGTGCTCCCGTTGATTCCGGCGTACCTCTCGTTCATGACCGGTCTGACGACCACCGAGCTGTCCGGGGAGAACCGCTCCACCGCAAGCGTCATGGTGCCCGCACTCCTCTTCGTCGCGGGCTTCTCACTCGTCTTTGTCGCCCTCGGCGCATCCGCCTCGGTTCTCGGCCAGTTCCTGGTTGAGTACCGTGTCGTGGTCGAGAAGCTCGGCGGCCTGTTCGTGATCGCATTCGGCATTCTGATGCTCGGCGTCATCAAGGTTCCGTGGCTCTACTCGGAGGCTCGTGTCGACATGAGCGCCTCGAGGAAGTTCGGCAGGGCGGCCGCATTGGTCATGGGCATGTCGTTCGCCGCCGGGTGGACTCCGTGCGTCGGTCCGATCTTGGCTGCGATTCTGGGCCTGGCGGGCACGAGCGGCGACGTGGCACGGGGTGCGCTGCTGCTTCTGGCGTACTCGCTGGGTCTGGGCATGCCGTTTCTGGCGGTCGCACTCCTCTTCGACCGGTCGAAGCCCCTTCTGCGGTGGCTCAACCGGCATTCGCTCGTCATCAACCGTGTTGCGGGAGTGCTGTTGGTGGTGGTCGGGCTCCTCATATTCACGGGTCGTCTAGCCGCCTTGGCGACGTGGCTCACGAAGGTGGTACCCACCGTCTCGGTCTGATGCTTCGTCCTGCCTTGCAGTACCATTGACTGCGCACGCGTCTTGCTGGCGACGGTCTTGGGACTGGGGGGTGCGTATGGCGTCGAAGACCCGCAAACCCGCTGGTCTGGCTGTCCAGATCGTTCGCCTCACCCTTTCCATCGGCATGGTCACCGTACTGGTGGCCGGCGTGGTCGCGGTGGTTGGAACCTCCCGGCTCGTATCGGACAGCATCGAAGCAAAGGATCTTGCTGCGATGCAGCTGGTGGAGAACACGATACTCAGCCGCCTCGGAGACGCGCAGATCGTCGCCGCGCGTGCGGGTCAAGTCGCGGTAGCCAATCGCAAGCCGACGGAGCTGGGCGAGGAACTTCGCGGCGGCAGCATGGTGATTCCCAGTGCGGTGAAGACGGTCGTCGTGGTCGACGCATCGTTGCGGTTGTTGGCCTCGCTGCCTTCGACGCAGTCCGTGTTGACGCGCGGCGGCAGGCGAGCGGCGATTGCCGCCTTGCGGGGCAAGCCAGGCATCACCCTCAGCGAGAGTGAGCGTGGGGCAGGTTCTCTGTGGCTTTCTCAGGCCGTCCCGTCGCGTCGCGGGCTTCCCCTCGTCGTTCTGGTCGAAATCGACACTGAGTTCCTCACACCACTGCTGCGCCGGAGTTCGGACGGCGCCCGCACGCTGTTCGTCGTCGAGGGACAGCGTGTACTGTTCGGCGGAACAGGGGTCGCGGTCGATTTCGCCTCCGCGCGTTGGACCGATTCGGGTCCTGGTTCAGGTGTGGTTGCCGTATCGGACGCATCCGGCAGGCCGCTGGTGGGGCACTTCGACGAGGTAGAGGGGGTCACCGGCGTCAACTGGAGGCTGGTGATCGTCGAGCCCGAGAGCACGGTACCGCTCGACACGATCAGCACGCTTTGGCCGACGATCGTCGTACTGACGATCGGCGGACTCATCGCTCTGGTGATGGCGTGGGTGATGGCGCGGCGGGTTGTTGCGCCGCTGCGCACGCTCGAAGTCGCAGCATTGAGGGCGGCAAGCGGCGCCTACGTAAGGCCGATCGAAGCGAGGCGCGAGGATGAGCTGGGGCAGGTCGCCAAGGCATTCAACGCGGTTGCACTTCGACTGAACGCGCTTCACGACCTGTCGCAGCTGCTCGCGAGCTCCTCGCAGCTCGATCAGGTGCTGGATGGAATCCTGTCCGCGATGGGCCATATCGTGGGACCCGGAGTGGCGGCGATCTACTTGCTGGACGAGACCGGCAGATGGCTGATGCCCGTTCGTGCGCGCGGGGCCGACATCTCTCTGGCGCCGGCGATCGACTCGACGAGCGACATGTGGCTCGCCCGGGCCATGGATGACGTTGAGCCCTCGGCGTTTGTCAGGCGCGGTCGCTCGCTGGCCGAGGAGCTCCCGGGCCTGGTGCTCGACGAAGAGGCGGCGTTGGTGGCGCCACTGGTGGCAGGTCGAGAGACTCTGGGCGTCGTCGTGGTACTCAGCGAGTCCGATTCCGAGGTCAGCGATGCCGAGCTCGAGATGGTACGGACCTTCTCGGCGCAGGCCGCGGTGGCAGTGAACAACTCACGGCTCTTCGCTTTCGAGTCCGAGTCTCGCCGAGTTGCGGAGGGTCTGCGCACCGTCGGTGAGCAGCTCGTGAGACCAGGCGGGTTGTCCGAGGCCCTCGCCGATGTTGAGATAAGCATCGCCGGGCTGTTCAACGCGAATCGCGCTTCGTTTGCGCTGATCGACCGATCCGCCCTGGGGTTGGCCCCGGCAACGGACCGCGCAACGGAGACGGAGACGCTGGGGTACGCGCTGCGGCTCCTCGGGCGAACGGCAGCGCATCGACCGATCGTCGTGCGGCCGGGAGATGACAGCGCGGCGGACGCGGCCATGGCGCGCTTCGGGTCCAGCGAGTTGATCGTGGTGCCCATCGCGCTCGAAACTGAGCACGGCGCAGTTCTGGTAATCGCGCTGGGCGGAGAGCGGGCAAGCCGAAGAGACCTTGATCTGGCGGATGCGGTCGCCAACGAGATCGCACTTTCACTTGGAAACTCGTACTTCTACGAGCAGGCACTCCTACGTGCGAATAGCCTGGAGACGGTCTTTCGCATCAGCCAAGCCGTCGGGTCGTCCCTTGACGTGAAGGTCGTTCTCAACCGCGTGCTCGATGTGGTTCAGAAGATCCTCTCGGCGGATGCGGTGGCCTTGATGACGTACGACGCGCGGCGCAAGACGATCGCGACCGAGATGGCACGCGGCATGGTCTCTCCTTCGATCGTTGAACGGGTGTTCAAGTCAGGCGACGACGTCGTTGGGTACGTCTTCGCGTCGGGTGAACCGGTTGCGTTCCGAGATCTGCATGAGGGCATGGAGGGCGTTTCCGGCGACGCCGCGCGCAACGGCCTGCACTCGATGCTCGCGGTGCCACTTCTGGCCCGCGGACGATCGATCGGCGTGCTCACCGTCTTCTCGGTGGGTGAGGGCGCGTTCAATGATGACGACATGAGCATGCTCCAGACCTTTGCCTCGCAGGCGGCGCTGGCGATTGACACCGCGAGGCTCTACAGCCGTGAACACGATGTCGCAACCCTTCTACAGCAGTCGATCCTGCCGGGGGCGCTGCCGGAGTTTGAGGGTATCGACGCATCGAGCGCCTACGAGCCCGCCGGCGGCGACGCGGAGATCGGTGGGGACTACTACGACCTGTTCCGGGCTCCGGACGGGTCGATCTGGATGGCGATCGCGGACGTGTGTGGCAAAGGTGTCAAGGCAGCGGCCAAGACGTCCATGATCAAGTACTCCGTCCGTTCGCTGGTGGCCGCCGGCTTCGCCCCGGGCCGGGTTGTCACCGAGGTGAACCTCATGGTGGCCGAGGGCCGCGATCCGAGTGACATCGTGACCCTGTGGGTCGGCCGGCTGGATCTGACCGAGGAGACGCTCACCTGGTCGAGCGGAGGGCATCCTCCGGCTATGTTGAGGCACGGCCGCGACGGGAGCATTGTTCATCTGGCGGCCTGTGGACCCCTGCTGGGCGCGATCGCCTCGGTCACGTACTCCGAGGAGAGCCTTCCCTTCGCCAAGGGCGACACGGTGGTTCTTTACACAGATGGAGTGACCGAGGCGCGCAGCGGGAATAGGTTCTTTGGCGAGGAGAGGGTCGAAGAGGCTCTCTCGCATGGTGGAACCGCCGCCGAGCTCGTCGAAAGGTTGCAGGCGTCGGTACGGCGATTCGTCCAGGCGGCCCTTCGCGACGACGTCGCGGTGCTCGTGGTCAGGTTGCTCGAAGACGGCACGGATGAGGGTTCACGCTCGTAGGAGAGGAGATCGGCAAGTATGGCCGCGTTCGAGATAGCCGAGGAGATGACGCAAGGCACCTGTGTCGTGCGCCTGTCCGGGGACATCGACACCGCGATCGTTCCCGAGCTCCAGACGCGGCTTGGCTCGGCTCTGGCCAGTGGCTGCGACAACGTGGTGCTGGATCTTTGCGACGTGGTCTACGCCGACAGTTCTGCGCTGGGTCTGCTGGTGTGGCTTGACCATCGCCTAGGCCCGCGCGGAGGCCGCCTCGTACTCACGGGCGCTAACCCGGACGTCGAGCGAATCCTCGAGCTGTCCGGGCTTGTGAGTTTCGCGGAGTCGATCAGTACGAGTGCGGACGTGACGACCGCGCTGGCTGGCCTCCAGCTCACAGAGGTGCCCGCTGACCTGCTTTGGCACGAGGAGTTGCAGATCGCGGCCGACGTCAACGCTCTTTCGAGTGCGAGGGTCCGCGTGTGCGACCTCATCCAACCGCTCGGGTTCACTGACTCCGCCGTCTTTGACGTCAAGGTCGCCCTGGGTGAGGCGCTCGCCAACGCGATCAGGCACGGCTCGGGCGACACGGACGAGAGCGTGGAGATCGGCGTGTACGCATACGACGATCGTGTAGTTCTCGAGATTCGTGATTCTGGCTGCGGATTCGACGGCACGCCATCGACGTCCGAGGATCTCTACGCCCCAGGCGGGCGCGGCATCATGTTCATGCGGGCCCTCATGGACCGCGTCGAGTTCGAGACGCCCGAGTCCGGCGGGACGAGCGTTCGACTGGTGAAGCACCGCAACGGTGGCGCAGGGTGACCTCAGCCCGCCGCGCAGACAAGAAGCGCATCCTTGTCTTCTCGGCATCGTTCGGTGGTCCGCAGTCCGACGTGGCCGAGGCGCTCTGCGACTACCTGCGCAGTAGCCATTCAACGGGTGTCTTGGTGCGAGAGGTCGACTTCCTCGAGCAGCTCATGCCCAGCGTGAGCGTGCTTGCCAAGTTCGCATACCAGCGGCCCGATCAGTTCTTCCCGCGGCTAAAGGGCGACCTTGCCGTGGCGATGGCCCAGCACGCCGACAATCCCATCGTCCAAGAGCTGGGGTCGGGCGGCTACGAACGCGTCGTAGCGCTGCTCGAGGAGTGGCGGCCGGACGCTGTGGTGTCTGTCGTGCCGGTTGGTGCCGCGGTGGCTTCCGAGGCAGCTTCGGCTCTGGGGTTCCTCTCGTGTGCGGTGATCACCGACTTCTCGCTCCACGATGCGTGGCTCCACCCCGAGACGGACGCATACTTCGTCGCGTCACGCGACGTCAGCGATGCGCTCGTCGTCGCGGGAGTGGAGTGGGGCCGCGTCACCGTCTCCGGTGTGCCTGTCTCCGGCGACGGCGTCGCCGGTGTCGGCCGCTCGGCGCATCGCAAGGCGCTGGGGCTGGCCGACCGGTTCACGTGCGCCCTGGATGTGCCATCCGGTTCCGCGACCGAGCTGCTGGGAATCGCGACGAGGGCGGCGTCTTCCGGAATCCAAGTGGCGGTGGCGCCCGGTGCCACGGCCCGAATCGCCCGATCGATCGCCGACGTCTCAAAGTCATCCGAGCTCATCCGGCCGGTGGGCGCCGACGTGTCGGCCTTGGGACTCATCAGTGCGGCCGACGTCGTCGTGAGCCGAGCGGGGTCATCGGCCGTCTACGCGGCCCTGTCGCTGAAGGTCCCTCTCATCATCTACACTCCGGTTCCGGGGCAAGAACGCTTCAATGCCGACTATCTCGTCAACTGTGGGGCCGCGTTGCTCGCTCGCGACGAGGAGGACGCCTGTGAGAAGCTTCGGTACCTCTCAACGCACCCGGAGCGGCTGTCCGAGATGGCAGGCCACGCTGGAGCTTTGGGCAGGCGAGATGCCACACGAACCGTATGCGAGCGAGTACTCGCGTCTGTGACATGAGGAGGGCCGGGGCACCATGGACGACGTGACGCTGCGAGCGGTCTTCTTCGACGTCGGCAACACGCTGCTCTACCCGTACCCGAGCGTCTCCCACGTGGTGCGCGAGATCCTCGCTGATGAGGGCCACACGCACGATCTGGCGGCCATTGATGTCTACATGCCGCTCGTGGACGCCTACTACGAGGACCGGTACCGCACGGACGACACATTCTGGACCGACGAGGGAGAGACGTCCGACGTCTGGATCGGCATGTACTCGCTTCTCTGCCGCCAACTCGGTATTGAGGACGGTGCCGAGAGGATTGCTCGGCGGGTGTACGACGAGTTTGGGGAGCCCGCGCGCTGGCGTGCCTACGGCGACGTGGAGCCGGGCTTCGCCAGACTGCGGGCTCGCGGGCTTAAGCTCGGCGTCATCTCGAACTGGGACGGGCGCTTGGAGGGGCTTCTCGGCGGGCTGGGGCTGGCGAAGTACTTCGACGCGGTCGTATCTTCGGCATGTGTGGGACTACACAAGCCCGATCCGCGCATATTCGAGCTAGCGTGCGCACGGCTCGGTGTGACTCCCGAGGAAGCTGCACACGTGGGCGATCACCACTACGCTGATATCGTGGGTGCCACGGCGGTGGGCATGATGCCGGTGCTCATCGATCGGTTCGACGGGATTGACGACGGTGCCCAACGGTTCGTGCGCACCCTCGATGACCTGGAGTGCGTGCTCGGACTCGAGGAGTGAGATGAGACTCAGGTCACGCTCGGCGCTGTCATGGGGGATGCTCGCTGCAGGAATCGTCGCATCGGTCGCCGTCTCCTACGGTGCATACATGCTCGCGGGATACGCGTGGGACCAAGTGGTCGACTACAAGAGCCCGTATGTCCGACAGCCGGGGGCTGCCGAGACGAGTCCAACCACCGTGTGGGTCCCTGAAGGGCTGCAAGCGTCGTACAACCCGTCGGCCCCCGTGCTCGCGCAACGAGTCGTGCTGGTCATCGTTGACGGCATGCGAGAGGACTCGTCCCGCTCTGAGTTCAGCACGCTGAACAAGCTGCGCACGTACGGCGCCGACATCACCCTTACGGCGCCGCAGCCGTCGCTGAGCTATCCCAACTGGACGACGATCCTGACCGGTGCGACCCAAGACATCAGCGGCGTGACGACCAACTGGTTCGATGGTCGCGTGCCCGCCCCGACACTGATGGACGTAGCGCAACAGAGCGGTCGTCAGGTCGTAGTCGTGGGACCCGAGGACTTCGAGTCCCTCTACGGGGTGAGGCCGGGGCCCAACGTCTCCCTCCGACCGTGGCCAAAGGGCGGGTACCTCTCCGGGACGCTGATCGACGATGCGTTGCGCATCGCGAAGGCAACCGAGCCGGACCTCATCGTCATCCACCTGCCGGACCTGGACGAGGCCGGGCACGAGCACGGCGGTGCGTCTGAGGAGTATCGCGCTGTCGCACACAGGATCGACATCGACCTCGCTCGCCTGGTTGACCAGATGCAGCGGGACGATACGGCGTTCATCGTGGTCGCGGATCACGGTCACATCGACACGGGCGGGCATGGTGGTTGGGAACAGGTCGCCACGCAGGTCCCCGGGGTTTTCGCTGGTGCGGGCATCAAGTTGGGCAAGGGCGAGGGTCGACTCGAGCAGATCGCGCCGACGATCTCCATGTTGACCGGTACGCCCGTGCCGGCGTACGCGTCTGCCGGAGGGCTCAAGAGCACCGTTGCAACCACCGCAATCGGGGTGTTCGTGCCCGATGAGCGCCACAGGGTCGCCTTCAATGGCCACTACGTCGACGTCGTCACCCAAGGCACCGGCACCATCACGTCGGCCGGGATGGCGGGCAAGTCCGCGGCGGTCACCGATGAGATGGCGGGTCAGGCTCGGGCGGAGCGGCAGGCGATCGAGCGTAACGATCGTGTGCTCGTGGCCTTGGCGGCACTGGGTGCCGCCTTGGTCGTGATTCTCGCGATCGGCGTCGTCTCATGGCGTGCGCTCGTGGCGGCGCTGGCAGGAATGGTTGGGTACTACGTGGTGTACAACCTGCTGTTCTTCACGGTGCACGGGTACAAGTGGTCGTTGTCGGCCTTCAATACCGAGACGCTCGTCAAGGCGTTCATGAACGGCCGCATGGTCGAGGCGATCGTCTCCGGGCTGGCGGGCGCCGCAGTCGCGGCGATCGTCTACCCGTACTTGCGTTCTTCGCCGAGGGGCCCGCGAGATCCGTGGTTCCTCAGCGGCTGGCTTGCGCTGGGTCCCGCGACGATTCTCGTGGTTCAGGCGACTCTCGCGATTCAGGTTGCGTGGTACTACTGGTTCTACGGCGTCCGCATCTCATGGGTTCTTCCCGACTTCATGTGGGCGTTCAAGGCTGATCTCGACATGGTTCAGGCCACAGCTCTCGGAGCCGCGGTGCTTGTTGCCCCGCTCGTCACGTACCTCGTCGGGCGGTATCATCCAAAAGTGGCTAGGGGAACGGTGACCGGGCAGGTCACCGACTCCAAGACATAAGTCGTCGGTGACCTGCCCGGTCACCGTTCCAAGACCTCGGAGGTCCCTTCTCTATGGCTGCAATCAAGGATTTGCGGGAGTTCATTGCCCTGCTTGAGAAGAACGGCCAGCTGAAGCGCATCTCGGCGCCGGTCGATCCGTACCTGGAGATCTGCGAAATCACCGATCGCGTGAGCAAGAAGGTGGGGCCGGCGCTGCTCTTCGAGGCCCCCACCGACCATGAGACCGGGTTGCGGTACCAGATGCCCGTCGCCATCAACCTGATGGGAAGCTACGACCGCATGGCATGGGCGCTCGGCGTTGATGCCGAGACGGGGACGTGGCGTGACCTCGACGCCGTCGCCAGACGGGTCACCGACATGCTGCCGCTCGACATGCCGGCGAGCATGAAGGGCAAGCTCGACATACTCGTCAACCTGAAGGACCTGGCGACGTCCGGTCCCAAGGAGATCAAGAAGGCCCCGTGTCAGCAGGTCGTTCTCCGCGGCGATGACGTCGACCTCCACGCGCTGCCCGTGCTGACGACGTGGCCGGAGGACGGCGGCCCGTTCATCACGTTGCCGCTGGTCGTGACGCAGAACCTCAAGGGCAAGCACAACATCGGCATGTACCGGATGCAGATCTTCGACGCGAAGACGACCGGCATGCACATCCACCAGCATCACGACGGTGCCTCGAACATGCGCGAGTGGTTCGACGCCGGGCACGACAGGTTCCCCGTCTCCGTCGCGCTGGGCGCCGACCCGGTCACGATCTTCTCGGCGACCGCTCCTTGCCCTCCGATGATCGAGGAGTACCTGTTCAGCGGCATTCTGCGCGGCGAGCCGGTCGAGGTCGTGAAGTCGATCACGAACGACATCATGGTGCCGGCGCACGCCGAGATCATCATCGAGGGCTACGTCGAGAAGGGGGAGACGAAGTGGGAGGGGCCGTTTGGCGACCACACCGGCTACTACTCGCTCGCCGACTACTTCCCGGTCTTCCACGTCGAGGCCATCACGATGCGCAACGACGCGATCTACCCCACCACGATCGTCGGTCAGCCTCCGATGGAGGACTGCTACATGGGCAAGGCCACCGAGCGGGTCTTCCTGCCGGCGCTCAAGGCGATCGTCCCCGAGCTCGTCGACTACGACCTGCCGCTCGAGGGCGTCTTCCACAACTGCGCCATCTTCCAGATCAAGAAGGAGTACGCAGGTCAGGCGTTCAAGGTCATGAACGCTGCGTGGTCGATGGGGCAGATGATGTTCACCAAGTACGTCATCGTCGTCGACGAGGATGTCGACTGCCACGACTACTCGCAGGTCGCGTGGCGCTGCTTCAACAACGTCGACCCGAGCCGCGACATCCTGATCTCGCAAGGGGCCGCTCGACAAGCTCGACCACTCGAGCAACTTCGAGAGCTTCGGCTACAAGATGGGCATCGACGCCACCAAGCCGCTCCCGAACGAGGGTCACGACCGCGAATGGCCCGATGCCATGGTCATGTCGCCCGAGGTCAAGGCGCGCGTTGACGCCATGTGGAACGAGCTCGGTCTGTGAGCGAGCCCCTCGCCGAGAAGACGCCTGGCAAGGTACGCACATTCGCCGAGCTGGTGAAGTTCGAGCACTCGATCTTTGCGCTGCCGTACGCATACCTCGGTGCGCTCTACGGTGCGATGGTCGTGCAGCAGCTGGGCGCGCCGGAGTATCTGGCGTATCAGGCTGCAGAACTCGGCGATGCTGAACCCGTGGGTGCTCGCCGGAGGCTGGCCTACGCCGCTAGCGCTGCTGTGGGTCACCGTGGCGATGGTGGGCGCCCGAAGCTTCGCGTTCGTGGTGAACCGTGCGGTGGACGCCGAGATCGACGCCCGCAACCCCCGCACGGCCTCTCGTCCCGATTCCTGCGGGCACCATCAAGCGGTGGGAGCTGTGGATCTTCTCGGCGGTTGTGCTGGGCGCGTACGTCTTTGCTTGCTTTCAGCTTGCGCCGATCACCCACTGGCTGTGGCCGATTCCGCTTGCGTTCTTCGTCGTGTATCCGTACCTGAAGCGCTTCACCTGGTTCTGCCACTTCTGGTTGGGGATCTGTCTTGGGCTAGGCGTGACCGGCGGATGGGCCGCAGTCGGTGCGCCGCTCAGCAACCCAGCCCCGTGGGTGCTCGGTGCGGCGGTCGCGATCTGGACGGCGGGGTTCGACATCATCTACGCCACTCAGGACTACGAGTGCGACGTTCGTGACGGAGTGCACTCGGTGCCTGCCGATTTCGGTATCGCCCGCGGCCTGCAGGTCACTCGCGTATGTCACGCAGCGACGGTCGCGCTCTTCGCGCTGGGGGGCTACCTTCTCGGCGTGGGGTGGCCGTACTATCTCGGAGTCGGCATTGCCGCCATACTGCTGACCTACGAGAACGCGATCATCTCCGCCGACGACATGTCGCGCGTGAATGCGGCGTTCTTCAACGTGAACGGCTTCGTCGCTGTGGTCGTGCTTGTCGGCGCGATCGCGGATCGACTCGTCGGCTAGGGGAGGGAAGCGAATGGGAGCCTGCACCGTCGTCGTCACCGGAGCATCCGGCAGCGTGTACGGCATGCGCCTCATCGAGCAGCTCGTGCTCGCAGGCCACGAGGTCAGCGTGGTCTTCACCGAAGCCGGACGAGAGGTCACGGCGTTCGAACTGGGCTTCGACCTTCCTACCGACGATGCGAAAGTGGCGGCCGTGTCGCTCGCGACATTCCTGGAACTGCCGAGCGCCGAACTGCTCCGCATCGCCTACCCTGAGGACCTCTTCGACCGCATTGCGAGCGGTTCGCACCGCAGCGACGCGCTGGTGGTGTGCCCCTGCTCGATGGGATTCGTGGCATCAGTCGCTAACGGCCTTGCGAGCGATCTGCCCGAACGTGCCGCGGACGTGATGCTCAAGGAGCGGCGTCCGCTCGTGCTCGTGCCGCGAGAGACCCCGCTGTCGCTCATCCACCTGCGCAACCTGACGGCCTGCGCCGAGGCCGGCGCCATCGTCGTCCCGGCCATGCCGGCGTTCTACGCGAAGCCCGAGTCGATCGACGACCTCGTGAGTTTCGTGGTCGGCAAAGTCCTCGACGTGCTCGAGGTCGAGCACAGTCTCTTCAAGCGATGGGGGAGCTAGATGAACGAAAGTCCGAACTCACCTTCCGAGCCGAACGGCGAGGTCGCAGCCGGGAACGCAGGAACAGCGCGGCATTGTCGCTCGAGTGGCAGGCTTCACGCAGGTTCTTCATCATCGCGCCGATCACCGGCCTCGCCGTCGCCGCCGTCGTCATGACCGGCGTCGCTGTCTACGACGTGATCAAGATAACGTCGTCGCTGTTCTCCGGTCACCCTGACGTCTCGAAGCTCATCGTCGGATTCATCGAGGTCGCGGACATCTTCTTGCTCGCGGTGGTGCTCTACATAATGGCGGTCGGCCTCTACGAGCTCTTCATCGACGACAACCTCGACCTGCCCGCGTGGCTGGTGATCCACAATCTCGACGACCTGAAGGAGAAGCTCGTCGGTGTCGTGATCGTCGTGCTGGCGGTGTTCTTTCTGGGCCGGGTCATCGAGTCGGAAAGCGCAATCGAGGTGCTCTACCTCGGAGGCGGTATCGCGGCGGTGATCGTTGCCCTGAGCTACTTCTCCAGCCAGGTACTTGTGGGCCACAAGAAGCAGGGGTAGCGCGCTGCTTGACGCATTTGCGCATATCAGCGCACACTTATGCACGTAGGGTCACGTCACCACACCACAGTCGTAGCATTCGTCGTAGCAGAAGGAGCAGCCATGACCCTGGCGCAGGCGCGAAAGCGCTACCCGAACGTGCCCGTCGAGATCGTGAAATGGGCGGTGGAGAACATCCCCGACGCCCGCGATGTCGAGCGCGGCCTCTCTCGACTCGAGCAGTCGAAGCGGATCCTGATCAAGTACGCTTCCTAGCTCTCGTCGCAATTCCAATGCACGCCGCTCGGGTGGGGCGACCTACTCGAGTTTCGTCGCGCCCGCGGACTGATCAGTCTGCAGGACAGGGTCTGCGGCTACTCCTGCCCGGTCGGACGCCTACGCCGCAGGCCGGGGATGTGCGGGCGGGTCGCTCCTGGCAGGCCCTCGCGGTTCAGGCTCGCGATGCGGGGCAGGATCGTGTGAGGCTCGTACATCTCGATGCCGCGAAGGTAGTGACGCTCGAGCTTCTCGGCTTGGGTCGCGATCGAGAACTCGCGAGCACGTGCGGCCGCAGCCGCAGAGAACTCCAGGCGAAGCGTCTCGTCGCCGAGCAGAGCATCGAACGCGTGCGCGAGATCCTCCGGGCGCCCCGGGACAACCAGCCCGCTGACGCCGTCGACCACGAAGTCCTCGACCGCCTTGTCATTGGCCGCGACGACGGGTAGACCCGCTGCCATGGCTTCGCCGATGACGAGCCCTTGGGTCTCGGAGGTCGAGGCAAAGGCGAAGATGTGCGCGAGATGGTAGGCCGCGACGGTGTCCTTGCCCTTGAGGTAGCCGGCAAAGACGACGCGGTTCTTGAGGGACAACTCGTCGACAAGGTCCTCGAGCTCGGCGCGGTGGGGCCCGTCGCCGCAGATGACGAGCTTTGCGTCTGAGCAGCGACAGTGCCAGAACGCTCGGATCAGGGCTTCGACGTTCTTTTCACGGCCAAGCCGTCCCATGAACAGAGCGACCCGGTCTTCCGACGCGAGCTGCAGGCGTTTGCGCAGCTCAGCGATGGCGTCCTCGTCGACCTCTGCGTACTTCTCAACGTCGACACCGGTTGCGATGATCTCGATCGGGCGCTTCACGCCCCAGTCGCGCAGGTAGTCCTCGATCTTGGATGACGGCGCCACGATCGAGTCACACGCCTCGCAGTACTCGCGAGAGAGCCTCTCGGCAAGGTGCTTGGTGAGGCGGGTCTCCCAGATGTAGTGGACGTACTCGGGATAGAGCGTGTGGTAGGTGTGCACGTACGGAATCTTCTTGCGCCTCGCGACTCTCAAGCCGAACAGGCCGATTGCGAACGGGTCGTGGGCGTGGGCGACGTCGAGCTCGATCTCGTCGACGAGTCGGACGGCCTCGAGCGAGACGGGCGCGGCCAGGCGCATCTCGGGCTGGAAGACGAACGGCAGCGAGCGGAAGCGGACGGTGTTGTCGGCGTCTTCCGGGGTGTTGGGCGTGGGGGCGAACACGAAGACCTCGTGGCCGCGTGCTTCGAGGGCGGCTTTGAACAGCCGGATCGAGGTGACGACGCCGTTGATCTGCGGCGTGTAGGTGTCTGTGAAGAAGCCGATTCGCATGAGCGTGTGACCCTTTCGCCTGACGAAGACGACCGCCGAGGTTGCGCCCTCGGTAGTGTACCAAGTGCTCGCGGCTCCGAACGCAAGCAGCCGACGGCGAGGGCCATCGGCTGCTGAACTGACTGGAGGCGACGCCCGGATTCGAACCGGGGATAAAGGCTTTGCAGGCCTCTGCCTTGCCACTTGGCCACGTCGCCACTCTGTGGCGCCATGAGGCGCCATATCAAGAAAAGAAGGCTGGCCGTTCAGGCCCGTATATCGGGACCCTCTGACCAGCCTTCGATCGGGTCGATGGAGCGGACGACCGGATTCGAACCGGCGACCCCAACCTTGGCAAGGTTGTGCTCTACCAACTGAGCCACGTCCGCGCGCTCAGCCAGTCTAGCGGCAAGATTCGGGTGGTGCAAGGGTCAGTTTGACTCGTTTCGAGACCCCTGAGCAGATAGGGGGTTCCCATCGGCGGAGGCTTTGCTAAACTATCGTTCGCTGCCTCTCAGGAGGCCGCAGATGGGCGATTAGCTCAGGGGGAGAGCACTTCCTTGACACGGAAGGGGTCAGAGGTTCAAATCCTCTATCGCCCACCAGTACATACAAGACCCGTCATCTGCGGCAACGCAGATGACGGGTTTCTTGTTTCTTGCGGGGTTCAGGCGTTTTCGACCTCAGCGCCCCGTCGAAAGGCCTTGGCGCAGGCCGAATCGTGTTGGTAGACGGCATCCGAGCGCAAGCCTCGGGTCTCTCGATGGCGGTCCGTCCTCGGAAGGCGTCGCGCAGGCACCGAACGCCGACGGTAGCGCGGGTGGGTATATACCGCGCGGGAGAATTCGAAGTACCGCCCAGACGGTCACCTTCGGCGGCGCGGGGCCCATGGCGAGACCGGCCCACGCCGGTCGGTCTCTTTGTCTACTGACCGCGGGGGGCCTGGTCATGAGACGCACAAGCTCGCGAGGTCGCGTCGTGCTGCTCGCGATGGGGGCCGTACTTGTATTCGCGGCAACCGCGTACGCGGCGACCGACATCTACGAGCCAGACGACACCTGGGCGCAGGCGACCGCAATCGGAACCGACGGCGTGGCGCAGACGCGCCGCATCGACCCGTCCTCGGACGTGGACTGGATCAAGTTCGAGGCTGAGGCCGGTCGCCCCTACCGCATATCCGTCACTGGCTATCCGGAGCTGCGTCTCTACGCGAGCGACGGCACGACGTTGCTCGGCTCTGTGACGGCCACCATCATGAACAAGCAGCTGGTGCACACCGCCGCGCAGTCAGAGACCCTCTACATCAAGCTCAATAGCTACGCGACCTACGACTACACGATCTCGGTCACCAAGATCGTTAGCGACGCCTACGAACTGGACGACACTCCGGCCACCGCCACGTCGATCGGAACCGACGGCGTGGCGCAGACGCGCCGCATCGACCCGTCCTCGGACGTGGACTGGATCAAGTTCGAGGCTGAGGCCGGTCGCCCCTACCGCATATCCGTCACTGGCTATCCGGAGCTGCGTCTCTACGCGAGCGACGGCACGACGTTGCTCGGCTCTGTGGCGGCCACCATCATGAACAAGCAGCTGGTGCACACCGCCGCGCAGTCAGAGACCCTCTACATCAAGCTCAATAGCTACGCGACCTACGACTACACGATCTCGGTCACCAAGATCGTTAGCGACGCCTACGAACTGGACGACACTCCGGCCACCGCCACGTCGATCGGAACCGACGGCGTGGCGCAGACGCGCCGCATCGACCCGTCCTCGGACGTGGACTGGATCAAGTTCGAGGCTGAGGCCGGGCGTTCGTATCTGCTCGCACTCACCGGCTACGCGCGCCTCTACCTCTACGACAGCGACGGCACCACCTTGCTCGGCTCGGTGACAGACACCCTCTGGATCAAGAGACTTGTGTACGCCTCCGCTCAGACAGAGACGCTGTACATCAGGCTCGACAGCAATACAACGTACGACTACAGCATTGCCGTGGTCGACCTGCGCGACGAGTATGAGTCGGATGATGATCGGGAACATGCACGACCCATCGGGTCCGACGGCGGGGCCCAACGCCATGCCCTTGCACCCGGCGATGTGGACTGGGTCTCGTTCGAGGCCGACAAGCTCACTTCGTACGACATTCGGCCCTCCAGTGCTGGGCCGGCAATTGGCACAGACGCCGAAGTCCGGTTGTACGATGCGGCCGGCATGGTACTGCACGCTGGTGGCTCGGCCGAGTTCAGCTACGGGGCCGAGCACGATGCGACCATCTACATGCGTGTGACCGGCGCGGCCAGTCAAGGGGTGGGCCGTTACCTTCTGGCAGTGGCGCAGACTCCTGAACCCGTGCTGTTCACGACGCCTGTGTCCAGCGTAGCGGTCGATGGAACAGCCGTCGGCTCCACGATGCGAAAGACAGTACTCGTGGCCAATGCGGGCGGAGCGGCCATGGATTTGTCGTCACTTCTCATGAGCTCCGGGCCCGGGTTCTCTCTGGTTGGCGCACCTGCGCTCCCAAGAACGCTCGCCCCCCACGACTGGCTGACCTTCGACGTCGCGTTCTCGCCCACCGTCCCAGCACCCGTGGGCGCACCTGCTTTCAGCATGATCTTCAATGGCAACCCGCTCGCGGTGGTCTACTCGCGGTACTCCGTGACTCTCTACTCGACCTACGATTTCAAGAACGTGGGCGGCGCGGGAATCGTGCCCCTTGAGTGGGCGGCAGGGATCTACTCTGGAAGCGCCACCACCACGGTTGCTGCTGGCGCCACGTATGAGGTTGGCGCGTGGGTTCCGACGACTGACAACTGGTCCTACTCGGGCTCTGGCTTGTTCGAGTGCACTGTCGGGTCGTCGGCGTGGTCGCAGCGCTTCAATTCGACCGCCGTGGGCGCGGGGGGTCCCTACCTGACGCGCAAGCCTGACGCCACGCTCACGCTCAAATCGACCGCCGGCAGTCGGAGCTGGAAACTCTTCGGCTCGGCGGCCCCCGATAGCGGCGACCCTACCTACTTGTCTATCAAGGCCAGCCCCGTCGCGCTCTCCAAGTACGGCGATTCCACGAGGATTTCGGGCACGCTGCGCCTGAGCTCCGCGACTGGCAAGACCCTGTCGGGCCAGACGGTGCACGTGCAGTCGTCAACGAACGGCAAGACCGGCTGGAAGACCGCGAAGATGCTCACCACGTCGTCGACCGGCTACGTCGCGTGGTCGACCGTGCCGCGCGCGACCACCTACTACCGTCTCTCCTACAACGGCAAGAACGGCGTGTATGCGGCTAGGGTCAGCTGGGTTGCCAAGGTGGTGCCCAAGCCCTCGGTGGGTGCGGTCGCTGCCAGCCGGTACGCGAAGCGCTCATATACACTCTATGGGTCGCTCAAACCGAGGCACACAGCGCGGAGTACCCCCGTTCGGGTCTACCGATGGCGCAAGGTCTCGGGCAAGTGGAAGGCCTACAAGTACCTGAAGGCGAGCGCCTACGACTACTCGGGCTACACCCGCTACAAGGTCAAGTACCGCTTCCCCTACAAAGGCAAATGGCGTTTGCGTGCGTACCATCCTGCGGATTCGGGCCAGGCCGCGAAGTGGTCCAGGTATCGATATCTCACGGTGAAGTAGCACAGGGCCGGAGTTGGATCGTCCCACCTAGCTGGGGGGCATCACGATTTGACGCCCGTCGCAGGAAACGATCCGTGGTTGCGGGTCAGTACTCTGTTGGTTACAAGACCACCCACGATGGCCCACCAGCAACTACGGAGGCCCCGGCGACGACGCCGGGGCCTCCTGTGCTGGATGGAGATGCGAACTCACCGAACCGTGAAGTATCGCCAATCGGAGACGGTCTGCGCATTCGTCAGGTCTTCCTCATACAGGGCGCGAACCCTCCACTTGCCTTTGACGGTCAGCTTCTTGAGCCTCTTGCACTGTGTGTACGAGAGGTAGTCGTACGCGCGGGCCCCCAAAGTGTGCTTCCGTGACCAGAAGGCCGTTCCGTCGCTCTTGTTGACCTTGCGGTAGTACTGGAACTCGACTGGATGCGTACTCGCTGTGTGCTTCGGCTTCAGGAACGTCTTCGTCCAGAACGGCCTGTGATCGTACACGCGGTTGGGCACAGTCGGGGTGGTCAGATACGCCTTTGGTTTGACCGTCTTGACCGGGCTCGTTCCGGACACGTATGAGGAATCGCCAGCGAAGCGCACTCGCAGCCTACGGGTCGTGGTGAGCGTCGCCGAGCGCAGGGCGTAGGCCCCTTGGCTGTTCGTGACGGCCGACGCAACCGTGGACCACAATCTGCCATCCCGTGAGCTCTGGAGCACGACCGTCTTGTCGGCGATGGGGGCGCCGCCTGCCGTTCTGAGCATGCCACTTGCCGTGGCGCGCGCGCCGTACTCGACGGTGGCCGGCGCTGTTATCGAGAGTTGCGGGTGCACGATTGCACGCGAGTAGATGCGCGTGTAGCTGTCACGAGTGTCTTGCCACACGATTCTGTCTCCGGAAACATCGGCCCGCGAGCCAGGGGACACCTCAGACTGCGTCGCGCGCTGCTCGCGGCCCTCAGCGATCCCGTATACGTAAACGTCATATGCGCCGTGGCGCTGGTCCGTCCAGACAACCCAGTTCCCCGAGATTGAGGGGTTGCTCTGTTCCGAAGCGTTCGTCGTGAGTCGCTTCTCGACACCCGTCACGAGGTCGTACAGGAAGATGTCAGCGTTGCCGTAACGCTCGTCAACGTACACGACCTTGGTGCCGTAGATGTCCGGATCTCCCTGAGCGGCGGAGCTCACCTTCAGCCGCTTGTCTTCGTAAGTTTTCAGGTTGTATGCACGAATGACGGGGTACGGTGCCACCTGGCCGTCGCCCGACTCGTAGACGACCCAGTTGCCATAGATTGCGGCCGCGAACTGGTAGTCTCCCTGCGTCGGCAGCTTGTCAGTCCCCAAGTAGATTCCGAGGCTGCCTGATGGATGCGACCTCCAGTAGACGATCTTGTTGTCGTAGACGTCAGGCTGATGGGCGTTGAAGCTGGCCCACGTGGAGCTGGGCATCGACGCCACCTTCCAAGGGTTCGCAGGCAGGCCGATGTTGCAGGCGTAGACGCTGTCATCTCTCGTCCAGACTGCCCACTGTCCCCAGATGGCGTGCTGATCGTAGTCATACGCGTCCGACTTGATGGTCGTCTCGGCGCTGCTCAGCAGGTTGTAGCGGAAGATGCCCCAGTGCCCGCCACGTTGGGACTGGTAGATAACGTTCGTGCCTTGGATCCGAGGGTTGCGATGTGAGTAGCTCTTCGGCGTGAGCGACACCGCGCTGTTGAACCAAGTCGCGTGCGCCGCAACCGGGAGTCCTCCAGCATCACGACGGCGATAACGCAGAGGACCGGCAACCGATGGCGCAGAGCCCGGCGCAGGACAGCATCTTCGCACCTGCTTCGCGACTGGGGACCCCCCTCGGGCCCCGGAGGCAGGCCGACCGCGCATCCGAACAGCGGTCGACCGCCGCTGAGTCTATTCCGCGTGAGAGGCGCCCAAGCCTAATCGAGAGTCGAGGCACCGTGAAGTAGGACTGACGGTACGACCACAGTGAACGGTCAGGCCTTGTTGCCGCTATGATGGCTGTACGCCCGTCATCCTCGCCGAGGAGCGCGCATGTTCACCCACGCAATCGACGTCGCCACCAGGTTCACGAACCCGTTCGTGGGCCTACGCAGGCGCGCGAGCGGCGAGGTGTTCACGACCATGGGCGCCTTCATCGCGGTGAACGCCGAGGGCTGGGTACTCACCTCCGGCCACATCGTTGAGGAGATTCTCCTGCGCAAGAACGACGCGGAGGGGTCGTCTCGGAAGGATGAGGGCAGTGATCGGGTTGTCGCGCATTCGGAGATCTGGGCCGTGCCCGGGTTCATGGCGACCCAGCCGCACCTCGTCGAAGTTCACATCAACCACGTTGCCGACCTGGGCCTGTGCAAGATCGAGCCGTTCGATGCCGAGTCTGTCTTGGAATATCCCGTCTTCCGGGATGTCGCCACTGCGCCGATCGAGCAGGGCATGTCGGTCTGCCGCCTCGGATTCCCGTTCTGTGATGTACCGGCGACCTATCACGATGACCGAAACGAGTTTGCACTCGACGATCGTGCGTTTCCGATCCCCCGATTCGCGCTGGACGGCATCGTCGCCCGATTCAACCGGCGCGTGACCGAGGACGGCTCGTCATCGGCGCTCTTCATCGAGACCTCGACGCCCGGCCTGCGTGGGCAGAGCGGCGGCCCGCTCCTCGACACGACAGGTCGCGTGTGTGGCGTGCAGTCGCACACGTCGCACGTCGACCTCGGGTTCGACGCTCAGTACAGCTGCGAGGGCGGGACCGTGACCGAGCGGCAGTTCCTCAACGTCGGCGCCGCGACGCACGTCGACGAGGTCCGGGCGCTGCTCGATTCCGTGGGGGTCGGGTACCGGCTCGGCTGACGCCCTCGCCCCGCTAGGCTGTGACTTCCGCCTTGGCCTCCGGGTCGAGCGGGTTGGTCCTCACCGCGAGCGAGAACAGGTACGGGTACTGCAGCTGCAGGTGTCGGACGTACTCGAGCCACTCGTGGATCAGCAGGGTGAAGACGCGCTTCACGTCCCCCGTGATGTGGATCCTGTCCGGCGCCGGCAGGTCGTCGAGCGACTCCCGAACCGCCAGTTCCTCGGCCAGGTGCGTGACCGCCCACAGGAGTTCGCTGAACTCCTCGTGCTCCAGCAGCGCCTGATTGCCGAGAAGCCCGAGTACGAAGCGCTTCTCGTCTTCGAGCATGTCCTTGAGCTCGTAGAGATCGCATGCGCTGATGTCGATCTTGGCGTGATGGGCCTCGAGCGCGGCTTTGGCAGCGGTGTAGTCCGCCTCGGTCCAGTGCTGTTTGGGCAGGAGGTCATCTCGGACGTCTTCAAGCGCCAGGTCGGTCACCGCCACGCGCCCCAGCAGCGAGGTCCCGATCTCGCTGAAGAAGGCGCCGATGACCATGTTGAGCTTGTGCTTCATCAGCTGCCGCTCGCGGCGGCGGAGCATACCGTCGATCACGAGCGTGACGATGGCGACCTGCAAGAACAGGAATGCGACGTCGCCGATCAGGAAGCGCCACATCTCGTTGTGGAGCTGCGCCGCCGGGAACAACGCCCATCTGATCGCGTAGAGGACCGCTCCTCCGGCGAGCAGTGCCGCAAGTAGCGCCATCTCGGATCGGCGTGAGTTCATCGAGGACCTTTCGACCGTGGGGTATACAACGAACAGGATACCTGTACCCCACGCCGACAACTTGTGAGGTTCGAATGAAGACGAGTGCCACCGCCCGAGCTGCCCTACTGCTCACCGGATCCCTGCTCGCTGCCTCGCTCCTGACCGGCTGCGGGGCGGCTCCGCCAGCCGCCAGCACGACGACAGACGGCCAGGCTCTCGTCGCCGAGCAGTGCGGCCGCTGCCATGCCATCGAACAGGTCAACGGTGCCAAGAAGGACCGAGCGGGCTGGACGGCCACCGTGGCTCGGATGCGCACGAACGGGCTTGATGTCACCGACGAGCAGGCAGCAGCCATCGTCGACTACCTGACGCAGCGCGACGGCGGCCAGTAGCCTCAGACCCGTTCTTCGTCAGCGGGCGAACGGTGAGCTTGGCGGCAGAAGCAGGGTGGCCGCAAGCGGGAGCACCCTCGCGGTGAATGGCGTCTGGGCCTCGACAACCTCGCCGTCGTACTGCATGCGGAGCGGAGGGTCCGCCACGACTCTCACGCATGCCGCCGAGTAGACGTCGAGCCCGGGGATCGCGTCGCGGTGCCCGCCACGGTCGAAGACGCCTGCCGCGACGGCCGGTACGAGCTCCGCGATGTTCTTCGATCGAACGACGGCGATGTCGAGTAGTCCATCGCGGGGGTCGGCTCCGCGCGCGATCTCGAGATCGAACTGGAGCCTGCCGAAGTTGACTATGAGGACTGCGATACCGTCGGTCTCCACGTGCTCGCCATCCAGGTCGATCTCGAAACGTGAGATGGTGGGCGTGGGGTTCGCGAGCGCACCGAGCAGGTAGGCCGCGGCCCCGACCGTCGACTTCATCGACTGCGCGGTCTCCATGATCGAGGCGTCGTAGCCCGCTCCCGCCATGATGGTGAAGCCACTGCGTGCACCCTGCCGCCCGGCAGGGTTGTCGAGTTCGATCTCGCCGAGATCGAACCGCACGGGCACGCCGGACATCGTCGTCTCCGCCAA
This sequence comes from uncultured Coriobacteriia bacterium, assembly GCA_963803785.1. Lineage (GTDB taxonomy): Bacteria > Actinomycetota > Coriobacteriia > Anaerosomatales > JAAXUF01 > CAWDNM01. The sequence continues at coordinate 229,302 of CAWDNM010000007.1, forward strand.
CACCCGGGGCTCGAGGTGCACACCGAGGTTGAGCGCGAGCAGGTTCGCCGTCCCCGCGGGGTATGGCAGCACCGGAATGCCGGTGTCGCGCAACGCGTAGCAGACCGCCGAGACGGTGCCGTCGCCGCCGACAGCGACGACACGCTGGAACCCGTCGGCGTCGGTCAGCAAGTCCTCGATAGGGTGGGAGCCGTCGAAGTAGCGCACCGTCACCTCGGCGCTCGCGGGCGCGAGGGAGCGCAGGAAGTCATAGAGGTTGGCGTCGCCGTCCCCCGAGCGGGTGTTGACGACCACGAGCGTTCTCACGTGCGAGTCCTCCTTCTCGGTCCGGCTGTCTGACCTCGCCGGACGGGTGTTTGGTGGTACCCTTGCCTCTAGGGTAGCTGAACCTGCCCGATTCACCGCGGACTCGGCCGGGAGTCGCGGTTGCACGGCCGGAAGGAGCCCCATCTCCGTGTACGTTACTGATACCGCAACCCTGCGTGGTCTTGTCGCGCAGCTTCGAAGTGCGCCAGCCGTCGCCATCGACACCGAGTTCATGCGAGAGCGTACGTACTACGCCAAGCTGTGCCTCATCCAGCTGGGTACGGACGACATTCACGCCATCGTCGATCCGCTGGCGTTTGACGACCTCTCGCCGCTGTGCGAGCTGCTCGTCGACCCTGCAGTGGTCAAGATATTCCACGCGGGCTCGCAGGATCTCGAGATCTTCTACCGGCTTTGCGGTTGTGCGACCGCTCCGGTGTTCGACTCGCAGATCGCGGCCACGCTCGCGGGGTTCCCACAGCAGGTCGGGTATGGCGCGCTCGTCAAAGAGCTTCTGGGCGTGTCGTTGGACAAGGGCGACACGTATACGGACTGGGCACGCAGGCCGCTCTCGGACACGCAGGTCGAGTACGCGATCAACGACGTGCGCTATCTTCCTGAAGTCCATCGCCGACTCGTCGACGAGCTGACACGCGAGGGGCGGGTGCCTTGGTTGCAGGCCGATTTCTCGCGCCTGGAGGACCCAGCCACCTACGAGCCCCTGCCCGAAGAGCAGTGGCGCCGCGTCAAGCGGATATCGTCGCTGAATCGGCGCCAGCTCGCCGTGGCGCGTGAGGTGGCGGCGTGGCGCGAACACGAGGCTCAACGCCGAGACGTACCAAAGCGCTGGATTCTCGGCGACGAGAGCATCGTGGAGATCGCCCGTCGGGCGCCTGTGACCGCAGGCGATGTCAGCGCGATCCGAGGCGTCGCCGACAAGGCTGGCAAAGGTGCCTGTCGCGGAATCGCCGAGGCGGTCGCGATCGGTGTAGCTGTCCCCGATAGCGACTTGCCGTCCCTCACGAAGAAGCGCAGGCCCCAGGGCGACATCGACGCAGCCGTGGACTTGATGGTCGCCATCGTGAGGATGCGCGCGCGGCAGCACGGCGTGGCCATGCCGCTGCTCGCTTCTCGAGAAGACCTGGAGCGACTCGCTGGCGGCGAACGCGAGGCAAGCGCTTTGCTTGAGGGCTGGCGCCGCAAGATGGTTGGAGAGGAACTCGTCCGACTGCTGGACGGCGAGCTGACTCTGCACCTTGCTGACGCAGCGCTTGTCATCGAGGATCGCAAGAGCTGATCCCGAACGGCGTCGACCTCGCGGCCACGGCACAACACGTACAGGCGAAGGAGCAGGCGGATGTACTTCTACGGATTTGACCCGACGTGGATTCTTCTCATGGTCGTTTCGACGATCCTGGGCTTTGCGACCCAGGGCTACATCAACTCGACGTACCGCAAGTGGAGCCAGGTACCGCTGAGTGGTGGACTGACAGGTGCACAGATCGCACAGGCCATCTTGGTGGGCAACGGACTCGCCGGCTCAGGTGCGACGGTCACGAGCAACACGGGCCAGGTGGGCGTTCGCGTTCAGCCGATCGGTGGTGCCCTGACGGACAACTACGACCCAAGAGACAAGACGCTGAACCTGTCCGAGGGCGTTTACGGTACGTCGAGCGTAGCGGCGGCGGGTGTCGCTGCCCACGAGGCCGGTCACGCGGTGCAAGATGCGTCAGGCTACGTGTGGGGCCGGGTTCGCACGCTCATCGTGCCGGCTGCCAGCTTCGGCTCGCAGGCCGCGTGGATACTGATCTTGGTCGGCGCGTTTCTCGGTGCGGCATCGGGCCTCGGCCGTTCGGTTGTCCTGCTCGGCCTTGCGTTCTACGCGTGCGCGGTGCTGTTCCAGCTGGTCACGCTTCCGGTGGAGTTCGACGCATCACGACGTGCGATGGGGTCGCTTGAGGCATCGGGTGCGCTCACTGCGGAGCAGCTTTCCGGCGCCAGGCAGGTGCTGACCGCGGCTGCGCTCACGTACGTCGCTGCGGCGCTCATCGCGGTCATGCAGCTCATCTACCTCCTCGGCTTCCTTCGGCGCGACTGACGTCTTTGCAGGCAGCGCCGTCCGTTCCGGGTGAGCAAATCTGGCCTGGAGTCCCCAGTTTCGTGTCGGTGGCGGCTGGTAGAATGAGCCGACGAGGAGGGGAGGACCGTGGCCGAGCCGCGCGCATTGACCGTCACTGAGGCGATGACCAGCGCCAAGAACGCGCTCGAGAGCGTTCGGCTGACTGTCGTCGGCGAGGTGTCGGAATTCAACGACAAGCCCGGCTACAAGGCCGCCTACTTCACGGTGTCCGATGGTGGAGCGGCGATGCCCTGCCTCATGTGGCGTGATTCCTACGTCGCCAGCGGCGTCGAACTCCGTTGCGGCATGCTCGTTGAGCTGACCGGGAACTTCTCGGCGTACGTTCCCAAGGGCCGGATGCAGTTCTCCGTGCGCGGTCTGACGCTGGCAGGTGAGGGCAACCTTCGCCTCCAGGTGGCTGCGCTTGCCCGCAAGCTCGAGCTCGAAGGTCTCATGCGGGCGGAGCGCAAGCGTGAGCTGCCGCGCTTCCCGGAACGGATCGCGGTCGTCACCTCGCCGCGAGGCAAGGCGATCCACGACGTGCTGCGAACCCTGCGGCGACGATACCCGCTCGCGGAGCTGCTGGTCGCCGGCGTCGCGGTCGAAGGCGATTCGGCTCCTGCCGCGATCGTGGAAGGCCTGCGCATCGCATCCGAGAGCGGCGCGGAGGTTGTTCTACTCGTGCGCGGTGGTGGTTCGTACGAGGACCTCATGCCCTTCAACTCCGAGGAAGTGGCTCGTGCGGTGGCCGCGTGTCAGGTGCCGGTCGTGACCGGAATCGGGCACGAGCCGGACAACTCCATCGCCGACATGGTGGGCGACGTCCGCGCATCGACTCCCACGGCTGCCGCCGAGGCGGTCGCGCCGGATATGGCTGAGCTCCAGAGCGTGCTGCTGCGAGAACGTCGCGCCCTGGCGAGGGCTCTTCAGAACCGCGTCCACACGGCTGCGCAGCGGGTCGCGCGACTGGCGGGCCGTCCCGTGCTGCGCGATCCGCAAGCTGTGCTCGGACCGGTTACGCAGCGGCTCGACTACGTGTCCATGCGCCTGAGCCGAGCGATTCCCGAGCGCCTCGCCCGGGACAGTCAGCGAGTCGAGTACCTGGCAGGCCGCATCCTGCGGGCCGGACCTCACCTCGCCGATCGATCGCGGTCGCGCTTCGAGATGGCAGCCGCGCGCCTGGAGGACTTGTCGCCGCTTGCGATTCTCGGGCGTGGCTACTCGGCTACCTTCGCCGAGGATGGGCGCACGGTGGTGAAGTCGATCAGCCAGGTCCAGCCGGGCGATCTCGTACAAGTGCGCGTCAGTGACGGCCGCATTCTGGCGACCGTGTCAGAGACTGTGGAGGGGAAGAGATGAGCGACCCAACGTGCCCGGCTCCCGAGGAGCTTGCATTCGGAGAGGCCCTGGCCGAACTCGACCAGGTAGTCGCGGCGCTCGAGGGTGGGCAGCTTGAGCTCGAGGACAGCCTGGTCCGCTACGAGCGCGGCGTGGCGCTGCTGCGAGCACTGCAGGGCAAGCTCGCTGACGCGCAGCAGAAAGTGACGATGCTCATCGGTGAGCTGGAGGCCGAAGCCAAGGAGCAGCAGGACGTGCCCGCCGAGCCGACGGCCGGCGCCGCGGACGACGACGGCATTCCGTTCTAGATTCGCGAGCACGAGTGCCCGACTGAGCGATGTGCCTTTCGGAAAGGGCGGGGAAGATGGACGACTGTCTGTTCTGCAAGATCGCACGAGGTGAGATACCAGCCACGCTGGTGTATGAGGACGACCGGGTCATGGCGTTTGACGACATCACACCCCAGGCACCGGTGCACACACTCATCATTCCGCGGACCCACTACGCCAACCTCAACGACGACATCCCCGCCGAGGACCTCGCCGGGATATTCGGCGCGGTGCAGCACGTGGCGCGTATCAAGGGAGTGGGCACGAGCGGCTACCGCATGATCGTCAACAACGGGCATGATGCGAATCAGACGGTGAAGCACCTTCACGTCCACGTGATGGGCGGTCAGCCGATGGCTCACGGCATGGTCACCTTCGCCGACGAATAGGGGTCCGTCTTGAGCGCTCGGGTGCCGGTCACGTTCGAACCTGCAGGCGTTGTCGCATGGGTTCATCCGGGCTCCACCGTGCTCGAGGCGGCTCGCGCGGCGGGAATCGTTGTGGCCGCACCATGCGGAGGTCGCGGTGTGTGCGGGGCGTGCGGGGTCCGCGTGACAGCTGGCACGCTCAGTCCTCCCGACGACGTCGAACTCGCCGGCCTAAGGCGCGGGCGTGCGGAAACCAGGCTCGCGTGCAGGGCGCGCGTCGCCGGTGCGGTCACGGTCCGCCCACTCGCGGTGACGCCGCCGTCACAGCCGGAGGCCGGCCGCGGCCACCCTGGCCAGCGCGTCCCGCTCGTGGCCGGTGTCGACCTGGGGACGACGTCCATCGCGGCCGCGCTCATCGACAGCTCGACGGGGCGAGAACTTGCGCGTTCGAGCGTCCCCAACCCTCAGCAGAGCTACGGCGCCGACATCCTGACGCGGCTTAGCGCGGCGATCGCAGGTGACGCACGCGAGCTACGCGAACTGGCCGAGCAGGGGATCGTGGCGGCGCTACAGGCCGCGGCCGCGAGCGCCGGGGCCTCGACCTCGTGGATCGATCGGCTCGTCGTTGCCGGCAATACCGCGATGACGGCGCTCTTGGTGAATGCGGACACGGCGGCCCTCGCCGTGCACCCCTTCATTCCGCCGCAAGTGGGCGATGAACTCGCCGAAGGCTCACCGGTACGCGCAGCGCTCTCAGGAGGTGCGCACGTGCTGCTCCTGCCCGCGATAGCGGGGTTCGTCGGTGGAGATGCGCTTGGGGCCACCCTATCGGCGGGCATGGTTGACGCCGCGCGGCCAACGCTCTTGGTCGACTTCGGCACCAACGCGGAGGTCGTCCTCGCCGGAGCGGGGTCGCTCGTGGTCGCTTCTGCCGCAGCGGGCCCGGCCTTCGAGGGCGTCGGGGTCTCGTGCGGAGGCCCGGCGACGGCGGGTGCCGTCACCGCGACACGAATCGGAGCGGACGGCTCGCTCGAGCTCGAGGTGCTGGGACCGGATTCGCCGCGTTGGTTCTCGGGCTCCGGGCTCGTCTCGGCGATCGCGGAGCTTCGGCGCAACGACCACATCGACTCGTCGGGCCTCATGCACGAAGTAGGTCCGCTGGGTTCGAGATTCTCCAGACAGGCGGACGGCGTGCTCGCGGTCGACTTCAGTGACGGCTGTGAAGGCTGCCTGACGCTGACCCAGCTCGATGTGCGTGGGTTACAGCTCGCGAAAGCGGCAGTGCACGTGGCTATCCAGTCGGTACTCGCGACCGGTGGCGTGTGCGCCGCAGACCTGGAGTCGGTGATGGTCGCGGGCGCATTCGGCTCAGCGCTCGCGCCGCAGGATCTCGTTGAGCTGGGTGTGCTTCCCGCAGGAGTGGCCGACGCCACACGCGCCATCGGCAATGCGTCCTTGGACGGCGCGGCGATCGTCGCGCTCGAACCGGAGATCCTCGGTTTGGTGCGGGATGCCGCACACGCCGCGAGGCACGTGGACTTGGCGACGGATCAGGCCTTCACGCAAGCGCTGCTGAAGGCGACCGAGTTCGATCCTTACGTCGCGTAGCGAGACCGGATTCTGAGAGGGGAAACGCTCTGAGATAGCCGGAAGCCCCGGCCTTCGGGCCGAGGCTTCCTTAATCCTTCCCCCGTTTTGTTACCCCTGAGTCCTCTTTGAGGTTACGACGGTCTGCCTGGGAGCCGTCGAAATCGCGATGCCGGTCGCGAAAACCTCTGCCGGTCTGTGCCGTCCGGATCCCCCGGAAGCGGCGGTGGTGCGGGGAAGGGAAACTGTGTTGAGGCGAGTCTACAACGATTCAGCGTGGTTTTGCAACAGTTGTTACATGGATTTTCAGGGGGTTGGAAGACGCCGCTGCTGCGGCGTGAGGTTGTCGTTGAAGGGGCTGTCCGGGCTCGACCCAAATGGCCGCGGGGACAACCGCCTGTATGGGTTTCTGCTCCGCATGCCGCGGGTTACGGAGTCGCAGTGCCGTTAGCCGAGGTATTCCTGCCGTCCACCAAAGTCCGCGGCGTGAACCGGGCGGGGAGTTGTTTACTATATGGACTGCCTCCTCGGCGAGGCAGTAGTGTTGAACACGGGGGAAACGACGCCTGAGGGTCGTTCCTATTCCGGTCCGACGACAAGGAGGCCGTCCATGAGTGACGCGTCTGCAGGGTTCGACTCCGTTCAGGGAGCCGGTCGCGTGATCCAGCCACCCGCGTGGGTGAGCGAACGCGCGTGGGTCGGTTCCATGGAGCAGTACGAGGAGATCTACAACCGTTCCATCGCTGATCCCGAGGGCTTCTGGGCCGACATGGCCAAGGAGCTCATCTATTGGGAGAAGCCGTGGGACAAGGTCCTCGAATGGGAGTTCGAGACGCCCAAGGTGGAGTGGTTCATCGGCGGCAAGACGAACGTCGCCTACAACTGTCTCGACCGTCATCTGACCGACGGTCGCCGCAACAAGGCCGCCATCATCTGGGAGTCAGACGATGGCCACAGCAAGACGTACACGTACCAGGCGCTCTACTACAAGGTGTGCAAGTTCGCGAACGTCATGAAGAAGCACGGCATCAAGAAGGGCGACCGCGTCGCCATCTACATGCCGATGATCCCCGAGCTCGCTATCGCGATGCTCGCATGTGCTCGTATCGGCGCCATTCACAGCATCGTGTTCGGCGGATTCTCCCCGAACTCCCTGCGGGACCGCATTCAGGACAGCGGCTGCAAGATGCTCGTCACGGCCGACGAGGGTGTGCGCGGCGGCCGTCTCATCCCGCTCAAGGCGATGGCTGACGAGGCGCTCCTGGAGTGCCCCACGGTTGAGACCCAGATCGTGGTGTCGCGCACGCAGAACCAGATCGACATGGAGCCGGGCCGCGACTTCTGGTGGCATGAGGAGATGCGCGCCGACGACATCAGCCAGCACTGCGACGTCGAGTGGATGGACTCCGAAGACCCGCTCTTCATCCTCTACACCTCGGGTTCGACGGGCAAGCCCAAGGGCGTTCTCCACACGACCGGCGGGTACCTCGTCTACACGACGATGACCTTCAAGTACTCGTTCGACTATCACGAGGACGACGTGTTCTTCTGCACCGCCGACATCGGCTGGATCACGGGCCACAGCTACGTGGTCTACGGCGCGCTGTCATTCGGTGGCACATCGGTGATGTTCGAGGGCATTCCGAGCTACCCGAACGCCGGGCGCTTCTGGGAGATGATCGACAAGCACGGCATCAACCAGTTCTACACTGCGCCGACGGCGATCCGCGCGCTGATGAAGGCGGGCGACGAGTGGCCTGCGAAGTACGACCTCTCCACGCTCCGCGTCCTGGGCACCGTCGGCGAGCCGATCAACCCTGAGGCCTGGCTGTGGTACTACAAGAACATCGGCCGCGAGCGCATCCCGATCATCGACACGTGGTGGCAGACCGAGACCGGTGGCCACATGATCACCAACCTCCCGGGTGCCATCCCCATGAAGCCGGGTTCGGCGACTCGCCCCGTCTTCGGCATCCAGCCGATCATCCTCAACGAGGACAAGACGGAGACCGCCGTCAACCAAGGCGGACGCCTGTGCATCAAGTTCCCGTGGCCCGGCATGCTTCGCGGCACGTGGGGCGACCCGGAGAACAAGCGGGTCAAGGAAGTCTACTTCTCGCAGTTCCCCGGCTACTACTTCACCGGTGACGGGTGCCGCAAGGACGAAGACGGCTACTACTGGCTCATGGGTCGCGTCGACGACGTGATCAACATCTCAGGGCATCGTCTCGGCACCGCCGAGGTGGAGTCGGCGCTCGTGTCTCATCCTCTCGTCGCCGAGTCTGCCGTCGTCGGCTTCCCGCACGACGTCAAGGGCGAGGGCATCTACGCATACGTCATCCTCAAGGCGAACGCTGAGGCCACAGACGACACCGTCTCGATTCTGCGCGGCCACGTGCGCTCGGAGATCGGGCCGATCGCGACTCCGGACCACATCCAGCTGGTCCCGGACCTCCCCAAGACGCGCTCCGGCAAGATCATGCGCCGCATTCTGCGCAAGGTGGCAGCCGGCGAGCGCGACATGAACGAGTTTGGTGACATCACCACGCTCGCCGACCCGAGCGTCGTCGACAAGATCGTCGAAGGCGCACCGGACGTCGAGTAGTCAGCCACGCATCTCTGACGCATTTCGGAACCCCGGTCCAGGTCATGCGGGCCGGGGTTCCGTTCTTTGGCACGTCTCGGGTTGTAACAAGTGTCACCAAGCCGTCGTCGGCGCCCGTGCGTGATAAAATCGCCGTCGGCTCCCTGAGCCCGATTCAGAACCCGCTCGAAAGGACCCAGAAGCATGGCTTACAACGACCTCTTCTTGCGTGCAGCCCGCCGCGAAGCGACCGAGCGCACGCCCGTGTGGATGATGCGTCAGGCCGGCCGGTACATGCAGGAGTACAGGGACATCCGTTCCAAGCACGGCTTCTTGGAGATGTGTCGCACTCCTGAGCTCGCAGTGGAGGTTTCACTGCAGCCGGTCGATCTCGTCGGTGTCGATGCCGCGATCATGTTCTCAGACATCCTGGTCGGCTTTCCCGGGCATGGGTCTGGACCTCGAGTTCTTGAGTGGCAAGGGTCCCGTCATCAACAACCCGGTGCGCACGGTCGCCGACGTCGAGAAGCTCGGTATCGCCGACCCGATCGCCGACACCGGCTACGTGCAGGACATCATCCACATCCTGCGCCGCGAGCTTGAGAACAAGGTGCCGCTCATCGGCTTCGCCGGTGCGCCGTTCACGCTTGGCGAGCTACGCGATCGAGGGACAGGGAACGCGCGACTACGAGAACTGCAAGGCGCTCATGTGGTCCGAGCCCGAGGCATGGGATCTCCTGCTGTCGAAGTTCGCCGACACGACCATCGCCTATCTCAAGATGCAGATCGACGCCGGCGCACAGGCAGTCCAGCTGTTCGACAGCTGGATCGGCTACATCGCGCCCCGCGACTACGAGCGCTCCGTACTCAAGCACACGAAGCGCGTTCTCGACGAGGTCAAGGCGCACGGCGACAAGGTCGTGCCTGATGGCGGCGTGCCCGTCATCCACTTCCCGAACGGTGCGACCTCGATGCTCGATCTCGCCCAGAAGGCCGGCGGCGACGTCATCGGCGTCGACTGGCGCCTCGACATGAAGAACGCGGTGGCGCAGATCGATCCCAAGTTCGGCATCCAGGGCAACATCGACCCGGTCGCGCTCTTCGCGCCGGACGACGAGCTCGAGGCCATGGTCGTCGAGATCCTCGAGGCCGTCGGCACGCGTCCGGGCCACATCTTCAACCTCGGCCACGGCATCCACAAGACCAGCGATCCCGAGAAGGCCCGCACGATGATCCGCTTCGTTCACGAGCACTCGGCACGCATCCGCTCGGGAGCCGGTGCCTGACATGAGCAGAACGGGCGTTCTGCTGCTCGGATTCGGCGGTCCTGACTCGATCGAGGCCGTGGGGCCATTCATGTGCAACCTCATGGGCCGCGAACCGTCGGAGGAACTCGTCGAGCGAGTGTGCCGACGCTATCTGACGATCGGCGGTGTCGTCGCCACTGGTCGGAATCGCCACGGAGATCGCAGCGGGGCTGGAGTCTCGGCTGATCGACGCGGGGCATCCGGTACCGGTGCGAGTGGGCATGCGCTACTGGGAGCCCTTCATCGGCGACGCCATCGCTGAGCTGCGGCGAGCTCGGCTGTGATCGGGTGATCACCGTCTCGCTGTCGCCCTTCGAGTCGAAGGTCACGTCCGGCTCCTATCGTGAGGCGGTGGCCGAGGCCGTCGCCGGCATCGAGGGCTTCGAGATCGTCGAAGCGCCGCTCATCTCCGACGATGCCCGAGTACGTCGACTTCTTCGCTGGATCGACTGCGTCGGCCCTCGAGGACATCGAGCCGAACGACGGCGCAATCGTGGTGTTCACCGCCCACAGCCTGCCGGAGTCCGATCTCGTCGAGGACGACCCGTACGTGGCCGGCCTGCGAGCGTGGTCGCGAATGCGGTTGCGACCGAAGCTGGGCATGTCCGAGGGCCAGCATGGGCGTCGGGCGACGATCGTGCTGCCCGGTATCAAGGCGTTCGGCTCGTCGACGCGCCCGCGAGCATGGTTTCTCGTGTTCCAGTCACAGGGCGAGCGGCCCGGCGCGTGGCTCGGACCGGACCTCGATTCCGTCATCGATGCCGCTGCCGCCTCGGAGGTCAGCGCGCTCGTCGTGTGCCCCATCGGGTTCATGACCGATCACATGGAGACGCTCTACGATCTCGATGTCGTCGCGGCTGAGCGCACGTTGGACGCCGGCTTGGAGTGGCAGCGCGCCGACGTGCCGAACGACTACCCGTCGATGCTGGACGGTCTGGCGAGCGCTCTCACCGATCTGCTCTGATCCCTCGGCGCGCCTCCGGCAGGGCGCGCCCGTACATGACGCCCTAGGCGAGGAGCGCGACCAATGAAGCGCGTCATCATCATCGGCGGCGGAGTCGCCGGACTCGGCGCCGCCTACAAGATCAGGCGTGCTGCCGACGCCGGACACGACGTCGACTTCGTGCTCGTCGAGAAGGACGACCGTCTCGGCGGGAAGCTCGCGACGGATCACGTCGAGGATCCGGACGGCCGCGGGACGTTCGTCGTCGACGGCGGGTCGGACTCGTTCCTGACCGACAAGCCTGCCGTGCACCGGGTCGCCAAGCTGCTCGGCATCTTCGACGAGGAGACCGGCACGCTCGACGAGAACAAGAAGACGTTCATCGTCAAGGACGGCAAGCTCGTCGAGATGCCCGACGGCATCATGATGTTCGCGCCCACGAAGATCATCCCGATGGCCACGACGAAGCTGTACTCGTGGCCGGCGAAGTTCCGCATGGCGCTCGACCTCGTGATCCCGAGGAAGAAGGTCGCGCCGGGGACGCGCAACGACGAGTCACTCGAGAGCTTCGTGGTGCGGCGTATGGGCCGAGAGAGTCTGGAGCGCCTCGCCGAGCCGCTCGTGGGCGGCGTGAACGGCTCGGACCCGAAGGAGATGTCGCTTGCAGCGACGTACCCGATGCTGCTCGACATGGAGCAGCAGCACGGCTCGCTGGTGCAGGGGTTCCTCGCCCAGAAGAAGAAGGTCGAGGAGATGAAGAAGAAGTACCCGCCGAAGCCGGGTGCCAAGCGCCGCACCTTCTTCAGCAGCTTCCTGCCGGGCCTGCAGTACCTGACCGACAGCATGGCCGACGCGGCGGGCGCGAGACACATCCGGACCGGTGAGGCTGCGTCATCGCATTCAGCGTGCCGAGGACGGCATCGTGGAGCGTGACGCTCGACTCCGGCGAGGAGCTGACCGGCGACGCCGTCATCGTTGCATCTGAGGCGTGGGCGACGGCGCCGCTGGTGCGCTGCGGTCGACGCAGCGCGTCGGTGAACTCGTCGAGTCGATACCGTGCTCCTCGTCTGCCACGATCCTGATGGCGTTCGACGCCGAGGACTGCCCGTTCGACAAGAAGTGGCACGGCATCTTGTCGCCAGCGGTCGAGCACCAGCCGGTCACCGGCATCTCGCTGATGTCGTCGAAGTGGCCCGATCGTGCGCCCGAGGGCGCGTGCTCATGCGAGGGTTCGTCGGCGGTCCGCGCGACCAGGAGATCATCCAGCGCAGCGATGCAGAGCTCATCGAGGTCGCTCGCAGCTCGTTCGTCGAGCTGCTCGGCGTCAGGCCGGACGCCAAGCCGCTGTTCGCCCGCGTCTACCGGTGGGTCGGCGGCATGCCGCAGTACACGATGGGCCACCTCGACCGCATCGAGGAGCTCGAGGCGCGCTGCGCGGAGATTCCCGGACTTCGCGTTGGCCGGGGGCGCGTATCGCGGCGTCGGCGTGCCCAACTGCCTCGACTCCGGCGAGAAGGCCGCCGCCAAGGTGCTCGGCGAGTGGGGCATCACGCTTGACGAGGACTCCGCCGAGCAGAAGCGGCTGTACTGAGAATCCTGACGCGCGCGCGTCAGTACCTGAGACGAAGGGTGCACATGAAGAAGGTCATCATCATCGGCGGCGGCATCGCGGGACTCGGGGCGGCGCTCAAGGTCAAGCGTGCCGCACGAGGCAGGAGCAGACGTCGAGTTCGTGTTGTTCGAGAAGGACGACCGTCTCGGCGGGCAAGATCGACGGCGAGATCGTCGAGCACGAGTACGGCACCTTCATCGTCGACGGCGGACCTGACTCGTTCCTGACCGCCAAGCCGGCGGTGCACCGCATCGCCAAGCTGACGGGCATCGATGGCGACAAGATGCCGACGGACGAGTCGCGCAAGAAGACGCTCATCCTGTCGCGAGGCAAGCTCTACCCGATGCCTGACGGCGTGATGATGTTCGCGCCGACGAAGTTCCTGCCGTTCGCGACCACGGGGCTGTTCTCCTGGCCCGGCAAGATCCGCGCGGGCATGGACCTCTTCATCCCCAAGAAGCGGGTGCCGGCGGGGGAGCGCAACGACGAGACCCTCGAGAGCTTCATCCTGCGCCGAATGGGTCGCGAGATCCTCGACCGGCTCGCCGAGCCCCTCGTCGGCGGCGTACACGGTTCCGATCCGGGCCAGATGTCGCTTGCGGCGACCTTCCCGAACCTGCTCGAGATGGAGCAGAAGCACGGGAACATGATCAAGGGCTTCCTCGCCCAGCGAAAGATGGTCGAGGAGATGAAGAAGAAGTACCCGCCGGACCCCAAGAACCCGAAGACGTTCTTCACGGCGTTCACGAAGGGCATGCACGAGCTCACCGACGCGATGGCCGACACAGCCGGTCGAGACGCGATGCGCACCGGCGCCGGAGTCACGGCGGTCGATCGAGCCGACGACGGCACGTGGACCGTCACGCTGGCTGACGGCGAGGTCGTGACGGGGGACGCGGTCATCTTCGCAACGGAGTCGTGGGCCGCCGAGCCGCTGGTTCGCACCGATCGACGCGGAGATCGCCGACACGCTTGCAGGCGATTCCGGCGAGTTCGTCGGCGACGGTGTCGTTCGCGTTCGCCGAGGACGAGATCGGCATCAACATGGACGCGTTCGGCGTGCTGTGCCCCGCAGTCGAGAAGCGTTCGCTGCTCGCCGCCACCTACTCCTCGACCAAGTGGCCCGGCCGCGCGCCGAAGGGTGCGGTGCTGCTGCGCGGCTTCGTCGGCGGTCCGAACAACCAGGCCGTCATGGAGAAGACCGACGACGAGATTCGCGACATCGCGCTGAGCGAGCTGCGCGACATCCTCGGCATCAACCCGAACGCCAAGCCGCTGTTCTCGCGCTTCTACCGCTGGACGCTCGGGATGCCGCAGTACTCGATGGGTCACCTCGACCGGGTCGAGCTCATCGAGGAGCGCAGCAAGGCCATCTCCGGGCCTCGCGCTCGCGGGCGGCAGCTACCGCGGTGTCGGCCTGCCCAACTGCATCGAGAGCGGCGAGGCCGCGGTGACCAAGGTGCTCGGCGAGTGGGGCATCGAGCTCGACGAGGACAAGGTCGAGGAGAAGCGCGCGTACTGACGCCGTGCTAGCCGGCGCCACCGGCCGAACGGATCAGCGCGAGCATCTCGGCGTGAAGCACGGGGTTCGCAGCGAGGATGTTCTCGCTGTGCGGCCGTCCACGGCCGTCCGCTGACATCGGTGACGAGCGCACCGGCTTCTCGGCAGATCAGGGCTCCCGCCGCCATGTCCCACGGCTTGAGCGCGTACTCCCAGAAGCCGTCGGCGCGTCCTCCCGCCACGTGGCAGCAGTCGATGGCCGCCGAGCCGTCGCGGCGCATGCCGTGCACGGGCGCGCGCAGGAACGCGGTGAGCACCGCCATCTGGATGTCGAGCGGCGCGCCGCGGTCGTAGGGGAAGCCGGTGATGACGAGCGCGTCGCGGACGCGTCTCGGCGTCGGTCACGTGGATCGGCGCGCCGTCGCGCGTCGCTCCCAGCCCGAGCGCTGCCGCGTTCATCTCGCCGGCGGCCGCGTTGTAGACCGCGCCGGCGACCGGGTCGAGCCCGCGCACGAGCGCGACCGAGACCGAGTAGGTGGGGTAGCCGTGGATGAACGACGTCGTGCCGTCGAGCGGATCGACGACCCACACGTCGCCATCGCCGATGACGCCCTGCGTCGCGCCGAGCAGGTCGTAGACCTCGGCCTCCTCGACCACGAACCGCGCCCCGGGGTCGCGCTCCATGATCGTCGCGGACGATCGCGACGCCCGACGCGACGTCGGCCTCGGTCACGAAGTCGGTCGCGGAGCCCTTCGAGCGCACCGCACCCATGCTCGTCGCGCATGGATTCGAGCACGCGGCCGCCCGCAAGTGCTGCCGCTTTCGCCGTTTCGAGTGCATCGCGCACGAGAAGTGCCTCCTTGCGGAATAATCACGATGAGTGCTGCTTGTCAGTGTACCCGCCCGTCGTCGTTCACCTGCGCTGTTCGTCCATCTGCGCTGTGAGGAGCTCCCATGCCCGTCACCCCTTGTCCGCGCCCCTGTCCGCCGAGAAGCTCGCCGAACTGCAGGAGCGGGCCCGCGTGTCGCCGCGGCCACGTCCTGACGGCGACCTCCGTCGCTGCTTCGGGTCATCCGGGCGGCTCGATGTCGTCGATGGAGATCTACACGCTGCTGTACTCGCTGGCGAACCTGCGTCCCGCACGAGCCTCGCTGGGAGGGGCGCGACCGTATCGTCATCAGCCACGGTCACACCTCGCCGGGTGCGTACGCCGCGCTGGCCGCCGCCGGCTTCTTCCCCGCCGAGGAGTTCGTCGCTCACTTCCGGCAGGCAGGCAGCGTCTTCGAGGGTCACGTCGAGCGCGCGGTCCCCGGCATCGAGTGGTCGAGCGGCAACCTCGGTCAGGGCCTCTCGGCGGGTGTCGGGTTCGCTCTGGGCGCGCGACTGACGCGGCGGCGAGTGGCACACGTTCGTCGCGATGTCCGACGGCGAGCAGCACAAGGGGCAGGTCGGCGAGGCGCGCAGGCTCGCCGTCAAGGAGCGGCTCGGGCAATCTCACGGCGGTCGTCGACTGGAACCACATCCAGATCTCGGGTCACACCGACGACGTCATGCCGGTCCCCATCGCCGAGGACTGGGAGGCGGACGGCTGGCGCGTGCTCGAGTGCGACGGCCACGACCTCGCCGCGCTGCACGCGGCGCTCGCCGACGCGGTCGACGACGGTGTTCCCACCGTCGTGCTCGCGCACACCGTGATCGGCAAGGGCGTCCCGTTCATGGAGGACCTGCCCGAGTTCCACGGCCGGGGCCTCACCGCCGAGGAGTACCCGCGCGCCATGGCGGCACTCGGCCTCGATCCCGGCGAGCTGCGAGGCTCGCGCGAGCGCCGTCGCAGCGAACCGTGCACGGTTGCGGCGCTTCCGCACGCAGACGCCTGCGGTCGTCGATCGAGCAGGGCAGGCCGCGCACCGTTGCGGCCGGCGAGAAGGCGGACTGCCGCGGCGCTTGGGGCCAGGCGCTCGTCGACATCGCCGAGGCCAACCCGGCCGTCCCCATCGCGGTCTTCGACTGCGATCTGGCCGTCTCGGTCAAGACCGACGGGTTTGCCGCTGCGCGTCCCGGAGGGCTTCATCCAGTGCGGCGTCGGCGAGCACAACGTCGCCACCGCGAGCGGTGCGCTGTCGACCGTGCCCGGCGTGCTTGTCGTTCTGGGCCGACTTCGGCGCGTTCGGTCTCGACGAGGTCTACAACCAGCAGCGACTCAACGACATCAACGGTGCCGCGCTCAAGCTCGCGCTCACCCACTGCGGGCTCGACGTGGGCGAGGACGGCAAGACGCACCAGTGCATCGACTACGTGGGCGCGCTTGCGCAACTTCTTCGGCTGGAACCTGATCGTTCCGGCCGACGCCAACCAGACCGACCGTGCGGTCCGCGCTGCGGCCGCGATGCAGGGCAACGTCGCGATCGCGATGGGTCGCAGCAAGCTGCCGGTGATCGTCGACGAGGACGGCGCGCCGCTCTTCGGCGACGACTACGAGTTCGCCTACGGCGAGATCGTGTGGGCGCGCGAGGGCGGCGACGCGTGCGTGCTGACGATGGGGACGCTGGCGGGCGCCGCGGTCGCCGCTGCCGACCTGCTGCGCGAAGAGGGAATCGAGGTCGAGGTCGGAATCGCGGCCTGTCCGCTCGCGCTCGACGACGCCGCCGTGCGGTACGCCGCTGAGGCGCCGCTGCTCGTCACCGTCGAGGACCACAGCGTCCACACCGGACTCGGGGCGTCGCGTCGCCCTCAGCCTGGCCGAGAACGGGCTCAGGCGACGCGTCTGGTGCGCCTCGGCGTCGACGGCTACCAGCCGTCAGGCGCGTCGTCGGAGCTGTTCGCGCGCATCGGACTCGATGCGCAGGGTATCGCCCGACGCATCACGAGCCGAACTCGAGCGGGCGGTAGCGCCTAGTCGTCGTCGTCGGCGCGCGACGGTGTCGGGCATCGGCGCGTAGGTGCGCAGCGCCGAGATGATCTGGGCGTGCACGTCGGCGCTCTCGTTGGCGACCGGCTCGACGCCCAGCTTCTTGAGCTCGTCGAGCACTGCGGCGGCGCGCAATCGGGACTGCGTCGGCGACCGGGTCGGACAGCTCGAGGACCCACTGCTCGATGGACTCGATCTGGACGCCGATAGCGACGGTCTCGGGCGCCCGATCCATGAGCTCGGCCGCCTGCAGCACGTCGACGATGCCCACGTCGTGCATGGAGTGCTTCACCTGGTTGGGCGCGATCTCCTCGGGCGTGAGTGACGACCACCGTGCCGGCCGGGCTGCCGGTGTCCTGCATGGCGTCGACGAGGATGAGGTCGTCGATCTCCACGCAGCAGGTCGAGGATCATGAAGCTCATGGTGCCGGCATCGACGACTTCGACGTTGTCGGGGAACGAGTAGCCGTCCCAGGAGCATCTCGACGACGCGCGGTCCGATGCCGTCGTCGCGCATGAGCGGGTTGCCGACTCCCATGATGAGAATTCGTTGCGTGCCTGACTGTCATCGAGGACCTTTCGGATGCGCGGGTGCGAACGCGTGGCCGCGTGCTCAGTGTAGCGGACACCGGACGCGGTGTGCGGTCGCGCTGGTGCGGCGCCTAGCCGGCCGCGAGCGACGGCCTCGAGGTCGAGCAGCGCCGATGTGTCGCCTTCGAGCAGCAGGATGCGCTCCTCGAGCGGCAGCTCGGCGCGCGCCTGGTCGCGCGCGTCGTTGGAGAGCGCGAGGGTCTCGCGCATCATGACGAGCAGCAGGTAGCGGCCCTTGGGCGTGAGCGTGATCTCCTCGGAGTTGTTGCTCGCGATGCCGCCCACCAGCGTGAGGAACGCGATCTCGCCGAAGAGCCCGAGCTCGACCGGCACGCCGAAGTCGCGGCGGAAGCGCTTCTTGTCGAGCTTGAGCCCGAACATGTCGGTCACGAACCGGTAGCGCATCTGGCCCCAGAAGCCGTACGGCTTGCCGCGCTTGACGACCGCCATCTTGCCGCGTTCGATCTTGTCGCCGTACTCGCCGAGCGAGAACGTGTTGCCGTAGATCGTGTTGTCGAGGAAGGACATCGCGCCCGAGCCGATGCCGACGTACTCGGGGAAGTCGACGATGTACTCGTCGATCATCGACGTTGCTGTCGCGCGAGAAGGTCCACGCGCTCGCGGCTTCGAACTCGGGTGCGAGCGCCTCGGAGACGAGCCGGTAGTAGCGGGCCTCCCGGTCGAAGTCGATGTCGCCCACGGTCTCTGCGAGCTCGCGGCGTCTGAGCGGGGAGGCCATCAGCGGGTAGAACGTGGTCTGGTTCGCCCCTGTCGCCTTCACCAGCTCGATGTCCCGCAGCAGGCTTTCCTCGGTCTGGCTGGGGAAGTTGAAGATCATGTCCACGTTGAACGACGGGAACTTGCCGGCCATCGAGGAGAGCCGCTCGAAGACCTCCTCGCCGGTGCCGTACTTGCCGTAGCGGTCCATCTGGCGCAGCAGGCGGTCGTCGAAGCTCTGAACGCCGCACGAGAGCCGCTGGACGCGGCCGTCCAGGACGTCGACGAGCTCGTCGGTGAGGTGGTTGGGGCTGGTCTCGGCGGAGACTTCGCCGATGCCGGGGAAGAGCCGCTTGGCGAGGTCGATCGTCTCGGCGAGCTCGTCGAGGATGATGGTCGGGGTGCCGCCGCCGACGTAGAGCGACGCGAAGTCGTAGCCGAGATCGGCGACGAAGCGCATCTCGTCGCGAAGGTGGCCGAAGTACTCGCGAGCCCGCTCCTCCTTGTAGAGGAATCGGTTGAACGAGCAGTACGTGCAGAGCCGCTCACAGAACGGGACGTGCGCGTAGAGCACATAGCCGTGGCCGGGTTGTGGACCGGGGAGTGAGCTCAAGTCGCACGGCGTGGTCGCCAGGTAGCTCTTGTTCAGCACGCCGAGTGCGGTTGATATGACACGTTCAGAGAGCACGGCATCTCCTAGTAGTCGTTCGCCAGGGCTGCCGGGCCCGAATCGCACGCTCACCGTACATTCTACGACATCGAGACGTCCAAACCCTGCATCAGAACGCAGAAACGGGCCCCGGTTTCCCGGGGCCCGTCGTCGCACGCGATGAGCGAGCGACTAGTGCTCGTCCGTGCTTTCCTTCCAAGCGAAGATCATTCGCGACGGGGCGAAGTTGTAGATGTTCGCAAGGTACACGTGGAAGGCGGTGAAGATCAGGATGACCCACATGATGTAGTAGTGCAGGATGCGGATCGGCATCGGATCGGCGCCGCCGCCTGCGTTGAAGAGTGATGCCACCCACGTGGTTCCTGCCATGAAGAACGGCCAGCTCGACGTCGGTCCCCAGAGGCAGAAGCCGGTGTAGGCAGCGGCCAGGATGAGGAACGGCGTGGCGATGTAGGCGATCTTCTGCAGAACGCCGTACTTCGCCGAGATCGGGTGATCCTTCTTCAGGAACAGGTAGTACTTGACCCACGGAATGAGCTGGTGGCGGTTGGCCTCCTGCGGCAGCCAGTTCTTGATGTCCGTGTCGACCTCGCGCGTGTCCGGCATGATCGCGCTCTTCACGAAGAAGGCGGCCACGATGCGGAACGATGAGGTTGATGAGCAGGACGAACATCCAGAAGAAGTGCGTGCCGCGAGCCAGACCCATGAGGCCCGGGACGATCGGGTAGTGGATGTAGAAGCCCGACAGCGTCAGGAAGAACATCGCGCAGCAGGTTGATCCAGTGGGTGATCGACGAAGACCAGCGGATGCGCCTCACGATACAGCTTGTGCGACATCTACCTCACCCCCCACGTGCGAGAGTGAACCATGCCCTCTTTGCCGGTTTTGCGTTCAATCACGTGAACGCCGCATCCGATTCAAGGATCGAAGCTGCGTACGATGCGCGCAGCTTCCATCGGCTTGGTCGGATCGAGTACCGGCGAGCCGATGAGGGCCTGCTCGATGACGCCGGTGACGCCGTCATCGTCGCGTCCACCGATGTTCCAGGTGGACGGCGTGCAGATCTGGTAGTTCGAGATCTTGCCGCCTTCGATGTTCATCCAGTGACCGACGGCGCCACGAGGCGCTTCCCAAAGGCCAGCACCTGAACCCTCCGTCGGGCTCCTTGCCCTCGAAGAAGCTCACCGCGCCGCCCTTGACTGCGGCAACGAGCTCGTTGACCCATTCGACCGACCACTGTGCGACAACGGCGGTCTCGAGGTTGCGAGCTGCGATACGGCCGAGCAGCGAGACGAGAACCTCAGGCTTGCCGGCTGCGCCGAGCTTGGCCAGGGTCGCGTCGATGATCGTCTTGACGGGCTGCACGCCGCGCAGGTAGGCGACGAGCATGCGGGACAGAGGACCGGCCTCCATGGGCTTGCCCTTGTAGCGCGGCGCCTTGGCCCAGGAGTACTTGTCGTTCACGTTGTAGTCGGTCCAGACCGGCGTCGTCTTGCCGTCGGCAGGGTTGAGACCACCGTCCTCCGGAGCGAACCAGGAGTGCTTCACGAACTCCTTGACCTCGGTGCGGACCGAGTCCTCGACTGTGAGCGAGCCGGCCATGACCGCACCGTCAGGCAGGTAGCGGTCGGCGGGCTTCAGCGACTCGGCGTCGAACACGCCCCACGCACAGGAAGTTGCCGTGGCCGCCACCGTAGGCGAGCGCATCCGTGTAGAACGGGGCGATCGCGAGGGTGTCCGGAATCATCGTGGCGTCGACGAAGGCCTTGACCTTCAGGAGGCGGAACAGGACGTCGTCGAGCTTCTCCTCGGTGGGCATCCAGGCGGTGCCACCAGGAAGCGACGTCATGAAGTGCGGGAACTTGCCACCCATGATCGCGATGACGCGTGACGCCTCGGCCTGCATCTCGAGAGCCTCGAGATAGTGCGCTACGGCGATGAGCGAGAGCTCAGGCGGCATCGTCTGCGAGTAGGCAGGATGACCGAACCAGCCGTTGGTGAAGATGGACAGCATGCCGCCATCGACGAGGCCCTGGAGCCTCTTCTGGACGGCGCCGAAGTCCGACGTCGTCGTGCCGGCCGCCTGCGCGAGCGCGTAGGTGTCGGCGATGTTGGCCTTGAGTGCTGCACCGGGATCGATGTAGTCAAGAGCGCCGAGCGTGTAGAACCACAGGATGTGGCTGTGGAGGTACTGGGCGGCCTCGATGATGTTGCGAACGATCCGCGCACCGTTGGGAATGGTGATGCCCATGGCTTCCTCGGCGGCCATAGTGGAGGCGTGTCCGTGCGAGATCGGGCAGACGCCACAGATGCGCTGCGCGATGTAGAACGCGTCCGACGGCGCGCGGCCCTTAAGGACCGTCTCCATGCCGCGGAACAGCGTGCCGGAGACCCAGGCGTCCTTGATGACGCCGTCGACGACTTCACACTCGACGCGGAGGTGACCTTCGATACGGGTGATCGGATCGATGACCATGTTGGGGGTGCCCACTACTTATCGCCTCCCTTCTTCATCCGCTTGCGGTCGTAGTCCTTCATCTCTTCGGTGGCAGGACCCTCGCCGATACGGCCGGCGGCCTTCATGCCGAGGCCGTGCACGACGAGAGCGACGGCGACGACGCCGCCAGCTGCCAGCGCGAGAGTGGCCGGGTCGTACCCGCCACCCTGCGGACCGCTGCCGATGCCGACCTGGCGCATGCGGTCGAGGAACGGCGCGTTCTCGTCGACCCAGTTGAAGTCGCCGCAGCCGATGCAGGGCGAGCCGGACTCGACGCACCAGGACACCTGGTTGTTCCAGCGAACGATCGGGCAGTTCGTGTAGGTCTGCGGACCCTTGCAGCCGACCGCGTAGAGGCAGTAGCCCTTGGCCTCTTCGACGGTCCCGAACTTGTAGACGAACTCGCCGTTCTCGAAGTGACCACGACGCGGGCAGTTGTCGTGGATGGTCTGGCCGAAGATGATCTTCGGGCGGCCGAACTCGTCGAGTTCGCTCGAGAATCGCTGCCGTCCTCGAGCTTGCCGAGCAGCAGCACGTCGACGACCATCGCGACGATCCACTCGGGGTTGACGGGGCAGGTCGGAAGGTTGATGACCGGCGTGGCGATGCCCTCCTGCTTGAGGTAGGCACCGATTCCCATGCCGCCTGCCGGGTTCGGATTGGCCTTGACCCAGCCGCCGTCGACAGCGCACGAGCCGACCGCGATGATCGCCGCAGCGTTCGGGGCGACCTCCTTGATCTGCTCGAGGCTCGGCTTGCCGGCGACGCGAAGCGCGTTGCCGTCGAAGCCGGTCATCACGGCACCTTCGTACACCATGATGAACTTGCCCTTGTACTTCTCGACGGTGTCCTTCAGGGCCTGCTCGGCCGAATCGCCGGTGGCGTACATGATGGTTTCCATGTAGTTCATCGACAGGATGTCGAGGACGATTCCGGCAACATCGGGGTTGGTCGACTGTGCGGTGGACTCGGTGCACCCCGTGCACAGGCCGCCGTCCAGCCAGACGGCAGGATAGAGTTTCGAAGCAGCGGCCGCCTCGACAGCGCTCGCGATCTGCGGGACCATCGCCTCGCTCAGTCCGAGCATCGCGGCGACGGAGCCACAGAACTTGAGGAAGTCGCGGCGGGAAACGCCGCGCGCTGCAAGCTGGTCGCTGAGCGTTCGATCCTCTGTCGTCATGCCATACACCTCCTTGCTTGGTTCCAGTTGGCGTGTGAAGTCGGAGCCACTCACCCCGGGGAGATCCGGCATTCGGGGGTGAGTGCGGCAGCTTCAGTTCTCCGGCACCACTCCTTCCGAGCAGACCCAGGGGTGGTCAGGACGATATAGGTACGGCCGAACACAGCGTGAGCTGCGAGATGCCGGTCCTAGCTGGGGAGGGGAGCTGCTTCGTCGGACACGCCGCGACGAGGGAGGGTCAAGTGCCCGCAGATGTGGTCACGGGAGTCGCTCGCGAGTTGCGAGTCGCTGGAGTAGGGGAGAGAACGCTGAAGCGGGCCGGCGCAGGTGCGTTCGTACGAGCGCGTACAGTTCACCGCTTGCATGCCCCCCTCGGTCTCGGAGCGCTCCGTGCACACGCCATGCCGAGAAAGACCCTGGAGCCCGACCCGGCAGTCGGTATGTCAGGAGCGCGGTTGCCCATTACTGTCAGCTATTCTACACGGGGGTCGATTCTCATGCGAACACGACACCGGGCAGTTCGCGCGCAGCGGCAGCATCCCGGACCTGCTGGAAGGGTACATGCCGTTCTATGACGAACTAGCGGGAACAGGCCGGTTCCGAATTCGTGGGGAGATGCCAGTGGCGTCAGGCTCAAGTGGAAGGCTCGTCGTGGACGTGCGGTCGTTCGACCCCAAGTACCGCCGGGCGCTCCTGTTCGCCGTCGTCGACAAGCTTGTCGAGTTGGACGCGCCGGACGAGCATCTGATCGTCTCGGACCATGACCCCAGTGGCATCACGCTACCAGATCGACCTGCGCAAGGAGACGCGTGGCGTCTTCGAGGTCACCTGCAACGTGCGGTCGGATGGGGCCTGGGTGGCGCTTCTGCAGCGCAGGCGACGCTAGGAACCCGATCTCGCTCGACGAGCCGCGGAAGTAGCGCAGCGAGTTCGACGAAGGTCGCCCGAGTAGTCGCTGGCCGGACGCGGTGCGCGTCCCACGTAGAACGTCCTCATCCCGACGTCGGCTGCACCCATGTCCAGCACGCGATCGTCGCCGACCATCAGGCACTTCGACGCCTCGGCGCCGATGAGCTCGGCCGTCTCAAGGAAGTAGGCCGGAAGCGGCTTGGTGGCGTGCATGATCTCGTATGACGTCACGGTGTGGACGCGCGAGGTCGTCCACGTGTGGCCCACCGCATCCGCTCGCGTATCGCCGACATCGGGAAGATGGGGTTCGTGGCGATGGCGACTTTGAGCCCCAAGCTCAGAGCGGATTCGACGACCTCGCGGGCACCTTCACGCGGACCTATCGCTTTGCGCAGAGTCGGGAAGACTTCGGCGTAGAACCGCTCGAAGGGCAGGGCGAACTCCTCGAGGTCGAGGTCGACGCCGGTCAGCTCGTGGAACCGTTGCGTTGAACACAGCTCGGTTGGTTCGGCCTGCGTGCGGCTGCCACCATGGCTGACGTGCTCTCCATCACGGCGCGAAGGCCGACAGCAGGGTCAACACCGTCGCCCAGCACGTCGGCGACTACCGGCCCCAGAGCGCCGAAGTAGTCGCCGAGGAAGCCGTCGATGTCGATGTCGAGCAGTGTTCCGTCGAGATCGAAGAGTACGCCTGCCAGCACGGGGTACCTACCTTCTGAGGCTGGGCTGTGGCGACGTTTCGCATGGTAGCACTCGCCATGTTGCGGTGGTGTACACACTTCCTGAACGAGTCTTGACAGATACCATACCAGCTGGGGTATGCTGACCTCGCCATAGATATACCCCCTGGGGCATGAATGCGCTGTCTGATGAAAGAAGGCGAACCATCATATGTCGGTTGTGAGTTCACAGGTTGCCGAATCCCTCGAGGCGGTGTGTCGGTGCCAATCGAGTGAGAACCGATCAGCGCGAACGCAAGATGTACTCGTTCGACATCGGAGCGATGCCGTCGCTCGTCAAGCCGTTCATGCCGGCGGGTATCGCCGGCGCGGTGGTTCGTCCCAGGAACGAGGCAGCAGGTCGTTGAGCTGATGCGGTTGGCCCGAGCTCAGGGCCTTCGCCTCGTTCCTCGTGCCTGGGCCACGAGCGGCTACGGCGGCGTGCTACCGCCGAAGGGAGCGGTGGTCGTCGACGTCTCGGGCATGACCGAGGTCCTGAACGTCGATTCTGTCGCCATGACTGCGCGAGTGCAGGCCGGTGCCATCTGGGAGGAGATCGACAAGGTCTTGGCTCGTGACGGGCTGAGCCTGCGGCATGTATCCGTCGTCGTACCCGAGTTCCTCCGTTGGTGGATGGCTCGCCCAGGGCGGAAGCGGCTTCGGGAGTTTCGAGTACGGGACGTTCAAAGAGAACGTCATCTCTGCCCGCGTCGCCCTGCCGACCGGAGAGGTGAAGGAGTTCTCTGGGACCGAGCTCATGCATCTCGTCGCGGACGCCGAGGGCATCACCGGCATCATCACTGAGGTCGAGTTCCGGGTCGGGCTCTTGAGGACGAGGTTCACCGGCTTATCGCGTTCGACACCGCCGAGACACTGGGCGCGGCGATTTCGAGCGTATCCGCTCAGGCGCTTCCGATTTGGTCGATCACGTTCCTGAATCCGGAGTCGACGCGCCTCAAGGCGCAGCTGCCTCACCGCCACGGTCACCCCTACGAGATGGCGCACGATCACTACGAGCCCAAGCTGCCGCTGAAGTACCTCGCCGTCGTCGCGTACCCCGCGTCGCGGCGACCGCAGGTCGACGAGGCTTTCGGAGCCATCATCGCCGCGAACGGGGGCCAGGAGCTCGATGCCGAGGCCGCCGAGCACGAGTGGGAGCAGCGCTTCGCGCCGATGCGCCTGAAGCGGATCGGGCCGTCGATCGTCCCGACGGAGGTCGTCGTCCCCTTGAAGGAGATGCCTGCCGTGCTCGGCGAGATCGACCGCAAGCTCGATCAGCCGTTCATTCTCGAGGGCATGGTCGGCAAGGGCGACAAGGTCGTGCTTCTCGGCTTCATCCCGCACGACGAGCGGACGCTCGCGTTCAACCTCGCGTTCGCTCTTTCGCTGTCGGTCATCAAGATCGCCAAGCAGCACGGCGGCGCCGCGTACTCGACCGGCCTGTACTTCCGCCGCGAGGCCGAGAGTGTGCTCGGCACCGAGAAGCTCGCCGCGCTACGGTCATACAAGTCCGAGGTCGATCCGAACGGCCTGATGAACCCCGGCAAGGTGCTCGGCTTCGGCATGGTTGACGTGCTGATGGGTACCGCGACTGCGTTCGAGTCGATCGTCCGCCCGATGGCCAACGCCGCCAAGCCCCCGACCGGCCCCGGCGATCTGACGCAAGGACATCAACGGCATTCCCGGCGACGTGGCGTTCATGGCCTACGCGTGCGCCCGCTGCGGCTACTGCGTTCCGACGTGCGAGCAGTATTCCGGACGCGGCTGGGAGTCGCAGTCGCCGCGCGGCAAGTACGCCTACATCCGAGAGGTGCTCGCGGGTCGCGAGCAGTGGGACCGCAAGGCGATCGACACGCATTCTCGTGTGCACGACCTGCGAGGTCTGCAACACGCGCTGCCAGCTGCAGCTTCCCATCGAGCACAACTGGATGGAGATGCGCGGCAAGCTGATCAACGAGGAGAAGCGCGGCACGTTCCCGCCGTTCGAGATGATGGCCGCTTCGCTTCGCGGCGAGCACGACATCTGGGCCGGCAAGGCCGAGAACCGCGACGCGTGGGTTCCGGAGGACGTCGCCGAGAAGATCCCCGAGCAGTCCGACATCCTCTACTTCGCCGGCTGCACCGCGAGCTTCGTGGAGACCGACATCGCCGAAGCGTCCATCCGACTGCTCCAGGACTCCGGCTACAGCGTCGGCTACATGGGCAAGGACGAGGCGTGCTGCGGCATCCCGATGAAGGTTGCCGGCAAGTGGGACCTCTTCGAGGAGATCTACGAGCACAACGTCGCCGAGGCCCGAAAGCGCGGCGCGAAGACGATCGTGACGTCGTGTCCCGCGTGCGGGCTCGTGTGGAAGGAGCTCTACGCCAACCTCGCGGCGGAGCGGGGCGAGGCGTACGAGTTCGAGATCAAGCACTACTCGGAGCTGGTTGCTCCGGCGCTCGCCGACGGGCGGCTCGTAGCTCAAGGAGAACCCGTTCGAGGGTGAGACGGTCACGTTCCACGACTCATGCCACATGGGCCGTGCGCAGGGCAACTACGAGCCGCCGCGTGACCTGCTCAAGGCGATTCCGGGAGTCGACTTCGTCGAGATGGAGCACAACCGCGAAGAGGGTCTGTGCTGCGGGTCGGTGCTGACGCTCGTCGGCGAGAAGCCGGTCGCACCGGTTCTCGGCGGGCACCGTCTGCAGGAAGCAGTCGATGCCGGTGCCGACACGGTAGTGGCGCTCTGTCCGTGCTGCCAGGTGCAATTGCGAGACAGCAACATCAAGAACGATCTCGGACTCAAGATCGACGACCTATCCCGCGTTGTCGCGGCTGCGGCTGGCTACGACATACCGGAGATCGACCGAATACTCGATGTACATGTGGGGCTTCTTCGACAAGTTCATCGACCTGTTGGAGCCGGCGAACATGGCGACGTTCATGACGCGCATCTTCCCGCAGATGATGGACGCGATGCCCATCGGCATGAAGCCGATGATGCTGTCCATGAAGCACGTGCCCGGCGGTCTGGCCATGATGGAGAAGATGATGCCGCTCATGTTCCCGGCGATGGCGCCCGGGATCCTTGGCAAGGTCATGCCCGACATGATTCGTGAGGTCGAGGAGGTCATGGGCGAGATGCCGGAGGACATGGCCGAGCTCATGCCCGACCTGCTGCCCAAGACCATGGACTCGCTCATGCCGACGTATCTGCCGCAGCTCATTCCGCATCTGACACCCAAGTTCATCGAGTACATTCGAGTGAGCGCGTAGCACGATCCTTCATCACCAGAATCAAGCGACGGCCACGGGTTCTCCGTGGCCGTCGTGTTTGCATCTGGAAATTGCGGGCACTTGTGTCTTAAGTCACAGCACAAGACGCCGATAACGAAGATATGAACATGACACCGAGCAGAGAACAGGTTATGGCCCGGCTGTACGTCGATTCCGATCTTCTCGGACATGACGGTCGACGGGCTCGAGACGCTTGCCGGCATGGTTCAGTACCGCCGGTTCCCGCGTGGTGCCTTCATCGTGGGCCAGAACGAGACCGGCTCGTCGATGTACCTCCTCATCTCAGGACGGGTGAAGGTGTCGCTGGCGAGCCCCGAAGGCAAGGAGCTCGTACTCAACTACCTCGAGGCCCCGACTCACTTCGGTGAGATGGCGCTCGTGGACGCGCAGCCGCGTTCCGCCGATGTCATCGCCGTCACCGATGTCGAGCTGTTCGGAATCGACGCGAAGGATCTTTCAGCGGCGATCCAGGTGCAGCCGCGCATCGCTCTCTCACTCATCGCGACGCTCTCGCGCCGGCTTCGTCACACCAACAACCGCCTCGAGGACATGGCGTTCCACGACGCTACTCATCGAGTCATGCGAGTCGTGCTCAATGTCGCGACCGCGGGATTCGAGACGCGGGGTACGCCGTACATCCAGGGGATGACGCACTACGACATCGCCACCCTCGCCGGGACCTCGCGCGAGACCGCAAGCCGAGTCATCTCGTCACTTGCGCGGCAGGGCATTGTCACCACGAGCGGGCGGCGGATCATGGTCGACCTCGTTCGACTCTCCGAGGAACTCGAGCGCGAGTAGGGCGCTCTGGGGGACTGCAGTACTCCTTGTGATGAAGCCGCCGGGCGACCGGCGGCTTCACCGATTCTCGAGCATGTTGTTATCTTGGGGCCCATCTCGGAGACATATTCGACCAACACGTTCTCGGGACATCCAGGAGGCACGCATGAAGGACTTCACGCTTGAGGAACTCGCCGAGTTCGATGGCAGGGACGGCCGATCGGCCTACGTCGCGTACGAGGGCGTAGTCTACGACGTCACCGACAGCCCGATGTGGGAAGACGGCGGCCACGAGGCGCTGCACTCGGCCGGCGGCGACCTGACTGAAGAGCACGACGATGCGCCGCACGATGTCTACGTCACGGACTTCCCGGAGGTCGGCAAGCTCGTCTAGAGGACGCGCGTAGGGCCGTCTAGCGGCGCTGCTGCCCGTCTTGGGCGGTGGCGCCGTTGTGCGTTTCCCTAGGCGCCGTCGCGGCGAAACGTGGCGACCGTCTCGATGTGGAACGTCTGAGGGAACAGGTCGATCGGGGTCGCGGACGTCAGCGTGTAGCCGCAGTCTGCGAGTGCTACGCAGTCGCGCGCCAGCGTCGCGGGGTCGCACGAGACGTAGGCGATGGTACGAACGCGGGTGGCCGCGAGCGCGCGCGCGGCGTCGGCGTGCAGACCCGAGCGCGGCGGATCGACCACGGCGCTGTCAATGTGACCGATACTCGGCAGCTCCCGCAACGCATCTCCGCCGATGACGTCGGCGTAGAGCTCGGCAGACTCGAGATTGCGTCGCAGGTCGCGCACGGCGCTGCCGGCGGACTCGACAGCGACGACCTCGCCGGCCGCCTCCGCGAGCGGGAGCGTGAACGTGCCCGCACCCGCGTACAGGTCCAGCACGCGGTCGGAGCCATCGGGTTCAAGTGCCGCAAGCACGAGCTCGATGAGCTTCTCGGCGGCCTTGGTGTTCACCTGGAAGAACGACGGCGCCGAGATCGTCATGGTCGAACCGCCGAGGCGCTCCCTCCAGTGGCCCTTTCCCGAGAGCACCTCCACGCCAGCGATGCGGCGCTCCTTGGCCGGTCCCTTCGTCATGACCCGAACGAGGCTCGTCGATCTTGAGCGCCGAGCCGAGCGTCGTGGCGACGGCCTTGCGCGGAAACGGGCCGGGCGCTCCCCAGAGCGCGATCTCGACGTCCTTCGTGTGGGTTCCCACGCGAGGGCGACGCGTGTGAGTCCGAGGTCTTGTTCGCCTGCGATGTAGCGCAGTGCCCCGCCAAGCGCCTTGGGCGCCTTGCGCAGCTCCCTTGGGAAGAAGGAGGCACTCGTCGACGGTGACGATCTCATCGGAACCCGACCGATGGAAGCCGAGGCGCGGCCTGCCCGATGCCGTGTCGACGACAAGTTCGATCTTGTTGCGGTAGCCGTACTCTGCGGGGGATGCGACCGGCTCGGCGACGATGGACTCGGCGTCGGCGACGCGGCCGATGCGCGTGAGGGCGTCGACGACCGCCCGGCGCTTGGCGAGCAGTTGTGCGGGGTAGGCGACGTGCTGCCACTGGCATCCGCCGCACAGCCCGAAGTAGGGACAGGGAGGCGTCACCCTATCGGGCGAAGGGGAGAGCACCTCGAGGGTACGGGCACGCACGAACCGTTCGTGCTGCTCGAAGATCTCGGCCTCGACGGTGTCACCAGGAACGGCGCCCGAGACGAACGCGGTGCGACCGTCTTCGAGGTGGGCGATGGCGTCTCCGCCGTATGCTAGGCTCTCGATTGAGAGTGAGGTCACGCGGGCTCCTTGCTCGTCGGCATGCTGGTTCGTCGGTCATCGTACCGCGACCGGAGGACAAGCGCGGGTTGAGTACCGTGCGCTGCAGGCCGATACTGACTGCAAGGGGATGTTGTTCGCCGTGGGGGCGTGCGAATCCCAGACATGATCGCAGTTCATTGAGGAGGTTCCTCGCCGTGGCGGAGAAGGTACTCATCGTCCACGAAGACGCGGAGTTTGTAGCGCGGATCAAGGTCGCGCTCGCGGCCGTCGCGTCCGATATCCAGGTCGCCAATGCGCTTTCGGCCATTCGGGCCGAGGGCATGCTCGCACAGGAGAAGCCCGACGTACTCGTCGTCGACGCCGGGCTGGCTGATCGTGATGGCTACGAGTTCGCCAAAGCCGTGAAGGGCGTCGCGGAAACCAGCGGCGTGCCCATAGTGATGGTGGCGCCTGTGGTCGACGAGGTGGCTGCTTTGAAGGCCCGGTCGAGCGGCGCCGCGGCGCTGCTTCCGTCCGGTGGCGGAGACGCGCAGCTCGCCAGCAGAATCGTGGCTCTCGCTCGCAGCGGTGGCGCACAGGCTGCGCCGACTGCTCCGGGGCCCGCGCCGCAGGTGATGAGCGTTCCATCCGCAGTCGCCGCGGGCGGACCGGTACCCGCGCCTGCGCCCGTGCCTGTTGCTGCCGGCCCCAGCGCGCCGGTCGGCACTTCGCCATCACCGGCTCCCGCAGGGCCGTCGGGTAACGCGCCTGCCGGAGCGGTTCCGAGCGGTCCGGCTCCGGTCGCCGGCTACGGGGCGCCCATGCCCGTCGAGCGCGGCTCCGTCCCGCGGGGCCTCCGGCCTCTGCGCCCTCAGGACCCGCGCCGATGGGAACCGGTGTTCCGCAGCCCGTGAAGTCGTCGGGGCCCGCCGTTGTCGGCGAAGGCTCGGCGCCCGGCTCGGGCACCCCTCACATAGATGACCTGCTCCGGCTCATGCTTGAGCGCGGCGGCTCCGACCTCCACATCACGGTTGGCAGCCCTCCGGGCATCCGGCAGCGTGGCGAGATCGTCGCGGTTGAGAACATGAAGCCGCTCTCGCCTCGCGACACGATGGACATGCTCCTCGGGCTGCTTTCTGAGGAGCAGCGCCGCAGGTTCGAGACCGAGCTCGAGCTCGACTTCGCCTACTCGATCCCGGGCGTGTCGCGCTTCAGGGCGAACGTCTTCCAGCAGCGCAATTCGATGGGTGCGGTCTTCCGCGTCATCCCGATTCGGATTCCGACCATGGACGACCTCGGACTGCCCAAGGTGTGCCGCTACCTCGCAGAGCGCCCGCGTGGCCTCGTGCTGGTCACCGGTCCGACCGGGTCGGGTAAGTCGACGACTCTCGCGGCGATGGTGGACTACATCAACACCAATCGCGCCGGTCCACATCATCACGATGGAAGACCCCATCGAGTTCATGCACCGCAACAAGAAGGCCTACGTCAACCAGCGGGAGGTCGGGGAGGACACGCACTCGTTCGCCTCGGCGCTCAAGCGCGTCTTGCGTCAGGACCCCGACGTGATTCTCGTCGGCGAGATGCGGGACCTCGAGACCATCTCGGCGGCCATCACGGCGGCCGAGACCGGCCACCTCGTGCTGGCCACGCTGCACACCACCGGCGGCCCTGAGACGGTCGACCGCGTCATCGACGTGTTCCCGCCGCACCAGCAGCAGCAGGTGCGCATGCAGCTCTCCAACACGCTTGAGGGAGTACTGTCTCAGGTGCTCATGCGCAGCACCGACGGGCGCAGCCGCATCATGGCGATGGAGATCATGCTGGGTGTCCCGGCGATTTCCAACCTCATTCGCGAGGGAAAGACCCATCAGATGGAAACCATCATTCAGGGTAGCGCTGCGCTTGGCATGCAGACGTTGGACCAGCACCTGAAGAACCTGCTCACCCAGGGCAAGGTCACGTTCGACGAGGCGATCAGCAAGGCCAAGAGCCCGCGCGAGCTCGCGGCGATGATGGGTCGCAAGATCTAGGCGCGTCGTCAGACAGACGGACTCAGTCGCAACGGGCCCCGTCGTGGGCCCGTTGCCCTTTGGAGGGAGCGTGAGTGCGTGAGCATCGACAACGTGCGCGTGAGGTGGTCCGGTAAGCGCCAGTTCGTCGGGTGGGACCAGGCCGGCCACGGCGTCGTGATGGATGCTCCGGCCCGCTACGGCGGCGAAGGCACCGGTGCCAGGCCAATGGAGATCTTCCTCTACGGGCTGGCCGCCTGCACGGCCATGGATGTCGTCTCCATCCTCGAGAAGAAGCGTCAGGACTTCTCGGATCTCGAGATCGAAGTCGCGGCGACGCAACGCGAGGACGAGCACCCGAAGATCTACACGAGGATCGAGATGGTCTACGTGGTCTCGGGACGAAGTGTCAGCCCGGAAGCGGTGGCCAGAGCAATCGAACTGTCCGAGGAGAAGTACTGTTCGGTACGCGGCATGCTTGGTCCGCAGGTCGAGATCGTGACCGGATATCGGATCGAGCCCACCAAGCCAGACGAGGAAGAAGGAGCGCGCTCCTAAGCGCGCGGTCCGCCTTCCTCGTGCCCATCGCACTCACTGAGAGGAACCACGTGTCTGACGCCGTCCTACTCCCTGTCTACAACGAGGCCCGCACCGTGGGGGCCGTACTCGATGCCGTGCGCGAGTTCTTCGACGGCGAGATCATCGTCGTCGATGACGGCTCGACCGACGACACGCCCCGTGTCCTCGCCGAGCGCAGCGACGTCGCGGTCGTACACCTCGACCGCAACTGCGGGTACGGCTGCGCGCTCAAGATCGGCTTCCGGGTCGCTCACGACATCGGGGTGACGAGGCTCATCACGATGGACTGCGACGGGCAGCACGAGCCGGCACACATCCCGCAGTTCTTCTCGGCGCTGGCCGAGGGCGGGGACATCATCTCGGGGAGCCGCTATCTCACCGACAACGGAAGCGGTGACCCGGCGCCGCCCGACCGCCGCGCGATCAACGAGCGCGTCACGGCCATGGTCAACCAGGTCACGGGCTGGACGCTGACCGACGCGTTTTGCGGCTTCAAGGCCTACCGCCTACCCGCCATCGACTGCATCAGGCTCGACGAATGCGGATATGCCATGCCGCTCGAGCTGTGGGCGAAGGCGTGGGCGTGCGGACTCTCGGTGCGTGAGATCTCAGTCGAGCGCATCTACTGCGATCACGATCGGTCCTTCGGGTCAGAGCTCGACGACCCGGAGGCGCGCTACGCCTACTACGTCGACGTGTGGAACCGAGCCCTGGAGGCAGCGCGATGACCGGAACGTCGCTCTTTGATGCGGTGTGCGTGGGTGCCCATCCTGACGATGTCGAGATCGGCATGGGAGCTACCGTCGCCAAGATGGTGCGTAGCGGACAGCGGGTCGCCATCGTGGATCTCACGAACGGAGAACCCACACCGTTCGGTACGCCCGAGAAGCGCGCGGCGGAATCGTCTGCATGCGGCGCGCATTCTGGGTGCGGAGCGCAGGACGCTGACCCAGAGCAACCGCTACCTCTTCGATACGGTCGAGGCGCGGATGGAGCTTGCCGAGGTTCTGCGCGAGTTCAGGCCGCGGATGCTCTTCGTGCCTTACGCCGACGACGCTCATCCGGATCACATCGCGGCGTCGTCGATCGCCGTGGCGGCCCGCTTCTACGCCAAGTTCACCAAGACCGAGATGTCCGGGGAGCCGTTCTTCCCCGAGCGCGTCTACCGCTACATGGCGGTTCACCAGCGCATCATCGCCGAGCCGTCGTTCATCGTGGACGTGACGGACGACCTGTCCACGAAGCTCGAGGCGCTCGCGGCCTACGAGTCGCAGTTCTCGGCGAACCCGAACAACGGCGGCATCATCGATCTGATGCAGCAGACGGCCGCCATGTGGGGCGCGCTGGGGCGCGTCGGTGCGGGCGAGCCGTTCTTCGCTCTGGAACCGGTCGCACTGCGCTCACTCGACGAGCTCATCTAGGAGGCTGCGTGGTTCACGCGAAACCAGCTCTACCGGCCGGTCATGGCGAGGTGCTTACCCGTCCCGCGTTCGCCGAGTGGGCTGGCCTGGCCGAGACGAACCACCGCAGCTGCGGCGGCGTGGTCCTTCGACGTCGCCGGCGTCCCCGTGTCGCGAGTGCGTTCGCTCGCCCGGCAGGAGGCGCTCGGATGCAGCTGCGGGGTTCTCGGCGAGGCTGGGGGTGTCGGTGAAGGCGCCGGGAGACCCGGAGGCTCTCATCGTGATGACCGGGCACCAGCCCGAGCTCTACCACCCCGGCGTGTGGATCAAGGACTTCCTGCTCCAGCGCCTCGCCGATGAGACCGGGGCGACCGCGCGTCGACCTGGTCGTGGACACCGATGGCTTCGAGACCGTGGCCGTATCTTCGCCGTGCATGACGCCGGGGGTGGCTCGCTGTCACCAGTACCTCGCGGTGGGAGCCGAGGACGCGTGCTTCGCAGGCGCGAGCGTGCCCTCGGCCGACGAAGTCGACGACTTCTGCTCGGCCGCGGACTCGATGCTCGCTTCGTTGCCGGCACCGGCGGTCCGCAGGCACTTCTCGGCGTTTTGCGAGCAGCTGCGCGGGGCGGCGAATGACGCCGAGAACCTCGGCGAGTTGATCACGATGGCGCGCAGGCGCTACGAGGCTGCTGCGGGCAGCGACTACCTCGAGCTGCCGCTCACGGAGCTCGGGCGCACCGAGGCGTGGTTGACGTTCGTCGCGGATCTCGCACTGTCTGCGGAGCGCTTCTGCGGCGGCGTACAACGCAGAGCTCGCTGAGTACCGGACCGTGAACAAGACCCGCTCCTCAGCGCAGCCGTTCCCTGACCTGGCCCTCGACGGCGGCTTCATCGAGCTGCCGCTGTGGCGAATCGTCGACGGGCATCGGTCGGGCGTGCGCGTGGTCCCGGACGGGCACGGCGGCGCGCGTATCGTCGATGCGGCGGGGGAGCCGATCGTCGTGCTGCCCGCTGATGGAGGAGGGGCCGTCGAGGCTCTGCGGTCGTCGGGGGAGCTGTTTGCCCCCAAGGCGCTCGCGCTGACGCTCTTCGCTCGCGTGTTCGTCGCGGACCTCATGATCCACGGCGTCGGCGGTGGGCGCTACGACCGAGTGACGGACGGCGTTTGTCGGCGCTACTTCGGAGTCGAACCCCCTGGTTACGTCGTTGCGTCGATGACGATGTATCTGCCGCTAGGCGCCCACATCGTCACCGACGACGAGGTCGCGGCCGCCAAGGAGCGTCTCAACCGGCTCGATCACAACCCGGATGCGCTGCTCGGCGAGGTGGAGTTCGATTCCGCCGAGGAGCAGTCTCGAGCAGCAGCGCTTGCCTCCGAGAAGACCGCACTGGTCACAGCCATCGCGGCCCCGGGAGCCGACAAGAAGAGCCTCGGGACTCGGATTCGCGAGCTCAATGTCGAACTGTCATCGCTCCTCGCCCCGCTCAAAGGGGAGCTCACGGAGCAACTCCGTGCTCTGGAGAGCCAGTTCGCCGCATCCGAGATACTCACCGACCGCACGTACCCGTTCTGCTTCTGGTCGCCGGAGGAAGTGGCGGACAAGGCCCGGTAGACGGTCGGTTCAGCGCAGTCGGCCGGCAGAGCAGCGCTGCGATGGCGGTTGGGTCGGGCGATTGCCGCCGCGCACGACGCACGCTAGAATGGCGCGGTTCGCTCGATTGAACCGCACCACGTTGAAGGGACAACTCATGTCTTTGCCTGTCGTTGATTCGAACCTCTGCACGGCTTGCGGCATCTGCGTCGACGAGTGCCCGAGCAGCTGCTATGACCTCGAGGACGTTGCAGCCCTCAACCGTCCGGATGACTGCACCGAGTGCGGCATCTGCGTCGATGCGTGTCCGAACGGTGCGATCACGCAGGACTAGCCACACTTCGCTGGCTCGAACACACGAAAGGCCGAGCACACGCTCGGCCTTTCTGCATTGCGAAGGTCAACCGCGTCAGCCCCGCGGGCCCATCCGGTCGTCGACGTAGAGTTTCGGCTCGTTGCCCTGCAGCATGCCGACGAAACGCTTGTGGTGAGCCGCATAGACCACGAGCCCCATCGCAAGTGCGAACGGCCAGTCGGGCGATCCGAGCACAAGGGCCGCGATCGGCAGAGTGGCAGCTGCGGCCACCTGTCCGGCCATCATGTAGCGCGTGATGGCGATGACGGACAGCCCGACGACGACGACCGCGACGAAGTAGCGCCAGTCGTAGGCGAGAAGCGCGCCCGCACCAGTGGCGAGTCCCTTGCCGGTGCGCGCGAAGTGCCGCTTGATGAGCGCCATCCAGCACGAGTAGTTGTGCCCGAAGACGCATCCGGCAACCGCCGCCATCGGCACGTAGAACATCGGATTGGTCCACCATATGGAGCTCACCGACTCGCAGGGTCACCCCCCAGGGCTGGAGGGCGGTCGCGACCAGCCCGGCTCCGCCCACGACCCAGTACTTCGCGGCGAACGTGGGGATGAGGCCCTTGAACCCGTCGCCAAGCACGGCGACGGCGAACCATCCCCAGGACCCCGTCGTTCGCCGTACGTTCATCGAGCCGACGTTGCCGGTGCCGTGCGCGGTCACGTCCTCGCCGGTGACCGCCTTGACGATGATGTAGGCGAACGGAATCGAGCCGATCAGGTAGGAGATCGTGAGGGCGACGACGACCGCGCCCCAGCCGGCGAATGCCTGAGCGCTCATCTAGCTCCTCCTCGGCACTACGCACTCGATCGCACCCGGCAGAATCTCGATCTCGTAGCGGTTCTCGAGGAGCACCTCGCCGTCGACTTGCGCGGGGAGTCGCTGTGCGCACTCGATGACGAGCGCGGTGTGGCGCGAGACGTGGACCGGCTTCATGGAGGTGTGCTTGCCCACAATCACAAAGGGCAGTCGAACGAGCGCTTCCGGGAGGCCGAGCGGGTCGATCATGCACACGTCGAAGAGCCCGTCGTCGGGGATCGCACCGGGGTTGATGGAGAACCCTCCTCCGTACGTTGAGCCGATCGTGACGGCGACGATGAGCGTCTCGACGGCCACGGGCGGCTCGACGCCATCGAAACGAATCCGCAGAGAGAAGCTCGTCAGGTCGGTGAAGAGAACGTTGAGCAGGGCGGTCAGGTAGAGCCACAGCCCATCGCGCCCCTTGGTGACCTTGTACTCGACGGTCTTGGCGGTGACCTTGGCGTCCAGGCCCGCGGCGAAGCTGTTGTTGAAGTAGATGCCGTTGCACACGCCAACGTCGAAGCGGCGGCGCTCACCACGTCGCCAGCTCGAGTGCGGCCTGCGCGAGGTCGGTGGAAACGCCGAGGGTGCGCCGCGTGTCGTTGCCCGATCCGGTGGGCAAGAGCCCGAGAGCGGGACGTGTGGCTTCGGGATGGCGCATGAGTCCGTTGAGCACCTCGTGGACGGTGCCGTCCCCGCCGGCTGCAACGACCAGGTCATAGCCCTCAGCGGCCGCCGCGAGTTCGGTGGCGTGCCCTATGCCGGTGGTGATCTGCATGTCGTGCGGGAGGTTGAGCGAGCAGCTGGCCGATGACCGGAATCAGCTTCTCGGTTTCCCCATGGCGAGCGGCGGGATTGGCGATCACGAGCGTCCGTCCGTGGCCCATCGAAACCTCCCTGCCGCATCAGTCGCGCCGCCGCGCGAGGGTATGATAGAGTGCGTGCTCGGCCTTGCGGCCGATAACTGCCCGCGTAGCCCAGAGGATAGAGCGTCTGCCTCCGGAGCAGAAGGTCACAGGTTCGAATCCTGTCGCGGGCACCACCGATCTCAAGCAGCAGGGCCGGCTCCGTCAAGGGGCCGGCCCTGCGTCTGTTCTTGCCAGCCGATGCAGGCTAGTGGCCTTCGGCCTTGTGCTTCAGGTACTCGTCGATGACCTTCTGGGCCATGTCGTGCGGTACCTCGGCGTATTCGCCGATTTCCAGCGAGTACATGCCGGTTCCGTGGGTCACGGAGCGCAGGATCGGCGAGTAGTGGACGACCTCGGCGTAGGGAACGACCGCCTTGATGCGCTGCATGCCGTCGACCATCTCCATGCCGAGTATGCGTCCCCGGCGCGAGCTCATGTCGCCCATGATCGCGCCTGAGTAGTCCTCAGGGGCATCGATGAGCAGCGTGGCGACGGGCTCGAGCAGCACCATGTCGGCCTTCTCGGTCGCGGCTCGGAAGCCGATTCGGGCGGCCGTGCGAAACGCCATCTCGTTGGAGTCGACGGCGTGCATCGAGCCGTCAAACACCGCCACCTTGACGTCGACCATCGGGTAGCCGGCCAACACGCCCTCGGTCATCGCGTTTTGGACACCCTTGTCGATTGCGACGATGTAGGGCTTGGAGATCTTGCCGCCCACGATCTCGTCCTTGAACTCGTAGCCCTGACCGTGGTTGGGATCGACGCGTAGCCAGCAGTCAGCGAACTGGCCTGAGCCCCCGGTCTGCTTCTTGTGGCGCCCCTGAGCGGTCGCGCTCTTGCGAATGGTCTCGCGGTACGGGATACGCAGGTCGACGAGCTCTGCCTCAGCGTTGTAGCGGTCCTTGAGCTTGGCCAGTGCGACAGCGACGGCGGTCTCGCCGAGTGTCGACAGGACCGTCTGGTGCGTCTCGTCGTCGCGCTTGAGGCGCAACGTGGGCTCTTCCTCGACGAGCTTGTTGATCGCGGTTCCGAGCTTGTCTTCGTCGGCCTTGGTCTTCGCGACAACGGCGACCGGGTACAGTGGCTCCGGAAGCGGGAGCGGCGCTATGACGACGTCGCCCTTCTCGGACAGCGTGTCACCAGTGATGACGTCACCGAGCTTGGGCAGAACGACGACGTCACCTGCGGGGGCCGATGCGATGTCGCTGGTCTCTTTGCCCACCATCTTCAGGACGTGAGCGACACGCTCCTTCTTGCCCGTGCGAGCGTTGATGAGCTCACTGCCCGGCTTGAGTTCTCCCGAGAGGACCTTCACGAAGTTCAGGCGGCCCACATAGGGGTCGAAGATCGTCTTGAAGACGAGCCCTGAGACGGCGCCCTCGGTGTCGATGCGGACCTCGCCACCATCGGCGGTGGGGACCGGACCGTGAGCGGTCGGCTCGGGGAAGAACGAGACGATCTCGTCCATCAGGTCCTCGATACCCTGCAGCTTGGTTGCCGATCCAACGAACACCGGAATGAAGATGCCCTGAGCGATCGCCTGGTCGAGGAGTGCCTCGAGCTCCGCCTGGTTGAGGCGTCTCGCCCTCGAGATACTTCTCCATGAGGGCTCTCGTCGGCCTCGGCGACGAGGTCGGTGAGCTTGTCGCGGGCGGCTCTCCGCCGCCGCCATGAACTCGGCGGGGATGTCGAGGACCTCTTCCTTGTCGCCCTCGTGGTGGTACGCCTTCATCCGGATGATGTCGATCACCCCGCGGAAGCTGGACTCCGCTCCCATGGGAATCTGCACTGCGCCGACCCGGTGACCGAACTTGGCATCCAACGCAGCCATGACGGCCTCGAAGTCGGCGTGCTCCTTGTCCATTCGGTTCACGAACACGGCGCGGGCGATGCCCATGTCGCCGGCGATCTTCCACAGACGGGCCGTCTGGACCTGAGGGCCGGAGACGGCATCGACCACGAACAAGGCCATCTCGGCGGCCTCCATGCCGGCGATCGCGTCGCCCACGAAGTCCGCGTAGCCAGGTGTGTCGATGATGTTGATCTTCACGCCGTCGTGAACGACGGGTGCCAGGGAGAGATTGATCGAGAACTGGCGCTTGATCTCTTCGGGTTCGTAGTCGAGCCCCGAGTGACCGTCATCGACGGTTCCGAGCCGTTTCGTGGCGCCGGACAGATACAGCATCGCCTCAGCCAACGAGGTCTTGCCCGCACCGCCGTGTCCGACGAGTACAACGTTGCGGACTTTGTCAGTACCCGGTGCTCCCAAGTGCATCGCCTCCTCCGGATTGCGCGCTGCCACGTCGTTGTGCCAGCACGGCCCGCTCCAGCGATCCCGCTGAGCGGGCAACCTCGTGAATCAGTCTACCCCTTCAGACGCGCGCTAACGCAGTCCTTATCATCAGACGGTCGGACTGCTAAAATGCCCTGCAGTCCGTTCGCGGTTCGGGTCGCGCTTTCGTGCGCCCGGTCTCGCTCTCGCCGACACTAGGAGGCCCCTTGCCGGCAGCGTCGCAGGTTCACGCTCGAAGCGCGCTCGCTCTTGCCTTGATCGCCGTGGTCTCGGTTCTTGCCCTGACCGGTTGCGCGAGCAAGGCCCCCGTGGCAACCGAGACTGCTGACACCCCGGCGCAAGAGGCGTCGTCCACACCCGCCGAGTCGACCGACATCCAGGAGGGCTCCTTGTACACACCCACCTATAAGCCCAACGGTTCCGAAGTGGCGATCATCAAGACCAACAAGGGCGTCATCAAGGTGAAGCTCTACGGCAACGAGGCACCCGTGAACACCGCGAACTTCGTCGAGCTGGCCGCAGAAGGGCTTCTACGACAAGGTCAAGTTCCACCGGCTCGAGCCCGGTTTCGTGATCCAGGGCGGCGACCCGCAGACGGCCGAACTGTCGTCCGACGACGTGGTCAAGCTCGTTGCGAACCAGAAGCCAGGGAGCTTTCGAGCCGGGACAGCCGAGGCTTGGCACGGGCGGTCCGGGCTACATGATCAAGGGCGAGTTCGACCCCGCGAACGTTCCTCACAAGCACGTCGACGGCACGCTTGCGATGGCCCGGAGCAACGATCCCAACTCCGCCGGCTCCCAGTTCTACTTCACCCTCGGTCCGCAGTCCTTCCTGGACGGCCAGTACACGGTCTTCGGCGACGTTCTCGAGGGCCTGGAGGTCGTGCACGAGCTCGCGGTCGGCGACGTCATCGAGTCCGTCACTGTCGAGAACACAACGAAGTAGCGCGGGACTCGTGGACCAGAATCGCTTCCAAGAGGCGCAGGCCGCCTACGACGCAAAGGACTTCCGCTCTGCAGCGAAGCAGTTCCTAGCTTCGGCTGGCAGGGGGGCGGAGGGCAACGGCGCCGCCTACCACATGGCAGGCAATTCGTTGTGTCGCCTCCGTCGCTTCCAGGACGCGGTCACCGTGTACGGGCATGCGCTGCGCGACCCGCTCTACGACCGGCGCGGTGCCGTGCAGGCGAACCTCGGCGCCGCGTACATGTCGCTTGGCGAGTACGCACAGGCCGCCAACGCCTACGAGGCAGCACTTGCCGAACCCGACTACACCACCTACTACAAGGGGCTGCAGGGCCTGGCAGGCGCGCTTCTCGAGCGCGGCAAAGTCGAGGAAGCCGCGGTCAACTATCGCAAGGCCGCCCTCGATGCGAACAACCCCGACCCGGGCCGCGCTTTGGTCAATCTCGGCCTGTGCTTCATGAGTCTGGGTCGTCCGGCGGATGCTGTTGAGGCCTACAAGGCGGCGCTCGGCTTCGAGGAATACAAGGGCCGAGGCAAGGCGCTCTCGAACCTCGGTCAGGCGTATACGGTACTTGGTGAGTACTCCGATGCGGTCAAGGCCTTCGAGAAGGCGACGCAGCTGCACGGCTACAAGCTCACCGCCACTGCCGCGGCAGCCTACGAAACAGCGCGCACGAACCTCGAGGACGACCGGGAGACCGTCGATGGCTGGGAGACCGGGCAGATGGCTCCGCGTCACCGCAACGGAGCCTGCGCCGATCGATGCCGCAGACGACGGCCCGGAAGTCCAGGACGCGGAGGCTGCGGCTGAGTCACTCGGCTTCGGGGACGAGGCTGCCGTCTCCGACTTCTTCAGCCTCACCGAGGACCAGATGCTCGTGCGCGATCGCGAAGCTCGCCGCGCAGCCCGCTCGGCTGATTCGCACGGCGCGGGGATTCGGGCGCTCATCTTCGTCGCCGTCGCGGCGCTGCTGCTCGGCGCCATCATCGGCGGCAGCTACGCTCTCGGGTTCGGATGGCCGACCCAGAAGGCCATGGTCTCGGGAATGCTGACCGCACATGGCTCCGGCGGTGCAACCGAGAAGTACTGGGTGGCGGCCGGAAGTGCGGACGTAGCGCGCGAGATGGCGAAGGTTCCACCGCTGCAGACGTTCACGATCGATGCCGTGCAGCGCTCGGCCCAGAGCGCGGTGGTGCTCGTCACCGTCACGCCAAAGAGCGGCGCGCCGCTTCACTACCGCGTCACGTTGGCGCGCGAGGGCGTTGGCTGGAAGGTCACGGGCATCGAGAACGATTGGAGTTCCACGGGAGGCGGCAGCTAGCCGCCTTCCTAGCGATACCAACGAAGGTACGAAGAACCACCCATCGACGGAAGGACTCTTAGCGTGGAGCAGAAGACCTACACCATGATCAAGCCGGATGCGGTCGCCCGCGGTCTCGTCGGCAAGATCGTCAGCCGCATCGAGGAAGTCGGCCTCAAGATCGAGCGCATGGAGCTCGGCGATGGTCACCGCCGACCAAGCTGCTGCCAACTACGTGGAGCACCAGGGCAAGCCGTTCTACGACGGTCTTGTCGCCTACATCACGTCCGGTCCCGTCGTGAAGATGGTCGTCTCCGGACCCAATGCCGTGAGCGTCTGCCGGAAGCTCATGGGTGCCACGAATCCCGCCGAAGCCGCACCGGGAACCATTCGCGGTGATTTCGGTCTCATCATGGACGCCAACGTGATTCACGGTTCCGACTCGCCGGAGTCGGCCGAGCGTGAGATCGCCATCTTCTTCGGCGCCTAAGCCAGTACCGCTCTGAGCGGCCCGCGACCCGGGGCCGCTCTACTCGCTCCTGCCGGACGCGAGCATGCCTGGGAGTAAGGGGAAACCTATGTTCTTTCGCGTGATGGACAAGTCGCGCCTGCCCGACCTCGTGCGCGGTCTTTCGACCGAGTACGAGGTCGTGGGACCGATTGCCAAGGGCGACGCCTTCGTGTTCGGTCCGATCGACGATCCGCAGGACCTACGGCTGGACTACACGTCCACCATTCTTCCGCCGAAGAAGTACTTCGTTCCGCCCGCCGAGGAGCTGATGCGCTTCTCGGCCGCGGACAACGAGGTCATCACCGCCGAAGTCACGTCTCGGCCGCGCGTGATCTTCGGGCTTCACCCGTGCGACATCAACGCGCTGATGCTCATGGACAACGTGTTCCTCGGCGAGTACGAGGACCCGTACTACAAGGCACGGCGTGACAGCACCTTGCTGGTGGGCGTCAACTGCTCGCCGAGCGAGACGTGCTTCTGCAACGCATGGGGTACCGACGAGGTTCACTGGGGATTCGACATCTTCCTTTCGGACTTAGGCGATCGGTACTTCGTTTCGGTACGCTCCGTGAAGGGTGCCGACC
Source organism: uncultured Coriobacteriia bacterium (assembly GCA_963803785.1). GTDB lineage: Bacteria > Actinomycetota > Coriobacteriia > Anaerosomatales > JAAXUF01 > CAWDNM01. Next base: position 272,595 of record CAWDNM010000007.1, read on the forward strand.
TGCTCGACCACTACGTCGAGACCCGCCACACCACGCCCGAGGACGTCGCGGAGTTCCAGCGGATCACCAAGCAGTTCAAGGATTCCTTTGACGGCGCTCCCGTGGACACGGCGCAGCTGCCGCTCTTGCTCGACGCGAAGTTCAACGATCCGATCTGGGACGAGCTCGGCGAGAAGTGCCTCTCGTGCGGAGCGTGCTCGATGGTGTGCCCGACGTGCTACTGCTTCGACGTGAAGGATCGCTTGTCGGCTGACGGCGCGAGTGGCGAGCGCGTGCGCGTCTGGGACTCGTGCATGTTCTCGGAGTTCGCCGAGGTCGCCCACGGCCACAACTTCCGTGATTCGAGCTCGAGCCGGGTCAAGTACCGCTACTACCACAAGCAGTGGGGCTATCTCTCGAAGTTCGAGCGAGTGCTCTGTGTCGGGTGCGGTCGGTGCGAGCGCGCCTGCAAGGTCGCCATCAGCCCGCGCATCGTCGTCGAGGCGCTGCAGCAGGGGGGTGCCGTCTAGATGAGCACGGAAGCCTACGCGCGTCTGCACGCCAACCCCTACCGCCCGTGGCCTGCCCGGATCACCTCGATCCGCGATCTCACCGACACCGAGAAGCTCTTCGAGCTGCGGCTCATCGACGAGTCGGTGCGCGACGCGTTCCAGTTCGCGGCGGGGCAGTTCGTCGAAGTCTCGATCTTCGGTGTCGGTGAGGCACCCATCTCGATCTCCTCGGCACCTTCCAAAGGCGGGTTCATCGAGCTGTGCGTGCGCAACGCCGGTGATGTGACCAGCGCGCTTCACCAGAAGCAGTGCGGCGACATCGTTGGTCTGCGCGGCCCGTTCGGCCGTGGTTTTCCGTTCGACGTGATGAAGGGCCACGACGTGCTGCTCGTGGCCGGCGGCCTGGGAATCGCGCCGCTGAAGTCGCTCATCAACCACATCCACGATGAGCGTCACGACTTCGGACGAGTCACGATCCTGTTGGGTGCGAAGAACCCCGGGGAGATCCTGTTCCGCAAGCAGTTCGACATGTGGAAGCACCGCGAGGACTTCGACCTGATCATGACCGTGGACCAGCCCGACGACACGTGGGACGGCGAGGTCGGTCTGGTGACGAAGCTCTTCGACACCCTCGACATCGACCCTGACAACACCTTCGGCGCTATCTGTGGACCTCCGGTCATGTACCGGTTCGTCATCGACGAGATGCGCAAGAAGAAGATGAACGTCGACCACATCTACGTGAGCTTCGAGCGGCGCATGAAGTGTGGCATCGGCAAGTGCGGCCACTGCGGCGTCGGCCACCAGTACGCCTGCGTTGACGGCCCGGTATTCAACTACTGGGAAGCCATGAACCTGCAGGAGGCGATCTAGATGGCAGCTCGTGTCGCGGTTATCGGCTTGGCGAGCGACTTCGGTTGCCAGGTCCAGATCACGAACGCTCCCGAGCTTCTCGCCGTGCTCGGACAGTTCGAGTTGGCGTACTGGCAGCTTGCTTCGAGCGGCCACCTGCACGAGGACTACGACGTCGCCGTCGTCGAGGGCGCCGTCACCACCGAGGAGCACGTCAACCTCCTGAAGCGCGTACGCCTGACCGCGAAGAAGGTCATCGTGATCGGCGCGTGTGCGGTGACCGGCGGGATCCCGGGTCTCGCAACAACCGGGGAGCTGGAATCCCACGTTGGGTGCGTCTACGGCGACGAAGGCGCTCTCGTCGCTTGCGGCCGCGTCACTCCGATGCCGGTGGATGCCATCATCGACGTCGACTACCACGTCCCGGGGTGCCCTATCGACCCAGCCGAGTTCGTCGCCGTGCTTCAGCGGGCCCTCATGGGGCTGTCGGACAAGGTGCCGCGCGAACCGATGTGCGCGTCGTGCAAGGTCCAGGAGAACGTCTGCTTCTACTCACTCGGGCGGGTGTGTCTCGGGATGGTCACTCGGGCCGGGTGCGGGGCGAAGTGCATCACGCTCGGACGTCCGTGCACCGGCTGTCGAGGCATCGCCGAGGACGCCAATCTCGAGTCCGCTCGGCTCGTCGTAGCCGAGCACGGGTTGGCCGAAAGCGAGCTCGGTCGCGTTCTGCAACTCTACAACGCCATTGAGGAGGCCAGCCGATGACGACGCTGACCGTCGAGCACGTCGCCCGCATCGAGGGGCACGGCACCATCACCGTGAACGTGGACAACGGCGTCATCGCCGAGATCCGCATGGACGTGATCGAGCCCGCACGGCTCTTCGAGTCCATGGTGGTCGGCCGTCGATTCGACGAGGCGCCGCTCATCACCAGCCGAATCTGCGGCATCTGCTCACCCAACCATGCGATCACGTCGATCAAGGCGCTCGAGTCGGCGTTCGGCGTCGAGGTGAGCGAGCGTACGAAGATGCTGCGCAGCCTGATGCTCTACGGTTCCTACTTGCAGAATCACGCCACGCACCTCTACATCCTCGCTGCTCCGGACTACGTCGGTCAGCCCAACGTGTTTCCGCTTGCGTCGTCACATCCCGATGTCGTCAAGCGCGCACTTAGCCTCAAGGCGCTTGGCAACGACCTCACCACGGCCATCGCTGGGCGCCCGGTTCATCCCATCACCTGCGTGGTGGGTGGCTTCACCGCAGAGCCGAGCCGCGGTGACTTGCAGGTGTTCGCCGACCGGCTGCACGCGGCCACTCGAGATGCGGTTGCCACGGCGGAACTGTTCGCGACTTTCGACACACCGGTCTTCGAGACCGCAGGCGAGATGCTCGCCATGACCTCAGAAGAGCGATTACGCGATCTACGACGGTGACGTCTGCTCGCTTGATGCGGGCTGGTGCAGGCCGGCGAGCGACTATCGCGAGTTCGTCACCGAGACGGTCGTCGGGCACAGCAACGCCAAGCACTCAACGGTCGATGGCCGCACGTTCATGGTGGGGGCCTTGCCGCGCGTGAACCTGAACTGGGACCGCCTGCTGCCGGCCGCGCGGATCGTCGCGACGAAGGCAGGGCTACGTCCCGTGTCGCGAAACACCTTCGCTCAACAACCTGTGCCAGGCCATCGAGCTTGTGGACGCCGCCGAGCGGTGTGCCGTGCTGTGCGAGCAGCTGATCGCAGATGCGGGCTCCACAGCTCCTGTCGCCTACGCGATCAAGTCCGGCGCAGGCACCGCCGCCACGGAGGCTCCGCGCGGGACGCTCTACCACACGCTTGAGGTCGATGACGACGGCTTCGTGACGGCGGGCAACGTGGTCACGCCGACAGCCCAGAACCTCGCGAATCTCGAGGCGGACATGCGTGCTTTCGCGCCGACCGTGTCGCATCTGCCGGAAGAGGAGTTCGTGCTCCGCATCGAGCAGCTCGTACGGGCGTACGACCCGTGTCTGTCGTGTGCGGTGCACTAGCTTAGTGCCCTGTGACATGTGTATCGCGGCCCGGCCGAGGAGACTCTGGCCGGGCCGTGCTGGTCTATCAGGGCGGTCAGGAATGGTGAAGGTTCCGGTAAGGCGCGCGTGCGACACTCGCTTCCGGGCGGCCCCTCCGCTTGTTGACCACACGGCTTCGTTGAATCGGGGGATCCGGTATGCCGCCACATCATCTCGGAGTAGACCGCGGACCGCGCGAGATGTTGCTCGCGGGCCGCGCCGAGAGCATCACTGACGAGGGGCTGCTCGCGGTACTGATCGGAGAGCGGGGAGACCTCGGCGTCCAGCGGCTACTCGAGGAGCACCCCATTCCGGACGGCCTGTGGCGAGTGTGCGCTGAGGATCTCGTGGTGATCGACGGGGTCGGCCCGGCCGGTGCGGCGAGGCTGCTGGCCTGTCTGGAGATGAGCCGACGGGCGGCGGCGTGGCGCAGCACCGCCAGGCCGACCATCAACACCCCTGAGGACGTTGTCGACCTGTGCGCCGCTCAGTTGCGCGGCCGGGATCGTGAGCACTTCTGGTCACTGTCCCTCAACATCAAGAACCGGCTCCTGAAGATGTCGGAGGTCTCGGTCGGCTCACTGAATGCCTCGATCGTTCATCCACGAGAGCTGTTCAAGGATGCGGTGAAGGCGTCGGCCGCGTCCGTTGTCGTCGTGCACAATCATCCAAGTGGTGACGCAACGCCGTCCGGTGCCGACATTCAGCTCACCCGTCGGCTGGTCAAGGCGGGCGATGTGCTTGGAATCGACGTACTCGACCACGTGGTCATCGGAGACGGTGGGGAGTTCTCAAGCCTGCGCGACCTGGGACACATGTGAGCCCCCTTGGCGCAGACTGGCCGGCGCCGATGGTCAGACGCAACGCGCCCGATACCTGCGGAGTTATCGTGTGCGAGGGTCGTGGGGAAGCGCCCTTGTGATAAACTGCTGCCGTGTTCTGCGCGACCGGCCCGGTCCTCGAAGGTCCAGGGTCGGTTTTGGCATGCGGACCGCGCGATGGCGTTGGTCTGCGACGCACCTGAGAGTGCCCGAGAAGTGAAAAGGAGCGACCGTGTCGCTTATCGATATGTTCTTCAACTCCTGGGGCGGCGACATGGCCGTCGACCTCGGTACAGCGAACACGCTGGTTTCTGTTCGTGGCCGGGGCATCGTGCTCATCGAGCCGTCCGTCGTGGCGGTCGAGAAGGATACGAAGCGGGTGCTTGCCGTCGGTATCGAGGCCAAGCGGATGCTCGGGCGCACGCCGGGCAGCATCGTGGCGATCCGCCCACTCAAGGATGGCGTCATCGCGGACTTCGAAGTCACCGAGGCGATGCTGCGCTACTTCATCAACAAGACGCGCGTGAAGCGCTTTCCCTGGCAGCCGAAGCCTCGGGTCGTGGTGTGCGTGCCGTCGGGCGTGACCGAGGTCGAGAAGCGAGCCGTCTTCGAAGCCACGATGTCGGCAGGCGCACGCCAGGCCTACCTCATCGAAGAGCCCATGGCAGCCGCGATCGGCGCCGGCTTGCCGATCCAGGAGCCGACAGGTTCGATGGTCGTCGATATCGGCGGTGGAACCACTGAGGTCGCGGTCATCTCGCTCGGCGGAATCGTCGTAGCGCAGTCGATCCGCATCGCCGGCGATGAGTTCGACGAGGCGATCATCACTCACGTCAAGAAGGTCTACAACGTCCTCATCGGCGAGCGAACTGCTGAGGAGATCAAGTTCGAGATCGGTAGCGCGTGGCCGTTGCTCGAGGAGGTTGACGTCGAGGTACGCGGGCGCGACCTGCTCACCGGGCTGCCTCGCACCATCACCATGGAGTCCGAGGAGATCCGCGAGGCGGTCGAAGAACCCCTGGCGGCAATCGTCACAGCGGTCAAGGGAACTCTCGAGCAGACTCCGCCCGAGCTGGCGAGCGACCTGATGGAGTACGGCATCGTGCTGACCGGTGGCGGGGCCCTGCTGAAGGGGCTCGACGACCGGTTGCGGCACGAGACCGGAATGCCGGTGCACGTGTCGGACAGCGCGCTGACGAACGTGTGCGACGGTTCGGCGCAGGCGCTCGAAGAGATCGATGCTCTCAAGAAGGTGCTCCAGGGCGGTCGCTAGGACCGGACCTGTTCACGCGATGAGACTCCCTCAGCCCGAGAAGTCATCGGCCCAACCCGGCCTCCTGATCCTGTTCGTCGCGCTTGCCCTCGTCATCATGACCGTGTGGTTTCGCGAAGGTGAGGCAGGTCCCGTGCACCGGCTACGAGGCGGCGTTCAGGTCGTCGCTGCGCCCGTCGGCGCGGCGGGGGAGTTCGTTACGCGGCCGGGTCGCCGGCTGTTCGCTTGGGCGTCGGACCTCGGCGTGTCGCGCAGTCAGCTGGAGACGCTCCGAACTCAGAACGATGAGCTTCGCAAGCGCGTTTCCGAGCTCGAAGAGGCGCGTCTCGAGAATCAGCGCCTGAAGGGGCTCGTCGCGTTCGTTCAGTCAAGCAAGACAGCAGCGGTCGGTGCGCGCGTGATCGGCCGACCGACCAACTCCTGGGAGGGTGTCATCACGATCGATCGCGGCACCGCCGACCAGGTTCAGGCCGGGAATGCCGGTCGTCGGTCCTGCCGGGCTTCTCGGCCAGACCGTCGATGTCACAGCGCATTCGGCGCGCGTGCGTCTCATCACTGATCCCAGCTCCGGGGTCGCGGCCATGCTGCAGTCCGAGCGTGCGGAGGGGATCGTGCGTGGATCGATCGACGGCAAGCTCACGTTCGACTTCGTGAGCACCGAGACGACGATACGCCCGGGCGATGTTGTGATCACTTCGGGTATCGGCGGGGTCTACCCCAAGGGGCTCATCGTCGGCGAGGTCACCAGGGTGCGCAGTACGCCGTCCGATCTGTACCAGGACGTCGAGCTCGAGCCCGTCAGGACGCCTGGACGGCATCGAGGAAGTGCTCGTGCTCGTGGGCGCCGTTCCCAAGACCGATGTGGGAGCTGGTGAATGATGAGGCGGCTGCTTCCCACTATCGGCGCAGTCATTGTCGCAGCGCTGCTACAGGCAGGTCTCGCTCCTTACATGGCGATCGGGGGCGTGGCCCCCAACTTCCTCCTCCTCGTTGTGGTTACCATCGCGCTGGTTGAGGGTCCGGCGGCCGGGTGCAGCGCCGGTTTCGCGACGGGGCTGATCTTCGATCTGCTCGGCACGGGGCCGGTCGGGCCGATGGTCCTCGTCCTCAGCGATCACGGGCTACCTGGCCGGGCTCTTGCACGAGAACCTGTTCGCCGAGGGTTGGCTGCTTCCGATCACCGTGCTCGGAATCGCCTCTCTCGGGGCCGAGATCGCCTACGGCCTCATTCTCAGTCTGATGGGTGCAGGCGGCCCGCTTCTCCTCACCTTCTTCACGAAGATGCTCCCGGCTGCGGTGTACAACACGGCTCTCGGTTTGCTCATCTATCCATGGTTGGCGCGCATCTTGCGCCGTGACAGGGCGATGACGACGTTCAGACGCCTGGCATAGCCATACCCGGCCACCCTCGTTCCGCACTGCGCTTCCATCGGAGAGTGACAACTTCTTGACCAGTTTTCGCCATGAACTCAAGCCCCGCTTCGCGGCCCTCGGCATCATCGTTATCTTGGTGCTCGGTGCTGCTGCTGGTTCGCCTATGGACCATGCAGGTACGTGCAGGGCGCGGCGTACACAGCTCAGTCCGAGGACAATCGCGTTCGCGAGGTGACGGTCGAAGCGCCTCGCGGGCGGATTCTCGACCGCAAGGGCAGACCGCTCGTGACCAATCGCGCCACAAAGGCGGTCCTGGTGCTCCCGTCGGCGTCTGAGGACACAACGCTTCTCAATCGTCTGTCGATCGTGCTTTCGGTCCCGGTGGCCGACATCAAGGACAAGCTCTCCAGCGTCAAGGAGTCGGCCCTCACGCCGCGCACGGTCGCAATCGACGTGCCCATGAGTACCGTCGCCTACATCGAAGAGCATCCGAGCGAGTTCCCCGGCGTCGAGGTCGTGTCCAGGCGGTCCGTCGTTACCCGCAGGGCAAGCTCGCCGCACACGTTCTCGGCTACGCGGGCGAAGCGAATGACTCGCGAGCTCAGCGCGGAGGGCAGCACCCTCGTGCCCGGTGACATCGTGGGAAAGGCCGGAGCAGAGGCGCAGTTCGAGAACGTGCTGCAGGGCGACCGCGGGCGGCGAGTGCTCGAGGTCGACGCGCGCGGCACGGCCCACCGGGTGATCGAGGACATCGAGCCCGTGCCCGGCCGTGACATCCAGCTCACCATCGACAGCAAGGTGCAGAAGGTCACCGAGGCCGCGCTCGCCCAGGCCCTGCGAGACGCCCACAAGGACGGCTTTCCGAAGGCTCGTGCGGGCGCAGCAATCGCGATAGACGTCAAGACGGGCGAGATTCTCTCGATGGCGAGCCTGCCGACATACGACCCGAAGATCTTCCTCGGCGGCGATTTCCGACAAGACCTGGAAGGACCTCAACGACAAGACGCTCGGAGTACCCTCTCACGAACCGCGCGATTCAGGCCCAGTACCCCGCTGCCTCGACGTTCAAGGCGATGACCGGCCTTGCCGGGCTTGAGAGTCGCGTCATTCGACCCGCGAGCACGTTCGTGTGCGAGGGCCGCTGGGTCGGCATGGGCAAGCATGTGGCCGAAGTGGTGCTGGAACCACTCCGGGCACGGCGCCGAGAGCTTCCCGCAGGCGGTCAGTGACTCGTGCGACGTGTACTTCTACAACGTCGGCTACAAGTTCTACAAGAGGGCGACGAGAAGCTCCAGAAGTTCGCCCGAACGTACGGCTTCGGTGCGGACAGCGGCATCGACCTGCCCGGCGAGGCAGAAGGGCGCGTTCCGGACGCCAAGTGGAAGTCGAGCTACAACGAGAACTATCCCGAGATGCAGCGCTGGCTGCCCGGAGACACCGTCAACCTGGCGATCGGGCAGGGCGACCTGCTCGTCACGCCGCTCCAGATCGCCGATGCTTACGCAGGCATCGCCAACGACGGCAACGTGATGAAGCCGCACGTGCTCAGGCAGGTGCTCGGCACCAACGGAAAGCCGGTGCTCAAGGCCAAGCCGGAGGTCGCATTCGCCACGAAGACGTCGTCGAGCAATCTCGCGACCATGAAGAGCTCGCTCGTCAGGGTCACGCAGTCCGGTACCGCGCAGGGCGTGTTCCGGACCTTCCCGGTCACCGTCGCCGGCAAGTCCGGCACCGCTCAGGTGTACGGCAAGGACGACATGGCGTGGTTCGTCGGCTTCGCACCCGCGCAGAAGCCGAAGTACTGCGTCGTCGTCGTCATCGAAGCAGGGCGGTCATGGCGGTTCGGTCGCGGGTCCGGCGGCCCGTCAGATTCTTGCGTCGCTGCTCGGCGAGAAGGTCACGCACGTGACCGCGACCGACAGGTCGCGGTAGCCGATGAACGAACGTAGTCGACTGTGGTTCGTCAACTGGCCCCTGCTCGCGATTGTCGACGCTGCTGGCCGTGTACGGCAGCGTCATGGTGCAGTCCGCCACCGTCGGGTATGCTCGGCGGCCCGGGCCTGTTCAAGCGCCACCTGTTCGGTCTGGCGCTTGGTCTGCTGCCGCTCGTGGTTGCGTGGGCGTTCGACTATCGCCGCTTCGCCGGGTGGGTCGGACCGCTGCTGTTCCTCGACGCGTTCCTGATCCTGTCGCCGAGGATTCCGGGGCTCGGAACGACCGCCAAAGGGCGCGACGTCGTGGTTGGCCGTGGGCGGGGTCCGGCTCTTCCAGCCATCCGAACCGGCGAAGCTGGTCACCATCGTGATCATGGCCGTGGTGATATCGCGGCTACAAGGGCAAGATCGACGACGGGCGCGACCTGCTTGCGCATACTGGGGATACTCGCGATTCCGCTCGGACTCATCCTGCTGCAGCCCGACCTGGGCACCGGCATGGTGTTCGTCGCGATCACTGCGGGGATGCTGCTCATCGGCGGATTGAGCCTCGAGTGGTTCCTCGTGCTCGGCCTGACGGGCGTACTGCTGGTAGGCGTGCTGTTCGGGTTGAACGAGGGGCTCAACAGGGCGCTCGATCGCGGACCGTACGATCCGGCCTACATCGCGGCCCGGGACTCGGGGTCAGCTGAGCAGCTCGACGCCGTGGACGATACCAGCGTGCTGATCAAGCGCTACCAGATGAACCGGCTCCTGGTCTTCCTCGATCCGTCGCGCGATCCCGTCGGGTGCCGGCTACAACCTCGAGCAGTCCAAGATCGCCATCGGCTCGGGAGAGCTGACCGGGCAAGGGACTCGAAGGATCGCAGCACGCAGAGCAACCTGCGCTTCCTGCCCGAGCCGCACACCGACTTCATCTTCTCGGTGACCGGCGAGCAGATGGGGTTCCTCGGTGGCGGTGCTGTTGCTGGGTCTCTACTTCGCGCTGCTTGATGACCTCGCTTGAGATCGCGGCGCAATCGCGCGACTTGTTGGGTTCGCTCATCGTCGCAGGTATCATCTCGATGTGGACGTTCCAGATTCTCGAGAACATGGGAATGACTATGGGGCTCATGCCCATCACGGGCATCCCGCTGCCGTTCATGAGCTTCGGCTCGTCCTTCATGATCACCAATATGGCCGCCGTGGGTATGCTCCTGTCTGTGTGGACACGTCGTCAGGGCATTCCCGGCATCTGATACCCCGAGGGGACACGCAATGAGACTGCCGATCGATCCCAGAGACATCATGAGCTCCGGTGCCAAGATCGCCGAGGAGCGCGAGCGGCTGGTTCGCATCGCGGTGTTCGTCGACGTCGAGGCACCGGACGAGCTCGTCGACGTCGTGCAGGAGGCGCTGCGACCGCAGTCGTCTCGGGCGCGGCTTCACGTCGAGGCGTGCGCCCCGGGCGAGGCGCTGATCATCGACGACGCCGCCGACGCGGTCATCGCGATCACCGGCCCAGGCGATACCCTCGCAGCAGTCGCTCGCGGGCAGCCGGGAGAAGTTCGTGCCGACGGTCGTTGCTTGCCCTCAACGAGCACGCAGACGTGGTGTCCCGGCGGCTTGGACACCCGATTCTCGACACCATCACCGACAACCAGCTCGACGACATCACAGCCGAAACTGGGCGCATGGCTCGCCGACCGCGTCAGCGGCAAGCGACTGGCGCTGGCGTCGAACTTCGCGCTCGTCCGCCGTGCGGTGGCCGTCGAGGCCGTGAAGGCCACGTCGTTCCAGAACGGCGTGATCGGTGCGGTCATGATCATCCCCGGCGCCGACCTGCCGATCATGACCGCGAACCAGGCCAAGATGGTCCTGCAGATCGCGGCCGCCTACGGTGTGCCGCTCGGCACGGAGCGGATCAAGGAGCTCGCGGCGGTCGTCGGTGGCGCGTTCACGATGCGCGCAATCGCGCGTCAGTTTCTCGGCGTGCGTCCCCGGCGCGGGCTGGGCGATCAAGGGCGCGATCGGCTACACCGGCACCATCGCGATGGGCTACGCCGCCATCGAGTACTTCGAGGGCGGCGCCGACCTCTCCGGACTGGGCGCGAAGCTCAGGGAGGCGCGCGACAAGGCGGTCGAGACTGCGGCCAAGACACGCGACAGGCTGACGGGCGCTCCCGCGGATGAGGCCCCTATTCCCGCCCACGCCTACGTCGTCGCCACCTCGCCTCCCAGCCTGCCCGCCGAGACTGCCGACGATGCAGCGACCCCCCAGGAGCCGCTCGTATGACGCAGGCCGATCTCTGGCCCCGCATCGAGCAGCTGCTCAGCCGAGTCGAGCGTCCGGGTCGCTACGTCGACCGCGAGTGGGGCGCGCGCCACACGAGCGACGCTGACTACCGCGCGGTCCTCATCTATCCCGACACCTACGAGATCGGCCAGGCGAACCAGGCGATCGCGATCCTCTACGGCGTCCTGAACGCATTGCCGGGGGTCTCGGCCGAGCGCGCGTACCTTCCGTGGCTGGACATGATCGCAGCTGATGCGAGAGTCGGAAGTCCCGCTGTTCTCGCTGGAGTCCTGCTTCGCCGTGCGGGACTTCGATCTCGTCGGCATCACGATTCCCTACGAGCTCTCGTACTCGAACATTCTCGAGACGCTCGACCTGGCCGGGATTCCGCTTCGCACGTCGCGACCGGGCCGAGGGCGATCCGCTGGTCGTGGGCGGCGGCCCCTGCGTGTTCAACCCGGAACCGTTCGCACCGTTCTTCGACGCCATCCTCATCGGCGAAGGCGAGGAGGCTGCGGCCGACATCGTGGCCGCTCACCGCGAAGCGCGAGCGCAGGGACTGAGCACGAGCGCAGACGCTCGCCGCTCTCGCGAAGGTCCCGGGCGTGTACGTGCCTTCGCTCTACGAAGTGCGAACGGACGCGCACGGCGTGTTCGCCGGCGTCACCCCGATCGGCGACGCGCCCGAGCCTGGTCGTCAAGCGCGTCGTCGCCGACCTTGACTCGGTGCGGGCGCCTGTCGAGACGATCGTGCCGTTCATGGACGTCGTGCACGACCGTTTCGGCATCGAGGTGTTGCGCGGCTGTACGCGCGGGTGCCGCTTCTGCCAGGCGGGGATGGTCTACCGCCCCGTGCGTGAGCGCCCCGCCGATACCATCGTGCGTGACGTCGTGGCGGGCCTGGCGTGCAGCGGCTACGACGAGGTGTCGCTCACGTCGCTCTCGACCACCGATCACAGCCAGCTCGAGGAGGTCTTGCGACGGCTGCAGCGCAGGCTCGAGGGCACCGGCGTCTCGGTGTCGCTGCCTTCCCTGCGTGTGGACGCGTTCGGCGTCGAGATGGCGCGGCTCGTGTCCGGCGGGCGGCAAGAAGAGCGGGCTGACGTTCGCGCCCGAAGCCGGAACGCAGCGCATGCGCGACGTCGTGAACAAGAACGTCACCGAGGAGGACCTGCTCGGCAGCGTGGAACGCGCGTTCTCGGCGGGTTGGCGGCGGGTGAAGCTGTACTTCATGATCGGCCTTCCCACCGAGACCGACGATGATATCCGCGGTATCGGCGATCTGGTCCACAAGGTGTTCCGGACAGCGCGCGAGGCCACGCCGCCCGCGCAGCGCGGTGGATTGCGCGTCGCCGTCTCGGTGTCGACCTTCGTGCCCAAGACGCAGACCCCGTTCCAGTGGGAGCCCCAGATCCCGCTCGAGGAGGTACGGCGTCGCCAAGGGAGTACTCCGCGAGTCGATGCCGCGCAAGGGCGTCGAGCTGCACTGGCACGACTCGGACGTCTCGTTCCTCGAGGGCGTCATGGCGCGCGGCGGCCGAGAAGTCGCCGATGTGATCGAGGCGGCGTGGCGAGATGGCGCGCGTCTTCGACGCGTGGACCGAGCGCTACAGCCTCGCGCGCTGGCTCCGAGGCGTTCGAGGCGGTCGGGGTCGATCCGACGGCCATCGCCAACCGGGAGCGGGCCGTGGACGAACCACTGCCGTGGGATCACATCTCGGCGGGCGTTTCGAAGCGCGTATCTCGATTCGCGAGCGGGAGCGGGCCTCGGTGCGAAGACGACGCCGGACTGCAGCTTCACCGGCTGCACCGCCTGCGACGTCTGCGGCGACCTCGGCGTGGATATCGTGCTGGGGGGTGCGGCCCGTGGCTGACGGTGAGTTTCGCCTCAGGGTGCGCTACGGCAAGGTCGGCAGGCTCAGATGGCTGTCGCATCTCGAGGTGATCCACTCGCTCGAGCGTTCGATTCGCCGAGCAGGGCTGCCCTACGCGATCACTCGCGGCTTCAGCCCGCACATGAAGGTTGCCTTCGGCCCGGCGCTGCCGGTGGGCACCGCCGGTGAGAACGAGTATCTCGATGTGTGGCTGACGCGCTACACTGATGCTCGGGAGGCGTTGAGGCTCCTGCAAGGATCCACGCCGGCCGATCTCGCGCCGCTTGAGGCGCGGTACGTGGCCGACAAGGAACCGTCGCTCACCGCGGCGATCACCATAGCTACGTACGTTGTTGACGTGGTCGGAAAGGAGTCATCGGCAGAGAACGTGCGGACGGCGCTTGACGGCGTGGTTGGCACGGGGACGCTCAGCGTTGAGCACAAGGGCAAGCACAAGGTTTTCGATCTGGCGCGCAGCCTCCCGAAAGAGGTGCGTGTCGAGGATCGGCAGGACGGCAGCAGCATCGAGCTCGACCATCCGCATGGGTCCCGAAGGGTCCCTCCGCCCTGAACTGCTCGTTCGCGAAGCACTCCGTGCTGCATCGCTTGACGCTGCCGTCTCGCACACGACGCGTACAGACACCCTGATCGAGACCGACGAGGGGGTTTGGACGCGTCCCGTGTGACGGGAGTGCCCTGAAGTGGCAGAACCAGTGCGCGAGATGCTCATCTCGCACGATAGCAACGAGACCCGGGTCGCCATGCTCGAAGACCGGGAACTCGTCGAGCTCTATATCGAACGGCCCAAACGCAGCGTTGTCGGGAACGTCTACCTCGGCAAGGTCTCCGACGTGCTGCCCGGCATGCAGGCGGCGTTCGTCGACATCGGCCTCGAGAAGAACGCGTTCCTCTACGTGGACGAGGTCGTGGCTCCCGAGGGCCTCGAAGGCGTTCCGCGACGCGACATCCAGTCGATGCTCAAGCCCGGCCAGCAGGTCATGGTGCAGGTCATCAAGGACGCGATGGGCACCAAGGGCGCCCGCGTCGACCACCGAGATCACGCTGCCCGGGCGCTTCCTCGTGCTGATGCCGTTCTCGGACTTCGTCGGCGTTTCGAAGAAGCTGCCGGAAGAAGAGCGCGACAGGCTCCACGACATCATCCACCGCCACGTGCCGCCGAAGATGGGCGTCATCGTGCGCACGGTCGCGCAAGGGGCGTCTGACCGCGACCTGACGAGCGACCTCGATTTCCTGCTGCGGCTCTGGAAGCGTGTGAACCACCAGTCAACCGAGGCGCTTGGCCCCGGAAGTGATCTACACCGAGATGGACCTCGCACTGCGGTTCGTGCGCGATGTCTTCTCGGAGGACTTCAAGCGCATGACCATCGACGACAAGGCCACCTTCGACAAGGTCTCGTCGTTTCTGAAGAAGACGTCGCCGACGCTGCTCAGGCAGGTCCAGCTCTACCGGGAGAAGACGTCGCTGTTCGAGGCGTACGGGCTGCAGGCGACGATCGACTCGGCGCTCAAGCGCACCGTGGCTCTGCCGAGCGGCGGCTATCTCACCATCGACAAGACCGAGGCGCTGACGGCGGTCGACGTGAACACCGGCCGCTTCGTCGGCCGCAAGAACCTCGAGGAGACGATCGTCCGGACCAACCTCGAGGCCGCCGAGGAGACCGTTCGCCAGCTCAGGCTGCGCGATATCGGCGGCATCATCGTTGTCGACTTCATCGACATGGAGGACGCCTCGAATCGCACACTGCTCCAGCAGCGGCTGGGTGCGGCGCTCTCGCGCGACCGGACCAAGACCCGCATCAGCGACGTCTCCCGGCTGGGACTGGTCGAGATCACGCGCAAGAACGTCACGGACGGTCTGTACGGCGTGCTCACCGAGCCGTGCCCACACTGTGGGGGAGAGGGCCGCGTGGTTTCCCGCGCGACGCGCCGCATCGCCGTCGAGCGGCGTATGCGTGAGATCTTGCGGACCGGCAAGTCCAACGCCTACCTGTTCGGCCTGAATCCGCAGACGTACGAGCTCGTGACAGCTCCAGGCCTGAACACGGCCGCCACCCTTCGCGCGGAGACGGGCAAGCAGGTCTCCATCGTCGCCGACGAGGAAGCAGCGGCGACTGAAGTCCGCATCCTCATCGAAGGCAAGACGGGCCTGCTTGCGGCGCGCTTTCGACTAGCGGTCAGGCGAGGACACGCCCGGCGGCGTGGATGGCTGGTTTGTGCGTTGACGCTGGGGAAGTACCCTGCTAGCATATCTCCTCGCGCATTCGAACGAGTGGAAGGTTCCCGCATGTACGCAATCGTTGCCACCGGCGGCAAGCAGCTCAAGGTCGCGGCCGGCGATGTCGTTACCGTAGAGAAGCTCGACGCCGCAGTTGGCGAGAGCGTTACCTTCGACGTCATCTTCCTGGCCGATGGTGAAGAGATCACCGTCGATCCTGCCGCACTTGCCGACGTCAAAGTCACCGGCGAGGTCGTTGAGCAGTTCAAGGGCGAAAAGGCCATCATCTTCAAGTTCAAGAAGAGGAAGGGCTACAAGCGCCTCAAGGGTCACCGTCAGAACCTGACCAAGGTTCGCATCACCGACGTTGCAGCTGCAGCTGAGAAGCCCAAGGCTAAGAAGGCAGCCGCGGATAAGGCACCGGCGGAGAAGGCACCGACGGTGAAGGCGCCCGCGAAGAAGGCGCCCGCGAAGAAGGCACCAGCGGATAAGGCACCCGCGGAAAAGGCACCCGCCAAGAAGGCGCCCGCGAAGAAGGCCCCTGCCAAGAAGGCCGCCGAGACGGTCGAGGCTCCTGTGGAGTCCGCCGCCGTCGATGCTTCCGCCGCCGAGCAGGAGTAAGGGAGAGATCGAGAAATGGCACACAAGAAGGGCCTCGGCTCTACAAAGAACGGCCGCGACTCAAAGGCAAAGCGCCTCGGCGTGAAGCGATTCGCCGGCCAGGAAGTCAACGCTGGGACCATCATCGTTCGTCAGCGGGGCACGCACATCCA
Organism: uncultured Coriobacteriia bacterium; assembly: GCA_963803785.1. Lineage (GTDB taxonomy): Bacteria > Actinomycetota > Coriobacteriia > Anaerosomatales > JAAXUF01 > CAWDNM01. The sequence continues at coordinate 288,545 of CAWDNM010000007.1, forward strand.
CCCCGGTGACAATGTCGGTCGCGGTGGCGACGACACGCTCTTCGCGCTGAAGGCCGGCGTTGTCGAGTTCACGCGAGGCCTGAAGCGCCGCGCGCACGTACGACCGTTCGAGGCCTAAGGGGCCCGACCGACGACGTTTCACACAAGACGCCATGTCGCGAGCCCTCCGTCCTGATCCCGGGGCGGGGGGCTTGTTCGTCTAGAATGAAAGCGGTGCATAGGACCGCAGGGAGTGAGTGCTTCACGTGTTTATCGACGAGGTAAAGATTCACGTCAAAGCGGGTGACGGAGGCGCGGGATGCATGTCCTTCCGCCGAGAAGCACACGTGCCTCGCGGCGGCCCCGATGGCGGCGACGGAGGGCACGGTGGTGACGTCGTGCTCGAAGCCGACCCTTCGATCTCCTCGCTCATGGAGTACCGCTTCAAGATTCATCACAAGGCTCCGCGCGGCACGCACGGCAAGGGCCAGAAGCTCAATGGTGCCCGCGGTGAGGACCTCGTGTTGAAGGTTCCCCTCGGCACCATCGCTCGTGACTCCGAGACCGACGCGATTCTCGGTGACCTCACCGTGCCCGGACAGCGGCTCGTCGTGGCCCAGGGCGGCTACGGCGGACGCGGCAACACCCACTTCGTCACGCCCACTCGCCGTGCCCCGGCATTCGCGGAATTGGGGGAGCCGGCGGACGAGCGGTGGATCGACCTCGAGATGAAGCTTCTGGCCGACGCTGCGCTTGTCGGCATGCCCAGCGTAGGCAAGAGCTCGCTGATCGCCCGCATGACCGCCGCCAGGCCAAAGATCGCTGACTACCCGTTCACCACCCTGGTCCCCAACCTCGGTGTGGTGAAGGCGGGGGGCCGCAGCTTCGTCGTGGCCGACGTTCCGGGTCTGATCGAGGGGGCCAACGAGGGCAAGGGGCTGGGGCACGCGTTCCTTCGCCACATCGAACGTACCGCGCTCATCCTGCACGTCGTCGACCTGACCGGTAGCTACGAAAGCCGCGACCCGCTCAGCGACTACGACATCATCAACAACGAGCTCGCGCTTCACGCCGCTGAGCTGGCCTCGCGACCTCGCATCATCGTCGGCAACAAGTCCGACGTGTCCGGGACGGAAGATGCGTCCGCACGGCTGCGCGAGCGCGCGGAGGCCGATGGCGTCAAGTACTTCGAGGTCTCCGCCGTGACCGGCAAGGGCATGGATCCGCTGATCCTGGCGGTCGCCGAAATGGTCTACGAGCTGCGCAAGTCGGCAGTTCACGAGGTAGGCGGCGAATCGCACCGCGTCTGGACCCACGGGCAGAAGGGCGCCAAGGAGTACGCGGTCAGGAATCTGGGCGGTGGCGTGTTCCAGGTTGAGGGCAAGGGCATCGAACGCATGGTGATCATGACCGAGTGGAACAACGAAGAGGCCATCGCGTTCCTGCAGAAGCGGCTCGTGAAGGCGGGCGTCGAGCGTGCGCTGGAGGAGGCGGGTGCGGTCGACGGTGACGAGATTCGGATCGTCGGCCGAAGCTTCCACTTCGAGAGCGCGCTGGCACGCGACCCGGAAGTTCCCTTCATCGAGGAAGACTGGCATGAGGACGATGCGGAAGGCGACGACTGATGGCTTCACGACGGATCGTCATCAAGGTCGGATCCTCCACGCTCACCCGACCCGGTGGCGGGGTCGATCGTGATTTCGTGGGTGACTTCGTCGGCCAGGTGAGCACGCTCATCGAAGGCGGTTCGCAGGTCGTGATCGTGAGTTCTGGTGCCATTGCTGCCGGCATCGAGCGACTGGGGTTGAAGACTCGTCCTGCCGACATGCCGGGGCTGCAGGCTGCCGCTTCGGTCGGGCAGGTTGCGCTCATCGAAGTGTATGCGGAGCTGTTGGCCGCTCGCGGCCACGTCGCAGGGCAAGTGCTCCTCACACGTCACGACACGGGTCACCGGGAGTCGTTCCTGCATGCCAGGGACACCTTCGAGCGGCTGCTTTCGCTTGGCGCCGTGCCGATCGTCAACGAGAACGACACGGTTGCTGTCGATGAGATCCGGTTCGGCGACAACGACACCCTGGCCGCCCTTGTCGCGACGATGGTCAATGCAGACCTCGTCGTCTTGCTCTCTGACATCGAGGGCCTCTACGATTCCGACCCTCGGCTTTCCGATGAGGCAATCCTCCTCGCACAGGTTGATGAGCTCACAGCCGATCTCGTCGCCGCGGCCGGTGGCACGGGTAGCGTGGTTGGTAGTGGCGGGATGGCCACCAAGATAGAAGCCGCCAACATGCTCATGAAGGCCGGCATTCCGATGGTCATATGCGACGGTCGCCGCGAGCACGTCGTTGTGGACGCGGCTAACGGGGACGCCGTCGGGACGGTGTTTGACGGCGGGGAAGGTTCGATCGGCGCGCGAAAGCTCTGGATCGCCCTCGGGAGCAGACCGGCCGGTGCGGTCATCATCGATGACGGAGCGTGCCGAGCGTCTGCGCGAGCGCAACACGTCGCTGCTTCCGGCGGGTGTGGTTGGCGTCGAGGGCGCCTTCACGGCGGGAGACGCTATCGCGCTGCTCGATTCCGCTGGCGCGACCGTCGCGCGGGGGCTCGCCGAGATCTCCTCGGATGACCTGGTGCGAGTCAAGGGTTTGAAGAGCAGCGAGATCGAACACGTCCTACCGCAGGTGGCCGGCAAGGCCGTCGTGCACCGGGACCAGCTGGTCGTGCTGTAGAGGCGCGGGGGCGCGAGTCCGCCAAGCGGCGGTGAGAGCGTCCCGATGCGGTAGAGTATTGAGGTGCGTGAGCAGTGCTCTCACGCAGACGCCGAAAAGGAGCAGGTCATGTCTGAGGTACTGAATCTCGCGCGCGGGGCGCGCGAGGCCGGATCAGCTCTTGCGATCACTTCCACCGAGCAGCGCAACCGCGCGCTCCTGGTGATGTCGCACGCACTCATCACCAGGCAGGACGAGATTCTCGCAGCCAACGAGGCGGACATGGCCGCGGCGCGGGACAAGGGCGTCCAGCCCGGGCTTCTCGACCGTCTGGAGCTCACTCCGGCCCGCCTGAAGTCGATGTCGGAGGCACTCAAGTCGCTGTCGATGCTTCCGGACCCCATCGGCGAGGTCATCGAGGGTCACACGCTGCCCAATGGCATAGAGCTCACGAAAGTGCGGGTACCGCTCGGCGTCGTGGCCATGATCTACGAGGCTCGTCCCAACGTGACCGCGGATGCTGCGGGATTGTGCATCAAGACCGGTAACGCAGTGATTCTGCGAGGAGGCTCGCTGGCGCACAAGAGCAACCTCGCGCTTGCCGCGGTGCTCGCATCGGCGGCCGAGAGCGTCGGTCTGCCCGCCGCGTCGATCCAGTGCATCCAGACGACCGACCACGAGGCCGCCGAGGAACTGATGGGCCTGTACGGGCTACATCGACGTCCTCATCCCTCGCGGTGGCGCGGGCCTGATCAAGAGCTGTGTCGAGAACTCGAAGGTTCCCGTCATCGAAACCGGTACCGGCAACTGCCACATCTACATCCACGAGGGCGCAGACGCCGAGAAGGCCCGTCGCATCGTCATCAACGCCAAGTGCCAGCGCCCGAGCGTGTGCAACGCCGCGGAATCGCTGCTGGTCGACGACAGCATCCACGAGAAGGTGCTTCCCGGCATCCTGAAGGAACTCGAGGAGAACGGCGTCACGATCTTCGCCGACGAGGCCACGCGAGCGCTTGGAGCCGTGCACCGCATCGAGGCGGCCACGGAAGAAGACTGGGGCACCGAATACCACGACCTGCGCATGTCGGTGAAGGTCGTCGCCGGGCTGGACGCTGCGATCCGACACGTCAACACCTACGGGACCAAGCACTCCGAAGCGATCGTCACCGAGGACTACTCGGCGGCGCGCCGGTTCCTGCACGAGGTGGATGCGTCGGCGGTCTACGTGAACGCGTCGACGCGCTTCACGGACGGCGGGGAGTTCGGGCTCGGAGCTGAGATCGGCATCTCGACCCAGAAGCTACACGCAAGAGGTCCGATGGGGCTTTCTGCGCTGACCTCGACCAAGTACCTTCTCATGGGGAACGGACAGATCCGAGAGTGAGAACCGGCGCGCGACTCGGCATCATGGGTGGGACCTTCGATCCTATCCACTTCGGCCACCTCGTCACTGCGGAGGAGGCCCTGGTCCAGTTCAACCTCGACAGGGTCTTGTTCATGCCGACGGGCATACCTGCTCTCAAGGTGCGCGACGACGTCACGCCCTCTGAGGACCGCTACCTGATGACCGTTCTGGCCACCGCCTCGAACCCTGACTTCGACGTCAGCCGGATGGAGGTCGACCGCCCGGGGCTCACGTACACCGTGGACACGCTTCTCGCGCTGCGGGAGATGCACGGGCCATCGACCGAGCTGTTCTTCATCACCGGCGCCGATGCCGTGTGGGAGATCATCTCGTGGCGTGATGCCGAGACCGTCGCTGACCTCGCGACCTTCATCGCCGCGACCCGCCCGGGCTACGACCTGGATGCCGCCCGACGCGCGCACGACAGCTCTCAGACGCGCTTTCGCATCGAGTACGTCGACGTGCCGGCTCTTGCCATCTCGTCGACCGATCTGCGAGCCCGGGTGCGCGAACGGCGTCCGATTCGCTACTTGACCCCCGAACCCGTCGCCGCATACATCGAGAAGCACGGGCTGTATCGGGATGTGGGCTAGCACGTGAACGAGATCACCTACAGCCAAGCCTCCGCAGCGCTTCGCGCTCGTCTCGGCGAGGCCGGCGCCGGACACTCCGAGCGTGTCGCAGAGACGGCAGGCCGAGCTCGCGTCCGCATACGGGCTCGAGCCCGAGCCCGCGCGGCTTGCAGGACTCCTGCATGACTGGGACCGCGAGCGGTCCTCAGACGCGCTCGCCAGCGCTGCTCGCGACGCAGGGATCGAGCTGACGGAAGCCGATGAGGCGGTGCCGTATCTGCTTCACGCGCGCACGGCGGCAGTCTCGCTGGAGGAGTCGCTGCCCGGCCTGCCGCCTGAGGTGGTACAGGCGGTTTCTCGGCATACGCTTGGTGCGCCGGACATGAGCGAACTGGATATGGTCGTCTACCTCGCCGACATGATCGAACCGGCTCGCACCTTCCCGGGTGTGGAAGAGCTGCGTGATGCGGTAGGAACGATCCCGCTTGACGGAGCTGTTCGCGCTCGGGTACCAGCACTCGGTGGCGCATCTCGTGAGCACGCGGCGCCGGATCCACCCCGAGACCGTCGCGGTTTGGAACGCACTCGTCGCGGGAGGCAAGCGATGAGCGACAGTCCCCGCCGCTCGAAGGGTGGCAACGAGTCGAAGATTCCGAGCGGGTACCGGTCGTCTCGGCGGGGCTCGAGGTCTCTGAAGCAGGCGAAGAAGGCGGAGCGTGCCGACAAGCTCGTCACGGGCTGGAGCCGCGGGCTGCAGACTGCTCGCAACGTGGGCTACGTGATCGCCGTTGGCCTCGGGGCCGTTCTCGCTGTCGCGCTCGTGCTGCTGGTCGTGGCGAGCCTCATCAACGGAATCGCGCGCTGGAACTCCGGGAAGAGCGCCGGGAAGCCGGGCACGGTGGCGGCCGACCCCGGAGCCAAGGCTCTCGAGAACGTCCTCGTGATCGGTGAGGAGAACGACAAGGCCGTCGGGTTCCTGGCGATGCGTGTGGACGCGGAGGGCAAGCAGGTATTCGGGATCGCCATTCCCGACGGGGCCTTCATCGAGGTGCCGGGGCAGGGCTTCGAGAAGGTCGGGGAGAGCTACGCTGCCGGCGGCGACGTCTCGCTGGCGGCGATCTCGAACTACCTGAGCGTGCCGTTCCAGAGCTACGTCGTGGTGTCCGGAACAGCCTATCGCGATCTGCTCAAGAGCCAGCAGGTCGGGCTGGTCGGCGGTGCTATCAAGACGACGAATCTCACCACGGAACAGCGGGCCCAACTCTCCGCAACGCTCTCGGCGATACCGGCCAAGAGCGCTGCGTTCGTGCCGCTGCCCGTCAAACCCATCAAGCTGGGTAGCCAGACCTACTTCGAGCCGCAGCGCGCTGAGGTCGCAGACCTGCTCAAGGCGTGGTGGGGAGTGGATCCGAGCAAGGCAGCGCAGGTTACGCGCGTCATCATCTACAACGGTGCCGGGAAGCCGGGCATAGCCGGGGACGCGGCTCAGGAGCTCATCCGCGCGGGCTTCCGCGTGGTCGACACGAAGAACGCAGACCGGTTCAACTACAAGACGACGATCGTGGTGGTACAGCGCGGGCCCGTGGAGAAGGGCGAGCAAGTCGTGCAGACGCTGCGCACCGGCGTCGTGAAACAGAAGCGAACCGACGAGGACGTCTCCGACCTCGTCGTCATCATCGGCAAGGACTACAAGCCCATCAAGTAGCAGGTACGAGAGGAACTGAGTGAAGACATCCAAAGAGTGGGCGACCATCGCCGCCGAATCGGCCGCCGAGAAGAAGGCCGAGAACGTCATGGCTATCGACGTGGCTGAGCTGCTGGTCGTGACGGACTACTTCGTGATCGCCACAGGGCGCACGGACATCCAGGTTCGGGCAATCGCCGATGAGGTCGAACACGGCCTGCTCGAGAGGGGGCGTATCAAGCCCATCGGGCGAGAGGGTGCTGACGAGGGCAAGTGGATACTGCTCGACTACGGCGACCTCGTCATCCATGTCTTCCAGCCCCGGGAGCGAGGATTCTACCGTCTCGAGAAGCTGTGGGGGGACGCGCCCAAGCTCGCCCTGCCGCCGGAGATCGTCAACGCCGTGAGCGAGGACGAAACGGCCGAGCACCCCGACGAGCACTAGGGCATGGTTCGAGGCTATCTCGAGCGCTACGGAGTGCAGGCGGCGCTGCTGGGGGTCGCATGCATCTGGGGATGGGCGTTCGTCGTCGTCGCCGACGCCATCGCGCTCTACCCCATGTACGCCTTCCTTGCGTGGCGCTTCGCGCTGGCCGCATTCGCGTTCGTGCTCTTCTACCCCCGCGTGCTTCGCAAGCTGACAGCTTCGAACCTGAGGATGGGGCTGATAGCCGGCGTGCTGCTGGCCGGCGGGTACATCTTCCAGACGTGGGGCCTGGATGGCGCGACGAGAACGACGCCGGCACGCGCAGCGTTCATCACAGGGCTCTACGTCGTGATCACGCCGCTGCTGCAGGCGCTGCTGTTGCGGAGACGGCCGAGGAAGTCGACGCTGCTTGGCGGCGCCATCGCCCTGGCCGGCCTGTGGTTCCTCTCGGGAATCGGTACTGAGTCCGGCGGCTGGGTCTTCGGTGACACGCTCGTGGTCATCTGTGCTGTCGTGTACTCGTTGCACATCATCGTTCTCGGGTCGACCAGCGAACACCACGACGTCAGTGCGCTGACGCTCGTGCAACTGGGTACGGTCGCGCTTGTCTGCGGCGGAATCTCACTCGTCCGAGAGCAGGCTGCCTTACCGACCGATCCGTCCGTGATCGTGGCGATCGTCATCACGGGCGTGTTCGCCTCGGCGGTGGCCTTCGTCGTGCAGACGTGGGCGCAGCGCAAGCTTCCTGCATCGCGTGTGGCGATCATCCTTGTCACCGAGACGGCCTTTGGTGGCCTGTTCGGATGGGCGGCGGTGGGTATCTGGCCGTTGCGGGAGGTGTTCGGAGCCGTCGTCATGTTCTCCGGGCTTGTCGTCTCGGAAGCGGTTGCGGTGATGGCGCCGGCGGACGGCAAGGTGGTGTTCCAGCCGGCGGTGGAAGGCATGCCCGCGCCTGTCATCGAGACCGCGTCACCGCAGGTTGAGGGCGGTGTCGACCCCTCTGAAGGGCCGTAGCTGGCGGGGGTTGACCGCCTCCGAGCCGCTGGTATACTAGCGCGTGCGCCTCGTTCGAGGTCGCCCAGATGTGGGGCCTTAGCTCAGCTGGGAGAGCGCTTGGCTGGCAGCCAAGAGGTCAGGGGTTCGATCCCCCTAGGCTCCACCACATGACTGTTCGAACACCCGTCGGAACCCATCCGGCGGGTGTTCTGTCATCTCGGCACGCGCGGTGCGGGCGCGGTGAGAGTCGATGAGTATGGAGCGTTCGCGTTTCGCGCACCCCGCCGCTCCGCTAGAATCGCCTTTGCACCGAATCAGCCGAGGCAACCATCGACGGAGGCCACCGCGTGAGCGAGTTCGTCTACGATCCGCACCGCATCGAAGAGCACTGGCAGGCCGAGTGGGAGCGCGAGGGCCTGTACCACGCGCGAGAAGACACCGGTAAGCCCAAGAAGTACGTGCTGGAGATGTTCCCGTACCCTTCGGGTGACATCCACATGGGGCACGTGCGCAACTACACGATCGGTGACGTCATCGCGCGGCAGGCGGCGATGGCGGGTTTCGAGGTGCTGCACCCCATCGGGTGGGACGCCTTTGGCCTGCCCGCCGAGAATGCGGCCATCAAGAGCGACTCTCATCCCGCGACGTGGACGTACGCCAACATCGACAAGCAGATGGCGTCGTTCAAGCGCATGGGCTTCTCCTACGACTGGGACCGCACCGTCAAGAGCTGCGACGTCGACTACTACCGATGGGGCCAGTGGATCTTCCTGAAGATGTGGGAGCGCGGGCTGGTCGAGCGCAAGAGCTCTCCGGTCAACTGGTGCCCCAGCTGCGCCACCGTACTCGCGAACGAGCAGGTTGTCGGCGACGGTGTCTGCTGGCGCTGCAAGAGCGTCGTCACGAAGCGCGAGCTGGAGCAGTGGTACTTCAAGATCACCGACTACGCGCAGCAGCTGCTCGACGACCTCGACGACCTTCCGGGCTGGCCCGAGCGCGTCAAGACGATGCAGGCGAACTGGATCGGGCGCAGCGAGGGTGCCGAGGTCGAGTTCACGCTCTGCGACGAGCTCGGCGTGCCCACTGACGAGCGCATCACCGTCTTCACGACTCGGCCCGACACGTTGTTCGGCTGCACGTTCTTCCTGCTTGCGCCGGAGCACCCGCTCGTGGCGAGGCTCGCCGGTGGAACGCCGTACGCCGAGGCGGTCGATGAGGTAGTGGCGTTCGCCGCCAAGGAGACGGCGGTCGAGCGGCAACTCGGAGAGCGCACCAAGCATGGTGCCTTCACCGGTCGCTACGTGGAGAACCCGGTCAACGGTCAGAGGGTGCCCATCTGGGTCGCCGACTACGTTCTCATGGACTACGGCACGGGCGCGGTCATGGCCGTCCCCAGTGGCGACGAGCGCGACTTCGAGTTCGCGCGCCAGTACGGTCTGCCGATCGTCCCGGTGGTCGTCGCCGAGGAGGACGTGGCTCGCTACTCGGTCGATGTCCTCGGCGAGGTGCCGCAGGAAGTCGATTGGGACGAGGCCTACAACGGACCCGGCGTGATGATCAACTCGGGCGAGTTCTCGGGAATGGCCGGCGGCAAGGCAAGCGACGGGATGCACGCCGTCGCTTCGTGGCTCGACGAGCGTGGTCGGGGACGCGAGTCGGTCAACTTCCGCCTGCGCGACTGGCTCATCAGCCGGCAGCGGTACTGGGGCAACCCGATTCCCGCCGTGCACTGTCCCAGCTGCGGCCTCGTTCCGGTTCCGCTCGAAGACCTCCCGGTCGTGCTGCCCATGGACATCGACATCTGCAAGGGCGAGACCCTTGCCGACCACCCCGAGTTCTACGAGACCACCTGCCCGAAGTGCGGAGCTCCCGCGAAGCGTGAGACCGACACGATGGACACGTTCACGTGCTCGAGCTGGTACTACCTTCGTTACACCGACGCGCGTAACGACGACACTGCCGTTCTCGGCGGACAACGCGAACCATTGGATGCCGGTCGACCAGTACATCGGCGGTATCGAGCACGCGATCCTGCACCTGCTGTACTCGCGGTTCTTCACGAAGGTCCTCTCGGACATGGGGCTTGTGAGCGCGCGCGAGCCGTTCACCAACCTCCTGACACAGGGCATGGTCAAGCTCGACGGCGCCACGATGAGCAAGTCGAAGGGCAACGTGGTCGCGCCGGAGGACATGATCGCGCAGTACGGATGTGACGCGCTGCGCGCCTACATCCTGTTCATGGCTCCACCCGACAAGGACCTCGAGTGGAGCTTCGAGGGCCTGGACGGGATGTTCCGCTTCCTGGGTCGCGTGTGGCGCTTCGTCGGCGAGTCGGCCGAGGAGGCAGCCGGCGGCAACGGGGTGGCTGCGGCGGGTGACCCGGCCACCAAGAAGCTGCACCGGGAGATGCACAGGGTGATCGCCAAGGTGACGGAGGACGTCGGGCGGTTCCAGTTCAACACCGCCATCGCCGCCCTCATGGAGCTGACGAACGCGGCCTACATCTACCGCCGAGAGGTGCCAGAGGGCTCCCGAGACCTGCCGTTGCTGCGCGAGGTGGCCGAGGCGCTGACGCTACTCATGGCTCCATTCACTCCGCACATGTCCGAGGAACTGTGGCGCGCGGCTCTGGGCCATGACGCGTCGGTCCACCTCATGGCATGGCCCACACACGATCCCTCAGCATGTCTCGCCGATGAGATCGAGCTGGCGGTCCAGGTCAACGGCAAGGTGCGCGGCAAGGTCACCGTGGCAGCCGATCTGCCTGAGGAGGACGTGATCGCGGTCGCGCTCACGGCGGTTGCGGCGCATGTCGAAGGCAAGGACGTGAAGAAGGTGGTCGTGGTGGCCGGCAAGCTCGTCAGCGTGGTCGTGGCCGGCTAGCTGAGCGCCTCGGCGAGTGTGGTTAGGTTCTGGTTCGGTCTGTCGCAAGGAGTGCATGTGAGACGCTGTACGTGCGGGTCGGATGAAGGCACGGCCCGCACAATACTCTTGAAGTGACGACGCCCCCTCCGCCGTCGGGCAGAGGGGGCGTTGCTATGCGCGAAGGGATCGAGTCGCGGGCCCGTGAGCTCGCTATGCGTGCGGGGCTCGGGGATGTGTCACCGAGAGTGGTCATCGCAGCGATGGTCATGCTGGGAATCGCGGTGTCGTTGGCCGCCTGGAGGTGGTGGCCGCGCGCGGAAGAGGTCCCGGTGCTGCAGGGGCCGGTGCCGGCGGCTGCCGGTGGGTCCGTGACGGTGACAGCTTCGGTCGCAGGTGCCGCAGGTGAGCCGAGCGCAGCAGTGCGCGCCTGGGTACACGTTGTGGGGGCGGTGAGGCACCCGGGACTCTACGACGTCGACGCAGACGCGCGAGTCGAGGCCGCCATTGACGCAGCCGGCGGGCTTCTCGGCAATGCGTCGCCGGAGGCGGTCAACCTGGCGCGCAAAGTCACCGATGGTGAGCAGATACTGATTCCCACGCAAGACGAGGTGAGACGCGGTGGAGGCGTTGGTCCGAACGCCGCGACCGGGAGTCCGGGCGCGGGTGGTGGCGCGGACGCTGGTGCCGCGCAAGGTCCGATCGAGCTCAACTCGGCGTCGGCGGCCCAGCTCGACACGCTTCCGGGCATTGGGCCCGCGACGGCAACCAAGATCATCGCAGACCGCGAGGCCAACGGGCCGTTCACCTCGGTAGAAGACCTCGGGCGTGTCGCGGGCATCGGTCCGAAGAAGCTCGAGGAGCTCAAGGAACTGGTCAGTGTCCGATAGTCCGGACTCGGCGGAGGTCCTCAGGCCATCGATTCCCTCGCTGGCGTGGCCAATCGGGGCGATGTGGTTGGGAATCGTGGTGGCCGAGCGCCAGATCTGGGGCGCCTATGCCGTCGGCGGCACCCCGGGGGCCGGCTGGGCATGCCTGGCCGTGGTGGGCCTAGCGGCCCTGGCAGGGCTTGTCCGGTGGCGGACCGGGATTGTGGTGCTGTGTCTCGTTGGCCTTGTGAGTGGGGTGGCGCTCGGCTGGTTGTACTGGGGCCGCTGGCTCGAGGACGCGACGACCCTTGCGACCATGCGCGGCCAGACGTGGCGGCTCGAGGTACTGGCCGACGAGACGGTCACGCAGTTCGGTGCGAGCTCGCCGTGCAGAGTCGTCGGAGGCGCTCTCGACGGCGCCAGGATCAGCCTGCAGTGGCCGGCCGGGACGGCTGTTCCGCCACTGGGTCGACTTGTCTCGGTGACGGGCGCGGCGAAGGCCCCACCCGGTGACGCGCGAGGGGAGCGAAGCGCCAGGGCCGGCGTCGTCGGGAGCATCCGCGGCCGCAGTAGCCGCGATGTGGGTTGGGCATCGAGCGTCCGGGGCGTCGTTGGTCGCGTGCGGTTGTGGGCGGTCGCGAGGATGTCGCGCGTGACCGGCGAGGGAGGCGCGCTTCTCTCCGGGGTCGTCGTGGGTGATCGCCGCCGTTTGGCGGGGACGCCGGCTGACACCGACTTCAGGACTACAGGGCTCACCCACCTGGTCGCCGTGTCGGGGAGCCACCTCGTCGTCGTAGCGGCCGTCATCGGATGGATGGCGTCGATCGCGGGAGCCGGTCGAGCGCGACGGAGTCTGCTCGTTGCCGTGGTAGTCGGCGGATACGTGGTGTTCTCCGGCGTCCAGCCCTCTGCGGTGCGGGCATGGGTCATGGCGGTGGCCGGCGCATCCGCATGGCTTGGCGGGCGGCGAGCCGACGGGGGCTCGACGCTGACGGTCGCGGCAGGCGTGCTGCTGGCGGTATCGCCGGCGAGTGCCTTCGATCTGGGATTCCAGCTCTCGGTCGCTGCGGTGGCGGGATTGGTGCTCTTCGCGCGACTTGCGGACTCGTGGCTTCTCGCTGCCACGGGCAAGTCGCTCGGGTGGATAGCGTCACCGGTCGCGCTCACCTTGACGGCGACCTTCACCACGATACCCATCACCGTGAGCACGTTTGGCATGCTGTCGCTGGTCTCGCCGGTCGCCAACGTCGTGGTCGGGCCGCTTGTGTCGGCCGCGCTTCTGATCGGTCTTGGGGGACTCGCTGTCCATGCGGTGTGGGCGTCAGCCGGCTCGCTGCTCCTGAAGCTGGCGGCGTGGCCGGCGGCCTTCGCGGTTCGGATCGCACACGAAATGGCGGCGTGGCCGTACGCAGCGGTGCCGCTCGGGCTATCTGCTGCACCGGCGGCACTCGGATGTGCGGCACTTGGGAGTCTGCTCTGGGTGATGTGGCCCCAACCTCGCCGAAGCACAGCGCGCTGGGTTCTCGGCGCACTTGCGGCGCTCATGGTGCTGGTTGCCGTGGGACCCCCGGTCGGTTCTTCCCCGAGCATCCAGGTCATGGACGTCGGGCAGGGAGACGCAGTTCTCGTGCGGGACGGACGCCACGCGGTACTCGTGGATGCCGGACCGGCGGTATCACCGATGCGCGAGGCCCTGGCGAGAGCCGGGGTGCGCAGGCTCGATGCAGTGGTGATCACGCACCTCCACACCGACCACTACGGCGGCCTCGGCGCGCTGAAGGGGGTGGTACGGGTCCCTCTGGTCCTGGTTGCCAGGGGCGCCGGGGACTCTGACTCCGCAGCTCTTGAGACGGCGCGCTCTCTGGTCGGATCCGAAGGCGTACGAGAGATCGGCGTAGGTTCCGTGCTCACTGTAGGACGCCTCAGGATCGACGTCGTGTGGCCTGGGGCTCCCGTTCAAGACCCCGCCAGCAATGCGGCGAGCGTCGTTCTGAAGGTCAGCGAGAGCAGGTTCACTGCCGTTCTGACGGGAGATGCGGAGAGTGAAGTCTTGCTGCCCTTGGTGAGCTCGGGGCAGCTCGGCGACATCGATGTGCTGAAGATCGGACATCACGGAAGCACGGGCGCCGTCAGTGCGGCCGATCTCGCATGCGCTGCGACCTGAGTATGCGCTCATCAGCGTCGGGGCCGGCAACAGGTTTGGCCATCCCACCAGGGCGACCCTGACAGCACTCGCCGATGCGGGCACCCGAGTACTCCGAACCGACCAGTGCGGTGACATCTCGGTGAAGATGGGTCCAGACGGCTCCTACACGATGAACGTGGATCGGTCACTCCCTCGGGACGAGCGTTCGAAGCTGAGTTCCCGGAAGACGACGGCACGGCTTGGCGAATCCTCGGCCACGTATGCGACACTGAGACCGACACATAAACGGTCGGCGCGCAGCGCTGTTCAGCCCACGGAGTCCCATGGCAAAGCCGCTCTCAGAGTACAAGCCCGTCTATCTCATCTACGGCGACCAAGACCTCCTCCTGGAGCGCCAGCTGGACAGGCTCAAGCGAGACGTGGGCGAACTCGTGGACCTGGAGTTCAACTCGCAGACCTTCGACGGAGATAGCGCGGCCGGCGACGATGTCGTCGCCGCGTGCAACACGTTCCCGTTCGCTTCGGAGCGGCGGCTCGTGGTGGTGCGCAACGTCGAGAAGATGAGCAAGGACGATAGTGAGGCGTTGGTCAGGTACGCCGAGAATCCGGCTGAGACCACGATCCTCGCGCTCGTGGCCAAGAAGCTCGCTAAGAACACGCGGCTGTACAAGGCGGTCGACAAGATCGGCGGCCTGATCGAGCGAGCTGCACCAAAGCCGGGCGAGTACCCCGGCGAAGTGCGCAGGCTGTTCGCGCTCAAGGGGAAGTCGGTCACGCTCGAGGGCGCGGAGTTGCTGGTCAATGCCGTAGGAAGGGACCTGCGCAGGCTGTCGGTCGAGGTCGACAAGGCGATTGCCTTTACGGGCGACAAGGTCGAGCTCACTGCCGAGGACATCGAGCAGGTCGTCTCGACCACTGCGACGACGCAGGTGTGGGAGCTCGGAACCGCCCTCGGCGAGCGAGACTGCGCGCGAGCCCTCAAGCTGCTCGATCGCCTGCTCGGCGACGGCGAGTCGGTCCACGGTCTGCACGCGCTCTCACTGCGTCACGTCCGCGACCTGATTGCTGCAAGGGCGCTCATCGATCGTGGAGGTGGGTCGGTCGGGGAGCTGTCGTCGGCGCTCGGGCGCCCGGACTGGCAGATTCGCAACCTGCCCAAGCAGGCGCGCGGTTTCACATCCGAGGAGCTCATCGACATCCTTCGGGCGGCCGCTGCGGGGGAGGCCCAAATGAAAACGAGCCGGGATCCCCGACTCGTTTTCGAGCGCTGGATTGTGAAGGTCTGCGGTTAGGCGGCTACGCCGTTCGCGGCCTTCGTGATGCCCGACTTGCGGTTAGCGGCCTGCGAGGCGTGGATAACGCCCTTGCTGGCGGCCTTGTCGAGCAGTCGGGATGCGGCGAGAGCGGCGGCCTTTGCGGCCTCAGCATCGCCGGCTTCGATCGCGACGTGAACCTTCTTGATCGCGGTCTTGAGCTCGGACTTCACCGCACGATTGCGCTGATGCGCCTTCTCGTTGGTGAGGACGCGCTTCTTCTGGCTCTTGATGTTTGCCACGTACGTGTTCCTCCAAAACTAGCTAACGATGGTGCCCTTCGCAGTGGGGTGCGATGAACCCCGAGAGTCTAGCACACGGCATCGGGCGTCGCCAATACGGGACAATCCTGTCTCACCCTCCCCAAGAGGTCCTTCCCTTGCTACACTCAACCGCTATGACGAACCCCTCCCACATACGCAACTTCTCCATCATCGCGCACATCGACCACGGAAAGTCGACTCTGGCTGACCGTATCCTTGAGCTCACGCACACCGTCGAGTCCCGCGACATGATGGAGCAAGTCCTCGACTCGATGGACATCGAGCGGGAGCGCGGCATCACCATCAAGGCCCAGGCCGTGCGCGTGATGTACGACGCGGACGATGGCCAGACCTACCAGCTCAACCTCATCGACACCCCGGGCCACGTCGACTTCACCTACGAGGTCTCGCGTTCGCTCGAAGCGTGCGAAGGCGCGATTCTCGTCGTCGACGCCACGCAGGGCGTTGAGGCACAGACTGTCGCGAACGCGCTGATGGCCATGAACGCCCATCTCGAGATCATCCCGCTCATCAACAAGATCGACCTGCCGGCTTCAGACCCCGAGCGCGTTCGTCACGAGATCGAGGAGGGTCTCGCGATCCCGGCCGGGGAAGCGGTGCTCGCGTCCGGCAAGACCGGCATCGGAGTCCGAGACGCCCTCGAGGCGGTGGTCAAGCACGTGCCGCCGCCCACGGGAAGCGCCGATGCGCCGCTCACCGCGCTCATCTTCGACAGCTACTTTGACGCCTACCGCGGTGTCGTCGCTCTGATTCGCGTGTTCGACGGCTCGGTGAAGAAGGGCATGGCGGTCCGCATGATGGCCACAGACGTTGTGACTGACGTCGAGGAAGTGGGGGTTCGCCGACCCGCGAACGTGCCGGTCGACGAGCTCGGCGTTGGCGAGGTCGGCTATCTCATCACCGGCCTGAAGGACCCGTCATTGGTCAAGGTCGGCGACACGGTCACGCTCGCCCGGGGCGGTGCGACGGTGCAACTCCCCGGCTACCGCGAGGTCAAGCCGATGGTCTTCACCGGCCTGTTCCCGATCGACGGCGACCAGTACCCCGAGCTCCGTGATGCGCTCGACAAGCTGACCCTCAACGACCCCGCGCTCATCTACGAGCCCGAGTCGAGCCACGCGCTGGGCTTTGGCTTTCGGGTGGGCTTCCTCGGACTGCTTCACATGGAGGTCATCAAGGAACGCCTCGAGCGCGAGTTCGACCTCGAGCTGTTGGCCACGGCACCGTCGGTTGAGTACCACGCGTACCTGACCAACGGCACCGAAGTGGTGATCCACTCGCCGCAGGACATGCCGGACGCCTCGAAGCTCGACTACGTCGAGGAGCCCTTCCTGAAGACGACGGTTATCGTCCCGCCGGACTACGTGGGTGCGGTCATGGACCTGTCCATCAGCCGCCGCGCGACCTTCATGGACATGCAGTACCTCAGCAAGACGACGGTTGAACTGCACTACGAGATGCCTCTTTCCGAGCTGATCATGGACTTCTTCGACCAGCTCAAGAGCCGCACCAAGGGCTATGCCTCGCTGGACTACGAGCCAATCGGCTACCGTCGCGGGAACATGGTCAAGCTCGACATCCTGCTCGCCGGAAAGCCCGTCGACGCGCTGTCGTTCATCGTGCACAAGGACAAGGCGTACGACCGAGGCAAGGTCCTCACCGAGAAGCTCAAGACCATCATTCCTCGGCAGATGTTCGAGGTGCCGATCCAGGCCGCTATCGGGTCGAAGATCCTTGCTCGCGAGACGGTGCGCGCCATGCGCAAGGACGTCATCGCCAAGTGCTACGGCGGCGACATCAGCCGCAAGCGCAAGCTGCTCGAGAAGCAGAAGAAGGGCAAGAAGCGGATGAAGAACATCGGATCGGTCGAGGTTCCGCAGGAGGCCTTCATGGCGATTCTGAAGGTCGACGAGTAGCGACGGCCTCACGGCTGCGCACATGTCACCATGATTCCAGTCGCCGACATCTTCGCCGCCAACCCGGTGCTCCTCGCGCCGATGGCCGGCGTCACCGAGGCCCCGTTTCGCGGGATATGCAAGCGGATGGGCGCCGGGCTCACCTACACCGAGATGGTCAGCGCCAAGGGTCTTCACTACAACCCTGACTCCCGCGTCTCTCGTTCCATGCTGACGTTCTCTCCCGAGGAGACGCCCTGCGCGGTGCAGCTCTTCGGTGCCGATCCCGGCTTGATGGCCACGCAGGCGGCCAAGCTCGTAGAGCGGTACGGGGCAGACATCGCTCTCATCGACATCAACATGGGCTGTCCCGTGACCAAGGTCGTCGCCAAGGGCGAAGGAAGCGCGTTGATGCGTGAACCGGAACTCGCGGCTGAGATCGTGGCCGCGGTGGTGGATGCGGTCGGCGACGGTGCCGGTGACGGCGAAGTTCCGCTCGGGGTGGGACGCTGAGGAGCTCAACGCGCCCGAGTTCGCTCAGGCCATGCAGGCGGCGGGGGCCGCCGCGGTCGCCGTGCACGGCCGAACCCGCGGCCAGTTCTACAAGGGCGCTGCTGACTGGGACGTGATCGCGCGGGTGAAGGCGTCGGTCAGCGTGCCGGTCATCGGCAGCGGAGACGTCTTCTCGGCCGATGACGTGGTCGCCATGCTCGAACGCACCGGCGTGGACGCCGTGATGGTCGCTCGCGGGGCGCAAGGTAACCCGTGGATATTCCGAGAGGCCGCAGCGCTTCTGGCCACAGGAGTGGCTCTCGACCCGCCCACGCCTTACGAGCGAGTCGACGTTGCGCGGGAGCACCTTCGAGGCGTTGGTCGCCTTTGGCGGCGAGCAGGCTTTCAGCGCGCATGCGCAAGCACGTCGCGTGGTACATCACCGAGACGCCCGGCGCCACCTACGTCAGGGCGCGGGCGTTCGCGTGCAAGAGCTCGATCGAGCTTGACGAGCTACTCGCCGAGTACCGAGAGTTCCTGAAGCGCTCATGCCCCGACGTGCCGTTCTACGAACCAGACGCGGCCCACGTGTCCGAGATGGATGGCCGATGAGCGCGGACGACTACCCGGGCGACCTGCTCGGCCCGAGCATGCCTGCCCATCTCTACATTCACGTGCCCTTCTGTGCGTCGAAGTGCGCGTACTGCGACTTCGCGAGTGTCGCAGGCGCATCCGACGACGTGGTGCGCGGGGTCTTCACCGGCATTCGCTCGCAGCTGCGCCGGTGGGCGACCACGGGCCTCAGTGGCGTTCTCGAGACCGTGTACTTTGGCGGCGGCACACCCTCGCGATATCCGGAGGAGGTCATCGGCGTGCTGGACTTCGTTCGCGAGCACTTCTCTGTGCGGGACGGCGCGGAGATCACCGTCGAAGGCAATCCCGACTCGCTCGACAGTGAGATCGCTCGCGCGTTCGCGGGAGCGGGCGTGACCCGGGTCAGTGTCGGAGTCCAGTCGTTCGACGACGGCGTGCTTCGCGTGCTTGGACGCCGGCACGATGCGCAAGCCGCTTGGGAAGCATGCAGAGCTGTGCGTGACGCGGGACTCGACCTGTCGGTCGACCTGATCTGCGGAGTCCCCGGCCAGTCGATCACGTCGTGGTCCGAGACGCTCGCGCGCGCCGTTGCGTCCGGCGCCTGCCACGTGTCGGTGTACCCGTTGTCCGTGGAGGATGGCACGCCCCTGCAGGTGGCGATCGACACCGGACTGCTCGACGAGCCAGACCCCGATACCGCCGCCGAGATGATGATCCTGGCGGAAGCCACTCTGGGCCGGTACTCGCTTGGACGCTACGAGGTCGCCAACTACGCGGAGGGTCGCGAGCACGAGTCGCGCCACAACACGGCGTATTGGTCCGGCAGTCAGTACATCGGCGCGGGCCCGGGAGCACACGGCATGTTGGACGCGCAGACGGCGCTGACGGTGGGGCTTCTCGGGTCCGGTGAAGAGCCGGCCGCGCGCGTGCGCTACGCCAACGCCAGCGACATCGAGGAGTGGCTGGTCGGTCAGGGCGACTCTGCAGAGCCGTTGACCGCCGAGGAGGCCGCACGCGAAGACGTCATGCTGGGCATGCGGCTCGTGCGTGGCGTGCCTTGGACCCAGGTCCAGGCGGCGGGTCTCACTTCAGTTCTCGAGAGACTCGCCGAGCAAGGACTCGTCGAGCTCGTGAGTGACGCCGTTTCCAGACCGGGACCGAACTGGCGCACCACGCAGCGGGGCTGGCTTCTGGGCAACGTGGTCTTCTCGAGCATCTGGGCCGGCGAGTAGCGTGGGGTTTCCGCTCGAGCACCGCGCTTCACGACCTCGGCTGGCACTCGCTATACTTGAGTGCCAACGGTGCGAGCCCGCGCTGTCTCTCCAGGAGGAACAATGCTGAACGAACGTCGGCGACGCGTGCTTGCAGCGCTCGTCGAGGAGTACATAGAGAGCGCCACACCGGTCGGGAGCAAGACGCTCGTCGAGCGCTACGAGCTGGGCTGTTCGCCCGCCACCGTGCGAAACGAGCTGTCGATTCTCGAGGAGACCGGTTTCGTGTTGCAGCCGCACGTCTCGGCGGGGCGGCTGCCCACGGACAGCGGCTATCGCAGCTTCGTGGACGACCTGATCGAGCGCGGCGGTCTTGCGCGGGGCGATCGAGCAGCGCGACGTCGGCAGGTTCTCCAGCGCCTCTGAGGTCGACGACCTGATGCGCGAGACGAGCGTGGCGCTCACGCAGCTCACCAACTGCCTCGCCGTGGTGCTCGCACCTAGCGTGTCGCTGTCGCGCGTCCGGCGCATCGACCTGCTGTCGCTGACGCCGCGTCGGGCCGTGTTCGTTCTGATCACGGCGTCGGGCCAGGTCGTGAACCGCACCATCGAGCTTGCCGAGCGAGACGGCGCCGGAACGGCTTGCCGAGATCGAGCGGGCCATGAATGCGGCACTCGACGGCAAGCACGCCGCCGATATCAGGCCGCTGCGGGGCGCGATCGAGGAGACCCACCCTCGCGACGGGCTGGTCGGGATCGTCATCGACGAGATCCTCGATGCGCTCGACGAGGCCGATCGGGACCGCTTCTTCCACGTGGGGGTGCCGGCGTTGCTCGCACAGCCCGAGTTCCACGACGCTGACCGGGCCCGGCCGCTGATCGAGTTCCTCGAGGATGGCATCTCGGTGCTCGAGGCGCTTTCGGAGGCACTTGGAACCCGCGAGATCACCGTGCGGATCGGTCACGAGAATCGCCGGGCGGAGCTCGGGAACGTGAGCATCGTCGCCACCAACTACGGTGCCGGGGACGCTGACGGCGTCATCGGCGTCATCGGTCCCACACGCATGAACTACCAGCGCGCAATGGCCGCGGTTCGCGCCGTGTCCGACGACCTGACCGACGCGCTCGGCTAGCCCGCTCGAACCACCACCGAAAGGACCGCACGTGCCCGCACGCACCGAGGACTACTACGAACTGCTCGGCGTCTCGAAGACGGCGAGCGCCGATGAGATCAAGAAGGCGTTCCGCCACAAGGCTCGCGAGCTGCACCCCGACGTGAACAACGCGTCAGATGCCGAGGACCGGTTCAAGGAGGTCAACGAGGCCTACGACGTGCTGTCCGATCCGGCGAAGCGCGAGCAGTACGACCGGTTCGGTCGCGTGGGCGGTCCCGGCGGCCGGCGGCCCGGCGGCTACCAGTACGCGGACTTCGACGACCTGTTCGGTGGCGGCGGCGTGAACATGGAGGACCTGTTCAGCGCGTTCTTCGGCGGCGTGCGCGGTCGCACGTACCAGGCTCGAGGGCCGCGACATGTCGATGCAGCTCGTCATCACGCTCACCGAAGCCGCGACCGGGGTCGAGAAGGAGATCGTGCTCGACCGCCTGGCAACGTGCGACGTGTGCGGCGGCGGTGGCTCGGCTGATGGCAGCGGCGTGACGACGTGCCCGGACTGCGGCGGCACGGGCCAGCGAGTCGTCCAGCGCAAGACGTTCCTCGGCACCATGCAGACCGCGGCACCGTGCGAGCGTTGCGGGGCCACCGGCCACGTCGTCGCGAACCCCTGCGACGAGTGCCAGGGCTCCGGACGCGTTCCGGACCGCCAGCACGTGAACGTGAGCGTTCCGGCCGGCATTCGCGACGGGCAGCAGATCCGTCTGCGCGGTCTGGGCGAGGCGGGTATCCGAGGCGCCGCAGCGGGCGACCTCATCGTCAGCGTGCGAATCGCCGAGGATGACTACCTCCACCGTGAAGGCGACGACCTGCACTGCAGAGCGACCGTCACGATCGCACAGGCTGCGCTCGGCGTGGACCTCAACGTCCACGGCATTCTCGAGGAGAAGACCGTGGCGGTGCCTGCCGGTTCCCAGCACGGTGACGTGGTTCGTGTGAAGGGCGCCGGTATGCCGAGACTGAACAGCACGTACCGCGGCGACCTCCACGTGCACATCGCGGTAGACGTCCCCAAGAAGCTCACGAAGCGGCAGCGGGAGCTGCTCGAGGAGTACGCGAAGGAGTCGGGCGAAGCGACTGCGGAGCACAAGAGCCCGGTGCAGAAGCTCAAAGACTGGCTGCACGGGTAGGCGCTGACCGATGTCGCGACACAGGTTCTTCCTCACGAGCGAACTGCCGGACGCCGATCCGGGAGACGCGGTCGTCGTGCCGCTGTCTCTCCACGACCTACATCATGCGGTTGCGGTGCTGCGAGTGCGCACGGGCGAAGAGCTCGACGTGGTCGCGCCGAGCGGCCGGGTCTGGCGAGTCGCCGTGGTCAGCGGCGACACCTGACGCGGCTCACGGCGCGCGCCGCGGTGGAGCTGCTCGATCCGAGTGCGGCGGCTGCCCGCAAGGTGACGCTGGTCTTCGGAGTCTCGAAAGGGTCGAAGAACGACGACATCGTGGAAGATGCCGTCGAGGTGGGCGTGGCCGATATGGTGCCGGTGCTCACCGCCCGAAGCATCGTCAAGTTCGACGCCGAGAAGCGCGTCGAGCGCGGCGAGCGGTGGCGCCGAGTCGCGCTCGCAGCGGCGAAGCAGTCCAAGCGGGCGATCGGTCCCGCACGTGAGCGATCCTGCCCCGCTT
This sequence comes from uncultured Coriobacteriia bacterium, assembly GCA_963803785.1. Taxonomy (GTDB): domain Bacteria; phylum Actinomycetota; class Coriobacteriia; order Anaerosomatales; family JAAXUF01; genus CAWDNM01. Next base: position 310,783 of record CAWDNM010000007.1, read on the forward strand.
GCGGACACGCTGGCCCTCCTGGCCGACTACGACGCGGTTCTCGTCGCGTGGGAGGAGGCGCCGGTCACCGGCGCAGGCGTGCGCGATGCGCTCGCGGCCGCCGGTCCGCTTGGCGAGGGCGCGCGCGTCGCTATCGTTGTCGGGCCAGAGGGCGGACTCGCTCGCCGAGGAGATCGCGGCGCTCGAGCGCATCGGCGGCGTGGTCGTCACCCTCGGCACCACCATCTTGCGCTCGGAGACGGCGGCCGTCGTCTTCAGCGCGCTCGTCGTCCACGAGCTCGGCGGTCTTGGGAACTCGTCGTGAGCGAGCCCGGCTCGGCGATGCGGGTTGTCGCGGTCGCGGTGCACACGCTGGGCTGCAAGGTGAACCGGGTGGAGAGTGACTCGATCGCAGCCGAACTGCTCGGCAAGGGCACGCAGCTCGTGCCCGAGTCAGACGCCGAGGTCATCATCGTCAACACCTGCACGGTCACCGCGTGAGGCGGACGCGAAGGCGCGCAAGGCGGTGCGTCAGGCGCTGCGGTCGCCCCGCGAGCCGGTGGTCGTCGTGACCGGGTGCCTGGCCGCGCTCGAGCCGGATGCGCTCCGGTCGCTTGGCGAACGGGTCGTGGTCGAGGCGGACAAGGGGCTGGTCGCCCAGCGCGTCATGCAGCTACTGGAACTGGACGCCTGTCCCGGCGGGCACCTGCCAACGCCTGTCGTTCGCGCAGGAGAGGGGTTCCGCACGAGGGCGCTGCTGAAGATCGAGGACGGGTGCGACAACTTCTGCACGTACTGCATCGTTCCCGCCGCGCGGGGGGTACCCCGGGGCGTCCCTCTCGCCGGTGCGGTCGGTGACGCCAGCGCGCTCGTCGGCGCCGGGGTTCGCGAGATCGTGCTGACCGGCATCAACATCGGGCGCTACCGCGACCCCGAGACCGGGTGGCGACCTCTCCGACCTCGTCTCGGCAGTGGCCGCTACCGGGGTGCACCGTCTGCGCCTGTCGAGTATCGAGCCGCCCGGACCTCACCGAACGCCTCCTCTCGACCCTCGCACGCACCCAGGCGGTGTGCGAGCACCTGCACGTCCCACTGCAGAGCGGGAGCGACACGATCCTCTCGGCGATGGGCAGGAAGTACACCGCCGAGCAGTACGCCGAGCGGATCGCCGCCGCGCGCCGCGCCATCCCCGGGCTGGCCGTGACCACCGACGTCATCGCCGGATTCCCCGGCGAGACAGACGACGAGCACGCCGAGACGATGCGATTCGTCGAGCGCATGGGCTTTTCGAGGCTGCACGTGTTCCGCTACAGCGAGCGACCCGGGACTCCCGCGGCCTCGATGCCGCAGGTGCAGCCGGCCGTTCGGAACGCGCGGGCGGCCGAACTCAGGGCGCTGGGCGACCAGCTGCGCGGGCGGGCAGACACCGCGCGCATGCCGCGTCGCGCCGAGGTGCTCTTCGAGACCGTGAGCGAGGGTTTCGCCACCGGCACCACACGCGACTACGTGCGTGTGCGAGTGCCTGCCAGCGGGGTGGCTCCAGGCGACGTGCGCGAGGTGTTGCTCACGGCGGCGGACGTGACCCTGGGCTAGGTGGGTTCTCGGCTGAGTTGCCCCGGCGCGGTGGTAGACTTCTTGCATACGTTTCTGACGTGCGCCGCGCTTTGGGCGCTGGCTCAACGGCAATGAACCGAGGTGCAAGCAACCATCGTGGAATCCACGCAGATCCGCCTCGTCGTACCCCCTGAGGTCGACATGACGAGGCTGCTCGGTCAAGGCGACGACCTGCTCCGCCTCATCGAGGACCAGTTCGAGTCCGACATCGCGGTCCGAGGCAACCAGATAACCATTTCCGGCGGCGGCCATGACTCGCAGACCGTCTCGTCGCTTGTTCGCCGAGATGATCCAGCTCATCGAACGCGGGGAGACGCTGACGCCTGAGTCACTCGAGCGCAACATCGAGCTGATGCGGCATGGCGACGTCAGTCCGAGCGCATTGCACGGCGACGTCATCCTCACGCACAAGGGCAAGGCGATCCGGCCCAAGACCGCAGGTCAGAAGCGCTACGTCGATGCCATCCGCAAGAACACGGTCACGTTCGGCATCGGTCCAGCCGGCACCGGCAAGACCTACCTGGCGATGGCGATGGCCGTCGAGGCTCTCAAGAGCAAGCAGGTCGGCCGCATCATCCTGACGCGTCCTGCCGTCGAAGCAGGGGAGTCGCTCGGCTTCCTGCCCGGCACGCTGACCGAGAAGGTCGACCCCTACCTGCGCCCGCTCTACGACGCGCTCTACGACATGATGGACGCCGAGAAGTCCGCGGCGCTGCTCGAGCGCGGCACCATCGAGATCGCACCGCTGGCGTACATGCGCGGGCGCACGCTCAACGACAGCTTCGTCATCCTCGATGAAGCCCAGAACACGAGCCCCGAGCAGATGAAGATGGTCCTGACCCGGCTCGGTTTCGGCTCGCGGTTCGTGATCACCGGCGATGTCACGCAGATCGACCTGCCGAAGGGCGCGTCCGGCCTGCGTCAGGTGCGCGAGATTCTCCACGGTGTCACCGACATCGAGTTCTGTGACCTGACCGGCAAAGACGTCGTGCGTCACAAGCTCGTGCAGCGCATCGTCAACGCCTACAGCAGGCACGAAGAGAAGCTTGCTGCCGCCGACGGGGAGAAGGTCGTAGCCCCAGAATGAACCGCTACGACGACATGACCTCGCGTGCTGCCCGATTCGTCCCTGCGCGCTTCAAGACGCAGCTGTTCAAGGGCAAGGCGCTCATCTACGGCCTGCTTGCGCTGTGCGCGGTGGCCATCGTGCTCGTGGGCGGGGTGGCCGCGCTCTTCGGCGACATGCTCGACGGGACCCCTGCGTCCGCCGCGCTCACCTCCGCGATGTGGGGTGCGGTCGGCGCAGCCACTGCGACCCTGTTCGCGCTGGTGCTGATGCCGTTCATTCGCGACGGTCTGGGTCTGGCCGAGGACATCAAGCTGATGCGTGCCGCGAGCCCCGAACACCCGCTCATGCGCGAACTGATGAGCAAGGCGCCGGGCACGTACGCGCACTCTGTCGTGGCCGCCAATCTCGCCGAGGCAGGCGCCGAGGAGATCGGCGCAGACGCCCTGGTTTCTCGCGTCGGCGCGTACTTCCACGACGTCGGCAAGATCCGACGCCCGGCCTACTTCTTCGAGAATCAGACGAGTGGCGAGAACCCGCACGACGAGGCCAAGCCGTCCCTCTCGGCGCTGATCATCACCGCGCACGTGCGTGACGGGATGGCACTGGGCAGCGGAGTACCGGCTTCCGATGAAGATTCAGGCCATCATCCGCCAGCACCACGGGACGACGCTCGTGAGCTACTTCTACAACAAGGCCGCATCGACGGATGCCGCCGTCTACGAGGCGGACTTCCGCTACCAAGGCGAGAAGCCGCAGTCACGCGAAGCGGCGCTGGTCATGCTCGCCGATTCGAGCGAGGCGGCCGTCCGTGCGCTGAAGACTCCGTCGGCGCCGCGCGTGGAAGCCGCCGTTCGGGGAATCATCGATGACAAGACGGCCGACGGCCAGCTCGACGACGCCGGTCTGCAGGCCGGCGATCATCGAGCGGATCGTCGCAACGTACTCGCGCATGCTCGTGAGCATGTACCACGGCCGCTGCGAGTATCCGAAGCGCGAGGACGCCGGAAGGAGCCCCATCGGTGCTGATCAGCATCACCAGCCATCGCGAGCCTGAGCCGCTCGACGTTTCGGCGTTCGAGCGGCTTGCGGCATTCGTGCTCGAGCGCGAAGAGGCCTCGGCCAGCATCGAGCTTTCCATCGCCCTTGTCGACCTCGCCGAGATGACCGAGCTCAACGGCCAGTATCGCGGCAAGGATGGCCCGACCGACGTGCTGTCGTTCGAGTGCGACGACCTGTGTGCGGTCACGGATCCCGATGAGCCCGTCATGCTCGGCGACGTCGTGATCGCGCCCGAGGTCGCAGAGGCTCAAGCGGCGGAGTACGGCCACACCGTCGAGGAGGAGCTCAACCTGCTGCTCGTGCACGGTGTGTTGCACCTGCTGGGTTACGACCACGAGGACGACGGCGACGCCGAGGTGATGCAGGCGCGGGAACGAGCGCTCCTGCTCGCCTGGTCGGCTGCGACCTAGGGATAGCCGATGGTACGCAGCCGGTCGCTGCTGTGGAGCTTCAACTTCGCGATTCAGGGGATCGTGTACGCGCTGCGCACGCAGCGCAACATGCGGCTTCACGTCGTCGCCGCGATCACGGTGCTGGTCGCCTGTCTTCTTCTGCACGTTGGCGGCTTCGGTCTCATCGCCATCGTCTTCGCGATCTGCCTGGTGCTGGTCACCGAACTCGTGAACACGGCCATCGAGGCCACGGTCGACTTGGCGACCGAGGGTCTCGATCCGCTCGCCAAGATCGCCAAGGATGTGGCTGCGGGCGCCGTCTTCATCGCTTCGATCAATGCGGTGGTCGTTGCCTACCTCGTGCTGTTCGGCCCGGTCAGGCGGATCGTGCAGCGGGGGATCCAGCTGGTGAGCGTGGGACCTGCGAGCCTGACGGTGATCGCCTTGGGCCTCGTGGGCCTCACCGTCATCGTCCTGAAGGCGGCGTCGCGGGAGGGCTCGTTCCTGCACGGAGGCTGGCCGAGCGGGCACACCGCGCTTGCAGTTGGGGCGGCGGCCGCCCTTGGCTACATCACCAAGAGCGCGTCCGCCTTCGTGCTGGCGCTGTTCATCGCAGCGTTGGTCGCCCAAAGCCGAGTCGAGTCTGAGACGCACACCATCGCGCAGGTTATCCTTGGAGCACTTCTGGGATTGCTGATAGTCACCGCGGTGTTCCAGCTGTTCTTCGCCTGAGGGTTCGCCGGTGTCGAGCCGGCGCACCGCCCGACCGGACCGGAGTCGCCCGTGTTCTACGTGGTACTGCTCATCACAGTCGCACTCTGTGCCGATAGCCGCCGTGCTGTCGGCGGTCGAGACCGCGGTGATGGTGCTGCCGCCGGGCCGCGTGCACCGGCTCGTCGAGGCGGAAGCCCGCGGCGCCGATGAGCTCGATCGGCTCGCTGCTCGCCCGTATCGGCTGCGCGCGGCTTCCGCGCTTGCGTTCGGGCTTGCGTGTGCGAGCGCTGCGCTGTTCGGCGTCGTCGCCGGCGGGCTGCTTCCCGACATCGGGGGGCTGCTCGCCCAGGTGGTCGCGGTCGTCGTGTTCGTGCTCGTCACCTTCGCGCTCGTAGGCGCGCTTCCGCGCACGCTCGCGGTCGCGAACCCCGAGCGCGTGGGGCTTGACGCTGCCCTGCCTGCGCGCCTCGCCTCGGCGGTGCTGTACCCGGTCGCTCGGGTGTTCGGCGCCCCGTGGACGTGGATCGTGCAGGTCGCGAGCGGCGAGAGGGCGGCATCGGCGTGGGCGACGGCTGCGGAGTACCGCTCGGCGGACGCGGACGAGGCGACCGGGCGCGAGGAGGCTGAGGAGGCACTCCTCGAAGCCGTCTCCGACTTCGCCGAGAAGGTCGCACGCGAAGTCATGGTGCCCACGAACGGATGTCGCCGCATTGCCTGACACCGCCACCACCGCTGATGCGGTGCGGCTGATCGAGGAGACCGGCTACACGAGACTGCCGGTCTATCACGAGTCGATCGACGATGTGCAGAGGTGTCCTGTACGCGAAGGACCTGCTGGTCAGGTGCGCCGTTCAGGTGGGCGAGAACTCCATCGCCGGACTTGCGCGCGCGCCGTACTTCGTGCCCGAGACGAAGCCGGTTCAGGAGCTGCTGCTCGAGATGCGGACCCGCACCCACATCGCCATCGTCGCCGACGAATACGGCGGGACCGCGGGCATCGTGACGCTCGAGGACCTGCTCGAAGAGATCGTCGGTGACATCTCGGACGAGTACGACCGTGAGGAACCGCTTCTGACGCAACTGTCGCCGGAGCGGTATCGTGTAGATGCACGGTTGCCGGTAGACGAGCTCAACGAGTTGTTCGGCACCGACATCGATACCGAGGCGGACTCGGTCGGCGGTCTCTTCACCGAGGTTGCCGGCAGGATTCCCGAGGTGGGGGAGTCGCTGACGATCGAGGGGCTGCGGGTGACCGTGGAAGTGCTCGAAGGAACGCGCATTCGCCAGCTCTCCGTTGAGCCGGCTGACACCGACGAAAGGAACGACGATGCGTAGTCTCACCCAGCCCGACCTGGCGCTGCTCGCCTTCGCGCGTGAGGTGCAGGAGAAGTCGTACTCGCCGTACTCGGGCTTCCGTGTCGGAGCAGCCGTCTACGCCGACGGCGACATCTTCCAGGGGGTCAACATCGAGAACGCCGCGTATGGCGCGACCATCTGCGCCGAGCGCTCAGCGCTGTCCGCGGCTGTCTCGGCCGGGTGCAGGGACGTCACCGCGATCGCCATCGTCGGCGATTCCGAGTCGCCCACGACGCCGTGTGGCTGCTGCCGTCAGGCGCTTGCGGAGTTCAACCCCGAGATGCGCGTCATCATGGGCGGCATCACCGACGAGGTCTTGGTGATGTCGCTGGACGAGCTGCTTCCTGAGGCGTTCGTCCGGGGATTCCTCGACCAAGACGAGACGAAGTAGCGTGTCTGACAAGCCTCGCATGTCCCCGCTCGAGACCAAGAGCGGATTCGTCGCGCTGGTGGGACGCCCCAACGCCGGCAAGTCCACACTTACGAACGCGGCCGTCGGCACCAAGGTCGCCATCACCTCGGACACCCCTCAGACCACGCGTCACCGCCTCAGGGCGGTGCTCGACCGAGATGACGCGCAGGTGGTCATCGTCGATACTCCCGGGCTTCACAAGCCCTACGACGCCTTGGGTGAGGAACTGAACCGCTCTGCGCTCAAGGCACTGGAGGACGTTGACGTCGTCGCGCTCCTCATCGACGCGACCAAACCGGTCGGCGAGGGGGACAAGTGGGTCGCCGCCCACGTCGCGAAGTCCAAGGCGAAGAAGCTGCTCGTCATCACCAAGGCCGACCTCGCGAAGGGCGAGCAGGTCCCCCGCCAGCTCGCCATCGCACGCCAACTCGCTGACTTCGATGACGAGGTCGTTCTCTCCGCAGTCTCGGGCTTCAACCTCGACGGATTCGCCGAGGCGGTCGTGCGCTTCCTGCCGACCGGCCCCCGCTGGTTCCCGCGAGACATGCCGACCGACCAGTCGCTCGAGACGATGATCGCCGAGTTCATCCGCGAGAAGATCCTGCGCATGACGCACGACGAGGTGCCCCACGCCGTCGGCGTGGCCATCGACGAGCTCGAGTTCGACGAGAAGAAGGACCTGTCCCGCATCTTCGCGACGATCTTCGTCGAACGGGACTCACAGAAGGGCATCCTTATCGGCAAGGGCGGCGAGATGATCCGCGCGATAGGAACCGATGCGCGGGTCGACCTCGAGACGTCTGCTGAGCGGACGGGTGTACCTCGATCTCAAGGTCAAGGTGAAGAAGGACTGGCGCCGAGACGCTTCGCAGATCCGGCGCTTCGGTTACGGGGAGGGCGCATGAGCCGCATCGGAATCGTCGAGCTGGCCGCTTCGATGGACCAGACGCTGCTCAAGCCGACGGTCGGCTTCACCGAGGGCGCGAGGTGGATCGAGGCAAATCGCGACCACGGCTTCGCCTCGCTGTGCGTGTCGCCGTTTCTGGTGCCGATCGCTGCACAGCGCCTTGCGGGAACGTCGACGCGCGTCTGCTCGGTCGCCGGGTTCCCTCTCGGCTATGCGAACACGGAGTCCAAGGCGGAGGAGGCTACGCATCTCGTCCAGTTGGGCTGCGTAGAGGTGGACATGGTCCTCAACTTCGCCGCGCTGCTCGAGGGCGAGGATGCGTTCGTTCGAGACGACATCCAGGCGGTCGTCGACGCCGTTCGCGAAGCGAGCGAAGGCGCCGCCATCGTGAAGGTGATCCTCGAGACCTGCTACCTCGCAGAAGACCACATCGCGCGCGGCTGCACGCTTGCGGTCGAGGCCGGCGCCGACTTCGTGAAGACCTCGACCGGCTTCGGTACTCGGGGTGCCAGCGTGCGCGATGTCGAGATCATGCGGGCCACGGTCGGTCCCGACATCGGCGTGAAGGCGTCGGGCGGTATCCGAGATCTGGATACGGCTCTGGCGATGCTGAACGCCGGCGCGACCAGGCTCGGGCTGTCCGCCGGCAGCGAGATCATCGCCGAGGCAAGCGAGCGCGGGCTCTAGCGCGTGGCGGGTGCGATCGCACACTCGCGGGAGGCGCGCATCGACGCGCTCAAGGGTTTCGCGATCCTGTGCGTCGTGACGTACCACGCGCTCGGCCAGTACTACTCGTTCTCGCCTTCCACTGGCGTCGTCTACTACCCGTGGGCCGTCTATTCCCGCGCGCTCCTCTTCAGCTTCATGCTGCCGCTCTTCGCCTTCCTGAGCGGGTACGTGCTCGGGCGGCCAGGGGGTTTTCGTCGCAAGGGCTACTTCCGAAAGCGCACGCTGGGCCTGCTTGTGCCTTACATCGCGTGGGAGACTCTGTACGGGCCGACCAAGCACCCTGAGATGCTCACGAGCGTGCAGGCGCTGGTCGTCGTACTACGTGCACATCTTCACCAACCCGCACTTCGAGGGGCGTATGTGGTACCTCTACGTCCTGTGGCTTGCTCTCATGGTCCTTGGTCTGGTTCGGCTGCGGGGAGACAGCACGTGGATCGATCCTCGCAAGCATCGTGGTGGTGTTCGCGCTCGGCTCGTACGGGCAGTTCAACTGGCTTCGGTGGATCTACATCTACGTGTGCGGCGGTGTGCTGTTCCGGAGGTTCGAGCCTTCCATCCTTCCCAGGCTCAACGCCGCGGGGATTGCTTGGGGCGGTTCTCGTTCGTTCCGCTGTGGCTCGTTGCCGAGCCCGAGACCGATCGCCGCAGCACGCCTCACGAGGCTCGTTTCGGCGCAACCGCTGCTCCTTGCAGGCAGGATCATGCTCGTGGTGCTGCCGATACTCATAGGTGCCTGTGCGGTGGTCGCGATCCTTGCCGTCAGCTATCACCTGTCCGGATGGCTCGAGGCACCGCTGGCGTACCTCGGCACGCTCTCGTTGGGCATCTACGTCACCCACTTCCCGTTCGTGGAGATGTGGAAGGGGATGCCGTGGTGGTTCCTGCCGGTCAACGTCGCGATGGCGACGCTCGTCGCGGTCGGGTGGACGCTCGTTCTCGGGAACTTCCGCATCACCGCGACGCTCCTTCTCGGCGAGCCGTGGGTCAGACGGCCGCGCGTGCTCGGTGACGTGAAGACTGAGACACTGTAGCCATGCCCTCGTATCCGTTGCGCGCACTCGTGCTGCGCAAGACCAAGCTCGGCGAGACCGACACCATCCTGACGTTGCTCGCTGACGACGGGCGCCAGGTGCGCGCGGTCGCAAAGGGTCTGCGAAAGCCGGGGGGTCGCTTTGGGGCACGGCTGGAGCCGTATGCCGTGTGCGACCTGCTGCTTCACACCGGGCGATCGCTCGAGGTGGTGACCGAAGCGCAGACCGTCGCCTCACATTCAGGACTCCGAGAGGACCTTGATCGCTCGGCCGCCGCCGCGGTCGTCGCGGACCTGCTCGACAAGATCTCGGTCGAGGGGCAGACGGAACCGAGGTTGTTCGCGCTCTCCAGCACGACTCTCGACGTCATGGAGACCGCGCCGGACGATGCGCTCCCGGTCTTGGTCGTCGCGTTCCTGCTCAAGGCGATGGCGATGCACGGATACCGGCCGCAGCTCGAGGAGTGCGCGTGCTGTGCGGGCGAGATGCACAGCAGCCACGAGTTCTCGGTGTCTCACGGCGGCGTCCTTTGCCCTGAGTGCGGCGCGCTCGACGCCAGCACGCTGCGGTTCGGCCCCGAGGGGCGCGCGTGGCTCGACACGCTGCTGCAGGCGAGGTTGGCCGAGGTTGCCGGGCTGGCGATGCCCCCAGCGGCGGTCGCCGACTGCTTCCAGCTGGTCCGCGCGTTCGTGGCGTTCCACGTCCCGGCCCGTCTGCGGGCGCTCGACTACTACGCGGGGACGCTTCCCACGGCCTGAATCAACGGTCCGTGAGTCGCGCCGCGTGCCGACCGCTTCGCTATACTGGTGCGACCCTGTGCGGGCATTCCTGCGCACGGTGACGTCCGCAACCTGCCGAGAAGGGGCTTCGATGCAGGGCATGACCTTCCAAGACATCATTCTGGCGCTCTCCCGCTACTGGGCCGATCAGGGCTGCGTGGTGCTTCAGCCCTACGACAGCGAGGTCGGTGCGGGGACGTTTCACCCGGCCACCACGCTTCGCTCGCTTGGGCCCGACACGTGGCGCACCGCCTACGTGCAGCCGTCTCGGCGGCCTACCGACGGGCGCTACGGCGAGAACCCCAACCGCCTGCAGCACTACTACCAGTACCAGGTGATTCTCAAGCCGAGCCCGGACAACGTGCTCGACCTGTACTTCGACTCGCTGCGCGCCATCGGCATCGAGCCCGCGGAGCACGACATCCGCCTCGTCGAAGACGACTGGGAGTCGCCGACGCTCGGCGCATGGGGTCTGGGATGGGAAGTCTGGCTCAACGGCATGGAGTGCACGCAGTTCACCTACTTCCAGCAGGTCGGCGGATTCGAGTGCCGTCCGGTACCCGCCGAGATCACCTACGGTCTCGAGCGTCTCGCGATGTACATCCAGGGCGTGGACAGCGTCTACGACCTCGTCTGGTCGGTCGGCCCCGACGGGCACACGTTCACCTACGGCGACGTGTTCCTGCGAAACGAGCAGCAGTACTCGGCGTACAACTTCGAGGTCGCCGACGTGGACATGCTCCTCGGCCTCTTCACCACCTACGAAGGCGAATGCAAGCGCACGCTCGAGGCCGGGTACGTGCTGCCCGCCTACGACTACGTGCTCAAGTGCTCCCACGCGTTCAACCTGCTCGACGCACGCGGCGCCATCAGCGTCACGGAGCGCCAGGGCTACATCCTGCGCGTCCGAGCGCTCGCGAAGGCGTGCTGCTCAGCGTATCTGGAGCTTGTCGCACCTGCGGAGGAGAGCGACCCGGCTGAAGACGCCGGTGCTCCGGAAGGCGGTGATGAGCGATGACACGCGACCTCGTCTTTGAGATCGGAACCGAGGAGCTGCCATCCAAGCCGCTCTACGGTGCCATCGAGCAGCTCAGCGTCGCCGTTCCCAAGGCCCTCGACGATGCGCGACTCGAGTACGACACCGTTCGCGTCATGGGCTCGCCGCGTCGTCTCGTCGTGTTGGTCAGCGAGCTCGCCGAGCAGCAGGCCGACGCCGTGCACAATCACAAGGGTCCGGCGTCCAAGGCCGCGTTCGATGCCGAAGGGAAGCCGACGAAGGCCGCCGAGGGCTTCGCCCGGGGCAAAGGCGTCGACGTCGAGTCGCTGCAGGTGATCGACGACGACAACGGCTCGTACGTGTGGGCGACGGTCGAGGTCAAGGGCGTCTCGGCGGTCGAGGTACTGCCGGGGCTGCTTTCGCGACTTGCCGAGAACCTCGAGTGGCCGAAGTCGCAGCGCTGGGGAAGCGGCGATGCACGCTTCTCGCGACCGGTCCGCTCGCTGCTGGCGCTCTTCGGCGCCGACGTCGTGCCGGCTGAGTTCGCCGGCCTGACCGCCGGTCGCCTCACCTACGGACACCGCTTTCTCGCTCCCGGCGCCATCGAGGTGCCGGCGGCGGTCGACTACCCACTGGCTCTCGAGCGAGGCAAGGTCGTCGCGGACCACACCGAGCGCGCCAAGATGCTGCGCGAGGGCATCGAGTCAGCGGCAGCCGCCCTCGGCGTGACCGCGGTGGTGCCCGAGAAGACGTTTGCCGAGGTCGTCAATCTCGTCGAGTGGCCCACGGTCGCCGTCGGCACGTTCGACGAGGAGTTCCTGGCCGTGCCGCGCGAGATTCTCGAGAACGCGATGGAGAGCCACCAGCGCTACTTCCCGGTGGAGACCGCGGACGGCAAGCTCGCAAACCGCTTCATCGTCGCCCACAACGGCGACCCGGCGCGCACGGAGCAGATCATCGCCGGGCACCAGAGGGTGATCCGCGCTCGGCTGTCCGACGCGGCGTTCTTCTACCGCGAGGATCTCACCGAGCCGCTGGAGGCCTACGTCGCCCGTCTCGACACGATCGTCTTCCAAGAGAAGCTCGGCACGCTCGGCGACAAGGTCCGGCGTCTGGAGCGGCTCAGCGCGGCCATCGCGGAGCTCGATTGAGGCGCCGGCCGATCAGACCGCATACGCGGTGCGTGCGGCGCACCTGTGCAAGGCCGACCTGGTCACCAACGCCGTCGTCGAGTTCACCGACCTGCAGGGCGTGATGGGAGGCTACTACGCTACCGCCAGCGGGGAGGAGGCCGGCGTAGCCGACCGCGATCGTCGAGCACTACCGGCCGCGGTTCTCCGGAGACGAGCTGCCCTCGTCGACGTGCCGGACGCATCGTCGCCATCGCCGACAAGCTCGACACGATCGCGGGCATCTTCGCGGCGGACATGGCGCCGACCGGCTCTGCCGACCCGTACGCCTGCGCCGCGGCGCCATCGGCGTGCTCCAGACCATCCTCGGCGGCACCAACGCGCGCATCGACGACCTCATCGGCGCTGCACTTGCCGGCTACGATGGGGTTCTGCCGCTCGATACCGAGTCGACAGGCGCCGCCATCCACGAGTTCTTCGTCGGCAGGCTGCAGGGAATCCTCCGCGATCGAGGCCACGCGTACGACACCGTTGACGCCGTGCTCGCTCGCGCCGCCGGGGACCCCGGTGACGCGCTGGCGCGCTGCGAGGCGTCTCACGAGCTTCCGAGCGGCGAGTGACGACATGGAGGACCTCTCGACGGCCTACACACGCGCGAAGAACCTCGCAAAGCCCGAGCTGGGCGTGGTTGCCGATCGCGCGATCATGGGTGCCGAGGAGCTCGCACTCGCCGACGCCCTCGACACCGCCGAGAGGGTCGCCGGCGAGCTCATGGACGCGCGAGCGTACTCTGCGCTGCTCGAGGCGTTCGCCGGCCTGCGCGTTCCGATCGACGCGTTCTTCGAGGCGGTTCTCGTCATGGACCCGGACGCGTCCAAGCGCGACAACCGCTTGCGCTTGCTGAACCGTTTCGTCGAGCTGTTCGGACGGTTCGCCGACTTCAGTCTGCTGGCCGGCTGATGTCATGCGGACGACGGAGCTTCCACTCACCATTCACATCCTGTCCGACTCGCTCGGTGAGACGGCGGACGCGGTCGCGCGGGCGGCCGTCGCGCAGTTCCCGCGGGGGACGTTTCGAGTTGAGCGGCTGCCCAAGGTGTCGACGTCGGAGCAGTTGCGGGAGGTCGTCGCCGCTCACTGCGGGAAGAGCTGCGTCTTCTTCTTCACGCTCGTCGAGCACAGCCTCCGCACGGAGATGCTTTCGCTGGCATCGTCAGGTCGCGTTCGAGCCGTCGACATTCTCGGGCCGGGTGTCGACCTACTCTCACGGGTGGCCGACATCGACCCGCGCGGCGTGGCGGGGGCCATGCGCCAGCCGGACGAGGCGTACTTCGACCGCATCGACGCGATGGAGTTCGCGATCAAGCACGACGACGGGCGCAACCCTGAGGGCCTCCAGGTGGCCGACGTGGTGCTCGTCGGCGTGTCACGAACCAGCAAGACGCCGCTGTCGATCTATCTGGCATCGAAGGGCTTCTACACGGCCAACATCCCGCTCGTGCGAGGCACCGACCCTCCGGACGAGCTGTTCGACGTCGATCCGCGCAAGGTGTTCGGGCTCATCAGCAGTCCGGCGGTGCTGGCCGAGGTCCGTTCGAAGCGTATGGCCGAGCTGGGCACCTACGTCGCCCACTACGCCGACCGCCCCGACATCGAGGAAGACCTCGCCGAGGCGCGCGCGGTCATGCGCCGAATCGGCTGCATCGTGGTCCGAACTGACAACCGCGCGGTCGAGGAAACCGCACAGGAAATCATCCGATACCTGCGTGGAAGCCTCGAAGACTCAGGACTGAAACATTGAGTCACTTCTAAGCATGTACGCACGCCATGCGTGCGGTATCATGCAGCACAGCCTTTGTACCCGGCACTGAAGGAGAGGGCATTGTCGGCACCTAAGCGCGTCTACGCCTTTGGCGGCGCCACCACTGAGGGCAACAAGTCGATGAAGTTCATCCTCGGCGGAAAAGGTGCGAACCTTGCCGAGATGGCGACGCATGGGACTCCCGGTCCCTCCTGGCTTCACCATCAGCTGCCAGGCATGTATGGAGTACTACAACGCAACGCCGCCCGCGCTGCCCGAGGGCCTTGCCGAGGAGATCGCGGAGCACATCGCCGCCCTCGAGGCCAAGATGGGCAAGACGCTGGGTGACGACAACGATCCGCTGCTCGTCTCCGTGCGCTCGGGCTCGCCGTTCTCGATGCCGGGCATGATGGACACGGTCTTGAACCTCGGTCTCAACGACACGTCGATCCAGGGCCTCATCCGCCAGACCGGCAACGAACGCTTCGCGTGGGACAGCTACCGTCGCTTCATCCAGATGTTCTCCAAGGTCGTCCTCGATGCCGAGGGCGACCTGTTCGAGAACGCCATCAACAAGATGAAGATCGACCGCGGCGTGAAGAGCGACACCGACCTGAGCGCTGACGATCTCAAGCAGCTCGTCGCCGACTTCAAGGACGATCGTGGCTGAGCACATCTCGGCTGCGAAGTACCCGCAGCTGGTCGGCGCAGACGGCAAGGTCGCAGTTCCCGCAGAACGTATCGGCGCAGCTCAGCCTCGCCATCGAGGCGGTCTTCTCGAGCTGGATGAACGAGCGCGCCGTCTACTATCGCAAGATGGAGCGCATCGCCGACGACCTCGGCACCGCCGTCAACGTGCAGACGATGGTCTTCGGCAACAAGGGCGACACCTCGGCGACGGGCGTTGGGTTCACGCGCAACCCGGCCGACGGCACCACGCGAGTACTACGGCGACTTCCTCACCAACGCTCAGGGCGAAGACGTCGTCGCCGGCATCCGCATCACCGAGCCGATCGCGGACCTGAAGACCGTTCCCGGCCTCGAAGCCGCCGGCGTGGAGCTCGACGACGTGTTCGACAAGCTCGAGGCGTCCTACCGCGACATGTGCGACATCGAGTTCACCATCGAGCAGGGCAAGCTGTGGATGCTGCAGACGCGCATCGGCAAGCGCACCGCGCGTGCAGCGCTCAAGATCGCCATCGACATGGTCGACGAGGGCATGATCGACGCCAAGGAAGCCGTGCTTCGCATCGACCCGGCCCAGCTCGACCAGCTGCTGCACCCGCAGTTCGACCAGAAGCGTGAAGTACGACGTTCTCGCCAAGGGCCTCAACGCGAGCCCGGGCGCCGCTGTCGGCGAAGTTGTGTTCTCCTCGGCTGATGCGGTTGAAGCGAAGGCCGAGGGCCGCAAGGCGATCCTCGTGCGCTGGGAGACCAACCCGGACGACCTGCCCGGCATGGACGCCGCGCAGGGCATCCTCACGTCGCACGGCGGCAAGACGAGCCACGCGGCCGTCGTCGCGCGCGGAATGGGCAAGCCGTGCGTGTGCGGCGTCGAGAAGCTCAAGATCGATGCCGAGCAACAAGATCGCCCACGTCGGCGACGTCGAGCTCCACGAGGGCGACATCATCTCGATCGACGGAACGACCGGCGTGGTCGTGGTCGGTGCGGTCTCGCTCGTCGAGCCGGAGGTCACCGGTGACTTCGACAAGATCCTCGGCTGGGCCGACGAGTACCGCACGATGGGCGTCCGCGCCAACGCCGACACTCCCGACGATGCGGCGCTCGGCCGCAAGTTCGGCGCGAAGGGCATCGGCCTGTGCCGCACCGAGCACATGTTCCTCGGCGAGCGGAAGATGATCATCCAGAACTACATCCTCGCCGAGAACCAGGACGAGCGCGACGAAGAGCTCGCCAAGCTGCTCGACGTGCAGGTCGGCGACTACCTGGGCATTCTCGAGGCGATGGACGGCATGGCGGTCACGATCCGCCTGCTCGACCCGCCGCTGCACGAGTTCCTCGACAACCCGCGCGAGCTCGAGATCGAGATCGTGAAGGCGGAGTTCGCCGGCGCTCCCGTCGGCGAGCTTGCCGCCAAGCGCAGGCTGCTCGCCCAGATCGACTCGATGGCCGAGGCCAACCCGATGCTGGGCCTGCGCGGATGCCGTCTCGGCATCATGCACCCGGAGATCTACGCCATGCAGGTTCGCGCAATCGCCGAGGCGACGGCCGAGCTCAAGAAGCGCGGGCTCGACCCGAGGCCTGAGATCATGATCCCGCTCGTGTCCGTGGTCGCCGAGCTCGAGACGCTGCGCGCCGAGTCCGAGGCGGTCATCGCCGACATCAGCGCCAAGAAGGGCGTCGCGCTCGACATCCCCATCGGAACCATGATCGAGCTGCCGCGGGCCGCCGTCACCGCCGATGAGATCGCCCAGCACGCCGACTTCTTCAGCTTCGGCACCAACGACCTCACGCAGACGGTATTCGGCTTCTCTCGCGACGACATCGAGTCGAAGTTCCTGCCGAAGTACCTCGACCGCAAGATCCTGCCGCGCAACCCGTTCGAGACGATCGATCCCGGTGTCGCCAAGCTGGTCGAGATGGGATGCAGGCTGGGCCGCGAGGCCAAGCCCTCGATCAAGCTCGGTGTGTGCGGCGAGCACGGTGGCGATCCGGACTCGGTGAAGATGTTCTTCGAGATCGGGGCTCGACTACGTGTCGTGCTCGCCGTACCGCGTGCCTCTGGCACGGCTGGCGGCCGCGCAGGCGGCGCTGGCGGCAGAAGCACCCGGTTCGGACAACCGGTAGCGAAACACACGGGTCCGGTCGCACGAGGTGCGACCGGACCCTTTCGCTTCCGAAGGGGGAGCGCGTGAAGGGGACGAGGCTCTGGCAGGCGCCAGGCTCGCCGATCATCCAGGGACGGTCACGTACCGAGCGGCCGTTCTGGGAGCGATGGCTTGCGGCCGTCGCTGGGAGCCGAGGCCCTCGTGTTCGCGGTCGCGCTCCTGCATCGCGCTGCGTGAGCCCGGCGTGGCGCTCGGTGCGGCTCTCTCGTCGGTTGCGCTGACGTACCTGCTGCCCGCCTTGCCCGGGGCCGCCCTCGGTGCGGCCCTCGGAGTGTGGCTTTCGCGTACGATGGGATGGCGCAGGCACTGGATCGTCGGCTCGGTCATCGGCGCTGCGTTCGCGGCGGCGACCATCGCGTTGATCTAGCCATTCGTCGGGCCGAAGGGGAGCAGCACGTCACCATGGTCGAGCGCGCGATCATCACCCGCGAAGTCATCGAGGCCGAGGAGCACCGGCGGTTCTCGGCGGGTGCCGCGTTCGCCGATGAGAGCCGGGGCCGCGCTCGAATCCGCTCCCGCTCGACCACTACCGCACCGAGTTCCAGCGCGACCGCGACCGGATCATCCACTGCAAGGCGTTTCGGCGTTTGTCGCACAAGACGCAGGTGTTCCTCGCGCCGGAGGGCGATCACTATCGGACGCGGCTGACCCATACGCTCGAGGTTTCCCAGATCTCGCGTTCGATCGCCCGCGCCCTTGGCCTGAACGAGGACCTGACCGAGGCGATCTCGCTCGGCCACGACCTCGGCCACACGCCGTTCGGCCACACCGGCGAGTCGGCCCTCGACGATGCCTTGCGCGAACTGCACGCGACCGACCCGTCGGCCCCGGAAGGCTACCGGCACAACGTCCAGTCGCTGCGCATCGTCGATCACCTCGAGTACGAGGGCAAAGGGACTGAACCTCACGCACGAGGTCCGTGACGGCATTCTCGGGCACTCGGGGTCTCACATGCCCGAGACGCTCGAAGGGCAGGATCGTGCGGATCGCCGACCGGATCGCGTACGTGAACCACGACATCGACGATGCGGTTCGTGCCGGGGTGCTGTTCGAGGAGCGCGCTGCCGAAGCGACCGCTCGAAGTACTCGGCCCCCATCACGGTGCGCGCATCACCACGATGGTCAACGACATGATCTCCACCTCGGCGGCCGGCGACGACATCCGCATGTCCGATCGCGTGTGGGACGCGATGATGGAGCTGCGCGCGTACCTGTTCGAGAACGTCTACTTCTCGGAGCGGGCAAAGGCCGAGGAGCCCAAGGCGCACGCTGTCGTTCAGAGGCTGTTCGATCACTACCTGCAAGACACCGACGATCTGCCGGTCGACGAGCGCCCGGCGGATCCCGGCTGGTCGCGTGCAGGCCGTCGTTGACTACGTCGCGGGCATGACCGACCGATTCGCGATTCGCGAGTACGAGCGGATCTTCGTGCCGAAGAAGTGGCTGCTGTAGCCGGCGCGGCAGTCGGCGCGCTAGCGTGCCGGCTCGTTCAGGCGAGGCCCTGTTGGGGTAGAATCGTGCGACACCGCGCCGGTCCGGCGTGGTGCTTTGTCGCTTTCGGCGACAGGTGAGCAGCGAACCACTGACGGGGAGAGGAGGTCGCGTGGGCCGCATTTCCGACGACGACATTCGTCGCGTGCGCGACGCGACCGATCTCATCAGCGTGGTCTCCGAACGCGTCCTGCTCAAGCAGAAGGGCCGCCTGTTCTGGGGCTGCTGTCCCTTCCACGCCGAGAAGACCCCGTCGTTCAAGGTCGATCCCGCGACGCAGCTGTGGCACTGCTTCGGCTGTGGTCTGGGCGGTGACGCCTACGGTTTCCTGATGCGGACCGAGAACGTCGAGTTCGTCGACTGCCGTGAGGATACTGGCCGACCGCTCGCACATCGAGATCACCGAGGAAGCCGGGGGCGTCCCCCGAAGTCACAAGGAGCGTCTCGTCGCGGCGAGCGAGGCCGCCTCGGCCTACTACCATGACGTGCTCACGAAGTCGACCGACCCGGGTTCCGCCAAGGCGCGTGAGTACCTCAGCAAGCGCGGGTTCTCCAGCGCGGTCGCCAAGACGTGGCAGCTGGGCTACGCGCCCGGCCGAGGGGCGGTCGTGCGGCATCTGACGCAGGCGGGCTTCTCGGCGGATGAGGTGGTCAGCGCGAACCTTGGGCTCGCAGGCGATGGCGGGCAGGTGCAGGGACCGGTTCTACGAGCGGATCATGTTCCCCATCCACGACCTTCAGGGGCGGACGATCGCCTTCGGCGGACGGGTGATCGAGCCCAAGGAACCGAAGTACCTCAACACCCAGGACACTCCGATCTTCCACAAGTCGGCCAACATGTACGCCATCGACCAGGGCCAAGGCGTCGATCACGTCGACCGGCACCGCCATCGTCGTCGAGGGCTACACCGATGTCATCGCGCTGCACGAGGCCGGGCTGACGAATGCGGTGGCCACGCTGGGCACCGCGCTGACGCGCGAGCACGTGCGGCTGTTGTCGCGATTCGCCAAGCGCGTCGTGTACCTGTTCGACGGTGATGCCGCGGGGCTCCGAGCTGCGGACCGCGCATCGGAGTTCATCGACAAGAGCGCGACGCCGGAAGCGGGACGCGACCGCGTCGAGCTGGAAGTCGCGATGATTCCGGACGGCCTCGACCCGGCGGACTACGTGGGGAAACACGGTGCCGATGGGCTGAACACGTTGGTGGAAAGCGCAGTCCCTCTGTTGCGGTTCTCCATCGACCGCCGGCTCGATCGCTGGGACCTCGACCGTCCCGAGGAGCGAGCGCGCGCCTTGAAGGAGGCCGCCGAGGTCCTCGCCCCTGTGAAGGGGTCGATTCTCGCAGACGACTACGCCAACTACATCGCGGACCGGCTGTTCGTGGACTTCGAGACCGCCAAGCGGGCCATCGCCACGGTGAAGGTGCAGTCTCGACCCCAGGCCCCTGACGCAGCCGAGGAGGTCGCCCCACAACCCCCGGTACAGGTTTCCGCGGGAGATGCTCGTCAGATTCGGGCCGAACGGGAGCTGCTCGATCTCTACATCCGAGCAGGGCGTTTGCGCCCCAGGGCACGCTTCTTGCTTGAGAGCGACCTGCTGACCGACCCGCGGCATCGGGCAATCGCAGAAGTGATTGCCGATACGGACGCGGGCGTCTCGGCGGCCGAGATCGTCGGCAAGCTGGAGGCCAGCATTCCCGGTTCGGCGGAGCTGCTTTCGGGCGCGTCGCTGGACGGAATCGGGGAAACGGAATACGAGCTCGCGGAAGAGGACTTGCTGCGCGTTCTCAAGGAGATGGACCTCGAACGGCGTATACGGGTTGAGAGCGCGTGGCTCAATCAGAACAAGTCGCTCAAGGATTCCGACCAGTACGACGAGGTGTTCAGGAAGGTGTCATCGCTGCAGCACGAGCTCGCAAGGCTCCGAAGCGGCGTTCGCGATATCGGACAGTAAGACGAAGAGGGAAGAGCTAGCGTGGCGGACAAGCCTGGCAAGACCCCGAAGAAGAAGGCTGCCGAGACATCGGCGGTAACCAAGCCGGAAACGGCGAAGAGTGCGAAGAAGGCCAAGGACCCGGCTGCGAAGTCGGTGAAGGCTGGGAAGACGGCCGCGCCGGCAGACAAGGCGGCGCCGACCAAGGCTGCTGCCAAGTCCGCATCGGCGAAGACTGCCCCTGCGAAGGAGTCGGTCGCTGCAAAGGGTCCTGCGCCCAAGAAGGCCGCGGCGAAGGCCGCACCGGCAGAGAAGCCTGCGAAGAACGCCGCGCCCAAGAAGGCCGCAACGGCAGAGAAGCCTGCGAAGGCTCCGTCCGCGAAAGAGCCCAAGAAGACGGCGAAGGCGACAGCGCCTGCGCAGGTTCCCGTGGCGAAGGCGACGACGAAGGCCGCGTCGGGCAAGACGGCGCCCGAGCTCGAACTCGCCGAGGTCAAGACGCTCACCAAGATGGGCCGCTCCAAAGGTAACCTCACGGACGAGGAGATCCAGGGCGCACTGTCTGACATCGACTTGACCGACGAGCAGTTCGAGCGGGTCTACAGCCACTTCCGCGACAGCGGGATCGACGTGGTCGACGACCTCGGCGATGTCGGCGTGGTGATGGCGGCTGGAGCAGGTGCTGACGTCGCGCCGGTGGACATCCCCGCGCCCGATGCCGAGGACATCGACATCGAGGCGGAGGTCGTCGATATACCGCTTCCGCCCAAGGTCGCCCCTGCCAAGACCACCAAGAAGAAGGCCAAGAAGCGCGAGAACCTCAACGCCGTCGCGCCTCTGACCGGCGACCCGGTCCGGATGTACCTCAAGGAGATCGGCAAGGTCCCGCTGCTCACCGCGGCGCAGGAGATCGACCTCGCCATGAAGATCGACGCCGGTCTCGACGCCGCGAAGAAGCTCGAGGACGCGTTTGACGCCGGCACGACGCTCGACCGGGCCGAGAAGCGTCGTCTGACCCGCATCGAGCAGGTCGGCCTGGACGCCAAGCAGCAGCTCGTCGAGGCGAACCTGCGACTGGTCGTCTCGATCGCCAAGCGCTACGTCGGGCGCGGCATGCTCTTCCTCGACCTGATCCAGGAGGGCAACCTCGGCCTGATTCGTGCGGTCGAGAAGTTCGACTACACCAAGGGCTTCAAGTTCTCCACGTACGCGACTTGGTGGATTCGCCAGGCGATCACCCGTGCGATCGCCGACCAGGCGCGCACGATCCGCATCCCGGTCCACATGGTCGAGACGATCAACAAGCTCATCCGCGTGCAGCGCGGATTGCTGCAGGAGCTCGGGCGCGAACCTACTCCTGAGGAGATCGGCGAGCAGATGGAGATGACCGCGGACCGCGTCCGCGAGATCCTCAAGATCAGCCAGGAGCCGGTCAGCCTCGAGACGCCGATCGGCGAGGAAGAGGACAGCCAGCTCGGCGACTTCATCGAGGACGGCGAGGCGGTCGTACCGCCGGATGCAGCGAGCTTCTCGATGCTGCAGGAGCAGCTGTCCAAGGTGCTCGACGGGCTTGCCGAGCGCGAGCGCAAGGTCATCGAGCTTCGCTTCGGTCTTGTCGACGGGCATCCGCGCACGCTGGAGGAAGTCGGCCGCGAGTTCGGCGTGACGCGCGAGCGTATCCGTCAGATCGAGAGCAAGACGCTGTGCAAGCTGCGCCATCCGAGCCGTTCCAGCAAGCTCAAGGACTATCTGGAGTAGGCCGGCTCAGGTGCACACCCAGGGAACGCAAGAAGGCCCCGCATCTGCGGGGCCTTCGTCATTGATTGGCTCCCCGGGCAGGACTCGAACCTGCAACATTTCGGTTAACAGCCGAACGCTCTACCATTGAGCTACCGAGGAATCTGTTTGGCGCCCTTGGAGCGGCGCGGAGAGAAGTATACGAACGCGAACAACGCAATGCAACACGCAGTTGTGCATTGCTCACAACTGGCGCTAAGCGGTGTTTCGACGAGGCCCTGCCCGTCGATGCATGGGTTAGAATCGTACGGCGCGCGCCGAAGCGATGCCAAAAGGGCCCGTAGCTCAATGGTGGAGCAGGGGACTCATAATCCCTTGGTTGTAGGTTCGAATCCTACCGGGCCCACCAGAAAGGACGATATGCGCCGCACTAGGACTGACAACGCGCTCAGCGCCAGACGAGATGGACGGTCGTACCGACGCCGCTCGCTCAGGCTTCCGCGCTTCGCCGGTGATGCTCGTGGCGGTCGCAGCCGTGCTGGTCTTCGCTGGGTTTGCGCTCGGCCGGTTTGCTTTCTCGGCTGTTGGTGGACGACTGGATGTCGTGAGCTCGCCCGAGGTTGAGGTTGGCGGGAAGACGGTGCAGGCTGGCGCGGGCGCATCGGCGATGGCCGCGCCAATCGGCGCTGGTATGGTTGAGGTTCCTCAGTTGGTTGGAGTGAGGACCGACGAGGCCGTCGTGGTCCTCGAAACGGCGGGGTTCAAAGTTCGCATGCTTGAGTCCGGAGCGGGCGTTGCTGACCCCGCGCAGCGTGTCGTACTGGCTCAGAACCCAACTGCGACCACCGTTCTCTCGGTCGACTCGACTGTGACGATCGTAACGCCTCCGGCGCCGGCGAGTACGTTGCCTCAGCCAGCATCGCGCCGGTCACGAAGACACGCAAACCCAAGGGGGTCGTGTGCATCGATCCGGGTCATCAGGCCCACTCCGACTCCAAGCTCGAGCCGATCGGTCCCGGTTCGAAGAGCGAGAAGCCTCGTGCCACCGGGGGTGCGACCGGTGTGGTGACAGCGGTGCCCGAGCACGAGATAGCGCTCCAGGTGTCGATGAATCTGAAGAAGAGACTCGAGGACGCCGGTTTCAAGGTCGTGATGACCCGAACCACCAACGACGTGCGACTATCCAACGCACAGCGCGCGAGTATCGCGAACCGGGCCAAAGCGGACCTGTTCATCCGGATCCATTGCGGGGTGTCGACCAACGCCACCGACTCGGGGGTTTCGACGTACTACCCGGTCAAGAATCATTGGACCGAGCGAATCGTCAGGCCGAGTCGCTCGGCGGCCAAGAGGATCGACGCAGCCTTGTCGAGCGTGACGGGCTCGACACCGCGCGGCCCGCTGACCCGGGCCGGCATAGCGGGGTTCAACTGGTCGAAGGTACCTTCCGTATTCGTCGAGGTTGGCTATCTGTCCAACCCTGTGGAGGATAAGCTGCTGTCGAGCCCGAACCATCAAGACAAGGTCGCTGACGGGCTTGCGCGGGGTATTGTGGCTTTCGTTTCCGCAGAAGGGCAGTAGCGTGCAGTTCAGCACACGGCGCGCGGCAGTACTCGGCGCGGTCCTTGCGTTGGTATGCGTGGCTGCGGTGGCGGGAGCTGCGGTGCTCGGGAACCTGAGTACCAGTGCTGAGCGCGACAGCGCCGTGAACGGGCCGGTGCTCGTCGCGGTGGTGCTTCCCGATGCTGACGGCGTGCTCACGGTTCGGCAGATGGACGTGGTCCAGCGAATGGGGACGACGCTGCGCCTGACGGGCGTCGATCCGCTTACCTCAGCAACGGTGCCGGGGACCAGTGCCAAGACCCTGGCGGACGCCTTCTCGTTCGGCGGAGGTGCGGGATTGGCGGCGGCGGTGGCTGGCGCCACGGGAGACCGAGTGCAGGCGTGGATAG
Source organism: uncultured Coriobacteriia bacterium (assembly GCA_963803785.1). Classification (GTDB taxonomy): domain Bacteria; phylum Actinomycetota; class Coriobacteriia; order Anaerosomatales; family JAAXUF01; genus CAWDNM01. The sequence goes on from CAWDNM010000007.1 coordinate 334,715, forward strand.
TGGTGGGGCCGGTGGCGCTGCAGGAACTACTCGGCGCACAGACGGTCACCTTCGCCCTTCTCAACGGCGTCGAGGTGTTCGATGGTGCCGAGTTGTACTCATACCCCGCGGGCGAGCGCTCAGGTGCCTGCGGAAGAAGTGGCGAAACTCATGGATGGCGCTGCCTACCTCGTCGCGTCGGAGCGAGCGGCTATCCGGAGTGATCTGGGCAACGCGGCCATCCCGGCGTTAGTTGCCGGTTACGCGAACTCCAACGTGGGAATCGATACGAATCTCACCCTCGAGCAGCTCGGGAAGCTCTTCGGAGAAGTGAAGTCGACGCCTGTTCGTGCCGATAAGACACCCTAGGTGGCTGCCTGCTGGTCGTCACGCACGTCCGAATGGTAATATTCCCGAGAAGCCGCAGCATGATGCGTGTTTCGCGTATGCCGCAGGTCCTCAATGTGTTGGGGGAAGTGAAATGTCGAATACCGTAGCCGAATCGCAGCCATCGACAGTCGTTTCCAAGAAGCGCTCCGTGGCGCCCGTTGTGTGGCTCATTGTGCTTGTCATTGCCGTGCTCGCGTTCGGGGCTGCAGTCGTGTGGGCTGGTGGCGTCAGCGAGGCACTGGTTCTCGTGGGGCTCAGTAGCCCCGCCACCGCTGCGCAGCCCGTCACAGCGCCGAGCGGCGGCGCGTCAGGCGCTACCACCTCGACGGCCACGACTTCCAGCGCAGGGGCGGTCCCTGCAGCTGATGCTCTTCCGAAATCCGCGAGGGCTGCGATGTATCGCGAGCAACTGCAGTCGCAGGCCAACATCATCAGGCTGGTCAACAATGAGGTCGAGTCGTTGACCTTCGGAGCCGCCGATGAGTCTGCTGACTCGGCCGCTATTCCCGTGACCGCCAAGTTCAGAAGCGGGTCCACCGTTTCGGGCTCGATGACGCTCAGGAACTATGACGACCTGTGGTACTTCTTCAGTCTCACCAGTGCGGACGGAGGAACCGAGGCTCCGCCGTCGAGCGGCGTTGACTCGTCAGTTGTCTCGGTTATCACGAAGCAACAGGCGTCTGCCGAGAACCAGGAGATGATCACGAACGGTCTTCTCGGCGGCGGCTACACGGTCGCTCGCGTGACGGGCGTGGAGAAGGGCTCCGGAACCGCGACCGTGAAGGTCGCGTTGAGCGGGGGTTCCGAGGCGGAGAGCCAAGGGGAGTTCTTGTGCATCCAGAAGAAGGATGGATCGGACACGTATTGGTTCATCGCGAAGTTCTCGGCGAAGTGAGCGTAACCGAAGCAGTATGACCCTGAGGCCGGCGCAGTGCGCCGGCTTCGGTGCGTGTGAGGCATTGGCGAGCCACGGTGACCGATAACGATTGGGTGCACATGGAGCTTCGGGACTACATCAACGTAATCAGGGTTCGCAAGTGGGTCATCATCCAGGCCATGGTCATCGTCACGCTGACCGCGCTGACCGTGTCGTTTCTGCAGCCGAGCACGTACGAAGGCACGGCGCTGGTTCTGATCTCCGAGAAGGGGTCCTCGGCGTCGGTGTTCGGTGACTTGCTGCCGCAGCTTTCCGCGCAGCCCGAGCGGGCGATGCAGACGCAGGTCCAGCTGATGCAGATTCGCCCGATTCTCGAGGCGACGATCAAGAAGCTGAACCTGCAGACGACGCCGGACGCGTTGGTGAAACGCGTGACGGTCGCCACCGTGGGACAGACGAACCTCGTCAAGATCACGGTGACGTTCTCGGACCCCGAGAAGGCCGCGCTGATCGCGAACACGATTGCCGAGCAGTATGTGGAGTCGGCTCGGGCGGCACAGCGCGCGAGCCTGGCCGACGCTGCGGACGAGGTTCAGAAGCGCCTCGACCAGGCTGAGGCCGACATTCTGGAGCTCGGCCGCAAGATCACGGCGTCGGGCAAGACCGACGAGCTGGCCGCATCGCTGCAGATTGCGACTGGAACCTACACCACGCTCGCCGAGAAGCTCGAGCAGCTGCGCATCAACGAGCGTCTCGAGAGCGGCCCCGGGCGCGTGGTCAGCCTGGCAGTGGTGGATGTCGAGGCTGTGTCACCCAAGCCGCTGCGCAACGCGATACTGGGGCTGGCGGTCGGACTGGTATTCGGCCTCGGCATGGCCTTCTTGTACGAGTACCTCGACAACACGATCAAGTCCACCGAGGAGACCGAGCGCATCTTCGGAGCACCCGTGCTCGGTACGGTGCCGATGGACGTGATCGAGAAGGGCAAGAAGCGCAGTCTGACCATTGTCGAGTCGCCGGGTTCGGCGACAGCTGAGGCCTATCGTGTACTGCGCAACTCGCTCGACTTCATCAACTTCCAGCACGACATGAAGTCGATTCTCGTCACGTCGGCGGCTCCGGGTGAGGGCAAGTCGACCGTCGCGGCAAACCTCGCCGCGGCGCTCGCCCAGGCCGGCAAGAAGGTCGTGCTGGTTTCGGTGCGACTTCCGCCGGCCGACGACGGAGCAGTTCTTCAACGTCAACAACATGATCGGGCTCTCGGACGTCCTGATCGGGACGCATCCGCTGAAGTCCGCGCTTCAGCGTCCCGGTGATGAGAGCTGCTCGTGCTCACCGCAGGCAAGATGCCGCCGAACCCCTCTGAGCTGCTCGGCTCCTCGAAGATGGAGGAAGTCGTCAAGTCGCTTGAGGAGTGGGGCGACTGGGTGATCATCGACACGCCGCCGCTGCTCGCGGTGGCGGATGCGGCGGCGGTTGCCCGCTGGGCTGACGGCGTGCTCATCGTGACGCAGGCTGGCGTCTCCACCCGTGAGGCCGGCAAGAAGGCGATGGAGCTGCTCGAGAAGGTCGGGGCCAAGATCACGGGTGTCGTGATCTGGGGGCTGGACGAGGCGCGTGCCGGATCGGCCGGATACGGCTACTCGAGCGGCTACTACTACGCGAGCTACTACTCGATGACTCCGAAGTCGGGCAAGCAGGGCAGGCACGACAACGGTGCTCAGGCGGTCGGGGTGGATCGGGATTCGGCTGCGCAGCAGTGGATTCCTGAGGAGAGCGAGGGGCGCAGGTTTGCACGAGTGCTGGGCAAGGTGATGACTGGGGTGCTGACGTTCCTGCTGATTGTGGCGATAGCGGCAGCGGCGGTGTACTTCTTGGACCAGTACTTCGGGTGGGGAATCACCACCGCCGTGCTTGGCAGGTGAGCCAGGCAATTGTGGCGACCACTTCGGCGTGCGCTTGCAGGACCGTCGACACTCTTGCACGTTGGCTGTCAACGGTGGCGCCATGCTTCGACGGCCCAAGAGGTTGGCGGCCCTAGTGTCAACCGCCGCTAAGGTCGTGCGACTCACCGGCGCCTCGGCGGTCACTGCGGTTCTCGCATACCTGCAGAGCAGGCTACTCGTGCAATCGTTCGGCGCAGGAGGAGTGCTTGACTCGTACTACCTAGCCACCGCGATTCCGATGGCAGCGATGACGATGCTGGCTGTCGGTGGCACCTCGCTGCTGGTCCCCCTGCTTGCATCCCGCAAGAACGCCGACGGAGTTCGTGGTTCTTCCAAGCTCCAACTACTCATCGTATCAGCGGTCTTGCTTGCGCTGGCGCTTGCTGCAGCGGCGTCCAGCGTTCTGGGGTTCTGGCCCGGTCCCGGTTTCGGCGGAGCGGATGTCTGGGTCTGGTTGATTGTCCTCGGGTCCGGCGCGTATGGACTGTCGCTGTATCCGCAGGCGGTGCTCACGGCTGAGGAGCGGCCCAGTTGGTTCGCGTGGGCCCAGAGCTTCAGCTTCCTGGTGTTCATCGTTCTGCTGATGTGGTTGTCGCCGATTCCGACACGCAACGCAGTAGCGTTTCTGTATCTGTGTGGCGGACTTGCACAACTTGGCTTCGCGTGGGCGGCAATGAATGCCAGGCGCGCGGCCGGCGTGGCGATAGTTGACTCAAGTGAGTTCCTTCAGCGGGGAAGAGGATCCTTCTTTGCCGTGCTGGCTGTCGTAGCGGCAATGCAGGGTATTGGAGTGGTGGACCGTTCGGTTCGCGGGGCAGTATGAGGCGGGCTTCGTTACCTCGTTCGCACTCGCCGACAAGATCGTGCAAACGCTGGTACTGTCGCTTGCGGTCACCGTGGGCACGGTCGTCTTTCCGCGATTGGTCGACCCAGGGGAGGCTGGAAGCGTGCGGACCGGGAAGTCCCTGGTCGCTGTGCTTCTCCTGCTCGTTCCCATATCGGCAATCCTGGTGGCATTTCCGCTCCATTGATAGAACTGGCGTATGGCGGAGGACGTTTCAGGGGGGACGCCGTTCTGACCACTGCGCATCTTCTTGGGGTCATGGGGTTGGGAATCGTGCCGTTCGGAATCGTGTTCAGTCTTCCTCGCCGCCTGCAGGCGTTGGGCAAGTACAGCGTGCAGGCCCGACTGTCCTTCCTACTCTTTGGCCTGAACCTCGCGCTGAAGCTCATCTTGACGAATTCACTCGGGTCCATGGGCGTCGCGCTGTCAACGGTGGTGGCCTATGGGGTGATCGCATCGCTGTACTTCGTGTACCTGTGGACGAACGGGTTGCTTCTGTTCCCTGCATGGGGACTGAGGTGGATCGCGTCGATAGGCTTCTCTACCGTTCTCGTCACGCTGGTCTTGCGATACGTCGTCGGCCCGTACGCCAGCTGGTGGGTTCCCTTTGCGTGCTTCGCAGCGGTGTGGGGATTGATGTTCGCGCTGGTCGGGAGAGAGCTGATGCAAGAACTCGGTGTGGACTCGGAGGGGGGAGCAGCGTGACTGAGCGTCCCGACGTTCCTGGTTCTGGGGGGCTTCCTGTCTCCGAGTGGGAGGACCTGTGGCAACGGCAACAGGAATGGACCTGTCGGACTGGCGATTTCGGAAACGTCATGTACCTGGAGCGCGCCGCGGTCGGGCGTATCACCCCAAGGCGTGTACTCAGCAGAGTGGCGAAGAGACTGAAGCGCAGCCAGCATGTCGATTCACGCAGTTCCGAGGTAGAGTTCCCTTGCCACCCGGACTTTGTGGCTTGGACCCCAGTGGCCAGTATCAGGCCCGTGGGCCTGGAGACACAACGCCCGGCGAGCATTGGCCAGCGTGGAACGGCATCGGCTGGAGCGTGGGTGGAAGCCCATCTCCATGGTCCACGTCGGCGCGCCAGCTGAGACATGGATTGTCGCGTCCGGGCTCTTCGATGTTCCGGTGTGGTTTGACAGCGCCGAGCGCTTTGTTCACTCAGACGCCTATGCGGATGCTCCCCTGCTCTGATGCGCCAACAGGTCGAACGGGCCACCGTGATGACGAGCGACACAAGGATCACGGCCAGTGACTGGACAGACGTTCGCTGCGACGTCCTGATCGTGCCCCACGGGGCGAAGGGGTGGGCGAGCGCTCCTGATTTCAGTGTCCCACGGACTACGCTCTACTATGTTGGTTCGCGGCGTTCCGGCCTTGGACCTAGAACTCCTGAGGAGATAGGACGTGCCAGTAATGCCACCGTCTCGATGGTGGGTGACTTCTCTGATGAGAGTCTGGGCCCGGGACTTCGTTCGGCGGGCTGGGTTCCCGGTGGCGACTTGCCGAGTCGGTTGGCCGCGATGCGGTCGCGGGTCTCGTGTCGTACAGGAGCAACGATTGGTGTGAGGGCGTGTTTCCCTCGAAGGTGTACGACTACCTGCTATCCGGCGCCCCCGTCATCTCGACCGGACTCCCGGCACTGGATGATCTCGAGTGGGTGTGGCAGGTCGACTCAGTGCAGGGTGCGGTGGATGCGGTGGAAACGGGCGAGTCGCTGTCGAGTGGGGAGCGAGTCGCGATTCGGGAGTACGCTTTGGCGAGCACGTGGGAGCATAGGTTCGAACCCGTGCGATCGGCTCTTCGTGAAGCTGGGGTCCCTGGGCTATGACGCTGGCATCGAGTACTGACGCCGGAGCGTCGCCCAGGTCGTCGATGATGACCTGTGCTGTGGTTGCGGTGTGTGTGCAGCCGTTTCCGTCGCAACTGATCGGAATGATCACGGACGATCGCGGTTGCAGAGTGCCAGTCGGACGAGCGCATGTACTCGGCCGTGCGGCATCTGCGATCGGTCGTGCCCGTTCAGCACCGGGCACCCCGACGAGGATGCTTTGGCCACCGGACGCTTCTGTGGATGGATGCGTGTTGAACCCGGGTCTGGGGTTCTACCGTGCAGCCTGGGTCGGCAGCGTGTTCGATGAGGCAAGCAGAGTCGCGAGTTCGTCGGGCGGACTCGCCAGCTGGTATGTGTCCGGATTGCTGCGAGATGGCGTGGTGAGTCGCTGCGTGTTGGCCCCGCCTTATCGGAGGGCATGCTGTTCGACTACCGCCTGGTCACCGATGCTGGCGGTGTCGCTGAGTGTCGCGGATCGAGATACTACCCAGTGGACGTGTCAGGCATTCTCAGGCTGTTGTCTGAGCATGAAGGCCCCGTGGCCGTTGTTGGACTGCCGTGCGTCCTCAAGGGGATTGCGCGGGCCCGCCTCGCGAATCGCGGCCTCGCGCAGCGAGTAACGCATCTCGTTGCGATCGCATGCGGTCAGACGAAGAGCACTGCATACACCGAGTTTCTTGGTAGCGCGATGGGGCTCCCATCGCCCGTCACCTCTGCGGAGTACCGGGTGAAGTCACCGGGCATGCGGTCCGACTCGTTTCGTTTTCGGTTCAAGGCCGGTGAGGAGAGCGCCGACTGAGTTCTCCGATCTGCCATGATCTCTATGGGGTGCACATTCGTTGCACGCCGCGCGCGTGCCACTACTGCGATGACCTGTTCGGCGAAGTCGCTGACGTATCATTCATGGATGCTTGGCTAGACAGATACATGCTGGATAGTCGCGGAGCCAGCGCTCGCGGTAGCGCGTACGAGCCGGCCGCGCAGCGTTTGGCTGAGGCGGGCGAAAATGGTGAGCTAGGGTATCGTCGCTGCCCGCTGCCGAGGTATAGACCGCCAGTCGGGCGCCCTGGGACACGACAGGGTACAGTTCACGGCTCTGGCGCGCGGCGCGGCTGCATCGACCGGTTCCGGATAAGCGGCTCGAGCCGCGGCGCGTCGGAAGGCTGGTCGACCGACTGCGCTGGCGGCTTCAGGAGCGTCTAGCCCATGACAGCCTTCGATGGTGGTCGATTGACCGGGAGGACGCGCCCGGCGGGAGATGGCCGCTCCGAGTCCCCCGCGTAAGCCGTACCGCCTTCCGCGTACAGGCTCTACTCCGCAACTGGGAGGCACTAGTGCGCCCTGATCGAATACTCCTCGCAGCGAACGGCTCATGGCTCAATCGCGGATGTGCGGCGATTGAGATCGGTACGACGACTGCCCTCAGGAGCGCCGGGTTTCGCGGGGACTGCGTGGTTGCGCCATTCGACCACCACATCAACGAGCACTCATCTTCGTCTGATCCCATGGTGAGTCGGCGATTGGATGTCCTGCGACCCGACCGGCGCTTCGGTTCCGCGTGGTTGAAGCGTCGCTTCAGACACCCGTTCGGGAGTTCGGAACCCCATCGTGAGAGACTATGCAGCATCGTTCGCGTGCTTGACTCGATCTCGCAAGATTGCCGCGCGGTCCTGTGGCTCGGGGGCGACAACTACACGCTGGACTACGGCAGACCGGAGGTGTTCTTCGCGCTGAACCGGCACGTCAGGGCGGCGGGACTGCCCGTGGTGATCTGGGGTGCCTCAGTGGCCGTTGACGGCGATTCTGACTACGTTGAGTCGTGCGCCCGTCGGCTGCGCGATGTGGACTTGATTCTGGCTCGCGGATCAGACGGTCGAGTCTGGCCTCGATCGGAGTTCGCGAGAACGTCAGACGCGTGTCGGATCCCGCGTTCCTCATGCCTGCTGTGCGACCACCTGAGGAGACTCTGAGTGGGCTGGATCTCGGCGACTGTATTGGCCTCAACCTGAGTCCGCTCTTCGCGGGCTTCACCGCGTCAGGATCCGACTGGCTGAGGACGTCGGTGGATACTGCGGCAGTTGGTCGGAGTTCGGGATCAAAGGTGCTTCTAGTACCACACGTGATACTGCCAGGATCGAACGACTGGGACTTCATGCGACGGGTCCAGGAGATGTCAGGGCGGCTGCGGAGGTCCAACTACTGCCCCGCGGGCCTGTCCGCGCAGGAGCTGAAATGGGTCATCGGCCAGACCAAGGCCTTCGCCGGGTGCAGGATGCACTCGACCATCGCGGCTCTCTCCATGGGCGTGCCGACTGTCAGTGTGTCGTACAGCGCAAAGTCATTCGGACTCACTCGGGAGTTCTTTGACCACACCGACTACTTGGTCCCAGCCGGCCAGATCAGCGGCGGTGCGGTCCTGGACGTCGTGATGGCCCTTCTGGGCGACAGCAGAGGACCCGGACTCGAGTCGGGAGCGACTACCGCTGGTTGAGAAGCGCGCCGTGGAAGCAGCACGCGTCGTCCTGAGCAACTGGTTTGGTGTCTGGTGAGACATGTGGAAGCCCGACTGGCGGGATCCCTGACGGTGGGCTGTGGCAGTCGGTGCAGTCGTTGTCGGGGGATTGCTGGGCCTACAAGGCGCGTCGTCGCTCTGGCTCATCGGCATGGGACTGGCCGTCCTGCCTCTCCTTGTTCTGATTGACCGGGAGGCGCTGGTCTACGTTTGCCTCGGCCGCTACGTACGTGCTGAACTGGCTGACACTGACCCTAGGCGTGCTTCCACAACAAGCGACGTGGGTCCTCGAGATCGCTATCGCGATACTCCTTGCTCGCAGCGTGGTTGATGCGTATCGGAGGGGCTCGTTCCGAATTCCGCTCCCCATCGGCCTGGTAGCCGCCGTCGTTCTCCTGAGTGCCGTGCTGGGAATTTCCAGTGGTGTGCCGATCATGGTCACGCTGCTAGGTATCCGCACCTACCTGCGATTCCCTCTGATCGCCCTGTGTCTCGTGATCGCGCCCCTCGGGACCGGTTTTGAAGGGCGACTCTGGCGGGTTCTTCTCGGCGTTGGCGTCTTGCAGATAGTGACAGCCTCTTTCAGCTCGTTACGGTGGGGCCAGGTGACCTCGCGTCCGGCACCTTCGGGCTTGGTGGTACCGGTATCCAGGCCCTCTACTTCCTCACGCCGCTTGCTGTGACGTGCATGCTCCACGGGCTGGTGGTCTCACGTGGGGCTGGCGTCTGGCGGTTCTGGCTGGGTGTGGCGCTGCTCGTTCCGTCGGTCATTGGCTCTGCTGTGGCCGTCTCATCACGGTGCCCGCCAGCCTGCTCTTCGGACTCGTTGTGTATGCAAGGCGACCAGGCAAGGTGATTCTTGGGCTCGCCACAGCCAGCCTGGTATTCGCCGTTCTCGTCCCTATGCGCTTGACTACATGAGCTCAACACGAATCGTTGACCCTGCCACGCTCCTCAGTTCTCCTTCTGAAGTCATCCAGTACGATCGTAGCTCCACTGCTACCGGTATTACGATGGGTCGAATCGACCAGTTCTTGCTTGCGGGCTCACTGACGGTCGGCGGTGACTTGACAGCGGGTGTGCTAGGCCGAGGCCCCGCAGCGCATCGCGGAGCTCGTTGGGTCTGCGGTACGGAGGCCCGCTGCTCCGCTACGCCGGGTGCCAGTTCGTCGTCACAGGCCTTGCACTAGGGCTTCTTGAGCTCGGAGTCCTCGGCGTCCTGGTGTTTGTTGGGGTGTTTGTGTATGCGGTCAGGCTGTCAACCGAGGTGTTCTCGGGCCCACACGGACCGGACACGCGCTTGATAGCGGTGTTCACAGGACTGATGGCCTTCGAAATGCTGATCGCAGGAGGCTACTCCAACCCCTGGTTCCTCCCGGGCACCGCTCAGGTCTTCTGGGTGTGTCTTGGACTGCTGATTTCGCGGAGACTGCAGAATCCTGAGAGCAGAGTGACGACGTCGACACACGCGCGCAAGGACGGGCTGCATGAAGGTTCGATGCCCGGCAGGCATGAGTGTGACTCATACGGAATCCTGGGTCCCTGCACCCTGCTACCTGCGACGTGGTGGGCGACCACTGGTGCATCTCCGACGCTGACGGCGAGGTGTAGCGCGATGAGGATCGTTGTCGCGAGCAAGTTCTGGTACCTGAGGGGAGGGCTCGAGCGTGTCATGTTCGATGAGGTCGAGCTGCTCGCTGGTGCCGGTCACGAGGTCGCGGCCTTCTCGACGACCCACCCGTCCAACGTCGCGAGCCCATGGGAGCACTACTTCGCGCCCTATATCGAGCTGGGAGCGGGCTCGGAGCCTGTTACGCCAGCGCAGAAGATGCTGGCAGCGGTGCGGATGTTCGAGAACTCCGCTGCGGCCCGGTATTTCGCTCGACTACTAGACGACTTCGTGCCCGACGTGGTGCACATCCATGGTATCCATAGGCAGATATCTCCGAGCATCCTCCGGGAGACTAGCCGGCGCCGGATTCCGGTGGTACAAGCACTCCCATGACTACCATCACATCTGTCCAGCGGACGTGCTCCTGCGTGGCGGAGTGACGCCGTGCGATCCGCCCCTCTGCCGTACCGTCCACACATTGCCAGCGATCTCGAACCGGTGCGTTCGTGACAGCACGCTCAAGCGCGCTCTCGGCGGCCGAGACCACGTATCAGCGCGTGCGCCGTTCGTACGAGAAGGGCGTCGCGGCGTTCGTCGCCCCCAGCCGGTTCCTCGCTGACAAGATGCTCGGGGGCTCCTGGACCGTGCCGATTCATGTCGTGCCGAACTGCACCCCCAGCGGCCCCCCGCACGCTGTCAGTGG
>CAWDNM010000008.1:0-111855 GCA_963803785.1 uncultured Coriobacteriia bacterium
GCGTCGTCATGCTGGTGCTCTGCCTGGCGTCCGCATTGCCTCACCGCCACCTACCGCCCCTCGGCAGCTGGGCCTACGTCGGGATCGGGGTCGGCGCGGGTCTGGCCTGGGCGAGCGGACTGCGGAGGCTTCACGGCCGCCGTGGTCGGGCCGGCGTCGCAGGTCACCTGGGTGAACACGGTGGTCTGGATCCTGCTCGTGGGGGCGATCGTCGGCGCGCTCCTGGGCTACGCCGCGCGGCTTCGCTCGACCGGCCTCCCCCGGCCGGCGCTGACAGCTGCACTGCTGCTGTTCGCCGCTGTGCTGCTGCCCGGGCTGCTGCACCCGACATCGATGTTCGTCGGCGGCATCGGGGGCGGAGCCGTCGGCGTACCGCTCCTGGGGTATGGCCGGCGCGTACGGCCTGGCCGGCCGCAGTGTCTGGGCCAGGGTCGGCATGCGGTGCACTTTTCGTGGCCGGCGTGACCCTGTGGGTGGTCGTCGCCGACGACGTCGGCGGGCCCGGGTTCGCCCTCGACACCGCGCGCGGGCTCTGGGCGAGCCTGCTCTATCTCTGTCTTCTGGCCACCCTGGCCTTGGCGGCCGCGACTCCCTCCGAGCCTCGGATGAGCCACGAGAATCGAACGCGTTCTCCGCGAACTGGTTACCAGGAGTGACGCGAGGACCGCCGTCGTCGAAGGCGTGCGGCTCGCCCATCGCGTTCCCGGCGCCGGGGTGCCCGTCATCCTGATCCACGCCGCCGGGCTGGCGGACTTCTTCGCACCGCTGTACAGCTGGGACTCTGATCGGCGACCAGGCACGACAGTGCCGCGGACTGCTGCACCATCTGGGCCACCGCCCGGCCCACGTGGTCGGCCACTCCTCGGGTGGCGTGATCGCCCTCGAACTCGCCCGCCAATTCGCCCCGGTGCGTGGCGACGCTGTCGCTGCTGGAGCCCTCGCTTCCAGTCCCTGCCTCGGCGATGCTGGCCGCCACCGTCGTCCAGCCGGCGTTCCGCGGCCTATCTCGCCGGCGACAAGTCGACCGCCATCGACACCTTCCTCGCCGGGGTCTGCGGACCGGACCACCCGTCCCTGGTCGACCGGCTCCTACCCACCGGTGCCCGAAAGGCGTGCAGCCGAGGAGCGCCGACACCCTGTCCACCGTCGAGTACTCCTGGTCGCCCAGTGGGGCTTCGATCCGCGGATGTTGTCCGAGCTCAGGATGCCGGTGATGAGTGTCCTCGGTGAGCGCAGCGACGGGGTGTCAGCGGTATCTCGTCAAGCTCACGAGCTCGTGATGGCCCACGTCGCAGATGTCGAGGCGTACGTGTTGCCACGAGCGACGCACTTCCTGCAGCTCCACAATCCAGCGACCTCGCGGTCGCTCTCGCCCGCTTCATCGACGAGCACCCTATTCAGCTCTGAGGGTACTCGGAGAGGGCCTGGACTCCTTGTCGGATCAGCTGGCCGGGGGCAGCCGCGCCGGGTCCCAGCCGAGCTCGGCGCACGGCGCGGTCGAAGGCGTACCGGTCGGTCATGCCGGCCACGTAGGTGACCGCGGCGCGGACCGGGTCGTCGCCGGCCGGCTCGCGGTGACCGGCCGGGCATCGCGGCCGGGTCGCTCGACGTAGTACTCGACCAGCGCCGCGCAGCACCTCGACCACCGCCCGCGACTGGGCCAGCGACTCGGGCCGGATGTAGATCCGCTCGTAGTTGAACGCCCGCAGCGCGGCCAGCGCCGACGCCTGCGTCGGCGTCCATCCCGACCTCGCCGTGCGCGGCGACCGTGCGCGATCACGGCGCGGACGAAGGTGCGCCAGCTGCTCGCGCCGCGTCCGGCCGGCGACCTCGGCGACCTCGGCGCGGGAGGTCGTCGACGCGTCACGATGCCGGCGTGGACGGCGTCCTCGAGGTCGTGGGCGCAGTAGGCGATCCGGTCGGCCCAGCTCACGATCTCGCCCTCGACGGTCGCCGGCGCGGGCCGCGACCAGGAGTGGTTGCGGATGCCGTCGAGGGTCTCGGCGCACAGGTTCAGCGGGGCCAGCACGACGTCGGCGCCCCACGGCCCGTGGTCGTAGCCGCCGGGGATGAACGGCGTCGAACGCGTCCTCGCTGGCGTGCCCGCCGGGCCCGTGACCGCAGTCGTGCCCGAGCGCGATCGCGTCGGCCAGGGCGACGTTGGCGCCGATGCCGCGGGCGATCGAGGTGGCGACCTGGGCGACCTCGAGGGCGTGGGTCAGCCGGGTGCGCTGGTGGTCGGTCGGGATAGACCACCACCTGGGTCTTGCCGGCCAGCCGCCGGAACGCGGTCGAGTGCACGATCCGGTCGCGGTCGCGCTCGAAGCAGGTGCGCTCGGCGTCGGGCTCCTCGGGCCGGGCCCGGTTCCCGGCGCCCGCGGCGCGGGTGGCGCCGGGCCGCAGGCGTGCTGGCGCTCCCACTCCTCCCGCAGCTCCCGGGCGACCACCGGGCCGGGTCCGGTCAGCGGCGTGCGAGGTCGGCGTGCGCCCGCACCAGACCGTCGTCGGCGTGGCCGTGCATGGTCGTCGGCCCACTGCTGCGCGCGGGCGAGATGCCGCGTACCGTCGATCCGGCACGCGGTCAGCCACCCGAGATCCCGAGCTCGGCGTCGGCCAGGTCGAGATCGACCGCCGGCGGGTCGTCCAGCCAGTGCTCGGGCAGCGCCACCTTGGCCCGCGGCGAGCCCTGCCGACCGCGCGGCGTGCCCAGCTCGGCGACCGGGAACGGCACGTCCGGGTCGAGCGTGGCCAGCAGCCGCGTCGAGCTCGGCGAGCGCTCGACACCATGGCCAGCGCGCCGGCGGACGTCGCCGCCGACCGGGAAGCCCTTGAAGTACCAGGCCATGTGCTTGCGCAGGTCGCGCAGCCCGTGCCGCTCGCCGCTGCAGCCCGACCAGCAGCTCGGCGTGCCGGCGGACCATCGCCGCCACCTCGCCCGAGGGTCGGCAGGGTCGCGCGTCGGCGCGGCCCGGCGAACGCGTCCGCCAGGTCGCGGAACAGCCACGGCCGACCCAGGCAGCCGCGGCCGATCGACGACGCCGTCGCACGCCGGTCTGCTCGACCATCCGCAGCGCGTCCGCGGCCTCCCAGATGTCGCCGTTGCCGAGCACCGGGATGTCGACGTGCGTCCTTCGAGCGTCGGCGATCGCGTCCCAGTCGGCCGTGCCCGGAGTAGGCCTGCTGCGCGGTGCGGCGCGTGCAGCGCGATCGGCCGCGCAGCCGGCCTCCTCGGCGATCCGGCCGGCGTCGAGGTAGGTCTGGTGGTCGTCGTCGATGCCGATCCGGGTCTTCATGGTGACCGGCACCCCGTACGGCGTCGGCGGCCGCGACCGCGGCGCGCAGGATCGCGCCGAGCCGGTCGCGCTTGTACGGCAGCGCCGCCCCGCCGCCCTTGCGGGTCACCTTGGGCACCGGGCAGCCGAAGTTGAGGTCGACGTGGTCGACGCGCGAACTCGTCGCACAGGATCGCGGTCGGCCTGCGCCATGATCGCCGGGTCGACACCGTACAGCTGGACCGAGCGGACCGGCTCGCCCGGGTCGAACTGCAGCATGCCCAGCGTCTTGCGGTCGCGCTCGACGATGCCCGCGGCTGGTGATCATCTCGCAGACGAACAGCCCAGCCGGCCCGCCGCCGGCCTCCCTGCTCGCGGCACAGCTGCCGGTACGCCGCGTTCGTGACCCCCGCCATCGGCGCCAGCACCACCGGCGTGTCGACGACCACGGCGTCCGGACGCGAGGGAGCGCCGAGCACCAGCGGCCCGCTCACGGCCACGTCGGCAGCGGTCGCAGCCACGACCGGCCGCGCCAGGTAGCCGCGACCTGGTCGAGCGCGACGCGCTCCTGCGCCATCGTGTCGCGCTCGCGGATGGTGACGGCGTGGTCCTCGAGCGTGTCGAAGTCGACCGTGACGCAGAACGGCGTGCCGATCTCGTCCTGGCGGCGGTAGCGGCGGCCGATCGCGCCGGCGTCGTCGAAGTCGACGTTCCAGTACTTGCGCAGCTCGGCGGCGAGGTCGCGGGCCTTCGGCGACAGGTCCTCGTTGCGCGACAGCGGCAGCACCGCGACCTTGACCGGCGCCAGCCGCGGGTCGAGCTTGCAGCACGGTGCGCTTGTCGACGCCGCCCTTGGCGTTCGGCACCTCGTCCTCGGTGTAGGCGTCGACGAGGAACGCCATCAGCGAGCGGGTCAGGCCGGCCGCCGGCTCGATCACGTACGGCACGTAGCGCTCGTCCGCTGGCCTGGTCGAAGTACGACAGGTCGCTGCCGGAGTGCTCGGAGTGCGTCGTCAGGTCGAAGTCGGTGCGGTTGGCGACGCCCTCGAGCTCGCCCCACTCGCTGCCCGGCGAAGCCGAACCGGTACTCGATGTCGACGGTGCGCTTGGAGTAGTGCGAGAGCTTCTCCTTCGGGTGCTCGTAGAGGCGCAGGTTGTCGCGGGTCGATGCCGAGGTCGACGTACCAGCTCGGTGCGCGTCGTCGATCCAGTACTGGTGCCACTCCTCGTCGGTGCCGGGCTCGACGAAGAACTCCATCTCCATCTGCTCGAACTCGCGGGTGCGGAAGATGAAGTTGCCCGGCGTGATCTCGTTGCGGAAGCTCTTGCCGATCTGGCCGATGCCGAACGGCGGCTTCTTGCGCGCGGTCGTGCACGCACGTTGGCGAAGTTGACGAAGATGCCCTGCGCGGTCTCGGGGCGCAGGTAGTGCAGGCCCGCCTCGTCCTCGACCGGGCCGAGGTAGGTCTTGAGCATCATGTTGAAGTCGCGCGGCTCGGTCCACTGGCCCCGGGTGCCGCAGTTCGGGGCAGGCGATCTCGGCGAGGCCGCCGTCGGGCGTCGCGGCCCTTCTTCTCCTCGAACGCCTCCTGCAGGTGGTCCGCGCGGAACCGCTTGTGGCAGCTCAGGCACTCGACGAGCGGGTCGGTGAACACGCCGACGTGACCGGAGGCCACCCACACCTGGCGCGGCAGGATGATCGAGCGAGTCGAGGCCGACGACGTCGTCGCGGCCGGTGACCACCGACCGCCACCACTGCCGCTTGATGTTCTCCTTGAGCTCGACGCCGAGCGGGCCGTAGTCCCACGCCGACCGGGTGCCGCCGTAGATCTCGCCGGACGGGAAGACGAACCCGCGGCGCTTGCAGAGGGTGATGACGTTGTCGAGACGGCTGCTCGGCCACGGAACTACGCTCCCACGATGGTGTCGTCGACCTCCCCGGCTGGGAGGGCGCGACTGTCCAGACTAGCCGTCCGGTCGCACGATCGCGCCCGCGAGATTCTCCCTCGACTGCAGCGCCGGGTCCTCGTACGCCGACGGCTCGTCGAGCGCCTCCGACAGCAGCGGCACCACGACCACCTTGGACTCGTACGCCCTGCAGCGCCCGGCGGTAGGAGCCCGACGTTCGCCCAGCGGGTGACCAGCGCCCACAGGTCGGGCTCGTCGAGGTTGCGCTCGAGGTCGGCCGTCAGGAAGCCCGGTCCGGGCGCGCAGCACCGCCAGCGCCGCGTCGACGCGCTCGGCGAAGCCCGGCCGGGTCGACGACCCGGAACCGGGTGATCACCATCACGGGCGCCAGCGTACGGCGCCGCTCGCACGGCGCACCCGGGATGACCGCCTGACCGCCGCGCAGACCGCAATCGCGCCTTCACGGCAGCGAAACACGGTGTAACGGCCAGACCCTACGGTCGATTGACCGACGCACCGTGACGGTGCCCCGCAAGCAGACAGACCGGCACCAACGTCACCCGCCAGCCGAGAGCGAGGCCGAATGTTCGAGTACGTCGACCCGTTCATCGGCACCGACGCCACGGACCTGCCCCCGCCGCAGGGGCTGGCGGCGACGTGGTGGTGGCCCAAGCCGCAGGTCGGCAACACCCACCCGGGCGCCACGTACCCGTTCGGCATGGTCGTCGGCCTGCGCGTACTCGGGGGCCTACCCCACCGGCTACGGCCGGTACGAGCTGAACACCGAGGGCGTGCCGCCGCGAGATCCACGAGCGCACAGGTCGCCTCGGGGTTCACGCCACTTCCAGCAGTCCGGCACCGGCGCGATCCGCAAGTACTACAACTACTTCCGCGTCACCCCGATGCTGCGAGCCCCTCGACGACCTCGGCGAGCTGTGGGACGCTCGTCGACGAGGCAGGCCGAGCCGGGCTACTACGCCGCGACGCTCGAGATCGGGCATCCGCTGCGAGATCACGGTCGGCCCCAAGCAGCGCGGTGCACCGCTACACGTTCCCCGCGCACCGCGACGCCCGGCTCGTCATCGACTTCTCGCTCGGCGGCCTGGCGATCCCGTACGGCGCGCACGGTCCCGCTGCGGGCGCACCTGCGAGACGCATCGGTCCCGGGTCGCCGCAGGGCGAGATCGTCGTCGAGGGCGCCCCGCTCGCGGTGCACCTGGAGTGTCGACAGCCCGGACTGGCGCCAGCTGCTCTGGTACGACCGGCGGCTCATGCCGGGCGGCACCCGCCTGGACTTCGACCGGATCCGCCCGACCACGCTGCGCCCGTTCGGCCTGATGTGGCGTCGGGCCGACCGAGCCGGGCCAGGTCGTCGAGCTGCGGTTCGGCTTCTCGCTGCGCGGCGTCGACCAGGCGCGGGAGAACCTGCGCACGCGACTGCGGCGCCCGGTCCGACGCAGGCTTCGAGCGCCGCCGCGGCCGAGACCGCCACGGTGTGGCGCGAGCACCTGGGCGCGATCCAGGTCGACACCCCGACGCAGCCGAGCGTCGCACGGTCTTCGCCACCGCGCTCTACCACTCGCTGATCAAGCCGTGCTTCGCCCCCGACGAGAGCCCGTTCTGGCCGACGGACGGGCCGTTCGTGTTCGACATCTGCACCATGTGGGACATCTACCGCACCCAGCTGCCGCTGCTCACGGCGCTCGTTCCCGGACCGGGCCGTCGAGCTGGCCGAACGCGCTGCTCAACGTCTGCGAGGAGGAGGGCAACCTGCCGATCGGCTACCGGATGGCCCGTGGCGCCGACCGGTTCTCCCGGCAGGGCAGCGCGCTGGCCCACACGTTCCTCGCCGACCTGTGCCAGCTCGGACCTGCCCGGCATCGACTGGGACTGGGCGCTGGTGCCACCTGGACAACGACCTGCGCCGCACGTACGGCGAGGACTTCCTGCTGCGCGGGCGTCGCGCACCCGATCACCCACACGCTCGACCTCGCGTTCGGCTACCACTGCACCGCCCGTGGTGGCCCGCGCACGTCGGCGACAAGCCAGCTGGCCGACCAGTTCGAGGCCGCTGGCCACCCGCTGGGTCAACGCCTTCGACCCGGCACGACCGGGCTGCTGCGTCGACTCGACGTTCTACGAGGGCGGCCGGTGGAACTACTCGTTCCGGCTGCAGCACGACATGGCCGGCGCGGATCGAGCTCGCCGGCGGGGACGAGCGCGTTCGTCGGCATGCTCGACGCGTTCTTCGGCTTCGGTGCGCCGACCCGGTGACGCAGCTCGGCGAGCGCGCCCAGCGTCGGAGGAGCTGGCCGTCGGGCTACGCGCTCAACCGGTTCGAGGGGCTGAACAACGAGCCGGACATGGAGGCCCCCTGGGCCTACCACTACGCCGGGCGGCCCGACCGGACCGCCGAGGTGGTGCACGCCGTCGTGCAGCAGCCAGTTCGGCACCGGTCGCGGCGGGCTGCCCGGCAACGACGACTCCGGCGGGCTCTCGCTCCTGGTACGTCTGGGCGTCGCCTCGGGCTGTTCCCGGTCGCCGGGCAGAGCCTGTTCCTGCTCAACGCCCCGTCCTTCGCCCGAGTCCGGATCCGGCTCGGCAACGGTCGCTCGCTGACGATCGAGACCGCGGGCTTCGTCGAGCCGGAGCCGGGTGGCCCGCCGCAGTACGTCCAGTCCGTCACCGTTCGACGGCGCAGCCGCTCGAGCGTCCGTGGCTGCACCGGCCGCGAGCTCCACGCGGGCGGGCGTCTGCTCGTCGAGCTCGGCCCGGAACCGTGCGGTGGGGCACCACGCACCGGCCGCCGTCGGTGCGCCGGCCGTCGAGGTCCGAGCTGACCTCCCGCGCCGTACCCCGCCGCCGAGCCCGCTGCGCCGAGCACCACGACGACCGGACCCGTACGACGAACGCCCGACGCCCGACCACTCGCGGCACCGCGACAGCCGTGACCCCATGACGCAGCAGCCCGACCGTCGCCGGCTCGTCATCGTCGTGCGCGCCGACCCGGTGATCTGCGGCCACTCCGGTGAGGCGCGCAACCTGGCCGAGGCCGCGCTCGACCGCGGGTTCGACGAGGTCCGGATCGTCACCTGGCCGATCGACCGGCTGCAGGCCGCAGGCCTGCCGCTCAAGCCCCTGGACCGCGTCGCTGCCGTACAGCGAGGGCATCGATCGTCGAGCGTCCGGAACCGGTCGGCGACTACAAGGTGCCCGACGGGCGCTACCTCGCCGGGCCTGACCGGACGGCTCGTCGAGCTGTTCACCGACGGCGTGCCGACGGTCGCGCTGTCGCTCTACCTGAGCCCGCACGCCATCGGCGGTCACCGACGCGGTGCGGGTCGCCCGGCGCACGGGTCTGCCGGTGGACGTGGTCACCGATCGCCGAGGCGGTCGGCTCGGACGTCACCAACGTGGTGCGGACGTGCGTCGAGCGAGGACATGTTCGGTGCCGCCGCGCACGTGCTGTCGGCGTACCTGGAGCACGACGTGCCGTGGCCGTCTCGGAGTACACCGCGCGACCTGATCGTCGACCGAGGCCGCCGCGATCGACGCCCGGCACGGCACCCGGTTCGCCGCCCAGTGCGCGGAGCGGGTGCGCGATCTCCTACCCGGCGATCGACGTCGCCGCGTACCTCGACGCCGGACCCGGACGAGACCGACAGCGCGCTCGCGCGACGTGGGCTGCGAGCGGGACGGCTACGTGCTGTTCCTGTCGCGCCTGGCCGCGCGCGAAGGGCGTCGACGACCTGATCGACGGGCTTCGCGCGCAGCCGCCGCGGCTTCGGGCGTCGACCTGGTCATCGCCGGCACCGGCCCGGCGGCCGACGTCCTTGCACGCGCGGGCCGCGCAGTCGCCGGTGGCCGACCGGATCGTGTTCCTCGACGACGTCGACGACGCCGAGAAGGCGCACCTGATGGCCGGGTGCGCGGCGTTCGCGCTGCCCAGCAAGCCGCGCCCGGAGTTCGTCGAGACCTTCGGCATCGCGCTGGTCGAGAAGATGCTGTCCGGCGGCGGCCCGGTGATCACGACCGACACCGGCGGGATCGGCGAGGCGGTCGGCGACATGCGCGCTCATCGTCCCGGTCGACGACCCGGACGCGATCGCCGCGGCGCTCGACCGCGGTGCTGGCCATGCCGGAGGTCGAGCGGGCGGACTGGGAGCGGCGGGCCCGCGCGCACGCGATGCAGTTCGACCGCGCGGTGGTGCTCGACCGGCTGCTCAGCCGGTTGGTGCAGCCCGAGGTGGCCGAGTTCAACGGCCGCCTAGCCTTGACCGCGTCGAGGTCGCGGATCTCGGTCAACCGGGTCAGGATCGCGTCGAAGTACTCCGTCTGCAGCTTCCGTGACGCTCGCACGTCCCAGGGAGCACGAGTAGCAGGGAGATGAACGAGAACAAGCCCAGACCGCCGTAGACGTAGACCACAGAATCCATCGGGCGAGTATGGCGGTCCGTGAGGTCGTACGTCAGAAGCGGCTCCCCGCCCCGTCGTCAGAAGTGGCTCGCCGCCCCGTTGTCAGAAGCGGCTCGCCGCCATGGCGAGGACGAGTCCGAGCATGACCCCGCGCAGCACCTTGCCGCCGGTGGGCACCACCGGCCAGGACAGGTACGCGATCCAGGCGAAGAAGACGAAGATCAGCGCCAGGGCGGGCAGCGCGATCGGCAGTGGCGCGAACAGGCCGAGTGACGACCAGCACCAGCGTGCCGAGCGGCACCACGAGCCGCGGCAGCGAGCTGAGCTTCACCAGCGGTCGGCCGGCTCGCGTCCTCGATCTCCTTCCGGGTGCCGGTGCTGGTGCTCGCGGGCGAGGGACGCTCGCGCCGCCGGCCCTTCCGACCGCTGGCGCTCCTTGACTGCCGCTCTCGCTGGGCGGGGGCTTCCTGCTCTGATCGGCCACCCCACCATCGTGCCAGGGTTCGGCCAGGACGCGGAGCGGCTCGGCGGGCCGGGTCGCGACTGACGCGAGCGGCCATGCGGCGCGGGGGCACTGGCCGATTTGAAAATCATTGCCAGTTATCTGAAAATGGTTCCCATGTTGAACATCCCGCGCGCGCTCGGCGCCGTCACTGCTCGGCTGCTCTCTCCTCCTGGCGGCAGCCTGCGGCACAGCCGGGGAGCCGAGCTCGGCCCAGCCTGGTCAGCTGAAGATCGTGACGGCGTTCTACCCCCTGCAGTTCGTCGCCGAGCGCGTCGCGGGTGATCACGGCGCGGTCACCAGCCTGACCCAGCCCGGCGCGGAGCCGCACGACGTCGAGCTGACCCCGCGTCAGGTCGCCTCGGTCACCGACGCCGATGCCGTCGTCTACATCAAGGGCTTCCAGCCGGCGGTCGACGAGGCCGTCGCCCAGAGCGGGAACGAGCACGTGCTCGACACCACCAGCGTGGTGCCGCTGCAGACCGAGGCCGAGGAGCACGCCCACGATCACGCGGAGACTCCCCCGCCGAAGACACAGCGGGACGAGCACGCCGAGGAGGGCCACGATCACGGCGGTCTCGATCCGCACGTCTGGCTGAACCCGCTGAACATGGTCACGATCACCGATGCCGTCGTCGCCCAGCTGTCCGGGATCGACCCGGATCACGCCGCCGACTACCGCGCGAACGCGCCGACCCTGCAGGCTGAGCTCACAGACGCTGGACGGCTCGTACGCGGCCGGTCTGAAGACCTGCGACCGGCGCGAGTTCATCACCAGCCACGCCGCCTTCGGCTACCTGGCGCGAGCAGTACGGCCTCACCCAGATCGGCATCAGCGGCCTGACCCCGGACGCCGAGCCGTCACCGGCACGGATCGCGGCCGTGCAGGAGGAGGCCAAGGAGCACGGCGTCACCACGATCTTCTACGAGACGCTGGTCTCCCCGGCCGTCGCCGAGTCCATCGCCGGCGACCTCGGGCTGAAGACCGACGTGCTCGATCCGATCGAGGCGATCACCGCGCGAGTCCCGCGGCGACGAACTACCTTGCCGTCATGCAGAGCAACCTGACGGCGCTGGAGACGGCGAACGGATGCCGGTGACCCCGCCGGATCGCCAGCCGACCCGATCGACCCGGCTGGCACGGTGCTGCACGGTCGACGACCTGTCGGTCCAGCTCGGCGGCCTGCCGGTGCTGCGCGGCATCACGATGACCGTGCGGGCCGGCGAGGCGGTGGCCCTGCTCGGGGGCAACGGCTCGGGCAAGTCGACGCTGGTCCGCGCCGCTGCTGGGCCTGCTGCCGCATCGAACGGCGGACGGTGTCGCTGTTCGGCGCAGCCGCTGAGCCGCTTCCGCCAGCTGGTCCCGGGTCGGCTACGTCCCGCAGCGCTCGACCGCCGCCGCCAGCGGAGCCACGGTGGCGCGAGGTCGTCTCCTCGGGCCGGCTCGTCGCTGCGGCGGCCGTTCCTCCCCCGCTCGAGCCGAGGACAAGGCCGCCGTCCGCGAGGCCCTCGAGCTGGTCGGCATGGGCGGTCGCGCCCGGTCCGACGTCCGCGAGCTCTCCGGCGGCCAGCAGCAGCGGGTCCTGATCGCGCGCGCGCTGGCCGGCGAGCCGGAGCTGCTGGTGCTCGACGAGCCGACGGCGGGAGTCGACCTGGAGCACCAGCAGGTGCTGGCCGATGTGATCTCGGCCCGGGTCGAGCGCCGGCCTGGCGGTGGTCGTGGTGCTGCACGAGATCGGTCCGCTGACCCCGCTCATCGACCGGGCGTGGTGCTGCGGGAGGGTCGGGTCGTCGCCCAGGGACCGCTGGCCGAGATCGGGCACGCGACCCGGCGCACGCGGCCACGACCACACCGGGCACGAGCGACGCCGGCCCGGACCGGCCGGGCGGTGCTGCTCGACGGGACGGTGGAGCGCCGATGATCGAGATCCTCGGCTACCCGTTCATGCAGCGGGCCCTGCTGGCCGCCCTGCTGACCGGGCTCATCGCGCCGGCGATCGGCATCTACATCGTCCAGCGTCGGCTCAGCCTGCTCGGCGACGGTCTCGGTCACGTCGCGATCGCCGGAGTCGGTCTGGCGCTGCTGACCGGTCAGGCGCCGGTCCCCTGGGCGGTGGCGGTCTGCGTGGCCGGCGCGGTCTCGGTGGAGATCCTGCGCCAGCGGGGCAAGGCCACCGGCGACGTCGGGCTGGCGATCCTGTTCTACGGCGGTCTGGCCGCCGGCGTGCTGATGTCGGGCATCGCCGGTCAGGGTGCGGCGGCGCTGTCGCAGTACCTGTTCGGCTCGCTGACCACCGTGACCACCGCCGATCTGTGGGTGATCGTGGTGCTCGCCGTGCTGGTGCTGGTGCCCACCCTCGGATTGGCCCCGCAGCTGTTCGCGGTCAGCACCGACGAGGAGTTCGCCCGCACCCAGGGACTGCGGACCGGCCTCTACAACATCCTCATCGTGGTGCTCGCCGCGGTGACGGTCACCCTGGCCATGCGGACGGTCGGGCTGCTGCTGGTCAGCGCGCTGATGGTGGTCCCGGTGGCCGCGGCCCAGAACCTGGTCCGCGGCTTCTACGCCGCCCTGGTCGCCGCGATCGCGGTCGGGGTCGCGGTCACGGTCGGCGGCGCGGTCGGCTCGTTCTACCTGGACACCCCGCCCGGAGCCCTGATCGTGGTGCTGGCCATCGGGGTGTTCGCCCTCAGCTGGCCGTTCTCGGCCCTGGTCGCGCGGCGACGTAGAGTGGCTCCCGTGCTACCGGAGCTGGTCGACGACGACGCTCCTGAGCCGTGCACACCGAGGTGCCCGAGTGCGCACCCGCACCGGCACGGCCCGGACTGCGAGCACCGCGAGATCCGCCACGGTGACCACACCGACTACGTGCACGAGGGCCACCGCCACGCCTCGCACGGCGACCACTACGACGAGCACTGACGCCGACCGACGGCACGAGGAACCATGACCAGCCAGCCGACCGCCGGTCACCCCAGCGCCGCACCCGCCAACGGGCCGCCGTGCAGGAGGTGCTGGCCGAGCTGCACGAGTTCCGTACGGCGCAGCAGATCCACGACGAGCTGCGCAAGCGGGGCGACAGCATCGGACTGACCACGGTCTACCGCACCCTGCAGTCGCTGTCCGAGGCCGGCGAGCTGGACGCGCTGCGGACCGCCGACGGCGAGACCGCCTACCGCCGCTGCTCCGACGGCCACCACCATCATCTGGTCTGCCGCAGCTGTGGCCGGACGGTCGAGGTGTCCGGGCCCGGCCGTGGAGACGCTGGGCCAACGCCGTCGCCGCCGAGCACGGCTTCCGCGAGGTCAGCCACGACCTGGAGATCTTCGGCACCTGCGGCAGCTGCTGACGACGCGGCGGGGCCTGCGCCAAGGTGCGCTTTCGTGGCGAGTACGCCTCGGAAGTGCGCCGACTATCCCGTGCTGTCCCCCTGGTCGGGACTCGACCTGACCGGGTTCGGCACGGCTCCGCCGTAGCGGCGGTCGCGGTCGGCGTACAGCTCGATCGCGTGCCACAGGTCGCGCCGGTCGAAGTCGGGCCAGAGCCGGTCGAGGAACACCAGCTCGGCGTACGCGCGACTGCCACAGCAGGAAGTTCGAGGTGCGCTGCTCGCCGGAGGACCGGACGAACAGGTCGACGTCGGGGATGTCGGGCTCGTCGAGGTAGCGCCGGAACGCGCTCTCGGTGATCTGGCCCGGGTCGAGCCGCCCGGCCGCGGCCTCGCGCGGCGATCGCCGGACCGCGTCGACGATCTCGGCGCGGCCGCCGTAGTTGACGCAGAACTGCAGGGTGAGCACGTCGTTGTCGACGGTCATGCTCCTCGGCGCTCCTCGAGCTCGCTGATGACGCTGCGCCACAGCCGCGGACGCCGGCCGGCCCAGCGGATCCGGACGCCCATCGCGTCGAGCTGGTCGCGGCGGCGGCGGATCACGTCGCGGTTGAAGCCCATCAGCCAGCGCACCTCGTCGGGCGAGCGCCTCCAGTTCTCGGTGGAGAACGCGTACGCCGACAGGTACTGTCACGCCGATCTCGATGGCCCCGTCGATCACGTCGAACAGCGACGTCCTCGCCCGCGCGTGGCCCTCGGTGCGGGGCAGGTTGCGGGCCTTGGCCCAGCGCCCGTTGCCGTCCATCACGATCGCGACGTGTCGCGGCAGCTTCCTGGCCTCGATGCTGGGCGGTCGTGCCCCGCTCGGGTGCGGTACCGGCGTAGCGGGCGGACCGGTCCGGCCGCGTCGGGGGGTGTCCTTGGGCACGTCAGCGACTACGATGACTTCTTGAAGGCGGTGCGCAAGTACCGCAAGCTGTTCGGGTACTGACGTGGGACGCGGGCATGTCAGCACGTACGGATGAGACCGACCGTGAGGCGAGGGGTGCCATGTGGCGATGATGACGGATGTGAGGGTGACGGCGGTCCGGTGCGCGCCGGCTGCTGACGCGCCGGCGATTCTCATCGAGCACGCGCGCAAGGACTACGGAAAGGCGGCTGGCGGTCGTCGCGAGGCGGTCTCGGATGTCTCGATCAGCGTTTCACCGGGCGCCATCCACGGACTGCTCGGCCCCAACGGCGCCGGCAAGACCACCACGCTGAAGATGCTACTCGGGCTCGTCCGACCCACCAGCGGGCGGTTCGAGATTCTCGGCGTACCGGCCGACAAGCCCGGGGCTCGCGCGCGTCTGGGCTTTCTGCCGGAGGCGCCGTACTTTCCCAGCCAGCTCACCGCGGGCGAGGCGATGGCGCTCTACGGCCAGCTCTGCGGCATCATCGCGCGACGAGCTCGCCGAGCAGAGCGCCGACGCTGCTCGACCGGGTCGGTCTCGACGGTCGCCAGAAGACGCTGCTCTCGAAGTTCTCGCGCGGCATGCTCCAGCGGCTGGGACTCGCGGCCCAGGCGCTGCTCGGCAAGCCGGACGTGCTCGTGCTCGACGAGCCGGCGTCGGGACTCGACCCCGTCGGGCAGCGCGACGTTCGCAACCTCATGGTCGAGCTGAAGAACGCAGGGGCCACGATCCTGCTCTCGTCGCACCAACTCTCCGAGGTCGAGGCGATCTCTGACGAGGTGACGATCCTGAACCGCGGGCGGGTCGCCGCCCGCGGTCACATCGACGCGCTGCTCAACGTCGCCGGGCAGACCTCGGTGACCGCGCGGGGCGAGCGGCGAGCTGCCGCCGGCCGTCCGAGCGCTCGTCGAGGACGTCGCCGTCGACGGCGCGACGCAGGTGTTCTCGGTCGCCGACGCTCGCGTTCGCGACGTCGTGGACTCGCTCGACGACGCGGGCTGGCGCGTCGTCTCGCTCGCGCCCAAGCGCGCGTCGCTCGAGGACTACTTCGCGAGCATGCTCGATGGTGCCGCCGTGAATCCGGGACGGTGCCGGAAGGCGGGTGGCGAGCGATGAAGAAGGTGTACGCGATCTCGAAGGCGGTCGTCGCCGACGCGATTCGCCGCAAGGTGCTGTGGATCGTCGTGGTCTTCTCGGCGGTGCTCGCGATCGCCATCCCGGCGCTGCCGAGCTACGGCGTCGGCGTGGTGGAGGCGGTCTTCCGAGAGGTCTCGATCGCGCTCATGTACGCGGCCGCGCTCGTCATGGCGCTGACGCTCGCGGTGACCCGCATCCCGCTCGAGGTCGAGCGGCGCACCGTCTTCAACGTCATCTCGCGCGACGTCCGCCGCTGGCAGTACGTGTTCGCCACGTGGCTTGGCATGTTCGTGGTGCTCGGCGTCATGCTGCTCGCGTTCACCGCGGTGACCATCGGTATCGGTGCGCTCAACTACCAGGCGCCCATGTGGCGGCTCTTCCAGGCATCGCTCGCCGTCTGGCTCGAGATCGGCGTGGTCATGGCGTTCGCGGTGATGCTGTCGTGCTCGTTCGGCCCGGTCACCGCGGCGATAGGCGCGCTGGCGTTCGCGTTCGTCGGTCACGCGTTCGTCGCCTGCTCGGGCTTCCCGAGCTCGCGCAGGTGCCGTGGTACATCCCGAACCTCGAGGTGTTCAACGTCATCAACCCCGTCGCGCACGGGAGCGGCTACGGGCTCGCGTACGGCGCGGGCATGGTGCTCGCCTTCGTCGGCTGGGTCGCGCTGCTCATGCTCGGCGCGGCCGCGACTGTTCTCGAGGCGAGACCTGTGAGCGAGCTCGCCGGCAAGCCCGGCGTCTGCATCGCAGTCGCCGTCGCGTTGCTCGTGGCCGTCGCTTCTCGGCGGGCAGGCGCTTGCAGGCGCAACAGCACCTCCCGGCGGCGTGGCGTCGACCGGCGCGTGATCGGCCAGACGAGCTACGCGTACCTCGGCGGCCTGCGCACGTTCGCCGCGGCCGTGCTCTGGAACCGGCTCGAGCCGCTCTTCCACGACTACTACGGCGATCGCTCGGTCGACGAGCTCGTCGAGTTCCTGCCGACCATGCGGCTCGTGCAGATGCTCGACCCGCAGTTCGAGCAGGCCTACTACAACTCGAGCTTCATCCTCGCGCGCCGCGGCAGGATGGACGACGCGCTCTCGATATCGCCCGCGAGGGCATCAAGAACAATCCCGAGCAGCGGGCTGCTGCTCGCGAACTACGCGCAGCTGCTCTTGATCCAGGACAAGAAGGCGAACCTCCCCGAGATGCTCAAGCTCGCCGAGCAGGGCATGCGGCCGGACGTCCGCTGGGCCAACGCTGGACGACAAGTTCGAGGGCTACGGCATCTTCCGCACGGTCTACGACCTCGCGGGCGAACCAGCCGATGGTCGATGCGCTCAAGAAGGCCCAGGACGCCCTGCAAGCAGCAGGGCGCCGGCTCGGACGTCGAACGGGACGAAGGCGCCGCCTCAGGCGAAGGGAACTAGCAGTGCTCAACCCCGACTACTACTACCGAAGCGTGCTCGACATCGACCTTGCGGCGCTCGCCGCGAACGGCATCGACACGCTGCTCATCGACCTGGACAACACGCTGCTTCCGCGCGACAGCGACGTCGATCCCGGACGAGATCAAGGCATGGGCGGCGGACTTCAGGCGAAGCGGCTTCCGGCCTGCCTCGTCTCGAACAACTGGCACGACCGAGTGTCGCGCGTTGCCGAGGAGCTCGGGTTCGATCTGGTCGCCAAGGCGGTCAAGCCTCTGCCGTTCGCCTTCTTGGTGGCGCTCAAGCGCATGGGGTCCACGCGCGCGCAGGCGGCCATCGTCGGCGACCAGATGTTCACCGACGTGCTCGGCGGCAAGATGACGGGAATCACAACAGTGCTCATCGAGCCCCTCTCTTCTGCCGATTTACCTCATACGCTCTTCCTGCGCAGGATCGAGCGCGTGCTGCTGGCAGGTCGCACCCCGCTGCCGTAGACTCACAGCAGGCCACGACGCTTTTCGGAGGGACTCGCACGCATGGTTCGTATCACCGGCACGACGCAGCTCGCCGGCGTCATCGGTTGGCCTATCGAGCACTCGCTGTCGCCGGCCATGCACAACGCCGTCTACGAGGAGCTCGGGCTGGACTGGGCCTACATCCCACTGCCCGTGGCCGATGAGATCGGACTTGCGCCGCGTCGTCGCGGCCATTCGCGCGCTGCCGTTCGTCGGGTTCAACGTCACCATGCCCTACAAGGCGCTCGTCCTCGAACTGTGCGACGAGGTCGCCATGGCGGCGAGCATGGCCGGTGCGGTCAACACCGTCCACTGCGTCGACGGACGCCTCGTCGGCTACAACACCGACGGTCGCGGGATGCTCGAGTCGCTGTCCGAAGACGCCGGCTTCTCGCCTGAAGGCAAGCGCGTCGTGCTGCTTGGCGCCGGGGGTGCGGCCGGCGCGGCCATCGTCGCATTCATCCTCGGCCGGGCGGCGAGCGTCGACGTCGTGAGCCGAGACATCGCGCGCGCCGAGGAGATCGTCGCGCGCGTGGAGCCGCACCTCAAGTCGACCGTGGCCAACGCACTCACCTTCGACGACGCCGAGCAAACCGTCCGCGACGCCGACCTGATCGTCAACGCGACACCGCTCGGGATGCGCGCGGACGACCCCAGCCCGATTCCTGCCTCGTGGCTGCGCGCCCGAGCAGGTCGTGCTCGACATGGTCTACGGCGGCGAGGGCCCGACCGCCTTGCTCACGGATGCGCGCGCCGCGGGTGCCACGTCGCTCGACGGTCTGGGCATGCTCGTCGGCCAGGGCGCGACCGCCGTCGATATCTGGAACCAGGAACGCGAGGGCAAGACGCCTCGCGAGATCATGCGCCGCGCCGCCGAGGCCGAGCTGGCTCGCCGCGTGTCAGGCGGTGGTCGACCGATGACGGCCGCAACCTCCATGCGTCTTGGCCGCATGCTCGTCGCCGCCGGAGTCATCAGCGAGGAGCAGCTGGCTGAGGCTGTCTCGAGCGCCGAGGGCCGCCCGCTGCCGCACGTGCTCGCCGAACTCGGCTTCGCCATCGGAGAGCGCGCGTCGCGCAGGCGATTGCGGAGTCGATGGGCCTTGCCTTCGTCGACATCGCCGCCTACGACATCGACCCCAACGCGGCGTTGCTGCTCTCCAACGACCTGATGCGCAAGTACACCATCCTGCCGATCAAGATCCAGGACGACGATCTGGTCGTCGCCATGGCCGATCCGGCCAACATCTTCGCGATCGACGACCTGCGCATCGTGACAGGCAAGGAGATCCGCCCGGTCGTCGCCGTCGAGAGCGATCTGGTCTCGGCGATCGACCGCTTCTCCGCGGGTCGCGCCAACATCAACGACATGGTCGGCGACCTCGAGCAGGCGGTTGCCGGGTCAGCGATGCGGCCGACGAAGGAGACGGAGGGCGAGGAGTCGGCGGTCGCCCGATTCATGAATCAGGTCATCACCGAGGCGATCCGGCAGGGAGCGGGCGACATCTACATCGAGCCGATGGAGACCGAGCTTCGGGTGCGCTACCGCATCGACGGCGTGTGCCAGGAGATCACTCGCATGCCTCGCAAGATGCACCGCCAGCTCATCAGCCGGCTCAAGATCAGCTCCGGCATGGATATCGCCGAGCGTCGCGTCCCGCAGGACGGACGATTCGGCGTCGTGCTCGACGGCAAGTCCGTGGACTTCCGCGTGGCGGTCCTGCCCGATCGTGTCGGGTGAGATGGCCGTCATGCGACTCCTGCGCCGCGACTCGATCATGATGTCGCTCAAGGACCTCGGCTTCCTCGAGTACAACCTCAAGGCGCTTCTCGACGCGCTGGCGCTGCCCGTACGGCGCCATCCTCGTCACCGGACCGACCGGCTCGGGCAAGTCGACGACGCTCTACGCCGCCATCAACGAGACGAACGACCCGAAGTCCAACCTCATCACCGTCGAGGACCCGGTCGAGTACCGGCTTGCCGGGCTTTCGCAGGTCCAGGTCCACGAGAAGGCGGGCATGACGTTCGCCGCCGCGCTGCGTTCCATCCTCCGCCAGGACCCCGACAAGGTCATGATCGGTGAGATCCGAGACAAGGAGACCGGCACCATCGCGATCGAGGCGGCGCTCACGGGCCACCTCGTGCTTTCGACGCTCCACACGAACGACGCGCCCTCTGCGATCACGCGACTCACCGAGATGGGCATCGAGCCGTTCCTCTCGGCGTCGGCGATGACGCTGGTGCTCGCCCAGCGGCTTGCGCGCCGGCTGTGCCCCGAGTGCAAGGAGAAGTACGTCCCCGAGGAGGCCGCGCTGGAGAGGATCGGCTTCCCCTTCGAGCCCGGGAATCCGCCGACGCTGTTACCGCGCGCGCGGCTGCAAGAAGTGCGGCGGTATCGGCTACAAGGGCCGAATGGGCGTACACGAGGTCATGACGATGAGCGAGCACCTCGAGCGGCTCACGGTCGAGAACGCGCTCCGCCGACGAGCTCAAGCGCGCTGCGATGGAAGAGGGCATGCTGACGCTTCGCGATGACGGGTTCTCAAAGGTGAAGGCGGGCATGACGTCGATCGAAGAGATACTCCGCGTCGTCGTCTAGACCGCTGGCCGGGCGCGTTTGCGCAGGTCGGTTGTGTCACCATGACCTTCGTGAGAGTATGGAATATCTCGTCGACCGACGGGTCTTGTTGTTGCATGTCCGCGGTCGATTGAGCATGGTTTTCGGGGCTAGCGGAGGTGCACTCTGAATGGCTGACAACCCGCTCGGCGACTTCTTCATCTCAGACGCCGACGACGAGCTGCTTGAAGACGACGAGCCTATCGTTGCGGCCGTGGTCGTGCCGGCAGTTGAGGCACCGGCAGCGGTCTCGCCTCTTGCCCGTCAGCGCCCCGGCGCCCGTGCCGCCGCTGGCGGTGCCGGCCGCAGCAGGCGCCCCGCCCTGCGGCTGCTTCTCGTCAGGCGACACGCGAAGAGCGGTTGGCGACGGCGCTCAACGACCTGATGGACGAGAGTCAGGAGATTCAGGCCGCTGCGCTCGTTTCCCTGGACGGATTCACGATGGCCTCGGCGCTGCCCGAGGGGATGCACGAGGACCGGGTCGGCGCGATGTCCGCGGCGATACTCGGCTTGGGCGAGCGTGCGGCGGCCGAACTCGGACGAGGCCAGCTGTCCCAGGTATTCATCGAGGGTGACGACGGCTACGTGATGCTGATCGCCGCCGGCGATCGAGCGGTACTCACGTGCCTCGCCGATGTCGAGGCCAAGCTCGGACTCGTGCTCTACGACATGCGTGATGCGGCGGACAGAATCGCCGAGATACTAGGCTAGGCCCGGATGGACCTGTCCCGACTCGACCACGTACGGAGCGACGTATAGATGGCGTTGCGCGGCAATCTCAAGGACTTCAGCCTTCCTGACGTCTTCCAGCTGGTCACCTTCAGCCGGAAGAGCGGTGTGCTGCGCATCAAGCGCGCTGACGGTGCCGAGGGCAGCGTCTGGTTCCGCGAAGGCGACGTGTTCTTCGCGCAATCCAACTGGCACTCCGAGCTGCTCGGCGAGCGGCTCGTCCGCGCCCAGACGATCACGCCGCAGGCACTCGAGCGTGCGCTCTCCGTACGCGCGGACGAGGGCGAGGATGGCCGCCGACTCGGCGAGATTCTGATTGCCGAAGGCTACATCACCGACAAGGTCCTCGAGGTCTTCGTCTCCGAGCAGATTCAGGAGACCATCTTCGACCTCATGCGCTGGGACGAGGGGGACTTCGACTTCGAGGCGACCCCGGAAATCGCGGACGAGGACATCGGACTGTCGGTCTCGATCGAGAACGTTGTGATGGAGGGGAGCCGTCGCCTCGAGGAGTGGACGCGCATCCGCAAGAAGATCCCGTCGATGGACGTGGTCTTCAAGATGGCGACCGCACCCGGTGAGGGCACGTTCGAGATCTCCCTGAAGCCGATGGAGTGGAACCTTCTGCTTCTCGTGGACGGAACGCGAAGCGTGGCGGAGCTGGCATATGCCACCAATCGCACCGACTTCGAAGTGGCTCGCATCATCTACGGTCTGTTCTCGGCCGGGTTGCTCGAGTTCGCCACGGACGAAGAGATCGAGAAGCTGCGAGGTGAACGAGAGGCACGAGAGGCCAGGCTCGCCGAAGTCGAGGCCGAGCGGGCCGCAGCGGCCGAGGCTCAGAGTGCGGCGGCTCAGGCGCGTGAGAGCGCTCTGCAGGCGAAGTCCAAGTCGCGCGCGGCAGGTTGAATCGCAGCCCGTCGCCGACGTCGAATCGGCGACAGAGGCATCGCCGGCAGAGCTGCCGGAGTTCCTGTCCGGTGGCGTGGGTCCGACTGCCGAAGACGCGGCTGTCCTGGCGGAGATGATGGGCGCCGTGCTTCGGCCGACGGCTGCACCGGAGCCGGAGCCCGAGCCGGAGCCGAACCCGAGCCGGAGCCCGAACCCGAACCCGAACCGGAGCCGGAGCCCGAGCCGGAGCCGGAGCCCGAGCCGGAACCCGAACCGGAGCCGGAGCCCGAGCCGGAACCAGAGCCCGAGCCAGAGCCGGAGCCCGAGCCGGAACCTGAACCGGAACCGGAGCCCGAGCCGGAACCCGAGCCGGAGCCCGAGCCGGAACCAGAGCCCGAGCCGAACCAGAGCCCGAACCCGAGCCCGAGCCCGAGCCGAGTCGAGGAGCCTTCACCCGTTCCGGCCGCGCTCGATGCGGACGCTGTTGCACCGGTCGCTTCTGTCGAAGTCGAGCCGGAGGCTGAGGTCGTCGCCGATGACACGCTCGCCCAGATTCAGGCCTCGCTTGCCGGGCTTGCCGAAGCACCGGCTGTACACGCTGAAGCGCCTACCCCGGAGCCGGCTCGCCACGCTCGGTGAGCCAGAAGACGTCGGACTGGGCTTCGAGCACAACCTGATGGCGTTGGGTCTGGGGGAGCTTCCGGCTGCACTGGACGAGGCGCCCGCGGAGATTGTTGTGCCGCCCGCGTGATGGTGCCGAAGGCGACACGGTCGCGGCTACGGCCGAGTGGGTCGAGGAGGCAGTGGAGCCGCTCGGCGTCGCTCAGCGTGCGGCCGAAACGCAAGACGTGCCACCGATTCCCGAGGCCACGGCGGACGCGGGCGATCAGCAGTTCGCCGAACTCGCCGAGAGCTTCGAGCCCTCGGTGTACTCAGCCGTTGCCCCGGCCGCGGACGCCGCTGAGGCGGCCCCTGACTTCTCGGAGTTGCTCGGCTCACTCGACTACGACGAGTCGACACCCGAGGTCGCCGGTGGCCGCG
The DNA here is from genome assembly GCA_963803785.1 of uncultured Coriobacteriia bacterium. GTDB lineage: Bacteria > Actinomycetota > Coriobacteriia > Anaerosomatales > JAAXUF01 > CAWDNM01. Next base: position 22,711 of record CAWDNM010000008.1, read on the forward strand.
CCCGCCGATTCGCCCTATGAGGCCATGCCGGACGTCACGTTCGACTTCGACGAGGAACTGCTGCGAGATGTCGCACCTGAGGCCGAGACCGGGGGTGTCATCTCGACGGACGCGTTCCTCGAAGACATCGGCGGCGACATGGACTTCTCGGGCGGGCTTACTGACGAGCTCTCGGCGCTCACCGGGCTAGGCCGACAGGGCCGACCTACGGCAAGCGTCAACAAGATTCCCGAACCGGCTGCGGCTGGAGATGTCCTGCGTCGGGACACTCGCGTCGACAAGGACACCCTGCTTAAGATCATCGACGGCATCAAGAACCTGTAGAGGAAGTGCACAGCGCATGCAGTCCGTCAAAGTCGTAGTCACAGGGCCATTCAACGCAGGCAAGACCACCTTCATCAAGGCGGTGAGCGAGATCACGGTGCTTTCGACCGAGCGCCAGATCTCCGACGCGTCAGAAGAGGGCTCCGGCGAGACCACGGTCGCCATGGACTTCGGTCGCATCACCGTATCCGACGATGTCGTGCTCTACCTCTTCGGGACCCCCGGGCAATCGCGGTTCTCCTTCATGTGGGAGACCCTCTCGGAGGGGATGCTCGGCTTCGTTCTGATTGTTGACGCGAACGAGCCGCAGACCTTCGAGGACGCAAGGGGCATGATCTCGTTCTTCACCGAGATGTCGGACGTGCCGTTCGTCGTGGCCGCCAACAAGGTCGCCGCCGGACGACGTGGCGCAGCTCCAGCAGGTGCGCGCCGATCTGCAGCTCGACCCGGAGGTGCCGTTGCTTCCCGTAGACGCTCGCGACCGCGATACGGTCAAGGCCGTGTTGCTCGGCTTGCTCTACGAGATCCTGGAGAGCATGGGTACGTGACGATGGATCCCCGTCTGTACATGCTTGCGGGGACATTCGCGCTGCTGGTCATCGCGCTGATTGCGACTGCGGTCTCGTTCGTCAGGGCATCGCGGCGGCACCGGCTCAATCCCACGGAGCCGCCGGCTGCCCCGTCGGAGTGGTCCGAGCTTCCCCCGGCCGAGTATCGAGCCTTCGACACGAGCCTCGAGGGCCTCGAGGTCAGGGTCAATGCCGATAGCCCCAGTGCCGCGCTTCTGGTGCCCCTTCGGACTGGAACGTGGAGCCCACCGGAAGACCCGGCTCCCGCTGCGGTTCTTCCCGAGGCAGCACTCGAGACTCGAATCGCGTCATTTGCCGCAGAGGAGCCTTCACGAGAACCTGTGGCCCTGGAACCCGCGCCAATCCAGGCCGCGGAACTCCCGCATGCTGCGGACGCAGCTCGTCCGGCCTCAGTAGCGGCTGTCCTGCTCAGCATCCCTGAGGTGATCAGAGAGACGCCGCCGGATGCATCGAGTGGATTCGGAGCTGCAGCGCCGTCCCCAGAGCCGGTTGCCGAGGCCGAGCCAGAACCAGAACCGGAGCCGCTACTGGAGCCAGTGCTGGCACCGGAACCATCGCGGGAGCCGGACGAACAGGAGCTTCAGCCGCAACCTGCACCCGGGCGGCCCGAGCCCGAGCCGAGACCAGTGCTGGAGCCGGAACCGGAGCCACAGCCCGAGCCCGAGCCGGAACCGGAACCGGAGACCGGAGCCAGAGCCGGAACCAGCCGAACCCGAGCCCGAGCCGCGAACCGCGAGCCCGAACCCGAGCCCGAGCCGGAACCGGAGCCCGAACCCGAACCCGAACCTCCGGTGTCGGTCGTGGCCGAGGTCATGCCGCTGCCGGAGGCCGTCTCCGCGAAGGAAGCGATTCCGACTACTGAGGAGCCGAGCGTCGTTTCGCCCGTCGAGCCTGTTCCCGTTTGGGCCCCGCCCTCGGTGAGTGAGGTCCCCGCGCAGGCTGAGCTCACGGCCCCCGAGCCGCCGGCAACCGAGGTGTTCTGGGAGTCGGTCTTGCGCGAGCAGCAGGACCTGCCGACGATCGTTGCAGCCGGCGCGGTGCTTGGTCAGCTCGATTCTCCGAAGCCGGCGGCACCAGACCCCGCCACCCCCGGCACTCCTTTCGCAGCGATTGACCGGCCGCCTGTGGTCGTGCATCAGCCCCAGCAGGCCTACGGCGATGAAGGCACTCCTGCGACTGCGCCGCAGCCTGCCCGTGCTCCTCGGCCGCGGGCAGTGGTTCGGGCCGCCACTCCCGAGCGGGGCGCGGCCACGTCCGCAGGGCGCCTTGCCCCGCTTGCGACGCAGGCGTCTGACCCGCAATCGAAGGAACGGTCACTTGCGCCCGAGCTCACCATGGCTGCGCCGGTGGAGATGTGGTTCGGCGAGCACCGAGTCGGCGTCAAGCACGGGACGAAGACCTACGATCAGTTCCGGCGCTACGCAGACGTCACTCTTCGACGACTTGCGAGGCTGCCGATAAGCACTGCGCTAGGCTTAGAGGTGCCTCGCCGGAGCGAATCGTCGTATCATGGTGCCGCATTCTGCGCGCGGCCACTCGTGGCGTGCTCGTGGGATTCCGCAGTCGTAGAAGAGGTCGCAGATGGCGGAAGCAGGACAAAGGCTCGGCACGCTTCTCATGCGGGCCGGCATCATCACCGACAAGCAGCTCAACGATGCCCTCGAGGTGCATCGTGCGACCGGCAGTCCGCTCGGGCGCATCCTCGTTGATCTGGGTTACGCGTCGCAGGGCGCCATCCTGTCGGTCATGGCGAAGCAGATCGGTATCGAGTACATCGACTTCGCCGAGACGAAGCCGGATCCGGCCGCTGTCATGCCTCGTGTCGAAGGAGCTCGCTAGCCGCTACATTCTCATGCCGGTCGAGATTCGCGACGACCAGCTCGTCGTCGCGATGGCCGACCCCCAGAACGTTCTCGCGCTCGACGACCTGCGCATCATCACGAGCTACGACATCAAGCCGGCGATCTCGACCAAGGACGACATTCTCGCGGCCATCGAGGAGTACTATCGCGAGGCGGAGACCGAGGAAGCGGACTTGTTCCTCGGCACGGATGAGGTCACCGATGAGGATCTCGCCGGACTCACGTCGGTTGAGAGCGAGGCGCCGGCCGTCAAGCTCGTGAACTACATCATCCAGAAGGCCGTCGCTGACCGCGCCTCCGACATCCACATCGAGCCGCAGGAACACGACCTGCGCGTCCGGTTCCGAGTCGACGGCGTGCTCGCACGAGGCGATGACGCCGGCTCCGAAGTCGATCCAGACGTCCATCATCTCGCGTTTCAAGATCATGGCCGAACTCGACATCGCGGAATCGCGCAAGCCGCAGGACGGTCACTGCGCGGTCATCGTCGCGGGTCACAAGGTCGACTTCCGTGTGTCGACGCTTGCCGACCGTGTACGGGGAACGCGTCGTACTTCGAATCCTGCGCAAGGATGCCATCTTGCTCGAACTGAAGGACCTGGGCTTCCTGCCCTCGTCGCTCGATCGGTTCGAGGCGTCCTTCACCAAGCCGTACGGCTGCGATCCTCGTCACCGGACCGACCGGCTCGGGCAAGTCGACGTCGCTGTACGCCGCTATCAACGTTCTGAACGACCCCGGCCGCCACATCATCACCGCCGAGGACCCGGTCGAGTACCGTCTCCCCGGAGTGAACCAGTGCCAGGTCAACACACGTGCGGGCCTCACGTTCGCCCGTGCCCTGCGATCCTTCCTACGCTGTTCGCCGGACATCATCCTCGTCGGTGAGATCCGCGATCAGGAGACCGCGCAGATTGCCGTCGAGTCCGCCCTGACGGGCCACCTCGTGCTGTCGACGCTGCACACCAACGACTCGGCGGGCGCGATCACTCGTCTCATCGAGATGGGGGTCGAACCGTTTCTGGTCTCCTCGGCCGTTGACTGCATACTCGCGCAGCGACTTGGCGCGCAAGCTATGTGGCGACTGCAAACAGGAGTGGCGGCCCAAGCGCGAAGTGCTCATCGACGCGGGCTACGATGCCGATAACCTTCCCGAGACCGTCTACCGCGCTGTCGGCTGCAAGAAGTGCGGCGGCACGGGCTACAAGGGACGAATCGGCGTGCACGAGGTGCTCATGATGTCCGAGGAGATCAGCAAGCTGTGCGTCGAAGAGGCAACCGCAGAGGTCATTCGGCAGGTCGCGATCGACCAAGGGATGCTCACGCTGCGGCAGGACGGCCTCGAGAAGGTGCGCATGGGACAGACGTCGATTGAAGAGATCGTCCGCGTCATCGTGTAGTCGGCGAAGAGCATGAGCAGTATTCCACGGTTTGAGGAGTCAAGATGGCCACGTACGTCTACTCGGTTCGCGACAAGGCCGGCAAGATCGTCAAGGGGAAGCTGGAAGGCGAGAACAAGGACGCCGTCCAGAGCCGGCTTGCGCCAGATGGGCTACATCATTCTCGAGCTCGACGCAGCAGAGCGGGCTTGCCGCGCTCAACAGCATCCAGTTCGCTGTCACCGTCAAGCCCAAGGAAGTCACGATCTTCGCTCGCCAGTTCGCCACGATGATCAGCGCCGGTCTGTCGCTGACCAAGTGCCTGATCGATTCTCTCGGCGCAGACGGAGAGCGCTGCGCTGCGCGGACGTCATCGGCCAGATCGGCAAGGACGTCGAAGCAGGACAGTCGCTCTCAGACGCGCTGGGCAAGCACCCCAAGGTGTTCCCCGCGATCTTCGTCAACATGGTCCGCGCCGGTGAGACGGGCGGTGTGCTCGACGAAGTCCTCGCCAGACTCGCGGACCACCTCGAGTCGGAGCAGCAGCTCAAGGGCAAGATCAAGTCGGCCATGACCTACCCGATCGCGATGGGCGGTCTGGTCTTCGTCGTGCTGGCCGCGATGATGATCTTCGTCGTCCCGACCTTCGAGAAGATGTTCACCGACATGGGTGGCAACGCTGCCGCCGATGACGCAGATGCTCGTCGACCTCTCGAACCTCGTGGCCAGCGTGTGGGGCATCGTCGTCGCCGTCAGCCATCTTCGGCTTCATCTCGCTGTTCCGCTGGTGGTCGGGCGGCCCGGGCAAGACCATCTGGGACGGAGCCAAACTGAGCATGCCGGTGTTCGGCCGCTCACTCGCAAGATCGCGCTCGCCAAGTTCACGCGAACGTTCGGCACGCTCGTGTCGGCAGGCGTGCCGATCCTCTCGGCGCTCGACATCGTCGCCGACACGGCGGGCAATGAAGTCGTCGCCAACGCGGTCAAGCATGCGCGCACGGCGATCAAGGAAGGCGAGACGATCGCCAAGCCGCTCTCCGAGTCGAACGTCTTCCCGTCGATGCTCGTGCAGATGATCGCGGTTGGCGAGGAGACCGGTGCGCTGGACACGATGCTCAACAAGATCGCCGACTTCTACGACGAAGAGGTCTCCGTGGCGACCGACGGCCTGACGTCACTCATCGAGCCGCTCATGATGGCGTCGCTCGGCGTCATCGTCGGTGGCATGGTCATCGCCCTGTACCTGCCGATGTTCCAGGTCATCAGCCTCGTCAAGTAGCGGCCTATGTCACAGCCGAACGCCGTTCCGGCTAGCGCCGGGGCGGCGTTCTCTCGTTCTGGCACCGGGAACCGTGTTGTGAGTTGTGTCACACGCGCGACGGGGTCGGCACGTCAATTTCGGTCAAGCATGCTCCCACCGGGCCGACACATACGGTGTCAGGTTGGGGGCAATGGGCCCCCACGTACCCCGCAAGGGGAGAGGACGTGAGTGGTCATGAAGCTGTTCCGGAAGACCGAGGGCTTTACCCTCGTTGAGCTCATGGTTGTCGTGCTCATTATCGGTATCCTTGTCGCCATCGCCATCCCGGTATTCAACGCGGCTAAGGCCAACGCTCAGAAGAAGTCGTGCTTCGCCAACCAGCGCATGATCGAGGGCGCCGCCCAGACGTTCGCGGCTGACGATCCAACCGGTGCTATGCCGGCTGCAGTGTCCGACCTGGTGCCGACCTACATCAAAGACACCCCGGGGTGCCCGGCCGGCGGTCCCGCCTACTCGATCAACGGCAGCGGCACGGTCGCAGCCTGCACCGGCGGTACCCCGGCGCACGGCCACTTCTAGACCGACTTACGTCTTCCGTAAACGCGCACTCGTGCGGGCGGGGCGGGCAGCCTAGCTGCCGGCCCCGCCTGTGTTTCTTGGCTCGCCCTCGCCATTGGGTGACCAGAATCACACATGGGACCCGACCCCGGACGGTTCCCGGCGGCAATCGTTTGAAGCCCTGAACAGCGGGAATAGCGCTGTTGCGGGCGGCTATCTGTGAAATCTCCAAGAAAACTCTCAAGTCCGCGTTCCTCGCACCGATACATAGGCTGTCAGGTTGGGGGCAAAGGGCCTCCACGGTACCCCGCAAGGGGAAAGGAGGTGCGAGGTCATGAAGATGTTCCGTAAGGATGAGGGCTTTACCCTCGTGGAACTCATGGTTGTCGTGCTTATTATCGGTATTCTTGTCGCCATCGCTATCCCGGTCTTCAACGCTGCCAAGGCCAACGCTCAGAAGAAGTCGTGCTTCGCGAACCAGCGCATGATCGAGGGCGCTGCCCAGACCTTCGCCGCTGATAGCGCGACCGGCTCGCTGCCGACCGCCGTCGCCGATCTGGTTCCGACCTACATCAAGACCACCCCGGCTTGCCCGGCTGGCGGTCCTGCCTACTCGATCAACGGCAGCGGTACGGTTGCCGCTTGCACCGGTGGCAGCCCGGCACACGGCCACTTCTAGGCCAACCCGAGTTCGTTCCAAGTCACTGAAGCGCAGGGCCGGCAGCCACGCTGCCGGCCCTGCTGCATGTTCTGAGTCACGCAATGCAGCCGCTTGAGCGGCTGTTTCGCGCTAGAATGGGTCGTGCAGTCCTCGACAAGGAGTGAGCACTGGAAACGTTCCTGTACTTCATGAGCTTCCTGTTCGGGCTGCTGTTCGGCTCGTTTGGCAACGTCGTCATCTGGCGGCTGCCGCGCGGCGAGTCGCTCTCTGTCCCCGGGTCGCACTGCCCCGAGTGCGACACGCCGATCGCGTGGTACGACAACGTGCCCTTGGTGTCGTGGCTTGTGCTGCTGGGCAGGTGCCGGTCGTGCGGCACGCCGATCTCCGTCCGCTATCCGGCGGTCGAGCTGCTCTCAGGGCTCCTGTGGCTGGCCGCCGCAGTCCACTTCGGGTTGTCATGCGCAGACGGCGGTCTGCATCGTCTTCTTCTACGTGCTGCTTGCTGCTTGCGTTCATCGACATCGACACGATGCGGCTGCCCAACCGCTCGTGGGGCTGCTGCGCGATCAGTCGGAGCCGGATCGGGCTGGCGATCACGCAGTTCACCGACGTCCCCGCGGCGCCGCTGATGCCGCTGGGACAGGGACTGCTTTCGATTCCTGTGGTGTACGCGCTATTCGGGGCCCTCGTCTCGGCTGGCTTCGGTTCTGCTCATCGCCCTCGTCTACTCGCGCGTGAGAGGAGTCGAGGGGTTCGGGATGGGGGACATCAAGCTGCTCGCGGTGATCGGGCTGTTCCTCGGCCCCTACGCCCTGCTCGTGCTGCTTGCTCGGTAGCGTGTTCGGTGCCGTCTACGGGGTCGTCGCGTCTCGCGAGACAGCCGAGGGCATGCGTCACAAGTTCCCCTTCGGACCGTTCCTCGCGCTTGCCGCGGTTGTCGTCACATTGGTCGGGGTGCCGTTCGTGGCATGGTACGCGGGGCTGCTCGCCCCGTAGGCCTGTGACATTTGTCACAGATTCGCTGGCTCCAGACTCTTCAGTACCCGACGTGACCTGTCGATACTCTGTTCGAGGCGCGCGGAAACGACGTATAATCGCGGCGGATGCAGGCGGCGAGGCGGCGGTTGGTCACGCTTGCGTTGAACGGGGTCGTGATACGCGAGGGGCGCCTCTTGGCTGGATGCATTGTTGACGATGCGCTGTGTGGTATTATTTCCACGGGTCCATCGCCGCAGCAACAGTCGCAGTATTGATGTAGCAGCAGTTGAGGGAGGGATGCGTTGGCTCCGGTATCGTTCGGTGCCTGCACTACCGCCTGTCGGTCTGGACATCGGGACCGACTTCATTCGCGCCGCCCAGATCAAGCCGTCTGGGTCCGGCAACGCCCTTTCAGCGTACGGTCTCGTCGCCATGCCATTTGGCGCAGTCGTCGAGGGCGAGGTCGTCGACCCCGAGGCCGTCTCGATCGCGATCAAGGATCTGTGGCGCCGAAGCGGGATGCGCAACAAGACCGTCGCGGTCGGTGTTTCGAACCAGAAGGTCGTCGTGCGTCTGATCGACCTGCCCGTACATGGAGCGCGCCGAACTCGCGGGCGCGATCCAGTACCAGGCGCAGGACTACATCCCGATTCCGATCGAGGAAGCCATCATCGACTTCCAGATCATCGGGGACTACATGACGCCTGCCGACGAGCACATGATGGAAGTCGTGCTCGTCGCCGCGCAGCGGGACATGATCGCCAACATCGTGTCGGCGGTCGAGGGAGCGGGCCTGCGGCTCGCCCAGGTCGACGTCACGGCGTTCGCCCTCGTGCGCGCGCTGCTCGGCTCGACCCCCAGCTGGTTTGCCGAGGAGACCGAGACGCCGGGCGAGGCGATCGGCGTCGTTCACGTCAGCTCCGGGCTGACCAACATCGCCGTCGTCGAGCGGGGGCTACCGCGTTTCACGCGCGTCTCGTCGCTGGCTGCAAACCAGTTCACCCAGTCGATCGCCAACGTCTTGAACCTGACGTTCGACGAGGCGGAGGAGCTCAAGGCGCAAGCCGGACTTCCGAGCATCGATGCGCCCGGGGACGTGCCGCCCGGGCTCGATCCCGAGATTGCTCAGGCGGCACAAGGCGCACTCGAGCGCGAGGCGAACAAGTTCATCGCCGAGGTTCGCCGCTCCTTCGACTACTACCTGACCCAGGCGGTTCAGGTTCGAAGCATCGGGCGCATCTATCTGACCGGCACGGGAGCCGAGCTGCGCAACCTGCCGATCTACCTTGAACGAGGGCTTCAGACGCAGGTCGTTCTCGGCGATGCGCTTGCCGGGCTGCAGATGAGCGGCCCGGTGGAATCCAGCGCACTTGCCGATCGGATGGGATGTGCTGCAGCCATCGGCCTGGCGCTGGGAGGGGTGGTCTAGATGCTGCGCATCAACCTGCTCCCTCGCGAAGTGCTGGACCGTCATCGCTTTGAGGGCTGGTACCGCTACATCTTCATCATCACCATCGGCGCTCGTGCTCATCGTGCTGCTGGCAGCCGCCGGCCTCTACATCGCTGTCCAGCAGAAGAGCGACGAGCTGCAGACCGCCCAGGACACGGCGCAGAAGTACGCCGAGCAGGGCAAGGCGTTCGACGTGTTCGAGAAGAAGGAGCAAGACCTCGCTGCTCGTCAGGCCATCACCCAGACGGCGCTGGCCGACCGGCTCAACCTCGGCAAGATCGCCGAGGAGATCTCGCTGGTGCTTCCGGATGAGGTCTGGCTCGATTCGATGACTCTGGATGAGGAGAACGGCGTCTCGTTCCACGGAAACACCCCGCGGCCGGCCACTCAGAGCATGAACGTCGCATACAAGTCCATCGCCAAGACGCTGGTGCGTCTCAACGAGCTGCGTGACATCAACGACGTGTGGCTGTCGAACGCGACGAACGGCGTGTGGAACGCGTGGGATGTCCGAGTGACGATCACCTCCGACTACGCCTGTCGTGCTCGTTCACGACTTCGGCCAAGATCGCGAGCTCAACGCCGTCCGCACAGGCGGCGTCGCCGCAGCCCGCTGCGCCCGCGACGTCGGGGGGGTCGGGGGACTAGATGAAGATCTCACCTCGTGACCGACTCATCTTCACCATCGCGGGCGCTGCACTGCTCGTCATCGCGCTCATCGCGCTGCTGCTCTACCCGCAGTTCCGGCAGCTGAGCGCATTGAATGCCCAAGTGGTCGAAGCGCAAGCTCAGGCCGACGCGGCAAAGCTCCAGCTCGACGAGCGCAGGGGATTCAAGGACCGCGCGATCGAGACGAACGCCAAGTGGTTGCGGCTCATGAACCAGGTTCCCGACACCCCCGACCTGCCGTCGCTCATCATCGAGCTGCAGGACGTCGCGTTCGCGAGTGGCGTCCAGTTGGTTGCGGTCACAGCCGGCGCGACGTCGTGCCGCTGGACACCTACACGGCGGTTCCGGTCTCCGTCGAGATCCTGGGCAGCTGGGCCGACACGGTCGACTACCTGCAGTCGCTGCCCAAGCTAGACAGAGGATTGCGACTGAACTCGGTCAACGTCTCGGTCGTTGGACAGCAACGGTGAACTCACGCGCCGTGACGCCAAGCTGCCGACCTACGCGGTGGACACAAAGATCAACATGCAGGCGTATCTGATTCCGACAGCAGGCGCGCCTGCGTCTGCGGCACCGACTTCAACAGCTCCGGCACAGTAGGGAGGGGGACGCATGGTAGACAATCCGAGTGGCGAACCGCCTGTTTCGCCGTCACCTGAACCCAAGGCCGCGTCTCCGATCGTGACGTTCCTCTCGTCGTCGACGGGCAAGCTCGTCGTGGGCGGAATCATCCTGTTTGCCGTGCTTGTCGCGGTCGGGGCGCTCGCGTTCTTCTTCTTGCTCAGCCCGAGTGATGAGACGACGATACCCGCCTGCACCGGCCGGCGGCTCGGCGCCCGCGACCGAGACGGCGGTTCCGACGTCTCCGCCCGAGCAGATGCTCGATGAGACGTTCACGTTCCGGAACGTCTTTGCTCCTACCGTCACAATGCCCACCGATCCCGGACGAGACGAGCGCCGATTCTGGCAGCTCGAGCACCACTTCGGAGACGCCAAACGTTCCACGCTGACACGCTCGTGCTGACGTCCATCAGCACGGAGAACGGCGAGCCCTTGGCGACGTTCATCTGGAACGGCGCGCAGTACGTGGTCGGCGAAGGCGACCAGGTCGGCGACTCGCCGTGGGAGGTCGTCACCATCAATTCGGACTCTGTCGTGATGCTCTACGGCGACAGCCAAGTGACCCTCACGGTCGGCCAGGGCTACAGCAACGGCGGTGTCGTCTACGACAAGTAGCGCGTCCGGCCTCGTGGCCGAGCAGACCTCGCTGGCCAGAACCGGCTGAGCTCCGACCACCCCGACCACCTGAAAGGCCCGGATCATGCGCTACCAGACCGCAGGCGAATCCCACGGGCGTGCATTGACGACCATTGTCAGCGGCGTTCCGGCGGGGATACCTCTACACGCCGAGGACATCGACCGCGATCTTGCGCGCCGTCAAGGCGGGTACGGCCGAGGCGGACGCCAGCGTATCGAGACGGATCGCGCGACCATCCTCTCGGGCGTCGGTTCGGCAAGACCATCGGGAGCCCTGTCGCTCTGACCATCGCCAACCGGGACTTCGAGAACTGGCTCGACGTGATGGCCGTTGCGGGCGATCGGCCCGACGGGATTCGCGAGACCGCGCCTCGGCCCGGTCACGCGGACCTCGCGGGCGTGATGAAGACGGGCTCGGATGACACGCGGGACATTCTTGAGCGTGCCAGTGCCCGCGAGACGGCATCGCGCGTGGCAGCGGGCGGCGTCGCCAAGGCGCTCCTGACGCGCGCTTGGCGTCGTGGTCTCGTCGTACGTCGAGTCGATCGGCTCCGTCGCGATGGCGCCAGTGTCAGACCCTGCGGCTGTGGATCCTGCCGTCGTCGAAGCGAGTGTCGTTCGTTGCCCCGATGCTGAGGCGACCGAGGCGATGAAGCAGCTCATCGACAACGCCCGCGCTGACGGCGAGTCGCTCGGCGGGGTGTTCGTGGTCACGGCGACGGGTCTCGTCCCCGGGCTTGGTACCTACGCCGAGGCCGATCGCAGGCTCGATGCTCGCCTTGCGGCGGCGGTGGTCTCGATCCCGGCGATCAAGGGCTTCGAGATCGGCGATGGCTTCGCTGCTGCCGGTCGGCCGGGAAGCGGCGTGCACGACGACCATCCACTTCGAGGCCGAGCTGGGTTTCACCCGCCCGACCAATCACGCAGGTGGGCTGGAGGGCGGAATGACCAACGGAGAGCCGCTGGTCGTTCGTGCCGCGATGAAGCCGATTCCCACGCTGATGCGCCCGTTGCCGAGCGTTGATCTCGACACCCTCGAACCGATCGACGCCAGCAAGGAGCGCAGCGACGTGTGCGCCGTCCCCGCAGCGGGTGTGGTCGGAGAGGCCGAGGTCGCCATGGTGCTTGCGCAGGTCTACATGGAGAAGTTCGGCAGCGATTGTCTCGGTGACATCGTTGCGGCGAAGGAAGCATACCTGGCCAGGATCTCGCGATGAGCCACGTGTTTCTCATAGGCTTCATGGGTGCCGGCAAGTCCACGGTCGGGCCAAGGCTTGCGACGAGGCTCGACCTGCCCTTCATCGATCTTGACGATCGCATCGAGGCCGAGCAGGGCAAGTCGATTGCCGACATCTTCGACGCGGACGGCGAGTCGCACTTTCGCGCGCTGGAGCGCGAGGCGCTCGAGGCGCTCGCTGCAGAACCCGACTCCGTGGTCGCCTGCGGCGGCGGCATCGTGACCGTCGCCGAGACCGGTGCTCGTGCTGCGGGAGCTCGGTACGGTCGTCTATCTGCGTACGACGGTGGCTGACGACGTTTGAGCGAATTCGCGACCGCTCGTCTCGTCCGCTGCTCATGGAGCCCGAAGACGCCAAGCGAGCTCCTCGCGGAGCGCACTGCGCTCTACGCTGAATTCGCGGACATCGAGGTCGACACGGTCGGTCAAACCCCCGTGTTCCTGGCCGAGCAGATCGCCGATCTCATCAGGAAGAGGAGCCGCGCGATGAAGCCTGCCGTCGTCAAGGTCAACGCGACCAGTGCGGCCTACGAGGTGCTGATCGGCCCCGAGCTGCTCACGGACGTGGGCGAGCTTGTTCGCCTTGTCGCGCCTGGCGCGCGCAACGTCGCGATCATCACCGACAACAACGTGGGCGACCTGTTCGGCCTTACAGTCGAGCGCAAGCTGATCGAGGCGGGCATCGACGTGCACCCGCTCTCGGTCGCGGCAGGCGAGTCGTCGAAGAGCTGGGCAGTGGCGGGTGAGGTGCTCGAGGCGCTTGCCGAACTCAGGCTCGATCGCGACGACCTGGTGCTCGCGCTCGGGGGCGGCGTCATCGGTGATCTCGCCGGGTTCGTGGCCGCGACCTACCTGCGGGGAATCAGCTTCGTCCAGGTGCCGACGACGCTCCTTGCGCAGGTCGACTCGTCGGTCGGCGGCAAGACCGGTGTCGACCTTCGGGCGGGCAAGAACCTGGCTGGAGCGTTCAAGCAGCCTTTGCTTGTGATCGCCGACACATCGACGCTGCAGCCTGCTTCCTGCGCCGGAATGGGCCAGCGGGTTGGCCGAAATCGCCAAAAGCGCAGTTGTAGACGGTGAAGAGTTCTTCGGCTGGATGGAAGAGAACGCGGCGGCGCTCGTTGCGCGAGATGAGGCTGCCGTAAATGAGGCGATCAAGCGGTCCGTCGGGTTCAAGTCGAGGGTAGTAACTGCCGATGAGACAGAAGCAGGACCACGCGAGTGCCTGAACTATGGTCACACGTTCGGTCATGCGCTTGAAAAGGTCTCTGGATACGGGTCCATTTCCCACGGAGTTGCCGTTGCTGAAGGCATGCGATTCGCTGCCAGACTCTCGGTTGAGGCAGGCTCCGCGAGCATGGAGCTGGTAGGGAGACAGGATAGGCTGCTGGACGCACTGGGGTTGCCGGCTTTGGAGACATGGCTTGAACCGCGTGCGCTCCATGAGGCAATGCACTCGGACAAGAAGGCGCGAGGTGGGAGTGTGCGATTCGTCTTGCTCGACGCTGCTGGTGTGTGGAGGTGCGAGCCGGTCGCCGACGCGATGATCGGAGAGCATGTCAAGGCTTGGGCTGATTCAAAGAGCCAGGGATGCCCAATGAGGCGGATTCTGGTGCTCAACGGGCCCAATCTCAATCTCCTTGGCAGTCGCGAACCGGCTGTGTACGGATCTGTCGGTCTGGCAGCGATCGCGGAAGAGACGGGTGCGTTGGCAAGCGAGTTGGGTGTGGAGGTCGTGTTCGAGCAGAGTAACCACGAAGGTGAGCTGATCGACGTGCTGCATGCGGCACAGGGTACGTACGACGCGGTGGTCTTCAATCCGGGGGCCTGTACGCACTATTCGTACGCGCTGCGTGACGCTGTTGCCGCGATCGGCTTGCCGGTCGTCGAGGTGCATCTCTCGAACATCGCGGCACGGGAGAGCTTCCGGCACGAGAGCGTCATCGCGCCCGCGTGTGTCGGCCAGATCAGCGGATTTGGAGCGAGACTCATACCTACTGGGTCTGCGCGCGGCCGTGGCGGCGTGCGGCTGACCCAGATGGCGAACGGTAGAGAATGAAACCGGCGCGACATGCGCCGAGGACCAGAGGCGGCATAGGGAGTGGCACGATGGTCGGGCTGAAGCGGTTGGTGCGAAGTGATTCGGGATTCACCGTAGTCGAGCTGGTGGTCGCTGCGGCGATTCTTTTCGTGGTTTCCACGGGCATCATGGGCGTGCTGGCCTACGCGAGTACGTCCAACGCATCCGACGCCAAGCACCAGATGGGCCTTGAGCTTGCCAACCAGCGCATGGAGCAGGCTCGCAACATGGACTACGACAAACTCGGGACCACCAACAACTACCCGATCGGCGACCATCATCACTCCCGAGACGGTCGTCGTTGTCCACGCCCGCTGGCAACTCGCACTTACGTAGTTGAGACCGAGGTCGACTACTCGGAGGACGTCACCGACCCCTCCTTGGGCGCCTCGAAGGACATCCGCATCACCGTCTCGTGGACGACGCCCCGGCCCGGGAGCGTGACGGTCGAGTCGAACATCGCCGGCGCGCCGGCGGTCACGAACGCGGGCGCCGTGGAGATCCTGGTCCAAGACTCCGATACGAGCGACCCCGTCGCCGGAGCGGTAATCACCATCAAGCCCGCGGGAGGGTTTTCGGCTTCGAAGACGACCGGCTCCGATGGCTACGCCAGGTGGAAGCGGGTCGCGACCGGATCCATCATCATCACGGGCACCTGCTCGAACGCACTACCTCGACATGAGCCCTGTCGCGGCCGCCGTCATCAACAACAAGGAGACTCTCTCGGCGACCGTTCAGGGGGAGCGCGCCAGCAGTGGCACAATCCACGTCGTCGACCAGAATGGCAACGACCTTCCTGGCGTGGCAGTGACGATCAAGGGCCCCCTGGGATACGCCAACTGGAGTTGTCCGACCGCTGCAGGAGGCACCCTCGTATCCGATGCTAACGGCAACGTGGTCTTCCCTCTGCTGCGCAAAGGCAACCATACACGTCACCGGCGTACTGAGCGGCTACGCTGTTCAGGCCTCGCCGCCCGACCTGGCCGTGATCGCCGGAGGCGGCTCGTACACGAGCGCACTCAGGATGGACCAGAGGACCACCCTCAAGGTCACCGTGCTCGATGCGAGCAACAACCCGGTTCCGGGTGCGACCGTGACCGCGACGGGTCCGAGCGCTGTCACGTTCGCCTCGGTCACCGACGCCAACGGCGTGGCAACCAGCAACGACATGGGCGCAATCGGTACCGGCAAGACGTACTCCGTCACGGCCACGAAGGCCGGCTACGTCACCGGCCGGTGGTTCGGTCACGATGGACCAGTTCTCACAGGGGACCATCACGCTGGCACTGACGCCGCAACCGCCGACGACCATCAAGGTCACGGTTCGGGACGCCAGCAACAATCCGATTCCCGGCGTGACGCTGTCTGCGACAGGCCCAAGCGGCGTCACGTTCGCATCGGTCACCGATGCAAGTGGCCAGGCGACGAGCAACGACATGGGCGCGATCGGCACCAGCAAGACGTACACGGTGACCGCCGCGAAGAGCGGCTGGACGCTCGAACACCGGCACGGTGACGCTGAGCCAGTACACGCAGGGCGCGGTGACGATCACGTTGTCCTCGGCGCCGGTGAACGGCACCTTGCTGGCCACGTACACGTCGAGCCTCACCTCATCGAAGACCATCTACGTCTACGCGAGCAACGTGGCCAACGGAACATCCATCGCGTCGAAGGTCGTCACGAGCGGCAGCCCGACTGCGTCGTTCAGCCTTCCGGCAGGGACGTACTGGGTCAGCAGGCGAACCCCGTACGGCTCGTCCGGCGCACGTACCGGTGTCAGGTCGTCATCACGTCCGGCAACACCACGTCCGTCAACATCACGAGCAGCAACTAGGACAGCCATGCCTTCAATCCGAGACGATAGCGGTATGACCCTCACAGAGCTCCTCGTCGTGACCGTGCTGATCTCTGTCATCATCGCGGCGTCGTACTTCATGTTCACTGCCGCGCAGTCCATGAACGATATCGCCATGGCGCGCAGCAGTGCCACGGATGACGCGCAGTCGGCGATCGACAAGATGACTCGTGAGTTCCGGCAGACGCAGGTCGACCGCACACCTGATGAGAACCCGGTCGGCGGCGTGTTCAAGCTTGCGAACGCGAACGAAGCGATCTTCATGAGCGACCTGAACGACGATCAGGTTCCTGAGCTGGTCCGCTACTACGTCGAGGGCGGGTCGCTGAAGCGCACGGTCGCGCCCGCACCAACACGCAGGCGCCGTTCACGTTCGGCGCGTACGCTGCGCCGACGATCCTCGTCAAGAAGCTCGGCACGTCTGCACAACCCGATCTTCTGCTATCACACCGAACGTGCGATCCGACCACCGTGCTGTGCGGCACGGACAGAGCACTGGCTTCGTCAAGGTGCCCACGAGCGCGGACCCATACAACACGACGCCCGAAGATCGCCATGGTCGGAATCACTGCTGAACGTTCCCGGCACGTCGGGCTCGAAGACCGTCACGGTGACCACGCGGGCGCTCGTGCGGATGCGGACGGTGGACAATGAAGTGGAGTAGAGAGATGGACGAGAAGAGCTGCAGCCAATCGGCTCAGGCGCATGCTGGCCAGCGACTCGGGCATGGCGCTCGCGATCGTGATGCTCATGTCCGCGATCCTGTTCATACTCGCGACGACCGTGCTCATGCTGGTCGAGTATCGCGGGAGCCGGACCGAATCGGTCACCAAGCGCAATCAGGCGATGCACATCGCCGATGCGGGCATCAACCAGTACATGTATCAGTTGAGCCAGAAGTACGACTTCTACCAGACGCACGGGGTCCTCGGACCCGTGCAGATGGATGATGGGGCACTACACGGTCACACCCAGCCTGACGCCGTCCGGGACGCTGCAGCTCACTTCGGTCGGGACGCTCAAGGACGGCTACTCGCGGACAGTCAAGGCGACTGTCACCTTCCCGGGCTGGAACAAGTTCATCGTCTTGGTCGACGAGGGTCCGTACAGCATCGGTGCCGGCGCGACGTTCTACGGCGACATCCACTGCAACGGTGGCATCAGCAACTCCGGAGTCGTCACGGGCAAGGCGACGGCCGGCCCAGGCAAGACATGCACGTGGAGCACGTCTCGAAGGCAGTCAACTATCCGGGCGGCGCTTGGAACGACCAGCCGACGGTCAACTTCGCGCAGCTGACGAATGACCTCGCCACGATGAAGGTCACGGCCCAGGCGGCCGGTGCGTACTACCCGCTGTCCGGCGCCCAGGGCTACAACGTCGTCCTCAACGGGCCCCAGGCGACGATCTACAAGGTCACGGACGTCGTCCACCAAGCCGTCGATCGCGACGACGACTGACGCCGTACGGCACGCTCACGCAGGTACTCTGGTCGGCACGGCGGCCATCCCGTCCGACGGCGTATTCTTCTTCGACGACAACGTGTGGGTCACGGGCAACTACTCGGCCGAAGGTCACCATTGCGACGAGCAAGAGCGTCTGTGCCCGGGCAACCTGGTGCCGACCGTCGCGGGCTCGACCGCCACCTGCGGGCTCGTGGCGCGAGGCGACATCCTCTTCCCGTACTGGTACGAGATCGATGCCCGACGAACCAGATCGTGCAGGCCGCGCTGCTGTCTCAGACGGGTGGCGTCGGTCCGTGACGGAACCCCGACGACCTCCGGCGGGCTGACATCCGCAGAAGTGGACGTGGACGAAGACCTCGAACACTCCGCCCCGACCGGCACGTGGGTCTGGAAGAGCAGCAACTACGTGCCGCCGCTCAAGGACTCGGTCACCATCAAGGGCGCGCGCGCGATGAAGCGGATGCTCGGTTTCTCGACGGGCTACAACGTCCGCAACTTCGACAAGGACCCGGTGCTTGCGGCCAACCCGCCGCCCCTGTACCCGAAGCTCCCCGGCAAGAACCTCGGAGTGAGCACGTGGGCCGAGTACTAGGAGCCCGACTGTGAGCCAAGGCGTAGAATCCCTTCGAGGCACGTACCCTCGGAGGGATTCTGATTTGAGTGCCACGAACCTGAGACTCGCAGCGATTCGCGCGCAGCTGGCCGGACGCGGCGTGCGACGCCTGGTCGTCCGCGACGTCGCCAACGTGACGTACCTGAGCGCCTTCGATGACGTCTGGGACGACGAGCCGTACTCGCTGCTGCTACGTCACGCCGTCCGACGCGGTCGTGCTCACCGACAGCCGCTACCGGGAGTCGGCCGAGCTCGCTGCGAGCGGCACGCCGTGGCGGGTGATCGTGTGCGAGGGCGACCCCTGGGTCGCGGCACTGGCGCTGGCGGTCGAGGCCGACGTGACTCGCGCGTGGCGGTCGAGTCGTCAGCGCCCTACGGCGTCGTCGAGAAGGCGCGCTCGGGGTTCTCGGGAGAGATCGTGCCGATCGACGGACTGGGTCGAGGGACTTCGGGCCGTCAAGGACGCCGCGGAGATCGCTCGGATCGTCTCGGCGCAGGCGATCACCGACGACGGCTTCGACCACATCCTCGGGTTCATCTCGCCAGGGCATGACTGAGACGCAGATCGCGCTCGAGCTGGAGTTCTACATGCGACGCACGGCTCGGAGGGCGTCGCGTTCGCTCCGATCGTCGCGAGCGGTCCGAACTCGGCGCGTCCGCACGCGCACCCGGGCTCGAGGCAGGTGCAGCGGGGCGACTTCCTGAAGATGGACTTCGGTGCGCGGGTCGGCGGCTACTGCTCGGACATGACGCGGACGGTGGTCGATCGGCACGGCGAGCGACGCGGCACCGCGAGATCTACGAGACGGTGCTGGCCGCGAACCTCGCCGGCATCGAGGCGGTCGGCCGGGACTGCCGGGCAAGGAGGTCGATGCTGCTGCGCGCGCGGTCATCGAGGCGCGCGGCTTCGGCGAGCACTTCAGGCACGGACTCGGCCACGGGGTCGGGCTCGAGGTGCACGAGCTGCCCGGACTCGGTGCGCGCAGCGAGCCGGAGCTCGCGATCGGCAACGTGGTGACCATCGAGCCGGGCATCTATGTCCCCGGGTTCGGCGGTGTTAGAATCGAGGACTTAGTGGTGGTCGAGGAGGCAGGGGCACGCGTGCTCACCCGCTCGACCAAGGAACTCATCGAGTTGTAGCCGCCGCCTCGAGGCCGAGGCGCGACTGTGGAGAAGGAGAACGGCTGTGCCAGTCACTACTGCCCAGTTCAAGACCGGTATGTGCATCGTCCACGACAGCAAGCGCTGGTTGATCATCGACTTCCAGCACGTCAAGCCCGGCAAGGGCGGTGCGTTCGTGCGCACCAAGCTCAAGGAGCTGCAGTCCGGCCGCGTGGTCGAGTACACGTTCCGTGCGGGCGAGAAGTTCGACGACGTGCATCTCCAGAACCAGAAGATGCAGTATCTCTACAACGACGGCGACACCTACTACTTCATGGACAACACGTCCTACGAGCAGATCGAGCTCGGCGCAGGACTTCGTCGGCGAGTCTGCCAAGTGGCTCAAGGAGAACGACGAGGTCGAGGTCATGACCGCCGACGGCGAGTACCTCGGCGTCGAGCCGCCGATGTTCGTCGAGCTCGAGGTCATCGAGACCGACCCGGGCTTCAAGGGCGACACCGTCCAGGGCGGCACGAAGCCCGCCACGCTCGAGACCGGCGCGGTGGTGCAGGTCCCGATGTTCATCAACAACGGCGAGAAGCTTCGGATCGACACGCGCGACGGACGCTACATCACGCGCGTCTAGCTGCGGAGCACAGACTGACTTTCGCGAGAAGCCCGGCCAGCTGGTCGGGCTTCTCTCGTTCCGAGTGCCGCCTGCCCGCGCCTCGTATATACTTATCGTTCTACACGTGACCCGACCGGCGCGCCTCGTTCCTGGAGTCTCGCGCCGGTGCTCGTTGACTGCACCCGCAAGGAGGGGCGATGCGACCGGTCCGTATCACCGACACGACGCTGCGCGACGCGCACCAGTCGCTGTGGGCGACGCGCATGGAGGTCGGCGACATGCTGCCGATCCTGCCCAAGATGGACTCCGTCGGCTACTGGTCGCTCGAGGTCTGGGGCGGCGCGACGTTCGACTCGTGCCTGCGCTTCATGGACGAGAACCCGTGGGAGCGGCTGCGCACCATCAAGCAGCACTGTCCGCGCACGCCGCTGCAGATGCTGCTTCGCGGACAGAACCTCGTCGGCTACCACCACTACTCCGATGAGATCGTCACCCGGTTCGTCCACGCGAGCAAGCGCAACGGCATCGACGTCTTCCGCGTCTTCGACGCGCTCAACGACATCCGCAACGTCGTCGACGTCCGCCGAGGCCGTCAAGGAGTGCGGCGGGCTGTTCGAGGGCGCCATCTCCTACACGGTGAGCCCGGTGCACACGCTCGACGCCTACCTCGAGTACGCGCAGCAGCTCAAGGAGATCGGCGCCGACACCATCTGCATCAAGGACATGGCCGGCATGCTCACGCCGTTCCGCACCGAGAAGATGGTCCGCGCGCTCAAGAACGAGATCGGCCTGCCGGTTCACGTGCACTGCCACTACATCGGCGGTATGGCGCCCATGAACTACGTCAAGGCCGCCGAGGCGGGCGCCGACATCGTCGACACCGCGGTCGTCGCGCTCGCCTTCGGCAACAGCCAGCCGGCGGTCGAGACGATCGTCGCTGCGCTCATGGAGTCGCCCTACGACACCGGCCTCGACCTCGACCTGCTCTTCGAGATCGCCGAGTACTGGGAGGACGTCCGCAAGAAGAAGAACCTCAAGCGCGGCATCACGACGCTGCTGTCGATGGAGGTCTTCAGCCACCAGGTTCCCGGCGGCATGATGAGCAACCTCGTCAGCCAGCTCGAGGTCCAGAAGGCCAAGGACCGGCTGCCCGACGTGCTCGCCGAGATTCCCAAGGTGCGCGCCGAGGTCGGCTATCCGCCGCTCGTCACGCCGCTCTCGCAGATCGTCGGCACGCAGGCGGTCATCAACGTCCTGACCGGCAAGCGCTGGAACGATCGTGCCCGAGGAGATGAAGGACTACATCCGCGGCTACTACGGCAAGGCGCCGGGCCCGATGGACAAGGACATCGTCGCCAAGGTCCTCGGCGACGACCGAGCCGCTGGGCGCCGACATCCGGCCCGGCTCGCTCGTCACCACGACCTACGCCGAGGTCGAAGCCGAGATCGGCGACTTGGCCAAGAGCGAGGAGGACGTGCTCATGTACGCCCTCTTCCCGAACGAGGCCCGTACCTACCTGACCGCCCACCAGGAAGGCGCCGAGAAGGCCGTCTTCCTCATGAGTGAAGAGCTGCACACCGTCAAGGAGGACGATTCCGTGGACGTCAACCAGATTCGCGAGCTCATCAAGATCGTCGAGGCCTCAGACATCTCCGAGATCGTCATCGAAGAGGGCGAGACTCGAGGTCTCCGTGCGCAAGGGCGGCTTCGCATCAGCCGCACCTGTGGCGGCGGCCGCCACCGCTGCTCCGGCAGCCGACGCTGCGCCTGCCGCCCCGGCGGCCCCGGCTGCCGGCGAGCGGCCCGCGACCTGGAAGACGGTCACCGCGCCGATGGTCGGCACCTTCTACGAGGCGGCATCGCCCGGTTCTGCGGCGTTCGTGGCCGTGGGCGACACGTTCGCCGAGGGCGCGACGCTGTGCATCCTCGAGGCCATGAAGCTCATGAACGAGATCGTCGCCGAGGAAGCGGGCGTCGTGCGCGAGATCGCCGTCAAGAACGGCGACGCTGTCGAGTACGGCACCGTGCTCTTCTACTACGAGCCCGCCTAAGCCGACCTCCGGAGGTCATCCTTGTTCGATCGCATCCTCATCGCCAACCGTGGCGAAGTCGCACTGCGCGTCATCCGCGCTGCCAAGGAGATGGGCGTCGAGACCGTCGCCGTCTACTCGGAGGCCGACCGCGACTCGCTTCACGCGCGCATGGCCGACCACGCCGTCTGCATCGGACCGGCCGCCTCGGCGCTGTCGTACCTGAGCATGCCCAACATCATCTCGGCCGCGCTGCAGACCGGCGCGCAGGCGATTCACCCCGGCTACGGCTTCCTCGCTGAGAACTCCGCGTTCGCTCGCGCCTGTGCTGACTCCGGTCTCGTCTTCATCGGCCCGTCGCCTGACGCGATCGACCGCATGGGCGACAAGTCGGTCGCTCGAGAGACGATGATGGCTGCCGGCGTGCCCACCGTTCCTGGCTCCGACGGTGCCGTCGAGAGCTACGAGGAGGCGCTGCGCTTCGCCGAGCAGGTCGGCTTCCCGGTGCTCATCAAGGCGAGCGCGGGTGGTGGCGGCAAGGGCATGCGCGTCGCCAAGTCCGCCGACGAGCTGCACGCCAACCTCACGGCCGCCAAGACCGAGGCCGCTGCGGCGTTCGGCAACGACACCGTCTACATCGAGAAGTACCTGCTGCGCCCGCGCCACGTCGAGATGCAGGTGCTCGCCGACACGCACGGCAACGCGGTGCACCTCTTCGAGCGCGACTGCTCGATCCAGCGCCGCCACCAGAAGCTCGTCGAGGAGGCCCCCAGCCCCGCGATGACGCCGGAGCTGCGTGCCGCGATGGGCGAGGCCGCCATGAAGGCGGTTCGTGCCGTCGACTACGTCAACGCCGGCACCGTCGAGTTCCTGCTCGACACCGACGGCAAGTTCTACTTCATGGAGATGAACACCCGCGTCCAGGTCGAGCACCCCATCTCCGAGCAGATCACCGGCGTCGACATCATCAAGGAGCAGATCCGCATCGCTTCCGGTGAGCCGATGCGCCACACGACGCAGGACAAGATCGAGTGCCGCGGCCACGCGATCGAGTTCCGCATCAACGCCGAGGACCCGGCGCACAACTTCCGTCCGCACCCCGGCACCATCTCGGTGTTCAACCCGCCGGGCGGCTTCGGCGTGCGCATCGACACCCACGTGTACTCCGGCTACTCGGTGCCGCCGAACTACGATTCGCTGCTCGGAAAGCTCATCGTGTGGGGCGAGACACGCGACGAGGCCGTCGCCCGAGCACGCCGTGCGCTCGACGAGTTCATCGTGATCGGCATCCCGACCACGATCCCGTTCCACCAGGCGGTCGTCGAGAATGCGACGTTCCAGAGTGGCGACGTCTATACTGACTTCGTCGAGACCGAGATGAGCGGCGTTCTAAGTCCTGCGCCGCGGAGGAGAGCGACACGTATGTCTGACGAACTTCGCCTCGAGGGTCTGGGCGTAGCGCCCGGAGTGCTCGACACCATCGTGACCTTTGCCGCCGAGGGCGTCGAAGGCGTTGCCGCCGTGGGCGCTCCGGCCTCGCGGGCCTCGTGCAGAAGGGTGCCCTGACCAAGGGCTGCCTCACGCGCGGTCGACGTCTGCGTCGCCGAGGATGGCGCTCTGAGCGCCACGATCCACCTTCAGGTCCTCTACGGCCACAAGCTCAAGGACGTCGCCAACAACGTGCAGGCGGCTGTCGCCGACGCAGTGTCGAGCCAGGTCGGCGTGAACGTCGCCGCGGTCGATGTCTACGTCGATGGCATCGTCTTCGCCGAGTAGGACGCCGATGCTCGAACGCAGCAGGGCGCGCCGTCTGGCGATGCAGATTCTCTACCAGCGCGACATCACCGGCGAGAGCGTGGCGGTGATTCTCGGCACGAAGGCATACTCGGTCGAGGACGGCGAGCCCGACGACTTCTGCCGGCAGCTCGTCACCGGCGTCGAGGAGCATCTGCCCGAGATCGACGAGACGCATCGGGACGGTCTCGGAGAACTGGTCTGTGTCGCGCATGCCGCTCGTGGACCGCAACATTCTGCGGCTCGCGACGTACGAGGTGCTCTTCGTCGACGACGTGCCGCCGAGTGTCGCCATCAACGAGGCGGTCGAACTCGCCAAGGTATTCGGCGGCGAGGACTCCTCGAAGTTCGTGAACGGGGTTCTCGGCAAGATCGCCGAGAGGCATGCGGCCGAAGATGAGAAGGAACCAGCCGATGAGTGACGAGTCGTACAGCTTCTCGACCGCGCGAGTGCGGCTCGAGGAGATCGTGACCCAGGTCCGCAAGAAGGACACGTCGCTGGAGAAGAGCCTCGACCTGCTCGAAGAGGGCGTGCGGCTCGCCAACGCGTGCACCGAGCTGATCGACCACGCCGACTGGACGGTCGGCGGCGTGGGTGAACCGGCCGAGGGCGGAGGACGGCGGCGCGACACGGACTGTCGACGACGGGCGCGCCGACGCCGATGCAGGCGACGAGGAGACGATGCCGGACGACGCGCGCGCGAGGCGCCCGAAGTGCGACGGCGTTGTCGCGACGACGCGTCCGATGCGCCCGACGACGA
The DNA here is from genome assembly GCA_963803785.1 of uncultured Coriobacteriia bacterium. Taxonomy (GTDB): domain Bacteria; phylum Actinomycetota; class Coriobacteriia; order Anaerosomatales; family JAAXUF01; genus CAWDNM01. The sequence goes on from CAWDNM010000008.1 coordinate 47,264, forward strand.
GGCGTAGCAAACCGCTGTTCGCGGGTACGTTCCGCGTTGTCCCGCAGCCTGTGGGCGCAGTATGCTCGACATGGTTCATGCAATCCGCACCGGACTCGATGCGTGACTGACGGAAGAGATGGGGCTCGTGCCCGAACGAATTCTCGACTCCATACAAGCGCCGTGCGACATCAAGGGCCTGACGCAGGCCGAGCTCGCGCAGCTGGCCGACGAGATCCGCACCGAACTCGTGACCACGGTCTCGAAGACGGGCGGTCACTTGGCACCCAACCTCGGCGCGGTCGAGCTGACGCTCGGCATCCACCGCGCGCTCGACTGCCCTCGCGACCGCATCATCTTCGACGTCGGGCACCAGTCCTACGTCCACAAGCTCCTCACCGGACGTCTCGAGCGCTTCTCGACGCTGCGGCAGTACGGCGGCGTGTGCGGCTTCCCCAAGCGCAGCGAGAGCCCGTACGACTCCTTCGACACCGGTCACGCGTCGGACTCGCTGTCGGTCGCACTCGGGCTCGCTCGTGCGCGCGAGGCGCAGGGCGAGCGACGAGACGGTGCGTCGTCGTCATCGGCGACGGGTCGATGACGGGCGGGATGGCGTTCGAGGCGCTCAACCACATCGGGCATCTCGGCACGCCGCTGGTGATCGTGCTCAACGACAACGAGATGTCGATCTCCGAGAACGTCGGCGCGCTGGCGAGCTATCTGGCCCGTGTGCGTCTGGACCCCCGCTACAACCGGCTGCGCGACGGCGTCGAGACCAAGCTCGCGACCACCAACGTGGGGCGCGTCGATGGTCGAGTTCGGCGAGGCCGTGAAGGGCTCGTTCAAGCAGCTGGTCGTGCCGGGCATGCTCTTCGAGGAGCTCGGGCTGAAGTACGTCGGCCCCATCGACGGCCACGACATCGCGCAGGTGCAGGAAGCGGTCGAGCGAGCCAAGACCTCCGACGGCCCGGTCATCATCCACGCGGTGACGCGCAAGGGCGCCGGCTACGTGCACGCCGAGGATTCGCCGGACGCGTTCCACGGCATCGCGCCGTTCTCGATCGAGACGGGCAAGGCGCACAGCAAGCCCGGTGCGCCCATCAGCTTCACCGAGGCGTTCTCGCAGGCTCTGGTCGCCGAGGCGGCCGACAACGACCGCATCGTCGCGATCACGGCGGCGATGCCGTCCGGCACCGGGCTCGACCTGCTTCGCCGAGACCTACCCCGAGCGCTTCTACGACGTCGGCATCGCCGAGGAGCACGCCGTCGGCATGGCCGCCGGCCTCGCGCTCGGCGGCATGCTCCCGGTCGTCGCGGTGTACTCGACGTTCGTGCAGCGGGCCTACGACCAGATGATCATGGACGTCGCGCTGCAGAACCTGCACGTCGTGTTCTGCCTCGACCGCGCGGGACTCGTGGGCGAGGACGGCCCGACGCACCACGGCGTGTTCGATCTCACCTACCTGCGCTCGATCCCGAACATGATGCTGCTCGCACCGGCCGACGAGGCCGAGCTCGCCGAAGCGCTGCACACCGCGCTCGTCGCCGATGGACCGGTCGCGATCCGCTACCCGCGCGGTGCCGGCAGCGGCGTTGAGATGCCCGCCTCGCCCGCCACGTGGGATGCGGGCCGCGCGCAGGTTCGTCGCACCGGCAGCGATGTCGCGCTGCTCGCGGTCGGCCGCATGGTCGGCACGGCCGAGGAAGCCGCCGCAGATGCTCGAGGCCAAGGGCGTCTCGGCGAGTGTCGTCAACGCGCGCTGGGTCAAGCCGCTCGACTTCGAGACCGTCTCGTGGGCGGCGACCAACCACCGGCTCGTCGTGACCATCGAGGAGAACACCGGCATGGGTGGGTTCGGCGCGGCGGTGTGCGAGGCGCTCGCCGACATGGACCTCCAGGTGCCGATCCTGCGACTCGCGGTGCCCGACTGCTTCGTGCACGCACGGCGCCATGAGCAAGCTCCTCTCGGACGTCGGGCTGACTCCGGAGGGCGTGAGCACGGCGGTTCTCGGCAGGCTCGAGGACGTGCCGGCCGCCGGCTCGTCCGGCTCGCTCTCGGAAGGGGAGACGAGTGACGCGGCGCCGCATCGACGTCGTTCTGGTTGATCGCGGGTTCTTCGCCTCGCGCGAGCGGGCGCAGGGCGGCCGTGCTCGCGGGTGACGTACGCGTGGGTGGCGAGGTCGTGACCAAGGCCGGGCACGCCATCGACGAGGACGCCGCCATCGAAGTCGCCGAGAAGCAGCGGTTCGTTTCGCGCGGGGGAGAGAAGCTCTTCGGCGCGCTCGAGGACTTCGGCATCGACGTGACCGGGATGCGGGCGATCGACGTGGGTGCGTCCACCGGTGGCTTCACCGACTGCCTGCTCCAGCGCGGTGCGGCGAGCGTGGTCGCGGTCGACGTCGGCTACGGGCAGCTCGCTTGGTCGCTTCGTACGGATCCGCGGGTGAGCGGTGTTCGAGCGGCTCAACATCCGCGCAGCCGACCCCGCCGAGCTGGGCGCGCCGTTCGATCTCGTGGTCATCGACGTGTCGTTCATCTCATTGCGCGTGGTGCTGCCGCATCTTCTCGCGCTTCTGGGTCCGGAGGCGCATCTCGTCGCGCTGGTTAAGCCCCAGTTTGAAGCCGGTAAGGGCCGTGTGGGAAAACGGGGCGTGGTGAAAGACCCCGAGGTACACGAGGACGTGGTGCGCGCTGCCGTCGAGGCCGCCGAAGAGGGCGGGCTCGTCGTGCGCGGGCTGACGTACTCGCCCATCAAGGGTCCGGAGGGTAACATCGAGTTCTGGATGTGGGCTGCTCGCTCAGGCGAGCCACCGCCGTGACCGCTGAGGCGGTCGTCGCGCTCGCCCACGAGAAGCTGGGAGGATAACCGTTGCGCGTTCTGCTCGTACCGAACACGCTCAACCCCGCCGCGGTCAACGCGACGGTCGAACTTGCGACGTGGCTCGCAGGGCAGGGGTTCACGCCCGTGCTTGCGAACGACGACGCCGTTGGGCGTCGGGCTGCGCGGACTACGGCGTAGCGCCCTCCGACATCGGCGAACCCGTGCTCGTCGTGGCACTCGGCGGTGACGGGACGATTCTCAAGGCGGTCCACCTGCTCGGCGAGGTGGAGGTGCCGGTTCTCGGCGTGAAGTTCGGGCGGCTCGGGTTCCTGTCGGGGGCTTCGGCGGGATCGATGCGAGAAGCGGTGGGCACGGCGCTCGGCGGGAGAGGCGAGCATCGAGCGCCGCGCCACGCTCAAGGCCGAGGTGGTCATGGATGGCAGGGTCGTCGGCTCGTACAGGGCGCTCAACGAGGTCGTCGTCTCGCGCGGAGCGTCTCCGCGTGTTGTCGCCTTCGAGCTGCTCATCGACGATCATCAGGTCGCGCGGCTTCGCGCCGACGGCATGATCGTCGCCACCGCGACCGGATCGACCGCCTACGCGTTGTCGGCGGGGGGTCCTATCGTCGCGCCCGGGTTTGGCGGCCTCGTCGTCGTGCCCGTGGCCGCGCACACCCTCAACGCGCGTCCGATCGTCACCGAAGCTCACGAAGTCATCGAGATCGTGCTGCCCGACCCGTCGCGCGCCGAGGCATGCCTCATCGTGGATGGCGAGCTCGTTCCGTGCCGCCGCACGATCGACCGCGTGACGGTCACGCGCGCCAGCCACGACGTCCTGCTCGTCAAGCTCGACGGGCGGCACTTCTACGATACCGTCGCCGGCGAGTTCTTCGGGGGCTGACGTGCTCGAAGAACTCCACGTCCGCGACCTCGCGCTCATCAAGGAGGCCTGGCTCGAGTTCGGGCCCGGCATGACCGTGCTGACCGGTGAGACCGGGGCGGGCAAGACGGCGCTGCTCGGCGCTCTCAAGCTGCTTCTCGGCGAGCGAGCTGACTCCACCGCTGTTCGCGCCGGGTGCGCCGGAGGCGGCGGTCGAAGGCCGCTTCCTCGCCGGCGGCGAAGAGCTGATCGCGAAGCGCAGGGTCAGCGCCGACGGCCGCAGCCGCTGCACGCTCGATGACGAGATGGCGACGGTCGGTGCGCTGGCCGAGCGCGTCGGGCCGCTCGTCGACCTCCACGGGCAGCACGAGCACCAGGCGCTTCTCTCGGCGGCCACGCACGTCGGCTATCTCGACAGGCGTGCCGGCGAGCCTGCCGCCACCGCGCTGTGCGCATACCGCGACGCTCGAGCGGCCTACCGGGCCGCCGTCGACGCTGCGCGACACGCTCGCGAACCGACTCGCCGAGGCCGCAAAGAACGCGGACTATCTCCGATTCGTCGCCGATGAGATCGGCCGAGTCGATCCGCAGCTCGACGAGGATGCCGCACTCGAGGCGCGCCTGCCCGCGCTCCAGCATGGCGAGCGACTCGCTGAGGCCGCCGGAGACGCCACGCAACTGCTCCGTGGCGATGGGGGCGCACTGGATCGCATCGCCGAAGCGTCGGCCGCCCTCGCGAAGGTCGCGGGAATCGATCCGGCACTCGACGAGCTTGCGGCGCGGCTGAAGGACGTAGTCGGCACTGGGGGAGGACGTCTCCGCGGAGACTCGCGCATACCGGGACCGCATCGAGCACGACCCGGTGGCTCTCGATGTGGTGCTCTCACGGCTTTCGGCGCTCTCCGGGCTGATGAAGAAGTACGGTCCGCGGCTCGAAGACGTCTTGGCCGCGCGGGCCGAGGCGCTGGAGGCTCTTGCCGTGCACGATGCCGGCGAAGAGGCCATGAGCGTCTGCCGAGGAGGCGGTGCTGGCGAGCGAACGGGTGCTGCGAGACGCGGCAGACGCGCTTGCGGCCGTTCGTGAGGCCTCCGCCCCCGAGTTCGTCGAAGCGCTGGCCTGCGGCAGTCGGCGACCTCGCGATGGGCGGCACGCGCTTCGAGGTCTCCATCACCGTGCTGCCGTTCGACTCGTGGACGGCCGACGGCTCTCAGCGCATCGAGTTCCTCTACGCGCCGGCGCGCATCGCAGCCTGCCCGTCCGCTGGCGCGCATCGCTTCAGGAGGCGAGCTCTCGCGCGTGATGCTGGCGCTCAAGGGGGTTCTCGGCGAGGCCGACACGGTCGAGACGCTGGTGTTCGACGAGATCGACGCGGGAGTCGGCGGTGCGACCGCCACTGCGGTCGGGCGCCGTCTTGCGGAGCTCGCGCGCGGTCGACAGGTCATCGTGGTCACCCACCTCGCACAGGTCGCGGCCTTCGCCGATGCGCAGCTGGTCGTGGCAAGGACACTCGCGACGCCGACGAGGTCACCACGTCGGTCGTTGCCGTCGAGGGCGAAGACGCGCGTGGCCGAGATCGCGCGCATGCTTTCGGGCAACGATTCCGAGGCGAGCCTGGCGCACGCACGCGAGCTTCTCGGCGGGCGCGCTGCGGCTAGGTGCGCTGAAGACGTGTCGGCCGCGGTCGGCCGAGGCGCGCCGTGTGGTAGCATTCGCTGTTGGTATTCCGCTCGTGCGCGAGCGTGTTTCTGCGGCACGATTCCGTGCCCGACGACCCGGGAGTCGAATGCGCCACCAGGGCATCGCACGCATCGACAAACGGACCAAGGACCTCACCAAGCGCCTCGGTCCTGAGGACGTCGCCATCATCGACCATGTCGACATGGATCGGGTGAGCGCCGAGGGGCTCATCGAGACCGGCGTCGAGGTCGTCGTCAATGCCGCGCCGTCGATCTCCGGCGCGTACCCCAACGTCGGTCCGCTCCTGCTGGCGCGTGCGGGTGTGACGCTCATCGACGACGCTGGACCAGCGGTCTTCGAGCGCCTGCGCGAGGGCGATGCGGTCGAGGTCGTCGGCGATGACATCATCAAGGACGGCCAGCTCATCGCCCACGGCACGCGGCTGTCGACCCAAGACATCGAGGCGAAGATGGAGGCCGCCAAGGCCGGCCTCGGCGACCAGCTCGACCGGTTCGCGCGCAACACGATCGAGTACCTCGAGCGCGAGCAGTCGCTCCTCACCGACGACATGTGGGTACCCAAGACGAAGGTGTCGCTGCACGGGCGCCACGTGCTCGTGGTCGTGCGCGGCTACGACTTCAAGGCCGACCTCTCAGGCGCTCAGGCCCTACATCCGAGAGATGCGTCCGGTTCTGGTCGGCGTCGACGGCGGGGCCGACGCGATCGCGGAGGCGGGCTTCACTCCCGACATCATCGTCGGCGACATGGACTCCGTGAGCGATAGCGTCCTGAGAGGCCGGCGCGCAGCTCATCGTCCACGCGTACGCCGACGGTCGCGCGCCCGGTATGGAGCGGCTCGATTCGCTCGGTCTTGAAGGCTCGACGTGGCCGCTTGCCGCGACGAGCGAGGACCTCGCGCTCCTGCTCGCGTGGGAGTCAGGCGCCGACCTCATCGTCGCGGTGGGCACGCACGCCAACCTCGTCGAGTACCTCGACAAGGGCCGCAAGGGTATGGCGTCGACCTTCCTCGTGCGACTCAAGGTCGGACCGAAGCTCGTGGACGCCAAGGGCGTGAACAAGCTCTACCGGGCGTCGATCGGCCCGACGCAGCTGCTCCCGATCGTGCTGGCAGCCCTCGCGGTCGTGACCGCGGTACTGCTCATCTCGCCGTTCGCCCGCTCGTACCTTGAGCTGATCGTGTTGCGTGTCCAGACCTGGTTCGGGGCGTAGACGTCCCCTTCAGTAGGAGCTGTTCGCCGATGTACAACATCCGATACCACATCGCCTCTCTCGTCGCCGTGTTCCTGGCGCTCGCGCTCGGTCTCGTGCTCGGAGGCCTCGTGGTCCAGCAGGGCAGCTTCTCCAAGCAGCAGAAGGCGCTTGTCGGGAGCCTCCAGCGGGACTTCAAGAAGCTCAAGAGCGAGAACACCCGTCTGAAGGCCGAGATCCGCGTGCAGAGCGGCTTCTCCGAGCAGATGACAAGCGCATGGGCGAAGGATCGCCTCGCAGGTCACTCCGTCGTGATCCTCACCAGCGGCGCCGAGAAGGAAGGCGGCGCAGCTGCGGTCGAGGCGGTGAAGGCCGCCGGGGGAACCCCCGTCGTCGTCAAGCTCGTCAACCGCGAGTTCGGGGTGAACAACGACAAGGTCGTCGAGGTCATACGGTCGGTTGTCGAAACCTCAGGCGACGTGCGAAGCTGCGGTGGTCGCGAGCTTGACCGCCGAGTGGACGACGCGCCGATACACCACGGCCACTCACGGATGCGCTGATCAAGGTCGGCGCCATCAGAGGTGACGGGAATGGAACCGTCAGTCGCAGCCACCGACCTTGTGACCACGCCGCCTTCGCGAAGCAGCCCGATGAGCGTCGCGCTCGACATCGCTCGCGCGTACGCGGACGCGGGCTACTACGCGATCGGAGCCCAGACACCCACGAGCTCCGACCGGCGTGGCGCCCGCCGCCGTCGCGCGGCGGCTCTCGGCATTCGACACGCTCGGGAACTCAGCCGGGACGCTTCACGCTCATCGCGCTCCTGAGCGGGGGAGAGCAAGGCTACTTCGGTCTGAACCGAGAACGCCGTGAAGCCCTATCCCGGCGGTGCCGTAGGAGCCGGCTAGCGCCAGTCGGTCTCGGCTGCGCGCACCGGCGCCGGCTGCCGAGACAGCCGCATCAGTGCGATGGCCACGTGCACGAACTGCTTGCCCCGGTGCACGAAGCCCGCGACGTCTCGACCGGTTGCAGCGTGCGCCATCGTCGTCGGGACCTCGGTCAGCCGGAACCCCGCGCGCAGCGCGCGAATCGTGAGTCCCACCTCGACGCCGTATCCCGCCATGAACGGCCGCACCGTCGCGAGACACTCGCGAGTGAGCGCGCGCTGGCCCGAGAGGGGCGCGGTCGCATCGAACGCGCCGCCGTAGCGGGCGATGCCCCAGCGGGCGAGGTTCATGACCAGCCCGAAACCCGCCTTGCCCGGCCGGCTGCGGAAACGTCGCGATCGTCATGTCAGCCTCGCCTGCGAGTAGCGGGGCCAGGAGCAGTTCGGCCTGGCTCGCGGTCGTCGCCGAGGTCGCCGTCGAGCAGAAGCACGATGTCGGCGTTCTCGATGCGCTTCGCGCCCGCCTCGAGCGCGCCGCCCTTGCCCGCGTTGCCGAACATGCGCACGACCTTGGCCCCGGCCGCTCGGCGAGCATCGCGGTGTCGTCCTCGCTGTCGTCGTCGACCACGACGACGCGCGTCACTCCTTCGATGCGAGCGCGCAGCTTCGGACGGTGGCAGCGATGTCGTCGGCTTCGTTGTGAGCGGGAATGAGGACGGCGATGTCCACGCGCTAGACCTTCCGTGGGAAGCGGCGACCGATGACGCGCTCGAACGAGCGTGATCGCCATCGGCGACCTCGGCGACACCGAAGAGCCGGCCGAGACCGAATGCGACCGCGAGCCCGGCGGCTCCGCCGGCAGCGATCTGGATGAGCGCGCCGACCACGCGGCCGGAGAGCGGGTCGAGCACCTGCGTGACGCCCCAAGCCACGGCGCCGCCGATGACCGATGCGATGGTCATGCGAGCGAATGTCCAGGCGACGCCGCGCGCATCGTAGCCCCCGATGCGGCGCCGTAGCAGGACAGCGAGCGTGATCGAGACGCACAGGTAGAAGGTGACGTCGGCGATGGGCATGCCGTTGATGCCGATGCCGTGCCACGAGCCGATGCCCGTGGAGAGCAGCCAGTACAGCGCGATCTGAACGCCGCCGGTCAGCGCGAGGTTGACCCACATGGGCGTGCGCGTGTCCTTCAGCGAGTAGAAGGCGCGCAGCAGGAACATGGTGAGCGCGTAGAAGATCAGGCCACCGGCCCACCACCGCAGCGCGCTCGCCACGAGCGGGACGTCCTCGGCCGTGAACTCGCCGACTCGGTACAGCGTCACGAGCGGCACCGCGAGCGCCACCATGACCGCCGAGGTCGGCAGCATGAGCACGCCGGTCGAGCGCAAGCCCCTCGCGAACGTCGTCCTTGAAGGCCATCGTTGTCCTTGCGGCCTGCAGCGTCGGACAGCTCGGTGAAGACGGCGGTGGCCAGTGCGACGGCAAGGATGCCGTAGGGGAGCTGGTAGAACACCCAGGCATAGGTGAGGACCGAGACGCCGTTCGCGGAGACGGCGAGCGCCGAGGCGTTGCGGAACGAGACGGCCACGAGGTTGGTGACGACGTAGATGACGGTGGGGACGGCGAGCGTCGAGCATGCGGCGCACGGCAGGGTCGTGCAGCCCGAGTCCGCCCGAGTACCGCCATCCGGTCTTGAGCACCGCAGGGACCTGCACGGCGAACATCACGAAGACGGCGAGCGTGGTGCCCACGGCGAGGACGACCGGGGCCGGGCCCGGAGGTGAGCGACGCCCCGGTGACCTTGCCGCCGAGCGCGACGAAGGCGAGCATCGCGCCGATGGCGACCACGTTGTTGAATACCGGGCCGATCGCGGGCCAGAAGTACTGCCGTCGCGAGTTCAGCAGCCCGGAGATGATCGAGCCTGCGCCGTAGAGCACGACCTGGATGGCGAAGAAGCGGAAGAAGAACGTGGCGGCCGGCACGACCTCGGACGCCTGCTCGGGCGACATGCGAAACGTCTGCGTCCAGATGAACGGTTCAGGGAAGAGCGTACCGATCAGCGCGAGCGCACCCAGGCAGAGCAGCGGCGAGGTTGAACACGTGGCTCGTGAACCGCCACGCCTCGTCTTCGCCCTTGCTCTCGCGGAGCTCCATGAACATCGGGATGAACAGCGACGAGATGATGCCGCCGGCGACGAGCTCGAAGATCATGTTGGGGATGTTGTTCGCGACGCTGTACGCCGACATGAGGCCGGTCGCACCCAGCGCGAACGCCGTGGCCCAGATGCGCAGGAAGCCTGTGATGCGCGACAGCATGGTGAGTGTCGACATCATCGCGGTCGAGCGGGCGATGGACGGCTTGCTGATGGCGGATGCCTCCGGGTCGGGCGACCCGGCGTGAGCCGGGCCGCGCACGGACGTTTCGGCCAGTCTCAGCGGCCCGCACCAGTGTACCCGAGGCACTCGCGTCGCGTCGCGCCCGTCGGCAAGCGGGCCGTTTCGAAGTCGTCGCCGATGCCGCACGGCGCGTCGAGGCCGTTTTCGCTATACTGGCCTCGGGCACCTTTGCCCGGGACGCGCGCCGTTGCGCGCCCGCACCGGATCCCCCCTGAGTCGAGCCGAGGCGGCGAGCGTGGCACGAGCGTGCCGTGGCAGCCGCATGGAGCGGGAATGAAGCGAGTCTGGCCGATAGTCGCCACGATCGCCGCGCTGACAGCGGCGTGCCTCGTCACCGCTCCCGCACTCGCAGTCGCTGCAGAATCCGCCGACCCGCCCGTGCGGCAGGTCACCCTCATCCTCGCGCCCGTACCTCACCTGGGACGACATCTCGCCCACCTCGACGCCCGCGATCTGGCGACTCGCCGAGAAGGGCGCGCTCGCCGGCGTCAACGCGCGCAGCCGCGTGCGTGAGCCGGGCCAGGGCGCGACGCCGCTCGAGGGCGCGCTCGCGATCTCCGCGGGCGCTTGGGCGCTGCCCGAGTGGAGCGCGCCAGCCGCCTTCACGGCGACCGAGACCTATCGCGGGCGGCACCGCGGCCGACGCATACCGGCGCATCTTCGGGCCGAGCATGGCCCCCGCACGCATCGCCTATCTCGGCCTGCCGATGACGCAGCGCGCCAACGACAAGGGCTCGGTCGACATCGTGCTCGGGCACGCTGGGGCAGGCGGTCCGCGATGCCGGCGGCCTGACCGCGGCCATCGGCAACTCCGACATCGGCTTCTCCGAGAGCGACGCCGATCCTCCAGCGTCCCGCCGCGATCGCGGCGATGGATGCGTCCGGACTCGTCGCCTACGGCGACGTGTCGGTCGACCTGCTCACGCAGTCGAGCAGGCGCCCCGTACGGCAGGTCGACGGATCTTGCGCGCTTCGAGGCCGACGCTCGATCGCGTGAACGCTGCTCGTCCGCGCTCACAACGGCCCGTCGCTCGTGGTGCTCGACGCGGGCGACCTGTCACGGGCGCGCGACTTCTCGTGGCAGGTCGTCCGACGATCGTCGCCGAACGCCAGCGCGCGGAGGCGCTCACGACAGCTCGACGAGGTCGTCGCGATGGCCGATGCCGCGCCGAGGCCCGGACGGTGTCGTGATCGTCGCCTCCCAGGCGCTCTTCGCGGATGCCGACGGTGCACCGCAGGGCGTCGGGCCCGCTCGTCATCGCGGGACCGGGCTACTCGGGGTATGCGACGTCGTCGTCGACGCACCGGCGTGGACTCGTCACGAATCTCGACATCACCGCCACAGTGCTCGACGCGCTCGGCTCGAGCGCCCGGTCCAGGTGCTCGGCAATCCGATGACGACGCAGCCCGGGCCGGCATCGGTCGATGCGCGCGTCGAGCGTCTGACGCGCACCAACGACGCGTTCATCGCGATCGACGGCCTCAAGACGACCGATCGCTGCAGTTGCTGCTCGGCGTCACTGCTCGCCGTGTTCGGCCTGACCGTGCTCGTCTCGTGGCTCGCTCCGCGTCTATCCGATCGGCGCCGTGCGCACGTGGTCGTCTGCGCTCAAGGCCGGCCTGCTGCTCGTGCTCGCGCTTCCGGCGGCCAGCTGGCTCGCGCTCCTGCTGGTCCCGACCCCGACGTCTCCCGGAGTCGCGCTCGCCGCGTTCACCACGACCGCCGTGGTGCTCGCGGCTGGCGGCGTTCGTGCTCGGCCGCGACGCCTGCCGCTCCGGGTTCCGGTCGCGGCTCTGTGCGCTGCTCACCGCGTTCACGCTCATCGCCGAGCAGCTCGTCGGCGCGCCGCTGTCCGATCGTGAGCCTGATCAGCTACTCGCCGCTGCTCGGCGCACGCTACTACGGCATGGGCAACGAGGCCGCGGCGATGGCGTTCGGCGCGACGCTGATCGGCGTCGCGCTGCTGCTCGACCAGTGGCCCGATGCCGCGGCCAGCGAGCAGACGCTGCGACGCTGGGGTATCGCGGCGTGCTGGGCGCGGTGTTCGTCGGCGTCGCGGCCGCCCCGTTCCTCGGCGCGAACGTCGGCGTGGCGATCTGGGGCACCGCCGGCTTCGCGGTCGCGTGGCTGCTGCTTCAGCGGCCGGGCGGTCACGGCTCGAGCGCGTCGCGGCCATCGCGCTGCTCGTCGTGGTCGTCATCGCGGTCTTCTCGGCTGTCGATCTGTTCGGTCGGGGGAGAGCAGACGCATCTCGGCCGCGCGCTGGCCGGCGCCGAGCAGGGCGGCCTGGGGACGCTGTGGACGATCGTCGCCCGCAAGGCCGACGCGAACGTCCGCGTGCTCTCGACGACCGGCCTGACCTGGATCCTGGCGGCGGTCGTCGGCCTCGCGGTGTTCGCCCGTTGGCGGCCGGGCAGCGACTGGCCGGCGCTGCTGGCCGAGAACCCGCACTTCGCCAAGGCGGTGACCGCCGCGACGGTCGCCGGCGTGGTCGGCGTTCTTCTCGGAGGACTCGGGTGTCGTCGATACCCGCGCTCATCGCGCTCTATGTGGGCGTGGCGCTCGCGTGGCTGATGGTCGCGCGGCTTCGGGCGCGCCATCGAGGGCGGGGGCGGTGGCGAGTGACACCCTGGGTCAGCGACGCGATCACGCTCGCGTTTCGCGGTGCGGGGCGATCGTGGTGCCCTGGGTCGGCATGCGCATGCTGCGTGCCGACGCTCGAGGCGGCCGACGCGCGTCGGCGGTCACGAACTACCGAGGGCGGCGCGTCGTGTACGGGCTCGGACTCGTGTGGGTGCTGTGGGTCATCGGCATCCAGCTTCTCGGCCGCGCTGCTCGACGTCGTCTCGTGTCGCTACGTGGTCCGACTGGTCGTTCCCGCCGAGCGGAGCCGGCATCACGCGAGTCTCGCCGCGCCGGTGCTCGTGCTCGGCGCCTTGCGCTCGGGTTTCGCCGACGACGTCTTCGGTACCTCGGCCGACCGCGGGCTTCCGCGGCCACCTCGCGGCGCTCCGGCGCGGCCGGCTGACGACCGGTGGGCTCAAGCTGCTGGGGATCGGGCTGCTTGCCGCGGCCGTGACGCTTGCCGCCGCATCGATGATGCCCGCGCAAACGCCGCTTGCCCGTCGTCGCCGGCGAGTGGGTTCTTGCCACGCTCGCCATCGCGCTGTCGGCCAACTTCGTGAACCTGACCGACCTGCGCCCGGGGCGAGCGCTCAAGGTCTACTCGGCGGTCGCGATCGTTCTGGTGGTGCTGCCGGCGGTCTGCGTACGGGTTCACGGGCAGCCTGCTGGCGCTGATGCCTGCTGCTTGGTCCGGTCGTCGCCGTCTGGCGCTACGATCTCGGCGAGCGGGCCATGCTCGGCGACGCCGGTGCCAACGCCGCCGGCGCGCTGCTCGGCTGGGTCGCGGTGCAGATGCTCGCCTCGACGTGGATGCTCGCCCTCTACGTCGCGCTCGATGCTCGCCGCTCAACGTCGCCTCCGAGAAGATCTCCTTCTCCCGTGTCATCGACGAGAATCGCGTCCTGAGCTGGCTCGATGGGCTCGGCCGGCTGCCGCTCAGCGAACCGGACACTGAGAACGCGCGAGAAATCAAGTCGCGAAGTGGTAACCACAGAGAAGTAGAATCACGTACGGGTCGGGTTCGCACGCGTCGTCTGAAGGAGCTGGGACAGCAACATGGCAACAAAGCACATCTTCGTGACCGGAGGCGTCGTCTCCTCGCTGGGCAAGGGCATCACGGCAGCTTCGCTCGGCCGTCTGCTCAAGTCGCGCGGGCTGAAGGTCACCATCCAGAAGCTCGACCCGTACCTCAACGTCGACCCCGGCACCATGAGCCCGTTCCAGCACGGCGAGGTCTTCGTGACCGATGACGGCGCCGAGACCGACCTCGACCTGGGTCACTACGAGCGCTTCATCGACGAGTCGCTCACCCGCGACTGCAACGTCACCGCCGGCTCGGTCTACCAGACGCTCATCGGCAAGGAGCGCCGCGGCGACTTCCTCGGCGGCACCGTGCAGGTCATCCCGCACGTCACCAACGAGATCAAGGACCGCATCAACCGCCTCGCCGAGCAGACCCAGCCCGACGTCATCCTCACCGAGGTCGGCGGCACCGTCGGCGACATCGAGTCGCTGCCGTTCCTCGAGGCGATCCGCCAGCTCAAGAAGGACAAGGGTCGCGAGAACGTCTGCTACATCCACGTGACGCTCGTGCCGTGGATCGCCGCATCCAGCGAGCTGAAGACCAAGCCGACCCAGCACTCGGTCAAGGAGCTGCGCTCGATCGGTATCACGCCCGACTTCATCGTCTGCCGCAGCGACCGGCCGATCGACGTCGGCATCCGCCGCAAGATCGCGCTGTTCTGCGACGTCGACCCCAAGGCGGTCATCTCGGCGCTCGACGCGCGCTCGATCTACGAGGTGCCGGAGAACCTGCGCGGCACAGGGGCTCGACGAGATGGTCATCGACCGGCTGCAGCTGGAGTGCGGAGCGCGTGACATGACCGAGTGGGACACGTTCGTCGCGCACTCGGCGTCGCTGTCCGACGAGGTCAACATCGGCCTGGTCGGCAAGTACGTGCAGCTGCCCGACGCGTACCTCTCGGTCAACGAGGCGCTCGACCACGCCGGCATCTTCCACGACGTGAAGGTCAACACGCACTGGCTCGACGCCGAGTCGCTCACTCCCGAGGAGGTCGACCAGCTGCTCGTGAAGATGGACGGCATCCTCGTGCCGGGCGGGTTCGGCATCCGCGGCATCGAGGGCAAGATCCGCGCCGCTTGTTACGCGCGCGAGAACAAGGTGCCGTACTTCGGCATCTGTCTCGGGATGCAGGTCGCGGTCGCGGAGTTCGCTCGCCACGTGGCCGGTCTCTCGGGCGCCAACTCCGCCGAATTCGATCCCGTCACCGAGCACCCTGTCATCGACCTGATGCTCGACCAGCAGGACGTCGAGGACATGGGCGGCAGCATGCGTCTGGGCACCTACCCGTGCAAGGTGGTTCGCCGGCACCAAGGGCCACGCCGCCTACGGCGAGGAGCTGATCTACGAGCGCCACCGCCACCGCTACGAGGTCAACAACGCCTACCGCGACCAGCTGACCGAGGCCGGCATGATCATCAGCGGGCTCTCGCCCGACGGCAAGCTCGTCGAGATGGTCGAGCTGCCGGATCACCCGTGGTTCCTCGGCAATCAGGGGCACCCCGAGTTCAAGAGCCGCCCAACCCGCCCGGCGCCGCTCTTCCGCGACTTCGTCGGCGCCGCCGTCGTCTACAAGAACGGCCGCGGGGCCTGATGAGCGACGAGCGCCTTCTCGAGACCTTCCTCGACCTGGTGCGCATCGAGTCGCCGCCCGGCTTTGAGGCTGCCACCGCGAACTACTGCGCCCGCGAACTCGAAGCGGCGGGTTGCCGCGTGTGGTTCGACGATGCCGCCGAGGCGACCGGTTCCGACACCGGCAACCTCATCGCAGAGCTGCCGGGCACCGTGCCCGGGGTGCTGGCGCTCTCGCGCCCACCTCGACGTCGTCGAGCCGTGCCGAGACATCCAGCCGGTCATCACCGACGGCGTGATCCACTCGGCGGGCCCCACGATTCTCGGGGCCGATGACCGGGCGGGCCTCGCCGCCGCCATCGAGACGGTCCGACGCGTCGCCGAGGCGGGCCGGCCACACCCCGGCCTTCGCGTCATCTTCACCGTTCAGGAGGAGGTCGGACTGCACGGCGCGAAGTTCCTGCAGCCCGAGGACGTCGCCTGCGACCTGTGCCTCGTGCTCGATGCGGAGGGCGCACCCGGCGGTATCGTCGTTGGCGCTCCGACGCACTACACGTTCACCGCGGAGTTCCGTGGTCGCGCAAGCCATGCCGGCGTTGCGCCCGAGCTGGGCGTGAGTGCAATCACGATGGCCGCACACGCCATCTGCGGCGATGGAGCTCGGCAGGCTCGACGAGCGCACGACGGCCAACGTCGGCTCGATCCGTGGTGGCCGCGCGACCAACGTCGTGACGGCCCGCTGCGACGTGACCGGCGAGTGCCGCTCGCTCGACCGAGAGCGCGTCGAGGTCGGTACGTGCGGCCATGCAGGCCGCCATGCTTGCGTCTGCCGAGCAGTTCGGCGGCAGCGTCGAGGTGTGCTGGCATCAGGAGTACGAGGGTTTCGAGTTCCCTACCGACAGCCGTGAGATCGAGCTGGTGTCGGCGGCGATTCGGGATGCCGGATGTGAGCCGACCACGTATCGCACCGGCGGCGGTTCCGACGCCAACGTGCTGGCGACCATGGGTGTGCCAACACTGGCGCTCGCATGCGGCATGAGCGGGGTGCACGGTACGAGCGAGCAGATCAAGGTGGCCGACCTGCGCTCCCTGGCGCGGATCTGCGAGGCGGTCGTCGACCGCATGGCTCGGGCGGCGATCGCGTGAGGCTCGTCTGGGGCATTGTCTCGGCGGTCGAACGCGACGCGACGGACGTCCAGCACTTGGCGGTTGCGCTCGACGACGGCACGCGCGGGCGCGCGGTGAGCTATCCAGCGCTCGCGGCCGTGCGCTGTTGCCGACCGCGTTCTTCTCAACACCACGGCTGTCGACCTGTCGTTGGGAACGGGTGGTCTGCACTTCGTCGTCGCCCGCGCAGGCACGGGGCAGGGCGTGCAGCTCGACGAGCCGAGCGGTGGCCACGTCATGAAGATGCGCTACACGCCCGTGCAGCACGATGTGCTGTCCGTCGAGTCGCCGGAGAGCCCGCACCACGCCGTGATGGTCGCTGCCGACGATCTCGCGGGCATGCCGGTCGTCTGCTGCGGTCTTCACAGCCAGGTTCCACTGGTCGCGGCCGCGATCAAGCAGGCCGACTCCGCGCTCCGCGTCGCGTACTGCATGACCGACCAGGCCGCGTTGCCACTTGCGCTGTCCGACATCGTCGCGGCAAGCGTGGACGCAGGGCTCATCGACACGACGGTGACGTGCGGCCAGTCGTTCGGGGGGCGACTCGAGGCCGTGAACCTGCATTCAGGTCTGCTCGCTGCGCGGCACGTGGCTCACGCGGACGTCGCGTAGTCGCTGCAATCGGACCGGGCGTCGTGGGAACCGCCACGCCGTTCGGCCACGGGGGGGTCGCGCAGGGAGAGGCGATCAACGCGGTGTCCGTACTGGGAGGGACTGCCGTGGCCTGCCTACGCGTTTCATTTGCGGACAGCCGAGAGCGGCATCGCGTCGTCAGCCACCACACGCTCTCGGCACTCACGCGCGTGGCGCTCGCGCCGGCGTTCGTCGCCGTGCCGACACTCCCGGATGACTATGCCGAGCAGCTCGAATCCACGCTCGACAGCGCAGGAGTCTGGAAGCGCCACAGGCGCGCCGATGCTCGCTCGGGCGCCATCCCGGCACCGACCTGCAGGGCGTGAAGGTCACGACCATGCGCCGCGGATTCTCTGACGATCCCGCATTCTTTTTCGCAGCCTATGCCGCCGGTGAGGTTGCCGCACGCTCAAACGGGCATAAAGTAACGGATAATCGCTGACGCCCAGCACGCACTTATGCAGTTTGAGCCGCTTTGCATTCATTATCGCAAGTTGTAGACTGGTCGAGGTTTGACCCGCGCGACCAGCGTCCCGCCAGATCTCGCGTCAGCGAACGGCGGTTGATGGCCGACTGAGAAAGGGAGTGCGCACGTGATCGTTGGAGTCCCGAAGGAGATCAAGAACAACGAGTTTCGCGTTGGCATGACGCCGCGGCTCGGTGCGCGAGTTCGTGCACCACGGCCACGACCGTGGTCGTCGAGAAGAGCGCCGGCGAGGGCTCGTCGTTCACCGACGCCGAGTACGTCTCGGCGGGTGCACAGATGCTCGACACGGCCGCCGAGGTCTTCGCCACGGCCGACATGATCGTCAAGGTCAAGGAGCCGCAGGCTGTCGAGATCGCGATGCTGCGTCCCGGCCAGATCCTCTACACCTACCTCCACCTCGCGCCCGACTACGAGCAGACGATGGGCCTGATCGCCTCAGGTGCGGTCTGCATCGCGTACGAGACGGTCGAGCTCCCGAACGGCTCGCTCCCGCTGCTCGCGCCGATGTCTGAGGTCGCAGGACGCATGGCCACCATCGTCGGCGCTCAGTATCTGCAGAAGACCCTTCGGCGGTCGCGGCGTTCTCATGGGCGGCGTCCCCGGAGTGCTGCCCGCCAAGCGTCGTCGTTCTCGGCGCCGGAGTGGTCGGCCTGAACGCGACGTACATGGCGATCGGCATGGGCGCTGACATCACGGTCATGGACATCAACATGGACCGTATCCGCTACATCGACGATCTCTGGGGCAACCGCGTCCGCACGCTCTACAGCAACCGCACAACATCGAGCAGGCCGTCTACGACGCCGACCTCGTCATCGGCGGCGTGCTGCTGCCGGGAGCTCACGACGCCGTACCTCGTCACCGCCGACATGGTGCCCAACATGAAGAAGGGCGCCGTGGTCGTGGACGTCTCCGTCGACCAGGGCGGTTGCATCGAGACGACGCACGCCACGACGCACGCCGATCCGACCTTCTTCGTGGACGGCGTCCTGCACTACGGCGTCGCCAACATGCCCGGTGCCGTGCCCAACACCTCCACGCACGCGCTCAACAACGCCACGCTGCGCTACGGACTCGCCATCGCCGACAAGGGCTGGAAGCAGGCGGTCCTCGACGATGCTGCGCTCGCCAAGGGCGTCAACGTCCTCGACGGCAAGGTCACCTACAAGCAGGTCGCCGAGGCCCACGGTCTCGACTACGTCGAACTCGAGTCGCTGCTGGCCTAGGGCCAGCAGCTCAACGCTCGGTATCTGCGAGGCCGCTCCCTTTCGGGGCGGCCTCGCTGCGCGTTGCCCGTCGGCATCGCACGAAAGGGTATGAGAGTCTACGATGGCTGTAACGCACTGAGCGTCAGCAGAGGGGGAGACCGTGCTCATCATCCAGATCGCGGTGTGGGTCGCGATCGCGTTCGTCGCTTTCGTGGCGTTCTTGTGGCTCATCGGCTTCCGCGTCATCCGCAACGACCGCATCGCCATCGTCGAGAAGTGGTGGAGCCCGAAGGGCTCGCTCAAGGACGCGATCATCGCGCTCCACGGCGAGGCCGGCTACCAGCCCGACGTCTTGCGAGGCGGCATCCACTTCCGGACGCCGCTGATGTACCGCCTGCACGTCATGCCGCTCGTGACGATCACGCAGGGCAAGATCGGCTACGTCTTCGCGCGTGACGGCGTGCCGCTGCCTCCGGGTCAGACGCTGGGCAAGGTCATACCGGGCAACACGTTCGAGGACGTCAAGGCGTTCATCGAGGCGGGCGGCCAGCGCGGTCCCCAGCGCCAGATACTCCGAGAAGGCACGTACGCGTTCAACCTCGCGCAGTTCATCGTCATCACCGAGGCGCAGATCTACTACCTGCCCATGGGCACGACCGCAGCAGGAGCAGGGCACCATCCAGATGATGGCCCAGCACCTCACCGCGGTTGATGGGTTCAACCCGATCGTCATCAAGGGTGCCGACGACAAGACCGGCATCATGACCGTCAACGACGGGCCCTCGCTGCCGATGGGCGACATCATCGCGCCCAACGTTGGCGACCAGCAGGGCGATCCGAACTACCACAACAACTTCCAGGACCCCGAGGCGTTCCTTGCCGGAGGCGGCTTCCGCGGTCGGCAGTACCAGGTGCTCACCGAAGGCACGTACTTCGTGAACCGACTGTTTGCCACCGTCGAGCTCATCAACAAGATCGTCGTACCCGTGGGCTACGCAGGCGTCGTGGTCTCCTACTACGGGCCGAAGGGTGTGGACACCTCCGGCGAGGAGTATCGCCACGGCGAACTGGTGGCGATGGGCAACCGCGGCGTGTGGAGTGAGTCGCTCATGCCGGGCAAGTACGCCTTCAACACCTATGCGGGCTCGATCAGCATGGTCCCGACCACCAACATCATCCTGAAGTGGATACTTGGGCAAAGCGGCGACCACAACTACGATGAGAATCTTGCCGAGGTCAGCCTGATCACGAAGGACGCGTTCGAGCCGTCGCTGCCGCTTTCGGTGGTCATTCACATCGACTACAAGAAGGCGCCGCTCGTCATTCAGCGTTTTGGCGACATCAAGATGCTCGTGAACCAGACCCTCGACCCGATGGTCTCGGCGTACTTCAAGAACATCGGTCAGACCATGACGCTCATCGAACTCCTCCAGAAGCGCGCAGAGATCCAAGCTCGTTCGAGCGAGGAAATGAAGGCGAAGTTCGAGCACTACAACCTCGAACTCGAGGAGGTGCTCATCGGCACGCCACACTCGCCGGCCGGCGACGACAAGATCGAGCAGATCCTGATGCAGCTGCGTGACCGGCAGGTCGCGGTCGAGAAGCTCGAGACCTACGAGAAGCAGCGGATCGCGGCGGACAAGGAGCGCGAACTCAAGGAAGCCACCGCTGTCGCCGAGCAGCAGACGATGCTCACGCAGTCCGAGATCAACATCAAGATCCAGGAGAACTCCGGCCGAGCAGAACTGCAGCGAGCCACGCAGGACGCCGAGCGGGTCAAGACGCTTGCTGCGGCCGACGCGGAGCGCGTCAAGCTGCTGGCCGCGGGCGATGCCACGAAGGTCAAGCTCATCGCCGAGGCCGACGCGACCCGGGTCAAACTCATCGCCGACGCCGACGCTCAGAAGGAAGCGCGCGTCGGTATCGGTAAGGCGATCGCGATCGAGGAGCAGGTCCGCGCATACGGCGGGCCGCAGCTGCAGCTCATCCAGGAGGTCATGGGCAAGCTGGCGACCGCTATCGAGATCGCGAAGATCCCGATCGTCCCGTCGACCTACGTGCAGATGGGCGGGGGAGCCGAGGGCGAGGGCGACGGGGGCGGAGCGAATGCGTTCAACCTGCTCATGACGCTGCTGTCCACGGAGAAGCTTCAGGCTACCGGCGCACCGGCAGCGGTCGATCCGGACCAGGCGGAATCCGTTCGTGCGATCAAGTCGGCGATTCGGGAGCAGATGACAGCGGAGGCCAACATCAAGCCGACGCCGAAACCCGCTGCGCCCAAGCCCGAACCAGCGAAGCGCCAAGAGCCCAAGCCGGCCTCTGACACGCCGAGCACGGAGGAGCCCAAGCCCTAGCCCGTGCCTATACTGTGCCTGTGAAGACCTACATCACCGAGTACCTCGGGTATCTGTCAGTGGAACGCGGCGCATCGCAGCACACGATTGCTGCGTACGGGCGTGACCTCGCCGAGTACGACGCGTTCCTCTCGGCGCGAGGTATCGCGGGACCAGACGAGCTGAGCCGAACGGACGTGACTGCGTTCGTTGCCTCCCTGTGGGAGCGTGGTCTGGCGCCATCATCGGTGGAGCGCAAGGTCGCAGCCATCAAGGGCTTCCACAAGTTCCTCGTTCGCGAAGGCATCACGGAGAATCACCCCACGGCGAGGCTGCCACTCCCCAAGGTCCCGGAGCGTTTGCCCGATGTGGTCTCGATCGACGATATCGACCGGCTGCTCGGACAACCGTTTCCGGACGGCCCGGCGGGGCTGCGAGACCGAGCGATGCTCGAGACGCTCTACGGCTGCGGGCTGCGGGTGAGCGAGCTGACCGGTCTCGATCTGACCGACCTGGACCTGGGCGAGGGCTTCTTGCGTGTGTTCGGCAAGGGCGGCAAGGAGCGCATGGTGCCCGTCGCGGGACTGGCGCAGCACGCGCTGCAGGCGTACGTGACGCACGGTCGCCCGTACCTCCGTCCGAAGGGGTCGCTTCGTGGGCTCGACGCATCGGCCGTGTTCCTCAACATGCGCGGAGCTCGGCTTTCTCGGCAGGGGGTCTTCGGCATCGTGAAGTCCTACGGTGCCCGGGTGGGGCTGGAGGCACTGCACCCGCATACGCTGCGACACTCGTTCGCGACGCACCTCCTTGAGGGCGGAGCCGACCTTCGCGCGCTCCAGGAGATGCTCGGGCATGCAGATATTTCGACGACTCAGGTCTATACGCACGTAGATAGACGCCATATTCGGGAAGAATACTTATCGACGCACCCTCGCGCTCGTATGCGGTGATTCCGGTTGCGCAGCGTGAGGGACAATACAGGGGACGGCCAACTCGAACTGGTTGGTCTAGAATGAATCGAAGGCACGTCCCCCAAATAGAGGAGGGAGATCTCCGTGAGATCGAAGTGGGTCAAGTACGTAGCGGCAGTGCTCGCGGTAGGGCTGCTCGGGGCACTCGTCGCTGGCTGTGCGCAGCAAACGCCGAGCGACACCCGCACCGGCAGAGGAGCCGAAGACGGCAGTCAAGGCCGCCATGGTCACCGACATCGGCGGTCTGGGCGACAAGTCGTTCAACGACCTGTCCAACGCAGGCCTCGAGCGCGCCAAGAGCGAACTCGGTGTCGAGACCAAGGTTCTCGAGTCCAAGGCTCCGACGGACTACGAGAGCAACCTGACGCAGCTCGCGAGCGCCGGGTACAGCCCGATCTTCGCGGTCGGCTTCCTCATGACCGACACGGTCGCGAAGGTCTCGACCGCGACGCCCGGAGGTCATCTATCGGCGGCGTCGACGAGTTCTTCGATCCGACGATCCCGAACGTCGTGGGTCTGAACTTCAAGGAGCAGGAGGCCGGCTATCTCGCTGGCGTTCTCGCCGGCCTCGCTGACCACCAAGACCGACGTCGATCCGCGGATCAACGACAAGAAGGTCCTCGGCTTCGTCGGCGGCATGGAGATTCCGCCGGTCCAGAAGTTCGGCATCGGCTTCGAGGCAGGCGCGAAGTCGGTCGACCCGGACGTGGTCGTCAAGACGATCTACACCGGCACGTTCACCGATGCACAGAAGGGCAATGAGGCCGCGAAGGCGCTCATGGGCCAGGGCGCGGACATCATCTTCGCCGCCGCCGGCCAGACCGGCCTCGGCAGCGCGAAGGCCGCCCAGGACGGCAAGGCGCTGTTCATCGGCGTCGACGCCGACCAGTACGAGACGATTCCGGGCATCGGCGACACCATCGTCACGTCCGCCATCAAGCGGGTCGACAACGCCGTGTTCGAGACGGTCAAGCTGGCTGTCGACGGAACGCTCAAGGGCGGAGAGAACAAGCTGTTCGGTATCGCCGAGGACGGCGTCGGTCTCGCGCCGTACCACGATTGGGAAGCCAAGATGCCGGCCGACGTCAAGGCCGCGGTCGACAAGGCCACTGCCGACGTGAAGGCCGGTACGGTCACGGTGCCCGGGCTGTAGGCTCGTGCGGTATCGTGTGATCAGGTAGGACCAGCAGGGGCGGTCGGCCGAGCCGGCCGCCCCTGACACGCGAGGGAGCGTCCATGGCTGACGACAGCGCTGTGGTGATGGGTGGCAGGCCACGATCGACTGGCGAGCGCCGACGCCCATCCTGCGGCTCGACCACATCACGAAGCGATTCCCCGGCGTCTTGGCCGACGATGACGTGTCGCTCGACGTCAACGCCGGCGAGGTGGTTGCACTTCTCGGAGAGAACGGTGCCGGGAAGTCGACGCTGATGAACGTCGCGTACGGCCTGCTCGGAGCCGACGGCGGCAGCATTCTCGTTGACGGCGAACGTCGTCGAGATCAAGAGGCCCGCGACAGGCCATCGGTCTCGGCATCGGCATGGTGCACCAGCACTTCATGCTCGTCGAGACGCTGACGGTCACCGAGAACATCGTCCTCGGTGTGGAGCCGACGAAGTTCGGCGTCATCGACAGGGTCGCCGCGCGCGCCGAGGTCGTCGACGATATCCGAGCGCTACGGGCTCAAGGTCGATCCAGACTCGCTCGTCCAGGATCTCTCGGTTGGCATGCAGCAGCGCGTCGAGATCCTCAAGGCGCTGTTCCGCAAGGCGCGCGTGCTCATTCTCGACGAGCCAACGGCGGTGCTCACCCCGCAGGAGGTCAACGAGCTCTTCGAGATCGTCCGCCAACTCGTCGACTCGGGACTCGCGGTCGTGATCATCACCCACAAGCTCAACGAGGTCATGGCGTTCGCGGACCGTATCGTCGTCATGCGCGCCGGTCGGCTCGTGGGGGAGACCACGCCGAGCCAGACCGACGAGACCGGGCTCGCCAAGATGATGGTCGGCCGCGAGGTCGTGCTCAGGGTCGACAAGCAGCCATCCGCGCCGGGCGATGTCGTGCTGAGCGTCAAGGACCTGCAGGTGCTCGACGATCGGAAGCTCGAGGCCGTGCGCGGCGTGTCGTTCGACGTGCACGAGGGCGAGATCGTCGGTATCGCCGGAGTCGACGGCAACGGGCAGAGCCAGATCGTCGAGGCCATCATGGGGCTGCGGCGCCCGTCGTCGGGCACCGTGTCGCTCAAGGGCAAGGACATCACGCACGCCGATCCGGCCGACACCATCGACGCGGGCGTGTCCCACATCCCGGCCGATCGGCAGCGCCGTGGGCTCGTCCTCGAATTCGACCTCGTCGAGAACATCGCGCTCGGCGATCACCGGAAGCCACCGTTGGCCAAGCACGGGATTCTCGACCGCAAGGCCATGGGCGACGTCGCGCGGGAGCGCATCTCCGCCTTCGACATCCGGACGCCGAGCGAGTCGGTCAACGCCGCGAACCTCTCGGGCGGAAACCAGCAGAAGGTCGTCGTGGCGCGCGAGCTCGGGACGGAACCCCGAACTCCTCATCGCCGCGCAGCCGACCAGAGGGCTCGACGTCGGGGCCATCGAGTTCGTGCACCGACAGATCCTCAACGAGCGGGACGCACGCAAGGGCGTGCTGCTCGTCAGCATGGAGCTCGAGGAGGTCCTCTCGCTTTCAGACCGCATCCTCGTCATCTTCGGGGGCCAGATCGTCGCCGAGTTCGCCGGCGGGTCTGTCACCGAGGAGGAGCTCGGTGTCTACATGACCGGCGGCGGCCAAGGCAAGCCAGACGCCGCAGGTCCGACCGAGCCTGGGCAGGCAGGGAGGACGCATGTCTGACGAGAGGAACGGCAGCCTGCCGGATTCAAGCGCACCGCTACGTCGCACAGAGACTCCCGAGGAGATCGCCGAGCGGCGATTCACCGCCGAGCGGCAGCGGCAGAACCGCATCATCAAGATACTCACGCCGTTCATCTCGGTGGCGATCGCGATCTTCTTCGGCTCACTGCTCGTGCTGGCGTCGGGCAAGGATCCCGTGCTCGCGTTCTCGGCGCTGTTCGAAGGGGCCTTCGGTTCGCAGCGGGCGATCGGCGAGACGCTGCTCCGGTCCACGCCGCTGATGTTCACGGGCCTCGCGCTCGCCTACGGCTTCCGTGCGGGCCTGTTCAACATCGGCGCCGAGGGCCAGCTCTTCCTCGGTGGTCTGGCGGCGGCGTTCGTGGGAGTCAAGGTGGGCGGGCTGCCCTGGATCGTCGCGGTTCCGACGATTCTGATCGCAGCGGGACTCGCCGGCGCGGCGTGGGCGTTCATTCCGGCGCTCATGAAGGCGCGCATCGGCGCCAACGAGGTCATCACCACGATGATGTTCAGCTACATCGGCAGGTACTTCGTCTCGTTCATGGTGGTCGGCGCGCTGGCCGACGGAAGCGGCATCCCTCAGACGGCGCAACTGCCACCGAACTCGATGCTGCCTCGGCTCAACACGTTCATCCCCGGCCTGATGCCGACGCGGGTGCATGCGGGCATCTTCATCGCGCTTGCGATGGCCATCGTGGTGTGGGCGGTGCTCAAGTACACCTCGATGGGTTACGAGGCTCGAGCGGTCGGCTTCAACCCGTCCGCGTCGCAGGCAGGCGGCGTGTCAGTTCAGGCGACGATCATCAAGTCCCTGTGTATCTCGGGCGCGCTTGGCGGGTCTTGCCGGCGCCGCCGAGGTCATGGGCGTCTACGGTCGCCTCTTCGACTCGTTCTCCAGCGGGCTTGGGCTTCACGGGCATCGCGGTCGCTCTGCTCGCCAAGAGCAACCCGCTCGGAGTGATTGCAGCGGCGCTGCTCTTCGGCGCGCTCGAGGCGGGCGCGGGAACCATGCAGCTCGAGGCGGACGTGTCTCAGCAGCTCGTACTGATCATCCAGGCGATCATCATCTTCCTGATTGCCGCCGAGTCGATTGTGCCCTGGGTCGTCGAACGCGTCCGCAAGCGGAGGGAGGTGGCTTCCGTTGCTGGCTGAGATCTTCACTCCGGACCTCTTTGCCGCCGCGGTTCGCCTCGCGACTCCCATCGCACTCGCAGCCATGGGCGCGGCGATCTGCGAGCGCTCAGGCATCGTCAACATCGCGATGGAAGGGCTCATGCTCATCGGGGCATTCGGGGCGGTCATGGGCGCGCTGCTCACGGGCAACATCTGGATAGGCTTCTTCGCCGGGCTGCTGGCCTCGTGCCTGTTCGCGTCCCTGCACGCATTCGCATCGATCAACCTTCGGTCCGATCAGGTCGTATCGGGCACGGCGATCAACATCCTGGCGGTCGGGCTCACGGGCTTCCTCGTGAAGATGATGTTCGGACGCCCCGGCACGGTCGGCCTGAACGACAATGTGCTCGCCGCCAAGGTGATGGGCCGTCCTGTGGCCACGGTTCAGTCGGTCAAGCCCGTGTTCGACTTCCCGCACGGTGGCCCCGGTGTTCTCGGCACCATCTGGACCTGGATCGACACGATCCTGCTCAGCTTCACGCCGATCGTCTACGTGGGCATCTTCTCGGCGATCTTCCTGACGTGGGCCCTGTTCCGTACTCGGTGGGGCCTGAGGCTGCGGTCGCTCGGTGAGCATCCGAGAGCCTCCGACACGGTGGGCATCAGCGTGACCCGCGGTCGATGGCTCGCGGTGGTCATCTCGGGCCTGATGGCGGGGCTCGCGGGCGCGAACCTCGGTCTGGAGCAGGTGGGCGGGTTCGTCGACACGATGACGAACGGCCGCGGCTTCATCGCGCTGGCCGCCAACATCTTCGGCCGTTGGATCCCGGGCGGCGGCTACCTCGCGTCGCTGCTTTTCGGGTTCGCCGATGCGCTCCAGCTCAAGTTGCAGATATTCAGCGACGTCATCAAGATCCCGCCGCAGTTCTTCCTCATGCTGCCCTACATCCTGACAGTCATCGTGCTGGCAGGCGTGGTGGGCAAGGCGGTCGCTCCGGCGGCACTCGGCAAGCCCTACAAGTCCAAGGGCTAGCCGAGAACTCGCAGACGCGATCCGGACCCCGAGCCCGTCAGGACTCGGGGTCCGGTGCTTCGTCAGCCTCGTTCTGCGAATCAAGCGCGTCTCGGCGCTTGTCGTCGCGTCGTAGCCAGCCGACAAGGACGAGCACGACCAACAGGCTGATGAGCACGACCGCGTCGCCCGGCAGGTCCGGTGTGAAGTCGAACCCCCTGCTGACCGACCTTACGGCGTAAGCAGCCACGACGATCGCCAACGCGGCCCAGAGGGGCATCCGGAATCGTGGTCTGGGCAACACGGCGTTCCCGCTTTCTGTTGTCGGGCTACTGTTCGCGTGTCTCGGCGGGTGTTTCGCTGCCGTCCGCGGTCTGCGAGGTGTCTGCGACCGGCGTTGCTTCCGCCCGGCGCTTGCGACGGCGCACCACGATCGCGCGAATCGCGAAGAACAGCAGCACGCCCAGCAGGATCACCGGCGAGAAGGCGAGGAGCATCGTGATCAGGCCCCGCACGACTGCTGCAGCCGCGCGCACGCCATCACGAATCGCTTCCGAGAAGCCCCAGCCGCCTGCCGCGGGCGACACGAGCGCGCCCGGCTGTGACAGCGAGACCGTGAGCGTGGCCAGTGCTGCCTGGTTCTCCAGGTAGGTGATCTGGGCCTGCATCGATTCGATCTCACCGCGAACACGGGCGAGCTCCTGCTCGATGGCGAGCATCTCGGAGACGCGCTTGGCCTTGAGGAAGAAGGTCCGCAGCCTCGATCTCCTCGGCCTGCAGGTTCTTCAGGCGCGCCTTCATGTCGACGTGTTGCTGCGTGACGTCGTCTTGCGACGACGTCTGCGAGATCACGCGGCCCAGTTGCGCGATGTCGCTCTCGGCGGCCGCGAGCTTCTCGGAGGGTATGCGCAGCGTGATCGTCGCGCCGCCCGGGGTGGGTCCCACGTACTGTTCGGAGGAACCGTCGAGAGGCTGGGGAACAGGCACGGGCTCGCTTCCGGCGTTCATCGACAGGTTCGCGATGGAGGCGCCGTACTTGGTGGCGAGTCCGCGTATGGCGGCGATACTCTCGTCGAGATTCTTCACCTCGACCTGTATGCCCGCCGTGCTGATGACGAGCGTGTCCACCGAGGTGCGTTCGGGCGCCTGGGCCGAGTCAACCGATGCTCCGGAAACCGCGTACCCTTCGGTCGCAGGTGCGTCCGACTTCACGGTCTCCTGCGGAACCATCGGCGCCACAGCGCCCCCGCGACACGGCGCCGCTTTCCCTTGCAGCGTTCATGCCGCCGCATCCGACCGCGAGCGATGCAGCAAAGAGCAGGGTGATGCCGAGCCACCGAATCGCCGTCCGTGAACCTGCACCCATCGTGACCACCTCCGTTGACCTGCCTGCAGACCCGAGAAGACGAAAACGCCCTACCGCCAGCGAGCGGAAGGGCGTTCGGCAAGCAGCAAGCGTGGGGGTCTAGGACTCCAGAGAGGCCTTCTCCTCGCTTCTGCCCTCAGCCTTCTTGAGCGCACTCGCTGCGTAGGCACCGAGCCCGATGCCGATGAACGCCAGCGCGAAGAACGCTGCAAGCAGAACGAAGACCACAGACGCGGGCCAGTTTGGAGTCATACGCCCGTTCACCTCCGAGTTGCCGATACGAGTCGTCCCGATTCTACGCGTACCTGCGGTCGCTCGGCAAACCCGGGTGTTTGCGGGGCTTTCTCACGCTATGCAGCTATCAGAGTCGAACGCGATCTGTCCGCACTTCCACTCAGACGCCGGAGCGAAGCCAAGGGTTCGTGTTCCGAAGAATTCCCTTCGGGGCGGCGTGCCCGAAAGGGTCGGCTGCCGCGTCCGAGCCGCGGTGTGACGCAACCTACCGGTAGGGGATTGCGTGTCGCCATGTGGGTACTGGTGTGACAAATGCCCATGAAAGTGTTGCGTGGTGGGATGAAGTGTCATAGTATGCAGTCAAGCGGAGGGGGCGGCAGCGCACGAGCGCGCAGTCCTTGGGCGAGAGAGGCGAAGGGGGGCGACACACGGATGTTTCTCGGCGAGTACCAGCACACGCTGGACGCCAAGGGTCGTGTCTCGCTGCCGCAAGCGCTTCCGCGACGAGCTCTGACGGGCACCGTCGTCGTCGCCAAGGGCTTCGACCGTTGCCTCTACGTCTACGGCTTCTCTGAGTACGAGGAGTTCGTGAAGGGCCTCCTGGACCAGGACCTTGATCCTGCGAACAGAGAGTTGCGCCGGTTCTTCACCGCAGGCGCGGTTCCCGTCGAGGTCGACTCCGCAGGACGAATCATCGCTCTCGCCGACCGCTGCGCGAGTACGCGCGTCTGAAGAAGGACGTCGCGGTCACCGGCAACGCCAGTCGCATTGAGATCTGGGATGCCGAGCGCTTGGGCGTCCTACAGCAGGCGACGACCGAGGACACGATCGAGGACCTCGCGCGAGGACTGGCCGCTACCGGCCCGTCTCTAAGGCTTGAAAATGGAATACCGGCACACCCCAGTTTTGCTGGCCGAGGTCACGCAGCAACTATCGCCGCAACCCGGTTCGATCATCGTCGACTGTACCTTAGGCGGGGCAGGACACGCGAAACGGCTACAAGACCTCGTGGCTCCCGGCGGAATCCTCGTCGGCATAGACCAAGATGACGCAGCACTTTCCGCAGCAGCACTCCACACTCCGCCTCGGCCAGCAAGAACTTCCTGAGAGCACCATGTTGCTCCAGGGCAACTTCAGCGAACTGGACCGCCTGCTCTCGCAGGCAAGCATCCCCTACGTCGACGGATTCCTCTTCGACCTGGGAGTCAGTTCGCCCCAACTGGACGTCCCTGAGCGCGGGTTCTCCTACCGGGAGGACGCGCCTCTGGACATGCGGATGGATCCGGGTCATCAGACTCTAACCGCAGCAGAGGTCATCGCAGCCTACTCCGAAGCCGACCTCGCCCGGATACTCCGTGACTTCGGTGAGGAACGGTGGGCCACGCGAATCGCAGCTTTCATCGTAGCCACGCGTGCCCACCGCCCCATCGAGACGACGAGCCAGCTCGTCGAAGTCATCAAGGCCGCGATACCCGCGGCCGCTCGCCGAGAGGGTGGACACCCCGCGACGCGCACGTTTCAGGCGCTGCGCATCGAGGTGAACGGCGAGCTCGAGGTGCTCAGGACTGCGCTCGACGCCGCAGTCAGGTGGCTCGCCCCGAAGGGCCGCATCGTGGTCATCAGCTATCACTCGCTGGAGGACCGCATCGTCAAGACCGCGTTCAACGATCTCGCACGGGGGTGCATCTGCCCGCCAGACCTTCCGGTCTGCACGTGCAGCCATGAGCCGGTACTCCGCGTCCTCACGCGTAAGGCGATCGTGCCGACGCCAGAGGAGATCGACAGAGAATCCGCGTGCCCGGAGCGCAAAGCTCCGAGCCGCCGAGAAGATCTGACGAGAACGCCGGCCCCAGGGGTGACCGGGGGAGACGAGAGGGGAGGGTGACAGGACATGGGAATGCCCGCTCTACAGCTTGATACGCATGCCGCTCCCGCTCGTCGCCCTCACCTTCGGGTCGTCAAGCCCCGGAAGACCGCGCCGCGCAAGCAGGTCGTGCGACGCACCAACGCAGCCGTTCTTCCAGAACTTCGTGTTCTTCGCAGTCGTCGTAGTGCTGGTAGCGACGTCTCGGCCTCGGTCGGGTCTGGCTGTCAGTCCAGGCGGCACAGGCTTCGATCGACTCAGGCAAGCTGCGCCGTGACATCAAGCTCGAGCAGTACCAGGGCGACATGCTCGAGGTACAGCAGAGCGCTTTGGCAACGCCTTCGCGCATCCAGGCGATCGCTGGCGGTACCATGGGCATGGCGCCCGCCGCCTCAGTGAGCTATCTCGACCTGCGCGGCGACTCTGCGCCCGATTCCGTCGGCACACTCGCCTCGGCGAAGGCCGTGCCGAGCTCCGGATTGTCGGGAGCGCTTGCGCAGGCAATGGAAGTAGCGGCCAGCGAGGCCCGTGTCCTGCTCGTGGGCGATGTCGGTCTCGCTTCATCGAGATGAGGCGCGGATAGGAGGAAGTGTGGCGCAACGGCGCAAGCGGTCGCCAGGGAGCGGCCGGTTCACCTTCCTGCTGTTCGCGTTCGGCGCACTGCTCGGTCTCATCGGCATCCGACTGGTGTGGCTGCAGGTTGTGCGCGCTCCGGAGTACACCGCGAAGGCTTCAAGTCAGCGGATGCGCGACATCGAGGTTCCCGCTCGGCGCGGCACCATCTACGACCGCGAGGGCGAGCCCCTGGCGAAGAGCGTTGCCGCGATCGACGGTGTACGCCGCGCCGAACACCATCAAGGACAAGGCGGGCGTGGCTGCGGCGTTAGCGTCGGTACTCGGCGGTCGATGCGAAGGACTACGCGAAGAAGCTGGACCGCGACAACGGCTTCGTCTACATCGCGCGCAAGGTCGATGTCGACCGCGCCAAGGAACTCGAGGCCCTCAAGCTGACGGGTATCGGATTCCTCGATGACTCACGGCGGATGTACCCGTCTGGTGAGCTTGCGTGCCAGGTGCTCGGGTTCGTCGGCGTCGATGGCGAGGGACTTGCCGGCATAGAGAAGCGCTATGACACGGTGCTCGCCGGCAAACCGGGCGTGCTGCTCGGCGAGCGCGATCCGTACGGGCGGCCGATTCCCGGTGGCGTACAGAAGAACGTCGACGCCATCGACGGCCACGACATGGTGCTGACGCTCGACAAGGACATCCAGTATCACGCGCAGCTCGAGCTGTCGAAGGCAGTGAAGAAGTGGGGGGCCAAGAGCGGCTCGGTCGTCGTGATGAACCCGCAGAACGGCGAGATCTACGCCATGGCGTCCACGCCGGGGTTCAACCCGAACGACTTCGCCGACGCGAAGCCCGCCGCATTTCGCAACCGCCCGGTCTCGGATGCATACGAACCGGGCTCGACCATCAAGTGCCTCACCGCGGCCGCCGTCATCGACAAGGGGCTCTACAAGCCGTCATCGAAGCTCGATCTACCGTCGGAGCTGCATGTCGCGGGAAGGACGATCCACGAGTCACACGGGCGAGGTGCGGTCAGGTGGTCGCTGGAGAAGATCCTCGACCCAGTCCTCCAACGTCGGTGCAGTCAAGCTCGGGATGAAGCTCGGGAAGAAGGGCCTGTACGACTACTTCTCGAAGTTCGGTCTCACCGAGGCGACCGGCGTCGACTACCCGGGCGAGGCGCGCGGCTGGCTACCGACGCCGGACCTGTGGTCTGACTCGTCGATCGCCAACATCCCGTTCGGGCAGGGGGTCTCGGCGACGCCGCTGCAGCTGTGCCGCGCCGTCGCCGCGATCGCCAACGGCGGCCAGCTCGTCACGCCGCACTTCCTGATGGACGTCCCCCAAGATCCCGCCGCCGCGCGGGACTGGCCCAAGAAGCGCGCGATCTCGAAGAAGGCGGCCAAGTCGACCACTGCGATGATGGAGAAGGTCGTCACCGACGGAACGGGCATCTGAGGCTGCGGTTCCGGGCTACACCGTTGCCGGCAAGACCGGCACGGCGCAGGTCGCGCTGCCCAACGGGCGCGGATACGCCAAGGGGACCTACATCGGGTCGTTCATCGGCTATCTTCCCGCCGATGACCCGCAGATTCTCATCTGCGTGAAGCTCGACCAGCCGAGGAACGCCATCTACGGCGGCACCGTCGCCGCACCGGTGTTCTCCAAGCTCGCGCAGTTCTCGGTCGCTCACCTGAAGATTCCGCCGACCACGGCGTCCAAGCCTCGCAAGAAGAGCCGACCACGTGGTGCCGGGTCGGAGTCGAAGAAGAGTTCACTCGCTCAGACGCGAACGACCGACGCATCGGCGACGGACGACGGAGAGCAGTAGGGTGCGTGCTAGAATCGCTGGTCGAAACGGTATGGAGCGTGCGTGACTGACAAGAGCCTGATGAGTCTGCTAGAGGGGACCGGCGCTGTCGCGCTCGGTCCTTCCGACGTTGCCGTTTCCGGCATCGCCTACCGGTCCGACAAGGTCAGGACAGGCGACGTCTTCTTCTGCGTTCGCGGCTTCGCGCACGACGGCCATTCGTTCGCGGCAGATGCCGTCAGCCGTGGCGCCGCTGCGCTGGTCGTCGAGCGACCGATCGCGGGCTGCGACGCCCCCCAGTTCTTGGTCGCGCAGATGCGAGAGGCACTGGCAGTGGCATCGGCGCGCTTCGAGGATGAGCCGAGCGGGGCACTCCAGCTGGTCGGCATAACCGGCACGAATGGCAAGACGACGACGGTGTACCTGCTCGACGCCATTCTGCGCGCCGCAGGCCACACCACGGGAGTCATCGGCACGGTCGAGACTCGCATTGCCGATGAGCGGCTTGAGTCAAGCCGCACGACGCCGGAGTCCAGCGATCTGCAAGCCCTTCTCGCCAGGATGCGAGACGCGGGCGTGACTGCAGTTGCGATGGAGGTCTCCAGCCACGCGATCGACCTGCACCGGGTTGATGCAGTGCGTTTCGCCGCGGTGGCGTTCACGAACCTCACCCAGGACCATCTCGACTACCACCACACCATCGAGGAGTACTCGTCGGTCAAGCGCCGCCTCTTCACGGACTTCGAGGCCGGGGCACGTGTCGTCAATATCGACGATCCGTACGGCGCGCTACTGGCTGACGAGGTGCCCGACGTGCTGACCGTAGGGCGGCACCCGGATGCAATGGTGCGCGCGGAGGGCGAGGAGCTGTCCGCGACAGGCGCGTCGTTCACGCTTGTGACCCCGCAGGGCACTGCCAGCGTGGAGCTTCCCTCTGGCGGGCGCGTACAACGTCAGCAACGCACTTGTGGCGGCGGGCTGCGCCCTGGCGATCGGTATCCCGTTGACGACGGTCGTCGCAGGTCTTGCTGCGGCGCCACAGGTACCGGGCCGGCTCGAGCGGATCGAGGCCGGCCAGCGGTTCTCGGTGATCGTGGACTACGCTCACACGCCCGACTCGCTCGAGAAGGCGATCCTCGCGGTCAAGGACGTCACCGAGGGCCGCGTGATCGTGGTGTTCGGTTGTGGGGGAGACCGCGACCCGGACAAGCGCCCGCTCATGGGCGCAGCCGCCGCGCTGTACGCTGACGCCGCCGTCATCACCAGCGACAACCCGCGATCCGAGGATCCGGTCGGCATCATCCTCCAGGTCGAGGATGGCGTGCGCGGTACGTCGCTCGCCTACGAGGTCGAGGTCGACCGCCGCCGGGCGATCGCGCGGGCATTCGAGATCGCCGAGACCGGCGATTCCGTGCTCATCGCCGGCAAGGGCCACGAGGACTACCAGATCTTCGCCGACCGGACGATTCACTTCGACGACCGTGAGGTCGCCCGAGAGGAGCTGGTGCTCGTGCTGAAGTCTCGCGCGACAGAGCGTCCCGACACGCCGGTCGCCGGGGCGTGATGCCCGGATGATCCGCTTCGCACAGCTATCCGACCTACCAGGTCTTCCTGGCCGTCGTCATCGCGATGGTGAGCGCTGCTGTGCTGTTCCCGCTGTGGATTCGGTTGCTGCGGGTGCGCAACATCGGACAGCAGGTTCGCGCTGACGGTCCCGCAGGGTCATCTCGTCAAGCAGGGGACGCCGACGATGGGCGGCGTGCTCATCCTGCTGGTGGTGACGGCGACGTTCCTCGTGCTGGGAACGCCGACCCGGCTCAGCATGCTTGCGCTGCTGGCGATGCTTGCATGCGGGATTCTCGGCTTCATCGATGACTGGTCGAAGGTCAGTCACGAGCGCTCGCTTGGGCCTTCGCCCGCTGGCCAAGCTCTTCTGGCAGGGGACCGTCTCGGTGATCTTCGGGCTGCTCGTCGTCAACTGGGGGCAACTGCCTACGTGGGTCGCCGTCCCGCTCACCACGTACAAGCTCGACCTCGGCCGGGTGTCGTCGGTGTTCTCCATCGGCGGCATCGCGATCGTCGTGCCTTGGATCTACCTCGCGTTCGTCGGCGTGATGATCGTGGCGATGAGCAACGCAGTGAACCTGACGGACGGACTCGACGGTCTGGCGGCGGGGACCGTTGCCATCGTCACGCTTGTCTTCGCGGCAATCGCGTTTCGTCAGAACAGCCTCGAGAGCGCACTGCTCGCCGCGTCGGTCGCCGGAGCGTGCGTCGGCTTCCTCTGGTACAACAGCTATCCCGCCGACATCTTCATGGGCGACACGGGCTCGCTGGGCCTCGGTGCCGGCGATCGCCGCGCTGGCGGTCATCACCAAGACCGAGCTGCTGCTGCTCATCATCGGTGGCATCTACGTGGCCGAGACGCTCTCGGTCGTGCTCCAGGTCGCCTCGTTCAAGCTGACCGGCAAGCGCATCTTCCGGATGGCCCCGCTGCATCACCACTTCGAGATGAAGGGGTGGTCCGAGACGAAGGTCATGGTCCGCTTCTGGATCATCACCGGCATCCTTGCCGGAGCCGGCTTCGCGATGTACTTCATCGGGACCATGGTGGCGAAGGGCACAGTGACGGGTCTGGGCGACATCCTCATCGTGGGCCTCGGCACGTCCGGGTGTCGAATCCGCCCGCTACGCGGCAGGCCTCGTTGCGGCGGGCGAGGCGACCTCGGTCACGGCAGTCGACTCGGGCGAGCTCCGACGCGCTTCGCGAGCGCGCGGAGGAACTGCAGCGCGCTCGGCGTCACGGTGGCGCTGGGCGTCGATGAGGCTGCGGGGCGACTTCGATCTCGCGATCGTCAGTCCCGGGCATACCGCCTCATGCCCCGCTGTTCGTCTCGGCGCAGGCGCGCGAGCGCCCGGCTGGTCTCCGAGATCGAGTTCGCCTTCTCGCAGTCCTCTCACACGTGGGTGGCGGTCACCGGCACCAACGGCAAGACGACCACCACCTCGCTCGTGGTGCACCTGCTCACGACAGCGGGCATTCCGTCGCGCGCCGTCGGGCAACATCGGGCGCGTCGCCATCACAGCGGTCGCCGAAGCCGAACAGGTCGAGGTGCTGGTCGCCGAGGTCTCGTCGTTCCAGCTCGCCAACATCGAGACCTTTCGGCCGCGCGTAGCGGTGCTGCTCAACCTCACGCCCGACCACATCAACTGGCACGGCACGCTACGAGGAGTACGCGGCCGCCAAGGCCCGCGTCTTCGAGAATCTCGCTCGAGCGGACGTCGCGGTGATCGACGTCGACGATCCGGGCTCGGCACCGTACGCCGACGTCGTCGCCTCGCGCGGCGTCGACAGTCGTGAGAGTCGGCCAGGATCGCACGGCACGCCGACAGGGGCCTCGGTGGTCGACGGCATGCTGACGCTCGAGACGAGGGGCGGTGCAATCCGGCTCGTCACCGAGGACGAGCTGCTGATACGCGGCGCCCACAACGTCAGCAACGCGCTTGCGGCTGCTGCTGCGGCGCACGCGCTCGGTGTCACAGCGAAGGACATCCAGCGCGGGCTGCGCACGTTCGAGCCCATCGAGCACCGGCTGGAGCCGGTCGCCGAGGTCGGCGGGGTCGGCGTGGTTCAACGACAGCAAGGCCACCAACCCTGACGCGGTACTCAAGGCGCTGACGGCGTTCGGCGAGCAGCCGCTCGTCGTGCTGCTCGGCGGACAGAACAAGGGCAACGACATGCGACCCGCTCGCCGAGGCGGTCGCGGCTCGCGCGAAGGCGGCGGTTGTCTTCGGTGAGGCCGGCGACGAGATCGCCGAGGCGTTCGATGGGCTCGGCATCGCCGTCGCTCAGACGGCCGGGCTGGCCGAGTGCTGTCTCGACGGCTGCGGACTTCGCTCGACACGGGCGATGCAGTGGTGCTTGTCGCCTGCGTGCGCCTCCTTCGACGAGTTCACGTCCTACGAACACCGCGGCGACTGTGTTCAAGTCGCTCGTACTCGCCATGGCTGGGGGCGAGGCAGAGTGAGCCGCAAGGAGTACGCCGGCGGCCCGGTTCCTCGCTACCTGCTTCTCGGGGCAGCCGTGTTCCTTACGGCGTTCGGCCTCACCATGGTCTACTCGGCTTCCTCGATCTCGGCGCTTGTGAAGGAGGGCAGCTCGGCCTACTACTTCCTTCGCCAGATGCATCTTCGTGCTCATCGGAGCCGTGCTGGCGTTTCGTGGCGGCGCGGATTCGACTACCGCCGCTTCCAGGGACAGCTCGGCGTGCAGGCGTGGTGGGTGTCGGTCGCGTCTGCTCGTTCTCACGTACGGGCTCGGCGTCGTGCGAGGTGGTGCGCGCCGGTGGATTCCGCTCGGCTTCATCAACCTGCAGCCGTCGGAGTTCGCCAAGATCGCGTGCGTTCTCGTTGCGGCAGCGCTCGCCGTCGAGTGGCAGCGCGGGCGCATCGACTCATCGACGTTCATGGGGCGTGTCGCGATCTACGTGGGCGTTCCGGCGGTGCTCATCGTCTTCCAGCCTGACCTCGGCACCGCGGTGCTGCTCGCGGTCGGTGTCGGCATCGTGCTGTGGCTCGGCGGGATCGAGATGCGCTGGGTCGCCGCTGCCGTGGCGGCAGTCGGCGCTGTTCGGCGCGCTCGGCATCTGGAAGGAGAGCTACCGGCTGGGTCGCATCACCGCCGCTCTGAACCCTGGCTCGACCCCTCGGGCAAGGGCTATCAGTCGATTCAGGCGATGCTGGCGTTCGGCACCGGCGGCCTGGAGGGCGTGGGGCTCGGGCTCTCTCGCCAGAAGTTCTTCTACCTGCCCGAGGCGCACACCGACTTCATCTTCGCGATCATCGGCGAGGAGGTCGGGCTGCATCGGCACGCTCGCGGTGGTCGCGGCGTTCGTCGTCCTGCTCTACGCGGGGATCCGCATCGCGATGGGCGCGCGCGACCCGTACGGGCGTCTCGATCGCAGGCGCGCTCACCGGCATGCTCGCGATCCAGGCGACGCTGAACATGGCCGCGGTCACCGGCGTGTTTCCTGTGACCGGAAAGCCGCTTCCGTTCGTGAGCTACGGCGGATCATCGATGTTCGTCACGATGATCAGCATTGGGTTGATACTGTCAGTGTCGAAGTACGGGGCGTGCGCACCGGTCGCGGTGCGCAACCTGTCCGAGGAACGAGGAGCGCGTACGTGCGAGCGTGGATGAGCGGCGGCGGGACAGCAGGGCACGTGTATCCCGCCCTAACGGTAGCAGGGCACCTCGCCGCCGAGCATGACGACGTCCTCTTCGTCGGCACGCCGGACGGCCTTGAGGCCCGTCTCGTTCCCGAGGCGGGCGTCGCGTTCCGCGGCCTGCGCGCGAGCGGGTTCGACCGCGCCCGCCCGTGGACGCTGCTGACGTCGTCGGCACGGATCGCGGCGTCGACGGTGACGGCGTGGCGATGGCTCGGCGCCGACGAGGCCCGACGTCGTCATCGGCTTCGGCGGGTACGTGTCGATTCCGGTCGGCCTCGCGGCGGTGCTTCGCGGCGTCCCGCTGGTGCTGCACGAGCAGAACTCGGTTCCGGGCTGGCGAACAAGGTGCTCTCGCGCTGGGCGACGGCTGTCGGCGTCACGTACGGCGAGTCGACGCCTCTGCTCGCTCACCCCGAGCGGGTGGAAGTCACCGGCAACCCGGTGCGCCCGGCCGTGCTGACCGCCGACAGGGCGCTGGGCCGCAAGGCGCGCTCTCGCTGCCCGACGACCAGCACGGTGCTGCTGGTCTTCGGCGGCAGCCGCGGTGCACGGCACCTCAACTCCGCGATCGTCGCGCTTCGGGACCGGCTGATGGACGATACCGCAAGTCTGCGCGTCGTCCACATCGCCGGGAAGCTCGAGGTCGATGACCGTCCGCGCTGCTGCTCGATGCGGCCGGGGGCGATGCGGACGGCCGATGGCTGGTGCTCGACTACGTCGACGACATGGGCTCGGCGCTCGCCGCGGCTGACCTCGTCGTCGCACGCGCGGGAGCGACCTCGATCGCGGAGATCACCGCCTTGGGCTGCCGGCGGTGCTCGTGCCGTACCCCTACGCGACCGACGACCACCAGACCAAGAACGCGGCGACGATGGTCGCGCACGGTGCAGCAGAGCTCGTCGGCGACGACGAGCTGGACGGGGAACGCTTCGGTGACATCGTCGTCGGGCTGCTCGGCGACGCGCAGCGCCGTGCTACCATGTCCGACGCGTCGCGCACCTTGGGCAGGCCCCATGCGGCAGCCGCGATCGCGCAGCTCGCGCGCTGTGCGGCAGGCGTTCGACGCGAAGCCGAACCCGCGATCAACCCACGGAGGACTCCGTTGTCTGAGCAGGTCTATGCGCACTTCATCGGTGCTGGCGGGGCCGGCATGAGCGGCATCGCGCTCGTGCTTGCGGAGCGCGGCGTGCGCGTCACCGGCAGCGACCTGAAGGAGTCGCGCTACTCGCGTGCGCTTCGAGGCTGCCGGAGTCCCGGTCGCCATCGGCCATGCCGCCGAGAATCTTGGGGACCCGCAGGTCGTGGTGGTCTCCTCGGCGATTCCCGAGACGAACCCCGAGCTCGCCGAGGCGCGCAGGCGCGGGCATACCGGTGTGGCCGCGCGCCAAGATGCTCGCGCATCTGGCCGGGGAGCGCGACACGATCGCCGTCGCCGGCACGCACGGCAAGACCTCGACGAGCTCGATGATCGCCACGATGCTCTCGCGCATGGGCCTCGCGCCCGACCTTTCTCATCGGCGGCGAGGTCGACGGGTTCGACACGAACGCGGTGAACGGCTCCGGCGACCACTACGTGGTCGAGGCCGACGAGAGCGACGGATCGTTCATTCACCTCGACCCGCGACATCGCTGTCGTCACCAACGTCGAGGCCGATCACCTCGACCACTACGGCACGCTCGAGGCGGTCGAGGCGACCTTCTGCGAGTTCATGGAGCGCGTGCCCGACGACGGCACGCTCGTCATCTGCGGTGACGACGCCCGGCTCGTCGAGCTGGCGGGCACCACCGGGCGCACCATCGTCACCTACGGGTTCGCCGAGACGTGCGACGTGCGCTGCCGCACCCTCGAGCGCACCGGTGTCGGCACCCGGTTCGAGGTCGAGGTACCGGGCGGCGATGCGTGCCGAGTCGCTCACGCGCACGCCGGGCAGCCACATGGTCGCCAACGCGACCGCGGCGCTTGCGACCGCCTGGGTGCTCGGGCTCGACCTGGTCGAGGCGGCCGCTGCGCTCGCGGAGTTCACGGGCGTGCGCCGCCGCTTCGACCTGATCGGCGAGGCCGGCGGCGTGACCGTGGTCGACGACTACGCCCACCATCCCACCGAGGTTCGCGCGACGCTCACGGCCGCGCGCGAGCTCGGCTTCGAGCGCGTGATCGTGCTGTTCCAGCCGCACCGCTACTCGCGCACCGGCGCGCTCGGCCGAGGAGTTCGCCGAGGCGTTCGGGTCGGCGACCCGTCGGTGCTGATGGATGTGTACAGCGCCGGCGAGCCGCCGATTCCCGGGGTCTCCGGCAAGACCGTCCTCGACGCGCTCCTGCGCAGGCACCCTCGTACCCAGGCGACCTACCTGCCGCACCGCACCGACATCGTGCCCTATCTCTCCTCGCGCGTCCGCGCGGGCGACCTGGTTCTCACGATGGGAGCGGGTGACGTCACGGCGATCGGCCCGGAACTCGTAGGTGCGCTGCAGGGCCAGCGCGGACAAGGACGTCGTCGCCGTGCCGGTAGCCGAGGCATACAGGCGCCTGCGCGCGGAACTGAGCGGGCTCGGTCCGCCGGGACGAGCCGATGACGCGCCACACGACCTACCGCATCGGCGGTCCGGCCGCGCTGCTCGTCGAGTGCGCCAGCGTCGCGGACCTCGCCACGGCAACCGAGCATTCTCGCCGAGGAGGACGTCGACTGGCGCGTTCTCGGCAAGGGCAGCAACGTGCTCGTCTCCGACGATGGCTACGACGGTGCGGTGCTGACTCTCGGGCCGCGACTTCAAGCGCCACTCGCTCGAGGGCGATCAGCTTGCGCTCGGGAGCGGGCGTCATCCTCGCGCGCTGTCGTGCGCGACGCCTTCTCGGAGGGGCGCACCGGCCTCGAGTTCGCCGTCGGCATCCCGGGTACCGTCGGCGGCGCGCTGGCCATGAACGCCGGTAGTCGCGAGGAGTGGATCGGCTCGATCGTGGAGTCGGTGACGCTCTTCGTGCCGGGGGAGGGGCTCGTTGGCGTTCGCGGACCCGAGATCGACGTGGGGCTATCGGACGAGCGGGCTGCAGGCGCGCGGCATCATCGTCGAGACCGTGCTTCGACTGGTGGAGGGCGACGCCGACCTCATCCGCCGCAGCATGGAGGCAAGCCTGCGACGCCGCAAGCGCACCCAGCCGCTTTCGATGCCCAGCGCGGGAAGCGTGTTCGTGAACCCTGAAGGCGATTCGGCCGGACGACTCATCGAGGCCGCCGGGCTGAAGGGGACTCGCGTCGGCGGGGCAGAGGTGTCTGACGTGCACGCGAACTTCATCGTCAACGTCGGCGGCGCGACCGCCGCCGACGTCGTGGCGCTCGTCCGTCTCATTCGCGATACCGTGAAGGAGGCGCATGGCATCGAACTCACGCCGGAAGTCCGGTTCCTCGGCCGTTCGACGGGTCGTAAGCGCGTCGTCATCGGTGCCGCGGAAACGGTACGGGTCCGGTACAAGAAGAACGAGCCTGAAGTCGAGTCCGAGCGCCGACGAGCTCCGAGCTCCGCGGGAGCGCGCGTGCCTCGCGCACCGGCAAGGGCCCCGGCGCACGGATGGCCAACGCCAAGCGCGACGAACGCGAGCAGCGTCAGCGTGCGCTGGCGCGGCGTCGCGCCCTCGTGGTCGGCGGGAACCGTCGCTGTGCGTCGTCGCTGCAGTCTGGGGGCTCGTGGCCCTGTGGCGCGCGCCGATCTTCTCGGTCGAGACGATCGACCGTCAGCGGGAACCGTCGGCTCACTGACGGCCGACAGTCCTCGCGCGAGCCCAGGTTCCCGGACGATGCGACGCTGCTGCGGCTGCAACAAGCGCGAGATCAGTCGATCGGCTTCTGCCGATCCCTGGATCGCCGAGGCGCGACTCGACCGCCAGTTCCCGCATACGCTCGGCATCGAGATCGTCGAGCGCGACGCCAGTGGCGACGATCGATGCCGGCGGCACGCAAATCTGGCTCGTCGACGGCTCGGGCATCTGGCTCGCGAAGCGCTCGGCCGAGGACACCGCCGACGCTCCCGGTCGTCCGCGATATCGAGAAGCTCGCGCCGCAGGCGGGCGCCCGTTCGGACTCGCCGGAGCTGCTGAACGCGCTGGCGGTTCTTGGCGGCCTGAGTCCCGAGCTTCGCTCGCGAAGGTCCGCACGGTTTCGGCACCGAGCATCGACCGGACGGCGCTGGTTCTCCCTCGAGGCGTGCAGGTGATCGTCGGCAGCGCTGAGGACGTCGCGAAGAAGGACACTGTCGCGCGCGCCATCCTCGCGGAGAACAAGAACGTGGTCTCACGTGAACGTTCGAGTCGTCAATCGGCCGACGTGGCGCGGGCTGGATTCCGGCAACTAGCTGCGGAAACGCGTCGAATCGGGGGAGCGGTGGCTACACCGTCCCCGCGAATCTCGCACAACCCTCTTGCACTCTGTGTAAGGTTTATGCGAAGATTGAGCGTTCCACCCGCACAGTAACGGTCAACCTGAGGTTTAGAGTCGCAGCTCTGAC
The DNA here is from genome assembly GCA_963803785.1 of uncultured Coriobacteriia bacterium. Taxonomy (GTDB): domain Bacteria; phylum Actinomycetota; class Coriobacteriia; order Anaerosomatales; family JAAXUF01; genus CAWDNM01. The sequence continues at coordinate 89,769 of CAWDNM010000008.1, forward strand.
CGGTCTCCCAGGGGAGGGCGAGCAATGCTCGAGACGGGCGCTAACTACCTAGCAGTGATCAAGGTCGTCGGTATCGGCGGCGGCGGCACCAATGCGATCAATCGCATGGTCGAAGCCGGCGTCAAGGGCGTCGAGTTCATCGCGGTGAACACCGATGCGCAGGCACTGCTGATGTCGGACGCCGACTACAAGGTCCACATCGGCGTCAATCTCACCAAGGGCCTCGGCGCAGGCGCCGATCCGGATGTCGGGTTCCAGGCCGCCGAGGAGAATCGCGGTGAGATCAAGGAGGCGCTTCAGGGCGCCGACATGGTCTTCGTCACGGCGGGCGAGGGCGGCGGCACCGGCACTGGTGCCGCACCCGTCATCGCGCAGATCGCGAAGGAGGAGATCGGCGCGCTCACCGTGGGTGTCGTCACTCGGCCGTTCGCGTTTGAGGGTCGCAAGCGTGCGCTGCAGGCCGACGACGGCATCAAGCGTCTCGGCGACGTGGTCGACACGCTGATCATCATCCCCAACGACCGCCTGCTCCAGGTCGCCGAGAAGAAGACCTCGATCCTCGATGCGTTCCGGATCGCGGATGACATTCTTCGCCAGGGCACCCAGGGCATCACGGATCTCATCACGGTGCCCGGGCTGATCAACCTCGACTTCGCTGACGTTCGCACGATCATGGCCAACGCGGGGTCGGCGCTGATGGGTATCGGCCTTGCCGCTGGTGACAACCGGGCGCACGATGCTGCGACAGCCGCCATCTCAAGCCCGCTCGCTCGAGTCCTCGATTCAGGGCGCCCAGGGCGTGCTGCTCTCCATCTGTGGTGGCAGCGATCTGGGCCTGTTCGAGGTCAACGAGGCCGCAGAGGTGGTTGCTGCGGCGGCTGCCCCTGATGCCAACATCATCTTCGGAGCCGTCATCGACGATTCGATGATGGATCAGATTCGCGTGACCGTCATCGCGACCGGGTTCAACGGCCGCAAGCGCCAGGAGACGATGCAGTTCGCAGCGGTCGGGGATGAGGACGAGGGCGGCACGCCTCTCGGAGTGCCGGTATACGAGTCCCTGCCCGAAGAGGACCTCGATATCCCGGCGTTCCTGAAGAAGCGGTCTTTCTAGCAACCCTGTGCGATTCACCGGTTTGGCCCCTGTGGCGACGACGGCGCGACCTCGTCGCCACAGGGGCCGCCTTCTTTCTCGATCATGTTGTGGACAACAGAAGAGCCCCGCCGGGATATCCCCGGCGGGGCTCTTCTGTGTGAAGAGTGATGTCTACTCGGCCGGGGGCTCAGAGTCCGCAGGCGGACCGAACGCTGCGTCCGGCGCGGGAGCTGCGGGCGCAGGCGCGGGAGGCGGCTCATACGCGGGCGGCTCGGGAGCGACCGGAGCGGGAGCCGCTGGCGGCACGTAGGCGGGCGGCTCGGGAGCTGCGGCGGGCGCAGGCGCGGGAGGCTCGTACGCCGGTGCTGCGGGAGGTGCCGGAGGTGCGTACGCCGGAGGCGACGCGGGAGCCTGGTAGCCGCCGGGAGCAGCGGGGGGAGCGGGCTGCGCCGGAGGTGCCGGAGGCGTGTAGGCGGGCGGAGGAGGCGGAGCGTACCCGCCGGGGGCAGCTGCGCCAGCATAGGCGGGCGCACCGGAGCCCAGGCCCGGATAGCCGTACGACTTGGCGGCCCACTGGCCGAAGAGGTGGCCGGTGATCATGGTCATGAGGTAGATGGCCGCCGGATAGATGATGGCGCCGATACCGGTGGCCGAGAGCACGCTCATGACCGCGCCGACGCCGAATCCGATGACGAGTGACCACATCCATGCGACGAAGTAGCCGCTGCCATCCCTGACGTGGCCGAGAATCTCACCGAACTGGAAGAACGCGCCGAAGTTACCCTTCACCGCGTAGTGCACGATCGCCGCGTAGAAGAGCACGGACACCGCGACGATGTAGACGGTCGCGATGAGACTGAACAGGCATCCGCCTCCTGCGAGCAGGCCACCGGCAGCATTGCCGCCGTCCATCGCGGCCGAGATGATGCCCGGGACGACCATTATGAAGCCGAGAACGATGATGGGGAGGAAGTAGATGAACCCGGCGACACTCACCATGAAGCCCTTGACCCACTTGTTGCCGAAGTCGGACCAGTCGGGGAGCTCCTCGTTGCCGTTCGAGACGCGCGTGATGTACTCCAGCTGAGCGCCGTAGACGACCGGTGAGGTGATGCCGAGCAAGAGCCAAAGGAAGCCCAGAGCCGTCTTGGCCGGCCACCCCTTGTCGTTGAAGGGCGCTTTGAGTGCCCTTCCGAAATCAATGCTGTCCATGAAGACCCCTCTCCATCGGTACGCGGCCGATGAACGCCGCTCTGGAAAAGGATACCCTTTGAGAGAATCGAAAGCGCGTGCATGCACCAACGATTCAGCATGAATCGGTGAGAGGATGCCCAAGTGAGCCTGCCCGCCCCTGAACTGCAGCGCCAGACGGTCGACGGGGTCGCCTACTGGACCGACCTCGGCCTCGCCGAGACGGGCGTGGTGATGGGCTTCTCGGAGCGTCTCGGCGGGGTGAGCGAACCGCCGTTCGCCAGTCTCAACCTTGCCGCGCACGTTGGGGATGACCCCGCACGAGTCGATGAGAACAGGACGCGATTGCTCGTCGCTGCGGGCCTGGGCGACGTACCGGGACCGGCTCGTCGTGCCCGAGCAGGTCCACGGTGACCACGTGTCGTGTCGTCGGTGAGGGCGACGCCGGCAGCGGTGCGTGCGCATCGGGCGGTCGCGCAGCCATACCGCAGACCGATGCGCTGATCAGCGCCACACCCGGGCTCCCGCTGATGCTCTGCTTCGCGGACTGCGTGCCTGTCGTGCTCGTCGCTCCCGGACCGGTGGTTGCCGTCGCCCACGCGGGCTGGCGCGGGGCGCTCGCATCGATAGCCGGAAACGCAGCGAGCCGAGTCGCGGGTGTCGCAGGGTGCCGGTCCTCCGAGATCCGCGCCTACATCGGTGCCCACATCCGCGCGTGCCACTACGCAGTGAGTGACGAAATCATGTCGCAATTCTGTAACACGTTTGGTACAGTTGCCCGGGCCGTTTCGGGGGGTTTGGACCTCGACGCCGTAGTGACCGCAAGCCTCGTCGATGCAGGAGTCGCCCCGTGCAGCATCGCACGCCTCGGAACGTGCAGTGCCGAGGCCACCGACCGGTTCTTTTCGTACCGCGCCGAGGACGGGCGCACGGGTCGCCATGCGGCGTTCGCGTGCGTGCTCTCGGACGCGTTCATCGGCGTCTCTCTGATCCTCGCGGCGCTCGTTCTGGTCTCCGGTTGCGCGGGAGGGCAGAGGGCTTCGACCGACGTCATCGTCAGCGGCTCGACAACGCTGCTTCCCATCGCCGAGGAGTCCGCAAAGGCCTACACCGACGGGCACCCTGACACGAAGGTGCTCGTCTCGGGGATGGGCTCTTCCGCGGGCATCGAGGCGGTGTCCGCGGGAACGGCCGACATCGGGACGTCGTCCCGTGACCTCAAGGACGAGGAGGCCGATCTCGGTCTGCTCGACACGCCGATCGCCTACGACGGCATCGCCGTCATCGTGAGCCCGGAGAACCCCGTGACCGGACTCACCTCGGAGCAGCTTCAGGGGATCTTCGCCGGCAAGATCACGAACTGGAGCGAGGTTGGCGGTACCGATCGCAGAATCGACCTCGTGAACCGCGATGAGGCCTCTGGTACCCGAGAGGCTTTCAAGAAGATCGTGATGGGCGACGTTCCGTTCGACCCCGCGGCCGCGGTGCTTCCCGGCACCGGGCAGGTGCGCGACGTCGTCGCCCGCGCTCCCGGCGCTATCGGCTACATCTCGGCCGGATTCGTGGCGCCCCGCTTCACCAACGTGAAGGTCAAGGCGCTTGAGATCGACGGCGTTGCGCCTACCGAGAAGAATATCGGCTCGTCTGCGTACCCGATCGGTCGAACACTCCACTTCTTCACCAAGGGCGCGCCGACCGGGCCGACCAAGGACTACGTCGACTACGTGCTCTCCGATGAGGTACAGCAAGGTGTAGTCGTCGATGCGGGATTCATCCCGATTGCTGAAGGGGGGAAGCAGTGAGCGACCCAGACCGATCAGCCCGCTAGCGGAACCCTCCAGCTCGTGTCGAGGTCTACCTACGTGAAGGAGTCACTCCTCAAGGGCCTCTTCTTCGTCTGTGCGTTCATGTTCGTGCTGGCGGTTGCCCTCATCTTCATCTTCGTGGCCTGGAAGGCATGGCCGATCGTCACCGACTACGGTCTGGGCAAGTTCATCACCGGCACGGAGTGGTCGGCGAGCAACGAGAGCTTCGGTATCCTGCCGCTTATCGTGGGCAGCCTGATAGTGACGTTTGGCGCGCTCGCTCTCGGAACCCCGCTGGCGGTCGGTACGGCGGTGTTCCTCTCTGAGATTGCGCCACCAAAGGTGCGCGCGGTCGTGCGGCCCGCAGTGGAGCTGCTCGCGGGCATACCGTCGATCGTCTACGGCTTCTTCGGCATCATTCTGCTGCGCTCGATCGTGTCTGAGTTCACCGGGTCGCTCGGCTTTGGCGCGTTCACCGCGTGGATCGTGCTTGCGATCATGATCGTGCCGACCATCGCAGCACTGTCCGAGGACGCACTGCGCTCGATTCCCGAGGGGATTCGCGAGGCCTCGTACGCGATGGGGGCGACGCAGTGGCAGACGATCTACAAGGTCGTGGTGCCGGCGGCGAAGATCGGCATCATCGATGCCATCATCTTGGGAATGGGACGAGCGATCGGCGAGACGATGGCGGTGCTCCTGGTCGTCGGCAATGCGCCGGTATTCCCTGAGGGCATATTCGCCCCGCTCTCGACGATGACGACTCAGATCGTCATGGACATGCCGTACGCAGTTGGCCTGCACCGAACCGCGCTCTTCGCGATGGCGGCGATGCTGTTCGTCTTCTCGATGTTCCTCGTTGCAAGTGTCCGCCTCTTGTCGAGGTTGAGGGATTAGCGTGAACAAGACTCTCGCCAACAAGATCGCGGTCGGCGTCCTGTGGTTCATGGCCGGCTGTACGGTGGCTATCCTCGGCACGCTGCTGCTCTACGTGTTCGTGAATGGTATCCGGGCGATCTCCCCCGAGTTCATCTTCACGTGGCCGCGAGGCGTGCACGCCGAGGGCGGAATCTGGCCGACTATCGTCGCCACGGTGTACGTGACGACGCTCGCCATGCTCATCTCCACGCCGGTTGCCGTTCTCGCCGCGGTCTACCTCGCCGAGTACGCGTATCAGGGCAGAGCCGTCTCGGCCATCCGTTTTGCAGCCGACTCGCTGGCCAGCGTGCCGTCGATCGTCATGGGCCTGTTCGGGTTCGCCCTGTTTGTCGAGGCGATGGGGTTCGGGCTATCGATGGTCTCGGCGGCGCTCGCGCTGTCCCTGCTGATGTTGCCGATCATCATGCGAGCGACGGAGGAAGCGATCCGAGCGGTCCCGAAGTACATGCGCTGGGGCTCCTACGGGCTGGGCGCAACCAAGTGGCAGACGGTGAGCAAGATCGTGCTGCCGTCGGCCTCGCCTCGGATCATCACCGGCATCGTGTTGGCGATGGGTCGCGCGGTGGGAGAGACCGCTGTCGTTCTCTACACGATGGGCCAGGCGATCAACCTGCCGCTCCTCCCGATCGATTCGGGTCGACCGATGACTGTTCACCTCTACCTGCTCGCCGTCGAGGGCATCAACCTGCCCGCTGCGTTCGGCACGGCCCTGCTGCTCATTGTCATGATCCTCGGGTTCAATCTGTCCGCCCGCTGGATCCTGCGTCGTTCTCGGAAGGTGTGACGAGATGTCGGTATCGCTTGGCACGCAAGGCCTGGTCCAGATGGGTCCTGCGAAGGTCCACGTCAAGGACCTCAGCTTCTGGTACGGGGACTTCAACGCCCTGACGGGGATCACCGTCGACATCAGCCAGAAGGCGACCACTGCGTTCATCGGGCCGTCCGGGTGTGGCAAGTCGACGTTCCTGCGCTGCATCAACCGCATGAACGACCTGATTCCGGGTACGCAGCGTCGAGGGCACCATGCTTATCGACGGGGCGGACATCTACGGGACGGGCGTCGACCCCGTCGACCTCCGCAGGCGCGTCGGGATGATCTTCCAACAGCCGAACCCGTTCCCGCAGTCGATCTACGACAACGTGGCGTATGGGCCTCGCCTGCAAGGCATCAAGAAGCGGTCGGAGCTTGACGCGATCGTCGAGGACTCACTCAAGCGCGCGAACCTGTGGAAAGAGGTCAAGGACATCCTCGGGAAGAACGGTCTTGCCCTTTCGGGTGGCCAGCAGCAGCGGCTGTGCATCGCCAGAGTGTTGGCGGTGCAGCCCGAGGTGCTGCTCATGGACGAGCCGTGCTCGGCGATCGATCCGACTTCGGTGCAGAAGATCGAGGACTTGATGTCCGAGCTCAAGGACACGGTCACGATCGTCATCGTCACCCACAACATGCAGCAGGCCGCTCGCGTGAGCGACTTCACCGCCTTCTTCCTGCAGGAGGTCGCCGGAGAGCCTGCGGTCCTGGTGGAGTTCGGGCGCACCAACGAACTCTTCACCAGCCCCACGGACAAGCGTACGGAAGACTACATCACGGGTCGCTTCGGCTAGCATCGCCGCCTGCCGGCAAGCTGGCGGGGAATACTCTCGGATGTAACAAACCGGTGCGGATTCGCCCCGGTCGAGCGGCTATAATCGATTGGATACACCACGTCGCCGAGGAGCCGACCATGCGCGAGCAATTCAGACAAGAACTCAAAGCGGTTCACGGCGAGGTCGTTGACATCCTCCTTGTGGTAACCGAACAGACCCGTAACGCCGTCCAGTCGCTCATCAACGGTGACGTCGACTTGGCCGAGGCTGTCATCGCTCGCGACGAGGAACTCGACTCCAGGTGCGTCGGGGTTGAGGAGCGCGTGCTCGAGACCATAGCCACTCAGTTCCCGGTCGCCCGCGATCTGCGTCTCCTGCAGTCACTCGCCTACATGGCGATACACCTCGAGAGGATGGCCGACCTGTCGGTCAACATCGCGAAGTCGACGAAGCGCACTGCCAGTCGCCGCGGTCCCCAGACGCTGCTCGACTTGATCCAGGCCCAAGGGAACCTCGTGTACAGGGTGCTGGACGCTACCCGCGAAGCGCTCGACAAGCGCGATCTCGAGCTTGCCTTGAAGCTGCCCGAGCTCGACGAGCCGATCGATCACCTCTACAAGCAGTTCTTCCGAGAACTCGCCAGGTTGCACGACGAGGAAGACATCGAGTGGGCGTCGTCGATGGTGCTTGCTAGCCGTCATCTCGAGCGCATCGCCGACCACGCGGTCGATATCGGCGAGAGAACCGCCTACTTGATCACGGGGGACAGGGACGTCTATCCCGGAGAACACTCGACCGAGCCGGCCGGGGAGTAGCCCGTGGCCGCCGTCGCGTCCCGCTACGAGACGGTGCGGCGACAAGTAGCCCATGCCGCCGACATCGCCGGCCGCTCGCCAGAAGAGATCACCATCGTCGCGGTGACCAAGACCGTTGGCATCGACGATATTCGCTCGGCGCTCGCCGCGGGCGTCTTGGACTTCGGCGAGAATCGCGTGCAGGAGTTCTTGGGCAAGTACGGGCTGTTTCCCGATGCGAACTGGCACTTCATCGGGACGCTGCAGACCAACAAGGTCAAAGACGTCGTTGGCCGTGCCTGCCTCATCCACTCCGTTGACTCGCTGCACCTGCTCGAGGAGATCGGCAAGCGAGCCCAGGCCGCCGGTCTTGTCCAGCCGGTATTGCTGCAGGTGAATGTCTCCGGTGAGGGCTCGAAGCATGGATTCGACTGCAGCGACGTGCGCGAGGCGTTGATCGAAGCGTCGCACCTGCCCAACGTGGAGGTTCGCGGCCTGATGACCATGGCCCCCTTCGGCCGTCCGGAGGATGCGCGCTGGGTCTTCCGCGAGCTGCGGGAACTGCGGGATTCGCTTCGGGAGATGCCGCTCAATAGTGTAGAGTTGAACGAGCTCTCCATGGGCATGAGCAACGACTTCCGCGTCGCTGTTGAAGAGGGGTCCACGATCGTTCGTGTCGGCGGAGCCATCTTCGGTCGGTAGCGCAGGACATGAGGAGACGGCCGTGAGCTTGTGGCACCGCATCAAAGTCCGCCTCGGTCTCGAAGACGAGTGGGATGACGAGTACTACGAGAACGAAGACGAGGACTACTACGAGGCGGAGGCGCAGGACGCTGACGAGGCGTACGCTCCTCGTCGTTCGGCGTCGTACGACTCGCCCGTATGGTTCCGGCGCTTCCGCCGGCGCTGTGAAGCGCCTTGACCGCGGTCCCGACCTTGACCGGGCGCGTTCGGGTGGCTCGCTGCGCAGCGTTCCTGCCGGCCCGACGTCGGTCCAGCCGGCAGGCGCTCAGATGAAGATGCACATCGTCGAGCCGAAGTCGTTCACCGAGGCCCAGGCCATTGCCGACAAGTTCAAGCAGGGCACGCCGGTCATCATGAATATGGCCGTCACCCAGCCTGACTTGGCGAAGCGCCTTCTCGACTTCGCCTCCGGTCTCACCTACGGGCTGGACGGTGGTCTGCAGAAGGTCTCGGACAAGGTGTTCATGCTGACGCCTCACAATGTCGACGTGAGCGACGCCGATCGCCGCAGGCTGCGCGATACCGGCCTGTATTCCGGCGAGTAGACCAGAGGCGAGAGGTAGTACGTATGGCCGAGGGGTTCAGCTACGAGGGCACCATCGCCGTGATCGGCGGTGGCCGCATGGGAGAGGCGATCGTCCGAGGCCTGTTGGCCGTCGGACTCGGTTGCGGTCGACCAGGTCACCATCGCTGAGCCGTCTGCAAGTCGCCGCAAGGAGCTCGCGAGCTCCTACGGCGTGCGGTGCGTCGCCGACGGGACCGAGGCACTTCCTGCTGACCTTGCACTCATCGCCGTGAAGCCTCAGATCGCCGACGCGGTCGTCGGCGGGCTCTCCGAGGCTCTCGGCGCATCGCTGGTGGTGTCGATCGTCGCAGGCTTCTCCTGCGCCCGTCTCGAGTCGCTGCTGCCCGACGGCACGGCCGTCGTGCGAGTCATGCCGAACACGCCCGCGATGGTCGGGGAGGGCATGGCCGTGATCAGCGGCGGCGCGGAGGCGGCGCCCGAGCAGGTCGTGCTCGTCGAGTCGCTGTTCTCGCAGATCGGCCGTGCGGTCGTCGTCGACGAGCGCTACCAGAACGCGGCGACGGCGATATCTGGTTCCGGGCCCGCGTACTTCGCGCTCGTCATCGACGCGCTGTCGCGCGCCGGGGTGCGACAGGGGCTGGCTCGCGATGTGGCTCAGGCACTTGCGGTCCAGACGATGCTCGGCACGGCTCGGATGCTGGAAGAAACCGGCGTTCATCCCGAGGTGCTGATCGACGGACGTCTCGAGCCCCGGCGGCACGACCATCGTCGCCATCGAGGCACTCGAAGCCGGCGGGCTTGCGCGCCGCGTTCGCCGAGGCGGTCGCCGCAAACGTGGCACGCTCGCAGGAGCTGGGCTCGTGAGTGGTATCCAGATCGCCAATGCGATTCGTGCCGTGGGCAGTTTCTACGGACTGCTCATCTTCGTCTACGTGATCATGTCGTGGTTTCCGATGCGGGGAGTCGATACACGACATCTATCAAGTGATCGGCAGCGTCGTCGAACCCTATCTCGGGTTGTTCCGCAATCTCATCCCGCCGGTGGGCAACTTCGACTTTTCTCCGCTGGTCGCCTATTTTGTGCTGCAGATAGTTGTGAACTACGTACTGGTCCCGCTCGCGCTCAGGTTGTAGGCGCAGCGTGCGCCGGTTGGCGTCTGACGGAAGGAACGTCTGATGAAGCTCACAGCACTCGACATTCACCACAAGGAGTTCGGTCGCGCCCTGCGCGGCTACAACGAGGAGCAGGTCGACGCGTTCCTCGACCAGGTGGCCGACGAGTTCGAGCGGCTGTTCAAGGAGAACATCGACCTCAACGAGCGACTCGATGCCGCCGATGAACGTGTTCGCGGCTACCAGCAGATCGAGTCTTCACTGAACGCGACGCTGCTTCAGGCGCAGCGCTCGTCCGAGGAGACCGTCAAGAAGGCCGCCGTCGACGCGGATTCGATCCTGCGCGACGCCGAGCACAAGGCCAAGGAGATCATCCACAACGCTCTGCAGCGCAAGCAGGCCATCGCCAACGAGCTCATCCGCATCAAGGCCGCCGAGGAGGACTTCCGCGCGCGCTACAAGGCGCTGCTCGAGGACAAGCTTCACTCGGTGAACGAAATCAACCTTCCCGACGACGTCAGCCTGCTGCTCGGCGAGACGGATGACGGGCGTTGTCGGCGACGTGTCGGTTCGCGCGTCGGCGCAGGCTCCTGCATCCGCTTCGTTCCCGGTCCCGACGCCGCGTGACGCCGCCCGCGTCGGCGCCTGCAGCCCGCCGCCGAGCTCGGCCGCCGTCGTCGGCGCGGAGCCGATCAGCAGACGATGGCGATGCCCCCGGTCGACCCGCCGTCATCCGGCTTCGTGCAGAGCGTGTCCCTCGGCGAGCTGGGCGGACCCGCGCTGGAGCCCGAGGTCGAGCTGGTCGAGCCGGGCGAGTTCAACCTGCCCGGGCTTCGACTCGTTCGGTGAGCGCGAGGACGATCACGACATCGAGGAGATCGACTAGCTCCCCATGGCGAGGCTCGCCGTCCACGTGACACCGAAGTCCGGCCGCGACGAGGTGGTTGGCTGGCGCGGCAGCGAGCTGGCCGTGCGCGTGACCGCGCCGCCCGAGGGCGGCAAGGCCAACTGCGGCCGTCTGCAAGGTGGTCGCAGCGGCACTGGCGTCGCCGAAGACCGCCGTCCGGGTCGTGCGCGGAGACACGCGCGCGCCACAAGGTGCTCGAGATCGACGGCGTCGACGAGCTCGACCTGACGGCGGCGTTCGGCGAGCCGGAGCAGCGCCTCTTCTGAGGCGTCCGTGTTTGACCGCGCGCTCACGGGTACGCGATAATCGGCGGGCTGTGCGAGTGCCACGCGCGGCGACGAGGATCGAGACAGGCGACGACGGGGACGAGTAGGCCCTCACAAGCGCACCTCTCAGCGAGCGGGGACAGTGCAAGCCCGCAGGTTGCGCGAGAGCCGAACATCACCCCACCAGCCTCGAACCGAACGCCAGCCGGAGTCTCGGCGGGCGCAGTAGGCTTCGACGGATGCCACCGTTATCGGGCGACCGAGTGGCGCGCAGGACCCGCGAGAGCAGGGCGTGACGCAAGCTGGGTGGTACCGCGGAGCGAGATTCGTGCGCGCGCTTCGTCCCGGCAGGAGTGGGACGAGTGCGCGCTTTTTGTTTGCCCGTGCGCGGGCGGAGAGGATTTGATCCACGTGGGCAACGACTACAAGCAGACGATGAACCTGCCGCAGACCGAGTTCCCGATGAGGGCGAACCTGTCGACGCGGGAGCCCGAGTGGCTCGAGTTCTGGGACAGGATCGACGTCTACAGGAAGTCGCTCGAGCTGCGCAAGGGCGGCGAGCGCGTTCATCCTGCACGACGGCCCGCCGTACGCGAACGGCCACATCCACATGGGGACCGCGTACAACAAGGTGCTCAAGGACCTCATCGTCAAGTACAAGTCGATGCGCGGCTACTACGCGCCGTACGTGCCCGGCTGGGACTGCCACGGTCAGCCGATCGAGCACCAGGTCGAGAAGAAGCTCGGGCCCGAGAAGATGGCGAAGATCTCGCAGGCGAAGCTGCGCGAGCTGTGCCGCGACTGGGCGATGGAGTTCGTCGACGTCCAGCGCGAGGAGTTCAAGCGGCTCGGCGTGCGCGGCGACTGGGACGAGCCGTACCTCACCCTCAACCACAGCTACGAGGCCGGCGACGTCAGGGTCTTCGCGAAGATGTACGAGCGCGGCGAGATCTACAAGGGCCGCAAGCCCATCCACTGGTGCAAGCGCTGCCACACGGCTCTGGCTGAGGCTGAGATCGAGTACTCCGACGAGCAGAGCGACAGCATCTACGTGAAGTTCAGGGTCACCGACGAGCTCGCCGCCGTTCTCCTCGGCGGGGCTGCCGGTCAGCCTGCTCATCTGGACGACGACTCCGTGGACGCTGCCGGCCAACGTCGCCGTCACGCTCGCGGCCGACGCGGACTACGTGGGCGTGCTCGTGGGCGAGGAGGTCGTCGTCTTCGCCGAGGCGCTGGTCGAGTCCGTCGCCGAGGTGGCGGGCTGGGACAGCGTCGCGCTCGTCGTCGGCGCCGACGGCGAGCCTGTGCGCGTCAAGGGCCGCGAGCTCGAGGGCGTGCACTACGCGCAGCCGATCCACGAGGGTGTCCTCGGCGTCGTCATCACCGGCGAGCACGTCGAGCTCTCGACCGGTACCGGCGCGGTCCATACCGCGCCCGGGTCACGGCGAGGAGGACTACCTCGTCGGCATGAAGTTCGGGCTGCCGATGCCGATGCCGGTCGACGACAACGGCGTGTTCGACCAGGGCGGCGGGCCGTTCGCGGGCCTGTCCGTCGACGACGCCAACCCGGTCATCGTCGAGTGGCTCGCCGAGCAAGGGCTCGCTGCTCGCCGCGGCGCGGATCAGCCACAGCTACCCGCACTGCTGGCGCTGCAAGCAGCCGGTGATCTTCCGCGCGACCGACCAGTGGTTCGTCTCGATGGAGGCGACCGCACCTGCGCGACGCCGCGATGCGCGAGATCAACCGGGTCGAGTGGATTCCCGGGCTGGTCGGTCAACCGCATGGCCGGCATGGTCGGCGACCGCCCCGACTGGTGCATCAGCCGCCAGCGCGCGTGGGGCGTGCCGATTCCGGTCTTCGAGTGCGTGAAGTGCGGCGAGACCGTCGCCACGCCCGAGACGTTCGCCGCGGTCGAGCAGCTGTTCGCGACCGAGGGCGCCGACGCCTGGTTCACCAAGGCGCCGAGCGAGTATCTGCCCGCCGGTACCGCGTGCCCGCGCTGCGGCGGCACCGAGGTCGCGCCGGAGACCGACATCCTCGACGTCTGGTTCGAGTCGGGGGTGTCGCACACGAGCGTGCTCGAGACGCGCGCCGAGCTGAGCCGCCCCGCCACGATGTACCTCGAGGGAAGCGACCAGCACCGCGGCTGGTTCCAGTCCTCGCTGCTCACGAGCGTCGGCGCGTACGACGCCGCGCCCTTCGACAAGGTGCTCACGCACGGCTTCATCGTCGACGGCGACGGCCGCAAGATGTCCAAGTCCATCGGCAACGTCATCTCGCCGATCGACGTCGTCGCGAAGTCCGGTGCCGACATCGTCCGGCTGTGGGTCGCCTCGGCCGACTACGGGCAGGACGTCAGCGTCTCCGACGAGATCCTCGACCGCACGAGCGAGGCGTACCGCCGCATCCGCAACACGTTCCGCTTCCTGCTCTCCAACCTCTACGACTTCGACCCCGCGACCGATCGCGTCGCATTCGACGACATGCCGGAGCTCGACCGGTTCGCGCTCGTCTCGCTCGGCGACCTGCTCGAGCGTGTCACGACCGTCCTACGACGAGTGGCGCTTCCACCAGGTCTACCGCACCATCTACGACTACGTCGGCGAGCTGTCGTCGGTCTACCTCGACGTGCTCAAGGACCGCCTCTACGCCGATGCGCCCGACCAGCGCGTCTCGCCGAGCTGCCCAGACCGTTCTCGCCGAGATCCTCGGCGTGCTCGTGCGCGTGCTTGCGCCGGTGCTCACGTTCACGTGCGAAGAGGTGTGGCACTTCATGCCCGAGGCGATGCGCGACGCCGAGAGCGTCCAGCTGACCGACTGGCCGACGCGTCGACCTTCCCGCCGAGAAGGCCGCCGAGCTTCGCGATGCGCTACGCTGTCGTGCTCGAGGCGCGCGAGGTCGTCACCAAGGCGCTCGAGGACGCACGCAACGCCAAGGTCATCGGCAAGAGCCAGGAGGCCGCGGTGCTGCTGACCGCGCCCGCTGGCGCGATGGCCGGCGCTCGAGGCGCGCGGAGGCACGGCGCTCGCAGAGCTCTTCATCGTCGCGCGGGTCGAGGTCGTGGCCGGGGAGGAGTTCTCGGCGGTCGTATCGGTTGCGCGAGGGCGAGAAGTGCCCGCGCTGCTGGAACATCCGGGAGCTGGGCGTCGACGACGGCGCGACCCGAGGTCTGCGGACGGTGCGCGGAGGTGCTCGGCCAGCTCGGCTAGAAACGCTGCACGACCTGCGGCGAGGCGGCTTGAGCGCCGTCGCCGCGGTGGTACAATCCGGATCAGACCCCACTGCGCCCGGCGAATCAGCCGGGCGCATGCATAGATGAGAAGGAGTCGGCGATGATGGACGAGGCCACACAGGCGCGACTGCGCGCTCAGCTCGAGGAGGATCGTCGCGCGCCTGGAGGCCGAGATCGCCGCTCTCGATCACGAGGAGCGGAGCGAGCCAGTCCGAGGCAAGCGGCGAGAACGCCTACCGCGATCACATGGCGGATCAGGGCACGCGCGACCTTCGAGCGCGAGATGGACATGACGTTCGAGGAGAACGACCGCGACGCCCTCGACCGGGTGCGCGACGCGATCGCCCGCCTGGACGCCGGCACGTACGGCGTGTGCACTCGATGCGGCGCGGAGATACCCGCCGCCCGGCTCGAGGCCGTTCCCGCCGCAAGCCTGTGCATTCAGTGCAAGGAAGCCGAAGAGACCCGCTAGACCTGCGCCATCCGGGGCGGGTCTTCGCGGCAGTTGCATTCATCATCCTCGTGGTCGACCAGGTCCGAAGGCTGTCGTGCGCGCGAACCTCGTCGAGGGGCAGACGACGCCCGCTGGTCGCGCGGCGTGCTGAACCTCACCTACGTGCACAACGTCGGGGCTGCGTTCGGGCTGTTTCCGGGCCGCCAGCCGGTCTTCATCGCGACGTCGTGCTTCGTGCTCTTCGTCGTCGCCGCGTACTGGCGCCGCGCCAGGCCCCGCGAGTGGCCGGTGGTCGTCGCGCTTGCGATGGTCTCGGCCGGGGCGCTCGGCAACCTCATCGACCGGGCGGTCTCGGGTCCGGTCACGGACTTCTTCGAGTTCGCGTTCGTCGAGTTCCCCGTGTTCAACGTCGCCGACATGGCCATCATCGGCGGAGTCGCGGTTCTCGCGCTGTGGATTCTCTTCCCGGCCGAAGAAGAGAACGACGAGACGCCGGCCGACGAGCCGCGGATAGCGCAGTGCCGAGGCGTCAGCCGAGCCACGGGGCGTCGTCGTGACCGTCGGCTATCTTCGAGCACATGGTCACGCCCGATGAGACCGGCATGCGACTCGACGCGCTTCTCGGCGGCTTGGAGTTCATCGCATCGCGCTCGGCAGCCGCCAAGCTCATCGAGGACGGGCTCGTGCTGGTCGACGGCGCGCAACGCGCCCAAGAAGCACGCCGTGAAGGCGGGGGAGCGCATCGAGATCGAGGTGCCGCCCTACGACCGCGGCGACCTCGTCCCCGAGGCCATCCCGCTCGACATCCGCTACGAAGACGACGACATGATCGTGCTCTCCAAGCAGGCGGGGCTCGTGGTTCACCCGGCCGAGGGGAACTGGACCGGCACGCTCGTGCACGCGCTGCTCGCGCACTCGGACGAGCTCGGCTCGCTGCAGGGCGAGGACCGGCCCGGCATCGTGCACCGGCTCGACAAGGACACGAGCGGCCTGATGATGGTCGCCAAGACCGACACCGCGCAGATCGCGCTGCAGCAGGCGATTCAGGTGCGCTCGGTCGACCGCCGCTATCTGACACTCGTGCACGGTCGAATCGCGCCCGACACCGGACTCATCGACGCTCCGCTCGGCCGCGATCCGCGAGAGCGCATGCGCATGGCCGTCTCGGACGCGACGAGCGCGAAGCAGTCGGTGACGACGTTTCGCGTACTCGAGCGCTTCGAGGCCGGACGCTTCGACGACGGCTTCACGCTGCTCGAGTGCAAGCTCTACACCGGTCGCACGCACCAGATCCGCGTGCACATGGCCTACATCAGCCATCCGTGCGTCGGCGACCCGGTCTACGGTCAGCGCAAGCTCAAGGCCGACCTCGGCCTGGAACGCCAGTTCCTGCACGCGTACCGGCTCAGTCTCGAGCATCCCGTCACCGGCGAGCAGCTGCAGCTTCGTCGACTCGCTACCGGAGGACCTCGCGATCACGACTCGCGCAGATCGAGGAGTACTCGGCGGGTCGGACGCGAGGCCGGCGACGAGGTGTTTCGACTGATTGGGGCATCGACGGATAGTCGAAGCTAAGGGTATCAATATCACCTTGACGGTTAGGTAAGGTGTGTAGCCATTGCGCGCGCTGCCCGGGGGTGCCAATCCTGCTGCCCACTCATCGTGCAGAACTGACCGCTGAGCGAGCAGCGCGGAAGGTTCCGGCTGAATGTGACGATACCCAGTTAGTATTCTAGTATGCGCGCCCACGAACACGCGATGAGTTCGACTGGAATGAAGTGGAGTACATGTGAGGCGTCCCCCGACCGCTGGTCAGGGCAGAGTGACTTGCGAATGCCGCGGGATGGTCCCGCGGTGGCTTCTTGCTGACATCCGGTGGTCGCACGTCGAGGCCAGCCGATGACCCCGTCAGCGCGCATCGAAGCGCACTTCAGCGAGCCGATGAATGCATCGGGGGGCTCTCGGCGAGGGTCGAAGGGCCGTGGGCTTCGGGTGCCGTTGTTGGGCGCTGTTCTCATGGTTGCGGCTGCCGCGTTGTTCCTCTGGTACGCGTCGTCCGCAACCGCAGCTTCGGACGGTTTTACCTACTTCCCATCGCCAAGCACGACTGATGGTCGCATGCTGGTCATCGCCGGCGACATGAACACGCTCTCGGGCTCGACTGTCACGGTCAGCTTCTCGATCGCCTCGACTCAGACGACGTTCGCGGTGGGGTTCTTCGACGGAAACGCGAACTCGGCCTGGGACGTAGTGGGTGGAGGCCTACCGCTGGAGACAACGTACACGGTCTACGCGGATCCGACCGGGTCGGGCACAGGCACAATCGCGGTTGCATCGTTCACGAGCGCTGCGATGGCTGCGGATGCGTGGTCGGACTTCAGCATCAACCAGACAGCGGCCGCACTCGCGCCCTCGGGTCGCTACTTCTACTACGTCCGGGCTGCGACAACCCTCGCGACTCGAGCTTCGTACAACGCGTTCAAGGTTCGAGTACAGGGTTCCAGCTACATCACTCCGCTGCAGACATTTGGGTTCATCGGAGCGTACAGAGCGGGCATCACGACGACTGCGACGTACGACGGAACCTTCGACTTCTGGGTCGAAGTGCCGCAAGGGAAAGACACGTTCGACGTCTGGGATGGTGATGTCGACCGAGGGGACGACACCGACGACCCGAACACTCCGGCGTCGGTACCGACTTGGTCGGTTCCTGCGGCCATCGCCGAGGGCGTCAATGCGGGTGCACCCGCCGACGACGGTGGCGCCAACCCGATCGACAAGCAGCGCTCGCCGTCCGTCTACTACACGATCACGCTTCCTGACGGGACCACGTCGTACACGAACAACAACCCGTCGGGTGGTCGGGAGTGGGAACTCTATCGGCTCGGCACAAGTTCTGCCGGGGCGCCGGGCAACGATGTCACCATCACGTCGGTACCCGCAGGGCTTTGGAAGACGCATTTCGTCGGACTCGACGCGGGCAACCTCAACGCGCTGCGATTCGACTCACCGATTCTGGGCGTCGATGCGTCGGGGACGATCGTCAGGCCGGACTTCCCCTACAGGATCGGCGACCGGGTTTGGCTGGACGCAAACCGCAACGGTGCCCAGGACTCGGGCGAGACGAGCATCACCGGAGCGATACTCACGCTGCGGGACGGAAACGGCTCGTTCATCCAGACAGCGAGCGTAGATGCATCTGGTGCCTACGAGTTCACGACCTTGCCGGGTACCTACACCGTGGATGTCAATGACCCCGGCAACTGGGTTTCGGGCGGTCCGCTTGCCGGCTTGACTGCCACAACCAGCAGGCTGCAGTCCGCGATCATTGTCGCTACCAACGTTCTCACGCTCGACTTCGGTCTTGCGAAGGGTCCGGCACTGGTGGTCGACAAGGTCCGGGCGAGCCTCATCGCCGTCAACCGCAGCGGTGGGCGATGTCACAACTTACACGGTCACGGTTCGGAATGTGGGCGAAACCACGGCCACCAGCGTAGTCGTGACCGACACGATCGTCGGTGCCGACATGGCCTATGTTGCAGGCTCGACAGTTGCGACATGGCCCGGAGGATCCTCGTCGTCTGATCCAACAAGCCCGACAGCTTCGACACTTCAATGGAATCTGGCTGCATCGCAGATTCCATCAGGTGGAGTGCTAACGCTTAGCTATAGGGTGAAGGTAAGGTCGGGGTCGGCATGGGGCGCCCATCCCGATACAGTCGCGGTATCCGCTGTTGATGCGTCCGGGACGCCGCTGGTGCCTGACGGGAGTACTTGGATTCCGGCAGACACCGACCCGGACGACTCAGCGAGTGCAACGGTGTGGGTGACGGTGCCGGAAATCACGGCGACGAAGACGCGCTCATCGGTTGACTCGACGATTCAGCCGGGTCAGGCCGCTAGCTTCGCGATCGTCGTGCGAAACACCGGTGATTCGCGGGTCGACGCCGTTCCCGTTACCGACGAATTCCAGAGCGCGTATCTGTCTTACGGCAGCGCCGTGCCCGCGCCGACCAGCGTGGTCGGGGGAGTGCTGTCTTGGGCGAACGTGGGGCCGCTGGACCCAGGCCAACAGACAACGCTCACCGTGAGCTTGACCGCGAGTGCGTCGCCGCCGGGGTACTCTACTGGCGACACTGCAACAGTCGGCCCGACGGTCGACGTCAATGGTCGATCAGTCCCAGCCACCTCCGCTACATCGGGCGTTGTGATCACCAGGCCTCACCTTTCCGTCAACAAGTTCCTGAGCTCATCCGATGCCACGATACAAGCAGGTCAACCCGCGACGTTCACAGTCGTTGTGCGAAACGATGGCAACACGCGTATCGACTCCGTGCCGTTGAGCGAATCCTACGACCATGAGTACCTGACATTCACGACTGCGACACCGGTGCCCACACCTGCAGAGCTGGTGTCATCCCTCTCGACGTACGCTGTGACGGCGAGTGATACGGCCGGCACGTGGGTCAACGATGCCAATTCCATCGGCCCCTCGACCGGGAATGTCGCGTCTTCAGGCAACCCGCCCTTCGACATGTGGCACTCGTTCGCATTCCCCGCAGGGATGACTGCGCTCGATGAGGCCACCATCACTGTTCGGAGCCGCGCGTACGCCGGTTTTGGCCAGGCCTACTCGACGGCGGCGACCGAAACCCAAGTGCCTACCGGCGATGTGACCACCGGGAGCTGGGCGACTGCGCCACTGTGGTCCAAGATCGACGACCCGGTTGGCTCGCCCGATGATGCGACGAGCTACGTGGTGGGAAGCGGCAACACGGAGTCCCGCTCGAGCTTCTCGGCGTTCAGCCTCCCGGCTGGTGCGACAGGCATCACGGTCCGTGTGTACACCCGCATTCGTTCAGCGACCGCGGGCACCAACAACTTCTTCGCCCGGCTGCGTGTGAATGGTACGAGTTACTCGGGGACCACCCGCACCAACCCCACCACAACCTGGACGACGTTCACCGACAGTTGGGCGACCAACCCCGGCACGGGGAATGCGTGGACGGTCAACGACGTCAACGGGATCGGCGCGAACCCTCTCGAAGCAGTCGTGCGTGACTCGTCGGACGCGAACCCGAACATATGGGTCACCCAGCAGTACGTCGAGGTCTCCTATACCGACAACCGCGCAAACGACGATACGTGGGCGATTCAGTACTCCACGAACGGTGGTGGGAGCTGGCTGGATATCGCTGGTGCATCGGCGGCTGATGAGGCGGCCCTCACGGACCATGCCCTGGGGCTCTCGGGGATCCTCACGACTGCGAACGCAGCAGACTTCAGAGTACGTATCCCGGGTGCCGTGGTGGGCGCTGCTGACAGCAGCGGGACGGTGGATTGGGACACGTCTAGGGTGGACCTCGTCTATCGGACGACGCTGGAGCCCACCGGCACGGTCAACTGGGCAGACCTCGGCGGGCTCGACCCCGGTGAGCAGACTACTGTGACCGTCAGCTTCGTCGCGTCGGCCGCCCCTGCTGGGCACGTGACGGTGGATACGGCAACCGTGGGGGCTGCGACTGACGTCAACGGCGATGCGGTCTCCAGCATTGCCGGCACGGCATCGGTAGCGATCACGCGCCCGCAGCTGACAATCTCGAAGTCGCTCGCACCCTCGCAGTCGACGACTGTCGGCGTTGGAGCTCCCGTGAGCTTCCAGGTGCTCGTCACCAACTCGGGAGATACGACTGTCACTGGGGCTTCCATCGTCGACACGTGGAGCCCGACATATCTCAGCTTTGTGTCCGCCACGCCGGCCGCTGCGGCAGTCGGGTCGGGGGTTGCGACGTGGACGGCACTGCCGGCAATCGGGCCGGGAGAGATCGCTACCATCACAATCGGCTACTCTGCCGCAGCCACGACAGGTGCAACGCCAACTGTGAACCGAGTCCGGACGGTTGCCGTCACGGACATCTATGGAGATCCCGTCAGCGACGTGGCGGCGCAAGCAGCGGTTGCCGTGGTGGACACGCGCGTTTCGGTGACCAAGGTCTTGACGTCGCCCGGCCCGATGATCCAAGTGGGGGAGACGGCGACCTACACGGTCGTGGTGCGCAATACCGGATCCTCGACACTGACGACCGTGCCGCTCTCTGACCTGTTCGACGACGCCTACATGGACTACAGCTCCGCGATTCCGCCGCCTGATTCGACGGGATTCGGTTCCGCTTCCTGGAACGACATAACGGGCGCCGGCACTCTCGCGCCCGGTGCGCAGTCGACCGTGACCGTCGGTTTCGTCGCCAGCGCCGCCACAGCCGGTCTGTCGACCGTCGACACTGCGACAGTCGCTGGCGCAGTGGACGCTTCAGGTACAGCCGCGGCTTCGGTCTCTGCGACTGCCGGAGTTGTGGTGGGCGCGCCCGACCTGATTGTGACCAAGGTACGCTCGAGCGGGGCGACGGCCACGGTGGGCGACGCGGTCTCCTGGACCATCACCGTCACCAATTCCGGCGACGCCACGGCGTCCCCGGTGACGCTCGCCGACACCTGGACGAGCGGGCTGACCTACTCGACGGCGACCCCATCGGCCACCGCGACCTCGTCGACGTCGGCCACCTTCACGATCGGCTCACTGAGGAGCGGGGAGTCCACCACCGTCTCGCTCACGACGAGCGCGACGGCAGCCTCGGGCACCACCACCAATTCCGTGATCGCCTCCACTCCCAAGGACCCGACGCCGGCGAGCTCCAGCGCGACGGTATTCCTCGGCGCGCCGGTGCTTGAGGTCTTCAAGACGCTGAACAACGGCCCGCTGATTGCAGCATATGAGGATGCCGGCTACACCATCACCGTGCGCAACTCCGGTGATGCGACTGCTGCTCCTGTCAGCGTAGTGGACACGTGGACAGCGTCATTGCTCGAATACAAGTCCGCTTCGTGGTCTCCCGACGCGACGTCCAGTGGCACGAGTACGTGGACGATCGTTGCTGGCCTCGCGCCAGGGCAGGAATGGTCCGTCGAGGTGACGCTCACGTCGCTCGGGCCGTCCGGACTCGCCGAGAACTCGGTGGTTGCATCGGCGCCCATTTCCCCTCCTGCTCGGGACACCGTGGCTGCGGGTATTGTTTCGGGGGCTCTTGATGTCTTCAAGGTGCTCAGGACCGCTCTACCGGTGTTCCCCGGCCAGCAGGTCGGCTACACGATTCTGGTGACCAACACCGGTGGCGGCACCGCCCCGCAGGTTGAACTGCGCGACACGTGGTTGGCATCCGAACTGGACTTTGTGTCTAGCGTGCCCGCGGCCAGCTCGGTGACCTCCGGCGAGGCTGTATTCAGCCTGGGGAATCTCAAGGGCGGGGAGTTCGTCTCAATCGATGTCACCATGGTCGCGCTTGCGCCGGCTGCGCCTGCTACGAACACTGCGGTGGCGACTGCGAGCAACGGTCTGACGGCGTCCGACGAAGCTACGGCGCTTGTAGCCGGACCGGC
>CAWDNM010000009.1:0-98421 GCA_963803785.1 uncultured Coriobacteriia bacterium
ACCTGCGGCAGATCCTCGCCGGGCATTGCGTCTTTTGCTTCCATTGTCACCCCTGCCCGGAGAATATCGAGATCGCCTGGTTGCTCTACATTCTGAACCAGGCGCACGCCGGCGTGACCGACGATCTGCGCCGGTGGTACGACAGTTACAAGGTCAAGGCCTCCGCCTGCACCGAGTGCGGCATCTGCCTCTCGCGCTGCCCGTATAGCGTGGATATCCTGGGCAAGCTGCGCCATGCGGCGGAGTTGTTCGAAGTCATAGGTTCGTAGTTGGCTCGTCAGAGCCGTGAGACTCTGCCAATACCGTTCACGCGGCTAACGCCGCTACTACAAACCACACGCCAACCGGAGGAAGCCATGTCCGAGGAACGGAAACACGCCAACATCGAGACCCGCGACGCCTGGAATGCCAATGCAGCCTATTGGGATGAGCGCATGGGCGAGGGCAACGACTTTCTCAATCTGTTGGTCTGGCCGGCGGTCGAGCGTTTGCTGCAAGCGCAGCCCGGCCAGCGCATCCTGGATATCGCCTGTGGGAATGGGTTGACCTCGCGCCGCCTGGCGGCGCTGGGCGCGGAGGTGGTAGCCTTTGACTTTGCGGAGCAATTGATCGCCCTCGCCCGCCAGCGCCCCCAGTCCGGCCAGCGCATCGAATATCACACCCTGGATGCCACCGACGAGAGCGCCCTGCTCGGCCTTGGGGAATGTCGCTTTGACGCCGCGCTCTGCAACATGGCTCTGTTCGACATGGCCGAGATCGAGCCGCTGCTGGCCGCGCTGCCGCGCCTGCTGAAGAAGGGCGGGCGTTTCGTCTTTTCGATCCTCCATCCCTGCTTTAACAATCGCCCACGCCATAACCATGGCCGAGCAGGATTATCGCGACGGCGCAACGGTCACCCTCTATGCCGGTCAAGGTCTATCGCTATCTCAGTTCGACCATTGCCCCGGGCGAGGCCATGCGCGGCCAGCCCAAGCCGCAACTCTATTTTCACCGCCCGCTGCAGACGCTGTTGGGAGCTTGTTTCCAGGCCGGGTTTGCGATGGACGGGCTAGAGGAGCGCGCCTTTCCACCAGAGGTCGCGCCGGGCAAGAACCCGCTCGGCTGGAGCGGCAAATTCAGCGAAATCCCGCCGGTGCTCGTGGCGCGGATGAAGCTGGCCTAAAGCCAGGAAACAAAAAGACCCCAGGGGTTCCTCGAGACCCCTGGGGCTGTTTTTATTTGGCGCTATATCGTCATCTGCGGGTCGAGCGCGTCGCGCAGGCCGTCCCCCAGCAGGTTAAAGCCCAACACACTGAACATGATCGCCATGCCCGGATAGAACACCAACCAGGGCGCTTGCACGAGGAACGGGATGCCATCGCTGATCATCGCGCCCCATTCCGGCGTTGGCGGCACCGAGCCGAGTCCCAGAAAGCCGAGCGCGGCGGCCATCAAGATCGCCCCGCCGACACCCATAGTCATCTGCACAATGATCGGCGAGATGGTATTTGGGAAAATGTGACGAAAGATGATGCGCCCGTCGCGCGCGCCAACCATGTGCGCCGCCTGGACATAGTCCCGCTCACGGATGGAAAGCACCATCGAACGTACCACCCGTGAGGGGCCGGCGATGCCCACAATGCTGATCGCCAACAGGGTATTGGTCAGACCGATGCCGCGTATCGCCACGATAGCAATGGCCAGCAACATCGTCGGAAAAGCCAGCAGGATATCCATCACGCGCATGATCAGCGTATCCACCCAGCCGCCGAAATAGCCGGCCAGCAGCCCCAGCACAGTACCCACGGTGGTGGAGAACAATACAGCCAACACGCCGACCCGCAGAGAGATGTTCGCGCCATAGACGATGCGGCGCAACACGCTGCGTCCCAGGCGGTCGGTGCCGAAGAGATTCTCGCGCGAGGGTGGCTGCAGCGAAGCCGCCAGGTTCGAGTCTGTGTAGGGATCATAAGGGGACAGGATAGGAACCAGAACGGCAAGCACTACGATCGTGCCCACCAACACCAGGCCGATGCGCCCGGTGACGCCGCTGACCAGGCGACGCCAAGCATCTCGATATAGTCCCCTGCTCTTGCGTGGCGCTACTGGCTCGCCAAAGGTGGTTGATGTAACCGTCATCTCTTCTCCTGAAAAGGTCGTATCAAGCCAACAACCGGGTACCCGCTACTTGTAGTGAATGCGCGGATCCAGAAAACCATAAGAGATATCCACAAACAGATTCATAAAGACATAGATCGTCGCGCTCACCAGCACACTACCCTGCACGATCGGATAATCACGGCCCAGGATGGCTCGATAGGTCCAGGTACCCATCCCCGGCCAGGAAAATACCGTCTCGGTCAGGATTGCGCCTCCCAATAGGCTGCCCAACTGCAGGCCAACGATAGTCACCACGGGGAGCAGGGCGTTTTTCAGCGCGTGGCGCAGGATCACCACCCGGTCGCGCAAGCCCTTGGCCCAGGCCGTGCGCACATAGTCCTGACGCAAGACCTCCAACATGGAAGAGCGTGTCAGGCGCATCAATATCGGCATGATCGTGGTGCTGAGCACAGCGCTCGGAAGAATGAGATGCCAGACGGCATTGAGAAAGAGCGGACCGTCCCCCATAAGCAGTGTATCAATCAACATGAATCCGGTGCGACGATCTATCATCAATTCGACATCCAGCCGCCCGCTCGGCGGCAAGATCGAGTGATTCACAGCCAGGGCATAGATGAGGATAAGGGCAAGCCAATAGATCGGCATGGAAACGCCAAGCAGAGCGCCAATCGTGCCCAGGACATCAAAGATAGAGTTCCGCTTGACCGCCGAGACGATGCCGACCGAGACCCCAACAAAGACGCCGATCATCAAGGCAAAGAGTACCATCTCGATGGTGGCCGGCAGCCGGTAGAGCAACTCCTTCGCCACTGGCACACGGGTGACCATGGATGTGCCCAGGTCGCCGCGTGACAATTGCTTAAGATACTCGATGAATTGGACATAGATCGGGCGAGTCAGTCCCAACTGCTCGCGGATACGCTCCACATCCTCCGGCTTGGCGCGCTCACCCAGCATCACCAAGATCGGGTCGCCGGGGATCAAACGAACCAGAGAGAACACCAGAATAGAGATGCCCAATAGCACGGGGATCAGAGCAAGCACACGCCGAATCACATACTTGGTCAAGGGACAGATCCTCCCGATAGGGAATGAGGGCCAGAGCGGCTGCCCTGGCCCTCATCCAATACCATCAGATTACTTTTCGAGCCACATCTTTTCGTACCAGCTCCGGAAGACCACTGGCGTATATCCCTTGACATTCTTGCTATAGACGATGGAGCCAGAAACCCACACCACCGACAGGCGCGCCATATCGTCATAGACGATTTGCTCAGCTGCCTGGTAGATGGTCTGGCGTTTGGCCTGATCAGGCTCGACAGCGCCATCGATGATCAGTTGCGCCAGCTTGTCATTGGCATAGCTATCTTCGGCCTTGGGCTTGCCGATTGGATGCGAGAAGTGATAGCCGATATAGTTGTCGGGGTCGCCGTTATCCGAACCCCAGCCGAGCATCCACATCGGGAACTTGCCGGCGTTGCGGTCGGCAAGATAGGCGCCCCAGTCCTCGGTCTTCAGATTGACCTTGATGCCCGCCTTGGCCAGATCGATCGCCATGGCCTCGGCGATGGCCTTCGAATCGGGGAAGTAGCCGCGAATGACCGGGATATACCAGAAATCGGTGGTAAAGCCGTTCGGATACCCTGCCTCGGTCAGCAACTGCTTGGCCTTGTTAGTGTCAAAGGGGATCGCCGCGATCTTGGGGTTGTGGCCGACGATCGTGGGCGGCTGGAAGCAGGTCGCCAACGTGCCCCAATCGCCATAGAACGGCTTGATCAGCGCCTCACGATTGATGGCATAGGCCACGGCCTGACGCACCTTGACATTGTCAAAAGGCTTGATGCTCTGCTGGAAAGCGATATAGCCTGTGCTCAAGGCGGGCAGCTTGTACACTTGCAGGTTGGAATCGGCTTGAGCTGCGGGCAGATCGGTCTGCGCCAGATCGGCCTGATTCAGCTTGCCGGCCTTTAGCTCGGCAAAACGCGCGGTATTATCCGGGATCGAACGCCAGATGATGCGATCAAAGTTGGGCGCGCCGCCCCACCAAGAGGTGTTACGCTTCACCGTGATATGATCGCCGGCTATCCACTCCACAAAACTGAACGGGCCGGTGCCTACTGCCGTGCCGGCGGCGGTGCCGTATTTGTCCCCTTGATCCTGGATCGCCTTCGGGCTAGAGATACCGAATGCGCCGAGCGAGAGCTTGGCCAGCGTCACCGCATTGGGCTTGTTCAACACGAGCTTGAGGGTATTGCTGTCTGTGCAGGTGACTTCCTTGAAGGCGAAATCCTCGCCAAACTCGTTGGTGTAATATTCAAAGGTGCGGCCAAAACGCCACTGGTTCTTTTCGTCGCGCCAGCGATCCATATTCCATTTGACGGCAGCGCAATCGCAGGCGGTGCCATCGTGGAACTTTACGTTTTTGCGGATCTTGAAGGTCCAAGTCTGGCTGTCTGTGCTACTCCAGGACTCGGCCAGCCAGGGGATCGGCTTGGTGGTGGTGCCTTCCAAACGAATCAGCGGCTCGGTGATTTCACCGCCAACGCGCCAGGATTCGCCATCCGTCGCCGCGGCTAGGTCCAAGAGCACCGAATCACCGCCACGCCCAACGATAAAGGTGCCTCCCACTTGTCCCGCGTTTTGGGTGGTTTTCGCGCAGCCAGTAGCCAGCGCCAGGATAATTGCTACGGCAAGAACAAGATACGCGATTCTCGTAGACATTTCTCTCCTCCTCTTCCTCTGCTAAACGGTTAGGCCACAACACACCAGAATCAAACAACGCGCTCGGTTGTCACCTCCTCTTGTCAGCATAGGCAAAGCCCAGCAACATAGCCCTCTAATGTATTATATCATCAACAAATAGGCTGTCAAGTTCGAAATTGTCTAGATCGTGTATCCTTCGGTGCGAGAATTCGACTATCAACCGGACGGGGGGAATAGGCAGCGTCCTCGCCCCGGCCAAGTTGACACGGTCCGGTCTGCCTCTATAATCCCTCCTGAAGGAGTGTCCGCACCGCTTCTCCCTGTGAGCCGGCCAGTCCGGACGATCACAGGCATCTATCGCGCCACGTTGCCAGAGGGAGGCACTATGACCAATCCGCGTTTTGGGTTTCGCACAGGCAGCCTGCCGGGATTGACCGTCGAGCAGAGCATCGCCAAGCTGGCCGAGATCGGCTATGATTGCGCCGAAGTCTGCCTGGAGCCGCTCCTTGGGCCGCCGGAGGGGTTGACCGCATCACGCTGCGCGGCGATCCGCCGGGCGCTGCAAGCGGCGGGGGTGACCCTCGCCTCGGCCAGCTATCATGGCGATAGCGACGAGCCAACCCAGCGCGCCGCCAACCAGCGGATCGCTGTGCAGGCGACCAAGTGGCTGGGCGCTGAAATCCTCGTGCTGAATGGCGAGCGCATCACGGATTTCGACCGGCAATGGGCGGAGCATGTCAGCCGCTTTCGCGCGCTGTCCGAGCTTGCTGAGAAGGAGAACATCGTCCTGGCCATCGAGCCAGAGCCAAAACTGGTGATCGGCAGTAGTCAGGACATGCTGGCGATGATCCAGGCTGTTGGATCGCCCCGGCTCAGGTCAACCTGGATGTCGGCCACGCTTTTCTCACCGACGCGGATCTCACCGCCTCGGTGCGACAACTCGGCGCGGCGATCGCTCATCTGCACCTGGAGGATATGAAACGCGGCGTTCACAAGCATCTGCTCTTTGGCGAGGGGGATATTGACCTGGCGGCGCTGAAAGCAGCGCTCGGCGAGATCGGCTACCAGGGGCCGTATGTGGCCGATCTCTTCGGCCAGCAGGATGCTGTGGCCGTCGGCCACCCGCGCCCTGCCCGATATGCGGCGCATTTTCGCCTAACCAGCGCCTTTCCACGAAAGCGAAGGACAGGCAACGCAGAGGCGCAGGGGCGCAAAGGAAGGGCGGTTTTTTGCTGTCGCGGCGTCTCGTCGGCTTTTCGTGTATTTGGTGTGTTTCGTGGTTCAGCGACTCGGAGGAGCCATGCCAGCCAACACCGCCATCTCGTTCCACCGCAGCGGCGACCGCGAGGCGGCCCGCTATGTCAGCGCGGACGCCGTCTACGAGGAAGCGCTGGAGCACGGCCGCTGGATCGGCCTCTACTGGTCGGCCAGCGGCCAGGTGCAGCGCGAGAACGTCGCCGCCGGGCTGCCCGGCACTGGACTCGCTGCCGCCGCCCGCTGCACGCCTTTGAGCTGGAGATCGACGGCCAATCGCTGCACAACCGCTGGGAATGGATCGGCGCGCACAGCGCCCCGGCGAGAGAGCCGGGCACGGTCGAGGCGGTGGTCGAGCTGCGCCACCAGGTACGCCCGGTCACCGTCAGCGTGATCACGCGGCTGGACGGCTCGCCGATCCTGGCGCGCTACCTGGAGATCACCAACACCGGCACCGCGCCGGCCGCGCTGGCGCACGTCGCGCCCTGGTCCGGCGTGCTCTGGAACACCAACACCGAGCGCGCCGGCCATTACAGCCAACGTCAATCCCGCCTTCGACGCGCGCGCGCAGTCCAAGTTCACGCTCGGCTACCTGGCCAGCGAGGAGTGGGGCCAGGAGGGCGACTTCGTCTGGCAGCCGCTGCCGCCGGAAGAACTTCCGCATCGAGCGCACGGCGCACGGCCGCACCTGGGGATCGCCCTACTACATCCTGCGGAACGAGGCCACCGGCGAGATGTTCTTCCTGGGGCTGGCCTGGGGCGGCAATTTCTTCGCCGAGTTCGCCTATCGCCACGACTCGCTGCTCTCCTTCCGCGTCGGGCCGCTGGCGCCGGCGCCGCTGCGCGTGATCGCGCCCGGCGAGACGGTGCGCAGCCCGGAGGTGCATCTGGGCCCGATGCACGGCAGCTTCGATGAGGCCGTGGCGCAGTGGCACCGGCACATGCGCGCCAGCGTCATCCCGCCGCGCCCGCGCGGACAAGGAGATGTACACCGTCGCCGGCCGCGTGGTGGAGGAGCCGGGCGACTGGATCCTGAGGGAGATCGACATCGCCGCCGAGATGGGCGTCGAGGCGTTCATGGTGGACGCCGGCTGGTACGGCGGCAAGTTCGCCGGTTGGCCGGAGCAGCGCGGCGATTGGGCGAGGGCGACTGGCTGCCCGGCGGCATGGCCGGCATCCGCGAGTACACCCACGAGCAAGGGGCTGCTCTTCGGCCTCTGGCACGAGGCGGAGGCGGTCTCGGACAAGTCGCAGCTGTACACGGAGCATCCCGACTGGATGCTGCAGACCGACGACGACCGCGCCTGCGCCGAGACGCTCGATCTGGCCAACCCGGAGGCGGCGCGCTTCTTCGAGGACACGGTGCTGCGCATCATGCGCGAAGTTCCAACTGGATTTCTACAAGCTCGACTACAACGTCTCCGTCGGGCGAGGGCGGCCAGAACCGTGCGCGACGGCTATGCCGAGAGCGAGTTCTGGCGGCACCACGAGGTGCTCTATCGCACCTACGACCGCGTGCTGCAGCGAGATCCCCGCAGGTCTGCCTGGAGAACTGCGCCGGCGGCGGCGGCCGCAACGACCTCGGGATGCTCTCGCGCTTCCACTACGCCTGCGAGTCGGACTGGAGCGTGATGCCCTACAGCATCCGCGCCATCAACGCGCTGAGCCTGTTCATCCCGCCGGAGGCGCTCTGCTACTATCACAACCATGTCAACTGGCGGCAGGCAGCACGCGCACCAGCTGGCCGACCTCGACACGCACCTGCGCGTGACGCTGTTCGCCGTGCCGATCTACGTCGGGTTTGGCGCGCAGGACGCCGACCGCTCCACCGAGTTCTTTGCCAAGACGCGCCGCTACATCGGCCTGCACAAGGGCTTCTGCCGGCCGGTGCTGGCGGACCATCCGCTGGTCTACCACCACACGCCGGATATCGGCGTTGTTCCGGCCCGCCGAGTGGTGCGTGCTGGAATACGCCGCCCCGGACCGCGCGCGCGGCTATGCCGGCGTCTTCAAGCTGACCAACGGCGCGGCCGAATACCGCTTGCGCCTGCGCGGCGTGGCGCTCGACGGCGAGTACGAGGTGACGCTGGACAACGCGGGCAGAGCTTCCGCGCATGCGGCCGCGAGCTGGCGCTGACGGGGCTGCCGGTCCACCTGGATGCCGCGCTGACCAGCGAGCTGGCGCTCTATGAGCAGGCAAGCCAACCCCATCGGAGGCAACCATGACCATCATCGCCAATCACGCGCACTTGATGCCCACGCCCGTCGCCGGCAGTTGGTGGCCGGCCGGCGATTCGGACATGCTCCTGGCACACCTGGACGCCTGCGGCATTGACCGCGTCGTTGTCTTTCCGCCCTTTGCCAACCAGATGGATGGGAGCATGATGACGGCCAACCGCTGGGCGCTGCGCGAAGTTAAGGCGCACGCCGACCGCTTCCTGCCGGCGGGAACGCTCAACCCGCTGGCCGCCGATGTTCTCGACGTTATGCAGATGTGCTATGACGCCGGAGTGCGCTGGATCAAAATCCATCCCTCGATTGACGTGCATGATATCGCCGATCCGCGCCTAGAGGATTTCTACGGACGCGCCGAGGGGCTGGGGATGATCCTGGACTATCACACCGGGCCGCACGGCCACGCGCATCTCCCTCGCCAGCGCGCAGAAATTCGACGATCTGGCCTGGAATCACCCCGCACTGCGGCTCGTCTTTGAGCACATCGGCGGGCGTACCTATTATCATGAGTTCGAGGCGATCATCAACAACCATCGCGGGCGCGTCCTCGGTGGGCTGACCAGCGTCTATGACCCCGGCGCGGGCTATATGTGGCACATCCCCTCGGCCACGCTGGCAGAGATGGTCAAAGCGCTTGGCGCGTCACGCTTCATCTTTGGCCTGGATTTCCCCTGGAACGACATCGAAGCCACAAAACGACATTTGCAGGTGATCGAGTCGTGGGATATGCCGGCGAGCGACAAGGCGCTGATCCTGGGCGGCAACGTCCTGCGCCTTTTGGGCGAGGGCAAGGAATCGCCCGAATGAACGGACTCGCTCAGGAGCTGCAACAAATCACTCTGGCAGCAGCAAAGCACCTGCGCCAGATTCCCGAAGAGCGAGCAGAGCAATGTCAGGGCCCCGGGCAATGGTCGGCCAGGAGATTCTGGGGCGGTCTGAAGACTCGGCGGCTAATAACCACGCCCGCTTTGTGCGCGCGCAGTCTCGCTACGACCTGTCCTTCGAGGGCTATGATGGCGAACAGTGGGTCGCGGCGCAACGATACCGGCAGGCGAGCTGGCCGGGGCTGGTGCAGCTCTGGGAAGCCTATAACCTGCACTTGGCGCGCGTCGTGGAGGGCATCCCGGAGAGCGTTTTGCAGGCTCCACGCTGGCCGCACACGCTGGACAAAATCGCCTGCCGCCCCGTGCCGCCAGGTGAACCGGCCACCCTGGCCTATCTGATCGGCGACTATATCGAGCATCTGCAAGCGCATCTATAGGTCAGATCGAGGCCGCAATCGCGCAGAAGAGCCAGCGGTGAACAGAACCAGGCTGGCAAGCCCGGCGCAGCTTGTCCATGCCGACGTTCCTTTCCCCCTTCCTTCTCGGTTTTCCAGAGTATGGTGTTATCCTCGGTCGTTCGTATCGCGCTGCCAGGATGCGACCCTAAATCACCATGACATTTCGCGAGTTCCGTGTTCTTGATCATTTGCTCGATTCCACGCGCCGCGCTATAATGTCGCCATCTTACCTGCGGGAGCCAAGATGGCGGAAAAGGTACAACCCTATCCGGAACGTTGCCGCGAGTGCCAGGTCTGCACGCTGGCCTGCTCGCTCTATCATGAGACGAGTGCAACCTGCAACGCGCGCGGCTGATCGTGACCAAAGACATGGCGCGCTTACCTGTTCGCCATCACCATCTGCCAGCAGTGCGATGATCCGGCCTGTCTGGCCGCCTGCCCCGCGGGGGCGCTCACCCGCGACGATGGCGGTGTCGTGCATCTCGATCAAAAAGAGTGCATCCAGTGCGGCGCGTGCGCCGAAGCCTGTCCCTATCAGGCGATCTATGCACGACCCCGTCAGCGATCGCTATTACAAATGCGACCTCTGCGCAGAACGGCCAGGGGCCGCTCTGCGTCTCTCTCTGCCCGGTGGGCGCGCTGCGCCTAGAGAGAGGCGACACACGCCCCGAAGGAGGCGCACAATGACCCTCTATGGCTGGACAGGCAAGATTCTGGAAGTGGACTTGACCAGCGGCGCGGCGACGACCCGCGAGAGCGCGCCCTATTTGCGGGAGTATGTCGGCGGGCGGGCGCTGGCCGCCAAATCGCCTGGGACGAGATTCCGCGCCAGGCCACACCCTATGACCCCGAGAACCGCGTCATCATCGCCACCGGCCCGCTCACCGGCACGCTGGCGCCCACCTCCGGCCGCACGGTCATGAGCAGCCTCTCGCCGCGCATCTACCCGCGGCCCTGGTACACCCATTCGACCCTCGGCGGCTGGTTCGGCGCCGAGCTCAAGTACGCCGGCTACGACGCGCGTGATCCTGAGCGGCCAGGCCGCTGCCCCGGTCTATCTGGAAATCCGCGATGGCGCGGCCAAGCTGCGGGACGCCCGGACCTGTGGGGCCTGGACGCGCGCGAGACGCAGCTCGCGCTCAAGCAGCCGCTGGGCGCGCGCGACGCAGGTGCTGGCCATCGGCCCGGCGGGGGAGAACCTCGTGCGCTTCGCCACCGTGCAACACGCCGAGGAGAACGCGGCCGGCCACAGCGGCTTCGGCGCAGTCTGGGGCAGCAAGAACCTCAAGGCGATCGCCGTGCGCGGGAGCGGCGGCGTGGCGGTCGCCGACCCGGACGACCTGCTGCGCGAGTGTCAGCGGCTGGGCGGTTCGACGTCGCCCCAGCGCGGCGTCCTGGGCGTCGCCTGCGGAAGCAACGAACCGCGCCCAAGCCGGTGTGCAGCCAGGCCTGCACCTTCAACTGCACTGGTCAGCGCCTATGGGCGGCGCGGCGATGGGCGGCTGGTACGCCGGGAGTGTGCATCGGCGGCGTCTGGCGCGGCGAGAACAGCATGTCCGAGACACCGCTACTGCAGCGGGGCAGTCAAGGTGCCCCGGCGGGCGTAAGCTTTGGCGCGGCCAACGAGGCCGCGCTGCACGAGCTCTGCAACAGCCTGGGCCTGGATCTCTGGTTCCGCCTGGTGATGCAGCCCTGGCTCATCCGCTGCACCAGCTGGGCATCCACGAGATCCGCGGCTATCCGATCGCCCCCGAGGACGCCGCCTGGTTCGAGGCGCTTCATGCGCGCACCTGGCCCACCGCGAGGGGCTGGGCGCGCTCTTCGCCGACGACCTGCGCGCGCGCCATGGACGAGCTGGAGGGCGAGCTGCCGGAGGAGCTGATCCGCGCTGGGGCGCGAGCTGGAGTTCGACTTCGGCTTCCCGGCGCACCGCGAGGGACGCTTCTGGGACGAGGAGCCGCTGCCCTTCTGGGTCATCTCGGCGATGATGTACGCCAGCGAGAGCCGCGACCCGACCATCGGCACGCACCAGAGCGCGCTGCTGCTCGCCGATTTCGTGCTCGACGATCCGCAGAGCTGGCGCGCCGCCAGTTCCGCGCCGCTCTCGGAGAAGGTCTGGGGCTATCCCGAGGCGTTCGAGCCGACCTTCGAGAACAAGGCGCCGGTGGCCGATCTGGAGCCAGCACCAGCACATGCTGATCGACTCGCTGCCGATGTGCGACTTCGCCTTCCCGCAGCTGATGCGCTCACTTCGAGAGCCGCGAAGAATGGCAGGCGGCGGAGGACATCAGCGGCGACCTGGACCTGGACCTGCGGCTGCTTCGCCGCCGTCACCGGCGTCGACGCTGACCGCGACGAGCTGACGCGCATCGCCGAGCGGGCCTTCACCCTGGAGCGGCTGATGCTGGCGCGCGCCGGGCGCGGCCGGCCGATGGAGGAAGCGCTGGCGCCGCACTTCACAGCTGCCCTGCCGCGCCGATGGCACGCAGCATCGACGCCGCCGGCTTCTGCGCGCCTGCTGGACGAGTACTATGCCGCGCGCGGCTGGGATCTGAAGAATGGCTGGCCGACGGAGGCCAAGCTGAGGGAGTTGGGATTGGATTTCGCCGTGGAGGAGTTGTAGGGGCAGCGTCACAAGGTGACGACGGCATCTGCGTGAATGACCTGGCTGTACCAGACAACACGATCGAGATGCCTTGCCCTGTTCAGCGTTGTGCGTCGAATCCACGGCGAGACATTCCGACAGCGTTGCGCGCGGTCAACATCGGGGCGCGCGGATGCGGCGTAGTTGAGAGGTCGGCAGGCAGGATGCCTGCCCTACATGAAGGAGGATACATGAAACAGGTACGCGCCGCCATCGTCGGCATGGGCATCGGCAAGGACAACGCCCGCGGCATCCTGGCCAACCCGCGCGGGCGGGTGGTCGCGCTCTGCGACCTGATCGAGGAGCGCATGGCGCGAGTTCGCCAAGGAGCTGCCCGAACCAGCCCAAGTTCTACACCGACTACAACGAGATGTGCCAAGGACCCGGAGATCGACGCGGTGTTCGTCGGCACGCCGAACCAGTGGCACGTGCCGATGGCGCTGGAGGCGGTGCAGGCACGACAAGCACGTCATGGTGACCAAGCCGCTGGCCGATTCGCGAACGGCGGCGCGCAAGCTGGTGGAGGCGGCCGAGACGGCCGGCGTGGTGAACATGATGTCGCTGAGCACCCGCTTCTGCGCAGCCAGTGCATCTACCTGGGCGAGATTGGCGCAGCGAGGGCGAGCTGGGCGAGATCTATTACGCCCGCGCGCGCAGCGTGCGCCGCAGCGGCATCCCCGCCTGGAACCTGGGCTTTATCCAAAAGGGCGGCGGCGCCTTCCGCGACATGGGCGTGCACGTGCTCGACGCGGTCTGGTGGCTGCTGGGCATGCCCAAGCCGGTCGAGCGTCACGGGCGTGGCGGGGCGAAGTTCGGCCCGCGCGGCCAGGGCTACTGGAAGTACGCCCCCGTGCCGGAGGAGTACTACGAGCCAGTTCGCCGCCGACGACTACGCGGCGGCTTTATCCGCTTCGACAACGGCGCTGGGCCTGCAGGTGGAGAGCTTCTGGGCCTCGCACCAGCCGGCGAGATCCAGATCGAGCTGTTCGGCACCGAGGCCGGCGCCAAGCTGCACCCGCTGACGATCTATCGCACCGTCAACGGCGCCCCGCAGGACATCGTCGAGTTAACCTGCCCAAGGCACCGAATGCCCTGGACATCATCGCCACGCACTTCGTCGAGTGCATCCTGGACGGCGTGCCGTGCCAGGCGCCGCTGCGCCACGGGCTGATCGTGCAGGAAATGATGGAGGCGCTCCTCGCCAGCGCCGCGAGCGGCAAAGAGGTTCGATTCAAGTAGGGAGGGACGGCATGGGATTGTTCGGCCAGGCCTTGCTAGACTATTATCACCATAGCGATCCGGTGGCTTTTTTTATCTGCGACGAGCAGAAGGATCGCGAATTGGACCTGCGTTTCTACCTGACGCCGCGCCCCGATCACCTGGAGGCAACACTGCTGGAGCGTGCGATGGGGCGCTGTCGATATCGGCTGCGGCGCGGGACGCATCCTGCGCTATCTGGATACCAAAGGGCAGGCCGTGATCGGCATTGACATTGACCCGCTGCTGATTCAGCTTTGCCGCGAGTTCGGGCTGCCGCACGGCGCATGTCGGCTCCTGGGAAACGCTGGAGCAATTCGGGCGCTTTGAGACTTTTTTGCTGCTCAATCGCACCATCGGCATCGGCGGCGATCTGGCCGGCGCCAAGCGGCTGCTGGCGCACTGCGCGGCCAACGCCCCGCGCGGCGGACGGCTGATCTTTGACTCTTACGAGATCACCAACCCGACCGGCCTCCTGGAGCGCAAGCTGCGCTACAAATACCGCGGGCAATATAGCGACCCATTCCCCTGGGTGCAGTTCAGCTCGCAGATCGCAGGCCCGCTGGATGCACTTGGAGTAGCACATCTACCCGATTGCACGAAGGGTTTCGCTATCGGACACCGTACGGAGGCGGGAGCACCAATCGGCTATTACGGTGAACTCGTCTTCAGCAGTCTGCCCGCGACGTCTGGCCACCTTGTTTTCTCCTTATACTTGCGAACCAATACCAACGGTTCACACCGATACGTACCCCGATCCTCGGCATGCGTGCAAGAACACGTTCCCCGTAGAAGTTAGGTATCTATCTTCAGCATCTCAGAATCATGACGCGCGAATCAACGTTAAGCAGGCACGCACCATTGGCCAGGATATCCAGAGGGGCTGGCCAATGGCAATGTCCCAATACGCACAGGGATGGCCAACTCGCCTCGAGTGCTCCGCGGACTTCCGCGTTTCCTTGGATGTAGCTGCCTGATTGCCCGACGGGCCCTCATGGAGAAGGAGAATGTCCGGGCGGCGCTCCGACAACTCTCGTAAGAGACAACGAATTCTGCACCTGCTCTACGAAAAGGCCGGCGTGGGTTGCCCACAATGCCGCCGATCCCGGCGATGCGCATTCCGTCGATATCCACACATTGGCCATCAAGATAGTGTATCCGGCTTCCTCGCAGAAGTGGTCACGATCCTTCGCAGAGGCCCCGAAATGGTCATGATTCCCTGCGACTCCAGCAACCAGCGAAACTGCCGTGCGAAGGCCTGCCACACTGGTCGTACGTCGCCGCTGCCGCCCCGGCGGTCCAGGTCCGCTCTGGCATAGATGTCCCCGCAGAGGAGCACGCCCATCCGATCTGGAGCCGGCAGAACCCCTTTCTCTGTCAGTCAGGATCAGGTGTTCCACCAGTGACTCACCGAGAAGTCGTCCGCCCGGCCCCTCTCTCCCCTGCAGGTCGGCCGCACAGACCAGAGCCTCGACACCCTCCGGAAGCGCGTCCACTTCTGCCTGTATCAAGGGCAATTCGTATCGCTGCAGTTGCCGCATCACATCTGGTGCCGCATAGGGAATGCGATCGAAAAGGGCTCGTCTCTCAAGCACTCTATCCGATGCGTGATTCGCACGATCAGTCATCCCCCAATAGTGCTGGTTCAGAGAGCGGTCAAAACGGAATCTCATCAGGCTCTTCATCGTAGTCAATGACATCTCCGCTCATCAAGAAATCGATTTCTGCATCTTCATTTCTCAATTTTTGGTGGGATGCGAGCCATGATCAGCTTCCAGACGGTTGAATCGGAAATCCGCGCATTGCCGGGCCCGCGGATCTCCTGCAGGTCCCATATGACCCGTGGTTTTCGATATGCCATGGCGATGAGAGCGGTCGCTCTTTCGTCTCCAAGCACTTTATAGGCATAGGCCTTCCCTCGGGCTATGGAACCAGAGTGCTGCAAGATGCAGTGGTTCTGCGCATGTCCCTCCCGCGCAAGTTCCTCGACGCCTGTCAGAGGCACAATGTCGGGGGTACCCGGAACGGGAGGCGGTGGCAAGGGCCGGCCGAGTCGCTTCAGAAGGTCATCTGTTCTCGCAGCGTCAATTAGCCATCCGTACCGTTCCTTGAATTGGGCAATGCTCGTGACCGACACGCTTTTCGTGACTCGGGCCGAAATCTCAAGGTACGCAAGCAAAGCTCTAGTTGAGGTCCGAAGCACGGCCGGCCATCTTTCCTTTCGACTATGCGCTACTTCCTCAAGCAAAGATGGCGAGACGAGGTCCAATAATCGTGGTTGAGACAACGGATGGACGAGCTCGCGGTTTAGGCGAGACACGTGGGCAAGGAACTTCCAGGCTTGCTTCGGTCGAGGCTACGTTTCTGAGATAAAGGAGCGTCTTGACGTCGCATTGGAGATTGGGGAGTTTTTTCAGTGTTTTGACCATCGGTCGGCCTACCTGAGGCCAGTCCAGCCACTCCAGGATTTTCGTTTGCCTCTTGGACAGAAGGCTTCGGGCGGAGCGGAGCGGGCGCTGGACAGGCTTGCCCCCGGAAGACCCATGAGTTCGCAAGCATGAGGGCCAGCGCGGGGGTTGATTGTATGAGGTCGAGGGCTCCATCGCACCGGGATGCAAGAGAGAGAAGTGAGAATTGACGTTCGGGAAACAGTTGGACCTGTTCGGTCACATTCCCCGGGATTGAAGCAAAGGCACGCTCGAAAACGGCAATGTCGCGTTCAAACTTGCCAATAGCGTACTCGGGCCATGGAAGGTCCGTGCCAGAGTGCGGCGATTTCTGTCCCCGGGAAAAAGTCTGACCACGAAGCCTTCTACATTCCTTCCTGACCTGGCTCAGCCTTTTCCTGAGCTTCCTCAACCTGAGGTAAATCTCGGACGAACATGTCGCCATTGAGCAGACTCGCCTTTTTGCCATGCGGCTGTCTCGGGCCACAACCGGGCCACGGTGACCGAGTTCCGCTCAAAAACGACAAGCCGGTCCCCTTTCAGTGCAACCCCTGGTATGAATGGTGTTCCTGTCAAGTCCAAGTCCCCTATCGTTTGAAGATATGCAATCAGCAGGAACGCTCAGGGGGGGGGGGGCTCCCTGGCGATTCCTCGTGCTACCGGCCATTCAACAGGCCCCTACCCACACCGCCGAGTGTGATTGGCCTGGGTTTGCCTGGCACTGCACACGGTCTTTCATGTACTCCCGGGCAGATTCATTGTCGCCCATCTCTCTGCCGCACTGCGTCTCGCGGGCCCTTAACCTAGGCAATGCGTTGAAGGAACTCCTCTACTTCGGCATCCAATATGGCCGCGTTGTGGTCCAGGAAGGTCAGCCAGGAGTCGAGCATCTCCTCGGAAGGAAGGACTTGGCAGCCGAGCTGGACCTCGCCGTCGAACTGCGGCAGAACCTCGACCAGTCCGTTAGTCATGACAGGGTCTTCACGCCGCGGCGGACCTTGCCGAGAACGCGGTGGTAGTGTTTCGGGTCGAGGATGTAGCCCAGTTCGCGAACTCGAAGCGTGCCGCCGCCGACGTAGCCCATTTCAGCGAGAAGCACCGCGCCCATGATGTGGGCCTCGACATCTCCGTAGGTGGCGCGGACTTCGCCCAGCGGAGATCGGCCGTAGGCCGGAGAGCCGAAGTGCTTCTTCCAGGTATCCGACTCTTTGCGGAGAAGATCGCGATAGGCCTTCGTGAAGGCATCGTCATGCTCGCCGACCACGAAGTCGGCGTATAGACCTCGTCCTTGCCGCCACCCTGGTATTTCGCCCCAGCGCGAAGCGGGACTGGTATACGTGGGCCAGGCTGCGGGTGAAGAAGGCGGGTGTCGAACAGCCCACGGTCTTCGATCTGGATGATGGCCGTGTCGCCGCCAGCCAAGAGCCTTGAGCGCCTCCTGGGGAAGGCGGCCCGGCGCGAGAAGGACACGCAGGGCTTCCATCGCCCCCATGCCGACCCTCGCGGAACGGCTTCAGATCGCCCTTGAGCAGGGAGACCAGATGCTCGTCCGGAACCAGCGCCGGAAGCGCTCGGGCTTCCTCCACGTCGGCGTCGGGAACCGTTTCGACGAAGCGCGCGGCGTCGCGGATGCCCGCCTCGGCCAGGATGGGCGCGGCGGCATCGGCGCCGAGGGCCTTTGCCAGCGCCGCGACCAGCACGTCGGCGCCGACCTGTCGCGCCGGCCTCGCGACCACGCGCCGCCGCATATTTGCGAGCGATGGCCGAGACCATCTCGTATGTGACGGTGTGCGCGTTCATGGCCAGTCCCATCCTTTCCTCGATCAGATCGTCAGTTCCTCGTCTTCCTCATCGGAGGCAACGGCTGCCGGGGTCATCCTGCTCCTTCTTCTCGCCCTCGGCGTCGCCATTCTCCCCATCATTCTTCACGAGTCCTTCTTCAGCATCCGCTGAATTTTGTTGATTCCGCGGAAACACTCGTCGGCGGAGGCCGGTTCGTCGCTGATGTTGCGGCGCACGACGCGAAAGAATGTCATCAAGCAGCTTCGCGTGGCTGACGAGCAATCTGAAGTCGGTCCTCGAAGGTGTCGGGAATGGATTCGAAGTCGCAGTCCAGCGCCGTGTCCACAAAGACCTCGCCGTCGCGTGAAATCGACCACCGACCGCGTGGCGATATGGTAGTTGTTCATCTCCATGGCAATCATGGCCATGAGGTCCCAGACTGTCTTCTTGCGGCTGGTAAAGGCATCGAGCGCCAGCACGTGGAGCAGTCGGTCCTGTCGGGTGAGGTCTTTCTTGCTCCACGAACATCTGGGCCAGGTCACGGAAGAGGCTGGTCACGGTCAGGTTGGTCACACTGTTCTCGGGGCCGAGAAAGGCCAGACGACGAATTTCGATGTCCAGCATGTCCTTGCGTGCGGCTCACGCCGAAGAACTGGTGTCGTGCCCGCCCCGGTGATGCAGCCGATCTCGGCATGAGCGATGACGTCGTCGTCGCCCATCTCGATGTCTGGAGACCGTAGTGCCTCCGGCAGCGCCTGAACTCTGGCGATCACGCTTTCCTTGAACGCTTGCTGATCTCCGACATGAGTTTTCTCCCTTCAGTTGGCCTATGCCCTGTATAGTCTGAAGGCGCGCCTTCCGCCTGAATCGCCTGACAAAGCAAGGTCGGGAATCACGCTAAGGCCTCCCGTTTCTGCACATCCGGCGTGCTCATGGATTTTCATGGTGGCATCAGTGTCGAGCCCGCAGGCGGAATATCCGTGAATCGCAGTTGAGCACCTGAATGCAGTTCAGGAGTGTGGCAAGAGGGTTCAATGGCCACGCACAATCATCCCGGCCCCCTCGCTCTCTTCGAGCGCCTGCACCACAATCGCACTTCCATTTTGGCCCTCTTCGCCACTGGGTCCATCGTGCATGATCGTGATGTCGTTTCCTTAGCTCCAGATTTTACGGACGCGCTCTGCAAAGTCTTCCTCCGTATAGCGGAAAGGCCATCGAGCACTTCCGATGCATCCGGAGATTCCACCAAGACTGATGCCGTCGACCGTCACGGAGTCCGTGTCCAGCACATGAATATTGTGGAATCCCTCACGCTTGAAGTCTGGGATTCGTGGATCGCCTTCGCCGAACAGGTCGTAATTTTCCACCACGCCGACTACCCATCGGAAGTACTTGGCCCACTCTTTCCATACCGGTCGAGAGTTGGCGTATCCGCCCCGTTTGTCGGTGTAGGCAAAGAGGTCACCAGCCAGAAGTAGCGCCATTCGATTTAGCGGTGGTAACATGTCATTTGCGGTCAGTTCTTCGACTGGGATGGAAGATGAGTGCCGATCAGAGCAGACGAGTCATCTCCGGGGACGGGCGCATGGCCTTGAAGATCGGAGGTGCAGATTATTCCTTCGATTTCCGCAGGCAGCCAATCCACAATACCGCCGTGAATCGGCAACATCGAGCCGCGCGATTTTCCTACCGAGGCGACTTGCGCGTATAGAAGCTCCAGAAAGGTTTTTTGTCGATGGAGATGTTCCGCATGTGTGCGCCCTGGCTATGCCGACATCTTCTTTCTTGTATCGCCACGAAACAACAGACGGATGTCCTTCGTCCATTTACACAGATTGGGGAGGGGTGCTCCGACGATGAGTTCGGGGTGGGATGCGAGGGGCTCACCGACTTGAGTCCCATCACCAAGGATCACGAAACCTTGCCCGATATGGTAAGCACAATCCTCCAGCTTGCTATCGAGCGGCCTGAGTGTGTCTATCAGCTTCGTCTCGATTTCGCGGAAAGGAACAAAGGGCAATGCATCAATCGGGACACCCACAGGCACCGACCAATCGACCTTGAGGCAGACAGGATAATCACGAGGTATATTTATCAGTGTAATGTAGTTAACTCCCTTTCCACCGCGTTTCGGGTGCTGAAGTGTCGCATACCAATTGCTGATATGCACCTTGGCGGTCTTCCAATCAACGATTGGAATCCAATAGGTTTTCGCCCCAAGGTTCAGACGTTTGGTTTTGTGCAGTTTGAGCGCGAGCATCTGGTTCTCTCCAGTCACCTCGACTATTTCGAACCTCGACAGGCCTTCCAATCCGCTCCCTTCTTGCGGTCCCTGAAGACCTTGCGCGGAGGCGGCATCGGACGCCGGACCTTCGGCGCGGGCACTCTGATGGTGGCGATGGTGGACATAATCCTTTTCCTCATGGTCTCCAGTTCAAGGTGCGTCTACTTCTGATAGGCAGGACCGACCGGTTCTGGCTGACTCCGCCTGACGAACGAATGGGCAGTTTTGCGTCATGCCCAGGACGGCTGGGTCTCTTTCAGGAACCACAGCCCCGAGTGAACGGAGGGCATGTGGTTCGGCTGATTGAATCGGAAATCCAAGTAGAACCCGTCGTCCATTCCCTTGATGTAGGTCCTCAAAGTAAGGGCCATAGAGGCCAGCTTGTTCGCCTATTCACCAACCTCTATTGGTCGTCCAACAACGGGCTGTCAGAGCCTTTGCCCGGTCCTGGGGGAAAGCAATTTTGGTCCGGAATCAGGTTTCCGAGAGGATCAACGGAGCCGGCGAGACGCTCGAAGGAGCTTTCTGCGCGACCGAAAGGGCCGATTTCCACCTCAGTTTGGTCCGTCTTCAATCCTCAGAATGGGAAACGCCTCGGCAGAGAGAAGGGCGGCGAGAACGGAGAGGCGAATCGGTCCAGCGCGCCACGAGCAACCACGATATCCTCCGCATGAATGCTCCCGCCCAGCACCCGATGTACTGCGTCCGCTTGGAATGACCCCATGGGCTCTGCGCGCAAGTGCGCCATTCCAGTGCGAAATGTGTTGATGGCCCACAACTCCTCCTCAGGGTTGATGTTGAACATGCCACGAACGGCTCCCCCACCAATGTGACGACAACCGCGGCAAGCGCGAGGAACGGGCCGAAGGGAAACTTGTGACGCATGCCCTCGGCATGTTCGCGAGACGCGACGACCCCGTATACGGCACCGAACACACTACCGAGCAAGAGCACGAGCAGGGTGTAGGGGCCGAGGAACGGCCCCATCACCGCGAGTAGCTTGATGTCCCCCATCCCGAACCCCTCGGCTCCTCTCACGCGCGAGTAGACGAGGGCGATGAGCAGAACCGAGCCAGCCGAGATGAGGGCCCCGAATAGCGCGTACACCACAGGAATCGAAAGTAGTCCCTGTCCCAGCGGCATCAGCAGCGGCGCCGCTGTGACGTCAGTGAACTGCGTGATCGCCAGCGATCCGGCTCCGATGATCGCCAGCAGCCCCACGAGCTGGTTGGGCAGGCGCATCGTGTCGATGTCGATGAACGAAAGCAGAAGCAGCACGTAGAAGAAGGCGATGCAGACCGCGGTCTGCCATGACAACCCGAAGTGGACTGCGGCGGCCAGCCACAGGAGCCCTGAGAGCAGCTCGACCGCTGGATAGCGGACGGAGATCGGGTCCGCAGGACCGGCACTTGCCCATCAGTACAAGCCACGACACCAGGGGCACGTTGTCGTACCAAGCGATTGGTGTGTCGCACTCGGGGCAGTGCGACCCCGGGGACAGAGAGCGATTCCCCGCGCGGCAGACGCCAGATGACGACGTTGCCAAACGAGCCGAACAGCAGCCCGAACAAGAAGCTCATGAAGTACAGGAACGTTTCCAGCGCTCACTCCTTGCCGAGGACTGCACGAACCATTCTCAGCGCGAAACAGCCGCTCAAGAGGCTGCATCGCGTGACTCAGAACTGCAGCAGGGCCGGCAGCGTAACTGCCGGCCCTGCGCTTGATGACTTGGAACGAACTCGTGTTGGCCTAGAAGTGACCGTGTGCCGGGCTGCCACCGGTGCAAGCGGCAACCGTACCGCTGCCGTTGATCGAGTAGGCAGGACCGCCAGCCGGCAAGCCGGGGTGGTCTTGATGTAGGTCGGCACCAGGTCGTCGACGGCGGTCGGCAGCGAGCCGGTCGCGCTGTCAGCGGCGAAGGTCTGGGCAGCGCCCTCGATCATGCGCTGGTTCGCGAAGCAGACTTCTTCTGAGCGTTGGCCTTGGCAGCGTTGAAGACCGGGATAGCGATGGCGACAAGAATACCGATAATAAGCACGACAACCATGAGTTCCACGAGGGTAAAGCCCTCATCCTTACGGAACATCTTCATGACCTCGCACCTCCTTTCCCCTTGCGGGGTACCGTGGAGGCCCGGGGATTGCCCCCAACCTGACAGCCTATATATCGGTGCGAGGAACGTGGACTTGAGAGTTTTCTTGGAGATTTCACAGATAGCCCCCGCAACAGCGCTATTCTCGCTGTTGACTTCAAACGATTACCGCCGGGAACCGTCCGGGGTCGGGTCCCATGTGTGATTTGGTCACCCAATGGCGAGGGCGAGCCAAGAAGCACGGGCGG
The DNA here is from genome assembly GCA_963803785.1 of uncultured Coriobacteriia bacterium. GTDB lineage: Bacteria > Actinomycetota > Coriobacteriia > Anaerosomatales > JAAXUF01 > CAWDNM01. Next base: position 22,329 of record CAWDNM010000009.1, read on the forward strand.
GGCCGGCAGCTAGGCTGCCGGCCCCGCCCGTACGGGTGCGCGTTTACGGAAGACGTAAGTCGGTCTAGAAGTGGCCGTGCGCCGGGTACCACGCCGGTGCAGGCTGCGACCGTGCCGCTGCCGTTGATCGAGTAGGCGGGACCGCCGGCGGGGCACCCCGGGGTGTCCTTGATGTAGGTCGGCACCAGGTCGGACACTGCGGCCGGCATCGCACCGGTTGGATCGTCCGCCGCGAACGTCTGAGCAGCGCCCTCGATCATGCGCTGGTTCGCGAAGCACGACTTTCTTCTGAGCGTTGGCCTTGGCAGCGTTGAATACCGGGATGGCGATGGCGACAAGGATTCCGATAATGAGCACGACAACCATGAGCTCAACGAGGGTAAAGCCCTCGGTCTTCCGGAACAGCTTCATGACCACTCACGTCCTCTCCCCTTGCGGGGTACGTGGGGACCCATTGCCCCCAACCTGACACCGTATGTGTCGGCCCGGTGGGAGCATGCTGACCGAAATGACGCGCCGACCCCGTCGCGCGTGTGACACAACTCACAACACGGTTCCCGGAGCGAACGAGAGAACGCCGCCCCGGCGCTGGCCGGAACGGCGTTCGGCTGTGACATAGGCCGCTATTTGACGAGGCTGATGACCTGGAACATCGGGAGGTACAGGGCGATGACCATGCCACCGACGATGACACCAAGCGAAGCCATCATGAGCGGCTCGATGAGTGACGTAATACGTCGGTCGCCACGGCAACCTCTTCGTCATAGAAGTCGGCGATCTTGTTGAGCATCGTGTCCGACGCACCGGTTTCCTCGCCAACCGCGATCATCTGCACGAGCATCGACGGGAAGACGTTCGACTCGGAGAGCGGCTTAGCGATCGTCTCCCCTTCCTTGATCGCCGTGCGCGCATGCTTGACCGCGTTGGCGACGACTTCATTGCCCGCCGTGTCGGCGACGATGTCGAGTGCCGAGAGGATCGGAACGCCCGCCGACACGAGCGTGCCGAAGGTTCGCGTGAACTTGGCGAGCGCGATCTTGCGAGTGAGCGGACCGAAGACCGGCATGCTCAGTTTGGCTCCGTCCCAGATGGTCTTGCCTGGGCCACCCGACCACCAGCGGAACAACTGAATGAAGCCGAATATGGCTACCGCGACGACAATGCCCCACACGCTGGACACGAGGTTCGAGAGGTCGACCAGCATCTGCGTGATCGGCGGTAGTGTTCCACCCATGTCCGAGAACATCTTCTCGAAGGTCGGGACGACGAAGACCATCATCGCCGCAAGCACCACGAGCACCAAGCCGCCCATCGTTATCGGGTAGGTCATGGCCGACTTGATCTTGCCCTTGAGCTGCTGTTCCGATTCTAGGTGGTCCGCGAGTCTGGCGAGGACTTCGTCGAGCACACCGCCCGTCTCGCCGGCGCGAACCATGTTGACGAAGATCGCGGGGAACACTTTGGGGTGTTTGCCCAGCGCGTCAGACAGGGACTGTCCTGCTTCGACGTCCTTCCCTATCTGGCCGATCACTCCGCGCAGGGCAGCGCTCTCCGTCTGCGCGGAGAGAATGGTCAGGCACTTGGTCAGCGAAAGACCGGCGCTGATCATGGTGGCGAACTGGCGAGCGAAGATCGTGACTTCCTTGGGCTTGACGGTGACAGCGAACTGGATGCTGTTGAGCGCCGCCAGCCCGCTCTGCTGGTCGAGCTCGAGGATGATGTAGCCCATCTGGGCAAGCCGGCTTTGGACGGCGTCCTTGCTCTCGCCTTCCAGCTTACCCTTGACGATCTTTCCGGCCTTGTCACGAACCGAGTAGACATACGTGGCCATCTTGACTCCTCAGACCTGGAATACTGTCATGCTCTTCGCCAACTACACGATTACGCGGACGATCTCTTCAATCGACGTCTGTCCCATGCGCACCTTCTCGAGGCCATCCTGCCGCAGGGTGAGCATCCCTTGGTCGATCGCGACCTGCCGAATGACCTCTGCGGTTGCCTCTTCAACGCACAACTTGCTGATCTCCTCGGACATCACGAGAACCTCGTGTACGCCGATTCTTCCTTTGTATCCCGTGCCGCCGCACTTCTTGCATCCCACGGCGCGGAATACGCTCTCGGGCAGATTATCGGCACGGTAGCCCGCGTCAATGAGGACTTCGCGCTTGGGCTTCCACTCCTGTTTGCACTCGCCACATAGTTTGCGCGCCAATCGCTGCGCGAGTATGCAGTCAACGGCCGAGGACACCAGAAACGGTTCAACCCCCATCTCGATGAGACGAGTGATGGCTCCCGCCGAATCGTTGGTGTGAAGTGTCGAAAGCACGAGGTGGCCCGTCAGGGCGGACTCGACGGCAATCTGCGCGGTCTCCTGATCTCGAATCTCACCGACGAGGATGATGTCCGGCGAACAACGTAGGAAGGATCGCAGGGCACGGGCGAACGTGAGGCCTGCACGTGAGTTGACCTGACACTGGTTCACTCCGGGGAGACGGTACTCGACCGGATCCTCGGCCGTGATGATGTGGCGGCCGGGGTCGTTCAGAACGTTGATAGCGGCGTACAGCGACGTCGACTTGCCCGAGCCGGTCGGTCCCGTGACGAGGATGCAGCCGTATGGCTTGGTGAAGGACGCCTCGAACCGATCGAGTGACGAGGGCAGAAAGCCCAGATCCTTCAGTTCGAGCAAGATGGCATCTTTGCGCAGGATTCGAAGTACGACGCGTTCCCCGTACACAGTCGGCAATGTAGACACACGAAAGTCGACCTTGTGACCCGCGACGGTGACAGCGCAGTGACCGTCCTGCGGTTTGCGGGATTCCGCGATGTCGAGTTCAGCCATGATCTTGAAACGCGAGATAATGGACGTCTGGGTCGACTCGGAGCCGGCGTCATCGCCTCGTGGAGCACGCCGTCCACTCGGAAGCGCACTCGCAGGTCGTGTTCCTGGGGCTCGATGTGGATGTCGGAGGCGCGGTCAGCGACGGCCTTCTGGATGATGTAGTTCACGAGCTTGACGGCCGGCGCCTCACTCTCAACCGACGTGAGTCCGGCGAGAGCCTCATCGGTGACCTCATCCGTGCCGAGGAACAAGTCCGCTTCCTCGGTCTCCGCCTCGCGATAGTACTCCTCGATAGCCGCGAGAATGTCGTCCTTGGTCGAGATCGCCGGCTTGATGTCACGGCTCGTGATGATGCGGAGGTCGTCGAGCGCAAGAACGTTCTGGGGGTCGGCCATCGCGACAACGAGCTGGTCTTCGCGAATCTCGACCGGCATGAGAATGTAGCGTGTAGCGAGCTCTTTCGGCACGAGCATGACAGCGGCCGGATCCGGCCTCGTCTCGGCGAAGTCCACGTACTCGATACCGATTTGCTTCGCCATGACCGACAGGATGGCGCCTTGCGACGCGTAACCCAGATCAACGAGGATGCGCCCGAGCGGACTGCCGGTCGCACGATGCACCTCGAGGGCATCGTTGAGCTGTCTGTCGGTGATGATGCCGGCCCGCATGAGAAGCGTGCCGAGCCTTTGTCCAGCTTCCGCCATCTGCGACCTCTTCTACGACTGCGGAATCCCACGAGCACGCCACGAGTGGCCGCGCGCAGAATGCGGCACCATGATACGACGATTCGTCCGGCGAGGCACCTCTAAGCCTAGCGAGCGCTCTCGGCGCCTCGCAAGTCGTCGAAGAGTGAGTCTGCGTAGCGCCGGAACTGATCGTACGTCTTCGTCCCGTGCTTGACGCCGACTCTGTGGTCGCCGAACCACATCTCCACCGGCGCAGCCATGGTGAGCTCGGGCGCAAGTGACCGTTCCTTCGATTGCGGGTCAGACGCCTGCGTCGCAAGCGGGGCAAGGCGCCCTGCGGACGTGGCCGCGCCCCGCTCGGGAGTGGCGGCCCGAACCACTGCCCGCGGCCGAGGAGCACGGGCAGGCTGCGGCGCAGTCGCAGGAGTGCCTTCATCGCCGTAGGCCTGCTGGGGCTGATGCACGACCACAGGCGGCCGGTCAATCGCTGCGAAAGGAGTGCCGGGGGTGGCGGGGTCTGGTGCCGCCGGCTTCGGAGGATCGAGCTGACCAAGCACCGCGCCGGCTGCAACGATCGTCGGCAGGTCCTGCTGCTCGCGCAAGACCGACTCCCAGAACACCTCGGTTGCCGGCGGCTCGGGGGCCGTGAGCTCAGCCTGCGCGGGGACCTCACTCACCGAGGGCGGGGCCCAAACGGGAACAGGCTCGACGGGCGAAACGACGCTCGGCTCCTCAGTAGTCGGAATCGCTTCATTCGCGGAGACGGCCTCCGGTAGCGGCATGACCTCGGCCACGACCGACACCGGAGGTTCGGGTTCGGGTTCGGGCTCCGGTTCCGGCCGGGCTCGGGTTCGGGTTCCGGTTCCGGCTCGGGCTCGGGTTCTGGTTCCGGCTCGGGCTCGGGTTCCGGTCGGGCTCTGGCTCTGGCTCGGTTCGGGCTCGGGCTCGGGCTGTGGCTCCGGTTCCGGCTCGGGCTCGGGCTGAGTGGAGCTCCGGTTCCGGCTCCAGCACTGGTCTCGGCTCGGGCTCGGGCCGCCCGGGTGCAGGTTGCGGCTGAAGCTCCTGTTCGTCCGGCTCCCGCAATGGTTCCGGTGCCAGCACTGGCTCCAGTAGCGGCTCCGGTTCTGGTTCTGGCTCGGCCTCGGCAACCGGCTCTGGGGACGGCGCTGCAGCCCCGAATCCACTCGATGCATCCGGCGGCGTCTCTCTGATCACCTCAGGGATGCTGAGCAGGACAGCCGCTACTGAGGCCGGACGAGCTGCGTCCGCAGCATGCGGGAGTTCCGCGGCCTGGATTGGCGCGGGTTCCAGGGCCACAGGTTCTCGTGAAGGCTCCTCTGCGGCAAATGACGCGATCCGAGTCTCGAGTGCTGCCTCGGGAAGAACCGCAGCGGGAGCCGGGTCTTCCGGTGGGCTCCACGTTCCAGTCCGAAGGGGCACCAGAAGCGCGGCACTGGGGCTATCGGCATTGACCCTGACCTCGAGGCCCTCGAGGCTCGTGTCGAAGGCTCGATACTCGGCCGGGGGAAGCTCGGACCACTCCGACGGGGCAGCCGGCGGCTCCGTCGGGGATTGAGCCGGTGCCGCCGCGATGCCCTGACGAACGAGACCACAGTCGCAACGATTGCGAAGACCAGCAGCGCGAACGTCCCCGCAAGCATGTACAGCCGGGGATCCATGGTCACGTTCTCCATGCTCTCCAGAATCTCGTAGAGCAGGCCGAGCAGGACCGACTTCACGGAGTCGCGATCGCGGGCGTCCACGGAGAGCAGCGGTACGCTCGGGTCGAGGGCGAGGTCGGCTCGGACCTGCTGGAGTTGCGCCACATCTTCGGCGGCGACCTTGTTGGCCGCGACGACGAACGGGACATCAGACATCTCGGTGAAGAACTCGATCATTCCTCGTGCGTCCTCAAGGGTCTGCGGCTCCATCGCATCAACGATGAGCACGAAGCCGAGCATGCCCTCCGAGAGTGTCTCCCACATGAAGGAGAAACGCGACTGACCGGGCGTGCCGAAGAGGTACAGCGACGACATCGTCGACACGGTGATGCGACCGAAGTCCATCGCGACGGTGGTCTCGCCCGAGCCTTCGGTCGACGTGTCGGAGATCTGCCGCTCAGTGGAGAGCACCGTGATCTCGCTCACCGCCTTGATGAACGTCGTCTTGCCTGCGTTGAACGGGCCTGTGACGACGACCTTCACGGACTGCATGCTATACGCACTTCCTCTACAGGCTCTTGATGCCGTCGATGATTCTGAGCAGGGTATCGCGGTCGACGCGCGTGTCTGGCGCAGGAGCTCGCCCGAGGCCGCCGGCTCCGGAATCTTGTTGACGCTCGCGGTTGGACGGCCCGGACGACCGAGTCCGGTCAGCGCCGACAGCTCGTCGGTCAGCCCCCCCGAGAAGTCGGGCTCGCCACCGGCAATATCCTCGAGGAACGCGTCAGTGGAGATCACGCCGCCGGTCTCCGCGGGTGCCGAGACCTCGCGCAGCAACTCCTCGTCGAAATCAAAGGATGCGTCCGGCATGGCCTGGTAGGGCGAATCCGCTGGTGCGGTCGCTACGGAGTCCGAAGCGCCGGCGCCGGAGGCCGCAACATCGGGCAGTGCCTCGTCAAGAGCCGTATCTTCGTAGTCGAGCGAGCCGAGCAGTTCAGTGAAGTCGGGTGCAGCCTCGCGCAGCTGGTGCCGGGGCTACGGCTCGGATGTGAGGCACGGCGACGACTCGCGGTCTTCAGCCGAGACGGGCGGGCACTTCGCCGGCGGGCACTGGCGACAGGTTCACCAGCCGCGATCACCTCCGGCACCTGAGTCGCCGTTAGGAGCGACCCCGAGCGGCTCGACAGCTTCCTCGACCCACCCGACGGGCGCCGCAACGGTCTCCGGCCCAGCGTCGACGCGGGATGGAACAACGATCTCGGCGGCTGGCTCGGGGATCTCGGGCGGCTCGCCGAGACCGAGGGCCATCAGGTTTCGAGCGAACTCCTCGCCCGTTTCGGATGGAGCCTCGCGAGCCTCAGCAACCTGCGATCCCTCGCCCGGCACAACCTCGGGCGGTTCCGCGAGCCCGGCAAGCGACGCCTGTATCTGCGCGAGCGTGTCGTCCGGAGCCACCGCAGACTCGACGCCGGCGAAGGCGGATGGCGGTTCCGCGACAACGTCAACGATGTCGGGGGCTGGTGGCGCCACGACCGGCTGGTAGTCGCCGGCGAACTCGGCCTCGGGCTCCGGCTCGGGTTCGGGCTCGGGCTCGGGTTCGGGCTCGGGCTTGCGGCTCGGGCTCCGGTTCCGGTTCGGGATCTGCTTCCGGCTCGGGCTCTGGTTCCGGCTCGGGTCTTCGGCCTCGGGCTCTGGTTCCGGTTCGGGGCACTTCAGGCTCGGGCTCGGGTTCCGGCTCGGGCTCCGGCTCGGGCTCGGGCTCCGGCTCGGGCTCGGGCTCTGGTTCCGGCTCGGGCTCTGGCTCCGGTTCGGGCTCGGGCTCCGGTTCGGGCTCGGCTCCGGTTCGGCAGCGGATGGCTCGAGGACGGCCCCCATCATCTCCTCGAGAACGGCCACGTCCTCGGCGGTCGGCCCACGGTCCGACCGGAAAGGAACTCCGGAAGCCTCGTGCCGGGGATACGTCGTCGCTCGGTTCCGACGTCGGCGACGGGCTGCGTATTCGACCTGCTCGCGGCATCCTGACTCCGCCTGCAGCGCGCGACTCGCGCGCCTGAGCCGCCGCAGCTCTGAGCCTCAGCCGCTCGGCGCGCGCTCTGTCCTTCGACTCGCGCGAGCTCGAGTCTGCTCGCTTGTCCTCACGCTCGACGCTCCGCGCAGCTTCTCGATCTCTTCGTCGCTCGCGAACTTCGAGCAGCCCGGCCGAGAACAGGCCGTAGATGATGCGTGCGACCTCGAAGTCGGTGCGATTCGTGGCGACAGGCGAGCTCTGCGACGCTCCGCGTGCCGTCGACGAGGAGCAGGAGGTTCCACTCGCATCGGCTTCAGCGATATCTCGAACGTGCCCTCACCGGGTGCGGTCGCCATCTTGAAGACGATGTCCGTCGACGGGATCTTCTTCTTGATGCGGGTCCACTCCTCGAGTCGACGGCTGCCCTCCATGACGACGTTCTCGATGGAGACCGACAGCCCGATGTCCTCGTCGACGACTTCGGGAGTCGCCTCGAAGTCGAAGTCGCCCTCGTCCCAGCGCATGAGGTCGAAGATCGTGTCCTGGATCTGCTCTGAGACGAAGGCCTCGAGGACCTTGTCGGTGATGTAGCCCTCGTCGACCAGGATCTCACCGAGCCGGCGGCCCTCCTCAGCCCTCGTTCGGCGCGCACGGAGAGCGCGCGCTCGAGCGCCTGCGGCGTGATGCGCTGCGCGCGAACGAGACGCTCGCCGAGCGGTTCGCGAGTGCCAGTTCGACTGCGCGAAGAAGACCTCGCCGTCGCGGAACCAGACGCTTCCCTCGGCCATCAGCGCTCTTGATGCGCAGCACACCGCGTCTTCCGGCTGAAGGTGACCAGCTGGAAGACGTCGGGCAGGCTGAAGTCCTTGAGGTTGCCGCGAAGCGCCATCGATACGTCGCTCCGTACGTGGTCTGGTCGGGACAGCGTCCGGGCCTAGCCGAGAATCTCGGCGATTCTGTCCGCCGCGCCACGCATGTCGTAGAGCACGAGCCCGAGCTTGGCCTCGATATCGGCGAGGCAGGTGAGCACCGCCCGATCGCCGGCGGCGATCAGCATCACGTACCCGTCGTCACCCTCGATGAAGACCTGGGAGAGCTGGCCGCGTCCGAGTTCGGCCGCCGCACGCTCGCCCAGGCCGAGAATCGCCGCGGACATCGCGCCGACGCGGTCCTCCTGCATACCCTCGGGCAGCGCCGAGGCCATCGTGAATCCGTCCAGGCACACGAGCGCAGCGGCCTGAATCTCCTGGCTCTCGTCCATCAGGTCGTCGAGCGCCGTCGCCAGCCGCTCTTCGCGCGTCGCCTGACGAGAACCGCAGCCGCAGGGCGACGGGCGCCGTCTGCGGCCGGCACCGCACGGCGCGCACGGGCGCCGGTGCGGCGCGGACGGTGCAACCGGCGACGACCGCGCCGGTGCCTCAACTGCCGGCACGACCACGGCCGCAACGATCGGCTCGTCGTCTTCGAGCAGCTCGTCGTCGACGTCTGAGATGAAGAAGTCGCCGAGCGGGTTGTCAGCCATTCAGAGTGCACCTCCGCTGGCCCCGAAACCGTGCTCAATCGACCGCGGCATGCAACAACAAGACCCGTCGGTCGACGAGGTATTCCATACTCTCACGAAGGTCATGGCGACACAACCGACCTGCGCAAACGCGCCTCAGCCAGCGGTCTAGACGACGACGCGGAGGATCTCCTCGATCGACGTGATGCCAGCCTTGACCTTCGAGAATCCGTCGTCGCGAAGCGTCAGCATGCCCTCCTCGATCGCGGCGCGCTTGATCTCGTCGGCGGAGCGCGTTCTCGACCGTGAGCCGCTCGAGGCGCTCGCTCATGCGTCATGACCTCGTGGACGCCCATTCGGCCCTTGTAGCCGATGCCGTTGCACTTCTTGCAGCCGCGCGCGCGGTACAGCGTCGGCAGATTCCCGGGCTCGTAGGGGAAGCCGATCCGCTCGAGCGCGGCCTCCTCGGGCACGTACTTCTCCTTGCACTCGGGGCAGAGCCGCCGCGCAAGCCGCTGGGCGAGCACCAGGGTGACCGCAGACGCCGAGAGGAACGGCTCGATGCCCATCTCGGTGAGTCGCGTGATCGCAGAGGGCGCGTCGTTCGTGTGGAGCGTCGAGAGCACGAGGTGGCCCGTGAGCGCCGCCTCGATGGCGATGGTGCCGGTCTCTTTGTCTCGGATCTCACCGATCATGACCTTGTCGGGGTCCTGGCGGAGGATGGAGCGCAGCGCGGCGGCGAAGGTCATGCCCGCCTTCTCGTGGACCTGGACCTGCGAGAGCCCCGCAAGCCGGTACTCGACCGGGTCCTCGACGGTGATGAGGTTGGACTTGGGGTCGTTCGTCTCGTTGATGGCGGCGTAGAGCGTCGTCGACTTGCCCGAGCCCGTCGGTCCGGTGACGAGGATGGCGCCGTACGGCAGCGCCGAGCGCGTCGAGAAGCGCCTTGAGGTTGTACTCGAGGAAGCCGAGGTCCTTGAGCGACATCATGATCGAGTCGCGGCGCAGGAGACGCAGGACGGCCATCTCGCCCGACACGATCGGGCAGGACCGCCACGCGGAAGTCCACGGACTTGCCGTCGAGCACGACGCCGAATCGACCGTCCTGCGGGACTCGACGCTCGGCGATGTCCATACCGGAGCTGATCTTGAGCCGGCTGATCAGCTGGCGGTGCATCTTGCGAGGCATGCGAGTGATCTCCTGGCACACGCCGTCGATTCGGTAGCGCACCCGAAGCTCGGTCTCCATGGGCTCGATGTAGATGTCGCCCGCTCCCTGGCGGATCGCCTCGGTGATGACCTGGTTCATGAATCGGGCGACCGCCTGACTCCTCGCCCTCCTTCTCTTCGTCGGCCGCGTCGCTCGACCCGGCAACCGCTTGCTCGAGGTCGCCGACCATGTCGTTGACGTTGGCGCGACCCGCGGAGAAGCGGTCGATCGCCGAGACCAGATCGCTCTCGACGGCTACGACCGGGCGGATCTCCTTGCCTGTCACGATGCGCAGGTCGTCGATCGCGAAGATGTTGGCCGGATCGGCCATGGCGACGACCAGATCGTCGTCCTGGATCTTGATCGGCAGGATGGTGTACTTGCGCATCAGGTCGTTGGACAGCAGCAACGCCGCGTTGGGGTCGATGTCGTAGGCAGCGATGTCGACGAAGGCAAGGCCCATCGACTCCGCAATCGCCTGCGCGACGCGCGCTTCCGTAGCGAACCCGAGTTCGGCAAGCACGTGCGGGAGCGGGCGGCCCTCAGAACTCGAAACAGCCTCAGTCAGCTGCTCCTCGCTGATGACTCCGGCTGCCGACGAGCATGCGGCCAAGACGCATGGAGGTTGCGGCCGTCATCGGTCGACCACCGCCTGACACGCGGCGAGCCAGCTCAGCTTCGGCGGCGCTGCGCATTACCTCGCGAGGCGTCTTGCCCTCGCGTTCCTGGTTCCAGATATCGATGGCCGTCGCGCCCTGGCCGACGAGCATGCCCAAGACCGTCAAGGCGACGTGGCACCGGCGGCGTGCGCGTCCGCTGAGCAAGGCGGTCGGGCCCTCGCCGCCGTAGACCATGTCGAGGACGACCTGCTGCGGCGTGCAGCCACGCGGCAGGAATCGGGCTGAGATCGTCCGCGCTCATCCCGACCGGTGTTGCGTTGACCACCAGATCGGCGTCGACGGACGGTTTGCTCGGCGTCTTCGAAGGTGAGTGTGGTCGCCACGGTGCGACTTGAGGTGCGGCTCCACGCGCTCGATGATCTCCTCGGCACGCGTGATGTCTCGACTGACGATGTCGACACTCGCAGCCCGGCCGAGGATGAATGCGACGATGGCCGCGCCTGCAGCACCCCCGGCTCCAAGCAGCACGACGCGCTTGCCTTCGGGCGAGAAGCCGGCGTCTTCGGACAGCGACTCGAGCATCCCGCGACCGTCGGTGTTGTAGCCGACGAGGCGTCCGTCGACGCAATGAACGGTGTTGACCGCACCGGCCATGCTTGCCGCCATGGCGACTTCGTCGCACAGTTCCAGGACGAGCGCCTTGTAGGGCATGGTGACGTTGAACCCCACGAACGGCAGGGCGCGGGTGGCCGCGACGACGCGGCGCAAGCCCGATCTCATCGGCTACGGGTAGTGGAATGTACGCCCAGTCCAGCCCGAGCTCCTCGTAGACGGCGTTGTGCATGGCCGGCGACAGGGAGTGCTCGATAGGCCAACCGATGACGCCGGCGAGCTGCGTCGTGCCGGTGATACGAACCATGCGTGCGAGTCCCTCCGAAAAGGTCGTGGCCTGCTGTGAGTCTACGGCAGCGGGGTGCGACCTGCCAGCAGCACGCGCTCGATCCTGCGCAGGAAGAGCGTATGAGGTAAATCGGCAGAAGAGAGGGGCTCGATGAGTACCGTCGTGATGCCCGGTCATCTTGCCGCCGAGGACGTCGGTGAACATCTGGTCCCCGATGATGGCCGACTGCGCGCGCGTGGCCCCCATGCGCTTCAGCGCCACCATGAAGGCGAACGGCAGAGGCTTGACCGCCTTGGCGACCAGGTCGAACCCGAGCTCCTGGGCGACGAGCGACACTCGGTCGTGCCAGTTGTTCGACACGAGGCAGGCACGGAAGCCCTTCGCCTCAAGTCCGCGCCGCCCATGCCTGGATGTCGTCCGGGATCGACGTCGCTGTCGCGCGGAAGTAGCGTGTTGTCCAGGTCGATGAGCAGCGTGTCGACACCGTTCGGCCGCGAGCGACTCGAGGTCGATGTCGAGCACGCTTCTGTAGTAGTAGTCGGGGTTGAGCACGGCTAGTTTCCTCCACCTGAAGGCAGCCCTTCGTCCCGTCCTCGGCCAGAGCCGGCGCCCTGCTGCTTCAGGGCGTCCTGGGCCTTCTGGAGCGCATCGACCATCGGCTGGTTGCCCTGCGAGATCGAATACCGTTCGAAAGATGCCGTAGCCCTCGAACCTGTCGTCCGCGTTGGCCCAGCGGACCTCCGGCTGGATGGCCTGCTCGGCGAGCTTGAGCAGCTCGGGCAGGTTGGCCTTCTTGTCCTGAATGAGCAGCAGCTGCGCGTAGTTCGCGAGCATCAGCCCGCTGCTCGGGGTTGTTCTTGATGCCCTCGCGCGCGATCTCGAGCGCGTCATCCATCCTGCCCTGGCGCGCGATGATGAAGCTCGAGTTGTAGTAGGCCTGCTCGAACTGCGGATCGAGTATCTGCACGAGCCGCATGGTCGGCAGGAACATCACGATCTCGTCGACAGATGCGATCGTGGTAGTAGCCGTCGAATAGCGGCTCGAGCCTGTTCCATAGCACCGCGGCCGCGAACGTGCGCAGCCCGCCAAGGTAGGCGAAGCTCGTCTGGCCGATCACGCGACCGGTCGCGGCAACCCCGCCGGGAGGTGCGGTCGCGGAAGCGAGCGCCTGCCCGCCGATCAGCGCGACCAGAAGCAGCGCCACGGCGATGCCGATCATGACGCCCGGGCGCGACGGCGAGCGTCGCTCACAGGTCCCGCCTCGAGAACATCGCGGCTGCGCCGAGCAGGAGCAGCGCAACCCAGCCCGCGAACGCGAGTCATCATGCCCGCGCCGTACGCGAGTCCGTACGCCGCTCCCATGCGCCACGGGATTGATGACGTTGAACACCTCGAGATTGGGGATGTACCACGGCGCCTGAGTGAGTTCGGGCAGACCCAGCAGCGAGACGAACGCGTGGCCGATGAACACGAACGCCAGGGCGCCTATCGCCGAGGTCACCGGGCCGAACGAGCACGACAGCATCACCGCGAACGCCATCACCACGCCGATCTCAAGCCAGACCGCGAGCGACGCCTCGAAGAGCCGCCACATGACGACCTGGTAGTTGAGCGCCCCGATGCCGATGGTGACCACCGTGAAGACGAGCAGCATGACGCCGAGCACCGCGAACATGCCCAGCCACGTGGCGAAGACGTACTGCCACCGTCGCACGTCGCGTGAGATCACGTTGAAGACGGTTCGACGCTCGACCTCGAGCGGGATGCGAGTCACCGACAGCGCAAGTGCCATGACGAGTGCGGCGGAATACATCAGCGCTATGGAGACCTCTCGGAACACGGCATCCGCAACGCCGACCCCATAGCTTGGCAGCGTCGGGATGGCAAGCGCCAGAATCGCCGAGAAGACCACGACGATCCAGAGCACTTTGCGCCGGATGGCGTCGGCGACGACCGCCTTTGAGATCGCGTAGACCTTCACCACGTGTCCTCGACCTCCCGGACCTCGTCATCGGAGTCCGCTGCACCGTCCAGCATGCTCGCGAAGTAGTCCTCGAGCGATGCACGCTTCGGAGTGAGTGAGACGAGCTGCCAGCCGGCATCGTCCAGAGCGTCCACCACCCCTCGGACGCGCCCATCGGCCACCGAGAACACCCTGACTCGCACCGTTCACCGCAACGTCCTCGACGGCTGTCCGCCACTCCGGCCGGAAGCTCGCCCTCACCTCGTGCCGTCACCGAGGTCTGTCCGGCGACGTTGAGCAGCGCGTCGATGTGGCCTCGCGCCGCGACTCGTCCGCGGTTGAGAATCGTCACCTCGTCCGAGATCGCCTCGACCTCGGAGAGCTGGTGTGACGAGAGGAGTATGGTCGCGCCGGCGTTCTTGAGCTCGACCATCAGATTGCGTACGTCTCGCTGCCCCACGGGATCGAGGCCCGACGCCGGTTCGTCGAGCACGAGCACCTCCGGAGTGCCGAGCAGCGCGGTCGCGAGCCCCAGCCGCTGCAGCATGCCGCGCGAGAACTTCGAGAGCAGCGTCTTCTGGCGTCCATCAAGCCCCACTCGGTCGAGCAGCTCGGCGCTCTGGACTGACAGTTCGGCTCGCGACAGGCCGCAAAGCTGCCCGTAGAGCGACATCGCCTCCCCCGCCGTGAGTTGGCTGGGGAAGTACGGCGCCTCGGGAAGAAAGCCCAGGCGAGCTCGCGCGCCGGGCTTCGTCGCCGGCACTCCCAAGATCTCGAAGCGCCCGCCGGAGGGTCGCACGAGACCGAGCAGCATCTTCAGCGTCGTCGTCTTGCCGGCCCCGTTCGGGCCGAGAAGGCCATGGATCGCTCCGGGTGAGACTCGAATGGAAACGTCGGCCACCGCTTCGCGGCGACCGCCGGCGGCCTTGCCGTAGTCCTTGCGCGCGTGCTCGATGAGAATCGCCGGCGCGTCAGGAGCCGGCGCCCCGGAAGCCGCTTCCACGCTCGTATCCGTCGTCATCGCCACATGGCACCCCTCGCCTCACGGTCAGTCTCGTCCTGCGGTGCTGACATGCCAGCGTTGCGCAGTCGTCAGTACCCGAACAGCTTGCGGTACTTGCGCACCGCCTTCAGGAAGTCATCGTAGTTGGTGGCGAACGTCTGCGAGCCGTCCTTACTGGTGAGGACGTAGTAGAGGTACTTCGTCTGCTTCGGCTTCGCGGCGGCCTTGATGGCTGCTAGGCCGGGATTGCAGATCGGCGTCAGGGGAAGCCCGTCCCGGGTGTAGGTGTTCCAGGGAGTCTTCGCCGCCAGGTCGGCCTTGGTCAGGATCTTCGTTCCTTCGGGGAGGCCGTAGAAGACCGTCGAGTCGAGCTGCAAGCGCATCGGCAGCTTCAAGCGGTTGTAGACGACCGACGACACCAATGGGTACTCGCGGGACAGCCGCACCTCACGCTCGATGATGGAGCCGATCGTGACGACGTCTCTCACAGTGAGGTTGCGCTTCTCGGCGTAGGACATGTCGACCGCCGCGATCTCCTCGTCGAACTGGTCGAGCATCATCTCGACGATCGCTTCGGGCTTGGTCCCCTCCCGGACGCGATACGTCTTGGGGAAGAGGAACCCCTCGAGGCTGCCGTCATGCGACCCCTTGAGGTATGGGCGGCCCTTGTCGAACTTCGGTGCACCGTGCAAGACCAGCTGGAGCATCTCGTCCTCCGAGACGCCTGTCTCCTTGGCGAAGCGCGCCGCGACTCGGCGTGCGGTGAACCCCTCGGGAATCGTGACGTCGAAGTAGACGATGTCCGGGCCGGACGCGAGCTTCTCGAGCACCAGCTCATCGGGCATACCGGTGGACAGCGCGTACGTGCCGGTCTTGAGTCTGGTGGCCTGCTCGGAGTTGCGCGCCTTCAGCCTGAACATGAGTGCGTTTCGCACGACTCCGAGTTCGGCGAGCGCCACTCCGATCTGCTCGACCGATTGCCCGCTCTTCACCGTGAACTCGACAGGCTGACCGGCGGCCACGGGGTTCGCCGGACGAAGCAGCATCTGCCACGCGGTGCCCGCCGCGACCCCGAGCAAGCACGAGCACGATGAGCAAAGCAATGCCTGCCATCGCGCAACCGCCGGACCGCCGAGTAGACCTGCGGGCAGTGCTCGGCACAGGGTTCGTCACTGGCCGAAGACCTCCTTTGACTTCTTCTTCGCAACGAGAAAGTCGGCGAGGTTGGTCGTGAACGTGTGAGACCCATCCTTGCCCGTCAGCACATAGTAGATGAACTGCGTATCCGCGGGGGCAACAGCGGCCTCGAGCGACTTCAGGCCGGGGTTCGAGATCGGCCCGGGTGGCAACCCCTCGTGGAGATACGTGTTGTACGGCGTCTTCGTGAACATGTCGGCGTAGGTCAGCCTCAAACGCTTCTCCTTGAGGACGTACTCGATGGTGGCGTCGATCTTCAGACGCATCCCTTTCGCGAGCCGGTTGTAGATGACCGAGGAGACCAACTCACGCTCTTCGTCGAGCTTGCTCTCCCGTTCGATCATCGAGGCCAGGGTGACGACCTCGGAGGGACTGAGGCCCCGTTCTTGTGCTGTCGCGAAGTCGAGATCTGCGGTCTCACGGTCGAACTGGTCCAGCATCATCTCGATCACCTGCTCCGCAGTCATGTCCTCGCGCAACTGGTACGTCTTGGGGAAAAGGTAGCCTTCGAGAGAGTTCTTGTACGCGCCGGCCAGATACGGATGGTTCTCGGCGAACTGAGGCGCGCCACTGCGCGCAAGCTTGAGGAACTCCTTGCGCGAGATACCCGCCTCTTTGTCCAGACGCTCGGCGATCTGGTCGAGCCGGAAGCCCTCGGGGATGGTGACCGTGATGTAGCCCACGGGAGGGCCCGCCTGAAGAACGTCGACAACGTCACGGTCTGGCATGCCCGTGGTCAAGTCGTAGATCCCGGCCTGTAGCTTGCCATCCGCCCCCGCGAGCCGAGCGCTGAGAGCGAAGCCGTTCGCGTTGCGGATCACGCCGGCCTTCAGCAACGCCGAGGCGATCTCGCGCGTCGATGCGCCGTCCTTGATGCGCAGTTGCACGGCGCGGTCGGCCGGGGTGTCCGTCTGCGGCGAAACGTAGTAGCGCCATAGGCCCCCGGCGACGAGGACGATCACGAGCAGCACAAGCGCACCCGTCACGAGAGCCCTGCGGGAAGCGCTGGTCGGGCGGCGAGATGCCTTCTTGGAGCCGGTGGAGTTGGCGGTGGCCATCAATCGTCTCTCGAGGTGTCTGCGTTCGGCGTGCTGGTCGAGATAGCTTTGCAGGAACAGCGCGGCGGCGACCATATCGACACTGCCTCGTTTATCTCGGTCCGAGACACCCGCCTCGGTCATGACGCGACGTGCCGAAACCGAGGACAGCCGTTCGTCGTGGTACTCGATCGGAACGCGCAAGAACCGCGCCACTCGCTCCCCTGCCGAGCGAACGCGAGCAGCTTGCGAGCCCTCGCTACCGTCCATCGACAACGGCAGGCCGATGACCACCAGCCCGACTTCGTAGTCCTCGGCGAGACGGACGAGATCGCGCCCGTCGCCGAGGGCAGGCCTGGCGTCCAAGACGATGACGGGTGTGGCGACGCGGCCGCTCGGATCCGAGACGGCCACCCCGATTCGCTTCTCGCCGATGTCGAGCCCGAGGACCCGCATGCGTCTAGCCGATGCCGAGGGTCTCACGAGCGACCGCCAGAGCGCGATCGACTGCCGGAGGCGTCCTCGCCACCGCCCTGGGCCATCGCCGGCTTGCCGCCACCGCGACCGCCGAGCAGCGGCGCGATCGCGCGGACGACCGCACCGGCGTCGAATCCGGCCGCAACCGCGGCGTCAGATCCGGCAGCAACGAAGATCGGCTTGCCGGACTCGACGTCGACTCCGACGAAGACGACGGCGTCGATGCCACGGCTGCGGATCACGTCCCACAGGTGACGCAGGCCTGTCGGGCGCAGGTCCGGCGGCCGGGTCACGACGAGCTTGTAGCCGACGTCGACCGCCTCGCCGACGATCCGATTGAGTTCGTCGTCTGCGATGACGTCCTTCAGGCGCTCGGCGCCGGCCTCGGTCTCCTTCATCCGCTTGACGACCTGGGCGGCACGCTCGGAGACGTCGAAACGCGGCACCTTGAAGGTGGCGGCCGCCTCAAGAAGCTCCTTCTCCTCGTGCATCACGTAGTCGTACGCATCGAACGAGGTCACGGCCTCGATGCGGCGCAGGTTCGCGCCAACGCTGCCCTCGCTGACGATCTTCAGCAGACCGATCTCGCTCGTGCGGCCCACGTGGGTGCCGCCGCACAGCTCCTTGCTGAAGTTGCCGACCTCGAGCACGCGGACGAAGTCGCCGTACTTCTCGCCGAAGAGCGCCGTGACGCCGGCTTCTCTTGCCGAGACGATCGAGGTCTCGTACGCACGCGCAACGTGGTTCTCGAAGATCTTTGCATTGACGAGACGCTCGACCTTCTCGAGCTGAGCAGCGCTCATCGCCTCGAAGTGCGTGAAGTCGAACCGCATGCGGTCGGGACGAACGAGCGAACCCGCCTGCTTAGCGTGGTCGCCCAGCACGAGCCTGAGCGCCCAGTGCAGGAGGTGGGTCGCCGTGTGGTTGCGGCGGATCCTCTCGCGGCGCATGACGTCGATCGCGGCGTGAACCGACTCGCCTGCGGCAAGCGCGCCGGCCTCGAGTACGCCCACGTGCGCCAGGATGCCCGGCTGCGGGATCCGCGTGTCCTCGACTACGAACCGGGCGCCTGAATCCGTGGTGATGACGCCGTGATCGCCGACCTGACCGCCCTGTTCGCCGTAGAACGGCGTCTTGTCGAGTACGATCTCGGCGCGCTCTCCCGCGGCGAGCTTCTCGGCCAGTTCACCCGCCGAGACGATCGCGACGATCTTCGCATCGGCGGTGTCGAACTCGTAGCCCACGAAATCGCTCGGGGGCACGTTCTTGACCATCTCGCTGTAGACGCCGCCGTACGTGTTCCACGAGTCGTCCTTGACGGCGGCTCGTGCGCGGTCGCGCTGCGCCTCCATCTCCGCGTTGAACGCTTCCACGTCGACGTCGACGCCCTTCTCGGCGGCGATCTCGGCGGTCAGCTCGAACGGGAAACCGTAGGTGTCGTGCAGGGTGAACGCCGTGACGCCGTCGAGCCGGCCGCCGCTCGCCAGAACCGACGCGAGTTCGGTCTCGAGGAAGCTGACGCCCTGGCGCAGCGTGGCGCCGAACCGCTCCTCCTCGCTGGAGACGATCTGGGTGATCAGCTCGCGATGCTCGACGATCTCGGGGTACGCCTCGCCCATCAGGTCGATGACCCGGTCGATGAGCCGCACGAGGAACGCGTCCTCAACGCCGAGGAGTCGCCCGTGGCGCACCGCACGTCGAAGCAGGCGGCGCAGCACGTAGCCACGGCTCTCGTTGCTCGGGATGACACCGTCGGCGATCAGGAAGGTCACCGCTCGCGCGTGATCGGCGATGATGCGCACGGAGGTCGAAGTCTTCTCGTCGGCGCCATAGTCTGCGCCGGTGATCTCCTCGGCGAGCGCCATGAGGTCGCGAAGGATGTCGGTCTCGAAGTTGGAGTTCACGCCCTGCAGGATCGCGGCGATGCGCTCGAGGCCCATGCCGGTGTCGATGCTGGGCTTGGGGAGCGGGTTGAGCGTGCCGTCCTCGGCGCGGTCGTACTGCATGAAGACGAGGTTCCAGTACTCGAGGTAGCGGTCGCAGTCGCATCCGACGGCGCAATCCGGGCTGTCGCAGCCGAGCTCGGGCCCTTGGTCGTAGTAGAGCTCCGAGCACGGTCCGCACGGACCGGTCGGACCCGCCGACCAGAAGTTGTCCTTCGCGCCCATACGCACGATGCGCCCCGCCGGCACGCCGACCTCGTTGACCCAGATCGCCTCGGCCTCGTCGTCGTCCTCGTAGATGGAGACCCAGATGCGCTCCGGGTCGAGCCCGAGAACCTCGATCGAGTACTCCCACGCCCACGCCGCCGCTTCGGACTTGAAGTAGTCGCCGAAGCTGAAGTTGCCGAGCATCTCGAAGAAGCTGTGGTGGCGACCGGTGGTGCCGATGATGTCGATGTCGGTGGTGCGCACGCACTTCTGCACCGTCGTGGCCCGCGTGAACCCCAGGTCCTTCACGCCGAGGAACACCGGCTTGAACTGCACCATGCCGGCAGTGGTGAGCAGCAGCGAGGGGTCGTCCGGGATGAGCGACGAGGACGGCTGGCGCGTGCAGCCCTTGCTCTCGAAGTACGTCAGAAAGCTCTCGCGGATCTCGGCGGAGTTCACGTCTCGCTCCTCATGTGTTCGCGGTCTGAGCCGGATGCCATCAGGGCATTCCGGAGTCGTCGTCCGGCGCGCACGTTGAATCGTCGGGGTCGCAGCCGGTGCCCTTGAACAGCGCGCCGTCCTCGGTGACGAGTTGCCGCTGCGTGCGCTGTTCGTAGTAGTAGACGAACAGGCCCTTGCCGGTGGCCGCCACGGGAATCGCAAACAGCATGCCCGCAATCCCGAACAGCGAGCCGCCGACAAGCAGCGAGAATATCACGAGGATCGGATGTAGGTCGACCTGGTCGGACATGACCCGCGGCGTGATGAAGGTGTCGGTGACGTTCTGTGCAACCACTGATCACGACGATTGCCAAGAGGGCAGTCCACGGGCCGACGAACAGGCCTACGAGCGCCGCGATGAGACCGGCGATGAACGGTCCCGACGTATGGCACGTAGTTGAAGATGAATGTGATCATGCCCAACACGAGCGGGTACGGGACGCCGATGATCGCGAGGCCGATCGTTGCGAGAAGCCCTGTCGCGAACGACGCGATCGTCTGCCCGCGCAGGTAGCCGCCAACCACGCGGGTGACAGTAGCGAACAGATGCTCGGCGTCGTCCCGGTACTTCGGGCCCGCGATCGCGACCATCTCGGCTCGCAGTTTGGGCAGGTCTTTCAGCGCCCAGAACGCGATGACGATTGCGAGGACGTAGATCGAGGAACCCGGTGGCCACGCCACCTCCGGCACTCACAACCACGCGTGCAGCATCATCGCCGAAGCTGACCGCGAGCTGCGAGAGGCGGAGACTCGCCGCCGCCACGAACCCGCCGAGCCACTGAGGGAACACGATGTCCGCGTAACGCTCCTGCAGGGTCGTCGCAGCCCGTTCCAGCTGCGCGAAGTGGTCCGGCGCCGAGTGCGCGAACGAGACCACCTGTCGACCCACGAACGGGCCGATCATGCGTGAGCACCGCCCCCAACACCAGGAACGCGATGGCGATACAGAGCCCCGCCGCCGCGCCCCGGGACATGCCTTTGTCGGAAAGCGCACGGACAGGCCAGTTGAGAAGGAAGACCAAGACGAATGCGATGACAAACGGAATGAGCGCCCCGGCGATCTTGCCCAGCCCCCAGAATGCGACGGCCACGAGAATGAGCCCGCCGATGGTCGTCCACACCACCAGCGCACTCTGGCGCCAGCGCCGGTACCGCGCCTCCGGTGTCGTCACGGGTTCGTCACTCCCTCACGATGTTCTCTCGCAGGATGCGCAAGGTGCGACGCAGCAGGCGTGACACCTGCATCTGCGAGATGTCGAGCTGCCGTGCGATCTCGGTCTGCGTGAGTCCTTCGAAGAAGCGCAGGTAGAGAACGCGCTGTTCCTGCGGCGTGAGCTGCTTGAACGCCACCGAGAGCGTCGTGCGGTCATCGATGACCGCCATGAGCGCGTCGTCCTTGCCGATGTACTCGAGAATCGAGAACGAGTCCGAGCCGTCGCCCCCGCGATCGCTCTCGAGCGACACGAAGTTGTAGGCCTCACTCGTCTCCATCGCCTCGAGGACCTCCTCGGATGTCACGCCGAGGTACTCGCCGATCTCCGCGATCGTCGGCGAGCGCTGGTAGCGCTGCGTCAGCGCGTCGACCGCCTGGTTGACCTTGAACGACAGCTCCTGAAGGCGTCGCGGCACCTTGATGGCCCAGCCCTTGTCGCGGAAGTAGCGCTTGAGCTCGCCGACGATGGTCGGTGTCGCGTAGGTCGTGAACTCGACCTGACGCTCGATGTCGAAGCGGTCGATGGCCTTGATGAGGCCGATCGTGCCCGACCTGGATCAGGTCGTCGATGGGCTCTCCCCGATTGCGGAAACGACTCGCCAGGTACTTCACCAGGTTGAGGTACATGGTGATGAGCTCGTCGCGCGCGTCCTCGTCACCTTCGAGGCGATACTTGCGGAAGAGCTTCTTGGTGTAGACCTTGTCCCAAGACAGCCGGCGAGACTGTTTGTGCGCGCTGCTCCTAGTCGGCATCGACGTTCCCTGCGCGCTTCAGCAGTCGGAGATGCGCGCCCGTCTCGTCGGTCGTGAACTCGTACTCGTCGCACACGGACTCGAGGATGAACACGGCGTATGCCGCGGCTCGCTCGGTCTCTTCGTCCGTGGACGTCTTGTCCGTGCCGAGCGGGACAGCTATCTCGATGGAGTCGTCGGTGAGCAGGAACTCGAAGGTGACGTCAGCACCTTCCGGCAGCGTGTCAACCGCGTAGACGAAGGCCTCCTCGGCCGCCATCCGCACGTCTTCGACGTCGTCGTAGGTCATCTCGGTGCGGCCGACGAGTGCGGCAGCTGTCATGCGCACGGTTCTCGCGTACTCGCTGCGAGCCGGCACGGTGAGCGTGATCAGGTCGTTTGCCATGAGCGGATGAACTCGCCTCCTCTAGGCGTCCGGTAGGTCGAAGTCGAGTCTCATCGGCGCCAGCTGGCTCGGGTGCCGCCTCGTCAGGCTTGGCTCGGCGTGCGGGACCGTGGCCCTCGGGATGAGCCGACTTGCGCGTGCGCCATGCTCGCCGCACGCGGTCCGCGATGTCAGTGACGATCTCGACCGGCGCGTTCGCGACGTCCTGCACGGTCCGTGAGGTGGATTCGACCCGGTCGCTGATCTCCTCGAAACGGGTGACGATCGCGTCGACCCGCAGCAGCTCGGCGTTGAACGCGTCAACGCTCACGTCGAGCTTGTCGATGAGCGGGACGATCCGAGCATCGAGATCGTCGGAGAGCACCCGGACCGAGCGCGCGGTCTTGACCGCCTCGGTGAGCGCCCATATCGCGACTCCGCACAGGACGCGAGGCAATCACGATAAGCACGCTGAGCAGCACAGTAGTGGTGTTCACTGCCCCTCCGAGGACGCGATTGCACGTCCCGTCAGTGTAGCAGAGGGCGGGTGCGCTCGGGACGCTCCGCGCAGCGGCGTCACGCCTCGTGAACGTCGTCCTCGACTCGCGTCTGAGCCGTCGGCAGGGCTCGACCTCTCCTCGCAGCTCGGCGAGAACGCGCGCCCGCGCACGCCTCCCAGCCGCGCTCGGACGCCGAGAAGAACGCTCCGTGCGACAGGCCGTCGGGCAGGTACTGCTGCTCGACCCACGCCCTCGGGGTCGGCGTGCGGGTAGCGCGTACGGACCGTACGCATCCGCGCCCGGGCGGTGCCGGTCGCGCAGGTGGTTGGGCACCGCTCGTGCCGGGCCGGTGCGCACCTCGTCCAGCGCCGCGTCGATCGCGGTGTAGGCGGCGTTGCTCTTCGGCGCCAGCGCCAGGTAGACCGCGGCCTGCGACAGGTTGATGCGGCACTCCGGCCAGCCGATTGACTCGGCGGCCTTGAAGGCGGCATGGGCCACGAGCAGCGCGCGCGGGTCGGCGTTGCCGACGTCCTCGGACGCGAAGATGAGCATGCGCCGAGCGATGAACTTCGGGTCCTCGCCGCCGTGGATCATGCGCGCGAGCCAGTAGACGGCGGCGTCGGGATCGCTTCCGCGCATCGACTTGATGAAGGCGCTGATGACGTCGTAGTGCACGTCGCCGGTCTTGTCGTAGGGCAGGATCCGGGTGGGGCTCGCCTGCCGCACGGCGTCGAGTGTGACCGCTCGCAGCCCGTCGGCGCCGGGCTGCGCCCACGCCGCCGCGAGCTCAAGCGTCGTCAGTGCGACGCGCGCATCCCCGCCGGCGGTCAGTGCGATCGCGGTCTCCGCCTCGTCGTCGAGCGTGACGGTCCCGCCGAAGCCCGCGTTCGTCCGCCAGCGCTCGTTGCAGCAGCGTCGCGGACGTCCTCATCGGACAGCGTCGTGAGCTCGATGATGCGCGAGCGGCTGACGAGCGGCGCGTTGACCTCGAAGAACGGGTTCTCCGTGGTCGCGCCGATGAGCACGACGATCCGGTCCTCGACCGCGTGAAGCAGCGCGTCCTGCTGCGACTTGCTGAACCGGTGGATCTCGTCGACGAACAGGATCGTTCGTTGCGCGCTCGAGATGCCGAGCCGGTCGCTGGCGGCAGCTGATGGCCGCGCGCAGCTCGGCGACGCCGCCGGTGATCGCGCTGACCTCCTCGAAGTGCGCCTGCGTGGCGTTGGCGATGATGCGTGCCAGCGACGTCTTGCCGGTGCCTGCCGGGCCGTAGAGGATCAGCGAGAACAGCGCATCGGCGTCGATCGCTCGGCGCAGCCATGTCCCCTCGCCCACCGCTGTCGTGCTGGCCGACGAACTCGTCGAGCGACCTCGGACGCATGCGGGCAGCAAGCGGCGCGACCGAAGCGCGGTTGCGCGCGGCGCTATCGTCGAAGAGGGAGTGCACGGGCGTCAGTTCGAGGCGCGCAGGACCTCGCGCTCGAGGAAGTCCTTCTCGGCGAGGCCCTTGAACTTCCAGATGATGTAGCCCTGGCTGTCGGTGAGCACGATGTAGGGCGTGTAGCTCACGTTCGAGCACGCGCGCGAGATTGATTGCGGCCTGGTACTTCGGATCGTCCTTGAAGTCCTCGTCGATGGTGACAGGCTTGGCGGCATCGCTGCTGACGTACTTGCCGATGTCGTAGGCGACGAGGTCGACCAGACCGCGGTTCTTCTCCAGCACGCGAGTCGATGATCTTGCGCGTCTCCTTGCTGGAGTTCTGCGTGCGGATCGTAGAAGTAGATGAGCGTCGGCTGCTTCGCGTCGATGAGCTCGCGCGACCTCGGTGGGAACGGCGCTGGCCGACGGGAACTCTCGAGAAGATCGGAGGCTCGTTCTCCGAGAGCGGCACGGCCGCGGGCTCGGCCGGTGCGGCGGCGGGCGGGCTCGGCAGTGACCGGAGCCTCGGCGGGCGCGGCGGCTTCATCGCCACCGCCTCCGCATCCGACGAGCGTGAGTACGAACGCTGCTGCGATGAGTGCTACGACTAGTCTGCGCATGCTGCTCCTCCAACTGCTGCGTAAGTCGGCCTGCCTTGGCGCAGCTCGACGCGGTGAACCTGCCTCGGCAGGTGGGTGCCCGCACGTTGGTTTCAAGCTTCCCTCTTTCGAGGGATACCTTTCCACCTCGGAATGATAGGGCTCCCGATGAAGAAGTGTTGGTTCGACCGTATGTGCCGAGCCACGCGCAAGGCGAAGCCTAAGGTAGATTCTAGCGCGCGTCACGCACCGCCGCCAACACACGGCGAGCTACTGTGACGGGCGCACCGTGCTAATCGACACGCAGGTGCACGTCCTTGAGCTGCTTCGCCGAAACGACATCGGGCGCTGACGTCATCGGATCGCCGCCCGATGAGGTCTTCGGGAACGCGATGACGTCGCGGATCGAGTGCGCGCCGCACAGGAGCATGACGAGCCGGTCGAGGCCCAGCGCGATGCCGCCGTGAGGCGGCGCGCCGAACGAGAGCGCCTCGAGCAGGAAGCCGAACTTCTCGTGCGCCTCCTCGTCGGTCATGCCCATGAGCCGGAAGACGCGCATCTGAAGCTCGGCGTTCGGGATACGCAGCGTGCCGCCGCCGATCTCGTAGCCGTTCATCACGAGGTCGTAGCTGTAGCCGAGCGCATCGCCCGGGTTGGACTCGAGCGTGTCGACGTGCTCGGCGTACGGGAGCATGAACGGGTTGTGGCTCGCGTCCCATCGCTCCCCGTCCTCGTCCCACGTGAACAGCGGGAAGCCGAGGACCCACAGCGAGGCGAAGCCGGTGCGCTCGATGCCCGAGCTCGTCGGCGAGCTTGAGGCGCAGCGTGCCGAGAACCTCGTTGGCGACGCCGCGTGCGTCGGCGACCATGCAGCACCAGGTCGCCCGGCTCGACGGCGAGCGTCTCGCGCAGCGCGGCCATCTCGGCCTCGGTGAAGAACTTCGCGACCGGGCTCTTGACCTCGCCGGCCGTCGTGAACGCGACCCAGGCCAGGCCCTTGGCGCCGGCGTCGATCGCGGCTCTGGTTCAGCGCCGTCGATGCGGCCGCGGCTCCAGTCGCCCGCGCCCTTCGCGTTGATGGCCTTGATCGCGCCGCCGCTGGCCGAGCGCTCCAGCGAACACCTTGAACTCGCTTGCCGAGAAGACCTCGCTCGCGTCGACGAGCTCGAGGCCGAAGCGGATGTCGGGGCGGTCGCAGCCGTAGCGCTCCATCGACTCGTGCCACGTGATCCGCGGCAGCGGCGTGTCGAACTTCTGGCCCGCCTCGTGCATGACCTCGCGCATCACGTCTTCCATCATCGCGAGCACGTCTTCCATGCCCGACGAACGACATCTCGATGTCGACCTGGGTGAACTCGGGCTGGCGGTCGGCGCGCAGGTCCTCGTCGCGGAAGCAGCGGGCGATCTGGTAGTAGCGCTCGACGCCGGCGACCATCAGCAGCTGCTTGAAGAGCTGCGGCGACTGCGGCAGCGCGTAGAACTTGCCGGGGTTCAGCCGGCTCGGGACGATGAAGTCACGCGCGCCTTCCGGCGTCGACTTCGTCAGGATCGGCGTCTCGACCTCCATGAAGCCGCGGTGCTCGAGCGACTTGCGGAAGCGCTGCGTGACGCGGTCGCGCAGCTGCAGCGCGGCGAGCATCTCCGGGCGGCGGATGTCGAGGTAGCGCCACTTCAGGCGCGTGAGCTCGTCGGTGTCGATACCGGCCTCGATCTCGAAGGGCGGGGTCTCGGAGCGGTTGAGCACCTCGGCCTCGCGAATGACGATCTCGACCTCGCCCGTGGGCATGTTCGGGTTGACGGTGCCGGCCGGACGGCGGCGAACCACGCCGGTGAGGAGCACGACCCACTCGGGGCGGACCTGCTCGGCGGTGACGAACGCCTCGCCGGACGTCTCGGGGTCGAACGTGCACTGGACGATGCCGGTCCGGTCGCGCACGTCGATGAAGATCAGGCCGCCGTGGTCGCGGCGCTTGCCGACCCATCCGGCGACCTTGACGACCTCGCCGACGTCGCTCGCGGACAGGGCACCGCACATGTGGGAGCGCATTGAGTAGCGGGCATCCAGCATCAGAATCCGAACCTTTCTGTAAGCAGACGCGTGAGGCGGTCGCCGTCGACGACGCCGGTCGCGAACTGAGCAGAGCGCGGAGGCGAGCTCGGCAGCCGGGCACGTCGGCCTGGCTCGATTCGCCCATGTGTTTGACCTCGAACAGGCCGTCGGAAGCCAGCTTCGGCCCCACGAAGACGACCGCGCCGGCGCCGAGCCTGTCGGCTTGCTTGAGCTGCGACTTCAGGCTGCGTCCCTGGTGGTCGCACTCGGCGGCCACGCCTGCGTCACGCAGCGCCGAGACGAGATCGAACGCGGCGGCCGGCGGCGTCAGCGTCGACGCGCGCGACGTAGACCTCGGCGCGCGGCGGGCTGTCGACTCGCGGCACCGACCGCCTCCATCGCGAGCAAGGTGCGCTCGAACCCGAGCGCGAAGCCCAGTCCCGGCGTCGGAGGTCCGTCGTACTCCTCCATGAGCCTGTCGTAGCGCCCGCCGCCGCCGATGGCGTTCTGGCTGCCGAGACCGGCGTCCGCCTGCACCTCGAACACGGTGCGCGTGTAGTAGTCGAGCCCGCGCACGAGCGACGGATCCTCGATGTACGGAATGCCGAGACGGTCGAGCGCGCTCTTGACCGCGGCATAGTGAGCGCGACAGTCATCGCACAGCTCGTCTCGGAGCAGCGGCGCCGTCGCCCATGATCTCCTTGCACGCCGGGTTCTTGCAGTCGAACGCGCGCAGCGGGTTGGTGTCGGCTCGGCGGTTGCACTCCTCGCACAGGTCCGTCCGCAGTGCGCGCGGATGTAGGTCGCGACCTTCTCGCGATACGCGGGGCGGCAGTTCTCGTCGCCCATCGAGTTGACGAGCATCCGCATGTTCTCGGCGGGGATGCCGCACGCCTCGAAGAAGCGCCAGAGCAGCGTGATGAGCTCGGCGTCCGCGGTTGGCTCGGCGGCGCCGAGCAGCTCGGCGCCGATCTGCCAGAACTGGCGCATGCGGCCCTTCTGCGGGCGCTCGTAGCGGAACATCGGGACCGGCGTAGTAGAGCTTCGCGAACTGGCCGTTGGCGGTCAGGCTGTGCTCGAGCGCCGCCCGAACGACGCTCGCGGTGGCTCTCGGGACGCAAGCGTGATCGAGCGGCCGCCCTTGTCCTCGAACGTGTACATCTCCTTGGAGACGACGTCGGTCGCCTCACCGATGCCGCGCGTGAAGACCTCGGTGTGCTCGAACAGCGGCGTGTAGATCGGCTCGTAGCCGTAGCGCGCGAAGAGCTCCTGCGCGATGCGGGTCAGGTGCTCCCATGCGCGCCCGGTGGCGGCAGCATGTCGGCGGTACCTTTGGGTGCGCGGGCGTTCATACTCACGGCGCGATGCAGCCTTTCGAAGGAGTCGGTCGGCAAGCCGCAAGTGTACCGCGAGCGGGTCAGGCGTGCCACGCCCGCTGGTGTCGGGCGCCGGACATACTAGTTCACGCGCGCGAGAAACGAAGACCACGCACGGCGCCCGGGATCGAGATTGCTGGCCAGCGTCGGTGAGTCACCCCGCCTGGCCCATGAGGAGTGGCGACCTCACACGCGTCTCCTCGATCGCCTGCACGGCAAGCCGCAGGATCTCCTCGGCGGACAGCTCGTGCGCGGCGGCCTCCACCTCGTCAAACGTCCCTCGCGCTGCGATGGGTGACACGCCGTGCACTTCTGCCAACTGCGCAGATAGCGCCAGCCACTCAGCCGGCAGCTCTGCCGGCGGTTCGACTCCGAGTAACACCGCCATCGCGCAGGCCCACATCCGGGGTGTCGCCGAGAACGCCTCGTATCCTCCGCCGCCGGTCGCAACCAGACGGCCCTCGCACAGCTCGTCGGAAACGGCAGCCAAGCGCGTCACCAGGCTCGCGTGACCCGCGACGGTCATGTCGAGGTGCGTGAGCGGATCGGCCCTGTATGAGTCGGCGCCGAGCTGCGCGACGATCACATCAGGTCTGAATGCGCGCAAGGCAGGCTCGACCACTCCATCGAACGCGAGCTGATACTCGGTCGAACCCGGCGTAGGGCGGCAGCGGCACGTTGACGGCATACCCGCGACCCCTCCCTTCGCCGACGTCGCCGGAAGCGCCCGTCCCAGGGTAGAGATAGCGGCCTGACTCGTGCAGCGAGATGGTAAGTACGTCGTCGCGCGCGTAGAACGCCTCCTGCACCCCGTCGCCGTGGTGCGCGTCGATGTCGACGTAGGCCACACGCAGCCCGGGCTGCCCGGCGGTGGCGTGTGCGATCGCAACGGCGCAGTCGTTGTAGACACAGAAGCCGGCAGCCCGGTCACCGTGAGCGTGGTGGAGTCCGCCGGCCGGGTTGAACGCACGGTGGAACTCCCCCGCCAAGACGCCATCGAGCGCCCGAATCGCCCCTCCTGCGATGAGTGCCGAAACCGCGTGCATGTCAGGGAAGCGAGGCGTGTCGCCTGGGCCGAGACCGTGTAGCTCGTTGGCGCGGGCAGACGCCCGGTCGTTCTCGACGACAGCCAGGTAGTCGCGGGAGTGGACGCGGAGCAGGTCAGCTGCGTTCGCGGGTTCCGGTACGACCAAGCGCGCCTGGTCCTGTCCATCGCCGAGCAGGCCCCACGCACGTATCAGTTCGACCGCGAGAATGAAACGCTCCGGTCGGAGTGGGTGGTCCCGTCCTAACCGGTACCCGGCCATCTGGGGGTCGTACACGAGTGCCGCTTGCACAGTCCGTCTCCCACTTCGCGGTCGAACAAGCTCATTCCCCGAGGAGCCTCGCGCCGCTGATCCGGTCAACCAGCGCGGGGCGGCCCGGCCGACCAGAAGGATCGACGAGCCGAAGCAGCACGAGCGTGCCTGCGATCACGCCCCATCTCATGCGCTGACGGGTATGGCACGGTTGCCCGTCAAGCGTGGCAAGCGAGAGTCCAAGCAGCCTCATGGCTGCGGTCTGACTCCACGCACCCACAGTGGCGGCGAGATAGGCGACGTGGATAACTCCCCACGCCAAGAGGATTGAGAGGACGTGCGACACAACGGTCAGCGATGCGCGGGCGAGCGGAAAAGGCCAGATGAGCATGCACAACACCAGGGATACGCCGAGATCGATGGAGATCTGGGCACGAATCGTCCGGCCGCTTGGCACGCGGTGCATGGCTTCGCGCACCTGCGCACTCCCTTCAGCCCGCCCGACGGGTGCGAATCCAGTCACGCCGACCTACGGCCACAGAGCGGTGCCCGTGATCGTCGGGTGCGAGCCTGTGCAGCCCGCGCCACAATCGGTAACGGTCCACCCGGTCGGCGTGTAGTTCTTCGCACGGATGCTTGTGACCTGAGTGGACCGGTAGGGAACGGGATCGCTCGTGTAGCCGATCAGCCGTGGACGCTTCCACGCGTGCGGCGTCTTCACGTGGCAGCTGATGCAGGCGATATCGTGAGCGTTCCGCCCGTGCGGATCACCGTTCACGTCGAGGTTCGTCGTGTGGCATTTCGCGCAGATGTTCGTGGTGTTGCTCATCGAGCCGTTGTTGAGCGCGAGCGTTCCGGCGCTGTAGCTGTTGTCGTAGCCGCTGGCGATCTTGACGGCCATGGAGGCACCGTGCGGGCCGGTGGCGCCGGTCATGGTGCCGTGGCAGTCGGAACAGGTGACCATCTGGTTGGTGGTCGTCCATCCGGTCTTGAGCCAGGTCGTGGCTGTCGGCAGCGTCCACGTGCGCGTGGCGCCCTGGATGTTGGCGAAGCTCGTCAGCGAACCGCCCATGGTGCTGAAGGCCCTGTGGCCCGACCACGTGTTGTCGAACTGCGTCGAGCCCAGCGTGGCGGTCGTGCCCTGGCGCTGCGCGTGCGGTGCGGTCTGCGTCGAGGTCGTGTGGCAGCCGTTGCAGGTGATGGTGCCCGCCGCGATCTGCGCGGTGACCGTCGCCTTGGCCGGCGAGTAGGTGCCGACCGTGTAGTTGGTGGCGTGGCACACCGAGCACGGCTTGGCGGTGTTGGCCGTCAGCACCGAGTGCTCCTTGGCCACGCTGTCGTCGTGACAGCCTGCACACTCGCCCGCCGTGGCGAAGCTTGCGAAGCTGCCGCCGTTCTCGTGATGCGCAGGCGTGCCGATGCCGGTCGCAGTGTGCTCGTCGATGTTGACGCCTACGTGGCAGCCCGCGGCTTGGCAGTTGTTGGTCGGACCGCCTGCACTGTGGCAGTTCGTGCAGTAGTTCGCTACAGCGGTGTGCACGGAGCGCACGTCACTCACCGTGTGGCACTCGGTGCCGTTCGGGTTGTTCTGACAGCTGACCGCAGCGGTGGAGTTGGCGGGAAGCGACGTTGATGTCGTAGTGGTGCTGGCGCCCAGCACGGTGATGTCGTCCCACACGGCATACTCGGTGCGATTCGTGTTGAAGTTACCTGAGAAGCGCACGCGTACGGTGCCGCCAGCCGGAAGCGCGTACGTGTACTGCCCCAACGCAGAGGCGGCGGTGACGTTACGTAGCTGCGTCCAGTTTGTGCCGCCGTCGGTGGAGTACTCGACGCGGGCGTAGTCCACGCCGCCGGTGAGTGTCGACACGATCTCCCAGAAGCTGAGCTGTGCACTGGTGTACCCGGCGAGGTTGTAGTCGCGGTAGAAGTTCGGCACGGGCGTGCGTCGATTCGTACCGGTATTGGAGACCTCTACGCCGTACGTGCCGTGCGTTCTACCGGCGGTGTTGACCAGTCGCACGTATGTTGTGCTCGAGCGCGTCCAACCCGTCGGCCAGGTCGTGTTGGGGAAGGTCTGATTGTCAACCGTCGTCGTATTCGTGACGCTTGAAGTGGAAGAGCCCGGCTGCGCCATCGGCTCGGCAGATGCATCGTGCGCCGAGGTCAGTAGCGCCGCGTCGTGCGGCTCGGTAGCCGTATGGCAGGTGCCCGTCGTCCCGCACGACTTGCCAGTCGGCTTGATCCCCTGCTTGGTCGCGTCGTGGCAGCCGGCAAGCATGCAGCCAGCCGCATCTTTGTGGATAGCATGCAGGTCGCTCGACGAGTGGCAGCCGCCAGTCACGCAGCTCTGACCGGTGGCCCAGTAGGTGCCAGCAGTGCCTGCGACGGTCGGCGCCGTCGCGCCGTGCTGCTCGAGACCTACAAGCACCGTGGTGGTGTGGCAGGACGCGCACGTCTTGGCACTCCAATTCGCGTTGACGATCGCGGCGACCCCTGCCGGATGGTTGTGGCAGTCCGAGCAGGTAAGGCTCCTTGAGAAGCCAGCGACAGCGACGCCCTGGTGCTGGCCGTAGAGGTCGCCCATCCCCGCCGTCAGACCTGTGGGCGAGTGGCAGGTCGCGCACGTCGCGGCAGCGGTGCCGCCGGCCGAGACCGTGTCCGTCAGGCCAGAAGCCGTGTGCGTCGTCTCGTCATAGTGCCCGTCAGGCGTCGCCGCGGCGATCGACACGACGTCGGCTGCGCCGGTGTAGGCGCCATCGTGGCAGCTGACGCATTCACGATCACCGGCGTAGGCGGCCTTGGAGGGCGACGTGTGGCAGGCACCGGAAGTGCAGCCCGAAGCGGGATGGTAGTCAGTGAAGTTGCCGTAGGTCGTCTCGACGTCGTGGCAACCAGCACCGGAATTCGTGCAGCCGGACACGGTGGTGTTGCTGTAGTCGCTGGCGTTCGTGAAGGCGTGTGCCGTGGCCGCACCGTGGTTCCCGTCGATCTTGTCGGTGTGGCAGGCCCCGCCGGTACCGCAGGTCTTGGACGCGGGGACTGTGTCCGAGCTGTTGTGACAGCCGACGATGCCGCAGCCCGCGTCAGCCGGCGCGCCTGACGTGACCGCCGAGGTGTGCACCACGCGCAGGTCGGTCGAGTCGTTGGTGTGGCAACCGAGGCACGTGTTGGCGCCAGTCGGCGAGCCGTCGTGTCCGGTGCCGTAGGCGCCGTGGCTCGTGGCGTGGCAGGTCGCACAGACCTTGGGTGACCAGCCGGATCCCACGACCGCCGAGCCATTCACCGGTGAGGTCGAGTTGTGGCAGTCCGTACACTCATTCGTCCAGCCCAGGTTCGAGGTCGGGCCGGTCTTGTCGTGCGCCGTCTTCAGGCCGGCGGTGTGGCAGTCGGCGCAGGTGTTGCCCGTGTAGCCGCTACCCGCGTCGACTTGGGTCGTCATCGCCGTGGCGGTGTGCGTGGTGTCGTTGCCGGTGATACCCGAGTGGAAGCCAACGCCCTCGACAGCGTGGCACCCGGTTGCCTCGCCGCACGTCTGGAGCGCCGGCTTGGCCGCCTGCAGGCTCGCGTCGTGGCAGCCGGAGAGCGTACAGCCGCCGGCGGCGTCCTTGTGGATCGCGTGGACGTCGTAGGTGGTGTGGCAGCCGACGCCGGACGCGCCGCAGCCCTCGGTGGAGGTCGTGGGTGTGACCGGAGCGGTCGCACCGTGCTGCGGTGCCGAGCTGCCGATCGAGTGGCAGTCCGAGCACGCGTCGGCGGTCCAGCCGACGAGCACCTCGGCGTTGCCGTTCGCCCGCAGGTCGCTGTGGCACTCGACGCAGGACTACGGTCGGCGCCGTAGGGCGAGCCGGCGGCTGGGGTGATGTTGGTGTGCTGGCCGGCCAGGCCGCCCGGGCCGATCGCGGGGCTCGGGTCGTGGCAGGTGGCGCACGTCGCGCTCGCCGAGCCGCCCGCCGAGACGGTCGCGGAGAGACCTGAGGCGGTGTGGGTGGTCTCGCTGTAGTGCTCGGTGGGAAGCGTCACCCGCGCCGGGGCACCGGTGTAGGAGCCGTCGTGACAGGTCTGGCAGTCGCCGTTACCGGCGTAGCCCGCCTTGGAGGGCGAGGTGTGGCAGGCACCGGACGTGCAGCCGGTGGCCGGGTGGTAGGAGGAGAAGTTGTCGCGCACGGCGTCGGTGCCGTGGCAGCCGGAGCCGGAGTTGGTGCAGCCGGCGTCGCCGGAAACGACCGCGTCGGAGGCCGATGTGAACGCATGCGCCGTGGCGGCACCATGAGAGCCGTCCACCTTGTCGGCGTGGCAGCTCGCGCACTCACGGCTGGCGGGGGTGCCGTTCCAGTGACAGACCTGGCAGCCCGTGCGCGTGCTACCGCCGAGAACGGCGCTCGCGTTGCGGTGCGTCTGGGCGAGGCTATCGGTCTCGCTGTCGGGGTGGCAGCCCGAGGCGTAGCAGGTCTGGCCGGCGACCGGCGCGTGGCTCGCGTCGATGCTGGCGTGCATCGGCGCGGTCGAGCCGGCGGTGTGGCAGCCGCCCTGGGTGCAGGACTTGTCCCACGCGGGGGTCAGGCTGTTCTTCGGGGCCGGGTGGCAGGTCGCGCAGAGCTCAGCGCCCTGGTGCTCGGTGGCCGATGAGATGACCATCTGTGTGTGGCAATCGACACACTCGACCGGTCCGAAGCTCTCACCGGAGATGGTGACCGTCTGTGAAGCCGGAGCTGCCGTGTGAGCAACCGCCTCGGCGGTGAGCCGAGGGTCGGCAAAGTGAGTGAAGCCGACATGGCACTCGACGCAGTTCTTCGTGACCGGTACACCGACGGCATGGCACACCTGACAACCTGTGACCAGCGTGGTCGTGTCAGCGGTACTGCGCAGGGTTGCGAAGGAGCGCACGAGCGGCTCCTCCGATCCGACGAGCGCACCTGGACCGGCAACGGAGGTTGAAGCCTGTGAGTGAATCGCCGCAAGGTCGCCACCGTGACACGCGGTCCCGCTCGTGCAGTCGGAGTTGACGGGAAGTGCCACGTGCGCCGTCTCGACCTCTGAGTGCATCGGGGCCGTGGAGGCGAGCGTGTGACAGCCGCCCTGGGCGCAAGTCTGCTTGTCCCAAGGCGCCAGCGTATCGCGCGGCGTCGGATGGCACGCGGCACATCCCGAAACCGCCGAACTTGCGCTCGCCTTGGAGTGCTCTGAGCCGAGCTCGTTGCTGTGGCAATCGGTGCACATCGGCAGGTAATCGGTGCCGCCGATCGTGATGGTCTGAGCCAACGGTGTACCCGTGTGGGTGGGTATGTCGTAGTCGCCTGCGGACGGATCATGAACGTTGTTGCCAGCGGCAGCGTAGCTGTCACCGTGGCAGTCATAGCAGTTGATCGAGTCGCCTTGGGCATGTGCGGCGACCGTCGCTGGAAGATGCAGGACGTTGGCGCCGCCGCCTACCCCACCGTCACGACGAAGCCCGACGACCGTGTCCGTAGCCGACACCGCAGTGTAAGTCGCCGTCTCGCTGTCCCAGCCCCGAAGCGTGTCGCTAGAGGTATGGCAGGTGAAGCAGAATGTGCGGACGCCGGCCGTCGTCGACGTGTCGAGACCGCCGCCCAGTGCATCAGAGATGAGCGACCCGTTGTCCCTCTTCGAACCATGAGGGTTGTGGCATTCGTAGCACGGCAGCGGCGCCCCGACGGGAAGCGACCCGTCCACTGACTGGATTCTGTGTCCCGCAAACGCGTTGGGAGAGATCGCGAACTGCTTGATGTTGACCGGGGTGGTCACGAAACCGAGCGGCTTGGCGCCACCGTGACAGCCAAAGCACAGCGCGGCGTAGGATCCAACGGCTTGATCGGAAGCTACCGTCGACGCTGTGGGGGTGATGAACGTCGCCAAGAGACCATCGTAGGCGTTGCGCCCGCGATGGGCGGCGTGGCAGTAGAGGCAGTCGCCCTCCGCGCGCCGAATCGGCTCGCCCGGTGAGGGACTCCGCGTTGTCTCCGGCATCAGTCGATGCGCGTTGCTCGACGACCAGTACGCGTCCGGTCCGGGCCACGTTCCGGCGATCGGGTACCCCGTCGCATCTCGGGTTGGGGCTGAGGTCGAAGGATAGCCTGGCCCGTACCAGTCGCTGCTGCGGGTGTGGCACGCTATGCACAGCTCGGGACCCGCGGACGCGACGTCGGTGCCGTTGACGCTGCTCGCCGGTATTCGCCGCGCCTGATCCGACGAACCGTGGAGCTCGTGGCACGTCTCGCATCCAAGCACCGACGCAGGACGGGTGAGGGTTGTCTCAATCGTGTGGCCGCTCCTGAGGGCGAACGAGTCCCTGGTTCCAGACGCCACGTTCGCGGTGTCCTTGTTCAAGCCGTTGTGGCAGGTCAAACACATGACGGCAGAACCGGAGGCCTTGGCCTCCCACAAGAAGAGCTGCGCAGTGTCGGCCTGATGTACCGTATGGCACTGGCCGCACTTGCGAGACGAAGCACTTGCGTCGACGTGAGGCGATGAAGACCACGCCGATGCCACAGGACCGGCCGCGGCGAAGGCAGACTCCTCGCCCGCCGCGTTGGCTGCCGCGACTCGGAAGTGATACTGGAGACCGGGGACCCCGTCCGTGAACTCTGCGGTGGTTCCCGTCGTAGTGGCAATAAGGCGGTAGGGCCCATCCGGCTGAACGGCCACGTACACGTTGTACTCTGCCGTCGTCGGATCGGGCGAATTCTGCCACGTCAGGGTCGCGATAACGGGTTCTGAGGATCCCGGCACGGCGCCGAGCGAGACTGGCGGGTCGGGTGCAATCGCCCGAGCGACAACCGGAATGAGACATGCGAGGACTAATGTCGCGCACGCGATGGCGGCGACCCTGCGATTCCTCTTGTTGCCCACATAGGCTGTCAGGGCCAAACTGCTCCCACTCCGGTCGTAGCCGGTTTACGCAGGGGGACCCTGCGTACTACATGAAGCGCCCGCACGGCCGCAACCAACCAGCCCCGCCGCATACGCGTGCGCTAACCTAAATAAGTGTAACATAAGCGAAGCTGAATATCAGCCGTTATCGAGGCAGAACACAGGAACTCCACAGCAAACGGAAAGCCATTACCCAGGACGCCGTGGCAACGGGCTCAGAATATCACATAACCGCAGGTCAGCTGGATTAGAATGCTCTCATCAGCGGTCATCCCTGGGCCAGAAGAAGTTGACTCGCGATTCGCGCCCGATCGTCGTGTCGGGGCCGTGTCCCGGATGCACCAACACATTGTCACCAAGCGGTGCCAAGCAGACCTCGATCGAGCGCGCCAGAGCGCGCGCATCTCCGCCCGGGAAATCGGTCCGTCCAACGCTCCCCGCGAAGAGCGTGTCACCTGAGAACAGCCGCTCCTCACCGGTGGCGTCGCGGGCAAGCAGGCAGATGCCACCCGGGGTGTGGCCAGGCGTGTGAAGCACCTGAAACTCGACCTCCCCCGCCATGAACACGTCTTCGCCGGCGAGTAGCTTCGTGGGAGCGGGAGCCCGGAGATCGAACCCGAACAGCGCTGCGCCATTGCGCTCCTCGCTCGTGACGTTGGCCGAGTCCGCCTCGTGCATCGCAAGCGGCGCCCCCGTCAGTCTCACGAGCTCCGCAACGGCCCCCAGGTGGTCGAAGTGGCCATGCGTGAGAACGATTGCCTCGATCGACGCGAGTCCCGATAGCCTCAAGAACTTGTTGAGGCTTGTCCGCGGGATCGATCACCAGCACCGGCCCTTCGACGTCGTCACCGACCACCCAACAGTTCGTTTCGAGGGGGCCCAGCACGAGTCTCGTGACCCGCATCAGCGATCTCCTCGGCGTTTCTGGGTTGCCTCGCCGGGCAGCATACGCCGCGCCTCGAAGACCCCGCTTACCGCTCGCACTTCACGCAGGACAGCATCGAGGCGAGAGAGGTCCCCCGTCTCGAACAGGAACCTCATGTCGACGAGGCCGTCGCGATGCGTCGTCGTCGACGAGGCGATGATATTCACGCCCGATTCCGCAAGTGCCGAGGTCACGTCCTGCAAAAGCCGCAGGCGATCGAGTGCCTCGATGAAGATCTCAACCTGATAGGTCGTCTCTGTGCCGAGGTCCCACTCGACGTCGATGATTCGCTCCGGTGCCGAGAGGAGCTCACGGGCGTTTGGGCAGTCGAGCCGGTGAACGGAGACTCCCCTCCCCCTCGTGACGAATCCGATTATCTTGTCCCCAGGCACCGGATTGCAGCATCGAGCGAGTCGAACGAGCACGTCGTCGATGCCCTTGACCTTGATTCCGCCGCCCTGCTTGCGGCGTTTGCTCTTCGGCGCGATCATCGGCTGTGAGAGCGGGAATTCCTCAACCTTAGGTTCAGGTTTAGCTACGTCGCCATCCTTCGCCATGAGCTTGAGGAGTTTGGTTCCCACCTGCTTCGCCGAGATCTTGCCCCCGCCGATACCGGCCAGGACGTCCTCGGCGTGGGCGTAGTTCATCTCTTTCGCGACCGCGTCGATCGCCTTCTCGGCGGCCTTGCTGCCTATGCCGAGGCCGTGCTTACGCATGACCTTCGCGAGTTCGTCGCGCCCTCGGATGAGGTCGTCCTCGCGCGTCACCTTGCTGAAGAAGTTGCGTATCTTCGACTTCGCCGAGGAGGTCTTGACGATGTTGAGCCAGTCGCGCGACGGCTTGGAGTTCTTGTTGGTGAGGACCTCGATGCGGTCCCCCATCTGGAGCTCGTACCCGAGCGGAACGATCGATCCGTTCACCTTCGCCCCGACACAGTGGTTGCCGACCTCGGTGTGGATCGCGTACGCGAAGTCGATCGGCGTCGAGCCACGCTTCAGGCTGATGACGTCGCCCTTGGGAGAGAAGACGAACACCTCTTCCTCGAAGAGGTCGATCTTGAGCGCCTCCATGAACTCGCGGGGATCCTTGAGCTCGGTCTGCCATTCGAGCATCTGACGCAGCCACGCGAGGCGCTCGTCGAACGCGTCCTCGCCACGCATGCCCTCCTTGTAGCGCCAGTGGGCGGCGACGCCGTACTCCGCCGTTCGGTGCATCTCCTCGCTGCGAATCTGGATCTCGAGCGGGCTTCCGGAAGGTCCGATGACCGTCGTGTGCAGCGACTGGTACATGTTGAACTTGGGCATCGCGACGTAGTCCTTGAACCGCCCCGGGACCGGCTTCCAGATCGAGTGCACGGTGCCAAGCGCCCCGTAGACGTCCTTAACCGAGTCGACGATCACGCGCAGCGCGATGAGGTCGTAGATCTCGTTGAAGTCCTTGCCCTTCTGCGACATCTTCTGGTAGACGCTGTAGAGGTGCTTGGGGCGGCCCGAGATACGCGCCTTGACGCCGATGGCCTCGAGCTCCTCTCGGAGCTGGTCGATGACCTGCTGGAGATAGTCTTCGCGCGCCTTGCGGCTCTCTGCCACCATCCGCGAGACCTGGTGGAACTTGTGCGGCTCGAGGTAGTAGAACGCCAGGTCCTCGAGCTCCCACTTGATGCTTGAGATGCCGAGCCTGTGCGCGAGCGGCGCGTAGATCTCCATCGTCTCGCGAGCCTTCTCGATGCGGCGCGGCTCGGGCAATGCCGAGAGCGTCCGCATGTTGTGGAGCCGGTCGGCCAGCTTGATCAGGATGACCCTGATGTCCTTCGCCATCGCGATGAGCATCTTGCGCAGGTTGTTGCTCTGCGCCTCCGAGAGCGACTCGAACTCGATCTTGCCGAGCTTCGTCACACCGTCCACGAGCTCGGCGACTTCGTCGCCGAACAGCGTACGAACCTCTGCGAGTGTGACCTCGGAATCCTCCACCGTGTCGTGGAGCAAGGCCGCCTTGAGCGTCGCGGTGTCCATGTGCAACTCGGCGAGGATGAGCGCGACTTCGATCGGATGGTGTACGAAGGGCTCCCCGCTCTTGCGCATCTGACCCTCGTGCGCCTGCGTGGCGAACGCGTAGGCCTCGTCGAGGCCGGTGAGGTCTGCGTCGGGATTGTACGCCCGAACCTGCGCTTCGATCTGCTGGAGCGTGGCTGGCATCGATGTCCTTAGCGGGCGGAGGAAACGTGTTGCGACCTAGTGTAACGCGCCCGGGCTCTCTGCTCGACGCGGAAGTGGTATCTCCCGTCGCACGTCCGACCTAGCTCGCGGGCAGGATCGGCCTGTTGAACCGCGCGAGCAGCTCCGGGGACTCCGCACTCAGCGACCACGACTTGAATTCAGCGAACTCGGCGATCTCGTCGAGACCCTCGGCGTAGCGCGCTGAAGACTCGAGGTCGACCTTGGAGGCACCGGGCACGAACGTGAGTCGGCGATACGCACCGTGACCCTCACCCGTCACGAATCCCAGGTCACGCAGCACCCCTAAGCCTGATGAGACGCCGCGCTCGTCAAGCGCGAACTGCTTGCGCCTGCGCTTCGCTCGTTCGACAAGCTCGGCATTGGCGATCTCAAAGCCGGCACCCTCAGATGCCGCGATGTCGCGAAGCTCCGCGTAGAGCGCCGCCATGTCATCTCGGCTCGGCGCGAGCGAAGCGAGGATC
This sequence comes from uncultured Coriobacteriia bacterium, assembly GCA_963803785.1. Lineage (GTDB taxonomy): Bacteria > Actinomycetota > Coriobacteriia > Anaerosomatales > JAAXUF01 > CAWDNM01. The sequence continues at coordinate 62,174 of CAWDNM010000009.1, forward strand.
ATCTCGTTGATGCGCGCGTCCTTGGCCCCGTAGATGAGGTGGATGCGGGCCAGCGCGCCGTCGCGACCTGCACGGCCGGACATCTGGTTGAACTCGACTGCGTTGAACGGCAGGTGGTACAGGACGACGTTGCGGATGTCGGGGATGTTGACGCCCTCGCCAAACGCGCTCGTCGAGACCACGAACGCGAGCTCCGAGGTTCGGAACGCTCGCTCGACCGCGTGACGAGCCGAGCGCGAAAGCCCGCCGTTGTAGAACGCCGTGCGCATCGCCAGCTCCGGAACCCGCTTCCGAATCATGCGCGCGAGCTTGACCGACTGCTCGCGCGAGTTCACGTACACGACCGTCTTCTCCCCGCGCGCGGCGAGCGAGGCGAGGTAGCCGTCCTTGTCGGGGATGTCGCGGCGGTCCTCGATGCGAAGGTTGTCGCGCACGGTCGGGTCGAGCACCGTCGCCGTCACTCCCAGAGTCTGCCGAATCGTGTCGGCGGTCGCATCGTCCGCGGTCGCAGTCACGGCAAGCACCGTCGGGCGCGCCAGCGCCTCGACCGCCTCGCCGAGACGCGCGTACGCGGGCCGGTGTCCGGCTCGCGACATGCCCACGTGGTGCGCCTCGTCGACCACGAGGAAGCCGACGCGGTCGCTTTGGGCGAAACGACGCGCGTGCAGATGCAGGAACTCCGGCGTCGTCAGCACGACGTCGAGCTCGCCGGACGCGAGCCGCGTGAAGGCGTCGTCGCGTTCCCCGGGACTCGATTCGCCGGTGACGGTACGGACGGTCAGCCCGACGTCGGCGAAAGCCTCGGAAAGATGGAACGCCTGGTCGGCGACGAGGGCGCGCAGCGGGTACACGAAGACGCTCGCCTTCCCGCCGAGCAGTGCGGTGCGAGCAGCGTGCATGTGGAAGATGAGCGACTTGCCGCGACCTGTCGCCATCACCGTCAGCGTGTTCTCCCCTGCCGCAAGATGTGCAAGCGATTCGGCCTGTGCATCGTGCAGCGTTCGATCGCCGATGAACGCGCGAACGAGCGCGGCATCGAGCTCGGAGGGCGGCAGCGCGGCGAGTTCAGCACCTGCGGCGTTCTCGCTCCGCGCCACGCTCGTCCTCGGCCGCCGCGCCGTCACGCTGCGACACCAACACGTTCACGCCGAGCGAACGGTCATCCTCGCCACCGGTCACTTCGGTCACCTCGACGTCGTAGGCGACTCCGGCGTCGATCGCGGGCGCGAGCGCCGCGGCGAGACGGCGATTGAAGAAGCCGACCTGCTCCCCGTGGGGATCGAACAAGGCGATCGCGTTGGCATCGTAGGGATTCTCGGGCTGGCGCTCGAGGCGCAGCGGCGAGCCGCTGGCGAGACGGCCAAGCACGTCCTGGCGGCCCTCGAAGGTCACGCCGGCGAGCTTCGTGTGAAACGATGGCGCGTCCTCGATGCCCGCGTACTCCTCTCGGGCCAGAATCTCGTCCGCGTGCGCGAAGAGGTCTTCGACGAGCTCGTACGCCGGCGCGTCGGGAGAGGCGGGCCGGTGGTGGAACTCCCGAACCATGAGCTGCACTCGCGTCTGGCCGCGCCATTCGTCCACCGAGAGCTCGTAGGCGAGATCGACTGCCGATTCGTGGCCCACCAGCGCGTCGATGTCACGACATCGAAACGCGATCGCGGGCACCGTCACCGCGCCGTCGTACGCCGAGAACCTCAGGTGGTTGCCGGTCTTGCCGACCTTCGAGCGGCCGTTCATGAACACGCCGCGGCTTGCAAGGAGCGGCTGACGATTGCCGTGCCCGAACGGCTCGAGCAGGGCGAACTCGGCGCCAAGCTCAACGCTCACGTCCTCGAGCTCGACCTCGGCGTCGACCATCGTCTCCGACGCGAACTGCTCGGCGGGCAGCGTGTCGAGGTGCGCGATGAAACAGGCTGCGGAATTCGTCGATCTTCTCGGCGGGAAGCGTACAGCCGACGGCGGCGGCGTGACCGCCGAAGCGCGTCAGCAGGCCCGAGCAGGCCTCCAGAGCGCGGAAGAGGTCGACGGTCCCGACGGAACGGCCCGAGCCGCGAGCGACGCCGTCTTCGATCGCGAACAGGATGCTGGGAACGCGGTACCGGTTCGTCAGACGGGAGGCGACGATCCCCTTGACGCCTTCGTGCCACCCTTCACCGCCCAGTACGAGTCCGCGCTCGCCGTGATACGTGCGCTCTGCGAGCGCGAGCGCGGCCTCTGCGAGATCGGCCTCGACCTGCTGGCGCAGCCGGTTGCATTCGTCGAGCGACAGCGCCAGCCGCTCGGCCTCACCGGCATCGTCGGTCATGAGCAGGTCGAGCGAGAGCTGCGGATCCGCCATGCGGCCCGCAGCGTTGAGCCGGGGCGCGAGCGCGAAGGCGACGCTTCCCGACGAGAGCGATTGCGGCGACGTGCCGCCGACCGCCGCCAGAGCGGCGATCGGCACGCGGGTCGCCGTCGCGCATGCGCGCGACCCCGTCAGCCACGAGCGCGCGGTTCTCGGCCGAGAGCGGCACGATGTCGGCGACCGTTCCCAGCGTCGCGAGATCGGTGAGTTCGCGCCATGCCGCAGGCTTGCCGAGCCGAACTCCGACGGCGTGGACCAGCTTGAGCGCGACGCCGCTGCCGGACAGGTCGCGCGAGGCGCACCCCTCGGTGTCGAGCTTCGGATTGACCACCAGCGACGCCGGCCGGAACACCCTCTCCCGGCTCGTGGTGGTCGGTGACGACGACGCGCACGCCCTTCTCGGCGAGGAGGGCTACCTCGTCGGCCGAGGAGATGCCGCAGTCCACGGTGACGACGAGCTGGGGCTCCAGCGGCAGCAGACGCTCGATGGCGGCCGCGGACAGGCCGTAGCCTTCGCGGAAGCGGTGCGGCACGATCGCGGTGACGTCAGCGCCCAACGCGCGCAGCCCGCGGGCCGCGACGGCTGCGGCGGAGACGCCGTCGAGGTCGAAGTCGCCGAACACGACGATGCGCTCACCGCGCGGATCGCCGCGGCGATCTCGTCGGCTGCCGCGGGCATGCCCGGGATGAGATCCGGGTCGAGCCAGTCGCGATCGAGGTCGGGCGAGAGGAAGCGCTCGACCGGCTCGACGCGGTGAGGTATCCGCGAGACGCGAGAATCCGTGCCGTGATGAGCGACAGTCCCGTGTCGCGGGAGAGTGCGGCAACCGTCTCGGGCTCGGCCGGAGCGAGTATCCACGGTGTTTGCGCGCACGAGTCAGTCATGCACCCATCCTAACGGACGGGGCCGACACGCATGCGTGCCGGCCCCGAATCACTTTCATGAAGCGAGCGAGACGGCCGCGGCCTCTAGGCGTTGGCGAACTTCTTGGCGAGTGCCTTGTACTTCGGCTCGGTCTCTTTCCACGTCGCGTACAGCGGCGCCGCCACGCCGATGGACGAGTACGCGCCGACGAGCAGGCCGATGGTGAGCGCGGCCGAGAAGTCCTTGAGCGTCGGTCCACCGAAGAGCAGCAGCGAGATGACCGGGATCAGTCCGGTAGCGACGGTGTTGAGCGAGCGGACGAGCACCTCGTTGATCGACTCGTTGGCCATGCTCATGAACGACTGCTTCACCAGGCCCTGCGAGTTCTCCTTGATGCGGTGGAAGACCACGATCGTGTCGTAGAGCGAGTAGCCGAGAATCGTGAGCAGCGCGGCAATGGTGTTCGGGGTGACCTCGAGACCGGCCAGCGAGTAGATGCCGAGCGTGATGATGAGGTCGTGAACGATGTTGCCCATCGCAACTGACCGACATCTTGTACTCGAACCGCAGCGAGACGTAGAGCATGATTGCGAGCAGCGAGAGCGCGAACGCGAGCATCGCGCTGTCGGTGACGTTCTTGCCCCAACCCGGACCGATGGTCGTGACCTGGAACGTGTCGGTCTTCAGACCGGTCGCCGCGGCGACCTTCGCGACCTGCGTGCTCACCTCGACGGGTCGGTCGACTCGGTGCGGACGATGTAGCCGGTCACGCCCTGGTCGACGCTGGACTGCACGGCGGGGTTCTCGGCGCCTGCCGCGGTGAACGCCTCGCTGATCTCGCCTTCGCGTCACGTCGCCGCCGTCGGCGATCATGACGACGGTGCCGCCCCTGAACTCGACGCCAAGCGTCAGGCCCTGAATCGCGAGCGAGCCGATCGAGATGATGAGCAGGATCACCGAGAACGCGAACATCCAGCGGCGATGGCCCATGAAGTCGATGTTGAACCTAGCCACGAGCGGCACCCCCCTTCTTGGAAGCGGCGCCAACGGTGGCGACCGCCTCCTTCGGGAGGCCCCACAGCGCGGGCGACTTCGGCATGACACTCTCGGCGAGCAGGACGATCATCGGACGCTTGAAGAGGATCATCATGAGGATGTCGCACGCGATACCGAGCATGAGCGTGAGCGCGAAGCCCTTGACTGGGCCGATGGCCACGACGAAGAGCACGAGACCCGACACGAAGGTGACGAGGTCGGCGTCGACCGAGGTCCCGATCGCGTGCCGGGTGCCCGACTGCGCCGCGGAGCGATACGTCTTGCCCAGCCTGATCTCCTCCTGGAAGCGCTCGTTGATCAGGATCGAGCTGTCGGCGGCAATACCGACAGTCAGCACCGCGCCCGCGATGCCCGGCAGCGTCAGGGCGAACACCCCGAACTCGGACAGCAGAGCGAGGATCCCGAGGTAGATCGAGCCGAACACGAACATCGCCGCAACGGAGATGACCCCGAGGCCGCGGTAGAAGGCGATGAGGTAGATCGCGACGATCAGCATGCCCACGAGCAGCGCCATCATTCCCTGGCGCAGCGACTCCTGCCCCAGCGTCGGACCGACGGTGCGCGTGTCCTGCGGTACGAGCTTGACCGGCAGCGAGCCGGTCTGAAGCACCGTCGCCAGCGACTTGGCCTCCTCCGGCGTGAACGACCCGCTGATCGCCGTCTGCCCACCCAGAATGGGCTCGTTGACGACCGGCGCGGACTTGACCACCCCGTCGAGCACGATCGCGATCTGCTTGCCCACGTTCGCGGTCGTGAAGTCACCCCAGGTCTTCGATGCCATCCGCGTTCATGGTGACGTTGACCTCGATCTTGCCCGTGGTCGGGATCCTGTGCGACCGAAGCGTCACTGACCACGGCTCCGGTCATGATCGCCTTGTACGTGCCAGCCGTCAGCGTCGTGCCCTCAGCCGAATCGGGGCCGGTGATCGCAGCCAGGGCTGCGCTATCGGTGATCGATGCGACGTCGACGAACTCGAGCAGTCCGGTGGAGTTGATGATCTTGAGCGCCTCATCCCGGTTCTTCAGACCCGGCATCTGGACGAGCATGGAGTCCTGGCCCTGACGCTGGATGCTCGCCTCAGAGGCGCCCAGCTTGTCGACGCGGTTGCGGATGATGAGCTCCGCGCGGTCCATGTCATCGTTCGTGAGCTGCTGCCCGGGCTGCGGCTGCGCCGTCAGGATGACCGAGATGCCACCCTGGATGTCGAGGCCCTGCCTGATCTTCGTGCTCAGCGGGGTGAACAACACCCACGAACCGATCACGAGAACCGCGACAATCGCCAAGTACAGGTAGTTGCGCTGCTTCGGGTCCATTCTCCTGCCTTCCTTGCCCTTCGGGTCGCTCCTCGCGTGTCAGAGGAGCTTCGTACCGTTTATCACCAGCGAGAACTCCGCGTCGAGGACGGCCGCCGCGCGGCGGCACAACTGCATCCGCTCGAGGAAGATCTCGAAGTACTCCATGAGCCGAATCTCGGTGGTGTCTATCTCGATTTCGAGTGTGAGCATACGCGACTCGGAGTCGACGCGCAGGAAACTGCGCTTCGACGCGTAGTTCACGCGGTCGTGGATGTCGTACGCGAGCGGGTCCGGATTGCGCACGCGCGTGTGGTGAACGTCAGCCTTGTCGGCGAGAACGACGGCCGCCGCAGCCGGAGTCGCCGGGTCGGACGCGTCCTCTTCGTGGTTGCCGACCGCGTTCATGACCGTTGCGATGTCTGCGTACGGCATGCCGAGCCGAGCCAGCGCGTCCCGCGCGATGAACGCCGCAGGAGATCCAGTGCGAGTCACGCGACACGCAGTTGCCGATGTCGTGCATGAAGCCCGCGACTCCGGCCACCTCGGCGACGTGATCGTCGTAACCGAGTCGATGCAGGATGTTGCTCGCGATGTGCGCCGTCAGGTTCGCGTGCCGAAGCCCATGCTCGGTGTAGCCGATCGCGCCGAGGTACGTGTCGCCCATTTCGATGTAGGCGAGCAGCTCGGCGTCGTTTTGCACGACCTCGAGCGTGACCCGGCCCTCTGGGGCCGGCAACGGTATGGCGGTCGCTTCCGACATGCCTAGGCTTCGCCCTCGTCCTCGTCAGCGACTGGGGGCTCGGACTCATCGGAGCCCTCGTCCCTCGTCGCAGTCGTCAGGCGGTCTCATCGGCCGGGGTGACGATCGTCTGGATCGAACCGCGCACGATCTCGAGTTCGGAGCCGTCAGCCACGGCGATGCCGCACGCGGTCTTCACCGATCTCGACGATGGTGCCGAAGATGCCGCCGACGGTCAGGACCTCGGCGCCGGGCGTCAGCCGAGACAGCATCTCGGCCTGCTTCTTCTGCCGCTGCTGCTGCGGGCGAATCAACAGGAACCACGCCGCGACGATCATCAAGATCAGCGGCAGAAAGCTAGCGATACCACCTTGGCCAGACATACGTCGACGCCCTTTCCGAATCAATGCCGCCCCATCAGGACGGCCGACGCTCAATAATACCCGCACCGGGCCTCACGAATGAAGAGCAATAGGGCAGCAGACTGAACGAATCTGACGCGAGCCGCCCGGCTAGTAGTCGACCGCGGCCGGTGACGCGAGCCACTCGGCGAGGAACGCGCCGTACCGGTCCTGCTCGATGGCGGTGCGCGCACGCGCGGTGAGGTCGAGCAGGAAGTGCAGGTTGTGAATCGAGAGCAGGATCGACGCGAGCATCTCCTTCGTGCTCACGAGATGCCTCAGGTAGGCACGCGAGTACTCCGTGCACGTGGGCACGTGCACGTCGGGATCGAGCGGCCCGAAGTCACGCGCGTACTGCGCGTTCTTCAGATTCATCCGCCCCGCCGAGGAGAACGCGGTCCCCATCCGGGCCGTGCGCGTCGGCAAGCACGCAGTCGAACATGTCGACGCCGAGCCCGATCGCCTGCAGGATCGTGGTCGGGTTGCCGACGCCCATCAGGTAGCGCGGCTTGTTCGCGGGAATCGCATCGCATACCGGCGCGAGCGACTCGAGCATCAGCTCGTGAGGCTCGCCTACCGAGTAGCCGCCGATGCCGTAGCCCGGCAAGTCGAGCTCGGCGAGGCGCTCCACGCTCTCGAGGCGCAGGTCCTCGAACACGCCGCCCTGCACGATGCCGAACAGCGCCTGGTCTTCTCGGCTGTGGGCGGACTTGCAGCGGGCGGCCCAGTCCGCGGAGCGGCGCACGGCGGTGGCGACGAACTCCTTCTCGGCGGGGTACGGCGGGCACTGGTCGAGCTGCATGATGATGTCGGCCCCGAGGTCCTCCTGGACGCGCATGTTGTCCTCGGGCGTCCAGAAGTGCTTCGCGCCGTCGACGATCGAGCGGAACTCCACGCCCTCGTCGGAGAGCTTGAGCGTGTCGGCGAGCAGAAGATCTGGAAGCCGCCTGAGTCGGTGAGGATCGCGCGGTCCCAGTTCATGAACGCGTGCAGCCCGCCGGCCTCGCGCACGATGTCGGAGCCGGGGCGCAGGAACAGGTGGTACGTGTTGGAGAGCAGCACCTGCGCGCCGAGGTCGTGCAGCTGCGGCGTCGTCACGCCCTTGACGGTGGCGCGCGTGCCGACCGGCATGAACACCGGCGTCTCGATCGGTGCCGTGCGCGGTCGTGAAGCTGCCGCGGCGCGCGGAGGTCGCGGTGTCGGTCGCGATGAGGTCGAAGTCGAAGAGTGTCATGGGCGCGATTGTACAGAACCCGCGGGCACGCCGTGCGCCGTCGTGTTCGCTGCTAGACTGGAGTTCGCGCGAACCGCGCCGCGATTCCGCGCGTCTTAGTGGGAGTGACATGCCAGAACACGGAGCAGACGATACGGCGCTCCTGAGTCGCCGCCAAGGACGGCGACCTCGACGCGTTCGAGTCGCTCGTTCGCGCCCACACGGGCGCCGTCTACGCGCATGCGCTGCGGTTCTTCGGTGACACGACCGTCGCCGAGGATGTCACGCAGGAGGTGTGGATCAAGGTGTACCGGTCGCTTGCGACCTTCGACGAACGGGCGCGGTTCTCGACGTGGCTCTACCGGTCACGCGCAACACGTGCCTCGACACGGTTCGGGCAGGCAAACACCGTCCGGTCCCGGTCGAGGTGTTCGACACCATCGCCCTGCCCGGCGATCTCGCCGATGAGGTCGCGCTCACCACATCAGTCGAGGCTGCGATGACGACGCTGCAGCCCGAGGATCGCGACGCGTTCTCGGCGGTGGCGCTCTTCGGGCTCTCGTACGCGGAGGCGGCGTCACAGCTCGGCGTCCCGGCCGGCACGGTCAAGTCACGCGTCTTCCGGGCTCGTCGTTCGCTCGTCCACGCTCTCGGCATGACGGCAGGAGGTGTGTGATGGACTGCATCCAGGCGCAGTCGGTTATCAGCGAAGCGCTCGACGGCTCGCCCGGTCGACGCGGCGGTGCTCGAGGCCGCCAAGGCTCACTGCCGCGAGTGCGCGCAGTGCGGCGCAGTACGTCCGCACCCTCAGTGCGGTGCGCCGCGCCGCGCCACCCGCGCCCCCGGCTGACCTCGCCGACCGCATCATGGCGGCGATCCGGGCCGAGGCCGCAGCGCCGCACTGCGGCCGACCTCGCAGCGGCTCGCGCCGCGTCGGCGCACGTCCAGCAGCCGTCTTCGGACACCGCTGGGCGCAGTTCGGTACCGCATGCGGACGCCGCTCGACGCGCTGGCCGCCGACGCTCCGCCGCCGGGCGCAGCGCGCGCTTCTCCGTCGGAGGCGCCGCGCATGGACCGCCGTCAGCTCATCGCGTGGGGCAGCGCCGCTGCGGTCGTGCTCGTCGTGGTCGGGCGTGTCGGCGGCGCTCGGCATCATGCAGCTCGTCAACGGTGGCACCAGCACGCAGGCCGCGATCGACCGACGCCGCGACCGCGGCAGCGCCGGAGAGCGCGCGCCGAAGGTCAGCGTCGAGGGCGGCGCAGCCGCAGAGACCTCGCCGGCGCTCGAGCGCACCAGTCTCCGCAGCGACCCGTCACCTGCGAGCCTGTACGTGATCTTCAACGGCGACGTCTACGTCCTGCAGGCCGGCGGCGCCACACTCAAGACGCCGACCTCACGGCGGTCGGGCCAGACGACGCATGACGTTCGACGCGAACACGCCGCCGGCCCAGCGCGAGGTACTCGGCGGCGACAGCGGCACCACCATCTACATCGAGGACGACTCGCAGCAGACCTGCAGCGATTCGCGCTGGTCCAGCGCACCTATCGCAGGACGTCGCCTACACGCTTCAGAGCGCCGACCTGACCGAGTACGGCCACGTGGCCGAGCCTCCCGCCCGGAGTCCCGCGACCGGTCCCCGCGGACAACCCGGACGGGTCGCCCGTCGTTCGCTCTCGACGGCCAGGACGCCTCCGGCACGCCTGTGTACCGCCGCGTCGGCTCGGACAGGCAGACCGGTATCGCGATCGCGCCGGGCACACCGCCCGAGGACCCCGCTGCGGGCAACCCGAACTGGACCTGGTGGACGCCGTCGCCTAAGCCCTAGAGAATCAGCATCGCGTCGCCGAACGACAGGAAGCGGTAGCGCTCGTCCTTCGCTACCTCGTAGGCGTGCATGACCTGACCGCGGCCGGCAAATGCGCTCACCATCATCAGCAGCGTCGAGCGCGGCACGTGGAAGTTCGTGACCATGGCATCGACGACGCTGAAGTGGTACCCCGGGCAGGATGTAGAGCGATGTCGCGCCCTCGGCGGCCACGACCTCGCCCAGTGTCCGCATCGTAGGCGCTCTCGAGCGCGCGGACGCTCGTCGTTCCCACCGCGATGACCCGCTTGCCCCGCGCCTTCGCGCTCGTTGACGACCTCCGCCGTTCGCTTCGGACACCCGGAAGTGCTCGGTGTGGATGTGGTGCAGCTCGGGATCGTCTTCCGAGACCGGGCCGGAACGTGTCGATGCCCACGTCGAGCTCGACGGTCTCGATGTGCACTCCCGCCGCGGCGATCCGCTCGAGCAGCTCCGGCGTGAAGTGCAGCCCCGCCGTGGGTGCGGCCGCCGAGCGCTCGTCGCGCGAGAAGACCGTCTGGTAGAGCTCGGGATCGTCGACGGTGCGCGTGATGTAGGGCGGCAGCGGCACCTCGCCGATGCGGTGCACGATGTCGAGGAAGCTGCGTCTCCCCAGCCGCCAAGCGTGAACTGCACGAGCCGCCCGCCGCCCTCGTCGATCGTCTCGACCACGAGCCCGCTCATGGCGCCGTCGGCGAACACCATCTTGGCGCCCGGCTTCAGGCGCCGACCGGGCTTGACGAGGCACTCCCACGCGTTGGTGTAGCGCTCGCGCAGCAGCAGCACCTCGACGGCGCCGCCGGTCTCGTCCTTGACGCCCCTGAGGCGCGCGGGCAGGACCCGCGTCTCGTTGACCACGAGCACGTCGCCGTCGCCCAGATAGTCGAGCGACGTCCGTGAAGACCCGGTGGTCGATCTGCCCGCTCGCGCGGTCGAGCACCAGCAGCCTGCAGCTGTCGCGCGGCTGCACGGGCTCTTGGGCGATCAGACCGGTCGGTAGGTCGTAGTCGAAGTCGTCGGTGCGCACGCACGGTCTCCTCGGAAGTCGGTGGTGCTGTCGCGTGACGTGAAGTGTAGCGCAGGGCGGTACGGACGCTGCCGAGCGTGGCCACCCGTGCTAGTATCAGCACGCTATGCGTACCGGATACTCTGCTGCAGACATGCACGTTCATACGACCGCCTCGGACGGCACCGCCACGCCGCGGCAGGTTCTCGAGTTCGTCGCACGCCGCACCGAACCTCTCGGTCGTCGCGATCTGCGACCACAACACCAACGAGGGCGCGCTCGAGGCCGCCGAGTACGCATCGGAGTACGGCATCGAGGTCGTCGTCGGCCAGGAGGTCGAGAGCGCCCAGGGCCACATCCTCGGCCTGTGGACGCCCGCAGCTCGTCACGCCCGGCCGCAGCGCCGCCGAGACGGTCGCCGACATCCACGCGCAGGGCGGACTCGCCGTCGCCGCGCACCCCTACGCGCCGCGCTATCTGGCACAAGCACGGCCTGTGCCGAGGCGAGACCGAGGTCTACGACTGCGTCGACTTCGACGGTGTCGAAGTCGCGAACTCCACGCCCATGCTGCTCGCCGCGAACTTCCGGGCCCGCAAGTACTGGCGCGCGAACCGCGACCGCCTCGCTGCTACCGGCGGAAGCGACGCGCACATGCTCTCCGTCATCGGCACGAGCCGGACGCTCTTCCCCGGCTCGACCGCGCAGGACCTGCGCAACGCGCATCGAATCGCGCACGACGACGGGGTACGGGCCCACGTTCAACCCCGTGCGCGCCGTTCTTCTACGCGCGCAAGGTCCCCGAGATCAAGGAGCGCGACCGCGACCGCAAGGCGCGCGAGGCCGAACGCGGAATCGTCGACGGCTGCGCCGCATGCGCGGCGTGCGCGCCCGGACCGCTCACGAACACGCCCGCCGACGAGCGCTAGGCGCCTACGCCTCCGCGATCGGCCGAGCGCTCCGGCGACTGCGTCTTCGCGCGCGCTTCCGCCGCCTTGCGCGCCTCCCGCTCGGCTCTGCGCCTCGAGATCGGACAGCACGCACCCGCAGTAGTTCTGCCGATACATGCCCGCCTCGCGCGAGCGCCGCGTCGCCTCGGGATAGCGGTCTCGGAAGTCCCGATCGAGGTAGGCGATGCCGGCGCGCCGCTGCGGCACGCTCGCCCTCCTCGGCGATGGCGTCGGCGTCCTGGTACGGGCTGACGGTCAGCGTCGTTGCCAGGGCGTCGAAGCCGTTCTCGGCGGCGTAGCGAGCAGCGTGACCGAGCCGCAGCGCGTAGCACGCTCGGCATCGCTGCCGCGCCGGCCTCTGCGAGCGGGCCGACGGTCGCGTCCCACTCGGCGGGGTCGTACGCGAGTTCGACGACCTCGACGCCGAGCGGCTCGGCGTACTCGCGCAGGGTGTCTCGGCGCCGCTCGTACTCCTCGGCGGGATGGATGTTGGAGTTCGCGAAGACGATCGTCACGCTGATCGGCCTGCTGCGACAAGCGCCTCGAGCGGCTCGATGAGGCACGGCCCGCAGCACGCGTGGAGCAGGAGCCGCTTCGGGCGTGTGGGGTTGTCGGCGTGGCGAGTCATGCTCAGCAGTGTAGCGCTCGGGCGCCGAACGAGCGCGAGCTTGCGCGACTCCCGAAAGCAGAAGGACGGCCCGGAATGGACCGTCCTTCGTAGTGTCGTGGAGAACCCGACTAGAGCTTGCGAGACGTTGCTCGCCTGCAGCTTGCCGTTCTGGCCGGTCGTGATCGTCAAACGATACGGCCTGACCCTCATCGAGGGTCTTGAAACCGTCGCCCTGGATCTCGGAGAAGTGGACGAACAGGTCGTCGCCGTCCTCGCGAGAGATGAAGCCGTAACCCTTGTCCGGATTGAACCACTTGACGGTACCTTCAGCCATGCCTTGCTCGCTTTCCGCCCAGAACGGGGCTGTACACCGTGCGGCCCCTCACCGAACGCGAACAGCACCCCCGCAATGGACGGTGCCCCTTTCGAGCCGGACCCGGCGACCGCGAACCTGCGAGCCGAACCCCGGCCCGCAGGTCGAAAGTCTATCGGCAGGCAGGCCGATAGGCAAGGAAGCTCGGCCGGCGCGAGACGAGCGAGCGTCTCAGTCGACGTCGTCGAAGCCGTAGCCGTCCTCCGGCGACGAGCTGGTCGGTGCTGCCTGCGCGGGCGCTTCGGTGCGAGATGCCCGGGCGGCGGCCTTCTGCGGAGCCGGCGGGGTCGGGGTCGTGCCTTGACGCTGGCGCACCAGCACGACGACAAGTGCTATCAGCGCGACCGCCAAGGCCGCCACGATCGCGAAGATCAAGGTGTCCAGACTGCTGGCGGCGGCCCCGGCCGGCGGTGCTGCCGCAGTCGAGTAGCTGAACGACACCGGTTGCTTCTGCCCGGACTCGAGCTTGACCGGATTCGCCGTGTACAGCCGCTCGCCAGCGGCATTGGTGTCCGGCTGCCCCGAAGGTGGCGGCGTTATCTGCGGGTTCGACGCATTGGCCGGCACGCGCACCGAGAATGAGGTCAACGGCGAACTGACAGACTGGATCCACTCGAATGCAGCCGACGTCACGCCCCCCTCTACCTTCACGACGGCCATAGCCGAGTCGACCTGGGCCGACCGTGTCTGCTCGAGTGTGAACTCGGCGTACTGACCGCCAACGGGGCTCTGGATCACCTTGTAGGTTCGCGCCGGGTCGGCGCTCAGCTCGCCACCGAGGATCTCACCGGCCCACTGCACCGTGGCGCCCTCGGGCACCGGGATCCGCACGGTGGTGGGAAGCTTCACGGTCTCGGGCACGGTGACGGCCGTGACGACGATCAGCTGGCCCGACTCGGACCACGTCTGCAGGTCGAGGTCTCCCCCGGCCTCGGGCGCACCGGCGGCCGCAGCGCCGGCGACTGTCGCGGTCGCGAGCGTGGCGAGGAGCATGCATGCGCCGGCCAGGGCGGCCAGTCGGCGCCGGGGCCTCACAGCTCGACTCCGGCGACCCGTGCCGCAGCCTCTGCGGTGTTGGCGACCAGCATCGCGCGCGTCATCGGCCCTACCCCTCCCGGAACGGGTGTGATCCAACTCGCGACCGGCTCGACCGAAGCGAAATCGACGTCGCCGACCATGCCCTTCTCGGTGCGGTTGATTCCCACATCGATGACGACCGCGCCGGGCTTCACGTACTCCGCGGTCACCATCTCCGGTCGGCCGACCGCTGCTACGAGAATGTCAGCCTGGCGGCAGACGGCGGCGAGATCGGGCGTCCGGCTGTGACAGATCGTCACGGTCGCATGCCGCTCCAGCAGCATAAGCGCCATGGGCTTGCCCACGATCGACGAGCGCCCGATGACGACGGCGTGCTTGCCTGCTGGGTCGATCGCGTACCTATCGAGCATCGCCATGACGCCCCACGGCGTGCAGGCCCGCGCTGCCTGGATTCCACGCACGAGCCGTCCGAGGTTCTCGGGATGAAGGCCGTCGGCGTCCTTCTCGGGTGAGATACGCTCCAACGCGGCCTCTTCGTCGAAGCCCTTCGGGAGCGGAAGCTGTACGAGGATGCCGTGAATCGACGGATCGGCATTGCACTCATCGATGATCGCGTTGAGCTCGTCTTGCGAGATGTCAGCGGGTCGGCGGTAGTCAACCGAACGGATGCCCACCTCGGCGCAGTCGTTCTCCTTCATGCGCACGTAGGACTGCGAAGCCGGATCCTCGCCGACAAGAACCACCGCGAGACCCGGTTCGATTCCCGCCGCTTTCACGCGTTCAACCAGAGCTGCGGCCTTCGCCCGCACCTCGGACGCGACGAGCTTTCCGTCGATGATCTGCGCCATGCGGGGAGTCTCCTTTTCGAGTCGCGAAAGGGCCCCGAATCCGGGGCCCGGGCAGCGGCTAGTGTACCACGGGTCTGCGGCCGTTCCGGCACCCACAGCTCACGCAATCGCCATGCGCAGTCTAGTCTTTGACGATGCGGAGAAGCTCGCGAAACTCGTCGGTTCCCGCCTCGCCGACCAGCTCGTAGAGCACGGACTCCGTGGTCGTTATCACGGCACCTGCGTCTCTGAGCCGCGCCATCGCGCTCTCGTGAGAAGCCGCGTCACGCGAGCAGCAGCCGTCACCGACGACGTGGACGTCGAACCCCTCCCGCAGCGCGGAAAGCGCCGTCTGGACAACACAGATGTGGCTCTCCATGCCCACGATCACGAGCTGCCTGCGTTCGGTCGTCGCCAGGGCCTCCACGAACGCCGGCTCGGCGAAGCAGTCGAACGCGATCTTGTTCACCCAGGCAACGGGAACCACCTCGGCGGCTGATTGGGCAGCCACTCGCACAGCGGGCTCGGCATCGCCCAAGCCGGTCGGGTACTGGAGCGTCACGACGATGGGAAGCTCGACGAGTGCGGCGGTTCGCACGATCTTGCTCATCGACTCCAACACCGCGTCGCGCTGCGGCATCACGGCCGCCAGGCGCTCCTGTATGTCGATGACGAGCACAGCAGCTTGGCTACGGCTGGCGACGGTCAAGGTGTCACCCATGATGCGAGGGCCTCTCTGACGATAGACGGCTCGTGCGGCGCATCCCTCTCAGAAGCACCCGAGCAGATTACGGGGGCACTAAGGATTCTGTCACGTGCCGTGTCGGGTATATAGCCTTCTGCTGGCGAACGGCCGGCACACATCCGCGAACGACCCGAGAGGAGCACCTCATGAGCGACGCCCCTGTCCTCGGCGGCTTCCACCGCATGGAGGATTTCGACACCGCCGACGACTTCACCAAGAAGCACACGCCGTTCATCGATGCCGTGCGCGACGGAGACACCGTGACGGTCACCGTCGCCGTCGGGCACTACGTGCCGCACCCCAACACGCCCGACCACTTCATCGACTACATCGAGCTGCTGGCCAACCACGTGCCGATCGCGCGCTTCGACCTGTCCGCGGTGGCGGTCGACCCGAAGGTCACGTGCGTTCTGCACCTCGATCCCGATACGAAACTCATGGCCATCGAGAGCTGCAACCTTCATGGCGTCTGGGCCGCCGAGATCACGGTCTAGCTAGCGCTGAGACGTGCAGCCCGCTTTCGACGGCGTCGCCACATGGCGGCGCCGTCGTCGTAACTGGCGCGTTCTCGGTCGATCGCCTCACGGTGAGCGTCAGGCATGCGCGACTGGGCGAGCACCTAGTTTGCGTGGCTCGGATCCATTGCGTCGGTGAGCGCCTGCGCCTGCTCGCGCCGCACCCGCGCTTCGACGATGTCGCCCTGGCTCTCAAGGATGTCGGCCTCAAGTTCGAGCGCCTCGACGAGCTTCGCGACGACGCGGTCGTCGAAGCCCGATATCTCGATGAACGAGACCATCGACGGGGGCGAAAGCCGGAGGAACAGCTTCGGGTCCATGTCGACCACGAGACCTATGGCCGCCTCCGTGAGGGCAAGCGGCTCCTCTGGGTCAGCACCGCCGCGGAAGCGAACGAACGCCTCCCGCAGCGCGGCGCCCATCTGCTCGATGATGCGCAGCAGGTAGTCCGACTGGTACTGCACGCGCAACCCCTCTACTCCGCGACCGAAACGGTTCCCGGACCGTAGCAGCTAGAGTACCGCTCTTGCCCTCTTCGGGGAATGACGGGCGTCACTCTCCCAGGCTCGCCTGCATCCCGTCGACCCCGAGAACCTCGCAGAGCCGATCGAAGCGGCGGCGCTCGGCAGCCTCGACGCGCTCCGTCCCACTCGTTGGAGCGTAGAAGATGCCGTCGTAGGACTGATCACCGTCGGCGACCTCGGTGGACGACCGTATCGCCTTGCGCAGGGCTGAGATCATCGGCGAAGGGTCCTTGAGCAGCAGCATTCCCTCGGCGTCCGCCTTCTCGTAGCTCGCCCGATTGAGCATGCGCCCCCAGAGGGTGACGATCCACGCCGCCGTGATCACCGCGAGGTACGTGACCGCTATGACCAGCGCGATGAACAGCACGATAGCGATGACCGAGCCACACCCTGAGTCGTCCCCGCCGATGTCGGCGCACCCGCTCCCCGCATCCGCACAGCCGTTGCAGCCGGCATTCGAGCACCCGGGATCGGAGCAGCCTGCGTCGGCGCACCCCGCCTGCCGCCCCGCCCGCCGCCTTGCGCGACTCCCGGACCGCGCGGATCGGTCCCATCAGGGCTGCGAGCGCGGTGCCGAACATGATGTCGCCGGCGACGACACGCGCCACGAGCGTCGCGACCACCGCCCGCAGCTCATCCGGCGAGTAGTCCGAGAGCATTCCGCGCGTGAGCCCGAGCGTCGCGCGCTTGCGCACCGTGCCGATCGCGAATGCGTTGTGGCTGTCGTGTCGAGCACGAGGACCGCGGGGGGCGTCGGGCAGACCGGCCGCAAGCGCCATGTCGGCAACCACGCGCATGAGCTCGGGAGCCTCCCCGTCGGTCAGTGGCGTGCCGAGGAACCGGTTTCGCACCCAGTCTTCTGCATTCGCGAGCTGAACCGCCGAGAGCAGCGTCCCGACACCGAGCATGCCGAGAAACGAGCCCGATGACGATGAGCCCGTAGAGGCTCCAGTAGTCCTGCACGAAGTCCTCCGCCACCAGCGCGATGAGCGCGCCCGGCGTGGCAACGAGAGCCGCTGTCAGCAGCACGGCCGAGCCAAGCACGAAGAGCACGACGAAGACCGATAGCTTGGCCCGGTTCGCGTCGACCCGAGCCCAGAGGGGCTGTGTCTTGAGCTTGCGTCCAGCGACCTCGGTGCTCGGCATCGTCTAGCTTCCGAGAAGAACCCGCAGCAGGACCAGGACGATTCCCACCGCACCCACACCGCTCGCAATCCATTTCGCCCGCACTGAGATGTACTTCGAGCGCCAGAGCAGCACGTAGGCGGCGGGGAAGAACAGAAAGTACGACAGGACGATCACGAGCCACATCACGTTCGGGTCGTTCTCCTGCAGGATGCCCGCATTCAGGTCCGGGGTGAAGTCCTCGACTTTGCGCACGTCGATACCCTTCTCCCCGAGCATCCCCTTCGGCTGGCTTGGGGGCAGCTCGGTGATGCCGCTGTCCATCGCGCGTTCGAACTGCGCGCGCTCTTCCGGTGTGAGTTCGTCCGGCGTTCGCAGGTGCACCGGCGGCTTCTCGGACATCAGAACAGCCCTGCCTGATCGGGCGCGCCAGCGGGTGGCGTCAAGCCAAGATGCTCGTAGGCCCGAGCGGTGGCCTGCCGCCCCTTGGGTGTGCGCATCAGAAGCCCAAGCTGCAGCAGATACGGCTCGTAGACGTCTTCGAGCGTGTCGGGTTCCTCGCCGACCGCGCTCGCCAGCGTGTTGAGCCCGACCGGCCGACCGACGAACGTCGAGGCCAGCGTGGTGAGAATGCGGTTGTCCATGGTGTCGAGCCCGAGGTGATCGACCTCGAAGAACGCGAGGGCCTCGGCCGCGATGTTCTCGTCGATGCTCCCGTCGTGGCGCACCTGAGCGAAGTCGCGTACCCGCTTGAGCAGCCTGTTGGCGAGTCGGGGCGTGCCTCGGCTGCGCCGCGCGATCTCGGCCGCTCCCTTCGCATCGACTGCGACATCGAGAATGCCGGCACTGCGCACGACGATCGCCGAGAGCTCGTCGGGCGTGTAGTAGTCGAGCCGAAACGCCATGCCAAACCGGTCGCGCAGCGGACCCGTGAGCAGGCCGGTGCGCGTGGTCGCGCCCATGAGCGTGAACCGTGGCAGCTCAAGTCGAATCGAGCGGGCCGCCGGGCCCTTGCCGATGACGATGTCGAGCGTGAAGTCCTCCATCGCGGGATAGAGCACTTCCTCCACCACCCGGTTGAGGCGGTGAATCTCGTCGATGAAGAGGACGTCTCGCTCCTCGAGGTTGGTGAGAATCGCGGCCAAGTCGCCCGGCCGCTCGATCGCCGGCCCGCTCGTGGTCTTGAGCTTCACGCCGAGTTCGTTCGAGATGACCTGCGCAAGCGTCGTCTTGCCCAACCCGGGAGGTCCCGACAGCAGAACGTGATCGAGCGGCTCATTGCGTCCCCGAGCCGCCTCGATGAGGACGGAGAGATTCTCCTTGACCCGAGTCTGCCCGAGGTACTCGTCGAGCATCTTGGGACGAAGCGAGCGGTCGATTTCCAGGTCGTCCTCGGTGAAGTCCGCCGAGACGAGGCGTTCTGCGTCGTCCGCGTCGTCGGTCGGTGTCTGTCCCGCTTCCCACACGGTACTCATCGGCCGCCGCCGAGACGCACCAGCGCATGCCGCAGCAGCGTCTGCGCGTCGCCGGAGCTGTCGGCACCCCTGAGAGCCGCCGCGGCCTCCGCCGAGGAGAAGCCCATCGCCAGCAGCGCATCCGTCGCCTCGGCGAGAGCCGGCGCCCGCGCCAGCACCGCCGTGCATCGTGCCGGGGCCGAACTCGCCGGTCCCCAGTTTGTCCTTCAAGTCGAGGATGATGCGCTGCGCGGTCTTCTTGCCGATACCCGGAACGCCGGAGATCGTCGCGACGTCCTCTGACGCGACCGCCGCGGAAAGCGCATCGGGCGACAACGCCGAGAGGGTCGCCAGCGCCACCTTCGGGCCGACTCCTGACACCGTGATGAGCTGCTCGAACGCGAGCTTCTCGGCGTCGCTTTCGAAGCCGAAGAGGGAGAGCTCGTCTTCGCGAACGTGCAGATGGGTGTGGACGATGACCTCGTCGCCCACCGCGGGGAGCGCTGCGAGCGAACTCGTGGACATCGCAAGGCGATAGCCGATTCCCCCGACTTCGAGGAGGCAGTGGCCCGCGCTCTTCGAGGCGACCGTCCCGGCAAGAAAGGCGATCATGCCCCGAGCCTCTCGAGCGCCCGATGGTCACGCAGGTGCGCGTGGGTGATTGCCGCCGCCAGCGCGTCGGCCGCATGATCGGGTTTGGGCTCATGGTCGAGTGCGAGCACCGTGCGCACCATGTAGGCGACCTGGTGCTTCTCGGCGGTTCCCGAGCCGACCACGACGCTCTTGATCTGGACAGGCGAGTACTCGGCGATATCCAGGGCGGCGTCCGCGGTCGCCAGCAGCGCCACGCCTCTTGCCTGCCCCGTCGCGAAGGCGCTCTTCGCGTTGGTGCCGAAGAACACGCTCTCGACCGCGCACTCAGCGGGGGCATAACGCTCGATCACCGAGCGGATCTCGTTGTGAATGACCGCTAGTCGCTGCGCGAGCGGCTCGGCAGGCCTTCGTTGAGATGCAGCCGTAGGCGAGTGCTCGGCAACCGGAGCCGGTGCGCTCGATCACGCCCCAGCCGGTGTTGGCCAGGCCCGGGTCGATGCCGAGAATGATCACGCCTTCACCCGCCCTCCCGCACTGAATCGAACATATGTTCAGGGTATCAGCCGCCTCAGACATCGTAAAGCAGGGTCTCAGGCATGGGATGACAACGTCCCGAGATCCCGCCGGACGGCGAGGTCCCGACTGCATCAGCGGCGCTAGGCGTCGAGCGCTGCCGCGATTTCCTCGGTGAGCTCCATGGTGGTGTAGACGTTCTGTATGTCGTCCGACTCTTCGAGCCTGTCGACGAGGCGCATCACCTTCTTGGCGTCCTCGACACGTGACGGACATAGGCGTCGTCGGCTCCATGACCAGCTCGGCGCCCTTGACCGCGACTCCAGCGGCCTCGAGCGCCTTGCTCACGGCGGGCAGGTCGGCGGACGCGGTGTAGACGATCCACTCCTCGTCGCCACCGTCCTCGAGGTCTTCGCCGCCGGCGTCAGCGACGAGCATCATGAGTTCGTCCTCGTCGGTCGTCGGCCGACTTCTCGATGAGAAGCTGACCCTTGCGCTCGAACAGGAACGCGACCGATCCAGTCGCCCCGAGGTTGCCGCCTGCGCGCGTGAACGCGGCGCGCACGTCTGCGGCGGTGCGGTTGCGGTTGTCCGTGAGCGCCTCGACGTACAGCGCGACCCCCGCCGGACCGTAGCCCTCGTAGATGACCTCGTCGTAGTTGGCCGCGTCAGCGCCGGCACCGAACGCCTTCTTGATGGCGCTGTCGATCTTGTCCTTCGGCAGTGAGTAGCTCTTCGCCTTGGCGATAGCAGCAGCCAGCGAGGCGTTGTTCTCGGGATTGGGATCGCCGCCGGTCTTGGCCGCAACCGTGATGATTCGTGTCAGCTTCGAGAACAGCGCCGAGCGCTTCGCGTCGACTGCGCCCTTGCGGTGCTTGGTTGTCGCCCACTTGGAGTGTCCGGACATGTCCGAAGGTCCTTTCGTGCCGGTGACGTGCCGCACGTGCGTGCGCACAGCACACTCGATTGCCGCGCGTAAGGATACCCGAAATCGGGTCGGAGCGTCGGGTGAGAGGCGCCGCGCCTAGGAGCCGACGACCTCCTCGATGAAGTACCGATGAACTCGCGGATCGCCCGTCAGCTCCGGATGGAACGTCGTTGCCATGAGCCGGCCCTCGCGGGCCGCGCAGATGTGGCCGTCGTGCTCGGCGAGCACCTCGACGTCCTCGCCCACCGACTCGAGCCACGGCGCGCGGATGAAGATGCCCCGGTACATCTCGCCGATGTGCGCGAAGTCGAGATCGACCTCGAACGAGTCGACCTGTCGGCCGTAGGCATTCCGGCGCACCGTCGATGTCCATCAGCTCGAGGCCCCGCTGGTCCGGCGATGCCGTCGATCACGGACTTCGCGACAAGGATGGCGCCTGCGCACGTGCCCCAGACCGCCATCCCTTGCGCATGGCGAGCGACGATCGGCTCGTAGAAGCCGTAGGCGCCATGAGCTTCGAGATGGCCGTCGACTCGCCACCGGGAATGATCAGCCCGTCGAGGTCGTCGAGCTGCTCGGGCAGGCGAATCGCCGTCGCCCGTGCGTCCAGCGCCTCGAGCGCGTAGACGTGCTCTCGAAACGCTCCCTGCAACGCGAGTACGCCGATGTGCACGCTACCAGCCTCGCGGAGCCATGAGCTCGTTCTCCGGAATGTCAGAGATGTTGATGCCGACCATGGCCTCACCCAGATTGCGCGAGACCTCAGCGAGCACGTCGGGGTTCTCGAAGTGCGTCGTCGCCTCGACGATCGCCTTCGCACGCTTCGCGGGATCGCCGCTCTTGAAGATGCCGCTGCCCACGAACACGCCGTCGCAACCGAGCTGCATCATGAGCGCCGCGTCGGCAGGCGTAGCGATGCCACCCGCCGAGAAGTTCACAACCGGAAGCTTGCCGTTCTCGTGCACCCACTTCACGAGTTCATAGGGCGCCTGCAGCTTCTTGGCCGCGTCGAAGAGCTGCTCCTCGCGCAGGCCAGACGACCCAGCCGATCTCGGTGGTCACGGACCGCATGTGCCGTACGGCCTCTACGACGTTGCCCGTGCCAGGCTCGCCCTTGGTGCGCACCATGGCGGCGCCCTCAGCGATACGACGGAGCGCTTCGCCGAGGTTCCGGCAGCCGCAGACGAACGGGACGGTGAACTCGAGCTTGTTGATGTGGTACTCCTCGTCGGCCGGGGTCAGGACCTCGGACTCGTCGATGTAGTCCACGCCGAGCGACTGCAGAATCTGCGCCTCCACGAAGTGGCCGATGCGGCACTTGGCCATGACCGGAATCGTGACCGCGGCGACGATACCTTCGACCATGGTCGGGTCGGACATCCGCGAAACGCCGCCCTGCGCGCGGATGTCGGCGGGTACGCGCTCGAGCGCCATGACGGCGACCGCTCCGGCGTCCTCGGCGATCTTCGCCTGCTCGGCATTGACGACGTCCATGATGACGCCGCCCTTGAGCATCTCGGCGAGGCCCGTCTTGACCCGGAGGGTCCCGATCTCTTTGCTCGTGTCAGCCACGTGAAAACTCCTTCTGGCTCAAGCGCGACACAAGAGCATCGCCCAAGCCGCATCGATTGGGTGCGAGTAGGTTTGGATTCTACCCGCCAGCCATAGGCATGAACAACCACTCGGCGGGTGCGCAAGGCTCAGGCCCGGACCGCCACGAGTCGGCGGCGCTACTTCATCGAGATATTCACGTCGAGCGGGACGACCTGCATCCACGTGTTACCGGGTGCAAGACGGATCGGACGACCCTTCTTGTCAACGAAACGCGGCGGTGCGTCGCGGGTCGCGATCCACTTGCCGTTGTAGCGCTTGCCGTCACGAAACACCGTTGCTCGACCGTTGCCGCCGAGTTTGACCCAGTACGTGGTCGATCCGACCTTGTCGCGACTCGCCGGCGTGTACTTCGCCCACATGACGACAACGTTCTTGGCGGCGACCTGCTTACCGCTCGCGGCGTCTCGGTGCACCTTGCCGTTGTTCTGGCGCAGGAACGCTCGCTGCTTCTTGCTCCAGGTCCACGTGACGTTGTTGAAGCTGGAGAAGGGGATGTACACGCTCTTGATCGCCGTCGCGCTCGTCACCGCGCTCGCGGGTCCGAACTCCATCGGGGGCACCTCGGCGACGATCTTGTGGCCCCGCTTCTTCGCCTCGGCGTAAGCCTTCTTGGTGTCGAGGTAGAGGTTGTGCGGCGCACTTCGAGCGTTCGACCGGTAGTACGGATACGAGACTCCGACGTCTTGAGACAAGTCCGGAAGCTTGGCCCGCTTCACCTGGGAGTGGACGCTTGCGCTGGCTCCCGAGTAGAAGAACAGGGCGTGATACTGCGGCACGATCCAGATGTCGGAGAGCCGGGCGCTTCTCACCGGCCCGACGGTCTTGGGCACGTTGCTTTGGAAGATGAGGTTGAACCGCGTGATGCCTCCCTCGACCACGGTCTCGTACGCTACGTCGGCCGAGTTCAATCCCGTCTGCGGCCGAGCAGCCGGGGAGTTCTCGACCTTGATCGACAGCGGGCGCTTGGAAGTCGCGGCCTTGCTCGGCGCATCCAGCCCGCTGAGCGGCCAAGCCGGCGGTACCGGCGGCGCGGGCACGACCTTCTCGGCGTCGGCGCGCGGCCATGGCGAGGTCACTCCCGCGCTCTTGGCGACCGGAACACCCCGCGCCGAGAAGCACCGCCGCCAGCACGGCGATTGCTGCGAGCGCGATCCACATACGCGAACGGGTCATCTCTCGGCTCCTTCATAGTCGGCCTGAGCGCAGTCTTGCAGAGCGCTCGGCCAGGGGTCAAACCGACTCCGCGAACTGGCGACCGACCGTTGCCTGACGGTGCACCGCCTGTGCCTTGGCGCACATTGATTGCCGTGCCCGTGGTGAGGCGCGTAGCATGGCACTCGGAGGTGCGACCATGCCGTGCTACCTGTTGCACATGATCGAGACACCCAACGCGAACCCGTACGCGGATCCCGACATGAAGGACGTGGTGGGCGAGTACCCACGGCTCTTCTGCGCGCAGTGTACGCCACCGCTCGAGCTTGCACCCAGCGAGAGCGTCCGCTGCCTCCAGCGTGACACGCCATGTTGGCGCGAGACCGTACCGTGCCCCGAGGCTCCGCCAGCCGCGGGAGTCTAGCTGGCGCGTCGACCTTGCTGCGGCAGCTTGCGCCGGTACGCCCAGATCAACAGCACGATTCCGCCGATGAGAACCGGCACGCTGAGCAGCTGGCCCATCGTCACTCCACCGGCCAGGAATCCCAGCTGGACATCGGGCTCACGGAAGAACTCGACCACGATGCGGGACACCCCGTAGAGCGTCAGAAGCCATCCGAGGAGCACGCCGCGCGGAGGCGGGGTGTCGCGCGTGGCCAGCCACAGCATCACCCCAAAGATGACCACGCCCTCCAGCAGCGCTTCGTAGAGCTGTGACGGGTGTCGGGGCAGCGGGCCGGCCCCGGGGAACACGACGCCCCACGGAACCGTGGTGACCCGACCCCACAACTCCACGTTCACGAAGTTCGCGAGCCGGCCGAAGAAAGAGCCCTATCGGCGCGCACACCGCACCAAGGTCACACAGCGTCAGCCAGGGCACCCCCAGTATGCGTGCTGCAACCGCCGCGGCGATGAGGATGCCTGCCAGCCCCCCGTGAAACGACATGCCGCCGCTCCATATGGCGACTATCTGCGCGGGGTCGCTCAGATACTGCTCCGCCCGAGTAGAAGAGCACGTAGCCCAGTCGGCCCCCGACCACCACGCCAATGACGGCCGCAAGCACGATCGTGAGCAGGTCATCATCGGTGAGTCTCAGCTTCCAGCGACGGACGAGCCAACGCATGAGAAAGAAGGACGCCACGAATCCGGCCAAGTAGGCCAGCCCGTACCAGCGTACGGCTATCGGCCCAAGGCTGAAAGCGATGGGGTCGACGGCGGGAAACGCGAGCGAGGCAAGAATCATGGTGCGCACGCCGTGAGCGCGAGCCTGCAAGCCACGGCTAGAACTTGACCTGCGGCGCCTCGGTCTCGCCCGCTTCGATCTCGAAGTAAGCGCGAGCCGCGAATCCGAACATGCCTGCAAGCAGGTTGCTCGGGAACGACTGGATGGCCGTGTTCAGGCTCATCACCGAGTCGTTGTAGAACTGCCGCGCGTAGGCGATCTTGTTCTCAGCGTCCGTAAGCTGTGCCTGAAGATCGAGGAAGTTCGTGTTGGCCTTGAGGTCCGGATAGGCCTCGGCGACGGCGAACAGCGACTTGAGCGCGCCGGACAGCATGTTCTCGGCCTGCCCCTGCTGCTCGACGCCTTGCGCGTTGATGGCGGCCGCGCGTGCGGCTGTCACCTTCTCGAAGACGCCCGATTCGTGGCTGGCGTAGCCCTTCACGGACTCGACCAGGTTCGGAATCAGATCGTAGCGACGCTTGAGCTGGACGTCGATTTGCGACCACGCGTTGTCGACGCGGTTGCGTAGCACGACAAGCCGGTTGTAGATCGAGATGACCGCCATCGCGACCACAAGGACAAGCACGCCGAGAGCGAAGCAACCCCACAGACCCGTCATCAAAGGACCCTCCCTCGAACGCCGGCAGAATCGCCGACCGCTAGCGCACGCGGTCACGTGGCCGCCTAGAATCCTAGCAGATGCCGTGCGTCAACCGTCCTCGGAGCGGCCTCGCGCGCCTACTCCTGTCGCGCGGCGTCTATCTCAGCGAGAGCGTCCTCGACGCAGTCGACACCTGAGAGCTGTCTGCGGAAGTACTCGCAGTACGCGTCAGCGACGCCGCCGTCGTCCTCCCACTCGGTCACGGGAGCTGTCGCGTCCTTCTCGGAGGCTATGTGCACCATGCCGGCGAACGGAGCCGGGATGCCGTCGGTCTCCTCGGCGAGCGCCTCTATGGCCGAGAGAAGGAAACTGGGGACCATGGCAGCCACGGTGACCTCGGTGCCGCAATGAGGGCAGACGAACGTGATGTCGGCGCGCTCTGATTCACGGATGACGACCGTGTCGATGTCCTCGAGCGAGACCGTGATCGGTCCGTCGACGGGGCAGGTGATCTCGAATTCCATCTCAACCGCCTCCTTGGGACGCGCGCCTACCGAAATTGTACCGCGACTGCGCCGCATCCTACACGCCGCTCAGCGCAACAGTCCCACGGCAAGAACCGCGCCACGATGATAGGATTGCCGTCATGCCCGACTCCGAGACCACAGACAAGCCACTTCCTGCGCCCGAGGACCATCGTGCGGCGCCCTTGATGTCAGACCCCCCTCGCTCCCGCTTCGTTCGCGGCGTCGAGCTCGGCTTCCCGATCTTCCTCGGCTACATGCCTGTCGGCATGGCTTTCGGAATCCTCGCGCGTACGCTGGGATTCTCGGTTCTGGCCGCCACCGCGTGCTCCGCGACCGCGCTCGCGGGCGCAGGTCAGTTCATCGCCCTGGCCGTGCTGGCCAGTGGCGCCAGCGTCTTCGAGGTGCTCGCCGCCACCACCGTCGTGAACCTGCGCTACGTCTTGTTTGGGTCGACCCTGTCACCCTACCTGCACGGGGTGCCCCTCCACACGCAGGCGGCGCTCGCGTTCTCTCTCACCGACGAGACGTTCGCGGTCAACATCGCGGATCACCGAGGGGGTTTCGCCACCCCTGCGTCGATGCTCGGCGTCGGCTTCATCGCGTGGACGGGATGGGTGCTCGGCACGCTGCTGGGGGCGGTGGGTGCGGGCTGGATCGGCGACCCGTCACGCTTCGGGGTCGGCTTCGCGATGCCCGCGATGTTCACGGCCCTCTTCATCGCCCTGGCAGAGAATCGTCGACACGTCGCCATCGGAGTGGTCGCCGGCTCGATAGCGCTCGCTCTGCCACTCCTGTCCCGCGCGGGCGTCAACTTGTCTTCGAGCTGGTTCATCGTCATCGCGTCGATGGCCTCGGCCACGATCGGCTCGGTGATCTGGCGTGAGGACTGACATCACGCAAGCGGCGATCTGGGCGGTGATCGTCGGCATGGCGCTGCTGAACTTCGTCATCCGGTTCGTGCCGATCGCAGTCGTCTCGCGGATGCAGCTGCCGGCGCCGGTGATGCGGTGGCTGTCATTCGTACCCGTGTCGGTCATGGGAGCCTTGGTCGCTACAGAGGTGCTTCGACCGGGCGGCACCTGGGGCAATCCGCTCAGCGAGCCCAGCCTGTATGCGGCGATCATCACGGGGCTCGTGTTCCGCTCCACGCGCAGCTTTCTGGGGGCGACCGTCGCAGGGATGGCATCCTTCGTCGCCCTGCAGCGGCTCCTCCCGTGGCTCCTCGGCTAGCCCGAGCAGCACCGCTTTCCCGGCCCGCAACGACTGCGCTAGACTGTCCTGCAACTCAACCGCAGCCTCGTGTCCGGGCAGTCCGTTTTCGTCTGAAGGAGCGCCGCATGGCCCGCGTCCGACCGTTCGCCGGATTCCGCTACGACCGGACCAGCCGAGACATCACGCCGGTGATCGCCCCGCCGTATGACGTGATCTCCGACGCTCAGCGCGAGAAGCTCCTGGCGAGCGATCCTCACAACGTGGTCGCTCTCGAACTGCCGAGCGGCCCGCTCGATCCCGAGGCGCCCGGGAACCGGTACGTCACCGGTGCGGCCACGTGGCGGTCCTGGCGCGAGGACGGCACCCTCAAAGCCGATTCCGCGCCCGCGGTGTACGTGCTCGAGCAGCGCTTCACCGTGCACGGCAAACCGGTGCGCCGGCGCGCCTTCATCGTCGAGGTCGGGCTCGAGCCCTTCTCGGCGGGTGTGGTGCTTCCCCACGAGCGCACGCTGCCCAAAGGCGATCGGAGACCGTTTCGAGCTGATCAAGGCGACGGGCGCCAACCTCAGCCAGGTACTTGGCCTCTTCGAGGACGCCGTCGGCGCCACTGACGCGCTCTTCGACGCTGTGATGGCTTCCGCCCCGGTCGCCGAGGCCATCGACGCTGACGGCGTCTCAAGCGTCCTGTGGGCGACGACCGACCCCGACCTTGCCTCGCAGCTCGCCGCGCTCCTCGCCGATCGGAGCATCTTCATCGCCGATGGCCATCACCGCTACACGACCGCGCTGGCCTATCGCGACCTCAGACGCGAGGAGGCAGCGGCGGCGGGTGACAAGACCTCAGAGGACCCGGCGTACGACTTCGTCATGATGGCGCTCGTCAACATGGAGGATCCCGAACTCGTGGTCATGCCCACGCACCGGGTCGCCGACGCCCGGAGCTCATTCGACGCCGTTGCGTTCGAGACGCGGCTTCGGCGCTACTTCGATCTGACCGAGGCACCCGCGGAGAAGCCGTGGAACGTCCTCGAGGGCATCGACGCTCCCGCATTCCTGGTCCGCATGCGTGGTGACGCTGCTCCGCGTGTGGCCACCCTGCGCGCCGACGTGGACATCGACGCTGTGATTCCGCTCGAGCGATCCTCGGCATGGAAGCACCTCGACGTGGCGGTGCTGCAGGAGCTCGTGCTCAACCCCCTCCTCGACATTCACCCCGACCGCCCCGAGACACTGGATCGGCTCGGCTTCGTGAAGGGTGCCGAGGATGCACTGGCTGCAGCCGGCGAACGCGATGTGGTCTTCGTGCTGCGCCCGACGCGCATGGACCAGCTCCGCTCGGTTGCCCTCGCAGGCGAGACGATGCCGCAGAAGAGCACGTACTTCTACCCCAAGCTGCTGTCCGGCCTGGTCTTCCGCTCCGCAGAGTAGACCGGGTCAACTCGCGAGCAGCGCCTCGCGATCCCACACCCACGGGTGTCAGGTGCGTCCGACGCGCGCAGACAGCGCTCAAGCGGCACTCGCTACACAGCGGACGCCGCGGGCGACACCAGTCACGTCCCACGAGCCACGCGGCGAGGTCGAGCGTTCCCGGAGCCTCAGGGCACGCCTGTGCGGCCGCGCTCTCGATGGCTTCGACAGAGTCCACATCGACCATCCCGGTCCGTAGGAAGACGCGCCGCACCTGGATGTCGTAGGCAACCTGACCGCACTCTCGCCCCATCATCTCAACATCGAAGTGCCGCGCCAGGATTTCCGTCCCCATGACCGCCTTCTTGCGCCCGATGCCGTCAAAGGCGGACAGCCGTTCCGTCACCTCCACGACGTGCGAACCGCTCGGCCAGATGTTGGACGCGTCGCTTGCGTACTCCGCACGCAACCGTACGGCGGCCGACGTGATCCACCGGGGCAGCGTCTCCTTGAATCGATGCAACATCGGAGGTTGCTGGACGGCCTCGCGAACCGCTGCAGGGTTGGACGCGAGGTAGCCGAGGTCTAGCGTACCCAGCCGCTCGCCCAGCAGCCACGGCCCGGCCCAAGCGCGTTCTGCCGGAATGCCCTGCGTGAACAGGATGCCGAGCAGAAACGCATTCGGCTGCGTTTCAAGCACCGCATCCGCCGCGGGAATCCCACTGAACCCACCGCCCGCCTGCGCAGCGCCGATCGCATCGAGCTCTCGGCCGAATGAGAGCAGCACGCGTCCGGCCTCCGGATTACCCATCGGCGTCCATCCGTGGCTAGTAGCGAAGCGACTGCACCTTGATCTTGTGGATCAGGGCCTCGCGCTCTTCAGGCGTGTAGGCGTCCTCGAACTTGCCGAGAGCCTTGATCTCGGCACCGAGCAGGACACCGCGCGCAATACGGTGCATCGCGTACAGAACGCACGCGATGGAACCCGCGCAAAACAGGTCACGCACCAGCTCGTAGACGCCCATCGGCTCTTCGTTTCTGCAACAACCCATGACTCCCCCTCATCACTCGGCATCGTCCGTCCGAGTCCGGCTAGCCGCCCAGCCGCGGACCGTTCGTCAGGAAGAACGCACAGAACTTGCAGCCGTCCTTGATCGCCGCATCTCGGTCAACCGTGGGATCGAAGATGAGCGTCGGGTCGGTCGTCAGGGTATACGTCGGCCTGTCGCACGTCGCAAAGGCGCACTTTGTCGGACAGTTGTCCTTGAAGTCGACCGAATGCGGGCATTCGCCCTGCATCTCCTCATCACAGCCACGCTGTTCCCAGCACTTAGCCATTCCTACGTTGCCTCCTCGGAAGTTGCGTGCGTCCGATTCTACTATGCGAACGCCGTGCCCGACATGGGCGTTCGCACAATTGATATTCCGCGCCGACACTGCCGATGCGGTAGACTACTGCGCGATGCCTGAGCCGACTCTACAGAGCAACTACGGGACCGTCGTGGCCGGTGCGGGCCCCGCTGGAGTCATGGCTGCCTTTCACGCAGCCCAACGCGGCTCGGTTCTGCTCGTGGATGCGTGCGCCCTCCCCCGGGACAAGAGCTGCGGCGGAATGCTCAACGAGTACACTCAGAACTTCCTCGCTGAGTTCGGCCAGCTGCCCACCGATATGACCCTGGAGCCGCAGTGGGTCAACTTCCGGTACCACGACTGGGACCGCACCATTCTCAAGCCCACAGAGCTCAGATTCCTCAACGTCGATCGTCGCAAGTTCGACGAGTGGCTTGTCGACCTGCTGCCCGCCAATGTGACAGTCCTCGGAGCTACGAGCGTCGTCGGCTTCGAGCAGGATACCGACGAAGTCCGAGTCACACTCAAGCAGGGAGCCACGGAGTCCGTCGTTACCGCCGAGTACCTCGTTGGCGCCGACGGTCCCCGCTCCTCGGTCCGCCGTCAGCTCGGTGTAGGCGCGTTCGCGACCTACGTCACGCTTCAGGACTTCTGCAAGGTAGAGGGTCCCATCGAGCCGTACTTCGACTGCATCTACATGCGCGACATCGGCGACTCATTCGGCTACGCCTACGTGGTGCCGAAGGGGGACGTCGCGATCATCGGCTCGGTCTTCTACCCGAAGACGAAGCGGCCGCACGAGAAGCACGAGCAGGTCATCGCAACCCTCAGAAAGAAGCTCCCCCTCGGCGAGTCCGTCAAGCGCGAGGCCTGGGTGGCGCTGTCCGTACGCAATCCGGAGGATGTCGTCCCCGGGCTTGGCCGGGTGCTCCTCGCCGGCGAGGCCGGCGGGTTCATGTCGCCGTCGTCGGGAGAGGGGATCTCCTACGCGCTGAACACGGGACGCCTCGCCGGCACGGCGATTTCGCAGTCCGGCTCCGGCGAGGCGCTCGCCGCATACCAGACCTCAACGAGCCACATCGCTCAGAACATCCGACGCAAGCTCAAGTGGTTGCCATTCATGGAGTCGCGCACAGGCAAGTACCTCGCCGGCTTCGTCCCAACACCGATCGTCAGCCGCATCACCAAGGGACTGTAGGCGGCCACCGCTGCACGCTAGGGGCGACCCCACTTCTGGTACATCTTGCTCGGCGTCGCCGAGGACTGCCCTTGATACCGACTGCCGAGATCCGGGTGCCCGTACGGCCGATCGACCTCGGTCGTCATGCGCGAGAATGAGATCTGCCCGATCTTCATCCCCGGGGAGAGCAGGATCGGCAGATTCGCCACATTCGAGAGCTCGAGCGTGAGGCTGCCCTCCCAACCCGGGTCGACGTAGCCCGCGGTCGAGTGGATGAGCAGCCCCAGCCGCCCGAGCGAGCTCTTGCCCTCAAGCCTGCCGACTATGTCGCCGGGCAGCCCGATGCGCTCGATCGTCGTGCCCAAGGCGAACTCCCCGGGGTGGAGAACGAACGGCTCTTCACGGGACACGGTGACCGGCTCCGTAAGCCCCGGCTGCTCACGGGCCGGGTCGATGTAGGGGTAGCGTGAGTTCCTGAACACCTGGAAGTCATCGCCGAGATGTAGGTCAACGCTCGAAGGCTGGATGTCATCGGGGTCGCAGGGTTCCACCACGATACGACCCGCTGCCATCTCGAGCTTGATTGTGTGGTCTGAAAGCACCATGCCCAGGACCCTTTCTAGACGGTTCGCGGCCCGCACCCTCGGACTAGGCGCGGACCGCGAACGAAGCGACATAGAACGTCGATCAGTTGGCTACGCGCACTTGCTGTAGCCACAGGAACGACAGACCGAACACCCGCTTTCATGCTCAAGCGAACCGCCACACTCGGGGCACGCGCCTGCGAGATTGTCGAGATGGTCGGTATGCTTGCTCACGCCCGCGCCCGCCACACCGGTCTCGACATACTGCATCGCATGCTCCAAAACAATTCCGACTCCGTCGGCGCACGAGAGCACCTTGCCGCCCTCGGCCCATGACGGGGACGGACAGCGAATGCCGCGAAGGTGCTTGATGATCGCTTCCGGATCCACGCCTGCACGCAAAGACACCGAGATCAGGCGGGAGAGAGCCTCGGACTGCGAGGACGCGCATCCACCGGACTTGCCCATCTGCGTGAAGACCTCGCACACGCCCTGCTCGTCCCAGTTGACCGTGACGTAGAGGTTCCCGCAACCGGTCTGAACCTTCTCCGTCCTGCCTGTCGTGATCGACGGGCGCGGCCGAGGCTCGATCTCACCATGGACGACCGCGACCGCCTCGGTGGTGGAACCGGTCTTGGCGGACTTGCCCGTTGTCAGGACCTGCCCCTCTTTGCTGCCATCGCGGTAGATCGTCACGCCTTTGACACCGAGCTCGTAGGCCAGGTCATACACATACCGCACGTCATCGGCGGTCGCCTCGCTGGCGAAGTTCACCGTCTTGGACACTGCGTTGTCGGTGTACTTCTGGAAGGCCGCCTGCATGCGGAGGTGCCAGTCCGGCAGGATGTCGTGAGCTGTGACGAACGCACGCTGCACGTCCTCCGGAACCTCGTCGATTCCGTGAACCGAGCCGTGGTCGGCGATGAGCTGCATGAGTTCGCGGCTGTAGAAGCCTCGCTTGACCGCCATATCCTCGAACAGAGGATTGACCTCAACGAGCCTGTCGTTGTCCATGACCGTGCGAACGTAGGAGACCGCGAAGAGTGGCTCCACCCCCGACGAGCAGTTCGCGATGATCGACAGCGTACCTGTCGGAGCAATCGTCGTGACGGTGGCGTTGCGTATGGGACCACCATCGGGGGTGTCATAGACAGAACCCGCGAAATTGGGGAACGCGCCCCTCTCTGCGGCCAGCTTGCGGGACGCGAGCTTCGCCTCGGCGTCAATGAATCCCATGATCTTCTCGCCGAGAGCCACGCCCTCTTCTGAATCGTAGCCCAGCCCCAGCTTGATGAGCATGTCCGCCCATCCCATGACGCCCAGCCCGATCTTCCGGTTTCCACGCGCAAGCTCGTCTATCTGGGGCAGCGGGTACTGGTTGACCTCGATGACATCGTCAAGGAATCGCACGCCACGATGGACGACGTCGGCCAAGTGATCCCAGTCGACATCCGGCCCGTTCTCACCCAGACGCACGAACTTCGACAGGTTGACAGAGCCGAGGTTGCACGCCTCGTACGGCAGCAGCGGCTGCTCACCACACGGGTTGGTCGACTCGATCTCGCCGAGATGGGGCGTCGGGTTGTCGCGGTTGATGCGGTCGATGAATATGATTCCGGGGTCCCCGGTTGCCCACGCCATCTCGACGATGAGGTCGTAGACCTCACGGGCGTCGAGCTGGCCCGCGACCTCCTTCGTCCGCGGATTCATGAGGTCGTAGGCCGTACCGGCCTTCACGGCCTCCATGAACCGCTCGGTCAGGGCGACCGAGATGTTGAAGTTGGCGAAGTCCCCATCGGCCTTGCACTGGATGAAGTTGAGGATGTCCGGGTGGTCGATGCGCAGAACGCCCATGTTCGCTCCGCGCCGAGTCCCCCCCTGCTTCACCGCTTCGGTCGCTTGGTTGAACACGCGCATGAACGACACCGGGCCACTCGACACCCCTTGCGTCGAACGCACCTGGTCGCCGCCGGGACGGAGGCGGGAGAAGCTGAAGCCTGTGCCGCCACCGGACTTGTGGATGAGGGCCGTGTCCCTGACGGCCCCAAAGATCGACTCCATCGAGTCCTCGACCGGCAGCACGAAGCACGCCGAAAGCTGCTGCAGCTCACGGCCGGCGTTCATGAGCGTCGGGGAGTTCGGTAGGAACTCCAGGGACGTCATCAGTTCGTAGAAGTCCCTCGACACCTCGGCCACGGCCGCGTCATCGGCTCCCCACTCGCGCTCGGCCGCAGCGATGTTCTCGGCAACTCGGACAAACATGTCCGAGGGGTTCTCGGTGGGATTGCCCGCTTCGTCCTTGTTCAGATAGCGCTTCTGAAGGACTTTGAGCGAGTTCGGGCTCAGGATCTCGTCAATGGCGCGCGAGTAGCCGGTCGCGCCCTTGAGTTCGGACATGGGTTCCCCTCTCATTCGAAAACCTGTCGCCCGCTCTGACCCCAGGGGCGACGCTAAGCACTACATATTGAGGCTTGGCTATCGTAGAACGGTATATATAGTGCGTCAATTCACTGAATGACGAGCGGCGCCCACCACGCGCCGTACGGCAGTCAAGGCACATCGGGTGCCCGTTCCGACCGCTGGACACACGGTATGGCCAATCACCGCGCCAGGCATGTTGAAGTTGGCGAAGTCGCCATCGGCCTTGCACTTGATGAAGTCGAGGGCATGCGATGGTCTATCCGCAGCACGCCCATGTTCGCACCCCTGCGCGTTCCACCCTGCTTGACGGCCTCTGTCGCTTGATTGAAGACACGCATGAACGAGACCGGCCCGCTCGAACTCGTTGGGTGGACTTCACCTGATCGCCTGCGGGGCGAAGCCTCGAGAACGAGAAACCGGTACCGCCGCCTGACTTGTGAATCAGCGCGGTGTCTCTCGACCGCGCCGAAGATCGACTCCATGGAATCCTCAACGGGCAGCACGAAACATGCGGACAGCTGCTGAAGCTCCCGACCGGCGTTCATGAGGGTTGGCGAGTTCGGCAGGAACTCCAAAGACGACATGCGCTCATAGAAGTCTTCTGCAACCAGCTGAACACGCGCGTCATCAGCGCCCCAAGCGCGCTCCGCCGTGGCGATGTTGACCGCGACTCGCGCAAACATGTCGCTGGGTTGTTCGATTGCGCTGCCCGGATTCGTCCTTCGTCAAGTAGCGCTTCTGCAGCACCTTAAGCGAGTTCGGACTGAGAATCTCATCGATGGCACGTGAAAACCCAGTCGCGCCTGTGGCGTCAGCCATGGGGCCCCTCTCCCTCGTTCTAAGGCCATCTCCTGACTGGATGATAGACCCGTGAGCACAATATATAGCGGCTCGGCTATGATGATGCACACATATTGTGCGTCAACGCACATACGACGAGCGGCGCCCATCACGCGCCGTACGGCATGTTTGCGGGCCCTTTGGACATGACCGCCGTGCGTTTGATAGCGAGGGCCGTCGGCCCAACGGGTCGACGGCCCTTCATCTTGTCAGGATGATTCGAGCTAGACAGGCTCTACGCGAACAACCTCGGGCACCTGCTCTTTGAGCACGCGCTCCACACCGTTGGCAAGAGTAAGTTGCGACATTGGGCATCCGCGACAGGCGCCCTGCAGCGCGACCTTCACGACGCCGTCCTCCGTCACATCGACCAGTTCGACGTCGCCACCGTCGGCCTGCAGGGCCGGACGATGAGATCGAGGGCGTCTTGCACGCTCTCCTTGGTGATCATGCGCACTTCCTCCTCTAGGGGATTGTCAGCGGTTCTGGCCTGGGCCGGCGCCCACCGGTCCCACGTCACGCTTGATTAGCGAGTACTGTACCATAATCCTTACCCGCACAGTATCCTTTAGCAGCGGTGCACACGAGGGTTCCAGCAGGCAGCGGAGGTCGATGATCGGGAGACCACACGTCGTCAAAGGGAATACAGAAGAGACCATCGGGATGCCGCTCCGCCCGGCGTCCTACTCTCCCAGGCCTTTACAGCCCAGTACCATCGGCGCTGGAGGGCTTAACTACCGAGTTCGGAATGGGATCGGGTGTACCCCCTCCGCCATAACCACTAAGCGCATCCGACGGCTCTCGCACGTCGGAGCATCAATATGCTCCATGTCAAGGCGCACGGCATGGGAGATCGCCGGCTACCCTGAATGCTGCATAGCGCTTGAAAGTCACACGAATGAGATCAAGACCTCGGCCTATTAGTACTGCTCGGCTGAACACATTGCTGTGCTTACACCTGCAGCCTATCAACGTCGTAGTCTACGACGAGCCTTACCTGGTTAACCCAGTGGGTGAACTCATCTTGGAATGGGCTTCCCGCTTAGATGCTTTCAGCGGTTATCCCGACCGAACGTAGCTAACCAGCGGTGCCGTTGGTCGACAACTGGTACACCAGAGGTTCGTCCGCTCCGGTCCTCTCGTACTAGGAGCAGCCTTCCTCAATTCACCTACGCCCA
>CAWDNM010000010.1:0-6294 GCA_963803785.1 uncultured Coriobacteriia bacterium
ATGATCAGCAGGATCCCCAGCCCGTCGACGAGGGCCCAGAATCCCGAGCGCCGGCGGGGGTATGGGTCGCGCGGTCGCAGAGGTTGCTCCGATCAGTGAATGCGGGCGCCTGCCTCGTGGTGGTAGCAAGCTGCGCGCCGCTCACGCAAGGGCACTGGTCAGCGTGACGCACGCCTACCCGCCGAGGAACTCGGCAACCCGCACCACGCGGATGCTCTCCCACTCCCCCAGGGCCAGCAGGTGACGATCGCCAGACACGATGATGCCGGCTCCCGACTCGAACGCGGCCTCTAGAATGCGGTTGTCTGCGTCATCGGCGACGACGGCAACGCGACGCACCGGGCGCACCACGGTCGCCACTCGGGCGATTTGCCGCACCACGTCCGCGGTGTGCGCACGGTCGAAGCTCAGTACTGACTCGAGCTTGTCGGCGACCTCGGTCAGGATTGAAGGCGAGGTCACGAGTTCGAACTCGCCAAGGATCGCGGCACGCATCACCTGTGCCGGCTTGCCACCGAACCCATACGCAGAGATGTAGACGTTCGTGTCGAGAACGACCCTACCCACCTCTGGCCTCATGTATGAGTTGCTCGATATCGGCCTCGGTCATCGCACCGGCCGCACGTGCCCGTTCGCGTCCGTAGGCCGCCAGATCCTCGAAGACGGCCAGCTCACGTTCCCGCCGATAGACCCGCACCATCTCGCGAAAGAGCTCGCTCTTCGTACGGCCCTCAAGCTGTGCCATCCGTTCGACCTCTGCGGCCAGCTCAGGTGGCACCGAGAAGCCGATGGTGGTCGCAGTTCGTGCCACGGGAATCACCTCGTCTGCAACTGTTTCAAACCGTGACCAGAGCATAGCGCCGCGACTGAGCCCGCGCAAGCAGGGGCCGGACGACTAGCCCTACCCCATCACCTTGGGCAGCGACAGCGCGAAACCGGTGACGAGCGTGACCATCCACAGCGCCCACACCGCCAGGCTGAACGTGTGGAACTTCCGAGCGGCCGCATCGTCCTTGCGCACCAGCACGACCGTCGCCCACACCGAGTGCACGAACATGATGAGAATCGCGCTTACTCCGAGAATCCCGTGGATGTCCATCGCGATGCCGCCGGTGATCATGCTCATGAGTGTGGTCGCGGTGGTGTCGACCGCGAAGCCCACCCAGAACACGACGAGATGCCACGGCCGCAACACGCCCGCGCGCCGCTCGGCGAAGACGGCGACCGAGTAGAGCGTCGCCGCGAGCAGGATGCCGACGACGGCACCGGTGAGGACGGGGCTCAACCTAGAACTCCAGCCCCTGCACCCGATCGAACAGCACGCCGGTACGCGTAAGGAAACTGCGCGGGTCGAAGCACTCTTCGAGCTGCCCGAAGTCGAGCGGGAACTCGCCGTGCACCGCTGCGCTCGACTCGAGGTAGTCTCGGAATCCCGGACCCGGCACCGCGTCCTGGATGTCGGCCCAGACCTTCATCGCCGCACCCTGCACCACGGCGTACGCGTCCTCGCGCGTCATGCCCGAGTCGACGAGCGCGAGCAGCACGCGGCTCGAGTAGATGAGTCCGCGCGTGGACTCGAGGTTCGCCATCATGCGCTCGGGATAGAGCACCATCCCGTCGAGGATCCACTCGAGCTTGCCCAGGATGTAGTCGAGCCCGATCGTCGAGTCGGCGAGCACGACGCGCTCGGCCGACGAGTGGCTGATGTCGCGCTCGTGCCACAGCGCCACGTTGTCGAAGCCCACCTGCGCGTTGGCCTTGATCACGCGCGCGAGGCCGCAGACGCGCTCGGCGGTGATCGGGTTGCGCTTGTGCGGCATCGCCGAGGAGCCCTTCTGGCCCTTGGCGAACGGCTCCTCGGCTTCGAGGGTGTCGGACTTCTGCAGCGCGCGGACCTCGGTCGCGATCTCCTCGGCGGTGGCGGCGACGGTCGCGAGCACGGCGAGGAACTGCGCGTGGCGGTCGCGCGGGATGACCTGGGTCGACATCGGTTCGGGGGTCAGGCCGAGCTTCTCGCACACGTACTGTTCGACGAACGGGTCGATGTTGGAGTAGCTGCCCACGGCGCCGGAGATCGCGCCCACCGCGACGTTCTCGCGGGTGCGCTCGAGCCGGTCCAGCGCGCGCTTCCACGCGAACGCCCAGCGGCCGAACTTCATGCCCATCGTCATGGGCTCGGCGTGGATGCCGTGCGTGCGGCCCACGCACAGCGTGTCGCGCTCCTCGAGCGCGCGGCGCTTGCAGATCTCGCCCAGCGCGCCGGACGTCGGCGATGAGGATGTCGGTCGCCTGCATCATCTGGTAGCACAGCGCCGTGTCGCCCAGGTCCGAGCTCGTCATGCCGTAGTGCACCCAGCGGCTCGGCTTGGGGTCGTCCTCGCCGAGACCGGCGTCGATGTGCTCGGCCATGTTGGTGAGGAACGCGATGACGTCGTGGTTGGTGACGGCTTCGAGCTCGTCGATGCGCTCGACCTCGAACGCGGCGGTCGCGCGGATGTGCGCGGCCTCGTCGGCGTGATGCCGGCCTGGCCCAGCTCGGCCTGCGCCTCGCACGCGAGCACCTCGATCTCCTGCCAGATCGCGAACTTGTTCTCGAGGTCCCATATGCGGGCCATCTCGGGACGTGAGTAGCGAGGGATCATCGGTGGTCGCTCCTGTTCAGTTTCATCACATCGGTCGTCCGCTGTGGTGCCAATCCATCATGACGCAATCCCGCTGGCCCTGCCCGCCTCACACGAGCCGCACGCCCTCCACTCGCGAATGCGCCCGTGAGTCCGACGAACACAACGTCCCGCCGAGTTCCGTCGCGATCGCCGGAGCCAGCGCATCATAGAACGTGCAACTGAGCAACTCGCACTGATCGAACGCCGCTCGCGCGAGTCGGTCGTCAAGCTGAATCACCGTCAGCCCCGCCGATGAGAGAGCGCACCACGTTGACCGGCCGAGCCCGGGGCCGCCGTGCCGAACCGAGACCGCAACGACCTCGTGCATGAAGTGCGCAGCGACCACGATCCGAGCCGAACCGTCGCGGTGGGAACGGAGCAGATCGAGCGCCTCGGCATGACCTGATTCGGGCTTGATCCATTTCACGCCAACGGAGGAGTCGAGCACGAGTGTCGCCGGCTCAGCCACGCCCGCTGCCCACCTCACCCGCGGGCCACTCTGCCGTCGACTCGCCACGCACGTCGGCCAGGTACTCAATCCCCGAGCGGTCGTCGGCTCCCCAGCACGCCGCGATCTCGTCGAAACCAGCGAGCGCATCGTCCACCCCGGCACGTCGCCGGACCTCGCGCACGACCGCGTCGCGCGACGCGACATACTGCGCTGCGGCCTCCTGGATCACGGCGCTTCTCGAGACGCCGTCGAGTTCAGCCAGCTCGTCAATGCGGCCCGCGAGGACGTCCGGGAGCGATACGCTCAGTTTCTCCACTGACATCGGTGCTCCAAGTGGTAGGATTCTTGGTCGTACTCATGGTAGTACCGTGGTCTGACATGGTCAACGACGGCACGACGCTACCCGCCTCCAGGTGCCGTCCGACTCCCTGATCTGGTCGGCCTCGGGCGCGGCAATCGCCGGCGGCGAACCGTCTCGAGACCTGGTTCTAGGCTCCAAGCCGCCCCACCATCGCGTCCACCACGCGCTCCACACTCCCCGGCGCCGTCTCCACGAAGTAGCTCGGCTCGAACAGCTCGGCCTCGATCACCATCGGCCCGTCGGCGCCCGTCACGATGTCGTATCGCGCGTACAGCGGCGTGGTCGCGTCGGCGCTGGCGAACCCTCGCTTCTCGGCGATCTGGGCGATCGCTCGGCTGCACCGCCACGCGAGATCGATCTCGGCCTCACTCGGCGTCACCGGCGTGATGTCCTCGCTGTACTCTCCCCCCAGGTAGCCGCCGTCATCGGCGAGAATGGGGCCCTTCGTGATCGCGTGGGAGTACTCGCCGTCGAAGAACAGCAGGCCGTGCTCGCCCCCGGCCGTGATCTCCGGGATCTCCGGCTCGACGAGCACGAGCTTGTCCGAGTCGAGCACCTCGGCTACGTACTCGGCGAGCCTGGGGTCGTCCGCGCGGGTCAGGTGCGCACCCCACGAGCCCGCACCGATGTTGGGCTTCACCACGACGCGCCCGCCGATCTTCTCGGCGGCGGCGCGGACCTCGGCGAGTGTGGAGGCGACGATCGTGGGGACGATGGTGACGCCGTGCGCCTCGAGGTCGAGCAGGTAGCGTTTGTCGAAGTTCCAGCGGATGAGCGCGGGCGGGTTGAGCACGCGGCCAGCGGGAAGCGAGTCGAGCCACGCGAGGAACTCGGCAGTCCGCGCCGAGTAGTCCCACGGGCTGCGCATCACGATGAGGTCGAAGCGGCTCCAGTCCACGCTCGGGTCGTGCCAGACGGGCGCATCGGCGGGGATATCTCGGCGGGCGAACTCGGCGAGCAACGGCTCGAGGTCGAACTCGTGCTCGAGCAGAACCGGGTCGTCGGTGGTGACGAGTGCGATGCGCGAGGGCATGGGGCTCCTTAGGGGCAGACGGCGGTACACGTCTCGGCGGTGACCGACCTTCACTACCCACACGACCAGGCGCTCGTCCTCGACCGTGTAGATGATGCGATAGTCGCCCTGCCGCACCCGATAGTGCTCCCCGCCCGCGAGCTTCTCGCAGCCGCGGGGTCTCGGGTCCTCGGCAAGCCGGCCGATGCGTTCGACCACCCTGCGGCGGTCTGCACGCGGGATTGCCTCGATCTCTCGAGCAGCGGTGAGCTTGATCTCGATCGAGTACGCCATGCGCCCTAGAGCTTCCCGTCGCGCAGAAGGGACTGCACGAACTCGCCGTAAGGCACGGTTGCCTCGGCGGCTCGCTCCTCAATGGCGGCGAGGTCCTCGGCGTCTTCGAGGAGCGTCTCGCGAACGGCATCGTTGACCAGATCGGAGATGCTGGTGTCGGTCTCGATCGCCTTGAGTCGCAGCGCTCGGTGCAGGTCCGGCTCAAGGTAGATGGTGGTGCGTCGGGTCTCGGCCATGATGATCACCTCGGCCTGATACTACGACCGAGAACGCTATGACGTCAAGACGTTATAGCGTTACCTGACGCGGCGGGGAATCGCCACCGCGGACACGGCTACGGCCTCTCGCAGCCTCCGGCTCCGCCCGCCCCTACGCGCACGCACCCTGCGCCGCGCAGGCGATCGCCTCGGCTGGCACCGCCGCGGGAGCCTCGACCTTGGGGTGCAGGAACTTCCCGCGCTCCAGAAGCTGTCGCTGCACGTAGACGCTCGCCGGCCACGCTGCGGCGCCGACCCACACCGTCCACGCCCAGAAGTCGTCGCCCGTGATGGCGTTGAACACCAGCGCGACACCGCACACCGCGACCCACTGCAGGACTCGCTTGCGCAGCCCCGGCGTCACGACTTCGATCGTCTCGACAGCGTCGGGATCCTGGTGGAATCGCCACAGCTCGAATCCGATCCAGCCACCGCGGTCAGCCCGAGCAGCACGTCGACCGCCAGCGCCGTGCCGGCCGCGAGCCCGCGAACGCGCCCATCACCGACAGCACGAACAGCACCGCAATCGCTCCGCCGGCCGCAAGAGCGACCACGTGCAACCGCAGCCGCGCCGCGTAGACCTCGGTGGTGGCGGGAGCGCGGGCGGCCCGGCGTGGCACGCTCTCGTCGGTGGCGAACTCCTTCACGAGTCCGCTCAGGTCGCCCATCGATGCGATGGCCATGCCCAGCGCCTCTTCCTCGGAACGACCGTCGGCCACGAGGTCGGCGACCTTGGCGGTGAGATCGGCGATGAGCTCCTCTTGCTGCTCGAGCATCTCGGGCGTCTCGGCGACTCCCACGAACGCGCCCTTCACGTAGTACTTGATGGCTTCCATGGTCACTCCTTCTCGGCTTCGCCGGACACGAGCCGGTCGATGAGCGTGCGGGCACGTTTCCAGTCCTCGAGGTTGCGTAGGTAGGTCTCGCGGCCCTCGGGCGCGATGCGGTAGTACTTGCGGCGTCCGCCCTGGGACTCCTCGCCCCAGTACGAGCTGATCAGTCCCGCTCCCCTCCA
This sequence comes from uncultured Coriobacteriia bacterium, assembly GCA_963803785.1. GTDB lineage: Bacteria > Actinomycetota > Coriobacteriia > Anaerosomatales > JAAXUF01 > CAWDNM01. Next base: position 6,054 of record CAWDNM010000010.1, read on the forward strand.
TGCGTCGAAACGCCGAGTAGAGCGTGGGCTCCTTGAGTTCGTACTTGCCGTCGGAGAGCACTCCGACCTGCTTCACGATCTCGTAGCCGTAGCGGTCCTGCCCGTTGAGCAGGCCCAGCACGATGGTGTCGATGTGGCCGCGGATCAGGTCACTGCTGATGGGCGCATCTACTGTCACGTCGCACCTCCTTCGAGGCACATCGTGCCGCACAGTAGTATGTCTGTCAAGGTAGTGTGCGAG